>NZ_ATWH01000038.1 GCF_000421145.1 Glaciibacter superstes DSM 21135 | reverse complement strand
TCGTACGACATTTCTTCATCACCATGGATCAAGGCGACCGAGGCCGGGTCGCGTGCCACCGAGTCGGCAAACAACTCAACAACAGACAGAGACACTTTGTCCGCGTTATTTCCTGGTTCGAAACGAGTGAGGCGTGCGCGCTCGTCCTGGGTGAGCAGGTCTAGTCGGGCGACTTGTGACGACGGCGCGTTCGAAATGGACTCCAATAGCCGGATGAAATGCCCAGCCATCCGCTCAATGGTTCCCTCTTCGAAGAGCGACCGGGCGTACTGCACGTCTAGGACGTACGCTCCGTCGGCACGCTCGTCCAACGTCCACGTGAGATCGAATTTCGCGGTATCACTTTCAACTCTCACAAGTTCGCCCGAGAGATCTCCGATGCGAAGGCCATCAGTATCAGTGTCGATATTTTGGAGAACAAACATCACCTGAATCAAAGGATTGCGGGAAAGGTCCCGTTCTGGCGACAGCGCCTGCACCAAGCGTTCGAACGGCAGATCTTGATGGTTAAGGGCATCCAGCACCGTTTCACGAACTTGGTCGACGAGGCGGTTAAAGGTAATGCCATTGCCAAGACGAGTCCGCATGACCAACGTGTTGACAAAGAAACCAATTAAATCATCGGTCTCAGCTCGGCCGCGCCCAGCCACAGGCGTCCCCACAGAAATGTCTGAAGTGCCCGCATATCGCCCGAGCAAAACCTGAAAAGCGGACAAAAACACCATGAAAGGTGTCGCTCCCCGACGACGGCCGATCTCAACGACCGACTTCGCCAACTCCGCAGGCACGACCATCACGGTCGTTTTGCCCTGCGAATCCCACTCCTCCGGGCGCGAATGGTCCGTAGGCAACTCCACCGGGACAAGGCCCTCCAGCTGATCTTCCCAATAACGCAATTCCGTCCCAAGCACCTCACCAGACAGCCATTCACGCTGCCACGCGGCATAGTCCGCATACTGCACCGGAAGGTCAGGAAGGGCTGCAGACTTTCCCGCTGACAGCGACGAATACGCCGCATCCAGGTCCCTCAACAGCACAGCAGTCGACCAGCCATCAAAGATGGAATGGTGCAACACGATCAATAGGATGTGATCGTCCTTTCCTCTGCGAACAAGATGAGCTCGCAAGAGCGGACCAGAATCAAGGCGGAACGGCTTCTGCAACTCGCTTTCACAGAACTCCGAAAACGCGTTGGTATTTTCCGCCGAAAGGTCCTTATATCCGAGATTCAACGCACTCAACTCATCGATGATCTGGCGCGGCACGCCTCCAGTAACTTCGATGCGAGTCCGCAATATCTCGTGACGCGCCACGACTGCCGTCAATGCAAGCTCCAGGGCACGGTCATCAAGACGCCCGCGTAAACGCAGGGCAACGGGCACAGAGTATTCAGACGACTCCGGCCGCAACTCTTCCAAGAACCACAAGCGCTCCTGCGCAAAGGACAGTGCCAGATCTCCTTCCCGAGAAACCGGTCCGAAAACAGGACCATCCGGACGATGCGCCGAACG
>NZ_ATWH01000037.1 GCF_000421145.1 Glaciibacter superstes DSM 21135 | reverse complement strand
CGCTGGTTGTCAATCTGGTGTGACCTGTTTGGTGTGTTTATCCTGCGAGGAGTTCGAGCAGGGTAGGTGGGGTGTGGGTTTTGCCGTCTTTGTGGGCGAGGTTCAGGGTCACTTGCTGCGGGGGTGGGCTCACGACGGGTGGTTTCCGGTAGCGGTGTGGGTTGGCCTGGTAGGCGGCATCGAGGGTGGCTTGGCGCTGCTGGGCGGAGTGAAGCCATGAGCCGTCATAGACCTGAGCGGGCGTGAATCCGGCTAGCGACGAGTGGTGGTGATGGTCGTTGTAGTGCTCGACGAAAGCGCCGAACCAGGCGACGGCATGGTCGATGTCGTCGAACGCTCCGGGCCACGTGGGGCCGTATTTCGTGGTCCGGAAGAAGGATTCGATCTGGGCATTGTCGTTGCTCACGCCGGGACGGATGAGGGATTGGTCGACGTGGTGTTTGCCGAGCATCTTCCGCATGGATTTGGAGGTCATCGCTGCCCCGTTGTCGCTGTGCACGGTCCTGACCTGCCGGCCGGGGTAGGTGATCACGCCCTCGATAAGCCCCTTCGCGATCAGTTCGTTCTCACGCTCCTGGACGGTCCATCCCACGATCTTGCGGGAGAACAGGTCAATGACCGCGTAGAGGGCGTAGTGCTCGCCCCGGAATGGGCCGGGCAGGAACGAGATGTCCCAACACGCGACTTCGCCAGGCGCCCGGGCGGTCAGCACCGGTGTCGGCGTGTCACGCTCACTGCCGGTTCGGCGCCGGCGGCTGCCAGTAGCGTTCATCGGGATGCTCTCCTGCCGGGCGATGCGATGATACGAGGACAACGAGGCCACGTAGCGGCCCCCGTCGAGGTCCTCGTAGAACGTCTCGGCCACGCTGGCAACCGATTTCTTCAAACTCTCAGCGATCTGCTCACGCTCGATCCCGGTCAGTCTCGCCGGGTGTGGCCGGGCAGCGTGCGGGACCGGGGCGACCGTGCGAGGCCGGGGCTTGCGCCGGTAATGGAACGAGCCCTTCGACAAGCCGATCACCGCCAGCACCCGGTTCTGCGACAGACCCGCCTCGCGCAGCGTCTGGATCAGCTCATCCTCGATACGCCGCCCCGTCTCGTAAGCAGCATGCTGAACATCGGTCAAGACGGTGCGTCCTCGCCGGAGTCGACGCCACGCACGCTCTGCATGGCGTCGATAGCTTTTCCCAACGCATCAGCCGCCCTCCGCATCTGGTCCGCGTCTCCGCGGGCCTGATCTCGTTCGGCGCGGAGCTTGTCCACCTCGTCCTGCAGCCGACGAATCTCCGCCACATCCTTACGTGCCATTGAGCCAGTATGACGAGGAACCAGCCCGACACCGAGATCTCCGTCGGCCATCGCCAGACGCCACCCGCGCATCTCCGTGCCCGTGATGCCGTGCTCGGAAAGGTACACACCCTTCGTCCCGTGCCGGGCGGCCACATACGCAAGCACATGCTCACGCTTCTCATCCACCGAGAAGATCCTCGGCGCGATTGTTACTACAGTCATTGCGAATCTCCGATCAGAACGGGTCACAACAAGACTGCCAGCCAGGG
>NZ_ATWH01000036.1 GCF_000421145.1 Glaciibacter superstes DSM 21135 | reverse complement strand
CTAGCTTTCGCGCCATGTGTCAAGTTTGATGCTGGACGTGTGTGATCGGCCCGGGACGTTTTTGGACCGGGCTGTGGGAGGTCGATGGACATGCGTTCGTGTGGAGGGCTGGGCCGTCGTTGGTTCGGCAGGCTGATCAGGCGCCGTTGTGCGGCAGGCTTTCGTGTGCGCCGTGAGAGGCGGCCCAGCGCGGGCGGGCGGCAAGCTAGGTTGCGCCGTCGAGCGGCATAGCTACCGTGGCCGTCACCGTCCGCGACTGAGCCTTCCTTGACAATACGCGTCTTCATCGAAGGGTTGTTGGGTCACGAGCATGCGATACACCAGGCGGCAGGCGTTCCGGGCGAGCGCGACGCGCGCCTGGATCGGGGCCATCCCGCGGGTGCGCAGTTGCGTGTCACGTTCAGCGAACGCCGGCGAGAACATGGACAGGCCCCAGGCGATGCCCATCAGCGCGTCGCGGTGCTCGGCCAGGCCCTGCCGGGAGATGCGTCCGCGTCGTCGCAGGGTCGCGGACTCATACATCGCTGGCGCCAGCCCGGTCGCTGAGTAGAGGTGCTCGGCGTCGGGGAACCGCGCGATCGGCAGGCTGTGTGCCGCGAACGCCGCCGCTCGGATCGCGCCCACCCCGGGCAGGCTGGTGAGAACCTGGCCGTCGGTCGGGGCTAGCAGCAGCATGATCTCGTTCTCGAGGGCCGCGACGTCGCCTTGCAGGCTCCCGTAGCGCTGCAGGTCCCGGCCGAGCCGTTGCGCTCGTGCCTGCGCATCTGGCGGCGGGGGCAGGCAACCACGCCACCGGTCCGCCCAGTACTGCGCCGTGGCCTGGGTCAACCGGCCCGGCGACCTGGCGATCAGGGAGCGCGTCGAGGGTGGTCGCCCCGCGAAGGCGACCGCGCAGGCCAGCACCGCCTGGCCAGTCGGCGTCTCGATCGGAAGCGAGCGCCCGTGCCCAGCCGGCGCCGACAAGCCAGGAACCAGAGCGTTGAGCTGATCGTGCAACCGTTGCTGGGCCTTCTTCCGATCCGCGACCAGGCCCCGCCTGTGACGGACCGCGGCACGCAGCTCATCCACGGCCGAGTCCTCAGCCTGTTGCCGCCCTGCCCCCTGCCGGGCCATGTAGGTCAGCGCGGCGCAGTCGCGGTCATCGGTCTTGAATCGGCCCGACCCGAGCTGGGTGCGCGCAGCCTTGGTCTCCGAAGGAGCGAACAACCGGACCGACCCGGGATGCAACCGCTCCAGCTCCGCGGCCCACGCACGGTGCAGGCTCCCCGTCGCCTCGATCGCGATCACCAACTGGTCGTGTCCAGCCGTGTGCCCCTCGACCGAGCTTTCTAAATCCCCGATACCGGCGCGCGAGACCGGCATCGAGATCGGCTCGGTCACCAGGCCCTCACCGTCACTGACCCAAACCCGGTTCATCACCTTCCCCGGGTCGATCGCCACCACCAGAGCCGATGCACCCAAGGGCGCTTGAAGCAACATCACGGACCTCCTCACCGCCGAACGGCGCTAAGCCCGCGTCACCAGCGGTACTCGCCAGTGATCACGGCAAGGCCATCGCCTCGACGGCCTACCATCAGCCTGCGCTCCTCGATGTCAATGTCGTTCATGCTCGCTGCGCTGCGCGTGCTCCACATTGACATCTCCCACGCTCCGGCCGTGGCTAGCCGCCTATCAAGGCGACGCCCCCACTCATGGCTTATCAGCT
>NZ_ATWH01000035.1 GCF_000421145.1 Glaciibacter superstes DSM 21135 | reverse complement strand
GACTATCCCGAGGAGTCTGTTATCCCGAGTCCTGCTCTGCGGGCGTGTGCAATGGCGGCCTGAGAGCTGATTTCCTCGGGATAATCATCGGAGCCCTGCGAGTTGGAGGATCATGTCGTCGCCTCCGGTCCAGAGCGGTGCGAGATCGGGCGTGGCGCTGCCGGCTCTCTGGATCGCTTCGCGAACCATCTGGTTGTCGGCCGACGCGTAGATGCTCGTGGTTGAGATATTGGCATGGACGAGGAACTCCTTGATGTGCGGAAGCGGAACTCCGGCGCGCAGCATCTGCATGGCGCGGGCGTGCCGCAGCTGGTGGGCATGGATCTTCTCCGGGACCTCCGAACAGTGCTGCCGTGCTGCGGTGGCGTGTTTGTTGAGCAGGTAGGAGATGTTGTCCTGGCTCATCTGGTGGCGGTGACCTGCCCGGACCGTGAAGAACAACGGGCCTGCGGCCCCCGTCGTGCCGGGATGGAACTCGCTGAGGTATTGGTCGAGGTGGCGTGCGGTCTTGTCCATCAGCGGAACCGTTCTGCTTTTGCGCCCCTTGCCGCTCAGCGTCACGCGAGCGGCGCCGATCGTGGTGTCGATATCCGCCGGGGTCAGGTCCAGGATTTCCTGGATCCGGGCTGCGGCGTCGAAGGTGAGCAGGATGAGGGTGGTGTCCCGGCGACCACGGCTGGTGTCTTGACCGGGGGCGCGGATTAACGCGTCGACGGCGGCCATGCTCAACCCGTCCGGCGCCCGCGTCGGTGTTCGGGCGGGTTTGACCTGGGTGACTTCCAGCCAGATCGACACCAGCGCCGGGTCCTCGCCGGCGCAGTAAGACAGGAACGACTTGATCGCGGCCAGGCGCTGGTTGGCGGATGAAGCACCGAGATGCTGGCTCTCCAGCAGCCAGGTGATGAAACCGGTGATGGTGGAGCGGTTGATGACATCGAAGCTGACCTCGGCCAGGGCAAGTTTCTGTGTTTGTCGGAGGTAGTCCAGCAGGGCATTCAGCGCGGTTGTGTAGGAGCGGATGGTGTGGGGGCTGAGCCGGCGCGACCGGGGCAGGTGGATGGTCAGCCAGGAGCGGACCAGGCGGAAGAACTTATCGGAGGCCATCGGGCGCCTCCAGCAGGGCGGATTCGACTCCGGTGTTCGCGATCCGGCGCAGGTCGACGTGGAAGTCCGCGGCGAGGTGGAAGTAATACCAGGTGTCCACCGTGTTGGCGTGCCCGAGGTGCAAACTCAGGTAAGCCACCAACACTTCCGGGTCCTTTCCCGCAAGCACCCATCGGTTGATGTTCTCGATGACGTGGGCGTGGCGGAGGTCATAGACGCGCGGCGGAGAACCCGGGCTTGAGATGATGTGCGGGTCGGCGGCGGCCAACAGCTCGTGGAACCAGTAGTCGAGGGTGGGTTTGCTGTAGAAATCGCCCGAATGGTTGGGAAAGAACGGGATCCGGTCCGGATGGAAAGCGCTGATGGCGGTGTCGTAGTGCCGGCAGTATCCGTGCAGATCTGACGAAAGAAAAACGATCCGGTCCTTATGCCCTTTGGACTCACGGATGCTCACCGTCCCGCGGGCCAGGTCCACGTCGTTGCGACGCAGTGTCCGGGCTTCGCTCGGCCGCAGACCCAGGCAGTAGATCATCCGGAAGATGGTGGGGATAATCAGCTGCCGCTGGCCACCAAGACCCGACGCCCGGATGTCATCGGCGGCGTCGAATAGGGACCGCAGCTGGGCATGGGAGTAGATATGTGGGCGGTAGCGGACCTGTTTGCCGGGAATGCCCGCGGGGATGACGTAGGCGGTCATGCCGAGTGCGCCCATGTGTTTGGCCAGTTGCCGGATCGGGGTGATCCGTCGCATCTGGCCGTTGACGTGCTCCGCGGGCCGGGCGACAACCCAGGCCATCGCCATCTCCTTGGTCAGCGTCACCTGGGCGGGGAAATTCTCAGCACACATCTTGTCGAAATGGTGCAGGTGCCGTTCGGACTGCGCGTAGGGCAACCCGATCGCGTGTTTGACTTCCAGCAGCGACCGCAGCGGAGCGGCCAGGCCACTGACGAAGCCGCTCACGAGAGTGATCTTTTCGGCTCGATGCCGACGAAGTCGAGACAACATTCCCGCATGTGCATTTCGTCGGCGGAGAGGTAGTGTTTCGCCGACGCAATTCCCCGGTGCCCGAGCGCGCCGGCGATCACCGGCAGCGGCGTGCCGTCCGCCAGCAGCCGGGTAGCGAACGAGGCTCGCAACACCCTGAAGCCGCGGCCCGTGCCGTTCTGAGTGATAACGCCCGAGCGAGCAAAGGCCCGTGAGGCCACCCAATACAAACTATCGGACGGGCCCAAACCGACGTAAGGGGCATGGGAGCGCAGGAACACGTGGTCGTCGTCACCTCCGACGGGTCTGCCGTTGAGGAGATAGTCCGCGATCGCCTGGCCGACCTCGGCCAGTAGCGGCAACGTCACCACTGATCCTGTTTTGTGCTGGGTGAGAGTGATTAGCGCGTGCGTCCAATCGATATCACGCAACCGCAAACTTGCAATGTCCACTGGCCGCAGCCCCGTCCTGGCGCCCAACAACAGCAGCGCCCTATCCCGCAAACCCACCGGTGTGGTGACGTCCGGCGAGTTGGTCAGCGCGGCAATACTCTCCGCTGGAAGCACTCCCACCGAGGTCACACGCCTGACGAACAATGCCGGGACCGCCCGGAACAGCCCCGAGCTGCCGGATTCCTCGAGGAAGCGGCACAACACCCGCAGCGCCGACACCACCGTCCTCATACTCCCGGGCTGATACCGGCTGCCGAGGAACACCACCATCGCCGACACGTCCGAACCCGACAGCGACCGGACATTCTTCACGCCGCGTTCGGGCAGCCACCCCAACGCCGTGCGCGACACGGTCGCATACAAATTCTGGGTCGTAACGGCCAACGACTGGCCCTGTAACCAGCGCTCGAACTGTTCCTGGACAGGGCGGAAGACAGCATTCAGTGCATCATTGGGATGCGCCTGACGAGACAGACTCCATTCGTAGGACCCGGTTCGTGCGACCTCCGATAGCACCAGGGCTGCCTTCCGGAGGAGCTTGTGTTTCCACTCTTTCATCCGGCCATTCCGGTGCTCCGCCGCGATAAATCGCACAAACGCAGCGACGCCTTCATCGCTGAACTCGTCGATCGAATCACGGGAACAGAACCTCGCAAACTGGGACCACGCCCACCGGTACTGCATCCTCGTCGACGGCGCATGGCCGAGCGGACTCATTGCCGCGTCTGCCTGCGCGATTAACTCGCCTATTGAAACACTCATCTCCGGCTCACCTCCAGTGAAAATCGAAAGAGATGAGCCAGCGTAGGCGGGCCGCGATTATCCCGAGGAAATCAGCTCTCAGGCCGCCATTGCACACGCCCGCAGAGCAGGACTCGGGATAACAGACTCCTCGGGATAGTCGCGC
>NZ_ATWH01000034.1 GCF_000421145.1 Glaciibacter superstes DSM 21135 | reverse complement strand
GGAATCTCGGTGATCCCCGCAGCCGCCTCAGCCGGCACCCCCACCGCCTCAATCATGAACAGCTCGAACGCGTCGCCGCGTCGTCCGTCTGCGACCAGCGCATCGAACCGCTCGGTGAAATCAGCACTTCTCTGCGGGTATCCCGCGTACACGTAGAACGGCGGCTCATAGCAAGCAAGTCGCGAGATCGGGAGGCCGTGAAGCACCGCCTCGAGCGCCAGGACTGCACCGGAAGACTCGCCGAACAGAGCGGCGTGCCCACCAGCGACGTCGATGAGCGCCGCAATATCTTCGATTTCCCGTTCAACTGCGTACGGCGCGGTATCCCCGCTTTCGCCGCGACCTCGCCGGTCGTAGGTGATCACGGAAAACCGAGATGCCAGTGAAGCGGAAAGCTCAGACTCCGTCTCGGAAATGGCGCGGTATTGGGTTGCGCCGGCCACAAAGATCACGGGAGGGCCTTCGCCAGTGCGTGTGTAGGCGATGGCTGTGCCATCGGCGGATCGCACGGTGTCTTCGATCGAGCTTCCCGCTGGTTGTTTCTTGCTCATGGTCTACCTTCCACGTGCGGAGCGAGGTTGTGATTTCTTCGGAAGAGGTTGTCAGGGTCGTAATGCGACTTCGCTCTGCGAAGCCTGGCCAGGGTCGACGGCGGATACATGAGCTCAGCGATCGACGGGTCCGTGCTGTTGGTGAAGCCCCCGTACATGCCGGCTGTCTGCGCGGCGACGGGCTCCCAGAGCGCGTTGACCTTGCTCGAGGCATCATCGGGAATGTCGGGAGTCAGGAATACCGCGGAGATAATGAGGATCTCGGCATCGCGATAGGCGATGGCCGTGGCATCGGCGGGCACACGGTTGAAGGCTCCTTGGATGTGGCGGATCATCAGGATCGCGGAACCGAACTTGGTATGCGCGTCGACGAGGCTCTCGATTAGCTCGTCGCTGAAGTTGTCGGCGAACCCGTTATTGTCGA
Organism: Glaciibacter superstes DSM 21135; assembly: GCF_000421145.1. GTDB lineage: Bacteria > Actinomycetota > Actinomycetes > Actinomycetales > Microbacteriaceae > Cryobacterium > Cryobacterium superstes. The sequence goes on along the minus strand of NZ_ATWH01000034.1, from coordinate 3,491 downwards.
TGATGGTCAGCGCGCGGTCCGGGACCTCCGGTTCGACGAGCACATCCACGTATGCCTTGGAGCCAACGTCTTGGCCGGTGACTCCAGGCAGGTCGAGCAGCGGCTTGAGCGCAGTCATGGCTGCGGAAATGTCATCACTGCCGTAACAGAAGAGAACCTGCCACCGCGCGGGATCGTCGAGCCCGAACGAGGGCATGGCGAGGAATGTGGTGTTCAACTCCTGGGGTGCATCTCGCACGACATCACGCCAATTACGCAGTGTCTGCTCGAGCGCATTCGGTTCGAAATCGATTGATCCGGTCACAACTCCCTGCAAGGGGTGGGCCTGGAAGGTGAACCGTGTGACGACACCGAAATTGCCGCCTCCGCCGCGCAAAGCCCAGAACAGTTCGGGTTCGGAGGTCGCACTGGCGGTGACGATGGCACCGGATGCCAGCACAACCTCGGCTTCGAGCATGCTGTCGACAGTGAGGCCGTACTGCCGCACCATCCACCCGATCCCGCCGCCGAGCGTCAGACCGCCGACGCCGACGGAGAAGGTGTCGCCCGATGACAGTGCGAGCCCGTGCGGCTGCAATGCCTGGGCGACGTCACCCCATACCGCGCCGCTTCCAATACGCACCAGTCCACCATCGAGCACCTCAACGCCACGGACGCCCGAAAGGTCGATCACGATTCCGCCCTCATTCGTGCTGAAGGGAGTGTGGCCTCCGCTGCGGACCGAAACTTCAAGCCGCTGCGCGCGTGCGTACGCAAGTGCAGCCGAAACATCCTCGGTGCTTGAGGGACGCGCAATCAGCACCGGGCTGCCAAGCACGCCATATGACGTGGCGGCAGGCACATACTCGTGCGAGGTGGCGGTAATGATCTCGCCGACGAAACCCTCGATCATTCCGGTACCGCCGAGGGGAACGAGTGGTGTTCGTGCACAATGAGCCACTCACCATCCTCTTTGCGAAAACCCATCGAGAGGCGGGCCGGGCTGGTTCCGCCGATCGTGATGAGCGCATGGGCGAAGGCGACGCTGTCGCTCGCGGTCACCTCGATGTCGGAGAGGTCGAAGGAACCGGGTCCACCCGGGCTGTACTCGAAGAAGAGCTCCCAACCCGCGCGGTATGCGACAAGTCCTTTCAGCTGCACTGGCGGAGGCACGTCGAACATGAGCACGTCGTTCGAGTGATGAGCGATGATGCCTTCCATCTCGCCGTCGCGCACCGCCTGCGCCCAGCCTTCAATGAGCGTGCGGACTTGTGTCGTTTGGTCTGGGGCATCCTGCTGCAACATGGTGTGACTCCTATGGGTTCGAGAGTGTCTGTCACTACCTATAACCCCCAGAAGCCGGGAAACTCATCGCTCCGAAACAAAACTGGTGTCGACCCAAGTTTCTTCAGGCCACGCAACGTCCCAGAAATCCAGCTTGCGCGCTCCGCGGGTAGCTTCGGTAGTTTTAATTCCAGGGAGCTTGGTGATCCGGCCCTCTCGCGAACTCATCGCCAATAATGCTGAGAAAGGAGGGAATGAATGGTCCAAAGAGAAGCACCTGGCGCACAAGTTCTTGACAACGCGCGGGCGGGAGCTGCGTTCAAGAAACTCATCGATCCTTTCCGCGGCGAACTGCACGCGCACTGTTATCGAATGCTCGGATCGTTTCACGACGCCGAGGATGCGGTGCAGGAGACGCTCGTCCGTGCATGGCGAGGGCTGGAGAGGCTCGACGATTCGGGTTCGATCCGGCCGTGGCTGTACAAGATCGCCACCAATAGGTGCCTGACAATGATCGAAAGACGAGGACGACGTGAGCTTCCCATTGATCTGGGCCCAGGGGTGCTGCTTACTGAGGCGATGTGGCTCGAGCCGTATCCCGATGAGAACCTGCGCGGGCGAGAGGGAGACCCCGCGGCCTCTTTCGCGGCTCGGGAACGCATAGAGCTGGCGTTCGTGGCCGCCCTTCAATATTTACCGGCCAGCCAGCGGAGTGTTTTGATTCTGCGCGAGGTACTCGGTTTCTCGGCCGTCGAAGTTGCCGGGCTCCTCGCGGTAACCGTCGCGTCGGTCAATAGCTCACTTCAACGTGCCCGCAAGACCCTCGGTCGACGGACGCATGACGTCAGCCAACAGGAGGCGCTTCGCGCCTTGGGTGATGACGGCATCAGTCGGCTGGCTGAGCAGTATTCAGCTGCCTGGGAAGCAGGGGATGTCAACGCGATCGTGTCTATGCTGACCGAGGATGCGAAGTACTCCATGCCGCCGTTGGCGGTCTGGTACCAGGGTCATGACGACATCACGGCGTTCCTCCTCGAAAAACCGTTGGCCATGCGCTGGCGTTTTCTTCCGACCCACGCGAACGGACAGCTCGCGTTCGGCACCTACATGTGGGACGACGAAAAGAATGTCTACGTCTCGGGGGGTCTCGACGTGCTCACCATATGGGGCGACAAGATCGCCGAGGTCGTTTCGTTCCTCACCGCAGACCTCACTGCGTTCGGTCTCCCAAAGGAACTCGCGAACTGATTTTGCTCATGTTCGACGTACAGCCGCCGTTGCAGCTAAAAGGCCTCAACTCATACCGGGAAGCCTGGGACCTTTTCTTCAAGTACAGCCCGGTGGCCCCGGCTCGTTCGACCTCGCGGAGATCAAGGTCACCGCGAGCGACACTGTCGCGTTCGCGCATGCCATCAACACGATTCGAGGTGCTTGCCCCGTACGGCCGGATCATGATCAACGGTGCGGCCACCGGTGAGCTGGTCAGCGTGCCCGTCACAAGCATCTTCGGCCTGAGCTCCATCGCCGGGTTCAACCTCACTGCGTGGCGGATGACCAGGCCTGCGCAGGCACGGGCGGAGATGGACGAGCTCGCCGAACTATTCGCGACAGGCAAAATGACCTCGGCCGTACACGCCACGGTGTCGCTCGAGGCCGGAGCCGAGGCGCACCGCCTCCTCGATCAGCGGTCCGTACTCGGCCGCGCTCTCCTTCAGCCATAAGGCTTTCGGTGGACCGGTGTTCGTGCACTGTCAATGCTCGTCTGCCATCTGGAACGCGCCCGCTTCCAGGCGGTGAATGAGCTGCTGGGTCCAGTCCGATCGACCGTCTGCGGTGTGAAGCCAGAGTTCGATGACGGCGCCGACCGGTCCCCATTCGCGCACATCGGCGTCGGTCGGGAGAGATGAGGTGATAGCGGTGCGCCAACGCTGCATCCCTGCTGCCCGTTGATTCAGCAGGGCGATCGCCTCGGCCCTGGGCAGGTCTTCGATGAAGCCGACCGCGGCCGACAGCGTGTCGAGTCGGGGATCGTGCCGTGAGAGCGCTGCGCGCAGCAGGGCGAAGTATGCCGTTTCCCCCTCGGCAGTGATCTCGTACTCGGTGCGCGGTGGGCCGCCGGCATCGCTGGCCGCGGCATCGTGGACGCTGAGCAGACCGCGAGCACTCATCGAGGTGAGCGCGTGGTACACCGAGCCGGACGTGGCCGTCGACCACTCGTGAGCGCCCCA
>NZ_ATWH01000033.1 GCF_000421145.1 Glaciibacter superstes DSM 21135 | reverse complement strand
CGACCTCCTCAACCCGCTCGGCCGTGATCGAAGGCGGCCGCCCGGGACGCGGCTCGTCGACCAAGCCATCAAGACGGTCCGCCACAAAACGGGCACGCCACTTGCTGACCGTGTTCGACGAGCAACGCACCTGCCCAGCCACCGACTTGTTATCCAGGCCCTCACCACACGCAAGGATGATCCGGGACCGCAACGCCAACGCCTGAGAGGACTTCGCCCGCCGCGACCAGCGCAGCAACTGCTCCCGCTCCTCATCGCTCAACATCAACTCGGTCCTCGGGCGTCCAGTTCTGGCCATACCTCAATTCTACAACTTAACCAGATAATTTCAGGCGCACGACACTAGCTCTTCACGTGGGTCGATTTGTCGTCTTCGATCGGGAGACGAAGCTCGCCGCTTTAGAGGATGGAATTAGCCGACGAGCGAAGTGCATAGCCACTTTAGAAAAGCGATCCCGCTGGCCGTTGTGGCGTGGACTCCCAATCACATCGGTCGTGATTGCTGCGGCAGCCTCCGTACCTGTGTTGTTCCTGAAAGAGCCGAACTGGAGGGCATTCTTAATGACGATCGTCTTGCTTTCCATACTGTGTTTGGCCACCACCATGCTTGGCTGGTTCGTACTTCACGCCTCGTACACAGATCTCTCGTCGATGTGGTGGGTGACCTGGATTGGCGCTGTCGTGTCCGCGCAGATGGTCATGCTGCTCGTCACGATCGCATTGTTCGAGCAACTCGGGTTTGGGAGCGGCATCGGAAGCATCGTCTTCACGGCTGGATGCCTCATCGTCTCGATAGTGCCTCGCAAATGGCAACCGCAATGGCTGCTCAACCTGACGGTCAACGGAATGGCCGCAGCTTCAGCGTTCAAGCAACTCCAAGCACATCAGCAGCCGGCAACGAAGGTCCGCGCCGATCTCATCAAGGAGATTCAAGCGGAGCAACAGGCTGCGGAGATGGCGCGCACCGATACGCTCTCCGAGCGAGAATCAGCGCGAGTCACGCCCTTGGCTCGACTTTTTCGCTTCTTTGCAATATGCGAAGAATCGCCGACCAGCTGAGAACAAGGCCAACCGTGCCGGACGGAAGCGCAACTCTGTGGGTTGAGAGGGGGAACGCACACGGCGACCCCCTTGAAGTGACATGCGGCTGAGTTGAAAATGGGGTTCCAGCCGTTGGTCCGTCGGAGAGCCTTGCAGTTCTCAGCCGTGGCGGCGTCTGGCCCGTCTGCCGAACGCATCGAGTGCAGCGAGGATCTCGGGTGCCTGCCAGATGCGGTTGCGGCGGCCGGCGCTGATCTTCGTGAGGACTCCGGCGTCAACCAGCTTGTCGATCGCGCTCTGTGCTGCGACGTCGCTGATCTCAAGCTCCGCGGCGACGGTCTTCGTGTTCACGACCGGCTGGCGGAGCAGGTACTGCTTTAGCTGGTGCACCGACGAATCGCTTCGGGCGATGATCTTGCTGTCCCAGCGCTTTGCAGCTGCCTGGATGTCACCCACGAGTGCACGACCGTTCTGCACAGCTGCGAACGACGCCTCGGCCACCGCGATGACAATCGGGTCCAGGCGCCCCGCCCTGTACTCGGTGAGCGCGCTGAAATAGCCATTAGTGTCGCGCAGGAGTCCTGCTGATACAGGCACAGTGACGTTGCGGGTTAGGCGGCCGTGGCGGAGCATGCCCTGCAGGAGCGCGCGCCCGGTCCGGCCATTGCCGTCGGGAAACGGGTGAATAGTCTCGAACTGCGCGTGCGCGATCGCCGCCTGAGCGAGCACAGGCACGTCGGTACGCCGGGCGAAGGAGACTACGTCAGCCATCAGGGCGGGAACCCAGTCGTGATGGGGCGGCACGAACGTCGCAGCGTGCGGCGAGATGCTTCCGCCGCCGATCCAGACCTGCTGATCGCGCCAGCGGCCGACGTATTCTGGCGCGCTGTCGCGCAGCAGCGCGTCTTGCATTGCGAGGATCGAGTTCTCATCGAGGCGGTCTGACAGTGCGATGGCTGCCTTCATGGCGTTGACGTTCGCGACGACCAGGCGCGCGTTGCCGGACTGCGCGTTGCCGGACTGCGACTCGCCGATCTCCGCGAGGGCCACCTGCTTGGCGCTTGAGGTGAGGTTCTCGACCTCTGAGCTGGAGGCAGACTCACTGCGCAGAAGGATCGAGACGAACGGTGCAGCGATCGTTCCGGCTTCGGCGTCGAATCGCACCAGCTCCTGGCTCGCGTCATCGGCCAGGGCTATCGTCTCTGCGGCCAGGTCAACTTGCGCGGCGGCAATGAACGTGGGTACGGCGGCGTGATAGTCGCCGCGAGCCTGGAGCACGGCCCGACGGGAGGCGACCTCGTCGCCGGTGCGCACCCAGGGGTGCGCCTCGTAGCCGATCGCGGGCCAAGCGTCGGGCTGCCGTCTATCCGTGATCATCTTCATAGCATACCAAAGGTTATGTGCTTAGTCTTGGTATGAACCAGCGTTGATAACTTTATCAGAGAACATGGGGCGCGGCGCGGGTCCTGGTCATCTAGCCAAGTGTCCTCGATACCCACGGCTCACAGTCCCTCAGCCTCCTCAACGGTGACGCCCAGCTCGGCGGCGACCTCCGCCATCGTGTAGGTGCGTTCCTGTCCGGACTCGATCCGGGAGAGGATCTCGGCCGCCTCGCGGGCGTCCTCGGCATCCTCGAGGGCTTCGAGCGCCCGCCGACTGAGCTCAGCGTCCATGAGCACGACCGTCTCGCGGCCGTGCTCGGTGATCGTCTCCGGGGCCTTCTTCGCTTCGTCGAGCTTCTGCGCCCACTGCTGCCGCGCGCGCGTGGCCGGGATCGTCGTCATAGCTAAAGTGTGCTTTTCAGCGGGTGTCAGCGCAAGCGGTGACGTGACGAGGAGGAGGAGAGCCAGGGTCTTCGTCGATTGGCAGTAAGCGTGGTAATAACTTTATCGTCGCTCGCGGTTGGCGATAAAGTTATCAGCGGCTCGGCGGCGCAGCCCAGCTGAGGGTGGTTGTCCTCCGACCCCGGTTGACACAGACCCTCCACGACGCCTCCCTATAGCGCACTATAAACAGCGCCGGTTTATAGCCACTTATCGCGTGAATGGCGACGCGGAGACCGCGTGTCGCGGGCGAATCGTGACAGCCCGGCTCGGCCATAGACAGGCGGCTCGTTGCGTCAGTCGACGACGTTGCGTCCGGCGAGGAACCGCTCCAGGTCGAAGTGGTAAACCACAACGCCGTGATCCGAACGCGGGGAGCCGGTCGCCGAGGAGCGCTGGGGTTGCTTGCTCCTTGTATTGCTTGCCCTGCTTGCCATACTTGGGTCAGCCAACAGCTATCAGGAGGCGAGCGCTGCTCGCCAAAAGACACCCCTTGGCGCCGAAAGTCCGGATTAGTGCGACTATCGGGTACAGAATACCCACCACTTGAAGTCACATGAGGCTGCATCCAGACGCTTGCCCGCGACGCACAATGCCCCTTGACCTCGGGTCAACTGGTGGCGCCAACCGGTGGGACATTTGATGGCGCTCGGCTGTGGGGTCATTTGGTGGCGCTCAGCCACTGTAGGAGTCGTCGGCCATGGCCTGCGCGGCGTTAGCGACCTCTTTCAGGCGGTCTTCGCGGATCGCAGTCACCGGGGTGCTATCCCCAAGCCAGGGATTGGCGCCGATGAACCACAGTCGTGCGAGCTGCTCCCCTTCGGCCTCGGCGACCTTCCGCCACTGTTCCTACGCGCACGCGAGACGCGGCAGCGCCTCAGGATCCGGTTGGGAGCCGCCGTCTTTCGCCCACTCGTGTGGGGCTTCGCGATCCTTCGATCCCGCAAGACCGGCGACGAGCGTCGGGCCGAGTACTGCGATCAATCGTGGAGTGATCTCTCGGTAGTTGAGCGGTTCTACGTCCAGCTCACCGTTACCTGTCGACATCAGAGCGCTTTCGATTTCGCAATGAACTCTTCAAGCGTCATGCGGCCGTCGATGTATGAGTTGATGTCTTCAACCGTCTGGCGATCGGGTTCCATGCCCTCGAGGGCCCAGCTGGCCATCGTGTCGATGGACAGTTCACGCTTCTGATCTTTCGTGAGCATTTCGGGTCTCCCGTCTCTTACTTACCGTGTTGCCGGGCGAATCTACAGCAGGACTCCTGCCGCATCGGCTGGCTTGGGCGCGAACTCGGGGAAGTTCGCTGCCGGATCAGTGTCACTGATACGGTGTGCGTGGCGTAGCCGGTCCTCTGCCGCAGGTGTCGGCTGGCGAGTAGCGCTTGTGGGTAGCGCGAGTCCGGACAGGTGGTAGCAGGATTCCGGGAACGCGGTAGCGCTCGGGCTTGAGGCCTGCTCTGCTGTGAGGTGACGACGCATGGGGCGTCGTCGTTTCATTGTTGGAGGGCGGGTTCGAATGGCGGACTATCGGAAGATCTTGGTGCTGTTGCTGGAGGGGCGTAGCTACCGCGACGTCGTTGAGGTCGCGGGGTGCTCGCACCGGGACGTGGCTCGGGTCGCGCAGCAGGTCCGAGAGCGCAGTGTCACCTCGGCTACCGGGGTGAGCGATGCGGAGCTGGCGGAGTGGTTCCCCGACGGGCGCCGGAAGGTCTCTGAGGAGTACGACCAGCCCGACTTGGCGCGGGTATTGGCGTCGATGAAACAGAACCGGCACTTCACGTTGCTGCTGGCCTGGCGCCGGTATGTCGACACCAAGGACGTCGGCAAGAAGTATGGGTATTCGCAGTTCTGCGCCCTGTTCACCGGCTACCTCCGCACCCACGATCTGGTCGCGGTGCTCCGCCACGAGCCTGGCCGGGCAATGCTGGTGGACTGGGCCGGCGACACGATGGACGTCGTCGACACGATCAGCGCTGAGGTGACCCGGGCCGTGCTGTTCGTCGCGGTGCTGCCATTCTCGGGAGCGATCTTCTGCCGCGCCTATGCGGATATGAAGTCCCCGGCCTGGCTCGACGCCCACGTCCAGGCATTCACGTTCTTCGGCGGCGTGCCGCAGATCGTGGTGCCGGACAACCCGACAACCTCGACCCACCAGACCCATAAGGGCGGCGCGGAGCGGGTCGTCAACGCGCGGTATCAGCAACTCGCCGACCATTACCAGACCGCGATCGTCCCGGCGCGTGTTAAGAGGCCAAGGGACTATCCCGAGGAGTCTGTTATCCCGAGTCCTGCTCTGCGGGCGTGTGCAATGGCGGCCTGAGAGCTGATTTCCTCGGGATAATCATCGGAGCCCTGCGAGTTGGAGGATCATGTCGTCGCCTCCGGTCCAGAGCGGTGCGAGATCGGGCGTGGCGCTGCCGGCTCTCTGGATCGCTTCGCGAACCATCTGGTTGTCGGCCGACGCGTAGATGCTCGTGGTTGAGATATTGGCATGGACGAGGAACTCCTTGATGTGCGGAAGCGGAACTCCGGCGCGCAGCATCTGCATGGCGCGGGCGTGCCGCAGCTGGTGGGCATGGATCTTCTC
>NZ_ATWH01000032.1 GCF_000421145.1 Glaciibacter superstes DSM 21135 | reverse complement strand
GTCCACCTCGTCCTGCAGCCGACGAATCTCCGCCACATCCTTACGTGCCATTGAGCCAGTATGACGAGGAACCAGCCCGACACCGAGATCTCCGTCGGCCATCGCCAGACGCCACCCGCGCATCTCCGTGCCCGTGATGCCGTGCTCGGAAAGGTACACACCCTTCGTCCCGTGCCGGGCGGCCACATACGCAAGCACATGCTCACGCTTCTCATCCACCGAGAAGATCCTCGGCGCGATTGTTACTACAGTCATTGCGAATCTCCGATCAGAACGGGTCACAACAAGACTGCCAGCCAGGGTTTCGCCCGTTTCGGAGCGCAAATGCCGAAAATCTCCGTCGAATGGTTCCAAGCCAGGGATGCGAAGATAGTCACATGACTGTCGTTTCGACCCCCACGTCCAGCGCGTCCGCAACGGCGCTGCCCGCCTTCAAGGTCGCAGACCTGTCCCTCGCCGAATCGGGGCGGCACCAGCTGCGTCTCGCCGAAAATGAGATGCCCGGCCTGATGGCCCTCCGCGACGAGTTCGGCGATTCCAAGCCGCTCGCCGGGGCGCGCATCGCCGGTTCTCTGCACATGACCGTGCAGACCGCCGTTCTGATCGAGACCCTCGTCGCCCTCGGCGCGCAGGTGCGCTGGGCGAGCTGCAACATCTTCTCCACACAAGACGAGGCGGCGGCTGCCATCGCCGTCGGTCCGACCGGAACAGCGGATGCCCCGGCCGGAGTCCCGGTGTTCGCCTGGAAGGGCGAGACGCTGGAGGAGTACTGGTGGTGCACCGAGCGCATCTTCGACTGGAGCGAGGAAGCTGCGGCGGCGGGGGAGACCTGGACCGGCCCGAACATGATCCTCGACGACGGCGGCGACGCCACCCTCCTCGTGCACAAGGGACGTGAGTTCGAAGAGGCCAGTGAAGTGCCGGCGACAACGGATGCCGACAGTCACGAATATCGGGTCGTGCTTGACACCCTGCGCCGGTCGCTCGACCTCACACCAGACCGCTGGACCGGCATCGCCGGCGAGATCCGTGGCGTCACGGAAGAAACCACCACCGGCGTGCACCGACTCTACGAGCTGGCGGCCGCCGGCCAGTTGCTGTTCCCAGCGATCAACGTGAACGACTCGGTCACCAAGTCGAAATTCGACAACAAGTACGGCATCCGTCACTCACTGCCAGACGGCCTGAACCGGGCGACCGACGTGCTGATCGGCGGCAAGGTCGTGTTCGTCTGTGGCTACGGCGACGTCGGCAAGGGTGCGGCAGAGGCCCTTCGCGGCCAGGGCGCACGGGTCATCGTCAGCGAGATCGACCCGATCAATGCACTGCAGGCCGCAATGGACGGTTTCCAGGTCTCACGCATCGAGTCGGTGGTCGACCAGGTCGACATCTTCGTCAGCGGCACAGGCAACTTCAGTGTCATCACCACGGAGCACATGCTCCAGATGAAGCACCTCGCGATCGTCGCCAACGTCGGGCACTTCGACAACGAGATCGACATGGCCGGCCTGGAGTCGCTGGGCGGCGCCGTGAAGGTGGAGATCAAGCCGCAAGTGCACGAGTGGCGGCTCCCGACCGGGCGCAGCGTTCTTGTGCTCTCAGAGGGCCGCCTGATGAACCTCGGCAACGCGACAGGGCACCCGTCGTTCGTGATGAGCAACTCGTTCACCAACCAGGTGCTTGCCCAGATCGAACTGTACTGCTACCCCGAGAAGTACCCGGTGGGCGTGTATGTACTGCCGAAGCACCTCGACGAGAAGGTGGCCAGGCTGCACCTCGACGCGCTCGGCGTTGAGTTGACCGAGCTGACCCCTGAGCAGTCCGTATACATCGGAGTGCCGGTCGGCGGCCCGTACAAGGTCGACCACTACCGCTACTGATACCCCGGCTCCGGAGGGGGTAGTCGCGCTCGTGGGCGTGTACCCCATTCAGGGGGATTGGGCAAAGGCTTCCCTTCAGCGATAGAACGGATACCGGTTGCATCAGCAACCGGTACATCTGTTCATTCGCCTAGGAGGCATTATCTCTTTTCGACGACTGGCATCTGCCAGCATCGCCATTCTGATCACGGGTACCGGAGTTCTCGCCGCTGCACCCGCGGCCGCGGCATCCGTTGTCGCAGCATCCGTTGAACCAGTGACTGAAACAACGCAGCAGGGCAGCGACTCAAGCGGTCCGGATGCCGATCCGGACAAGAGCTTCGCGTTCTACGCGGGCAAGAATCGCACCGAATCCGGCCATACTCTCATTGGCGGCTTCGGGCATGAGCCGTCGAGTCACTGGCTTGAGATCGTGCCGGCGCAGAAGCACGAGGCCGGCTCCACCATGGTGGTGGGTGCGACAGACGAAGCGGACATGCCCGGTCAGCTCACCGAGATCCCCCAGACCCCAGAGACCGCGAGATATATCACCTCGAACTACTCTGAGTTCGCCGGATTCCCTGCGCCGCTGACCAACGGCGGGCTGAACGAACACGGTGTGGCCGCACGCGATGTGTGGTCGAACTCCCGCGAAGAGCTGTGGGACATGACGCCGCCAGACCAGACAGGGCCGAGCTACTCCGATCTGTCCCGCATCGCCATGGAGCGGGCCACGAGCGCGCGTGACGCCGTTGATATTCTCGGGGCGCTCATCGATGAATACGGTTACACCACGTACGGCGGCAACTCACACCTGTTCGCCGACGAGAACGAGGGCTGGGTGTTCGTCGAGTACTCCGGCGGACTCGGGCTGTGGGCAGCGGAGCGGCTGAGTGCCGACGACATCCGGGTCTCGTATCCGGGGTATATCCAGGAGTTCCCTGTCGACGCGATCAACGGCGACAACCCCGACTACGTCGGCTCGGCAAACCTCGTCGATGTTGCGGTGCAGCAGGGCTGGTGGGAGTCCGCAGGACGGGCCACGATGAACCTGCAGGATGTCTACCAACAGGAGTTCCCGACCAATGACTTCGAAGTCGGTCAGGACGCCGATCCCGACGATCCTGCACCGTATCGAAACCCGGTCTCCCTGGAGGGCGAACTCGAATCGATGGACGCGCTGACGCTGCAGGACGCGATGCGGCTGGTGCGTGATCCGCGCTGGTCTGACGACCGATCCGGATACGGACAGGTCGCCGAGATCCGCGATGACCTCGCCGATCCGCGGCTGCAGACCCTGTGGGTGGCGGTGACCGCGGCCGCGACGGCGCCCTACATCCCCGTGATGATCGGAACAGGAGACGTTCCCATCGAGTACACCCAGCATCGCTACCTCACCGCTGGTGCCTCGGCGAGCTACGTCTCGCCTGAGTATGCGGAACAGGAGGCGACGGAGTTTGCCACACAGACGTACAAGCGGCTGATGTACGCGGCCTGTGCCAGGCCCGAAGCGTATTTCGAGGATGTCACCGCCGCGTTCGAAGGCATGGAAGCGACGTCGATAGACGAACACGCGGAGGTGATCGCTCGGGCGAGCGACGCGATCGAGAGTGGTGACGACTCTCGGGCGGAGGAAATCCTCACGGAGTTCACCAGCGAGCGAGCCACGACCGGACTCGGTCTCGGCAACTACCTGCTGGAAGACATTCTCGAGCGCAGCACGGCAGACGGCGGCATCCATCGACCGGATGTCGACGTGCCGGTGGGAACCGCGGCGTCGGAACGCAGCCTGGATATGTCGATGCAGGGCGTGTCATCGCGTGATCGGATGAACTGCGATGTCGGAGGCGGCTGGGCCGATGGCAGCACCGTCGATCGCCAGGGTGAGTATGGAGACCCGGCTGATGTGCCCGAATTCGCAGCGGCCGCTACTGAAGCGGACAGTACCCTCACGCCGGTGTGGATCGGCGTGAGCGCGCTCGGCGGTCTGCTGGTCGGGGCCGGCGTTGTGTGGCTTGTGTCGAGGCGTCGCCGAGCCTGATCGTTGCGACCGTTGTACACGGTTGCCCGCCCGTCATTTCTTTGCGGAGTGGCGGCGCGGGCGGTCGTGACACGCCCGGAATGCAGCCGTTTTGACGAGCGGGGAATCCGACCGTAATGTATCTATACGTACCCCAAAGGTGCGGGAAAGCCGCAGAGCTTCCCGGCCTCAAGTGGGACCGAATCCCAAACTGAGAAGCACAAGAATCCTCTTGTAGGAATGTGCTTTGACGCCTAAGATTAAAAATCCTCCTACGAACTGTGCTGCAGTTCAAGTGGGGGCGTTTTTTCGTGTGTGTTCAACCGTGTGTTGAATGCTGCGAAATCGCCCGAAACACTTGATTTGACAGGCATCCAGCAAGTAGGTAAGGTAGAGAAGTTGCCCCATTGCGATGGCCGGGAGGTCTGAGGTTGGGGTGTCCGATCCTTGAGAACTCAACAGCGTGCACTATGTCAAATGCCAAAAACCTCGTCGTTGGACTTCGGTCTGATGAGGAGATTCCTTTGGAAAAGATTAATGGATAGAAGCAAGTCAGTAATGATTTGTTCTGTCAGTTTCAAACTTGTGTTTGGTTCGCCTATTCCGGTGGCCTTTCACACTAGATGTGACGCTGGGTTCGCCTGGTTGTCTGTCAAACATTTACGGAGAGTTTGATCCTGGCTCAGGACGAACGCTGGCGGCGTGCTTAACACATGCAAGTCGAACGATGAAGGGGAGCTTGCTCCTTGGATTAGTGGCGAACGGGTGAGTAACACGTGAGTAACCTGCCCTTGACTCTGGGATAAGCGTTGGAAACGACGTCTAATACCGGATATGACAGCTGACGGCATCGTCTGGTTGTGGAAAGAATTTTGGTTGGGGATGGACTCGCGGCCTATCAGCTTGTTGGTGAGGTAATGGCTCACCAAGGCGACGACGGGTAGCCGGCCTGAGAGGGTGACCGGCCACACTGGGACTGAGACACGGCCCAGACTCCTACGGGAGGCAGCAGTGGGGAATATTGCACAATGGGCGCAAGCCTGATGCAGCAACGCCGCGTGAGGGACGACGGCCTTCGGGTTGTAAACCTCTTTTAGTAGGGAAGAAGTGGCTCTTTTTTGAGTTGTGACGGTACCTGCAGAAAAAGCACCGGCTAACTACGTGCCAGCAGCCGCGGTAATACGTAGGGTGCAAGCGTTGTCCGGAATTATTGGGCGTAAAGAGCTCGTAGGCGGTTTGTCGCGTCTGCTGTGAAATCCCGAGGCTCAACCTCGGGCCTGCAGTGGGTACGGGCAGACTAGAGTGCGGTAGGGGAGATTGGAATTCCTGGTGTAGCGGTGGAATGCGCAGATATCAGGAGGAACACCAATGGCGAAGGCAGATCTCTGGGCCGTAACTGACGCTGAGGAGCGAAAGCATGGGGAGCGAACAGGATTAGATACCCTGGTAGTCCATGCCGTAAACGTTGGGAACTAGATGTGGGGGCCATTCCACGGTCTCCGTGTCGCAGCTAACGCATTAAGTTCCCCGCCTGGGGAGTACGGCCGCAAGGCTAAAACTCAAAGGAATTGACGGGGGCCCGCACAAGCGGCGGAGCATGCGGATTAATTCGATGCAACGCGAAGAACCTTACCAAGGCTTGACATATACGAGAACGCCGCAGAAATGTGGAACTCTTTGGACACTCGTATACAGGTGGTGCATGGTTGTCGTCAGCTCGTGTCGTGAGATGTTGGGTTAAGTCCCGCAACGAGCGCAACCCTCGTCCTATGTTGCCAGCACGTTATGGTGGGAACTCATGGGATACTGCCGGGGTCAACTCGGAGGAAGGTGGGGATGACGTCAAATCATCATGCCCCTTATGTCTTGGGCTTCACGCATGCTACAATGGCCGGTACAAAGGGCTGCGATACCGTAAGGTGGAGCGAATCCCAAAAAGCCGGTCTCAGTTCGGATTGAGGTCTGCAACTCGACCTCATGAAGTCGGAGTCGCTAGTAATCGCAGATCAGCAACGCTGCGGTGAATACGTTCCCGGGCCTTGTACACACCGCCCGTCAAGTCATGAAAGTCGGTAACACCCAACGCCGGTGGCCTAACCCGTAAGGGAGGGAGCTGTCTAAGGTGGGATCGGTGATTAGGACTAAGTCGTAACAAGGTAGCCGTACCGGAAGGTGCGGCTGGATCACCTCCTTTCTAAGGAGCATGTGCAGTCTCGTGGAGTCTTTGCTGTTTACACGGAGTGAAGCGAGAATTAACTGCCAAGTTGTACCAGCCTGTTCGGGTTGGACAACGCTCATGGGTGGAACATTGACATAGATGCCGGATGAAGTTCGCTTCACTTAGTACGCCCCAGTGTTTATTCACTGTCGGTTGGAATGGTGGGGTGGACGGGGGCTGGTATACCGCACGCTGTTGGGTCCTGAGGGACCGGGCCGGCCATTGGGTTGGACTGTTCCTCTGGACCTTTTCTCGTTTCCATTACTTGGGGCGGGGGAGGGTACCGCCCGTACTTTGAGAACTACACAGTGGACGCGAGCATCTTAGATTCGAGACTTCGGTCTCGAATCACAAAGATTGAGCCGGCGAAATCGTTCAGCCTTTGGGTTGTTCTTTTTTGTTGGCTCTTTCATTGGTCAATTTCTGTCGCGAATTTATTCGTGACCTTAATCGATTCGAACTCATGTGATTTCAAATTTCTAAGAGCAAACGGTGAATGCCTTGGCATGTAGAGCCGAAGAAGGACGTAGTAATCTGCGATAAGCCTCGGGGAGTTGATAAACGAACTGTGATCCGAGGATGTCCGAATGGGGAAACCCCGCCAGGCCCGTGAGGTGATCTGGTGACTCCCGCCTGAATATATAGGGCGGGTAGAGGGAACGTGGGGAAGTGAAACATCTCAGTACCCACAGGAAGAGAAAACAATAGTGATTCCGTTAGTAGTGGCGAGCGAACCCGGACGAGGCTAAACCGATTATGTGTGATAGCCGGCAGGTGTTGCATGGTCGGGGTTGTGGGACTTTTCTGCTGTCTCTGCCGAGATGGTGAGGGTTAGAGCGTTGTATAGGCGAACAGGATTGAAAGCCTGGTCATAGAGGGTGCGAACCCCGTAGCCGAAATGCAGTAATCGCCCGAAGAGTATCCCAAGTAGCACGGGGCCCGAGAAATCCCGTGTGAATCTGTCAGGACCACCTGATAAGCCTAAATACTCCTACATGACCGATAGTGAACAAGTACCGTGAGGGAAAGGTGAAAAGTACCCCGGGAGGGGAGTGAAATAGTACCTGAAACCGTTTGCTTACAAACCGTTGGAGCAGCCTTGTTGCTGTGACAGCGTGCCTTTTGAAGAATGAGCCTGCGAGTTAGTGATATGTGGCGAGCTTAACCCGAGAGGGGAATGCGTAGCGAAAGCGAGTCTGAATAGGGCGATTCAGTCGCATGTCCTAGACCCGAAGCGAAGTGATCTATCCATGGCCAGGTTGAAGCGTGTGTAAGAGCACGTGGAGGACCGAACCCACTTCAGTTGAAAATGGAGGGGATGAGCTGTGGATAGGGGTGAAAGGCCAATCAAACTTCGTGATAGCTGGTTCTCTCCGAAATGCATTTAGGTGCAGCGTTGTGTGTTTCTTGCCGGAGGTAGAGCTACTGGATAGCTGATGGGCCCTAAAAGGTTACTGACGTTAGCCAAACTCCGAATGCCGGTAAGTGAGAGCGCAGCAGTGAGACGGTGGGGGATAAGCTTCATCGTCGAGAGGGAAACAACCCAGACCACCAACTAAGGTCCCAAAGCGCGTGCTAAGTGGGAAAGGATGTGGAGTTGCACAGACAACCAGGAGGTTGGCTTAGAAGCAGCCACCCTTGAAAGAGTGCGTAATAGCTCACTGGTCAAGTGATTCCGCGCCGACAATGTAACGGGGCTCAAGCACGCCACCGAAGTTGTGGCATTAGCATTTTTGGTAAGCCGCCACCTTGTGTGGTTGGTTCAGCCGTGTTGATGGGTAGGAGAGCGTCGTGTGGCCAGCGAAGCGGCGGTGTAAACCAGCCGTGGAGGCCACACGAGTGAGAATGCAGGCATGAGTAGCGAAAGACGGGTGAGAAACCCGTCCTCCGAAAGACCAAGGGTTCCAGGGCCAGGTTAATCCGCCCTGGGTAAGTCGGGACCTAAGGCGAGGCCGACAGGCGTAGTCGATGGACAACGGGTTGATATTCCCGTACTGGCGAAAAACCGTCCGAACCAATCCAGTAATGCTAAGTATCTGAATCCCGCCGACCAAAGCCTTCGGGTGGAGGGGGTGGGCCTAGCGTACGACCCTATTCTGGTGCGGTTAGCGTATTAACAGGTGTGACGCAGGAAGGTAGCTGAGCCGGGCGATGGTTGTCCCGGTCTAAGGGTGTAGGCCGAGAGATAGGCAAATCCGTCTCTCATGAAGGTTGAGACCCGATGGGTACCCCGTAGGGGGGAAATCAGTGATCCTATGCTGCCAAGAAAAGCATCGACGCGAGGTTTTAGTCACCCGTACCCCAAACCGACTCAGGTGGTCAGGTAGAGAATACTAAGGAGATCGAGAGAATCGTGGTTAAGGAACTCGGCAAAATGCCCCCGTAACTTCGGGAGAAGGGGGGCCTGAGGCGTGAACGGATTTACTCCGGGAGCGTTTGAAGGCCGCAGAGACCAGTGGGAAGCGACTGTTTACTAAAAACACAGGTCCGTGCCAAGTCGCAAGACGATGTATACGGACTGACGCCTGCCCGGTGCTGGAAGGTTAAGAGGAACGGTTAGCACTTCGGTGCGAAGCTGAGAATTTAAGCCCCAGTAAACGGCGGTGGTAACTATAACCATCCTAAGGTAGCGAAATTCCTTGTCGGGTAAGTTCCGACCTGCACGAATGGCGTAACGACTTCCCAGCTGTCTCAACCGCGAACTCGGCGAAATTGCATTACGAGTAAAGATGCTCGTTACGCGCAGCAGGACGGAAAGACCCCGTGACCTTTACTACAGCTTGGTATTGGTGTTCGGTGTGGCTTGTGTAGGATAGGTGGGAGACTGTGAAGCTTGGACGCTAGTTCAGGTGGAGTCACTGTTGAAATACCACTCTGGTCATATTGGATATCTAACTTCGAACCGTGATCCGGTTCAGGGACAGTGCCTGGTGGGTAGTTTAACTGGGGCGGTTGCCTCCTAAAAAGTAACGGAGGCGCCCAAAGGTTCCCTCAACCTGGTTGGCAATCAGGTGTCGAGTGTAAGTGCACAAGGGAGCTTGACTGTGAGACTGACAAGTCGAGCAGGGACGAAAGTCGGGACTAGTGATCCGGCAGTGGCTTGTGGAAGCGCTGTCGCTCAACGGATAAAAGGTACCTCGGGGATAACAGGCTGATCTTGCCCAAGAGTCCATATCGACGGCATGGTTTGGCACCTCGATGTCGGCTCGTCGCATCCTGGGGCTGGAGTAGGTCCCAAGGGTTGGGCTGTTCGCCCATTAAAGCGGTACGCGAGCTGGGTTTAGAACGTCGTGAGACAGTTCGGTCCCTATCCGCTGCGCGCGTAGGAAATTTGAGAAGATCTATCCCTAGTACGAGAGGACCGGGATGGACGAACCTCTGGTGTGTCAGTTGTTCCGCCAGGAGCACCGCTGATTAGCTACGTTCGGAACGGATAACCGCTGAAAGCATCTAAGCGGGAAGCCGGCTTCGAGATGAGATTTCCATCCCTTAGGGGGAGAGGCTCGCAGCTAGACTACTGCGTTGATAGGCCGGATGTGGAAGTGAGGACTAAAGACTCATGGAGCTGACCGGTACTAATAAGCCAATAATTTGATAACACTTCGTTCGAATCGAAGATGCTACGCGTCCACTATGTGGTTCTCGATGTACGGTCGAGAACCAAACACACAACATCACGTTGTGCTTGTTTGATTCACTTTGATTAACATCACAAGTGTTTCGGCGGCTATAGCGAGAGGGAAACGCCCGGTCACATTCCGAACCCGGAAGCTAAGACTCTCTGCGCCGATGGTACTGCAGGGGGGACCCTGTGGGAGAGTAGGACACCGCCGGACTTAACTTAGAAACA
>NZ_ATWH01000031.1 GCF_000421145.1 Glaciibacter superstes DSM 21135 | reverse complement strand
AACTTTGGAGGCCCCAGTTGACTATCTATCGTACTTTCGTTGGCTTGGATGTGCACGCCCGAACTATCGCTGGTTGTGGCATCGATGTTCACAGTGGTGAGGTCGTGCATCGACGATTCGGGTTCGACCTGACCGAAGTTCTCGGGTGGATCCGATCGCTGCCGGGTCCAGTCCAGGCAACGTATGAGGCTGGCCCGACAGGGTTCGGGCTGTTCCGCCTGCTGATGGGGTCCGGGATTGAGTGTGTGGTTGCGGCGCCATCGAAGTTGCAACGCCCGTCTGGGGATCGGGTGAAGACCGATGCCAGGGATGCGTTCCATTTGGCGCGGTTGTTAAAGCTGGACGAGATCGTTGCGGTGAAGGTTCCCTCGGTTGAGGAAGAGACCGCGAGGGATTTGGTGCGTTCCCGTGAGGACACCAGACAGGATCTGATGGGAGCACGACACCGTTTGTCGAAGTTGCTGCTGCGGCATGGTCACGTTTATGACGACGGTGCCGCGTGGACGCGAAGGCATGATGCCTGGTTGCGATCCCATCGTGGCGGTGATCTCGCCTTCCAGACCACGTTCGATGCCTGCTACGAGGCTGTGGTTCAGACTGCTGCCCGCCGCGACCGGCTCGACGAAGCGATTGGACTGATGGCCGGGGACTCGCAGTTCACCCCGCTGGTTAACCGGCTCGGTTGTCTGCGGGGCATTGCCCCGTTGACCGGTTTCGCCCTCGCTGTGGAGATCACCGACTGGCACCGGTTCACCGGCAACACCATCGGGTCGTTCCTCGGGTTGGTGCCCTCCGAGTACTCCTCCGGACAGTCCAGGCAGCTGGGCGGAATCACGAAGACCGGCAACTCGCACGCGAGGCGCCTGCTCGTCGAAGCGGCTTGGCATCACAAACGTGACTACCGGCCCGGCTCTCAATCGGTGATGCAGGCCCGGTGGAAGAAAGCACCTGTCGACGCGAAACTCCGTGGTCAGGCTGGCAACGAACGGTTGCACCACCAATGGGTCGCGTTCACGGCCCGGAAGAAACGTCCCGTGATCGCCAACGTCGCCATCGCCCGCGAGCTCGCTGGTTGGTGCTGGTCCCTGGCCGTCATGGACGGGTAAGCCCCCGAAGACCGCTGTTCGCCCCGGCCGAAGTGACGACAAACATGTGGAGTGACCCGCTTTTTAGCTATGAGCAACACGACCGACAAGTTGTGCGACGCCCGATTTCTAGACCCGCGGCACCTCTCCAGCCGAACACTTCGCCCTGCGGTAACCAACCCGCGTATATCAGTCTGACCATGCGTCGATAAGACACGCTCGACACTCCGGGCCCCGGCGACCAGCCCAGCAGCACCCTTGAGCCAGCATCTCGAAGATTGAGGTGGGAGCGGGAAACCCGCCCGCACCCACCGAAATCTTCGAACGGCACGCATCTACGGGCGCCGCTTCAGAATGCCCTCTTGACAAAAACCACTACATATCAGTCGAAGATCGGCTCGCGGGTGCGGGTGCGCTTGATCTCGAAGAAGCCGTCGAAGGATGCAGCCGCAACGACGCCGTCCCAGAGCTTCAGTGCCTGCTCGCCCTTCGGCGCGGGAGAGATCACCGGACCGAAGAATGCGACGTCGTTGACCGCGATGACCGGGGTTCCGACATCCTGTCCGACGCGGTTGATGCCGTCGAAGTGGCTGGCGCGCATCTGTGGGTCGAACTCGTCGCTGTCGGCGTAGGCGGCAAATTCCGCGGGAAGCCCGACCTCGGCGAGCGCCGCCGGAATCACTTCGCCCGGCTCCGTGCTCCCTCCCGGGTGGATACGCGTGCCGAGTGCGTCGTAGAGCGGCTTGACGATCTCCTGGCCGTGCAGTTCCTGTGCAGCTGCGACCAATCGTGTGTACTTCAGCGCACGCGGGAAGAACGCTTTGTAGTCATCGTCGACGTCTTTGTCTTCGTTCAGCACCGCGAGGCTCATGACGTGCCAGGTCACGTTGAGGTCCCGGTGTTCCGATACCTCCCCCACCCACCGCGAGGTCATCCAGGCCCAGGGGCAAGAGGGATCGAACCAGAAGTCAACGGAATCAGCCATGCTCTTCACCCTACGCGGCGAACAGGCACGTCTCGTCGACCGCCGCCGTCCGCGCAGGCATTCTCTGACTCCAGTCGACGTACAATTCTCGGATGACCTCGGAGCTCTCCCCCAGCACTCCCGCCCCTGAACAGACGGCGGGGCGAATCGACCCGAACGACCTCGAGGTCACGCTCCGGGTTCTCGCCTCCCTGAGCGACATCGACCCTGACGACCCCGATTTCACCACGGTGCGACAGGCAACAGCGAAGATGTTCAAGGCCGTCAAGGTCGTGCGTCGCACCGAGAAGCGCCAGGCCATCGCAGAATCCGATCGCATCGTGATCGCCGCCACTGCCACCGGCGCACCGACCCGCATCGACGACGAGACGCGGGGCGCCCAGCTCACCCGCGGCACAGAGGCCCCCACCGCCGGCGAACTGCTTGTTCCTCGTGCTTGCTACATCTGCAAACAGAAGTACACCCTCGTCGACGCCTTCTACCACCAGCTTTGCCCAAGCTGTGCCGCCATGAGCCATCAGAAACGCGACGCCAGAACGGATCTCACCGGCAAACGTGCGCTGCTCACCGGGGGTCGCGCGAAGATCGGCATGTACATCGCACTCCGACTGCTCAGAGACGGAGCGCAGACCACAATCACCACCAGGTTTCCGCGCGACGCCGTTCGCCGCTTCCAGGCGATGCCGGACTCCGCCGACTGGCTGCACCGTCTTCGTATCGTGGGGATCGACCTCCGCGATCCCGCACAGGTGATCGGACTCGCCGATTCGGTCGCCGAGCAGGGTCCTCTCGACATCCTGATCAACAACGCAGCTCAGACGGTGCGCCGCTCCCCCGGCTCGTACTCACCGCTGGTGGAAGCCGAGCAGTCGCCGTTGCCCGACGGCCCACTCCCCGAGATCGTGACCTTCGGGCACACCAACGACGCGCATCCGCTCGCCCTGGCCGCCTCGGTCGCCAGCCACCCGATCCTCGGAGCCGCGGCGATCGTCGGCGCCGGCGCGCTCACCGCAGACGATCTCACCAACCTGGCGCTCGCGCCCGGCTCGTCGTCGCTCGAGCGCCTCGCTGCCGGTACCGCGATCGACGCCGGTGGGCTGGTTCCCGACCTGCACACGGTCAACAGCTGGACCGCCAACGTGCAAGACGTCGACCCCCTCGAGATGCTTGAGGTTCAGCTCTGCAACACGACCGCACCATTCCTGCTGGTGAGCCGTCTGCGCGAATCGATGGCGGCATCCGCTGCCCGTCGCACCTACGTGGTCAACGTGTCGGCCATGGAAGGCGTTTTCGGACGGGGGTACAAAGGCCCAGGGCACCCGCACACCAATATGGCGAAGGCGGCGCTCAACATGCTCACACGCACCAGCGCGAAGGAAATGCTCAGCGACGGCATCCTGATGACGAGCGTCGACACCGGCTGGATCACCGATGAACGGCCGCACCCGACCAAGGTGCGTCTGGCCGAGGAGGGTTTTCACGCTCCCCTCGACCTGGTCGACGGCGCGGCCCGTGTCTACGACCCGATCGTGCGCGGCGAGGCCGGCGACGACGTGCACGGCGTGTTCCTCAAGGACTACAAGCCCGCCGCCTGGTGACCCAGCGCCGGGCCTGGCGTCGGGCTGAATCTGCGATTGCCTCTTGACACGGCCGCACCCGCACACCAAAATTAGGGACGGCGGAAAGCGTTTTCCTCATCGAGGAATGGTCCGCCGCGCTGGCGTTTGCCGAGTGGCTGCAGCTGGTAACAGACATCAAAGGAGATCGCCTTGGCGTTTTCACCATCAGAGCGCAGATCGCGCGTCACGCTCGGCACTGTGACGGCAATCACTCTCGTCAGCGGATTGATGCTGGCGACTCCGGCCGCCGCCTCGGCGACCGGAGCAACCGGCACGCTGCGGTTCGATTTCGGTACGGCGACGTCACCCGTTGCGGACGGCTACACGGGCGTCGGTCGCGCGACGCTCTACTCGCCTGAGAGCGGCTACGGCTTCCGTTCGAATGCCGACATGATCGACCGCGACCGCGGCGCAGACGCCGATTGGATGACACGCGATTTCGTAGCGGGAGCGACCTTCGAATTCGTCGTCGACGTTGACAACGGCAGCTACGACATCACTTCATTCACCGGCGACCTCATCGCCTCGAGCAAAACCGTCCTGACGATCGAAGGCACCCAGCAGCCACGCATCGCTGCTTCATCCGGAACCATCGCTGAAAACCGGTATAGCGCCATAGCGGTGGCAGACGGACAACTCAACATCCTGGTGGGCGGCGAAAGCTCCCGCCTTAATGGCCTCATCATCTCTCCAGCGCTCGGCGCACCCACACTTACCGCAGTCGTCGACCTCGACGTCGAGCCGCCGGCGGTGGAGCTGGACTGGGCGGCAGTGACGGATGCCGTCGGCTACCGGGTCTATCGCGCTTCCGAAGCCGAAACACCCGAGTTGCTTGCCCAGCAGAGCGGCACCGGCTACGTCGACATGACCGGTGTGCTCGGCCGGAGCTACATCTACACACTCACTGCGCTCGGTGACAGTGACGTCGAATCCGCGCCATCGGAGCCGATCAACGTCACTCTTGCCGACCCTGGGGTCGAGGCGCCGAACGCTCCGACGGAACTCGTCGCTTCGGCGGTGAACCGGAACGACATCACCATCGCCTGGAACGCGGTGGACGGTGCGTCCTTCTATCTCGTCGGTCGCGCCACGAATTCTGATGGTCCTTTCACAGAGGTGGCTTCTGTGGTCGGGTCAACGTTCACCGACACGAGTGTGCTGACCACGCGACCGTACTTCTATCAGGTGAGTGCCGTGGGCCGCGGCGGCACGTCAGCTCAGAGTGCCGTTCTCGAAACCCCGGCGCCGACGGTGCTGCTGCGCCAGGCCGAATACCTCGACCGCGCCCCGGTCGCCGTCGCACACGACGGGGGCGTGTACCTCGGATGGCGCATGCTCGGCCTCGATGACGACGGGGTCGCCTTCAATGTCTACCGCGACGGCAGTCTCATCACTAAAACCCCGATCACCGACAGCACCAACTACGTCGACACCGTAGGCACGGTTGACTCCCGCTATCTGGTCACCGCGATCGTCGACGGCACAGAAACGACGGTCACCGAGGAGTTCACGGTGTGGGATGACCAATCACTCGACATTGGGCTCCAGAAGCCAGCGGGTGGTGTCACGCCTTCTGGCGAAGCGTACGGGTACGAGCCCAACGACGCATCCATCGGCGACCTCAACGGCGACGGCCAGTACGAGATCATCCTGAAATGGAATCCGACCAACGCCAAAGACAACTCAAGGTCCGGGTACACCGGCAACGTATACCTCGACGCCTACGAACTCGACGGAACCCAGCTGTGGCGCATCGATCTGGGCAGGAACATCCGCGCGGGTGCGCACTACACCCAGTTCCAGGTCTTCGACTATGACAGCGATGGAAAGGCCGAAGTCGCCGTGAAGACGGCCGACGCGACCGTCGACGGCACCGGGGTCGTCATCGGTGACCCCGACGCCGACTTCCGGAATTCGGGCGGCTACGTCCTTTCAGGGCCCGAATACCTGACGGTGTTCGACGGAGAAACGGGAGCGGCCCTCGACACGGTGGACTACACACCGGCCCGTGGCGATGTCGGCTCGTGGGGTGACACATACGGGAACCGGGTCGACCGCTTCTTGGCGGCAACTGCCTACCTTGACGGCGAGCATCCCAGCATGATCTTCAGCCGCGGGTACTACACCAGGGCGGTGACCGCGAGCTACGACTTCAGGAACGGCCAGATCGAACAGCGATGGGTGTTCGACACCGATGAGCCGGGTTACTCAGAGCTGATGGGACAGGGAAATCACAACCTGGCAATCGCGGATGTCGACAGCGATGGGCTCGACGAGATCGTGTTCGGCGCCATGACGATCGATGACACCGGGGTTCCGCTGTACAACACGAATCTGCACCACGGTGATGCGCTGCATGTCGGCGACCTGAACCCCGAGCGTGATGGCCTCGAGGTCTTCGGTGTGCACGAAGACGTCAGGGCGAACGGAGGCATTGGAGCGAGTATGCGCGACGCGCAGACCGGCGAGGTCCTCTGGACCGTGCCTGGCACCCGCGACACCGGCCGCGGTGTTGCGGCAGACGTCGACCCGCGCTATGCGGGCGACGAAGCATGGTCGATCGGTGGCGACTACAAATACAACTCCCGGATCGGCACCATGAAGAGCACCGACGGCAAGGAGATCTCCACCGCGATCCCAGCCGCGAACTTCGTCACGTGGTGGGACGGCGACCTCCTCCGAGAGATCACCGACCACGACTACACCGACCCATCTGAGACGGCATCCGGTGCCACGCCGACCGTCTCCAAGTGGAACTGGGAGACGCAGAGCTCAGACGAACTCCTGCGTATGGACGGTTCCCTCTCGGTCAATGGGACGAAGGGCAATCCCACGCTGCAGGCAGACCTGCTCGGAGACTGGAGGGAGGAACTGCTCGTTCGCAGCGCAGACGGCAATTCGCTCCAACTCGTGACGACTACCGACCAAACCGAGCACCGAATCCGTACGCTGATGCACGACCCCGTCTACCGGCTGGGCGTGGCCTGGCAGAACACTGGGTATAACCAGCCACCACAGACCAGCTTCTTCCTCGGCGACGGTATGGCCACCCCTTCTGCGCCGAGCATCGTTTACACCGGCGCCCCGGTGAAGGGAACACTGACCATCTCCGACTCGACTGTCGGCCAGGGCAAAAAGGTTGAGATCACAGGAACCGGCTTCGGCACCGACGAAGAGATTGAGCTGACGCTGCTGCCCGGTCGCATCCCGCTCGGTGTTGCGACGACCACGAGGCACGGGAATGGGAATGGGAATGGGCACGCAACCGATAACGGCCAGTTCGTGGTGAAGGTGAAGATCCCGAAGGGCACCCCTGCAGGTGACTACACCGTCGAAGCCGTCGGCGCCGATTCGGCAACCAGCGGCAGCGCGCCGGTCACTGTGACCGACAAGAAGAGGTAGTCAGTGGCCGCGAGGGGGCAGCGATCAGACGCTGTCCCGCTCGTGCCGCCTCGGCAGCGTCGTCACCAGAGTGAACAGCCGTTCGAGCGGCCCCTTGCCGAACCACAGGCGCCACAGGCTGGCGAACACCAGTGACGCCGCTGTCATGCCGATCAGCAACGGCCAACCTGGGTACTCGATCTGCCCGCCGCTGTCCTCCCGCAGCGCCACAAAGATCGCCAGGGCTACGATCTGGACGGTGTAGACCGTCAGGACCATCGATCCGGTCGCCCCGACCGGCCACAGCACAGCTCTGGCTGCCCGCCCGAATCCTGCGCGCTCCGACGCTGTCAACCAGAGCAGCGCGCCCGTCAGCGCGATGGCGACACCGCCTGAGGCCAGCACCTCTGCGGTCGAGCCCGAGTGCGCTTCTGCGCTCACACCGGGAATCACCCACGCCGCACCGTATCCCAGTACTGCGGCAGTCGAACCGCCGATCATCATCCACACCTGGGTCGACCTCCGCCTCAGCCCAGAACGCGCGGCAATCAATCCAACGAGGAGAAACGGCATCCAGATCAGCGCCGGGTACACACCGTCGAGGAGGTAGTACTGCAGAACGTCCAGCAGCGATGCCTTGTCTTCACTCCGGTCATCCGTCACCGCGGCAAGCATCGGCGCGACGACGGCGATCACCGCTGCAAGTGCTGCGAGCGCCCAGCGCGGCAGGAACAGCACCGGCGTCAGCAGCAGGAACATGAACGCGTAGTAGTCGAGGATCACGGCGACTCCACTGTCGAGAGCGGCCAGGATGCCGCCGAGCAGGAACAGGCACACCGCACGCAGCAGGATGCTGACCACCCGATCCGATCGTCGTCCGCGTTCGAGGGGCTGGTCTTGCCCGGTCACGATGCCGAGTGATACCCCTGCAAGCGTCGCGAACAGGATCGATGACCGCCCATCGACGAGCAATTCGACGTCATCGGGTCGTGGAACCGCGTGAGCAACGAACATGCCGACGATGGCCAGTCCGCGCGCGACATCCACACCGACGATCCTCGGCGATACCGCCGCTCGCTTCGATGGGGTGCGAGTTCCGAGCGACACGACGTCTCTCACCCGAGCCATTCGAGCGCGAGGCCGTGGGGATGCGTGAGGGCGATCGGTTTCCCGTCACCGGCGAGCACGAACGCGGTCGAGTCAGCCGGCGGCTGCGCCAGTCGTTCCATCACACCCGGTACCACAGACTGCCCCTCGTTCGCGAGCCAGTGCACAGGAATGCGCCCCATCGTCGTAGCGAACTCACGCCGCGCTGCCTCCTCGAAGTACGCCAGCACCGCGGTGTGGAAGACGACGACGGATGCTCCGGCAGGAGCCTGCGACACCAGCCTCTCAATCTCAGCGTTCGCGTCTCCGCGAATGATCTCGGCCGGCTCCGCCCTGGCCACGTCGACCGCGGCACGCAGGCGATCACGCCGGTCGTTGTGCTCCGGCCAGATCAGTGCGTCGAGCCAGTCGACGTCGTCGGCGTTGTTCACGTCGAGCGGGTTCAGGTCGATTCCTGCACGCCAGACGACCTCGAGCAGGCGGTCGGGCAACGGAACCGGGCCGCTGACCGCGCAGTCCAGCACGACCGCGCTCTCACCGGTCGCGGGGTGCAGCATCCGTTCTCTGCCGCCCTGGCCTTGATTACCGCCGCCCTGGTTGCCATCCAGCCGATACCGGTAGCTGTAACGGTCGGGATACAGGCAGAGACCGGCGGATGCGCCAACCTCGATGAGTGCGAGCGGGCCGCCGATCGCGGCGAGCGCAGGCAGGAGCGTGGCACAGCGGCCTGCCTCGTTCGTCTGGGTGGCGTGGCTGAGGCAGGTCTGCTCAACAGGGTTCCAGTGTTCATGGAGCCAGTCCGCGAACGCCGGATACGGCCCAGCCGCAGCCCCGCGGAACCGAGCCGCGCTGAACACCAGATTGGGTTGACGCTTGGCCGGTGGCAGCCGATTGATCAGCGCCAGCGTCGACGCATCGCCGGCCACTCCAAGCGCCCACTCCTCGTAACACGCGCTCATACCGCGCGCCTCCACCTCAGCAAATGCCCGGTAGCGGTCAGCGGTTGCCGCGTGCGAGTCTGTGCTGGTTCTCATGGTGCCACCCTAATCATGGCTAGGCTTGATGACCGTGCATCGGCGTCACGAGCGCCTGCCATTCACGAAGCTGTGAGCCCCTCGAAACCAAGATGGAGAGACTGTTGCCTGGAGAAAACCTCACCCGGATCGAAGCCGCCGAGCGTAAGTCGATCGTTGACGTCACGAGCTACGACGTCGTGCTCGACCTGACAACCGGACCAGAAACGTTCGCGAGCACCACAACGGTCATCTTCACTGCGAAACCAGGCACGTCGACGTTCATCGACGCGATCACTCGCACCGTGCACGCCGTCACGCTCAACGGAGCCGAACTCGACCCCTCCACCGTGAGCGATGGCATCCGGATTCAGCTCGACGACCTGCAGGCAGAGAATGAGTTGACCGTGGTCGCTGATGCGATCTACACGAACACCGGTGAGGGCCTGCACCGCTTCGTCGATCCGGTCGACGACGAGGCCTACCTCTACAGCCAGTTCGAGGTGCCGGACTCGCGGCGCATGTTCGCCGTGTTCGAGCAGCCAGACCTCAAGGCGACATTCAGCTTCACCGTGACCGCACCGGCAGGCTGGGAGATTATCTCGAACTCGCCGACACCGGAACCCACCGGCGCGGGCAACGGAGCCGCTATCTGGGCCTTCGAGCCGACGCACGTCATCTCGAGCTACATCACCGCGCTGATCGCCGGCCCGTACACAGTCGTGCGCAGCGAACTGACCTCGAGCGACGGCCGGGTCATCCCTCTCGGCCTCTTCAGTCGAAAGAGCCTGTTCGAATACCTCGACTCCGACTACATCTTTGAGAAGACCCGCCAGGGTTTCGCGTACTACGAGGACAAGTTCGACTACGCATACCCGTTCACCAAGTACGACCAGCTCTTTGTGCCCGAGTTCAACGCCGGGGCAATGGAGAACGCCGGCGCGGTCACCTTCACAGAGTCCTACGTCTTCCGTTCAAAGGTCACCGACGCTCTCAAGGAGCGCCGAGTCGTCACGATCCTGCACGAGTTGGCACATATGTGGTTCGGCGACCTCGTGACCATGAAGTGGTGGAACGACCTGTGGCTGAACGAGTCATTCGCCGAATGGGCATCGACCATCGCTACGGCAGACGCCACCGAGTGGAAGGAAGCCTGGACCACGTTCGCCGCCATGGAGAAGAGCTGGGCATACAAGCAGGACCAGCTCCCCTCAACGCACCCGGTCGTCGCCACCATCAACGACCTCGAAGACGTACAGGTCAACTTCGACGGCATCACCTACGCCAAGGGCGGCTCGGTTCTCAAGCAACTGGTCGCGTGGGTCGGCATTGATGCCTTCTTCACGGGCGTATCCGCCTATTTCAAGAAGCACGCGTGGGGCAACACGGAGCTGGCCGATCTGCTCGCCGAACTGGAGACTTCCAGCGGTCGCGATCTCTCTGAGTGGTCGAAGCTGTGGCTGGAGACCGCGGGAGTGAACACCCTTCGCCCTGAGATCACCGTTGATGACGCCGGAACCATCACCGGCTTCACCGTGCTGCAGTCCGCCGCTGCCGACTACCCGACGATTCGTCCGCACCGTCTTGCGATCGGTCTGTACAGCTTCGACACCGCGAACAACCTGCCCGGAGGCAAGCTGGTTCGGGTCAAGCGCGTCGAGCTTGATGTCGACGGTGAGCGAACGGATGTCACCGAGTTGGTCGGCGAAGCCCGTCCAGACCTGGTTCTGCTCAACGACGATGATCTCGCCTATGCCAAGATCCGGCTCGACGATGCCTCACTGGCTGTCGCCATCGATAACCTTGCCGCGATCGAGAGTCCCCTTGCCCGCTCGCTGGTGTGGGGCTCTGCCTGGGATGCGACGCGCGACGCCGAGACCGCACCGCGCGACTTCGTGCGACTGGTGCTGGGCAACATCGCGACGGAGACAGAATCGACCACCCTCCGCACGGTTCTCGGCCAGGTCATCCTCACGGCCACCCACTACGTGTCGGAGCCGCACCGCGAGACCACCGTCACCGAGGTCGGCGATGGACTGCTCACGCTGGCGCGTGAAGCCGCTGGCGGAAGTGACGCGCAGTTCCAGTTTGTGAAGTTCTTCGCCTCGGTGGCTGTCACCGAAGCCCAGCTCGACGCGGTCGCCGGCCTTCTGGACGGCTCGGAGCAGCTCGACGGACTGGTAATCGACACCGACCTGGGCTGGGAGCTTCTCATCGCCCTGGTCGCCGGAGGCAGGGCGGGCACCGCCCAGATCGACGCCGCACTGGCGAAGGACAACACCGCGACGGGCGCGCAGTTCGCGGCTCAGGCGCGCGCTGCGATCCCCACTCCGGAGGGTAAGCAAGCGGCCTGGTCGTCCCTGATCGACGTCGATACGGCGCCGAACACGATCGTGCGGGTCACTGCGGCCGGGTTCCTCCGTGCCAACGACACCACGCTGCTCGAGCCGTTCGTCGGCACGTATTTCGACATGCTGCAGTCGGTGTGGGAGTCTCGCGCGTACGCGATCGCCGACACGCTCGTCGTCGGCCTCTACCCGTCGCCGCTGGCGAATCAGGAGCTCGTCGACGCGACCCGTGCCTGGCTCGACGCCAACGCCGAACCGCCGGCGCTACGCCGCCTCGTCGTCGAGAACCTGGCCGGGGTCGAGCGCGCCCTCGCCGCACAGGCCCGCGACGCCCGCTAGCACCGACCGTCCACCAAACCATTCGACGGAGATTTTGCCGTAGCCCCTGGCTGGCAGTCTTGTTGTGACCCGTTCTGATCGGAGATTCGCAATGACTGTAGTAACAATCGCGCCGAGGATCTTCTCGGTGGATGAGAAGCGTGAGCATGTGCTTGCGTATGTGGCCGCCCGGCACGGGACGAAGGGTGTGTACCTTTCCGAGCACGGCATCACGGGCACGGAGATGCGCGGGTGGCGTCTGGCGATGGCCGACGGAGATCTCGGTGTCGGGCTGGTTCCTCGTCATACTGGCTCAATGGCACGTAAGGATGTGGCGGAGATTCGTCGGCTGCAGGACGAGGTGGACAAGCTCCGCGCCGAACGAGATCAGGCCCGCGGAGACGCGGACCAGATGCGGAGG
>NZ_ATWH01000030.1 GCF_000421145.1 Glaciibacter superstes DSM 21135 | reverse complement strand
CAAGCCGGTCACGGGCATGGGAGATCGCGGCCTTGTTCGCCAACTTCGGTGACTCCTCGGACCGCTCCGCCCACGCCAACCCATCCGAGATCAGCGCCAACACGTCCTCATAAGACCCATCCGAGTGCAGCGCCATCCCCATCGCAAAATACGCCACCGACCTCGCCGGCAACGAACGACGCCGCTGCTCAGTCCGGCCGCACTCCGCGATCACCGCATCGACAACATCCGGAGGGAACACCTTCGTCAACACACCAACGGACACCAGATCCGACAACCGACGATCCGACTCGGGCTTTCTCCAACCAGTACGAGGCATACCCGCAAACTACACCAAAAACCCCTAATTGAACGGTATTGGGGCTAGATCAGGCTGCGCAGCAGGTCTTCGACGCTGACACCCTCGAACCTGGCGCGCTGCACAGCGCGAAAGTACTCGTCTTCGGTGAGGGTGAGGTTCACCTCGTGTTCGGGATCCATCTGCTCATCGAGCGTGAAGAGGCCGGGCTGCTCGTCGACCTCGCCGGCGGCGCCCGGCGCGACATCCGATTCCGCGACATCCGTTTCCGCGACATCCATTTCACTGCCGGGTACGGATGCGTCCGCCCCAACGTCCGGAGTGACGTCGACAACGTCCGCGGCGACGGCGACGGATGCCTCAGGCTCGGCTTCCGCTTCTGCTGCCCCAGCGACAGGGTCGGCGCCGACGTGGCCCGCCCACCCTGGTCCACTGGGAATCGCACCGCCGCGCTGGAAGGCCTCTGCAACACCGCGAGCCCGCTCATCGGCCGCCTCGTTCAGCGGGTGGTTCGCGTGGCCCTTGACCCACTCGAAGCGGTACGTTCGGCCGACGAGCGCTGCGTCAAGCTCCTGCAACAGATCGAGGTTCATCACCGGTTTGCCGTCGCCCTTGCGCCAACCCTTCTTCTTCCAGCCCGGCATCCACTTCGTCACGGAGTTGATCACGTACTGGCTGTCGCAGAGCACTAGCAGGTCTTCGTCGAGGTGCGCGGTCGCGCGGAAAAGCTCGAGCACCGCCTTGAGTTCGCCTTGGTTGTTCGTGGCGTGCTTCCAGCCGCCTGCGGCCCAGTGGGAGTCGTCGACGTACCAGGCCCAGCCGGCCGGTCCTGGATTGCCGAGTGCGGAGCCGTCGGCGGCTGCGGTGATGGTCATACGCTCAAGTCTGCCATCCGCGCGGAGGGAGTCCCGTCACGCAGACAGCCTCGTCACGCAGACAGTCCCGTCACGCAGAGTCATTCGATCACGCACGCCCCGGAGGAAACAGTGGAGGAGAGCGTCGCTGACTGCTCGGCCACCGGCTGTACCTCCTCCATCGCCAGCGCGAAGCCGAGGTTGGGAGTTGTCGCACCCTTGGCGAAAATGACACCGGACACTACTCCCTGCTCGCTGAGCAGCGGTCCGCCAGACTCACCCTGCTGCACATCGGAGGCGAGCGTGTACACCTGCCGAAGTGCCTCCGTCTGCCCGTCGCCACCCACAGCCAACGGGCCGACGGTGAGAATCTCGGCCGGGTCGGAATCGAACGGGCCGCCGAACGGGTAGCCCTGGGTCACCGCGTGGCTGCCGAGGTCGAGGTTCGGGCCCAGCTTCAGAGGATCGAGACCCAGGTCGTCGACAGCAATGATCGCCAGGTCGACCTCATCATCGAAGTACACAACCGTGCCGCGCACCGCGTAACCGGTCTGCGTCTGTACAACGGGCTCTGTGACCCCGGCCACCACATGCGCGTTCGTCATGACCCGGTCTGGGGACACCACAAACCCACTGCCCGACTGGCTTCGACCACAGGCATAGGCGGTGCCGGTTACCCTTACTACCGAACGCGAGGCTTGCGCCAGCTCAGGCGTGTCGGCCGTGACATCCGGGATCTGTGGAGTCGTCCCCTGGACGGCTTCGACGATCCGTGGAATCCCGTCGGCGAGGGCAACCGACCTCGCTTGCGCGAGCAGACTCTTCACCGGGTCTGGCGTGAGCGAATCGATGGTACGGATGACGCCAGACGACGCGATCGCCGGCGAGAGGTATGGGACCCCGAGGGCAATGATGCTGAAGCCGAGGACCGACATGACTAATGCGGTGACGCCGAGCGTGAAGACGGCTCCGAGAACCCGGTCGACGATTCGGAGCTTCGACTTGTGTGCTTTGCGGCGCATGGCTCGACCGAGCGTCGAACCGATGGCAACGCCGGCGACGAGCAGGATGAGGGCAACTCCGAGGACAGCCGCGAGTCGCCACTCAGGGGCGGGCACCCACGCGCCGACCAGCGGCATCGCGAAGAACGCGGCAACGGCGCCGCAGATAAAGCCGATGAGGCCGCTGAGGTTGCGCAGCAGCCCGTTGCGGTAGCCGCCGACGAGGGCCACGACCAGGGTGAGAACGAGCAGGATGTCGAGGAGCATCGGTCCGTTCATCCGTTGTCCTCTCCGTCGGCCGGATTCTGCACCGGTGTGGGATAACAGGCTGTCACATCAACCCTGCAGAACCGCTGGCAGTGCACCCGGAGCCCTCGAACTCCTCGGCCCGCGCCGTGAATGTGACCTTTCCGGTCGAGAGGGCCCGTTGCGCCGGTCACTCTCGACCGGAAAGGTCACTATCGGGCAGCGGCTACTCAGCGGCGAGGGCGATCGCGGCCTCCGGGGTGGCGACGCGGAAGCTGAAGGTCTGCTCCAGGTAGAGTCGCACCTCGTCGGAGTCGTGCCCGTCATAGCCGACCGCGAGGTCTTCTCCAGACTCGAACAGGAAGTCACCGCCACGCAGGCTTAGCACCACGCCGCCGCGCACACCAGGCGCCCAGACGACGGGTCCGCCGAGGATCTTGCGTACGTGGTCGAACAGCGGATACCCGCCGTGCTCCGTTGTCTCGATGATCGCCGTATAGTCCTCTGGCCCCACCGCGAGTCCGTACGGGCCGCTGACGCCGCTGGCGCGCAGGGTCTCCACCGCCTTAGCGACCCGGCGCGGATACCGGTTGAAGTCGTCGACGCGTTCCACCTCTTCGTGCGGCGTGGCAACGGTGATGCCGGTGATCCCGGCATCGGCCCAGCCGTGGAAGACCGCGTAGTTCTCGGTACGCGCCATCCGCACGGCCGCGTCGTCGAGACCAGACAGGTCGGGGTCGGCGGCACCGCGGTCGATATCCTGCAGCTCGCGGAGGGAGACCGTGAACTCCGCTCGCACCTCGGTGAGCGGCAGCACCCGCCGACTCCTGGCGTTGACCTCACCGACCGGAGTGGCGGCGATCTCCTCCGTGCGGCCGAGGTTGGTCGCCGAGTACGTCCAGCCGTGGGGTCCAGAGAAGTCGACAAGTTTTCGCGCGCCGAGGTTGGCGACCAGGCGGTCCTTGGCCTCTGAATCGAGTTCCGCCCAGCCGGCATCCGAGATCGGAGCGAGACTGCGCAGCAGGTGGTCGAGAGTCATGATGATGCTCCTTTCAGGCTGCCGATACCGAGTGAGGCAGCGGCCGTGTTCGACGGAGAGTCGTTTGCGCCGACATCCGTCGCCCCACCCTCGGGCCCACCACCCTCGGCCCCGCCGCCGGCACGCGCCTCTGAGGCCTCGCCGTTGACCACGATGTCGCCGTCCTGGAACAGAATGCCGCGAGCGGTCTCACGCCAGATCGGCTTGGCGCGAAACAGGAACTCGAGTTCCATGCTGAAGTGTTTGAACTCCTCGCCGAGCGAATCCTCCATGATGGCGCGCGACGCGGCATCCGGCTCGACGGAGATGCGCTGTTCATACCAGCCGATCGCCTCGGCTTCCTCTGTGAGGTTGGCGCACATCCTGGCGAAGGTGCGCGTCTCGGCGGACAACTCCTCCGGCGGCTCGTGGTACTGGTCGAAACCCATCAGATCTCCTTCGTCAACCGGCGGCGCCCAACGTCAGCGATGCGTCTTTTTCGAGGATACGCCCAGGCCCCGCGGCTGTCAGGCTCCGCGGCTGTCAGGCGCCGACGCTCACACGGGTGCCATGCCAGCCGGTCGCACCGTCTGGCACCACGTCACGGCGAGTGGATGTCTGCACCAGGCCGTCGGCGTCTGTGGCGCGGACCTGCAGCGTGTGCTCACCCGGTTCGGCGTCCCAGTCCCACCGCCACTGGCGCCAGGTGTCTGCCGAGATCGCGTCGGCGAGCGTCGCCTCGTTCCAGTCACCCTCGTCGACCTGCACGTGCACCGCGCTGATGCCGGTGTGCTGCGCCCAGGCGACTCCGGCGACCGTGACGACGCCGGCCTTCGCAGGGCCGTTCGGCACGTCGATGCGTGACTCCAGCTTGACCGGGCCTTTCTCGCCCCAGCCGCGGTCGGTCCAGTAGGCGGTGACGCGGTCGAACCTGGTCAGTTCGAGCTCGACCAGCCACTTGGTGGCCGAGACGTAGCCGTAGAGGCCCGGCACGACCATCCGCACCGGGTAGCCGTGTTCGAGAGGGAGCGGTTCGCCGTTCATGCCGACCGCAATGATCGCGTTGCGGTCGTCTGTGAGGGCCTCGATCGGGGTGCCGGCGGTCCAGCCGTCTTGGCTGCGGGAGAGCACCATGTCGGCATCGGCGTGCGGCTTTGCCTTCGCCAGAAGGTCGCGCACGGGGTAGCCGAGCCATTTGGCGTTGCCGATGAGATCGCCTCCGACCGGGTTGGAGACGCAGGCGAGCGTGGTGTAACTCTCTTCCAGGGGGAGGGCGAGCAGCTCGGCGAAATCGATCTCGATCTCGTTCTCCACCATTCCGATGATGCGCAGCCGCCAGTCGCGCGGGTCGATCCGCGGAACCTGCAAGGCGGTGTCGATGCGGTAATAATCAGCGTTCGGGGTGATCAGGGGTGCGATTCCGGGCACGTCGAGTGAAGCGCCCGCGGGGATCGGCGGGGCCGCCGTGGTCGCCTTCGGAAGAGTGAACATGGTGCGAGCGGTGTCCACCGCTCGGGAGCCGGCTGAGATCAGTTGACCGCCGACCATCGCGAGAATACCCAGGCCGGCGGATGCGCCGGTCCAGGCGAGAAATCGGCGACGGTCGAGCGACAATGCTTTGGCCGCGGCGGCGGCTCTGGCGGCGGCCT
The DNA here is from genome assembly GCF_000421145.1 of Glaciibacter superstes DSM 21135. Classification (GTDB taxonomy): domain Bacteria; phylum Actinomycetota; class Actinomycetes; order Actinomycetales; family Microbacteriaceae; genus Cryobacterium; species Cryobacterium superstes. Next base: position 8,944 of record NZ_ATWH01000030.1, on the reverse strand, counting down.
TGTTGGCGGCGACTTTAGAGGCCTTGCTGGTGGTGGTTGTGTTGCTGGTGGCCGTGTTGCCCGCGCCTTTGGCGGAGGAGGCAGCGGTGTGGGCGTCGCTCTGCGTAACTCCTGCCGTTCTGCCTGCGGTGGCGGAATTGGCCGTAGTTCCGGCTCGTGACGGGGAGACTGCAGGAGTTATGCCGGGCTCCGCGCGAAAGTGCCTCGCAAGGAAGGAGAGGAGGAGCGCGGAGACGATGATTGAGGCCACGGCAGGGAGCGCGTCGAATGGCGAGGCATCCGCTCGGCTCAATGCTGCAAAGAGTGCAACCGCGCCGACTACGACAACGACGAGACGCCCGAGCGGGGGCCTGGTGAATTCGAGAAAACCGGCCACCGCGGAGAGCGCCAGGAGGGCCAGGCCGATGCAGACGATCAGCGCAACCTTGTCGCCGGTGCCGAACAGCGCGATCACGGCATCTTTCACCCAGCTGGGAACGATGTCGATGACAAAGGCGCCGACAACCAGCACCGGGCTTGCCGCCGGGGCGAATACTGCCGCAACGAGCTCAGCCACGCCGAGACCGGCGATGACGGAGGCGATTCCGGCCAGCGCCGGACGCCAGTTTCGACGGGTTCCTGGTTTCTCGGAAGCTACTTGTTGTGGCGTTTTCGATGGCGCTTGTGGCGCACTACTGCTGTTCATATTTCAAATCTAGAATCGTTGGCTGTGAACTTCACCTACGTCGATAGGGCAGGATCGAAGGATCATGGCAACTCTTGAAGCGCTCCCGCACGTCTTGGATCCCGATGTGTTGTTCGAAGCGTTCGAGCTGTGGGCTGGAGGCCAGGGACTGACCCTGTACCCGGCGCAGGAGGAAGCCCTGATCGAGATCGTGTCGGGGGCTAACCTCATCCTGTCGACACCGACGGGCACGGGGAAATCTCTGGTTGCCGTCGGCGCACACTTTGCTGCCCTGTCTGCGGGCAAGCGCAGTTTCTACACGGCGCCGATCAAAGCGCTGGTCAGCGAGAAGTTCTTCGCGCTGGTGGAGGTGTTCGGCGCCGAGAACGTCGGCATGATGACAGGTGACTCCTCGGTGAACGCCGACGCTCCGATCATCTGCTGCACGGCGGAGATCCTCGCCAACCTGGCACTTCGAAACGGTGAAGACACCCAGGTCGACCAGGTTGTCATGGACGAATTCCACTTCTACGCAGACCCCGATCGCGGCTGGGCCTGGCAGGTTCCACTGCTCACCCTGCCGCGTGTGCAGTTCGTGCTGATGTCGGCAACACTCGGCGACGTCACAGCGATCGCCGATGATCTTCGCCGCCGCACGGGCAGAGAGGCCGCCGTCGTGACCGGTGTCGAACGCCCGGTTCCGCTGCACTATTACTACGAGACCACGCCCATTCACGAGACGGTCGAAGAACTGATCACGACCGGGCAGGCGCCGGTCTACATCGTGCACTTCTCGCAGGCCGCTGCGCTCGAGCGCGCCCAGGCGATGGCCAGCATGAAGGTCGCCAGCCGTGAGCAACGGGATGCGATTGCGGAGCTGATCGGCGAGTTCCGGTTCACGACGAGCTTCGGCAAGACCCTCTCTCGATTGATTCGGATGGGAATCGGCGTTCACCACGCTGGCATGCTCCCGAAGTACCGCCGCCTCGTCGAACAGCTCGCGCAGCGGGGGCTGCTCCGCGTGATCTGCGGCACTGACACGCTCGGCGTCGGAATCAACGTGCCCATTCGCTCTGTGCTCTTCACCGCGCTCACGAAGTACGACGGCATCCGCATGCGGCAGCTGAACGCGCGTGAGTTTCACCAGATCGCCGGGCGCGCGGGGCGAGCCGGATTCGACACGGCTGGAACCGTCGCCGTGCAGGCGCCGGAGCACGAGACCGAGAACCTCAAGGCCATCCAGAAGGCCGGAGACGACGTCAAGAAGAAACGCAAGATCATCCGGAAGAAGGCGCCGGAGGGATTCGTTTCCTGGGGAGAACCGTCGTTCCAGCGGCTGGTGGGTGCCGAACCGGAAACCCTCACCTCGAGTATGCAGATGACCAGCGCCATGCTGATCAACGTGATCGCCCGCGGCGGCGACGCGTACGCCCACGTGCATTCGCTGGTCTTCGACAACCACGAACCGTGGAAGCGTCAGCTCGCCCTCGCCAGGCGGGCACTGGGAATCTACAAGACCCTGCGCGCGGCGGGGATCGTGGAACAGAGCGCGGCCGGTGACATCCGTCTCACCGTCGATCTGCAACCGAACTTCGCTCTCAACCAGCCGCTGTCACCGTTCGCGCTTGCGTCGTTCGAACTGCTCGACCCTGACGCTCCGACGTACTCGCTTGACATGATCTCGATCGTTGAGTCGACACTCGACGACCCACGGCCGGTGCTGAGCGCCCAGCAGTTCGCAGCGCGCGGCGAGGCGGTCGCCGCGATGAAGAGTGAGGGCATCGAATACGACGAGCGGATGGCGCTGCTCGAGGAGGTGACGCATCCGAAGCCGCTCGATGAACTGCTCGGTGCGGCGTTCGAGACGTATAAGCAGTCGCAGCCGTGGATCGCTGACTTCGAGCTGAGGCCGAAGTCTGTGGTGCGCGATATGTATGAGCGGGCGATGTCGTTCGGCGAGTTGATTGCGTTCTACAAGATTGCGCGTAGTGAGGGCGTGGTGCTGCGTTATTTGTCCGACGCGTATCGGGCGGCCAGGCAGACCATTCCGGATGAGGCGAAGACCGAAGACCTGCTCGACCTGATCGAGTGGCTCGGTGAGCTGGTGCGTCAGGTCGACTCCAGCCTGCTCGACGAGTGGGAGGAACTCGCGCACCCCGATCTCGAAGCGCACGATGCGATCGCGGGGAGCGTGTTGCCCCCGGCTCCGAAGCGACTGACGACGAACGTGCGGGCGTTCCGGATTCTGGTGCGGAATGAGCTGTTCAGAAGGGTGCAACTGGCTGCGCTCGAGCAGTATGACGCGCTGGGAGACCTGGACAAGACATCCGGATTCTCGGCCGATGTCTGGGCTGACGCGATGGACGGATACTTCGGTGAGCACGACGAAGTGCTCACGGGAGCGGATGCCCGCAGCTCGGCGCTGCTGATTCTCGACGAGAACACGACGGGGAACGGCGTGTGGACTGCACGCCAGATTCTCGACGACCCCGCCGGCCACCACGACTGGGGCATCGGCGCCGAGATCGATCTCGCCGCTTCAGACGAAGCCGGAGTCGCGGTCGTCCGCGTCACTGCCGTCAACCGGCTGTAGCGCCGCTCGATGGGTCGCCTCAATCCGACCTCGAAACCCTCGCAACCCGACCTCCAAAACCCGGCCACGCTCACCGGTCTCCCTCCACAGGCACGCCGCCAGTTAGTTATCCACAGGTGCTGGTCAGTGACGGTATCCACCCGGGTGGAATGTCGGTGGTTTGCTGTTGACTTGGGTCATGGAAAACAACGAGAACCCACCCAACGAAGCTGGCCCGCCCGGCGACGATCCCGATCCGAGCTGGCGCCCTGACCCGGAACAGGCGCGGGCGAATGCGTCGTTCCGGTCCGGGCTTGGCGGTCTCATTGATGCGATCGCGAAGGTCAACCGGAAGCTGGCCAAAGTGGCGGCGAAGCAAGCGATCGCCGTCGAGGCGGCCCGCGCATTCGCGGAGCGCACCGACCAAGGCGTCAGTGCAACAACCGTGGAGATGGCGAAGCGCTCCCTGGTGGCGGAGGTCGCCTGTGCGACACGGGTTCCGCAGCGCACCGCGGAGAACCTGATCGGAGAGAGCCGCGCACTGGTCCAGGACCTCCCCGACACTCTGACGGCATTGCGGGCTGGGAAGATCAGCTACCGGCATGCCCGCACTCTGGTGTCCGAGACCGCGGGCCTCGACGATGCCGCCACTGCGGAGCTGGAGAAGCTAATGTTGCCGGTCGCGGAAACGGTGACGGGGTCGAAGTTCGATCGGAAGATCCGCATCGCCAGGGAGAAGCTGAACCCGGAATCGATCGTCGCCCGGCACGAACGCAGCATCCTCGATCGCCGCGTGAGTGTTGAACCGGCCAGGGACGGGATGGCGTGGTTGTCGGCGTACCTGCCGGCCGCCGATGCCCTCGCCATTCACACCCAGCTGGTGAAGCGGGGTAAAGACCTCCAGGGGGCGAACGAGCACCGCACGCTTACGCAGTTGAAAGCCGACGTGTTCCGTGACCTGCTCCTCTGCCCCAACAGTGACGGCAGCGGTGAAACGGCGGGCACGGCAACGGGGGAGCGGCTTCGTGGTGTGAAACCAGATGTGTTCGTCACCGTCCCCATGCTGACCCTGTTCGGTATGAGCGAGGAGCCGGGGAACCTGGATGGGTATGGTCCGATCGACCCAGACACTGCCCGCGACCTCGCCGCGAAATGCCCGTCGTTCGTTCGGATCCTGACCCACCCGGAAACGGGGGCCGTGCTCTCCGTCGGCAGAGATCGCTACCTGGTGCCGGCAGACCTGCGCCGGCTGCTGCAGTTGCGAGACGGGACGTGCCGTTTCCCGGGCTGCAGCCGGCAAGCGGCTCTCTGCGATGTGGACCACAGTTCGGATTGGGGCTACGGCGGGGAGACAGAACACATCAATCTCGCCCACCTCTGTAAAAGCGACCACACCCTCAAACACGGTGCCGGGTGGAAGACGAAGCAGGCAGACGACGGCAGCGGCAACGTCGAATGGACCACCCCGACCGGACACCGATACGAGACCGAACCAGAAACCCCGATCGCCTCAGCCATCAGTGCCGAACTCCGGAAGAAAGCCCTGCTGAACAAGTGGGTGCCCACGAAGATGCTGCCAGAGGAGCCACCCTTCTAAACCAGGACGCTCTAGACCAAGTCTTCGAAGATCGAGTCACCTGGTTTCGAGGCTTCGTTCGCTGGCGCTCTCTCCGCACCTCAACCACCGACACTGGGGCCGCGGTTGGAGTGGAACCGTCACCAGGCAGCGGTCGAGCCTGCCGAGAATCCACACTCGGTAGTGTTTGAGGATGGTGCTCGAAGCATTCCCCACACGCGTGATTCTCATGGCGGAGTACGGTGATCTGCTTCCTCTCTGGGACCGATCGTCGAGCCCTGACGTGTGGTTCGGCCCATTCGAACGCGGTGTGCTCGGCCTCTCGGAAGGCCTCGAAACACGGCTCGTCCAATGGAACCGGCGCTTAGATAACATCGCCGCCACTGATCGCCAGTGGGCGTCTGCCGACGAGAAGCTGGAGTTCATGGTCGACGGACAATTGTTGGCGGCCGAAACGCAGCGAGAGTTCGGCGCCGGTGTCCTTTTGCTGTACCGGGAGGACGACTCCGAACGTTCTCGTGCGACGTTTCCCCCGCGCTCAGGATCCCCTGGGGTTCCGAACCAAAAAGTGAGACTTGCAGCGAAGACGCCCAACGGCCTGGTTTACCTCGATCAGCCCTCCGGACGACCCTCGCTCGAGGATCAGCTCGCGGCCATGCCGCAGGCCGAATTCGACGCACTGGCCAAAGACGTCGATCTCACAACCCTGGAATGGGCGCCCGGACAACAACCGACGCGAATCTTGCTCGAACCGAATCCAGGCGGGTTTCCGCTCCGTGATCGCACTGATCTGGCGGGCAGGCCGAGTGATGAGATCGACGTCGACGCCCTCAATCTTCCTGCCGAACTCGTCGTCGAATTGACCGAGTGGAACCGTCGCTGGGCGAACAACGACCAATACCAGCGCTCTCTCCAGTACCTCGACGAAGGACACCAACTGGCCGCACGACTGCAGCGAGCCCTCGGCGTCGACGTCGCTGTTCTCTTCCCTGAAGCCAACCCGGTACGCTCACGCCCGACACCCGAAATGGCGCGCTTCGTGCAACGGCTCAGGGAGTCCAGACAGTCACAGTGACCAGGGAACGTCACGAAAAGGGTGCGCGCTCAACGGGGCCACCAGCGTCGCGATGAAAGCGCCTCGATTCGTGCCGCTTGCCTACCTGTGTAAGGCTGGATGTCTATGCATCCGTCTGATTCTTCCCTTTTACAGCCACCAATCAGAGTTCTCCGACAGGCGCAGATTCCGCTTTCGGATGGGGATATCCTTTCGGCACGCATTTGGCTCCCGATGGATTCGAGCACCACTCCCGTCCCCGCCGTCCTGGAATATATCCCCTATCGCAAAGACGATATGACGGCGAAGCGGGACGACACGATCCATCCGGTATTTGCACAGTCCGGTTACGCGTCGATCCGCGTCGACACCCGTGGCTCGGGTGACTCTTCCGGCGTCATGGACGACGAGTACGCGCCGCGCGAGCTCTCCGACGGACTGGAAGTCCTGACTTGGATCGCCCGTCAGGACTGGTGCGATGGCGGAGTCGGCATCATCGGAAAGTCATGGGGCGGATTCAACGGCCTCCAGATTGCAGCACTCCGGCCACCTGAACTCCGCGCCGTCATCACCATCTGCTCCACAGACGATCGATACCGCGACGACGTGCACTTTCACGGCGGAGTCATCGTTGGATCGGAAATGCTCTCCTGGGCATCGACCATGCTTGCGTACAACGCCCGCCCGCAGGATCCCGCGGTCGTTGGCGACGGCTGGCGAGAGAACTGGTTCGAGCGACTGAACGATTCGCCGATCTATTCAGAGATCTGGCTGGCCCACCAGCGCCGCGACGACTATTGGAAGCACGCATCCGTGTGTGAGGACTACAGCAGCATCGAAGTCCCGGTACTCGCCGTCGGCGGACTGTACGACGAATATCGCGGAACGTTGTTCACACTTCTCGAGAATCTGAGCAGCCCAACGCAATCCCTCCTCGGGCCGTGGGCGCACAACTACCCGCATCAGGCCGTTCCCGGTCCGGCGATCGACTTCCTGCCGGAGGCAGTGCGCTGGTGGGACAAGTGGATGAAGGGCACCGATAACGGCGTCGAGGACCAACCGGCGCTGCGCGCTTTCATTCCCACCGGTGTGCGAACCGGAGAAGACCTCACCGAACGCCCAGGTCGCTGGATTGCTGAGCAGTCCTGGCCAAGCCCCCAGATCTTGCCGACACCATTCCTCGCCGACAAGGCAGTGGTGACCGGGAGCCCCGAACTCGTGAGCACCGCGCTGATCGGCGCCACGACCGGGAGCTGGTTGCAGTTCGGTGAGGCCGCCGGACAGGCCATCGACCAACGAGAGGATGACGCCAAATCGTTCACGGCATCGTGGTCCGTCGGCGACGATCCAGTCGAGTTCGTCGGCCCCGTCACGGTCGCGCTCACTGTCGCGTCGAATCAGCCGCGCGGCCTGATCGCTGTCCGGTTGTGCGATGTCGGCCCAGATGGCTCTTCTCGTCTCATCACCACTGGTCTGTTCAACCTCGCGCACCACACCGGCCACGAGTATCCAACCGCACTTCAGACCGCCGAACCGATCGCAGTCGAGGTGCCCCTGCTGGCCAGCGCTCACCGCTTTGAGCCGGGGCACAGCATCCGTGTGTCCGTGTCAGCGAGCCTCTGGCCCTTTGCCTGGCCATCACCGACTGAGACAACGCTCACTCTCCAACCAGAGCAGCTCGTGCTGACCCTACCGATCAGGGAGGACACGAACGACGAATACGTGCAGGCCGAGTTCCGAACGCCGACTCCTCCGCCGCCCAGCCCGATTAAGGTGGCCGCCGAGCCCATGTCGCGCGTCATCACTCGCGATCTGGTGGCCGGAACCCAGGACATCGTGATCCGAAGCGAGGCGGATCAGATCGATGAGACTGACGGACTTCGGTATTACACCTGGGCGGAAGACCGCTACCTGATCACAGAGGGATCGGCCGGGTCCGCCGTGGCGGAGTGCCGTCGCGTCGAGCACTACCAGCGCCCTGGGATACCTGGACCTGGGCTACCTGATGGGAGCGCTCCGAGTTGGGACGTCAAGATCGTCACGTTCAGTCGCATGTTCGGCGACGAGACGGACTTCTTCCTCGAAAATCAGGTCACCGCATTTGAGTGCGAGAACGAGGTGTTCTCTCGCACCTGGTCCGCAAGGATTCCGCGCGACTTCAACTGAGCTCCGCTGCACAGGCACGCTACGGCACAAGTGTTCACCTACAACCCAAGGGACTTACCGTGCGCAATATGACTAGACGACAGGCGCTTTCACTGATCGCCGCCGGAACTACCGCCGCCGCTCTTGCCGGTTGCGCAGGGCAGGCTGACCGCGACGCCAACACCATCACGGTGGGGTCGAAGGGGTTCACCGAATCGTGGATCATGGGCGAGCTTTATGCCCAACTGCTCAGGGCCCGCGACTACACAGTTGCACTCAAGACCAACGTCGGTTCCACCGACATCATCAACACGGCGCTCACCTCCGGACGAATCGACCTGTACCCGGAATACACCGGCGTCATCGTCGTGGTTCTCGCCGGGAACGACGAGGTGATGGGAAGCGCAGAACAGACATATCGTCTGGCCAAGAGGTATGAGGCCGGCAAGGGAGTCACCCTGCTCGATCCGACTCCATTCGAGAACAAGAACGCCATCGCCGTGACCGCTGACTTTGCTGCTGAGAACGACGTGAAGACCATCTCCGATCTGCACGGAATCGGTGAGTTCCTCTACTCCACGTACCCGGACAATGTCACCGGGGGACTATCCCGAGGAGTCTGTTATCCCGAGTCCTGCTCTGCGGGCGTGTGCAATGGCGGCCTGAGAGCTGATTTCCTCGGGATAATCATCGGAGCCCTGCGAGTTGGAGGATCATGTCGTCGCCTCCGGTCCAGAGCGGTGCGAGATCGGGCGTGGCGCTGCCGGCTCTCTGGATCGCTTCGCGAACCATCTGGTTGTCGGCCGACGCGTAGATGCTCGTGGTTGAGATATTGGCATGGACGAGGAACTCCTTGATGTGCGGAAGCGGAACTCCGGCGCGCAGCATCTGCATGGCGCGGGCGTGCCGCAGCTGGTGGGCATGGATCTTCTC
>NZ_ATWH01000029.1 GCF_000421145.1 Glaciibacter superstes DSM 21135 | reverse complement strand
CGTGCCAGTAAATAAGCCGGTGTTTCGTGGTTTGGGCTTTATCGTTGTGTTATGGCCATTGGCGTAGGGGTTGAGGCGGCACTGCGGGCAAAGTTTGATTCACTCTTGCCGCATTTGGATGAGCGTCAACGTCGTCTGACGCTCGGCGCGGAAGCGCGGGTCCTGGGTCATGGTGGCGTCAAGCTCGTTGCCCGGGCGGCTGGGGCCAGTCCGACGACGGTGTCCAGGGGAGTGGCCGAGCTGGAGGCTGGTGAGGCTCCCTCGCCCCGGGTGCGCCAGCCCGGTGCTGGCCGTAAGCTCCAGACGGTCACAGACCCTGGGCTGGCCGAGGCGCTGCTGGGCTTGGTCGAGCCCGAAGAACGCGGGGACCCGATGTCGCCGTTGCGGTGGACGACGAAATCCACGCGGAGCGAGGCATCTGCCGCGGTTCCGAGCTCCCAGGCGACGGCCTCGAGCGTCGTGTAGATGTCCGAATCGGCGAAGAGCATCCCCCGAAATGGCGCGTCCGACTCCCCTGCCAAGCGGCGTACGTTGTCAAGGTTGCCTGCAACCTCGAGCATCCGGATGCCATGGGGAATGGTGCGCTCTCGGTTCCGAGTGCGCCAGCTGGAGTACAGGCCCGGTAGAAGCTCGATCTCATCGCGATGAAGCGCGCGGATGCGTGCCGCCGTGCTCAATCCGATTGGGCCCGTGTTGGAGTGGGCCGGCCGAGCGGTCGATGCGTTCAATATTGCTCCTTTAGCTGCGCTTCAACGGCCCCACCATGCCCGCAACCACCATCGATCAACTCGTGATGCTCGCTCCCCGATTGAGCGAGCTCCACGGTGTCGGTCAAGCCGGAGCCTGACACAGGACGGTGGATGTTCGACGATGCAATTCTGTCCGCTGCGCGCCAACTCTCGCAGTCAACTCGGTGTTCAATCGAGAAATAGGTACTATGTGCCATATTATAGGGTTCGCATACGCCGAACCAATGCGCTGAGGCCTGCGTCCGAAGTCAACGACTGAGCTGGTCGTCGCACGCGTCGGCCAAATCGGGCGTAGCAGCTGGGCGCTGACCCAACTGCCCGAACACGTGTCACGGGCTCGCGTCTGTCACCGGACCCTCGCCGTGGATGACGCCGGCAGCCGATCGCGCATCGCACGCAACCGCCGCAGCGCATCCGTCGCAAGCGATCCAGCCGGATCGCTCGACACTGCCGATTGCGTCCACACGGCACGCCCTGCGAGGAAGCCGGACGCACCGCCCGCACAGGCGGCCTGAACGGCGTCAGGAAACGCGTCGGGGGGAACACCATTGGACAGGATGACCCAGGGACAGTCGATCGCAGCCGTGATCCTCTCCGACGCAGCTGTGATCGACTGGGGATCGCGGGGATCTCCAGGAACCTCGGCCTTGTAGAGGCCGGGGCCGGCCGCCGCAAACTCGGCTGCCGCCTCGACGATCGCATCGTCTCGTTCCTCAGGGCTGGCCCAAGCGTCGCCGTCGGGTCGAACGATTCCCTCAAGCACGGCCGGAACGTTCGCACGGTGGGCCAAGTCCAGAAAGGAAGCGACCAAATCGCGCCGCTCATTGAGGTCATCGCCGCGTTTCCACAGCGCCAGAAACTTCACAGCTGACGCTCCGACCTTCTCGATCAACTCAGGTGTCACATCGGCATCCAAATCGCTCACGCTCACGGGTTTGCCGGGTTCCTGAGTAAAGTGGTCGGCAGCTAGAATCAACGGATTCGACGCAGCCCAAGCCGGGGCGGTGTCGCCCACTCCGTACAGACGATCCAACAAGATTGCACTCGCCGTCGACGCGAGAATCGATGCGGCGGTCTCTTTGAACGCACGCAGGTCCGCGTCCTCCCTACCGCCTGCAAGCAGGTCTCTCATGGATTCGCGCTGGTCGAGGGCTAGCATCGCAAATCCGCCTTCTGGGCGTTCGAGGATACTGATCGATGGCGTAGTCATTGGATCTCTCATTCGTTGGTTCACGGGCACGGCCGGTCATTTGATGGCGCCGCTGACAAGCCCGCTGACGTAGTAGCGCTGCAGGAAGATGAAGAGCAGGATGCAGGGTGCGATCGTCAGGACGACGCCAGCCTGCAGCACTCCCCAGTTGAGGGTGCCTTCCTGCCCGGTCTGAAGAATGGAAAGCGTAACCGTGAGCGGGTACAACTTCTGATTCGTCAGCAGAATCAGCGGGGCGAAGAACTCGTTCCAACCGGCGAAGAACCCGAATAGGGCGGTCGTGAGTATCCCGGGAAGCGCCATCGGCAACATCACCCGTCGCAGCGTGGCAAGAATTCCGCAGCCGTCGATCATCGCCGCTTCCTCGAGACTGCGCGGGACGGCAGTGAAGGAGATGCGCATGATGAACAGGCCGAACGGCAACTGGAATGTTCCGATGACGAGGATCACGCCTAACAGGCTGTTGGTGAGGTTCAATTGCGCGAGCACCAAGTAGAGCGGAGTGATCACGGCCTGAAAGGGAATCATGAACGTGATCAGGATCATGAAGAAGACAACATTCGCGCCGGGGAATTTCAATCGCGCAAGACCATACCCTCCGAACACCGCAAGCATGGTCGTGAAGACCATCGAGCCGACAGCGATCACAATACTGATCAAGATGCTGCGGGTGATGTCGAGAGACCCCGACGAACTCACAAGCGCAGCGTAGTTGTCGAGCGACCACGTTTCCGGAAACAAGGTGGGTGGAGCAGCTGCGGCCTCAGTCGGAGACTTGACCGATTGCAGCACGGTTGCCAACAGTGGGTAAAGAAACAACAGCGCGATCACCGAACACGCGACATACCAAAAAACACGGGGGAGGGATCGTCGCAGATCCGAGAGAGCCGAGCGCATCGGTGATCCTTAATCGTTGTCGCTGTTGCGAAGCAGGAGAAGCTGAACGGCCGAGACGATCGCGAGCACAACCAGCGCAATGAGTGACAGCGCCGATCCGTAGCCCAGGTCGAACGACACGAACGACGCTCGGTAGATCGAGAAGACCGCTGTGATGGTCGATTGGGCTGGTCCTCCGCCGGTCACGATGTAGAACTGGTCGAAGGCGAGCAGAGAATGAGACACGCCGAACACCAGGATGAGAACAATCGTCGGCCGTAGCAGCGGAAGGAATACATACAGCATCGTCTGCAGCCGCGACGCGCCATCGACCTTGGCTGCATCCTCGAGTTCAACCGGGATCGACTGCAGGCCGGCCATGAACAGCAGCATCTGCATACCGACGGCCTTCCAGGTGATCATCACGACAATGACTCCCAAAGCCCCCTGAGTGCTCGCCAGCCAGTTGGTGTTGCTGTCGACGAGACCCAGCCAAACCGCGATGTTCAGGAGCGGCCCGATACCGCTTTGCACCAGCCACACCCAGATGTAGCTGGCCGCAGCCAAGCCGATGACAACGGGCAGAAAGAAGACGGTACGGAAGATTCCGACGCCGCGGCGTTGCCTTCTCACGAGCAAGGCCAGCGTGAGGCCGATCACAAAGAGAATAGGAGTGATGATGACCGTGTACAGCGCTGTGAAGCTCGCGGCGCTGATGAACGCTTCGTCGTTGAAGGCACGAACAAAGTTGTCGATGCCCAAGAACTTGTTGGCCCCGAGAATCGGCCACCGGTGAAGCGATATCCAAACGACGAGCACAAGCGGCACGAAGAAGAACAGGCTGACCGCGATGATCGCAGGGGCCGTCATCAGCAGGCCGGCGACACTTCGGCGCCGGCGGATTGATGCCATCCCGCTTCCCCGGCTGACAGGTTTTCTAGTCAGCCGGGGAGCAGCATCGATGCGTGTCATCGTCAGCTGGACCAATCACATCGCGGGCGTGGAACAATATCTTGGGTCATGAGCCGGCTTCGATGATGGTTTTGGCCGCCTTCTGTGCCGTCTGTTGGGCATCAGCAATACTCACGTCTCCGAAGACCGATTGGTTGATCATCGTCGCCAATGGACCCTGATTGTCGCTGAAGAGCTCCGTACCGAAGATGGTCTTCGGGGTGGTGCCGATGGTCATGGCTTCCGCAAGAGTGCCGAAACGCGGGTCGAGCGGGATGTAGATCTCATCCAGCAGATCGGTGCGGACGGGCACGACACCCATCTTCGCGAGTATGGTCTGTGCCTGCTTGTCGGTGGCGAACTCAATGAACTTCCACGCGGCATCGGCGTTGCTCGATCCAGACGGAATGGCGAGATTGTCTCCGCCTGCGAAAGAGCCCGTGCCACCCTTTTCACCGGGGATCAAGGAGATATCCCACTTGAATCCGGGGTCTGTTGCGAGCAGCTGGTTGACGAAGAACGCCCCGCTCGAGATCATGCCGACCTTGCCCGAAAGGAAGGCAGGCGTGGCGTTTGCACCCGTGTCCGACGATGCGGATGCCGGGATTGTGCCAGCATCCCACAGGCCCTTGTAGAGGTTGAGGAATGCGGTGACTTCTGGCGAGTCGAAGTGCGCCTTGCCGTCATCCGAGAGAAGAGTGCCGTCGCTTGCCCAGATGAACGGAACCGATCCGAAATGGTTGGAACCACCGGACGCACCCGCGAACACGTACCCGAATGTCTCCGGGTCCAGCGCGCTCACGGCCTGAGCGCTTGCGCTGAACTCGGCAAAGTTTGTCGGAGCGGCTGCGGCGTCGAGACCTGCCGCTTCAAACAGGTCAAGGTTGCGGAAGAGCACGGATGCCTCCGCGCTGAACGGCACTCCGTAGACCTGGCCATCGTATTCGGCGACGTTCATGTGGCTCGGGGCCATGTCCTTGAAGTATGAGAGCTTTTCGGTTCGCTTCGTCAGGTCCATCAGGGCCCCCACCGAGGAGAAGTATTGCATTCTCGAGACGTCCAGGGACGTGAGGTCAGGTGCATCGCCGCTCGCGGAGGCTGCACCGAACTTCTGCACGAATTGATCGTTCGGCACGATCGTCAGCTCGACCTTGACGCCTTTCTGCGAACTGTTGAAGGCCTTGACGATGTCTTCGATGTAGCCTTTCGTCGAATCGCGACTCCACATCGAGATCGTCTCTGTCTTACCGTCGTCATTGGCCGGCGCGGCCGAAGTACAACCCACGAGGGCGAACGTCGCCGCGGCGGCCACAACAAATGCGACTATTTTTGGTCTTTTCATGCTCGATCTCCTACGTCATTGTTAGGGGCAGAAACTGCATTACACGGAATGGAACAGGGATACTAAGAATCTTGAATCGACGGCAACCACACACGCATGCCTCGACCGTCGCGGTTGTCCCACAGGAAGTACGGCACGGCGGTAGCAACAACGGGAGTTCCCCGCGACACCGTGCGCGTAGCGATGTCAAAATATGGCGAACCTTCCCGTTCTTCAGGCGTCACATGCTCCGCGTCGACCTCGAGGATCACGGTTGAGCCGATGATCGGGAACGACGGTTCGTGCCGCACCCGAACTGCCCCACCCGACGGAATGCGCAGATCGGCGACGTCGACCCCGTCTGGCTGATCGACATCTTCGAAGCAGTACACGAGCGGACCACGCTGGAACGCAACGGTGCCGCGCAGAGCATCGATGCGCTCGTCCGCCACAAGCACACGAGTTGTCAGCTCAAAGTCGACAACCAGGTTTTGGCCAGCTTGCCACTCGGCGGTCACGCTCAGATACCCGCTATCGTCGATGGATGCCTCAATCGGCCCTCCGTCGACGGTGACGATTCCGGTGGGTGCCCAGGAGGGCTGCCGAATCGCAATCGTCCTCAGCCCAGAGGGCGCCTGGTCGATTGCGATCGAGACGGCACCGCTCCAGGGGTACTCGGTCTCGACCCGCACCGCGAATCGACCATCGACATCGACATCGACTGTTGCGGGGATCAATTGGTGCAGGAACAGCGTGTCCGGCGTCGTCGTGACCACGTAACCGCTGAGCGATGAGAGAAGTCGGGTGATATTCGGAGGGCAGCACGGGCACTCGAACCAGGTGTGTCGTCTACCGGCGTCGTCGCTCTCGAAGTGGTCGGCGCGGCGCTGCAGCGGATTCACGTAGAAGAAGTGGCGCCCATCCAGTGATGTCGATGCCGCAATGACGTTGTAGAGGCTGCGTTCGATGAATTCCGCGAAACGCGCCTGGCCGGTTGCCATGAGCAGTCGCCAGTTCCACAGAATCGCAGCATACGACGCGCACGTCTCCGCGTATGCCCGGTCGGAGGGCAGCTCCCAAGCGTCCCCGAATGCCTCCTCCGCATGCCGTGAACCTAGGCCACCGGTGAGGTAGGTCTTGGTCGCGAGCATGTCCTCCCATCGCACAATCGAGGCGGCGAGTAGCCGTTCGTCACCACGTTCGAAGTAGAGGTCGAGCACACCGGTCTCGAGATACATCGCGCGCACCGCGTGCCCTACCTCGGTGGTGGCGTCGAAGACAGTTTCATGGTCCTGGAAGTAGCGTCGACGCCCATTCGGGTCTACGCGCCCGGTCCCCCGCCCCAGGAGGAACTGGCTGGCAAGGTCGAGATATTTCTGTTCTCCCGTGTGGCGATAGAACTCGATGAAAGAGAACTCCGCGCCCTCGTGGCCGTCAATTTCCGGACGCGCATCCAAGAATTCGGCCACCACGTGATCCGCGAACTTTCGGGCGACTCCCATCAGGCGACCTGCCGAGGGCAGGCCCGTTCGCTCCGCGGCGACCGCGGCCGACATAAGGATCGCACCGCAGTAGATCTCGTGGCTGTGGCGAAGGTTGGCGTATCTGGCCTCAGGATGCAGATACTGCACGAAGGAGTTCAGGTAGCCGTCTTCGAGTTGTGCGCGTTCCAGGATGTCGACGACCTTGTCGATCCAGGCAACGAGTTCCGGGTCCCCGGTGCGGCTCCATTCCCAGACGACGGCGTCGAGGGTCTTGTGAACGGCGGCATCCATGAATACCGGTTCACGATAGTTGAACCCTGTTTCGCCCGCGGCCAGACGCAAATTGTCCAGGGCGCCGTCGTTTTCCAGTGAGTCGATGTTGCTCCGCAGGCTCTCGGTGGCATTGAGCGCCTGCCGTGCGCCCCATATCCCCCCGGTGATAGTCACCCGGCTAGGCTCGACCGGGCGCTGAACGAGCCTCTCGCTCGGGGTGGGGATGACGATCGCCGCTCTGGGGCGGTCGGATACGGGTCGCGATGCCATGTCGTCTCCTAGTAGGGCTACGTACTCGATACAATCGATTGTACGGTAGAAATCACAAAATACAAACGTTTGTATCGAGAAATCTATGAAAGTTGGCACGAGCCTGATGCATCCACACCACACAATGAAACGATGAGCCAGCCGACAAACGACCCGGTTCCGGACCCCGGTTCCGGCACACGTCGGCAACGTGTCAAGTTGAGCGATGTGGCTCGCGCGGCGGGTGTCGACTTGTCGACTGCCTCACGGCTGATTCGTAACCAGTCCGCCAACTATCGACCCGAGACCGTTGAGCGCGTCAATCGTGTCGCGAAAGAACTGGGGTATCGAACGAACCAGCAGGCTCGTGCGCTGCGGCTGGGACGCCAGCAGGCCATCGCCATGCTCGTGCCCGATCTGGACAACTTCGGATTCACTCGGGTATTGAGGGGCGCTCAGGAGGTGTGCGAGGAGCGAGGGTTCACGCTGCTCATCTCAGAAATTGATCCCTCCTCGAGCAACCAGAATTCCCGACTGGCCAGCCTAGAGGGCCGCGTCGATGGCATTCTCGTGGCGTACGGAAGCGCCAGCGACACCGGCATCACAGGTGGCCTGGACCAGCTGGGCTTGCCAACGGTTCTGGTGCAACGTGGCGCACCCGATGCCACGGCGAGCGTCCTTTTCGACGAAGAGGCCAATGCCGCGGCGATGGTCGACTACCTCGTCGGGCTGGGCCACCGATCCGTCGCGCACGTGTCCGGAGCTCTCTCCACCGACACCGGCATCCGACGCGAACGCGGCTTCAACGCCGCGCTCATTCGCCATGGCCTTGAAATCCCTGCGGATTGGCGTGCGGACGGCGCTTGGACCATCGATGGGGGACGCGCGGCAACGTTCGCGATCATGAATTCCGCATCCGGGCACCCGACTGCCCTGTCAGTCGACAGTCTTGTCGAAGGAATCGGAGCCCTCAGCGCTTTACGCGAGTTGAACGTTGCGGTTCCCGGTGAAGTCAGCGTGATCGCAATCGACGAACACCTCGTTGCCGCGCACACCTCACCGCCGCTGACGACCGTACGCCTAGACCAACGTGCCTTGGGCCGCCGGGCTGCCGAGATGCTGTTCGATCGGCTGGATGGCGCGGCTGGTCAGCGGGTGATCATCGACAGCGCTGCAGAGATCGTGCCGCGCGAGTCGACTGCGCCGCCACGAACCTAATCTCCCAGTAACGCGCTCAATTTCTCCGCGATCAGGCGAGGGGCACGAGAACGAGCCTCGACCGTACTCCCCGCAAGATGCGGGGACAGCATGACATTCGGCATCGTCCTCAGCGGATGATCGGCCGGCAGAGGCTCCACCGAAAACACATCCAGCGCGGCCGCCGACAACCGCCCGTCCGCCAGGCATTCGATTAGCGCGCCTTCGTCGACAAGCTCGGCGCGGGCAGTGTTCACCAGGACGGCACCTGGTCGCATCAGGTCCAGTTCGCGCACACCGATCATGGCACGATTATCGGGGAGCGCACGAGCGTGCAGGGTGATCACGTCTGACTGTTTCAGAAGCGCATCCAAGGAGAGTCCCATCACACTGTTGTCGCCGGATTCTGCGTAAGGATCGTAATACGCGATGTTCACATCGAATCCGCTGAGGCGCCGTGCCACTAGCCGACCGACGGCGCCGAACCCCACAATTCCGACAGTACGACCACTGAGCTCCCGATGCCCCAGAACCGGCCTGGCGGGGCGCCACCCACCTGCGCGCACCGCGTGATGATTCTCACCGACATTGCGCAAGACGCCGAGAATGAGAGCGACGCCGAGTTCGGCAACAGCATTCGCATTGCGTCCTGCATTCGCGGTGAAGGGGATGTGACGGCGACGCAATTCGTCCACATCGACGTTTTCCGTGCCGGCTCGCAGCGTTGCCACCGCTCGCAGCCGGGGCCACTGTGCCAGGGTTGCCCGCGAGAGCGGGAAAAACTGCGTGAGAACAGCGACGACGCGCTCGTTTGTCTCCGGATCTGTCGCCACCGTCGCCGGAACAGCGTCCGCACCGCCCTTCTCGATCGCCAGGTTGGCTGCAATGATGCCCTCGAGCGGCAGCTCCCAGTCGAGGACACGAACCTCGAATCGAGTGCCGAGCAGTATGCGAGCATGTTCGGCCAGCTGCGCTCCTGACATCAACGGATCACCGATCACGAGCAGAATATCAGGCACGTTAGCGTCCTTCTGGGGTCAGTGTGGAGGCGGAGCGCCTGGCGTCGAAGCCCTTTGCGACTTCCACCGCGTCTTGGTAGATCGCGAAGCGTCGTTCGAGCGGCTCGGTTTCTGCACCGGGCGCGACGTACTCAAGCCGGGGGGCGAAGGCGCGTGTGGCCTCGCTCAGTTCCGCAAACCAGCCCGCGCCGACCGCCGCGCACATGGCCGCGCCACGGGTGCCGGCGTCGTCGCCCGGCGCAAACGAGATGGGCCGACCAAACGCGTCGGCGAAGAGTTGGCGCCACCCCGCATCGTGGACAACACCACCCGCGAGATGGATGCTCTTCACCGCCAGCTCTTCCGCGATCACGTGTACGTCGTGGCGATGATTGAAGATCACGCCCTCCACGACCGCACGAGCGAGGTCGTCGACCGTATGCCAACTTCTCAGCCCGAAGAACGACGCGGAATCCGGCTGACCCGCGTTTCCGCCGAACAGGAACGGGATATACGTGGGCGGCTCGTACGGCGCCGCCACTGCGATCGCACGCTTCAGGGCTGCACGGGTGAGTTCGTCGCGATCTCCCGAGGGCGAAATGATCCGGCCCATCCACTCGACGTTCGCCGTCGATGCCCGGGACGTGCGCCGTGCGGTCCACAGCCCGGCCGTCGGACCCGAACGCGTATTCAGTGATGCCGACCGCAGCGCCAGGGGCGTGAGCATCACGTTCACACCGAAGGTGCCGACAATCACGCACAGGTGGCCGATCTGGAGCCCCACCGAACCGAGCAATGTCGCAGCGACATCATGCACGCCGGCGACAACGAGCGTCCCCTCGACCAACCCCATCTGTTCAGCTGCCGAAACGGTCAGAGCGCCACTGACGTCGCATGGCTCGATCATGGGGGGCAGCAAACGAGACACCGACTCGAGCCCGGTGACGCTGAGCGCCTCGGGGGAATACTCATGCGTGTCCGCATCCGCAAATGACGCCGACGCATCCGTTCGATCGGTGTGGATCTGACCGGTCATCCGCAGCCGCAGCCAGTCTTTCGCACTCAGCAGCCAGCTCGCGTCGCGAAGCGCATCGGGATCGGTATCGAGCAACCATCGCAGCAGCGGAGCCGGCGATCCCGGAAACGGAATCTGACCGGTCAGTGCGCGCAGGGTATCCAGGGTGCCGTCAGCGGCCCACCGCTCGACCACGCCGGTTGCGCGGGTGTCGGAGGAGAGGATCGCCGCGCCGAGTGCTTCGCCAGCCTGGTCGACCAACTGAACACCATCGCCTTGCCCGGCGAGACCGATCGCGCTGATCCGCCGTGCATCGATTGATGACGCTCGCACGGTGCTCCGCACCGCCTCGGCAACGGCGTCCCAGTGCCGGTCTGGATTGCGCTCGACTCGCCCGGCCCCGACCTCGGCCCGCGGGGTCGGGGCCGATCCGCGAGAAACCACCCGCCCGTTCGGGTCGAAAACCGACACCTTGACGGCGGTGCTCCCGCTGTCAATGCCGAGGACGTATGAGGTCACGACCCCGGGCGCGCTTCAGTCGGCACGGATGCATACTCCTCGGGAGTGAGCACGAGGTCGCCCGCGGAGATCCAGTCGTCGACCTGGCGGGGATCACGCGCTCCCACGATGGCCGCCGTCACACCGGGGAACCCCAGCGTCCAGGCGACAGCCACGGCGGACACGGTTGTGCCGCGTCTGCTGGCAATCTCGCCCATCGCATCGGCGACGGCGAGGTTCGCGTCGAGCTGATCGGTAAACAGAGGGCTGTGACGTCGCCAGTCGTTCTCCGGGAGGGCAGCTACCCGAGCGCGGGAGAAGGCCCCTGTCAGCAGTCCCGACCCCATCGGGCTGTACACGACCACCGCGGTGTCGTGGGCGACACTCCACGGCAACAGGTCGCGCGCCGCACTCGGGACCACCGCCGAGAACGGGGGCTGAATCACATCAATGTGCCCGATCGCCTCTGCCTTGTCGAGGTCCTCCACGGTGTGATTCGACAGCCCGATCGCACGAAGTTTTCCCTCAGCCCGAAGCGAGACCAGGGTCTGCCAATATTCTTCGACGGCCTCAGCGGTCGCCGGCCAGTGCATGAAGTAGACGTCGATGGCATCGACTCCCAATCGGCGTAGGGACGCGTCGACCTGACTACGGAGGGTCGTCTCATCGCCCATTCTGCGCGATGGCGCCGTGCGGTCCGACTCGTCCCACACCATTCCTCCCTTGGTGAACACGCGGGGGCGGTCGGCGTCCGAATACGGTGCGAGCGCTTCGGCGACGACCTCTTCAGCGTGCCCCAGGCCATACACGGCAGCGGTGTCGATCCAGTTAACGCCGCACTCGACAGCGTGGCGAATTGTGCTCACCGATGACGAGTCGTCCTGCGCACCCCAGGCTGAAACCCATTCGCCGCCACCCATCGCCCAGGAGCCGAGGCCGACGCGTGTCGGCTCGAACCCGAGGGCTCCGATGTGAGGTGTGTTGAGCGAGGTCATGACTTCCTTTCCTGCGTCATCAGCCTTTGATGACAACTAGCTTCATGTCGACGAGCTCGGCGACGGCATAGCGCACACCTTCGCGACCTTGTCCAGAATCCTTGACCCCGCCGTACGGCATGTGATCCGCACGGAACGACGGTGGCATGTTGACTAGCACGCTGCCTGAACGAATTCGGCCCGCGAAATCAAGCGCCGCGGCGATCTCGCGAGTGTAAATCGAGGTGTTCAAGCCGTACTGGCTGTCGTTGATCCGGGATACCGCATCGTCGCGATCGGTGACTGTTGCTGCCGCGACGACCGGGCCGAACAGCTCGTCGCGCATCACGCGATCGTCATCTGAAACGTCCGCCAGAAGTGTCGGAGCAACCACCGAACCCGTACGAGCACCGGCAACAAGAAGCCGGGCACCGGCCCCGACCGCTGCGTCGATCAGCTCGCCGACCCTCACGGCCGCTTCATCGATGACCAGAGGCCCAACGATGGTGGATTCATCCAAGGGATCGCCGAAGGGAATGCCGCTTACCTTGACGCTCAACCGTGCAAGGAAGTCCTCCGCGATTGCGACATCCAGATAGAGACGCTGAAGCGAAATACACGCTTGGCCAGAGTTGGCGAATCCGGCGACGACTGCATCGTCGACGGCACGGTCAAGATCTGCATCAGCACATACGTACATGGCGCTGTTCGACCCGAGCTCGAGGATGTGCATCTTTCGTGGTGAGCGCGCCTTCAGCTGCCAGCCGATTTTTGCGGAGCCCGTGAAATTGATCACCGCGACACGATCGTCATCCAACCAGGAATCAACGATGGGTTCCGCCGGTCCGTGCACCAGGTTCAGCCAGCCCGCGGGAAGGCCTGCGCTCTCAAACGCCTCGACGAGCAGAATGGCCGCGAGGGGTGCCTTGTCAGATGGTTTGAGGACGACGGGACATCCCGCCGCAAGCGCCGGGCCGACCTTATGGGCAACCAGGTTCAGGGGAAAGTTGAACGGAGTGATCGCCGCGACGACTCCTCGCGCCGTAGGGATGGTGACGGCTAGCGTTCCCTCCCCCGCATCGACAGCGTCGAGGGGCACCCGCTCTCCGGGAAGCCGCCGGGCTTCCTCGCCCGCGTAGGCCAGGGTTCCCGCAGCTCGTGCAACTTCGACTCGGGCAGCGCTGATCGGCTTGCCCGTCTCGCGCTGAATCGCCTCAGCGAATTCGTCGGAACGCTCTGTGATCGCGGCGGCGACCCTGGCGAGAATCCGAGATCGATCGGCCACCGACAATCCGGTGCTGAACGCCCCTGCCGCCGCGTCTACGGCGAGCCGCGCTTCCTGCGCTCCGGAGAGTTGAAGCTCGGAGAGCGTATCTCCATTCCAACGATCGGTGCGCATATCGAGCACGCCGGTCTCGCGCCACTCCCCGTCGATATACAGCCCGCGGATCGGTGATGGCTCCGTCATGTGTATCCCTCGTCGTCCCGATCGAACGAGCCCCGATGGCCAATACAATCGTTTGTATTGATCATAGTGAGGCCACGGTGGATTGGCCAAACACCTCGTGGTCCTTTCTTAAGAGTTCGGTGAGGTTGCTCCGCAACCGGGGTCGTGCACGGCGAGGAGTTCGTGCTGAGACGCTGCCAGTGGATACGGTGCGGCGCTGGCGGATCCCGGCAATCACCTCGGCCAGAAGACCCTGTCGGTTCCGTCCGACGCAGTGACGTGCAACTCTGGGTGTCAGAACTCAGCCATGGGGGCGTGGACACGAAGCCTAAGTCGCCAGCATTGGTGCACCGGGCTTACGGCATCCTCGCCGCGGTCCTCGATGTCGCTGTTCGGGATCGTCGCATCCCCTCGAATCTGGCTCGCGGTGTTGGACTCCCACGAAAAGTATCGCGCCAGCATCGGTATCTAACGCACGATGAGCTTGGGCGCTTGGCCGAGTCAAGTGGACAGCACGAGCTTTTGATGCTGTTCCTCGGATGCACCGGACTGCGATGGGGAGAGGCCACCGCATTGCGCATCCGAAACGTGGACTTCGACCGCAACAGAGTGAATGTGGTGGAAAACGCAGTCCTGGTTTCCGGCGAGGTCATTGTCGCGACGCCCAAGGCTCACAAGCGCCGAGCCGTCCCTCATAGCCCTTTCCTGACGTTCTCCCTTCGCGACGCGATCCAGAGTCGGCAACCAGATGACTTTCTTTTCCCGGATCGGCTTGGCGCGCATCAGACCACGCCAACAATCCGAGCCAATTCATGGCTCAACCGCGCTCTCGGCTCGGCCGGACTTCCACCGATGACCATCCACGACCTCCGACACACAACGGCCAGCCTTGCAATTTCAGCTGGCGTCATCGTCAAGTCTGTTCAGAAAATGCTTGGACACGCGTCCGCCACCATGACCCTGGACATCTACGCCAACCTATTCGACGACGATCTGAATGATGTCGCGAAGCGGCTCAACGAGGTTATTGTGATGTGTGGGGTTTGAGGGTGTAGTTCCAGTCGCCGTGGAAGTCGTGGCGGGTGATGGGGAGGGCTGCCATCTGGTTGTCGCTGATCTTGATCCCGGTGGGATAGACGCTGTCGTGGACTTTCAGGCCGGTCCGGGTTGTGGTGGCGCCGATCAGATCGAGGATGACTTGGTGGCTGGTGAGGGGTCTGCCGCGCCAGCTCATGGAGATGTGGCTGAAGAGTCGGTGCTCGATCTTGTTCCATTTGCTGGTGCCTGGCGGGAGGTGGCAGACCGTGATCGCTAAACCGGTTTCTTCGGCCAGTGCGGCGAGCTGGGTTTTCCACGCACGGAGTCGGTAACCGTTTGAGCCACCCCCGTCGGCGCAGATCAACAGTCGGTCGACTCCGGGGTAGGCGTGTGAGCCAACCTGCTCGAACCAGCGGCGGATGGTCTCCACCGCGAATGCCGCGGTGTCGTGATCGGTGCCCACTGACACCCAGCCGTCGTTGGCTGTGACGTCGTAAACACCGTAGGGGTTGGCCTTGCCCAGTTCCGGGTCGGCGAAGTCGTGCACGTTCACCCTGACCGGGTCCCCGGCCGGCCGCCACTGCCGCCCGCCGTTCTTATACAGACCGACGAGTTCCTTCTTCTTCGTGTCGACGCTGATCACGGGCTGGCCCGCGGCGACATGGGTGGCGCTTTGATCGTTGAGGTATCTGAACTGGGTGTCGCGGTCCTCGTGGGCGGAGCCCTCGACCTGTTTCGCGTTTGCTTGCAAGGAGAAGCCCTGATCGCGCAGCAGGTTCGCCACCGTCCACGCCGACACTGGGTGACCAGTGCTGGTGAGCTCTGTCGCCAACGCGCGCGTGGATTTCGTCGTCCACCGCAACGGCGACATCGGGTCCCCGCGTTCTTCGGGCTCGACCAAGCCCAGCAGCGCCTCGGCCAGCCCAGGGTCTGTGACCGTCTGGAGCTTACGGCCAGCACCGGGCTGGCGCACCCGGGGCGAGGGAGCCTCACCAGCCTCCAGCTCGGCCACTCCCCTGGACACCGTCGTCGGACTGGCCCCAGCCGCCCGGGCAACGAGCTTGACGCCACCATGACCCAGGACCCGCGCTTCCGCGCCGAGCGTCAGACGACGTTGACGCTCATCCAAATGCGGCAAGAGTGAATCAAACTTTGCCCGCAGTGCCGCCTCAACCCCTACGCCAATGGCCATAACACAACGATAAAGCCCAAACCACGAAACACCGGCTTATTTACTGGCACG
>NZ_ATWH01000028.1 GCF_000421145.1 Glaciibacter superstes DSM 21135 | reverse complement strand
ACCGTCACTGACCCAAACCCGGTTCATCACCTTCCCCGGGTCGATCGCCACCACCAGAGCCGATGCACCCAAGGGCGCTTGAAGCAACATCACGGACCTCCTCACCGCCGAACGGCGCTAAGCCCGCGTCACCAGCGGTACTCGCCAGTGATCACGGCAAGGCCATCGCCTCGACGGCCTACCATCAGCCTGCGCTCCTCGATGTCAATGTCGTTCATGCTCGCTGCGCTGCGCGTGCTCCACATTGACATCTCCCACGCTCCGGCCGTGGCTAGCCGCCTATCAAGGCGACGCCCCCACTCATGGCTTATCAGCTGCTGCCCGGCAAGGCATCCGTATGGAACACCAGGGTGCAGGCTGGAGTGCGCGCTCCGCTAACCAGCGGCCAGTGCCGGGAACACATGCAGGCGAAGCAGCGGTGCGAACACCGCTTCCGCATGGTCGCCTCCCGGGTGCACCCAGAGCAGCTCTTCGATCTCTGCGGCCGCGACGGGAACAATCTGCGCCGTGCTGACGAACACCGTCGCGTCGACTGTGGTGTCTGCTTCGTTTGCGGCCGGCGCACTCCACGCGCCGAGCAGGGTGATGTCGTCTGGCGTCAGTTCCACCCGGATCTCCTCGGCGACTTCGCGTACTGCGGCCGCCGGGGCGGTTTCGCCGGCATCGAGCTTTCCGCCCGGGAGCTGAAATCGTTCCGATCCCTTCTTCCGCACTGTCAGCACGCGGGAATCGGCGTCGCGGAAGCACACGGCAGCAACGGTGAGAGTCTGGGTCAACATTCGACCACGGTATCAACCGTTGCTGCGCGGCAACTCCAGGCGGCGAACGGATGCCGCGGCAAGCGTCAGACGGACGCCACGGCGCGCTCGAGTGCGGCGAGAGACTGGGCGACGTCGTCGGCATCCGTTGACCAATTGCTGACCGAGATGCGGAGCACATCGCGATCGTGCCACCGCGACCCAGACATCCACGCCGTGCCATCCGCCAGGAGCGCCTGGGTCACCCGGCGGGTGCGGTCGTCGTCACCGAAACTCACACTCACCTGGGTGAACACCACCTCGTTGAGCACCTCGGCGCCCGGTATCAGCGCAATCCCGTCGGCCAGCTCCCTGGCACGCAACGCCAGCCGCTCGACAAGATCGACCACCCCGGAGCGCCCGAGCGAACGCAGTGCTGCCCAGACCGGTACCCCGCGAGCGCGACGTGAGAGCTCTGGAACCTTCTCGAACGGGTCCCCTGGGCCCGGGTCATCCGTCACCAGGTAGCTGGTGTGCACGCCGAACGTGGCACGCACGATCTCCGGCCTGGCCACGATCGCCATGCCGCAGTCGTATGGCACGTTCAGGGTCTTGTGTGCATCTGTCGCCCACGAGTCGGCGAGCTCGAGGCCCGCCAGTTCGGCACGATAGAGAGGAGAGGCCGCGGCCCACAGGCCGAACGCCCCGTCGACATGCACCCAGGCTCCGCGATCGTGCGCGACCTGGGTCGCGTCGTTCATCGGGTCGAACGCGCCGGAGTGCAGATTGCCGGCTTGGAGGCAGACGATGGCCGGGCCTTCTGCACCACCGGATCGATCCATTGCTTCGGCGAGCGCTTCAGCACGGATACGCCCCTGGTCGTCAACGTCAACGACGGTCGGAGCGCCGAGACCCAGGTACCGAAGGGTCAGGTCGATGACGTCGTGCCGTTCAGCGCCGACGAATACCCGGATGCGAGGCGCCCCGGCGAGGCCGTCGGCTGCGAGATCCCAGCCGGCCAGGTCGAGAACATGCTGCCGGCCCGCCGCCAGGCCTACGAAGTTGGCCATGGTCGCGCCGGTGGTGAACCCGACGTCGGCGCCCGGCGGCAAGCCAAGCAGGTCGAGCAGCCATCCTGCGGCGGCTTCCTCGGCCGCCGCCGTAGCCGGTGTCGCGAACCGCATCCCGGCGTTCTGATCCCATGCGCTGACCAGCCAGTCGGCACCGAGTGCTGCGGGAAGCGTTCCGCCGATCACCCAGCCGAAGAAGCGGCCGGAGCCCATCGCCATCAGGCCCGGCTCCGCCAGTGCGGCCAGCTCATCAATGACGACGGCGGGGTCGGTCGGATGTTCCGGCAACGGTTTTGCAAAACCGTCCAAGAGTGCGTCGGCCCGGTGCCGGGGGGCCACCGGCCTGGTGGGCACCGACTCCAGCCACTCCAGCGCGTGGGCGCTCGCGCGCGCCAGCGCATCGTCGAAAACTCCTCGTTGAGTTGACATGTGCTCATCTTATGACCGGCGGTCGAAACGCGCGATCGCATTCGTTCTTCCTATCGGACACATTCGCGTTGGACACCGTGGCGTGCGCAGAGCAGGCTGGTCACATGGAATACACCCACCTCGGCCGCAGCGGCCTGAAAGTCTCTCGACTCGCACTCGGCACCATGAACTTCGGCCCGGAGACGGAGGAGCCGGCAGCGCATTCGATCATGGACTCCGCCCACGACTACGGCATCAACTTCTTCGACACGGCGAATGCGTACGGCGGCAGCCTGGGCAAGGGCGCCACGGAGCAGATCCTCGGCAACTGGTTCGCCTCTGGCGGCGGACGCCGCGAGCGCACCGTGCTCGCCACCAAGCTCTACGGCGACATGGGCGCGTGGCCGAATGAGAGCAAGCTCTCCGCTCTGAACATCCGCCGGGCGCTCGACGCGAGCCTCGCCCGCCTGCAGACGGAATACATCGACATCTACCAGTTCCACCACGTCGACCGCGATACTCCGTGGGACGAGATCTGGCAGGCGATGGAGACCGCCGTAGCGCAGGGCAAGATCCTCTACGCCGGCAGCAGCAACTTCGCCGGCTGGCACATCGCCACGGCCCAGGCGGAGGCGCGGCGCCGCAACTTCACCGGTCTGGTCAGCGAGCAGTCGATCTACAACCTGCTCACTCGCGACATCGAGCTCGAGGTCATTCCGGCCGCGGTCGGCAACGGGCTCGGAATCATCCCCTGGTCGCCGCTGCACGGCGGGCTGCTCGGCGGGGTGCTGCGCAAGGAGCGCGACGGCAAGCGCCGCCTCGAAGGGCGCGCCGCTGAAAGGCTCGCCACCCACCGAGACGCGATCGAGCAGTATGAAGACTTCGCTGCTGAGCTCGGCCACGAGCCGGGTGACCTCGGCCTGGCGTGGCTGCTGCACCAGCCGGCCGTCACCGCGCCGATCATCGGCCCGCGCACGCAAGGCCAGCTCGATGCCGCGGTGCGCGCACTTGACGTCACGCTCGATACAGATGCCCTCGCTCGCCTCGACGAGATCTTCCCCGGTCGAAAGACCGCTCCGGAAGACTACGCCTGGTGAGCGCGCTCTCTGTTCTGTTCATCGGCGGCACCGGTGTGATCAGCGCCGCTGCCGCCGAGCGTGCCGTCGCTGCCGGACATCGGCTGACCGTGCTCAATCGCGGTAACGAAAGTCTCCGCCCTGCTCCAGCGGAAGCGGAACTGCTGCGGGCAGACATCCGAGACCCGTCGTCTGTGCGTTCTGCGCTCGCTGACCGCGAGTTCGACGTTGTGGTCGACTTCATCGCGTTCACCGCCGACCAGGTTGCCGCAGACATCGAGCTGTTCGAGGGTCGCACCGGTCAGTACGTCTTCATCAGTTCGGCGTCGGCGTACCAGAAGCCGCCTGCGCACCTGCCGATCCTCGAGTCGACGCCGTTGCGCAACCCCTTCTGGCAGTACTCGCGCGACAAGATCGCCGCCGAGAACCTGCTGGTGGAGGCGTACCGTGAGCGTGGTTTCCCGGCCACCATCATCCGCCCCTCTCATACCTATGACCGCACCAAGATCGCCCTGACCGGCGGCTGGACCGACATTGCCCGGATGCGGGCCGGCTTGCCTGTGGTCGTGCACGGCGACGGCACATCGCTGTGGACGCTCACGCACAGCACCGATTTCGCGAAGGCGTTTGTCGGTCTGCTGGGCCTGCCGCAGGCTGTCGGTGACAGTTTCACGATCACCTCAGACGAGTTTCTGACGTGGAACCGCATCTACGAGTTGTTCGCCGAGGCGGCCGGCGTGCCGGCACCGAAGCTGGTGCACATCGCGTCGGAGACCATCGCGCAGGCCGCGCCGGAGATTGGACCTCAGCTGCTCGGTGACAAGTCGCATTCGGTGATATTCGACAACAGCAAGGTCAAGGCGCTGGTGCCCGAATTCGTCTGCACGACACCGTTCGTGCGGGGTGTGCGGCAGATCATCGACTGGTACGACGCGCATCCAGAGCAGCAGGTCGTCGACGACGCGCTCAACGTCACCTTCGACGCGTTGGTCGCCGGCGCGATGCCTCGCTGACCCAGGGGGGAGTCGTCGGTGTCGGTGGTCGGTGGCAGCCTCGGTGCATGGATACGGTGCAGCCACGGATTGACGAGATTCTCACGTCGTTCTTCACGGAGCGGCTTATCGGTGCGACGGGAATGGTGCGGAAGCGCATTCTGCGGGTTGAGGCACTGCTCAGGGAGTGTCTCGAATCGGAGGGCGAGGAGATCCTGGTCCCTGCGGACAGAGTTGTTCTGGCCGCCGAGCGCGAGTTCGGGCCATCCGGTGCCTTCGCCCGCACCATGTATGCCGAAGACCTGGTGTTCGTTCTTTGCCTGTTCGTGAAGTCACCCTGGCTCCAGGGCGACCGGCTTCTTCAGCCGGTGCAGTTGCAGGTGGTGAAGGCCCTGGTGACGAACATCTCTGTTCGAGATCTCATCGACCTGCATGGGTTGGCGTGCATGCTGCTCGACATCGGCGCAGACGTCAGGGCCGCCACCTGGAACCTGAACAAAGACCGTCGCGAGAAACAGCGTCTTCGCCGACGGGCGGAGCGGGTGGAACGTGTGATCACAGCGAACGACGAGTACCGCCGGCGAGCGGATGCTGGTACTGGGTGACCCGCGCGGAATAGGCGGGCTGTCACCTACGGCACATCCCAGTCCGCTTCAGTGGCGAAGCGAAACGGATGCCTGTTACAGTCGCCGGGACGAGGGGCGCAGGTGCACACGATGAAGCTCACGCACATACTGGTCCACGGACTGCTGACCGCGGGCCTGGTGATCAGCTTCGCAGGATGCGCCGCGTCGACGGGTTCGGGAACGACTGCCACGCCGGAACCGACGCCGACGCCGACGCCGACGGCAGCCGCTTATCCCATGCCGGACCTTGGACCGTCGCCGGCTCCAGCCGTCCTCACCGAGGAGGGAATCGAGCAGCTCCGGCTCGAGTCAGTAGAAGCCCAGTGGACAAGGGTGCTGGTTCGCTACCCGGGAGCCGCTCGGCCCGAGACCCAGTTCGCCGGCTACCTCGCCGGCGATGCGCGCCTGCAGGCGATGCGTGATTGCCTCGAAACCCACAACGTTACGATCAGCGAATCACGGTCAGGTTGGGAGGCAGACGCGCCCATCGTGAGCGTGGGACCAGATGCACAGAATCAGGAGGAGGCGGTCGGGGGCTTCATCTGCATGACGATGTATCCATTCACACCGGTGCCGGCGCCGACGGACGCTCAGCTCGGGTACATCTACGACTACCTCACCCAATTCATCGTGCCGTGCTACCAAGCAAACGGTGTCGCGAGGGCCGACGACGCCGCGGCGCCGACCCGCGAATTCTTCATCGCCAACTGGCCGAATCAGAACTGGTTCCCATCGCCCGACATAGCAATGGTGGACTCGCCCGAATGGGATGCCGTCAACGACGCCTGCCCGCCCACGAAATAGCGCCGATGGCTTCAGGCAATGTTCGGCTTGTAACGAGTGCGGTGCCTCCGCCTCGCCGAATAATAGAGCTGGTCACGCGAATTGAACGGCTGCGTAGGCCAGAACCGCGATGACCACCCAGGAGAGCAGGCCGACGACGAGAGCGCGCCAACCGGTGCGCACCAGTTCACGCAAACGCACAGCGGTTCCGAGGCCGAACAGCGCCATGGCGAGCATGATCGTCTGCAGCGTGTCTGCCACCTCGAGCACGGGTTCTGAAAGCGGAATGAACGTGCGCACGAGCACAGCGCAGATGAAGCCTGCTACAAACAGTGGAACGATAGCCGGTCTTTTGCCGCCGTTCGCGGCTGAATCGGCCGCGAGTGAACGACGCCGAACGACCAGTGAGGCGACAGCCACCATCGGCGCGAGCATGAGCACCCGAGTTAGTTTGACGATGATTGCCACCCCGAGCGCCGCGGCGCCGGCGGTCTGCGCGGTTGCAACGACCTGCCCCACATCGTGCACGCTCGCCCCGACCCAGTGACCGAAGTCGACGGCGTTCAATCCGAGCGGATGCCACAGCAACGGCAGGACCGCTATCGCCAGCGTGCCGCACAACGTCACAAGGGCAACCGGCGTCGCGGTTTCCTTATCCTTCGCCTTCACTATGCTGCTCATCGCTCCGATTGCCGACGCCCCGCAGATCGAGAAACCCGTCGCGATCAGGAGCGGCTGGTGTCCCGGCAGCCGAAAGATTCGTCCGAGCCAGATCGTGATGCCGAAGGTGAGCAGGACGACGACGACCACCGTGAGTATCGACAGCCACCCGAGCGAGGCGATATCGACCAGACTCAGTTTGAGCCCGAGCAGCACGATTCCCACGCGCATCAAGCGTTTTGCCGCGACAGAGAGACCCGGCGCGAGAATGCCGGTGACCGCAGGAAGGGCTCTCGGCACCTGGGCCACGATGATGCCGAGAACCACCGCCGCCGTCAATATCGGAATCGCGGGAATGAGTGCGTGCACCCCCCAGGCGAGAATGGTTGCCGCACCAGCCATCGAAACACCCGGGAGCCAGCGGAAGCGCTTCCGCCTCTTCGCGTGAGTGGTTTCCGGTGCTTCGGTTGCTGAACTCATCATTCAACAGTGTGCCATTGACCGCGGGTGCGGTAGAGACCGTATTGTTGTGGGGCTACAACTCTTGGTTGTGGGGAAGGTCATCATGCTCAGTCATCACGTGCCTGATCTCGTGGCGATTCAACTTCTCACCGCCGTCGACGAGCTGGGCAGCCTGTCATCGGCGGCGCAGCGCCTGGGCATGTCTCAGCAAGCGGTGTCGATGCGAATGCGGTCCCTCGAATTGCAGGTGGGCGTCATCCTCCTCCAGCGCACGCCCCGCGGAACGACGCTCACCGAAGCCGGGGCGATAGTCCTGGGGTGGTCAACTGAAGTTCTCGCAGCCGCCGAGCGACTCGACGCCGGGATCGCGTCCATCCGTTCTGAGGCACTTCGCCAACTCGATATCGCGGCCAGTCGCACAGTGGCCGAGTACCTGGTTCCGCGGTGGCTGCTGGCGCTCAGGGGGCGACAGGAGGCGGCCGGACAGGTCGCGACCCAGATCGGGTTGACGGTCGTCAACAGTGAAGCGGTCATCGAGTTGGTTCGCTCCGGGTTGATGCCGCTTGGGTTCATCGAAACGCCCGCCCTCCCGAACGATCTCAGGGTGCAATTGATCGGATTCGATGAGCTGAAAGTTGCGGTTGCCCCGAGTCATCCCTGGGCAGAACGCACAACGCCGCTGACCGCGATCGAACTGGCTCGCACTCCGCTGGTAACCCGTGAGGCCGGCTCGGGGTCGAGACTGTCGCTAGAGCAGCTGTTGTCCGAGGCCGGGATCGAGCGCTCTGAGATCGCTCCGCCACGGATGAGCCTTTCTACGAATGCGGCCGTGCGCACCGCCATCGTCTCCGGCATTGCGCCCGGTGCGCTGAGCTCGCTCGCGATAGCGGATGACATCTCGCTCGGCAGGCTCGTTGACGTACCAATGGAGGGCTTCATTCTGCGTCGCGCGCTGTCTGCGATCTGGCAGGGCGGCACTCAGCCGCGTCATGACGCCGCGCGCGCTCTTATCGCAATCGCGCGAACGGCAGGCTGAGTGGGAACGGTCAAGCGGCACACCGGCAATCTGTATCGCAAGCTCGGCGCCGCCCCCCGCATGGACGCGGTGCGCAAGGCGACCGTCATCGGCATCCTCGCTGACCGGTAGCTGAGAGTCGCGGCGAGGATGGCCTGGGTGATGCGTTCCTGGGCGCCCGGGCTGGCCCCGACACCATCGGTGGTTTCGCGTCAGCCGCGCCGATCTGCGCGGTGCTGCTCGAGCATCCGCTCGCCCGCGTCGACGTAGTTCTCGAACAGTGCGGTGACGTCATGGAGTCGCTCCCGCGCGGAAGCGCCGTGAACGAGCTCATCGCCGAGCCTCAGCGTGCGAACGAACTCCTTCGCCCGCTCGTGGCTGGCGGCGAGCAGCGACTCGAGCCCGCCGACCGCCTCAACGAGGAGCAGCCTGCTGCCCGGCTGCGGGATGGTGCGCGCGAGCCCCCACGAGACCAGCTCCCTCACCGACGTGCTCACCGCCCCTTTGCTGAGGTCGATCGACGTGCCGATGCTCGCCAGGGAGATCGGGTCTTCACAGAGCAGCAGCTGGGCGTAAACCCGGCCGGTGGCGTGCGACAGATTCCAGGATGCGAGCAGGTCGCCGACTCCCTGGATGAAGGCGTCGCGCTGAGATCGGGTCACGACCTCACTCCCCGCTCTTCACGCTGGTCAGGAAAGACTCCAGGATGGCGCTCACAGCGTGAGGAGCATCCTGAGTCACCAGGTGGCCGGCGCCGGGCACGACATGTTCGCCGACGCCTTCGAACTCTGCCCACTGCGGCATTGCCGTGGCGATGTTCCCTGTCGAGTCCTTCTCTCCGCGGATGAGGCAGAGTGGCACGGGTGTCGTATACGACGAATCGGGGGCGACGAATTCGGTGGTCGCCCTCCACACGGCGATGAACTCCTGCTTGCTCATCTGCGAGAACGCTCGAACGGCGTCCTCTTGGGCACCGGAAGTGACGGCGGATGCGCGCGCCATGATCCGAGGAAGTGACCGTGCCGGGATGAGCGACAGCGACGGAGCCGCGATCGACAGGAGTAGTCGTTCCACGCGGGTGAGGGGCCCCGTGTTCCACGTTGAGTCCATCACGATGAGCCCACGGAAGTCGTCTGGGCTGCGCCGGACCAGGTTCTGCGAGAGGTTGCCGCCGAGGGAGTGACCGGCGAGTATGGGCCGGTCCAGTTCCAGTTGCTGAATGAGCGCGAGCACGTCGTCAACGGCGCCCTGCGCGGTGAAGCCAGAAGAGTTCGGCCTGGAAACCCCGTGCCCCCTCATGTCCCAGACGACGACCCGGTGCCCGCGTGAGGTGAGGTGGTGCGCCTGATGATCGAACATGTGGTGATCTGCACCGGCGCCGTGGCTGAGGAGCAGCGCGGGGCCATCGCCTCCCAGGTCGGCGTAGTGCAGGGCGCAGCCCGGGCGATCGAGCGTCTCGGTTAGATTCACCATTTACTAAATCTAGCTGCTGGGATGCCATTGCCAGCGCCAATGCCAATGCCAGTGCCGCGTAGGCTGAGAATGAGGGCGAGCTTCCGACTCGACCTCCGCTTCGCAGCGGATGGTTCGCACGAGTGGCCCGACTGTCCATCGAAGGGAAGTGAGATGACCGACCGACTCGGCAAGGCCGACCACGAGGAACATGTCGATCTGCTCGTCATCGGGTGGGGCAAGGGCGGCAAGACTCTCGCCGGTACCGCGGCGCGCCTTGGGCAGCGAGTCGCGCTGATCGAGCAGTCAGCCGACATGATCGGCGGGTCATGCATCAATGTCGCATGCGTGCCCACCAAGATCCTTATCCACGACGCAGCCGTGCGTCGTGAGTCCGACGATCCAGACGACTATTTCGCCGCTGCTGTGGCCAGGCGCGACACGCTGACGGCGGCCATGCGACAGAAGAACTTCTCCCTGCTCGATCAGCTCGACTCTGTGCTCCTGGTCTCTGGGCGTGCGGAATTCACCGGTGAACGCGAGGTTCTGGTAACCGGCGGGGACGACACCCTGCGCATCACCGCCGACACCGTGATCATCAACACCGGTTCGGTGCCGGCCGTGCCGTCGATCAACGGTGCACAGATCGGCGGGAGCATCCACAATTCGGAGACCCTGCAACATGTCTCGCCGTTGCCTCGCTCGCTCGTGGTGGTCGGTGGCGGCTATGTGGGGCTGGAGTTCGCTGGGATGTTCGCGCACTACGACTCGGCGGTGACGGTGCTCGACCGCGGCGAGCGCCTGTTGGGCCACGAAGACGCCGATGTGGCCGAGACCGTCGCCGAGGTGCTGCGCGGCGACGGGGTCACGATTATCTCGGGCGCTACGGTGACCTCCGTCGTCGATGGGGACGACCGGGCCTCGATCACGTACCTGGCCGCCGGCGAGGAGCATCAGATTGATGCCGATGCGGTGTTGGTGGCGCTGGGCAGGTCGGCGGCAACGGAAGGGCTTGGGCTGGAGCGGGCAGGAGTGACAACGGATGATCGGGGGTACGTCGTCGTCGATGAGTACCTGCGCACCAGTGCGCCGGGGGTCTTCGCCGTTGGCGATGTCAATGGTGGTCCGCAGTTCACCTATGTCTCGCTCGATGACAATCGCACCATCGCCGATCAGCTGTTCGGTGACGGTCAGCGCTCCACCGACGACCGGGTAGCCGTGCCGTACACGATGTTCCTCACCCCGCCGCTTTCCAGGGTCGGGCTGACGGAAGACCAGGCGCGCAGTGAGGGCTACGACGTGCAAGTCGGGGTCAAGAAGATGGCGGATATCGCCGCGGCGCCGCGGGCAAAAATCGAAGGTGACCCACGAGGCATCGTCAAGTTCGTCGTCGACGGGGCCACTGACCAGGTGCTGGGCGCTGCGCTGATGCACGTGCACTCGCAGGAGGTGATCAACCTGGTCGCCTTGGCCATTCGTCACAAGATCACGGCCACGGCGCTGAGGGACTCGATCTACACGCATCCGTCGTCGACAGAGGCGCTGAACGAGGTGCTCGCCGCCTTGAGTTGAGCTGGCATTTAGGCAGCGTTTCGCTCTTCACGGTCTGCTTGTGAGCAGGGCCGCGACGCCCGCGATGTGCCGGGCGAGGGCCGGACGATCCGGGACAGGCAACGGGGGCTCAGTGACCAGCACGTGGTGAATTGCGGCGGTCAGGACGAAGCCAAAGGCCTGCGTGTCAGCGTCTTCGCGGACCTCGCCGGTTCGTTGTCGAGACTCGAGGAATGCAGTCATGACGGCCGCCCACGAGCGAGTGGCACCCGCTGCAGCCGCCGCGCGGAGGAACTCGTCGCCACGAGGACCCCGGCTCACCTGGTCGACGAGGTCGGGTGCCAAAGAGTCGAAATGAAGAGTGGCGAATTCCATGATCCTCGTGGCCAGATCGCCGCCGGTGCGTTCGGACCAGTCATCGATCTGTGCAATGAGCTCCCGGAGCGAGCCCCAGGCCAACTCCCACAGCAACTCGTCCCGCGAGGTGAATGCCTTGTACGAGAGCCCGACAGCTGTTCCGGCTTCTCTCGCGAGTGCCCGCATCGTCAGGCCCTTCGTTCCCTCTCGCTTCACGATGCTGCGTGCGTGCGTCAGCAGTTTCTTGCGTAGTTCGTTGCGTACTTCGTCAGTGTCTCGTGCAGCGCGCGCCAAGGGTGTCGACCTCCAGAGGGTTGACGACAAAACTACCATGAACTAGTGTTCATGAACACGCGTTCACGCCTTGCCAAAACGGGAAAGAGATAACCATGAGCACAACCAAGGGAGACCGCCCAGCCGGCGTCACCGCCACAGAACCCGGTGCCGGCCGGGTGATGCTTCACTTCACCATGTCGCTCGACGGCTTCATCGCCGGCCCAAATCACGAGACGGACTGGATGTCCGGCTTCTCGGAGCTTCCTCCAGGAGCATTCGAGGCCTACGCGGAAGCTGTGGGCGCGGTCCTGTGCGGACGGGATTCGTTCGATGTTGATCCGAGCATCGACGGCATCTACGGGGGCGGCTGGAATGGTCCGGTGTTCCTGCTGACTCACCATCCCGAAGACGCACAGGCAGTGGAGGGCTTGCGGGTTCTTAGCTGCGACGTAGCTGAAGCCGCCGCGATCGGGCTGGAAGCCGCGGGAGGGAAGGATCTTGAGGTCTTCTCTGCGTCGATCGGCCGGCAGCTTCTCGAGCGCGGCCTTGTCAACGGCATCGAGCTTCACATCATCCCGATTCTCCTGGGGCGCGGGATCCGTCTGTTCGACGCGCACGATGGACCACCAATCAGACTCGAGAACCTCGTTGGCGACGACGTCGCTGCGGCGATCACCGTGCGTTACCGACCGCTGCCAGCAGCTGATGGATCGAATTGAGCATCCGATTGGCTAAAGGGGCTTCTGCCGTACTGGCAGCCATCCATGTCAACGACGGTTAGGTGTGACGACCGAGGCGTTCCTCAGAGCGCCCCGGTTGCTGCCGTCTCGGTGACGCGCGGCGTGCCGTCGAAGATCAGTAGACGGTCAGCGAGCTTGTCAACGAAGAAGCGATCGTGGCTGACCACGATCACCGCACCAGGGAAGTGCGTGAGCGCCCGCTCCATCACCTGAGTGCTCGTGATGTCGAGATGGTTCGTCGGCTCGTCGAGCACGATCACGCCGGCACCGGAGAGCAGGCACTGTGCGATCGCGACGCGGGCTCGCTGACCGCCCGAGAGGGTCCCGACCTTCTGCTTCAAGTCGGCGTCCGAGAACTGGAGCATCGAGAGAAAGCGGTTGACACTCTTCTTGGTGGCGGTGAGCGCGAGCGAATCGGGAAAGGCGTTCACAGCGTGGCCGACGGTGTCACCCAGATCCAGCTCTGCATACACCCGGTTGTACGACACGAACCGCACACCCCTCGCCCAACGTACGCTTCCGGCATCCGCTTCAATGTCACCGGTGAGCACGTCGAGCAACGTCGACTTGCCAGAGCCGTTCGACCCGAGCACGGCAACACGATCGCCACGGTGCAGACTGAACGACAGCCCTTCGAAGAGGGGAATTCCACCGAATCCCTTGGCGAGCCCGTCAACGGCGAGCAGGTCGTTGCTGAAGCGCAGTCCGTCGTAGATTCCGGTGATGATCTGGTCGATCGGGCGCGGCGCCTGGCGTTTTTTGATCTCGGCGAGCTTGCGGGATGCCGCGTTCGCCGGATTGCGCGCCGCCTCTCGTCGGGCGGTGCTCGCCGCCTGCTCGTAAACCAGCAGTTCCTCTTCGTGCGCAAACTGTCGCTCGAGCATCTTCAGGCGCGAGTGCTTGGCCGGCACGTAGGCCGAGTAGTTCCCTTCGTACTCCTGCAGGCGAAAGTTCTCGATCTCGACGATGCGGGTGACCATCGCGTCGAGGAACTGGCGATCGTGCGAGACCACGAGCACCGCACCGGCGAATCCCGTCAACCAGTTCTCGATCCACCGCACACCATCGAGATCGAGGAAGTTCGTGGGCTCGTCGAGCAGGAGAACATCAGGTGCCTGAATGAGAATCAGCGCGAGCGCGGCACGGTTGCGCCATCCGCCCGACAGCTGATCAACCGGCAGGTGCCGCCGCTCTTCGTCGAACCCAAGACTGGTGAGCACGGTGTCGATCGTGTTCTCGTACGTCCAGCCGCCGATGGCATCCATGCGCTCGAACAGTTCGGCCTGCTCGGTGAGCAATCGCGTCATTGCGCTGTCGTCCATGGGCTCGGCGAGCTGCGACCCGATCTCGTCGAGGCGAGCCTGCGTCTCGTGCACGGTGACCAAGTGCCCACTCAACGTCTGCCACGTGCTCTGCTCGCCGTCGAGCTCAGAGAACTGTGAGAAGTACCCGATCGTTGTGCCGAGGGTCACATCGACAGAACCACCCGTCGGCTGCTGCCGCCCGAGC
This sequence comes from Glaciibacter superstes DSM 21135, assembly GCF_000421145.1. Taxonomy (GTDB): domain Bacteria; phylum Actinomycetota; class Actinomycetes; order Actinomycetales; family Microbacteriaceae; genus Cryobacterium; species Cryobacterium superstes. Next base: position 2,367 of record NZ_ATWH01000028.1, on the reverse strand, counting down.
ACCAACTCGAGAAACGTGGTCTTCCCCGTGCCGTTCTTGCCGATGAGCCCGACGCGGTCTCCCTTGCGCAGCTTGAGGAACGCCTCCCGCAACACCGGTCGCCCGTCGAACTCCATGCTGACGTCGTTCAGGCGGATCAGGCTCACAGCTATCCTCAGATCAAATGGGGTGTTCAGGGCGAGACGGATGCCTCGAGCCGACACAATGCGCCAGGCGGAGTGGTACCGGGCTCTGGCCGACTCAACTCTAACCGGCAGATCTCAGGCAGCGGCCACCTACCCGCCGGAGCTGAACGGTTGATTGACGGCGACGAATATCAGCCAGAGGGCACAGTTCGCGATGAGTGCGACGGAAGCGACCATCCAGGGACGCATCCGTGCGAACCGGGCCAGGAAGACAACCAGACAAGCGCTGATGATCGGTAGATAGATGAGTGCTGACTTGGCAAGTGACCCTGCCTCACTCAAGCCGCATGCGGCGCGTGCCTCGGCACCGCTCTCTGAGTATCCAGTCCCCAAGATGAGCACCAGCGCGAGCACCGGGAATACGAGGAAGGCGCTGAGTACCAGGGAGAGTGTCCCCGGGCCCATTTGCCCCTGTGTTGTCCCAAGAGAACTCCGAGGCTGATGAGCACTGCGCCACCGCTGGACCAGGCGAGGCTGAGCCATGTCGATGCCACCGTACTTGCGAATGGCTCAAAACAGTTCGCCGCGCGTGCCGTTGGGGACAAGAGAAACTGCACGGCACCGGCAATCGCGAACATGCCGGGGTCAATGCGCCCGAAGTGACATCTCGGTTCAGCGAGTACTGCATCGTCAGATGAAGGCTGTATCGCTATGTTCGCGTGAATCGTATTTTCATTCGAATTCGTGAGGACTATTGTTAGAATTCTCTCGCTTTTATGTTCTATCTCTGTTACCTTTGGGATACCAAGAAACCCCGCTCGACTGGTATCAGGAAGGTGACCCGGCTCAATGACGATGACGGCCCCGACTCCCGCAGGTGCCACTGCTGCGTTGCCGTTGAAGGATGCGCTTCAGATCGCTGCGGATCTCATCCGGGAGTCGCTGGCTGGGGCGTCGTTCACCAGGATGAACGATGACGAAAACGTTGAAGCTCTCGACGGGTTCGAGGTGGTCGGCCGGCTCGTGGACGCCGGCCGGGTCGGTACCGCCCACCAGGTCGAGGAACGCTCCGCCCGGCACCTGGGCCGGGAGTCGCTGGCATGGAAACGCGGTTGCAAGTCTGGTCGTGACCTGATCACCCGCGTCACCGGTGTCTCAGGGAAAGAAGCGGCCCGCCGCATCAACCTCGGCAACCGGGTTCAGCCTCGCCCACAGGGCGGCACGGTCCTTCCACCGTTGTTCCCCGCAGTGAATGCGGCGCTGACCGCGGGACTGATCACACTCGATCAGGCAGACGTGATCGTCAACGGACTCACCAGTCTCACCAACCACTGCACCCCCGACGACCTCGCCGCCGCCGAAAACGCCCTCATCGCCTCCGCCATCGGAGCCGCCGATGCCGAGACCGCCAGCAGTGTTGATTCCGACAGTGCTGATGGTACCGACGGTGCTGATGGTTCGGGCGACGTGGGTGCGGAGCGCAATACGGGGTTCGCGTTCAGCGCCGACCTGCTGCGCATCCAAGTCAACGTGTGGAAAGCACGCCTCGACCCCGACGGGACAGCACCCAACGAAGAACCCTCCGAAGCACGCAGCAACTTCGGCTTCGGACGCATACGCAACGGCCTCTACCCGCTCCGCGGCGGCGTGACCCCCGAAATGCGCGGCGTCCTAAACGGCCTCTTCGACACCTACCTCAGCGCCCACGCCGCAACCCCGTCGTTCCCCAGCAAGAAGGAACAAGCCACCTTCGATCAGATCGTCGCCCAACGCGACCAAGACATTGAGAACCGTGAAGGCATCGAAGCCGGGGAGATCATCCCCGGCGCTGAACTCGACACCGAGTTCGCCGGCCCCGCCCGGCCCATCGGCGAGAAAAGGGCAGACATCCTCCGCGCCGCTTTGGAACGCATCACCCGCGATGCCGACACTCCCACCCTCGGCGGTGCAGCCCCCACCGTCATGGTCCACGTCAACGCCCAAGACCTGGCCTCAAACACCGGTGTCGGCTGGATCGACGGTGTTGAAGACCCCATCAACCTGAAGACCGTGCGGCAAATGATGTGCGCCGGCGGCTACCAAACCATCATCTACGGCGATGACGGCGACATCCTCCACCTCGGCGGCAAACAACGCTGCTTCACCACCAACCAACGCAAAGCCATCATCGCAAGAGACGGCGGCTGCATCATCCCCGGCTGCAACGCACCCGTTTCCTGGGTCGAACTCCACCACGTCACCG
>NZ_ATWH01000027.1 GCF_000421145.1 Glaciibacter superstes DSM 21135 | reverse complement strand
GCCGCTCTGTTCGGCGAGTCTTCCGGTGCAGTCCTGGCGCTCGAGGCGGTGCTTCACGGCCTCCCGATCTCGCGACTTGCTTGCTATGAGCCGCCGTTCTACGTGTACGCGGGATACCCGCAGAGAAGTGCTGATTTCACCGAGCGGTTCGATGCGCTGGTCGCAGACGGACGACGCGGCGACGCGTTCGAGCTGTTCATGATTGAGGCGGTGGGGGTGCCGGCTGAGGCGGCTGCGGGGATCACCGAGATTCCCCTTTGGCGCGCCCTGGAGAGCGTGACCCACACCATCTCGTACGACGGGCTGATCATGGGGGATACGCAGAAGGGCGATCCGGCATCCCTGGATCGTTTCCAACCGATCACAATCCCCACTCTGGTGATGGTCGGTAGCGAGAGCCCCGCCTACCAGCACAAGGCCGTCCATCGTCTCGCGGAAGTGCTTCCGAACGCTCAATGGCAGACGATACAAGGCGAAAGCCACCAGTACACCGCTTCGGGCATAGTTCAGATTCTCCGAGATTTCCTGTCTCGATGAGTCACCTCTCGCCCGCCACGAATCCGCGGGCCACGCTGGCTCGATCCCTTGAGAACACGGGAAATCAATGCGATCCAGCATTCCCCGCCGGGGCGCGAGGTGTCCATCGAGACCTCCGAAGACGCCGATGGCAACGTCATCCTCAGCGTCTCGGATGCCGGGGCGGCATCCCCGAGGACGACCTGTCCGAGGTATTCAGGACAGGTTGGCGTGGCACATCATCACGTACACCTCAGCCGCTGCTCGGGAGATCCGCAGGCGCGGGTCTCGGCCTGGCCATCGTCCAGGGCATCGTCGAAGCCCACTCGGGCGGGGTCACCGTGCGGAACATCGCGGACGGATACCGATTCGAGGTACGCCTTCCCCGCGGTCTGACCGTTTGACCCGCGCACTAGTGATGTGACGATCCGGGCACGATCTCTCTGACAGTCGAGCTCGGTTCTGACAGCGGTCCACACGACCGGCGGTGGACTCGTGGGCCCGGTCAATTGACAGCTTGCAGGGCGCGCTCCGATTCGGCTTCACCGAGTCCGTCTCTGATGCGTCGTTCGAGGAGCGAGATCAAAACTCCACTGGCGTAGCTCACCTCTGATGGATCATTCAAGTAGTTCGCCTCCGTAGCCCAGAGCTCCCGATTCTTTATGATCCCGACCAGCCCGTGTGCGTTCGTGTAGTGATACAGCGTCGGCGTTACGGCCAGATTCGATGCCTTCGATTGAATGAGTGTCTCCCATCGTTTGTGCTTGACCAAGCTACCGCCCGAAGGTCGGTTCTTCTTGCTCGAAAGGGAGTGATCCTCGCACCCAAGGTTGTCCTACGAACCCTCCTCGGCGGCTTCGGAGGCACTGGGGGTGATCTGCCCTCTACCGGCTCGAAGCGGCATAGCGCGGCGCCATGCGCGCGAGTCTCAGGCCTCCAACAATTGCCGCGTCGAGGGGCTTCGGGAGGAAAGAACCAATCACCCCCATGACGCGCCCAGCGCGGTGGGACCGGATGCGACGCTGTCGGTCACCAAGCCCCGAAGATCTGTGAGTCAGTCTCCTGCTTGAGCCACCGGCTCCGGCGCCCCTTGGCTCGCTTTCCGGTGCCGAGGATGAACGCATCGGGATCGTCCACCAACGGCTCGTACCCAAGCGCGACTAGTAGACGGAGGGCCGGCTCGGTCTCCAGGCTCAAGCGTTGGGCGACCTCGACAGCACTCCACTGCTCCTTGATCTCTAGCCACCTTCGCAGCCGGAACGAGGACGAGATCCCGCGCGATACCCACATTGCTGCAATGCGGGCGATCTCGGCGTCCTCTCTCTTCGTGCGTACGATAATTCCCATCCGTGCCAAGGCGCGCGTAGCTGCAACCCATACGATGTTCGTGGCTAGCCCGAGGCCGAGGCCGCCAAAAAATTCGATCCACGAGAACGCGGTAGTGTCCCCGCCGCGCCCCGCCGGTGACGCGATAATTACGTCCAGGAAGTCCAGATGGTTGTAGCCGTCTAGCGTCGCCCGCAGTACGTCCCGAACGGGAAGGTCGCGGCGATCGAAGAAGCTCCAGGCGGACAGCGCACCCCTCTCGTCCACTGCCCAGATCTCGTTTATCGCGTGGTAGTCATCGAGAGTCGCCGTAGACGCCGGTATGGCTGTGGGGCGTACGTACAGCTCACTCCTCCTGTGCGCCTGCCGGTAGGCACCCGCTTGGTCGGCGGCGTTCAGCACCTCCTGCGTGCTGCCGAAGAGGAAGGTCTCCCGCACCACGTCGATCTGTTGGTCCACGAGGTACGGGCCAGCGAGATTGCTCTCCCCCTGGAGCCCGCTCTCTGCGTAAGGGGCCACTCGGATGCGCATCAACACTGCCATGCGACATTCATATCGAACGAGCTACAGATATGGGGTCACAACACGGCTAGAAACACACTTTCAACGTCCTTCGCGCTACGGCTGGGATGCGGGTTAGCAGCTGTTCGTGGCCGGCCAGGTAGCAGCGGGCGACTCCTCCGGCGAGGGAGGCCGCGGCGATGCCGTCGCGGGCGAGGGCCGCCCGGTGGGCCATGCCACTTATTCCGTATGAGGTGTCGCTGACGATGGCGAGGCCGCGGCTGACGAGACCCGCGGAGGCCTCGGCGGCGATCTGCTCGCCGTACCTCAGCGCCACCGCGCGCGATCTGAGCGATCGGATCCTTCTACGGCTCCAGCAGGACATCGCCTTCTCGAGCGTGAGGGAATCGGTTCGATGTGGTGGCGCGGGAGTTGCGCCGCGACCAGCGCGCCGACTTGATGCCGCGGAGGATGGTTGGCATGGTTCTAACTTCAGATGAGCCGTAGCATCGACGCGTGACCTTGGACCCGCTGATGCAACACCCCAACGCGGCGGATTTCGACCATTGGGCGCAGACCACCGACGAAGTGACTTCGATCCTCCTCGAATATCCGGATCGAGCGGGCAAGCTTTGGTTGCGAGGGTTTCCAGTCGGAACTTGCTCGGTCACGTCCGGCCCAAAGCGATCCGCCAACGATGCCAGCCTTGCTCTTCAGTAGCTTCAGACGCGCCTCAGCACAGAGCCGGCCGACCGCCGTGTGGCTGTCGCGCACCGCCCCGGAGAAGAGCTGCTCCTAAATGAATACCTCCGAACCCGGCTTGTCGAAATCGCCGTCCATACCGAGGATTTGGCACTAAGCATCGGTGCGGATTGTGCCGCACCCCCGCGCGCCGTCGCTGCCGCCGTTGACCTCCTCGTCGAAGCCGCCACGGCGACCTTTCCGTTCTTCACGCACTCTCCCGCTGAGAGCGCGACGACAAGAACGCTCTCCAAGTGCTGTAACCCTGGGGCGATCAAAGCGTTGCCCAGGGAGCGTCCGATAGACGGTCGGTCCGCAGGCTTGGTCCGTTCCAACAGAGCTGCAGCAGCCCTGCCGTGGTTGACCTGCCGTTTACCCCGCCTGGTAAAAATGCCCGCAAGGATGCCTTATCTGCAACACGGAATGGGCCTCAATCTGGGCGGACGGATCCGTTCTGTCGCAGGCATCGGTGTTCGACACTCAGCGCAAGATAGTCGACGATATCGGAGAGGATTTTCGGACAATCGGGAGAGGATCGCTGTAAATCCGGGTAGAAGTGAGGCGGAGGCGCCTTCTCATAGCAGGGAAGTTTTTGTCCGTTTGAGTTTTGCAATCAACCCACAGTGGGTTGATTGCAAATCTGAGTGAATTGGTTTGCATAACTCTCAGCGAACAAGAAAGGCCCCCGAGAAATCGGGGGCCTTTGTTTTTTCAGTGGTCGGTCACTTTTCTGAGGAGGTCGGAGAGATTGCCCGTGTCGGGGGGAACCCTTTGCTAGGTCGTGGACACTTCAGAGTGTGAGCGTTAATGATGAGGAAGCGTGGGCCGAAGCTCTCGCGGGCAAAGGACACGCCCTCGGAGAGGTCTTCGACCGTCATCGCGCCCGCTTGTACCGGCACTCTCGCGGTCTGGCCCCGTCGTGGTCTGACGCGGACGCCGTCGTGGCCGTGACATTCCTTGAGGCATGGCGCAAGCGCAACGACATCCGTTTTATTGACGGTTCGATGCTGCCGTGGCTCCTTCGAACCGCGACATTCACCGCGAGCAATCTGACCCGCGCTTCGCGTCGCTACAGAGCCGCACTCCGACGCCTTCCCGCGGGCGAAGTTCAGCCAGATCACGCGGAGCAGTTCGGCGATGGTGAAGCGGTGACGGCTCTGAAGGGACTCTCTTCGATTGACCAAGAGGTTCTCACGCTGTGCGTGCTCGAGGGCGTCAGTGCGGAGGACGCCGCCCGAATAATGAGTGTGCGCGTCGGCACGATCAAGTCCCGGCTCTCGCGAGCCAAAGCGCGGCTGCGCGGGACCATCAACGAATCAACTACAGCACTGCGGCCGGAAGGTGTGATTGATGATGCCCTCTGAGATGCCCAGAAGCGAGATGCCCAGAAGCGAGATACCCAGAAGCGAACGCGACACTGAACTGCGCCGGATGCTCGTGGCCACCGCGTCAGCTGCGCCCGTCCCCACTCGACGTCGATGGAGCATCGTCGCGCCGATTGCCGCATTTGCTCTCGCGGGAGCGCTGACCGGAGCCGTGTCTGCCGTCGCTCTCAACGCACCAGAAAAGCACAAGCCAGTGACCGTGGACAACATGGTCGCCGCGCTTGTCTATGACGATACGCAGCTGTTTGGAGAACCCGTGGTGATCAACGGGCAAGGTAACACTGTCGAACCGCTCGGTGCAGTGCCGGACGGCGCAGTCGAGCTTGCGGTCGCATTCCGCTGCGCAGACCCCGGAAGGTTCGAGTTCCTCGTCGACGGAAAAGCCGCGACGACCATAATTTGCGATGAGGCATCCACGGGCTCTGCTGGGAGTGGAAGCTATTTCACTGTGGACGACGCGCCTGCGCATACGTTGACGGTCTCCGCGGGCGAAGGAAAGCGATACGTGGTCTGGGCGTCTTGGGCCGCTCGCGCTGTTCCTCTCGAACCATCGCCTCAGCAGGCCGCAGCGATGGCAGATGGCGAGGTCACCGATGCGGAGTACTACGCGCAATTCGACCGCTACTCAGGTTGCATGACCGCGGCCGGGTACCCCCTTGGAAGCGTCAACAAATCCGGCACGGACATTACTTACGTCAAATCGAACGATTCCGTCACGTCGGGCGCAGAAGGCCGCTGCTACGCCCAAGAGTTCGTCCAGGTCGACATGATGTGGCAGGGCGCGCACCAGGACAACTCCGAAACTGACCGAGCGTTGCGGTGACGCGGCATCCGTCTGGCGGCCGACGCCTGAACGTCACCAGGTGTTAGGCGTCGCGCCCAGCGGCACAGCTTCCGGGCGCGGCGCTGTGCTGGTCAGCTCGATGACGCGATGTTCCTGGCCTGCGCGCAGTATCGCATCCATGATCTCGAGCACGTGGAACGCCAGTTCGCCTGATGCCCGGTGCGGTCGATCCGTTTCGATCGCGTGCGCCATATCCGCCAGGCCGAACCCGCGCCCTGCATCCGCGAATCCGCCAGACACTGGCACCTCGCGCCACTCGGGTTCTGATGTCGTCCACACCTCGACGGGGTCGGAGAACCGGTTCGGGTCTGGCACGGCGATGGTGCCGTCAGTGCCGTACAACTCGAACAGCGGTGCACGCGACGCCCACACCTCGAAACTCACCGTGACGGTCGACGTCTGCCCACCTGCATGCTCGAGAATCGCGCTCACGTGCGTGTCAACATCGACGGGGATGGCTGCGCCCGCCTGAGGTCCGGTTGCAACTGTGCGTGCTCGCGTCGAGCGGGTCACGCCGCCAGACACGCGCACAACAGGACCGAGCAGCGTCACAAGACTGGTCAGGTAGTACGGCGCCATGTCGAAGAGCGGCCCACCACCCGGCTGGTAATAGAACTGCGGCGCAGGATGCCACCGCTCGTGACCTGGCGCAGACCAGTGCACTGCAGCTGCGACCGCGTCGCCGATCGTTCCGGCGTCGAGCACCTGGCGTGCAGTTTGGATGCCGGTGCCGAGCACCGTATCCGGAGCGCTGCCGACCCGAAGCCCGCGAGCACGAGCCAGTTCGAGCATCGGCGCAGCTTCGGCCGGGTCGAGTGCGAGAGGCTTCTCGCCGTATACGTGCTTGCCCGCCTCGAGCGCTCTCGTGCCGATCGCGATGTGCGCAGCCGGAATCGTGAGATTCAGTACAGCATCGATCCGCGGGTCTTCGAGCAGTGCGTCGACGCTGAGTGCTTCGACTCCCTGCTCGGCAGCGACCTCTGCTGCGCGCGCCTCGTTCATATCGGCGACGGCGATGAGCTTCAGCCCTGGCAGGCTCGGGATGTGCTCAAAGTACTGTGCGCTGATGTTTCCGACGCCGACGATTCCGACTCTCAGCGTGCCGCCCACAGGAGACCTCTCTCGATGATGGTGCGCACGTTCGGGTTGTCAAGTACTTCGATGCGGTGGCCGGGGGCAGAAACGAAGACGCGGCCTTTGCCCCACTGGCGTGTCCAAATCGCGGGCGCTGTGACCGGTCGGTTCCAGGCATCCCACGGGCGCACGGTCTGCGTGGTCGTGGCCAGCACGTCGTTGTAATCGTCGCTGAGCACCCAGTACTGCTCGGTGGTCAGCTCGAAGTCGTCGTTGCCCGCAGTGATCGGATGCGTCTTGCCGAGTTCCGTGATGTGCACCGTGTACGGAATGTAGTTGTCTGACTGCTCACCGGTGCGTTCGGCCGGATCCTTGCCTGCGTGGTGCGCGAACTGGCCGCCGATCATGTGCAGGTAGTCTGCATTGTTGCGGTACGAGTCAGCGATGCCGCCGTGCCATCCGGCCAAGCCCGTGCCATTCAGAACCGCTGTTTGCAGACCGGCGAACTCTTCCTTTTCGATGGTGGACATCGTGACCACCTGCACGATCAGGTCGACGGTGGCCAGGTAGTCCGCGTCGGTGTAAACCGCGGTCGAGTCTTCGACCCGCACCGTGAACCCGTTGCTCTCCAGGTGCGGAATCACCGAATCGGTGGTCTCGACCGGCTGGTGGCCATCCCATCCGCCGCGAACGATCAGGGCGTTTCGTGTGCCTGTACTGCTCTGGCTGGTGTTCTCAGTCATATCAACTTTCTCGTTGTCGTCTGTTTGGTGCTGGTAATCGGCCGTACGAATACTTTTCACACGCAGATGGCCTGCGCTGCAACGCTCACGCGATGGCTCGGGACCGCACAAGTTTTGCACTCGGCAACGAAACCTATCGTGTCTCTTTCGTCGTCTTTGGCGGTGCCGTGCTGCCACGGACAATCAAACTCGTGGCAAGGTCGAGGCGCGCGATCGACCGACCAGGGTCTGTACGCAGGGCTAGCACCAGGCGTGTGGCCTGCTCGGCCATCTCAGCCAGCGGCTGACGAACGGTCGTCAGCTGCGGCCCCATCCACCGCGCAGGCGGAATATCGTCGTAGCCGACGATGGAGAGATCCCTCGGTATCGCAAGACCGACGGATCGGGCAGCTTCGTATACACCGAACGCCTGCAGATCGTTCCCGGCGAAGATGGCCGTCGGGCGATCGGCCTGCGCGAGCAATCGCGTGCCGGCTTCGACTCCGTCCGCGTACCTGAACGTCCCCGAATCGATCAACTTCGGATCGATCGCGATCCCGACCTCGTCGAGTGCCGCGCGATATCCAGACACGCGCGCCCGTGAGCACATCATGTCGTCCGGGCCTGTTATGACGCCGATTCGCCGGTGACCGAGTTCGAGCAGATGGCGCGTTGCCATCAGCCCACCCGCCCAGTTCGCCGAACCGATCGAAGGGACATCCGGTGCCGGGTCCCCAGCCGGATCGATGACGACGAACGGGATATTGCGGGTGCGCAGGCGCCGCTTGTGGTCGGCAGGCAGGTCAGAGAAGACAAGGATGACGCCAACCGGGCGACGTTGCAGAACGCCATCGATCCAGTCAGGCGCAGGCGAGTGTCGATCTCCGCTTTCTGTCAACACGACGCTCATGCCGTGTTCACGCGCGACCCGGTCCACCCCGCGGATGAGTTCAAGCGACCATTCACTGTCGACGTTCGGGAACACGAGCTCGAGCAGACTTGCGTGCGACTGCTCGAGGCCGCGCCTACTGTAGCCAGACGAGTGCAGCAGTTGCTCAACCCGATCCCGCACTGGATCGGATACGCCGGAGCGTCCGTTCAGGACCTTCGACACTGTTGACATCGACACGGATGCATCGAGAGCGATTGCGGCGAGAGTCGCGCGACGCGACGAAACCTTTTGCTCACTCATAGCCTCATAATAGCGAGGTTCTCGCATCCGTCACGATAGTTCTTGCGCTTGGAATGTTGACAACACCGTCAAAGCGATAAATACTTATCGCGCCGATGTGCGAAAGTTTTGCATGCCGTACACGACAACTTTGCATTCAACGACGAATCTGGCTACGCGACTGATGCATCGGTGGCCCGGAAGGAAAGTGTCATGACTTCTCAATCCACGGGCGCCGCGTTTACACGGCGCAGCTTCATCGGCGTTGCAGGCGGAGCGGCAGCAACTGCGCTGCTCGCTGCGTGCTCGACCGGCGGGGGCGGTGGTGGCGGCGATACGATGAAGTTCTGGAACATGCCCTGGGGCGGAACCGAGTTCAACCCGCTCGACAAGAAGATCACGCTGGCGTACGAACCGAAGAGTGGCTTGCCTTCGGCTAAGTACCAGGCGATCCAGTGGGCGAACTTCACCCAGACGTTCTCTTCAGCGGTTGCCTCTAACACGGGCCCAGCTGTCAGCTCTGGTGGTGGAACGCAGGCATTCCAGTTCGCCAACCAGGGCAAGATCGCCTATGCAGACGATCTGCTGGACAGCTGGAAGAAGGACGGCATCTACGATGATTTCCTTCCCGGCCTGATCGATGCCATGAAGACCGACGAGGGCTACGCGGCTGTGCCGTACAACCTCGACGTTCGCATCTCCTGGTACAACAAGTCACTCATGGAGCAGGCGGGCGTTGAGTCCCCGAAGTCGTGGGACGAGTACATGAACGTGTGCGCAGCCCTCAAGAAGATCGGTGTGTACGGGTTCGGCCTCGGTTCGGGCGCCGGCAGCTTCACCGGAAGCCACATCCTCGCGGCGTTCATGATCAACAACGGTGGCGGCCTCTTCAACGCAGACAAGAAGCCGGATTGCGTCACGCCGGAGAACATCCAGGCGATGGAGTTCATCCTCGAGATCGTGAAGGCCGGATACAGCGACCCGGCGGCAGCCACATACACGAGCGCGAATGTGGAGTCGCAGTGGAAGGCAAAGAAGTTCGGCTTCGGCTGGGACGGTGCAGGCCTGCCTGCTGGAGCCGTCGGCGATGTCGCAGGCGACCTGGTTGTCGGCGATCCGCTGACCGGCCCGAGCGGCACGAAGGGTGGCCTGTACTTTCCGAACAACATCATGATGTACAAGAACACGCCGAGCCAGAAGGGTTCGGAGGCGTTCCTCACGTACTACTACAAGAACATGGCTCCGCTCTGGACGAAAAACACCGGAATCGGCTTGCCGCCGCTGAAGTCCATCGCCGACACCAGCGAGTTCAAGGCCGACGTGAACAAGGTCAAGATCCTCGCCGACTGGCAGCCCATCTTGAAGACGTGGGCAGCACCGGGCGGATCCGGCCTGTTCTACAACATCGCCAACACGGTTGACGGCACCGCACCGATGCTCGACTTCACACAGTCGATCCTCGGTGGCAAGGTCGACGCCAAGGGTGCCCTGACGAAGTTGCAGACTTCGATCGAAGGCCTCATGAAGTAACGAGTCGAATCGGGTGAGCCCTTCTTTGGATGGTGGGCTCACCCGTTCACTCGTTTTCTGAGCGCTATCAGCCCAGCGCCGCTTACCAAGCGCAGTCCCCTTCGAAGGAGAAGTACATGTCGACTGAGTCCGTAGCCGGAGCGCTTAAGAAGGCGCGCAGAGGCGTTGGAGTCGCCGGACCTGGCCGGTCGCCCGGTGCACGCCCAGCCAAGAAGAGAAAGAACTCGCACGCGCGAGTTCTTCTGCTGTTCGCGCTGCCGTCTCTGATCCTGCTGGTTCTTCTGAACCTGTACCCGGTGATCTACGCAGGACTGCAATCACTGCGCAATGGCGACCTGATCAGCGCAGGCGACTTCGTCGGTTTCTCGAACTACATCAACGTCGTTCAGACGCCAGAGTTCTGGCATTCGGCGTGGTTCACGCTGGTCTTCACGGTCACCGGCGTGTTCGGCAGCTGGGCCGTCGGCCTCGGGCTTGCGCTGTTCTTACGCACCCGCATCCCCGCGAACGGGCTGTTCAAGGTGCTGCTGCTTCTGCCATGGGTCGTTCCCGTGGTCGTGTCTGCCACGTCGTGGAACTGGCTGGTAGCCACCCCGCAGTCCCCGCTGCCGATCCTGTTCGACGCGCTCGGCTTCGGGAACGTGCTGTTCCTAGCCGACCCCGTGCTCGCCCAGGTAACGGTGTGCGTGTTCAAGGTGTGGGTCAGCTTCCCGTTCATGATGATGATGATGTCATCGGCACTGGCATCGGTCGATATCAACGTGTACGAGGCATCCAAGGTCGACGGTGCCAGCAGCTGGCAGACGTTCACGCAGATCACGCTTCCGATAATCTCCAGGTCCACGTACATCAGCTGGATTCTGATGACGATCTTCTGCGTCAACGACTTCCCAACCATCTTCCTTCTCACCGGCGGCGGCCCGGTGAACGCCACACGGTCGCTCGTGGTCCTGGCATACAGCACCGTGTTCCAGAACTTCCAGACCGGCCCCGGTGTCGCGATCGCGTTCATCATGACGCTTGTGCTCGTGGTCATCGCCACGATGCTTTACCGCCAGATCCGAAAGGTGAACATCGAATGAGCACCGACACAACTGACGTCCCGATCACTGGCAAGCTCCAGGTCGGCGTCACATCGGGCAAACGTCGCACACTCTCCCAGACGGAGCATCGCGGCAAATGGTGGAGGCTTGTGATCATTCTGATCATCACCGGTGTCGTGCTCGCGCCGATCATCGCCGTCTTCGTGCTGTCCCTGCAGCCATCGCTCGGCAGCACGGCAACGGGCTGGACACTGGAGAACTTCAGCCTGGTCTTCAGTCAGACCAACGTGGGAACCTGGCTGAAGAACAGCCTCGGCGTGACCCTGGTGACCGTCGTGGTTGCCGTCGCGGTTGCCGCCCCAGCCGGATACGTGCTCTCGCGCGGCCGCAGCAGGGCCGTCTCCGGATACTCACTCATCCTGTTCATCGTGCAGTCTCTGCCCGTCGTCACAGCAGTGATCCCGCTGTTCATCCTGTTTGCCCAGATCGGACTCGTCGACAACCTCGCCGGCGTCACGATCATCTACGTCGGATCAACAATGTCCGTCGCCGTGTGGATGATGGCCGCGTACTTCGACTCCATCCCGATCACACTGGAAGAAGCCGCTTGGATGGACGGCACCTCGGTGTTCGGCAGCTTCACGCGCATCGTGCTGCGCAACTCGCTTCCCGGCATCCTCTCCACCGCGATCTTCTCGTTCCTGCTGGCCTGGAACGATTACCTCGTGGCCGTGGTCTTCCTTCGCTCTGACGACAACTACACTCTCCAGATCGGGCTGCAGACGTTCTTCCAGCAGAACCAAACCAACTGGGGGCTCGTGATGGCCGTCGCAGTGGTCATGATGGCGCCGCCGATCATCCTGTTCTCCGTACTCAACAAGTACTTCAGCGTTGGCGGAATCGGAGGCTCGCTTGCCGGGCGGTGAGTCCCACACGATCGCACAAGCCCTCGTCACCCCGGCCATCCGTGCCGCGATCAACCGGGTGATCCCCGCCGACTCCTGGCCGAACGGATGGGAGGGCGGGGTCGGAGCCTACCTCGCGACGGCCCGTGACGATCTGCAATGGGCGCAGCCGCTGCTGCAATCGTTGAGCGAACGGCTGGATTCCGCGGCAGTCGCATCCGGTGCTGCCTCGTTTGCCGCGCTGAGCGATAACGAGCAGGATCAGGTGCTCGTTTCGCTCGATAACACGGAATCGGTTACGGCGGATCCCGGCGGCGTTGCCGAGTTCGCGGCGCTGCGCAGAATCTGCTGGGAGGGCTACTACGCAGCCAAATCGTCGGTGGCCGAGAAGCGCACGCCGATCGGGCTCCCCATGGTGGGCTTCCGCGCGATCCCAGAGGGAATCGTGCCTGTCGAACCCGATGCGATAGCGGGCATTCGCGCCGATCAGGTGAAGAGCGAATACGACGCGGTCGTGGTCGGCAGTGGGCCAGGCGGCGGTGTCGCCGCCCAGGTGCTGACGCAGGCCGGAAAGCACGTGCTGCTGATCGAGCGGGCTCGGCAATTGCCGAATGAGGCTCTGCGCGGAGACCATCTGCACGGCAAACGCAACGCCGTGTACGCGTCGTCCGTCGGCCCTGGTGCCGGGCATCCGCGTGTCGCGCTGCTGCAGGATGGCGGTGAACTCGTCGTCGACGGCGACGGTGACGCCGCGATGTATGGGCTGAATGCCGATGCATTCGGTGGCGGAACACGCGTGTGGCAGGGAATGGCGTGGCGATTCATGCCTGACGATTTTCGCATGGCAAGCGTGTACGGCAATCCGGATGGCGCTTCTCTTGCTGATTGGCCGATCGATTACACCGACATGGAGCCGTACTACTCGCGCGCTGAGCGCGAACTCGGTGTATCCGGTGCAGAAGGCGGGTTGACCAGCCGCACACCGCGTTCGGCCGGGTATCCGATGCCGCCGATGGGAACGGAGCCGGCCCGCGAGCTGCTCGGGTCGGCAGCGGATGCGCTCGGCTGGGGTTGGGGCCCGATTCCATTGGCGATCAACAGTATTACGCACGACGGCCGACCGGCGTGCGTGCGCTGTCCGCAGTGCGTTGGGCATGCGTGCCCGGTGAATGCGAAGAACGGTTCGCACAACACGTTCATCCCGCGGGCAGTTGCCACCGGCCGCTGCGACGTGCTGTATGACGCAGAGGTGATCGAAGTTCGAGACGGTGCAGACATCGCAGAGATCACGATCATGGCGGATGCGTCGTCGTCTCCGGCCCTGTTGATCGTGCGCGCCGACATCGTGGTGGTGTCGGCTGGTGCGATCGAAACGCCGCGACTGCTGCTGGCAAGTGGAATCGGCAACGATGTGCTTGGCCGCAACCTGCATGACCACCGATTCGTGACGATGCTCGGAACGGTCAGCACGCCGGTGAAACAGTTCGTCGGCCCAGGCCATTCGATTGCCACGCTCGATCACGTGCATGCGGGCAGCATCCCGTGGGGCGGCGGTGTGATCGTTGATCTGATGAGCATGCTGCCACTGACGTCGGCGTCGTCCCCATCGATGCCGGGCGTTCCAGCGTGGGGCGCTGCCCATAAGGAATGGATGCGCGGCGACCGTGCCAGGGCATTCGGGGTGTTCGGAATGGGGCAGGAGATACCGCTTGCGACATCCCGTGTCACACTTGCCGAAAGGGTGCGCGACCGCTGGGGTCGCCCGGGCGCAGCTCTGCGTAAAGACGTGCATTGGGCATCCCGCGAGGTGGAAGATGGCATGGCGCGCGCCGGCGAGCAGTGGCTGCAGGCGGCTGGCGCCCGCGACGTGCGACGACAGGGCGGTATAGCGACCGCGTCAGCTGCCGGCGAGCACTCGTGCGGCACGGCACGGATGGGGCACGACCCGGCAACGTCAGCGACCGACCCGTGGGGTCGGGTGCACGGAACGCGACGCGTCGTTGTGTGTGATTCGTCTCTGCATCCGACCAACGGAAGCGTGAACCCAGCGTTGACGATCGTTGCGAACGCGTTCCGGGTCGCCGAACACGTTGTGGCGGACTGGCCGGCCTGACGCTCTGGCCGAAGGCATCACGCCAGGCGGTGACGCGGCATCCGTCTGGCAACAGATCTTCGGCTGCCGCGAACCTATTGGTTCAGAAATCGAAGCCGCCGAAGAAGTCTGTGTCGGCAGCGCCGCTTCCCGCGTCGATGGAGGAGGAGTCGCCGGAGGAGTCAGCGTTGGTAGCGACGACTGTTGTCCCGACAAGGCCAGCCCAGAAGATCGCGTCGATCGCGGTTGAAGCAATGGCATACGTCGCGAAGGTCCCCAGGAAGGAATCTCCGTGGGCCCCGTTGGTGCCGTTTCCGGTATTGACCCGGTTGTCGCCAAAGACTCGTGTGAGGATGCCGGGTTGACGCGACTCGGCGCGGGTGGCCGTCTTCGCCAGTGTTGCCGGACTGGCATCGGCTGGGCGTTCGCCTGCGGGAGGTTCAGCGATGAAGCGTTCGAATACAAGATCGCGCTGCTCTGATGTGAGCTTCTCGAATGCCTCGACGTGGGCCTTTTCGATGGTGTGAGACTTTGCGGTTCGAAGCAGGTACTCGTACCGCTCGACTGCCTCCTCGTCGTTCGTCGGTGGTCCCGGGGTGTCGAGGGTGATGTTGCGGCCGAAGATTCGGTCTAGGAGTGCCATGGTGATGTCCTTTTCTGGAGAATGTGCCGAGGAGTGCTAGCGCCCGGGAGCGCGGTTGACGATTTCCTGGAGGAACCACCCGTTGCCGTCAGGGTCCTCGAATGAGACGAAGGAATTGTAATCTGCACGTTTCGGATCAGGCCCGCTGACCCGGTTCCGCCCGCCCGGGCGGTGGAAGAGGCCGTCGGCGTCGTGCCAGACCTCACTGACCTCGATGCCACGGCTGGTGAGTTCCTCGCGTGCCGCGATGATGTCGGTGACGGTCAGGTGCAGGTTCTGCACTGAGCCGGGCGCTGATTCACTCAGCCCGGTGCCGAAGATTATTGACATCTCGGATCCCGGAGGGGTGACCTGGACGATGCGGAGTTCTTCGCTGATATTGAAGTCGGCGTCGAGTCGGAAGCCGGCTTTCTCGTAGAACGCTTTGGCGCGGTCGACGTCGGCGACGGGGATGACCAGTACTTCGAGTTTCATATCCATGATGTTCGTATCTCCTGTTAGTGGTGTGTCTTAATCCCGAGGGATGGAGTGTTCGTTGTTCGAGAGCCAGTCGCGGAAGGTCTGGAGCGTTGGGTTCAGTTCACGGACGAGGGCGATATTCCGAGCTCCGGTGAACTCTGCTTCATTTTCTGCGTAGTACTGGAACATGTTCGAGACCTCGACGGCGACCGGAGACTCAAATGCCCGGTATTCGTCCCAGGTGAACGGCCTGTATTCGACTTCTTCACCGAGGGCTTCGGTCAGCGCCTCTGCGAATTCGACGCCGGTGAGATGACCGCCGGCGACCCCTACGCTCTTGTCGACGAATTCGTCACCGCGCTTGAATATCCCAAGTGCAGTCTTGCCGATGTCCTCGGCCGCGACCCCTGACATTCTTCCGTCGGCGATCGGCAACGTGACGCCCAGCTTGCCGTTCTCACGAGTGAGGAATTGACCGCTGGAGAAACCATCGAAATAGAATGTGGTCAGCAGAAATGTGGTCGGAACACCACGCTCCGTGAATAGCGCATTCGCTTCAGCTTTCGCGTCGAAATGCGGGACCTTGTACGAGCCCTCGACAGTCGGCGCCTTGTTTTCGCCTGTTCCGAAGAAGTGCCGGGTGTCTTCGAACGTCGACCAGACGACATGTTCGACGCCGGCGACCTTGGCCGCCTCCGCAGCGGCGGCCGCCTGAGCCAGTTCCCTCTCGGGTCTACTCTGCGCAGCCTCCTCTTCGTCGGTGAGCTCCGCCCAGTAGTTGGTCACAACGAAAACGCCGTGAGCACCGTCGAACGCCGCGGCGAGGCTGGGCTCGTCGTTAAGATCCGCCTCGACTACTTCTGCACCGAGAGCGGCGAGAGCCTTGGCCGCTGTGGACTCGGGATCGCGCGTTAGCGCTCGAACGGAATAGGTGCCGTCGGAGTCGGCCAAGATCGCTCGCGCCAAACCGCCGCCCTGCGCCCCGGTTGCGCCAACCACAGCGATGATCTTCTTGCTTGTCATGCTCGATACTCCTCTAATTGATGTGTCAACTAGAAGAGTATCGGATTTGATTGACATGTCAACTTGTAGAGATCAGCTCTGAGCGAAACCGGCATCCCATGCATCAGATACCTGCTGCGCCGACGCCGAGAACGTCAGTGCACTCCTTCTTTGAGGTGGGCGCTGAGGGCGTCGGCGATCTCGTCTGCTGCCGTTAGCTGAGCGGGCGTCAGGGCATCGATGAAGAGCTCGCGGATGGCGTGAAGGTGGGGAGCAGTCGCCGCTCTGAATGCCTCGGTGCCGGTGGGGGTGGGGGCAATTTCCGCCCCGCGGCTGTCGGTCTGGGCTTCTTCACGCCGAATGAGACCCCGTCGTTCCATCCGTCCGAGGTGATGGGACAGTCGACTGCGTGCCCAGCCAATGGTCGAGGCCAGATCGGATGAGCGTAGGGTGCGATTCTCGGCGTCACTGAGGGCGAGCAGCACGGCATAGTCGCCGGTGGATAGGCCGGACTCGCTCTGCAGTCGCGACGCGAGCGTCGACCGAAGTTCGTCAGTTGTTTCGATGAAGTTGCGCCACGTTCTCAGCTCATCCGCCGCGGGGGAGCGACGGGCGCGTGTTGTGGCCTGGGAATCATTCACACCCGTATTATAGTTGACAGATCAATTATATCGGAACTACCGTGCGGGGGCGCGGTTCGAAAGAATGAGTTCATGATTGCACCTGGCGAGAACCTGGCCGAGCCCTCGATTGTCGCCGAGGCGCGTCCGCGCGGCCGCGCGCGCGTCATGCTTTACGTGGTACTCCTCGTGGGCGTGCTCGCCCTGAATGGGCTGGTCTTCGCGTGGGGGGCTGCGGCCGGATGGTGGCAACCCCACGCGCACAGTCTGCAGATCATTGCGGCGATCTCGCAGTTGAACATCCTCTTCGCGATTCTGCCGCGCCAACACTGGATGGTGAACCTCCTCTCCGCGCTGGCGACGCGGGCACCAACCTCATGGCCGCTGAGGTTGCGCTGGCGACTCGCACAGTATTACCATGTCGGCGGCCTGCACGTTGGCGGTGCGCTCTCCGGCACCGCCTGGTACGTCGTGTACGTCGCGCTCCTCGCCCCAGCGTGGGCCGACGGAGAACCGGGATACGACGACGTCTCGGTGGCCATGGCGCTCCTCATCGTGATTGTACTGCTCGCAATCTGCGCCATGGCGGCACCGCGATTTCGCACCCGGCACCATGATGCCTTCGAGGCGTCGCATCGTTTCGGCACCTGGGCCGTATTGGTGTTTTCGTGGATCAATGCGTTGCTCCTCGCCCAACTGCAGACCCCCGCGCGCACCTTCGGCGAGGCGCTCTTGAACTCTCCCATCTTCTGGATGCTCGTGGTGTCGACCCTGCTCGCGGTCTGGCCGTGGCTGTTGCTGCGGCGGGTGGCGATCACGGTCGAGCGCCCCTCTGACCACGCGGCGGTCGTGCGATTGGATCATGGATATGTGCCACCGGTGGGTACCACGCGTGCAATTAGCCGACATCCGCTGTTCGGCTGGCACCCATTCGCTTGCGTGCCCGCGTCATCGGGGGAGTCCGGATACCGGATGGTGGTCTCTCGCGCCGGAGGATGGACGTCGACGTTCATCGACCACCCGCCGACACATGTGTGGATCAGGGGCATTCCGACCGCCGGCGTCGCAAACGCGAAGCGGCTCTTTTCCCGGGTGCTGTATGTGGTCACCGGAAGCGGCATCGGTCCCGTGCTCGGGCACCTTCTGACCGACACGCAGGGTGCGCGGCTTGTGTGGGTCACAAAGACTCCGCGGGAGACCTACGGCGACGGACTCGTCGACGAGGTGACCGCGGCGCAACCCGAGGCGGTGATCTGGAACACCTCAGAACAGGGGAAGCCGGATGTGTTCGGACTCGCCTACGACGCGTATGTCGCCTCGGGCGCGGATGCAGTGATCTGCGTCGCGAATAAGTCCGTTACCGACCGAGTCGTCGGCGAGTTCGAACGCCGCAGCGTTCCGGCATTTGGACCGATCTGGGACTCCTGAGGCGGATGGGGTGCTGAGGCATGTCACCTGTTGATCGATCAGCCTTCGGCGCCATCCTAAAGAACGTGTGCGGCTATTCGAGCGCGGGTCGGCCGTCGCCGGGCGCACTGCGCCCAGGGTTGGTGCCGGGGTCGGCGTGGCGGGTGGGGTTTCCGCCGCTGCCGGGTCGACTGTTGGCCGGGTCGGTGGCTCGGTTGGCGCGGTGGCCATTGGTGTGCCGCCAGATTTGGGTGGGGTCCATCCAGTAGGGGGCTTTGATTTGAGGGACACCGCCTACCATGCGGATTTTCCAGCCGGAGGTTTCGATGCTGTGGTGGTGGTACCAACATAACGCGACGCCTCCGGAGACTTCGGTCTCTTTTCGGTCACGCCAGGCGGTGACGTGGTGGAGTTCGACCCAGGAAACGGGTGCGTTGCAGCCGGGGATGATGCAGCCGCCGTCTCTTGCGATGATGGCTTTGCGTTGGTTG
>NZ_ATWH01000026.1 GCF_000421145.1 Glaciibacter superstes DSM 21135 | reverse complement strand
GTGGTGACCGTGAGGCCGGTCGGTGTGGTGATGGAGACTCGACCATTCGGGAGGCGTTCGTAGTCGAATCGGCTGAGGTTCTTGCGACGGTTGCTCTTTTCGCAGAGCGGGAACAGGTTGTCTTCGTTGGTTCTGCCGTTGTCACGTACCCATTCTTCGAGATGGTCGACATCGGTGTCGTCGACGGCCCGGTTGCAGGTGGGATCGATGCAGTTCTCGAAGCGAAACGCGATCCAGTCCTTTTGCGCCTGGGTGGGGCGGTAACGTTCGCGGTCGTAGGTGAGCTTCTCACCGGTGAACGGGTTCGTGGCCACGCGCCTGAACGAGGGTGCCTCGGCGAACAGCCGGGCAGCGGAGTCGCGGTCGATGGTGCCATATCCGCGTAGTTCGATCGGCTCGTCTCCTCCGCCGATCATGGATAGCAGCGGCACAAGCAGCACGGGCCGCACTTTCGCGGCCGTTGGCGTGCCGTCACCCGCGAGCCACGCCGCGGCCAGATCGGCACGAATCTGGTCACGTGAACGCCAGTTGGAATCTCCGACCTTGGTCTTCTTCTGTTCTGCGCGGGAGGTGGCGTTGAGGCGGGACACGATACGAACGGCATCTGGTGCTGACAGGAGCGCGTGCACCCATGCCATGCCGTTTTCTGCCGGTTCCATCCACACGCCCCTGCCTGCGAACGCGCGAGCGTGTCGGGCTTCGGCGGGTTCCTCGTGCAGCTTCTCCTTCGCCCGTCTGGCACGTGCCCGGAACGCGGCCGGTGTGAGGGTTCCAGCCGGTTCGGCGAGCTGCTCATCGAAGAGTCGCACTGCGGTGTCGTCGTCCCAGCCGCTCAGCAGGTCGAGTGCCGCGCCGACATGCGCCGTCGTTGTCTCGCCTGCCGCGAATACGGCGCGCAGCCGGGGCAGCCGGTCTTCGAGTAGCTGCGCGCGGTGGGCCAACGTACGCACCTGACCTGCGGAGAGGTGAAGACGCAGGCCAGCGTCGAACGCCGCCGCTTCCTCGGCCAGCTCAAGCGCATCCCGCCCAGTAAGCCCTCCGGAACGCAGATAGACGTGCGGGTTCGCCCGCGCGAGCCGCATCAGCTCAGCGAGCGACGCCCACAACCGCGCCTGTGCCCGATTCGTCTCGGACTGCGAGGCCGTGGCTTCATCGAGGCGATCGAGGATCAAATCGAATCCGGTCGCTACGGTCTTGCCCGGTATTAACACGGCGGGACGTTTTCGTACAGGCACTTCTCATACAGACACTTCTCGTGCAGGGACGGCAAACGCATCCTGACTCCAGATCTCATCTCGGCACGAGTGACTCTGACAAATTCACAGTAGCATACATCTACGATGTATTACCAGCAAATATCGCCCGACATTCGAAATCCTGTCCTGACAGGCGGAGAGACCTAGTAGTAGGCGAGGCTGGCCGGAGATATCCGCTAGATGCTGAGAGTTGAGCCAGAGTGACTCAAGTTTGCCTCCGCCGACTTGACACCGAATTCAGCGACGTGGAACACTTGAGTCAGCAAGACTCAAGTCTTTGAACCAACAGTTGCCACACCTGGCCAACGCCAGAATCACGAGAAATCACTCTGAAGGAGAAACGCACATATGTCACGTGCCGTAGGAATCGACCTCGGAACCACCAACTCCGTCGTCTCCGTGCTCGAAGGTGGAGAACCCACCGTCATCGCCAACGCCGAAGGCCAGCGCACCACGCCCTCGGTCGTTGCTTTCACCAAAGACGGAGAGGTTCTGGTCGGTGAGACCGCCAAGCGCCAGAACGTCACCAACGTCGACCGCACCATTTCGAGCGTCAAGCGCCACATGGGCACCGACTGGTCCGTCGGCATCGACGACAAGAAGTACACCCCGCAGGAGATCTCCGCGCGCATCCTGGCCAAGCTCAAGCGTGACGCTGAGCAGTACCTGGGCGACACGGTGACGGATGCCGTCGTCACGGTTCCGGCGTACTTCAACGACGCCGAGCGCCAGGCCACCAAGGAGGCAGGCGAGATCGCCGGCCTCAACGTACTGCGCATCATCAACGAGCCCACAGCGGCCGCCCTCGCGTACGGCCTCGACAAGGGCAAGGAAGACGAGCTCATCCTGGTCTTCGACCTCGGTGGCGGAACGTTCGACGTCTCGCTCCTCGAAGTGGGCAAGGACGACGACTTCTCGACCATCCAGGTGCGCTCCACCTCCGGCGACAACCGCCTCGGCGGAGACGACTGGGACCAGCGCATCGTCGAACACCTGATCAAGCGGTTCAAAGAGACCACGGGCGTCGACGTCTCCGGCGACAAGATCGCCAAGCAGCGCCTCAAGGAAGCTGCAGAGCAGGCAAAGAAGGAACTCTCGAGCAGCATGTCGACGAGCATCCAGCTGCCCTACCTCTCACTCACCGAGAACGGTCCGGCCAACCTCGACGAGACGCTGACCCGTGCGCAGTTCGAACAGATGACCCAGGATCTCCTCGACCGCACCAAGAAGCCGTTCCAGGACGTCATCCGCGAAGCCGGCATCAAGGTGGGCGACATCGCCCACGTGGTGCTGGTCGGTGGATCGACCCGGATGCCGGCCGTCTCTGAGCTGGTGAAGCAGGAGACCGGCGGCCAGGAGCCCAACAAGGGCGTCAACCCTGACGAGGTCGTCGCCGTCGGCGCCGCGCTCCAGGCCGGTGTGCTGAAGGGCGAGCGCAAGGACGTCCTTCTCATCGACGTCACCCCGCTCTCCCTCGGTATCGAGACCAAGGGCGGCATGATGACCAAGCTCATCGACCGCAACACGGCCATCCCCACCAAGCGCAGCGAGACCTTCACCACGGCTGACGACAATCAGCCGTCCGTGGCGATTCAGGTCTTCCAGGGCGAGCGCGATTTCACCCGCGACAACAAGAACCTCGGAACCTTCGAGCTGACCGGCATCGCACCGGCCCCGCGCGGCGTCCCGCAGGTCGAGGTCACCTTCGACATCGACGCCAACGGGATCGTGCACGTGTCTGCCAAGGACAAGGGCACCGGCAAGGAGCAGTCGATGACGATCACCGGTGGCTCCTCGCTGTCGAAGGACGACATCGCGCGCATGGTTCGCGAGGGTGAAGAGAACGCCGCAGAAGACAAGCGACGCCGCGAAGCCGCTGAGGTCAGAAACAATGCAGAGCAGCTCGCATACTCGATCGACAAGCTGATCAAGGACAACGACGAGAAGCTTCCGGCCGAGGTCAAGACCGAGGTGCAGGCGGATGTCGACGCTCTCAAGTCCGCTCTCGCAGGCGACGACGACGCGGCCGTCAAGACCGCGTTCGACAAGCTCAATGAGAGCCAGGGCAAGCTCGGCGAGGCCATCTACGCCTCCAGCCAGGCGGATGCTGGTGGCGCTCCGGCGGACGGTTCCGGTGAGCAGCCTGCCGAAGACGCCGCATCAGACGAAGACGTTGTCGACGCCGAGGTTGTCGACGACGAAGACGAGAAGAAGTAGAGAACTCGATGACAGACGAGAAACGCCCGGAGGACGAGCCGGAGAACCAGCCCGAGTATGAGTCCGCGGACGGTTTTGTTGACCCGTCGGAGCCGGTCGAGACGGAGTCGGTCGAGGGGGAGTCGGAAGAGGGCGCCCCCTCGGCTTCGGCCGACGGTATCGAAGAAGACGAACTGACCGTGCAGGACATCCTCGATGCCGCCGACCGTGAAGCGGCGGAGCCATCGAGCGAACACCTCGCCGACCTCAGGCGCGTCACGGCCGAATACGCGAACTACCGCAAGCGCACAGAGGCCAACCGTGAGATCGAACGGGAACGGTTGACCGGCGGCGTCGTCGCCGTTCTCCTCCCGGTGCTCGATGACCTCGACCGGGCTGAGAAGCACGGCGACCTCGAGGGTGAATCGGCTTTCGCCACGATCGCGGCGAAGCTTCGGGCATCCGTTGAACGCCTCGGCCTCACCCCGTTCGGGGCGAAGGGTGAACCGTTCGACCCGACGATCCACGAGGCGATCTTCCAACAGCCGAGCGCTGAGGTTGACGCAGAAACGATCGCGGATGTCGTCGAGACCGGCTACCTCCTCGGCTCAACGCTGCTGCGTGCGGCGAAGGTCGTGGTCCAGGTGCCGAGCGATGGCTAGCCAGGACTGGTTCGACAAGGACTTCTACAAGGTTCTCGGCGTCGCGAAAGACGCGACGCCGGCCGAACTGAAGAAGTCGTACCGCAAACTCGCGCGGAAGTACCACCCGGACTCGAACCCCGGCGACGCCGCATCCGAATCGAAGTTCAAGGAACTGAGCGAGGCCAACTCGGTCCTCTCAGACCCAGAGCAGCGCAAGGAGTACGACGCTGTTCGTGCCATGGGCGGTGGAGCACGCTTCACCGCCCCTGGCGGCGGCGGACAGCAGGGCGGCTTCGACGATGTCTTCGGGGGGATGTTCGGTGGTGGTGGTGGTGGTGGCGGTCGCCAGCAGGAATACACCTTCCAGCAGGGTGGCTTCGACGACATCCTCGGTGGGATGTTTGGCGGTCAGCAGGGCGGCGGTCGCTTCGGCAACCCGAGCGGTGGCTTTCGCGGCTACGGCGGCCCGACCAGGGGACGTGACGTGATCGCATCCACTACGATCGACTTCGTCACGGCGACGCACGGTGACCAGATCACCCTGCAGACCCAAGACGGCCGCGAGATCAAGGTCAAGATTCCCGCCGGTGTCACCGACGGTCAGAAGATCAAGCTGCGCGGCAAGGGGCAACCCAGCCCGGACGGCGGCGAGCAGGGTGACATTGTGCTCACGGTCACCGTACGCAAGCATCCGGTCTTCGAGCGTGACGGATTGAATCTCAGGGTGCATGTTCCGGTCACGTTCGTCGAAGCGGCGATGGGGGCGACGATAGAAGTACCGACGCTCGGGGGCCCCCCGGTGAAGCTGCGAGTCGCGCCTGGCACGCCGAGCGGCCGGATCCTGCGCGTCAAGGGCCGCGGTGTCGCAACGGCCAAGGGCACAGGCGACCTGCTCGCCGAGGTGCAAGTGGCCGTTCCGTCGCACCTGACGAAAGACGCGGAGGAGAAGCTGAAGGCGTTCGCGGAGACCCTGCCGAAAGAGAACCCGCGCGATGAGCTGCTGGCACGGGCCAGGTGATAACGATGGACGAGAACTCGCCGGTCTTCGTCATCTCGATGGCGGCAGAGCTTGCGGGTATGCACCCGCAGACTCTGCGCCAGTATGACCGGATCGGGTTGGTCAGCCCTGGACGTACCGCCGGCAAATCCCGGCGGTACTCCATGCTCGACGTGGCCAAGCTGCGGGAGATCGCAAAACTGAGCTCAGACGGGGTCAGCCTCGAGGGCATCCGTCGCATTCTCGAACTCGAAGATCAGGTGCGGAGGCTCCACACCAGGGTGGGTGAGTTGGAATCGGCGCTCGCCGACGAACTACTCAACCGCCCAGGGCGGCGCGTCTTCGCCGCCGGCGCGGAGGGCGACGTGATCTCGATGAAGGCCGGCACCAGGTCAAGGCGCTCGAACCAGCTCGTCGTCTGGCGGCCGCTCGGCCGCTGAGTTGCTGATCTGAGTTGTTGACCTGAGCCGTTGATCTGAGAATCAACAGTACGGGCAGGGGGATGGTGACGTACCCTCGAGGTGAGTAGGCGACAGCGGGGAGGCAACGATGACGAACGGAACCGGACCAGGCGGTTCTGGCTACCAGAGCGCGCCAGACCAGGGCGCGCCGTACCAGAATCACGTGCAGCCGTATGCGTCGGCACAGCCGACCAGGCCGCCGTTGACGCCGAAGCAACGCACCGGGGCGATGATCGCGGGCGGCGTGGGGTTTGTCCTGGTGCAGATCGGGCTCGGCCTGATCTCACTGCTGCTGGTCGTGGGCTTCATCGCCGTGGTCTTGGGAGCGATTGTCGCCATGACCTCAAATTCCGGCGGCGTGAGCCGAGGCTTCACCGAATTCGCCGACTGGCTCGGTTCCATTGATGCCGTCACGGTGACGGTCGTGGTGGTGGTGGTCGCGATCGTTGCGATCCTCGCCCTGGTCTTCGGAATCCTGGCCAGCCGCTGGATCCTGAAAGCGCACCGCGTCAATCGTCCGACCGCCGTCACCTGGAGCGCCGTCGGCATCAGCGTCGTCGCCAACTGGATAGTCGGCGGACTGGGCTTTGGCTTCTCCGGGCCGATGGCGGGAGCCTTCGGCAATGATGTCGGGTACTGGGTGGGAGGGCTGCTCGCGATTTTCGGAATCATCGTCTCCGTGGCCGTCGGTGTGTTCACCTGGTGGTGGATGGCCCACGTCTATCGCGCACCGGCCGCACAGGCTCCAGCGGCCTGAGCCCGGAGGGCCCGCTGACCGAACGGTGATGACGCGCGCTCGCGTTTCGGCGCTCGCGTTTTGGCCCCACGTTTCGGAATGTGTCGTGGCCACTATGCGAGCACCCCGCCCTGCCGCACCATAGGACGATGGCCAGACAGATACGCTTCAACGCCTTCGACATGAACTGCGTCGCCCACCAGTCCTCAGGACTGTGGCGGCATCCAGACGACCAGTCAGCGCGCTACAAGGACCTCCGCTACTGGACCGAACTCGCGCAACTTCTCGAGCGAGGCCGCTTCGACGGCATCTTCATCGCCGACGTGCTCGGCACCTATGACGTCTACGGCGGCAGCAACGAGGCGGCGATCCGGCACGGCGCTCAGGTTCCCGTCGCCGACCCGCTCCTGGTCATTCCAGCGATGGCATATGTCACGGAGCACCTGGGATTCGGTGTGACGGCAGGCACCGCCTATGAGCATCCGTATCCATTCGCCAGACGGATGTCGACGCTCGACCACCTGACGAACGGCCGAGTCGGCTGGAACGTCGTCACGGGCTACCTGCCATCCGCTGCTCGCAATATGGGACACACAGACCAGCTGGAGCACGACGACCGGTATGACCACGCAGACGAGTATCTCGAGGTGCTCTACAAGCTGTGGGAAGGGTCGTGGGAAGACGACGCCGTCGTGCGCGACCGAGAGAGCGGTGTCTTCACCGACCCGGCCAAGGTGCACGAGATCGGGCACGCGGGCAAGCACTTCACCGTCCCTGGCATCCATCTCTCAGAGCCGTCGCTGCAGCGCTCACCGGTCATTTACCAGGCCGGGGCTTCGTCGCGGGGGATCGGATTCGCCGCAGATAACGCCGAGGCGATCTTTGTGGCCGCGTCGACGAAGGCCGTGTTGAAGTCGACCGTCACCAAAATCAGGGATGCGCTGGAGGCAGCAGGTCGGGACCGCTACTCTGCCAGGATCTATACCCTGCTGACGATCATCACCGACGAGACCAGCGAGAAGGCCCAGGCCAAGTACGAGGACTACCTCAGCTACGCGAGCGAGGAGGGCGCCCTGGTCTTCATGTCGGGATGGATGGGAATCGACCTGTCCCAGTACGGCCTCGACGAGCCGATCGGCAACGTCAAGAGCAATGCCATTCAGTCGGTGGTCGCCAACTTCCAGGAGGCGGCAGAAGACGGCAGCCAGTGGACGGTGCGCGATATCGCCAGGCACGGAGCCATCGGCGGCCTCGGCCCGTTCATCGTCGGCTCTGGCAAGGAGATCGCCGACCAACTTCAGGAGTGGGCCGAAGACACCGACGTCGATGGCTTCAACCTCGCGTACGCGATCACGCCGGGCACGTTCGAGGATGTCGTCACCCACGTGATCCCCGAGCTGCAGAAGCGCGGCGCATACCCGACCGAGTACACAGAAGGCACCCTTCGCCACAAGTTGCACGGCCGGGGAGATCGCTTGCCGGACGAACACCGCGGTGCGCGGTACAGGGTCGGTGCGTCCGTCGCATCCTGAGGATGCGCGGCCACGCGTGCGCTCCAAGTGCCGCCTCCTGCGCGGTGGAGGCGACGCTTCGGGCGCACGGGCGAGCGCGTTGTGGTCACTTCGCTCGGATAGCGTAGTCACGTGAGCGACTTCGACTTCGAACGGCTGCGCCGGTGGCCGGATGTCGAGGCCGCCAACCTGTTCGCGTCCGACGCCGCCGACCACCTGATCCTCGACGAGGCGGCCGATGCGCTCGAATCGGCGCGTCCGGGCGAGGTCGTTGTGCTCGAAGACCATTACGGTGCGCTCACCCTCGGAGCGTCCGCGCTGCACGGTGCGACGGGCATCCGCGTGCATCAGGATGCCCTGTCCGGTGAACAGGCACTCGCCCGCAACGCAGCGGGGGCCGGACTGGCCGGTGCCTTCCGCTCACTCGACCTCGGCGAAGAACTCCTGGCCGGTGCCCGAGTTGTGCTTCTGCAGCTGCCGCGCAGCCTCTCGGCCCTCGACGAACTGGCCTCCACCGTCGTTCGCTTTGCCGCGCCAGACGTACGCCTGTTCGCCGGCGGCCGCATCAAGCACATGACGACGGCGATGAACACCGTGCTCGAACGATATTTCGGTCGGATCGATGTGTCGCATGCTCGGCAAAAGTCTCGCGTGCTGGTCGCGACTGAGCCTCGGTCGGTTCCGCGCGAACTAGCGGGCGAGTTGCCGCACGCTGCTTGGCCACGGTGCGAGGAACACCCGGACGTCGGGCTCACCGTCTGCGCGCACGGAGCGGCGTTCGCCGGCACCACGATCGACATCGGCACGCGGTACCTGCTGGAATTTCTGGGTCGCATGAACACGGATGCCCGCGGCGACGAAGGCGCCATCGATCTGGGCTGCGGCACCGGCGTGCTGGCCGCCGCCCTGGCACTCCGGAATCCTGGCATCCGCGTTCTCGCAACAGATCAGTCCGCCGCCGCAGTGGCCAGTGCCAGGGCGACGATGATCGCCAACGGGGTCGCCGACCGGGTGACCGTGGTGCGTGACGACACCCTCACTGGCCGCCCAGACGCATCCGCGGGCCTGATCATGCTCAACCCGCCGTTCCATATCGGCGCATCCGTGCACGCCGGCATCGCGCTCAAGCTGTTCGACGATGCCGCGCGGGTGCTGCGCCCGGGCGGCGAGCTCTGGACGGTGTGGAACTCCCACCTCGGCTACCGTTCTGTGCTGAATCGTGTTGTCGGGCCGACGCACCAGGTGGGCAGGAACGCCAAATTCACCGTGACGGTGTCGACCCGCCGCTGAGTGACACCAAAGCTCTTTTTTCTGCGACAACCGGCGTGGCCACGCGGGCCTGACGCCAGAGCGTCACCACCGACCAGCCGAACAGTGCGATCAGCAGTCCGTTCCTCGCGGTGAGCAGGAGGAGAGCGATCGGGTCGCCGTCGATCAGCGGCAGGTAGAAGACAGGGAAGATCAGGGTGGTGAGCACCCCGATCGCAAGCATGGCGTAGGCCGGCGTGCGCCACGCCAGCCAGTCGCGCGCGACGCCGACAGCGACAATGGGCGCGATCCACAGCATGTACTGCGGCGACCCGACCTTGTTGAGAACGACGAATGCGCACACCATTGCCATCGCCCCGAGCAGCAGCAAGTGCGAGGGGTCGCTGGTGCGCCGCAGCGCCACCAGCAACAGCACCAGAATGACGGCAAGCGCAAGGAACATCAGCGGCGTCATCGCCCCTGCGACCAGCCCGGTGCCGCGCCCGGCGACCTCGCGGGTGGCGATGTCGTGGTTCTCGTAGATGTAGCTGCCCCCGCGCCCGATCGCTGCCAGCCACACCCACGGTGTCGTGACCGGCGCCTCGAGTTGGAGGGCGCGATCGGTCTGCTCTGTCACAAAACCGGTGAGAAAACGGATGCCGCCGGCCGCCCAGACCATGGCAGCCACGCCAGCGGACACCGCGATCCCTGTCACGACCACCGTTGCCCGTCGGCGCGATGCCGCAACGACGGCCAGCAGCACGGCAGCGGGCCACACCTTGATCCACGTTGCGGCGCTGAGGAGCACGGTTGCGACAATCGGGCGGCGGGAGATCATGAGCAGACCGAGAATTACAAGCGGAGCGACCAGCCCCTCGAGACGCAGGAGCGCCACAGGGCTCAGCACGAACACCACCGCAAGCCACCACCAGGCCGCACGGAAGCCGCTGGCCTTGCGCCCGAAATCGGTCAGCCAGGCGACCGCTGCCGCGTTCAGCGCTGTCGTCATGAGCAACCAGGCCAGCTGGTAGAGATAAGGGCCGGCAACGTCGGCCAGGACGATCGGCAGCAGTGCACCGGCCGGGTAGACCCACGCGACGTCGATGCCCTGCCAGACCCCGGATTCCAGTGCTCGTTCAGCCCAGGTGCGATACAGCGGCAGATCGCCGAGCACGTCCCCGGCGAGGATTGTGGGCAGCAGGGCGATCAGGAAGACCAGATGGATGCCGATGAAACCGAGCACCAGTGCGCGCGGCGTCTGCAGCCAGGCCCGCCGCTCCGGCGAGAAGGTGTCGATGAAGCGGCGGTCAATTCGGTCGAAGAACTGTGACATTCACTCACCTCAGCGCACGAATCGCCTCCCGGTGCGAAAGGCGGTTTCCGGCAGCGTAAGCCGCGAAGGTGACGCTGCGGCATCCGGAAGCTGTCTATTCGGTGTCGGCGCTCCCGCTGGTTGAGCTTGCCGAAACCGAGGGGTGGGTCTCTGCCCTTCGACCCTTCGACCCTCAGGACGGCGCAGGCTCAGGACGGCGCAGGCTCAGGACGGCGCATGCCTGACCGGCGATCCGCCTACTGGCGCCGAGGTCGGTATGTGTCGTAAAGTTGAGTCAATCAGGCTCAAGTTTGCCATTTCCACTTTGGAGGACGACACGATGCAAGCCGGGCAGCAGCCCCCACAGGAAGAAGCCAAGAGCGCGCTTGAGCTGTATGGCGTGAATCTCACCGAAGTTGCCAAAAGCGGAAAGCTCGACCCCGTCATCGGCCGTGACGCCGAGATCCGCCGGGTGAGCCAGGTTCTGACCCGCCGCACCAAGAACAACCCCGTGCTCATCGGCGAGCCGGGCGTCGGCAAGACCGCCGTGGTCGAAGGTCTCGCGCAGCGCATCGTCGCCGGCGATGTCGCAGAGTCGCTCAAGGGCAAACAGCTCGTCTCACTCGATCTGGCTGCCCTGGTCGCCGGCGCCAAGTACCGCGGCGAGTTCGAAGAGCGTCTGAAAGCCGTGCTCAAGGAGATCAACGACGCAGACGGCCAGATCATCACCTTCGTCGACGAACTGCACACCCTCATGGGTGCCGGAGGCGGGGAAGGCTCCGTCGCCGCATCCAACATGCTCAAGCCCATGCTCGCGCGAGGCGAACTCCGCCTGATCGGCGCCACCACACTCGATGAGTACCGCCAATTCATCGAGAAGGATGCCGCGCTCGAGCGACGCTTCCAGCAGGTCTTCGTGGGTGAGCCATCGGTCGAAGACACCATCGCCATCCTGCGTGGCCTCAAGGAACGCTATGAAGCCCACCATCGGATCACCATCGCCGACGCGGCCCTCGTGGCCGCGGCATCCCTCTCCAACCGGTACATCACCGCCAGGCAGTTGCCGGACAAAGCGATCGACCTCATCGACGAGGCCGCCAGCCGGCTGCGCATGGAGATCGACTCCGCCCCTGTGGAGATCGACGAGCTGCGCCGAAGCGTCGACCGGCTGAAACTCGAGGAGCTGGCGCTGAAGAAGGAGAAGGACGACGCTTCGAAGGAGCGGCTCGCCAAACTCCGCGACGACCTGCAGGAGCGCGAGGCGAACCTCTCCGAACTGCAGGCGCGCTGGGACAAGGAACGCGCCTCCCTCAACCGGGTCGGCGCGCTGAAGGAAAAGATCGACGGCCTCCGCATCCAGGCAGATCGGGCCCAGCGAGAAGGCAATCTGGAGCAGGCATCCCGGTTGCTCTACGGTGAGATCCCGGTCATCGAACGCGAGCTCGCCGAAGCGGAGAAGGCCGAGTCAGACGGACCGCTGATGGTGAACGACCAGGTCACGTCTGAAGACATCGCCGCGGTCATCGCCGCGTGGACCGGCATCCCCGTCGGTCGCCTGCTGCAGGGCGAGACCGAGAAGCTGCTGAACCTCGAGGGTGAACTCGCCCACCGGCTCATCGGACAGAAGCGTGCAGTGCGCGCGGTGGCCGACGCGGTTCGCCGGAGCAGGGCCGGCATCTCCGACCCAGACCGACCCACCGGTTCGTTCCTGTTCCTCGGCCCGACCGGCGTCGGCAAGACCGAACTGGCCAAGGCGCTCGCCGAATTTCTCTTCGACGACGAGAAGGCCATGGTGCGCATCGACATGAGCGAGTACGGCGAGAAGTTCTCTGTCTCTCGCCTCCTCGGCGCCCCTCCCGGCTACATCGGTTATGAACAGGGAGGCCAGCTGACCGAGGCCGTGCGTCGTCGCCCGTACTCGGTGATCCTGCTCGACGAGGTGGAGAAGGCGCACCCGGAGGTCTTCGATGTTCTGCTGCAGGTTCTCGACGACGGCCGGCTGACGGATGGCCAGGGTCGCACCGTCGATTTCCGCAACACGATCCTGGTGCTGACCTCCAACCTCGGCTCGCAGTTTCTTGTTGACCAAACACTCACCCAGGAGGAGAAGGAAGAGGCCGTGCACCAACTGGTGCGACAGGCCTTCAAGCCGGAATTCGTCAACCGGCTCGACGACATCGTCGTGTTCTCCGCACTCTCGATGGAAGACCTCGGACAGATCGTCGAGCTCTACATCGACCGGCTGCAACGTCGCCTTGGTGAGCGTCGCCTGCAGCTGGCGGTGACCCCGGATGCCAGGGCGTGGCTGGCAGAGCGCGGTTACGACCCGATCTATGGGGCGCGGCCGCTTCGGCGACTCATGCAGCAGCAGATCGACGACAGGCTCGCTACCGCGTTGCTCGACGGCAGTGTGCGTGATGGCGACACGGTCCTGGTGGACATCAACGAAGACGGCGACTCCCTCACGGTCGTATCCGCGCCTCCGGTGCCGGCGGAACCGATGTTGCCAGACGAACTCTGAGCGGTAGGGCCATGCCGCAGAAGCGAAGATCCACTGCACTCTGGTTGCGCTACATCGTCACCAGGCCGCGGCTGCTGCTCGCACTCAAGACCGCGTTCGCGGCAACCGTCGCCTGGTTTCTCGCGCCCTTGATTCCACTCGCCGACGCCGACTACTCGTACTACGCGCCACTCGGGGCAGTTGTGAGCATGTACCCGACGTTGGTGCGTTCGCTGCGCACCGGGTTCCAAGCGTTGCTCGGCCTAGCCCTCGGCGCCGGTCTGGCGTTCGCAACGCTGGCCATGGGGGTGCCGCGAGGAGTCGGCATTGCGCTGGTCGTCGGAGTCGGTGTTCTGCTCGCCGGTGTGCGAGTGCTGGGCGAAGGGCGCAGTTGGGTGCCGATCACCGGTCTGTTCGTGTTGCTGATCGGTGGTGCGAACGCCGAAGATTATTCGA
The DNA here is from genome assembly GCF_000421145.1 of Glaciibacter superstes DSM 21135. GTDB lineage: Bacteria > Actinomycetota > Actinomycetes > Actinomycetales > Microbacteriaceae > Cryobacterium > Cryobacterium superstes. The sequence goes on along the minus strand of NZ_ATWH01000026.1, from coordinate 9,247 downwards.
TCAACTACCTGGTGCACATGGTGCTGGGGGTGGTTGTCGGCCTCATCGTGAACTTCACGATCATTCCGCCGATCTACCTGCAGAGGGCGGGGGTGCGGCTCAATCGCCTGCGTGACCGGGTCGCAGAACGGATGCGTGACCTCGCTGAGGCCATCGAAGACAACAGCCTGACGGGGCGGGATTGGGAGGCCGAGCTGCGCGGTCTCGACGAGGCCGCCCTGAATGTGCGTGGAGAGGTGCAACAGGCCGAAGAGAGCCGAAGGGGGAATCCTCGCGGCCGCAAGAACCCTGAGCTGGCGACCCTGAACCACAGTCGAATGCGTGCGCTCGAACGGGTTCTCTTTTTTGTGCGCGATCTCACCGATGTGGTCGGTGGGTTCGACGCGGGGGAGACCACGCCTCTCGGTGAATCGCAGCCCAGCGAATCGCAGCCCGGGTCGAAAGTGCCCGATGCGGAAGGCCGCGACGCAGGAGAGCGCGAGAGTCCGGCGGCCGTTGCACAACTCGTCGCAGCGGTGGTCGCGGTTGCGGACCTGGTAGCGAGCCCATTCCAAGCGGACGAGTCCGCCCGCAGGCTTGCCGACGCCGAGTCGGCACTCGATGCACTCAATGCCGAGCTCGACGCGCGCTCCGAGGGACGCCCGTCAGCCGTTGCCGAATCGGTCGCGGCATCCGTCTGCCTGCGTCGTATCGTCGAGGCCGCTCGGCCGTTTGCAGCGTAGAAATGCCGTTCAGTCGGTCGTGGCGCGCAGTCCGGCAGCCGGCAGGATGATCCCGTCGATGTTCGCGATCAAGAACTGGCGGTCGACAGGTTTTCGAAGCATGAGCACACTGTAGGCGACCATCGCCGGACCGATCATGCAGAGTCTCTCCACATCGCAATCGGCCGGGATCTCGCCGCGGGCGATCGCGCGCTGAAAAAAGACGCGATTGGCAGATGCACGCGGCTCGACGAGGGCTTCGTGCGCAGCGGAAGCGAGCTCGGGACTCCGGGCGATCATGGAGACGATTCCGGCCATCACGTTGAGCTTGCGCTCACTGTCGCGGATGCTTGGTGCCTTGATCATCGCGACGAGGTCCCCACGCAGCGTCCCGGTGTCCGGCAGCTCGTCCAAGTCGATGCCACTCGACTTCATGCATGCGACGGCGTCGAGCACGAGGTCGGCCTTGGACGTCCACCTGCGGTAGAGCGTTGCCTTGCCCGCTTTGGCCCGGGCGGCGACCATGTCGATCGTCATGCCGTCGTAGCCGGTTTCTGCAAGCACGTCGAGCGCGGCATCCAGGATCTCGGGATCGCGCGTGTGGTCCCTTTTTCGTCCGAGTCTGGGTTTCGGCTCATCGAGGCCGGTGTGCGTCATCGCAGTTGGCTCCTTCGCGTTCTGCCTTCATATTACCGACAGGTTAATTCCTGTACTCAATTGATCCGGAACTCCATAGTACCGTATATAGTAGCGTTCATGTCTTTAACACCACCCGCAATTCTCGTGACAGACCCTCGTCGCTGGATCACGCTCGTCGTTGTCGGGCTCGCCCAACTCATGGTTGTGCTCGACGCCACCGTCGTGAACATCGCTCTGCCATCGGCACAAGCCGATCTCGACTTCTCCGACGGTCAACGCCAGTGGATCATCACCGCGTATTCCCTTGCTTTCGGGAGCCTGCTCCTGCTCGGCGGGCGCCTCTCCGATCTGATGGGTCGTAAGCGCACCTTCATCATCGGGCTCATCGGGTTTGCCCTCGCCTCCGCCCTCGGTGGCGCGGCTGGCTCATTCGAGTTGCTCGTTGCAGCGCGCGCCCTTCAGGGCGCGTTCGGCGCTCTTCTCGCTCCGACAGCCCTCGCCGTTCTCACCACCACCTTCACCATCCCGAAGGAGCGTGCACGCGCCTTCGGAGTCTTCGGTGCGATCGCGGGCGCAGGCGGCGCGGTCGGACTGCTCCTCGGCGGCTTCTTGACGGAAGCTTTCGACTGGCGCTGGAACCTTTACATCAATGTCTTCATCGCGGTGTTCGCCCTCGTTGGTGCGCTCATCTTCATTCCGATCATCGAGCGCAGCGGCCAGCGGCCGAAACTCGACGTCCCTGGCACTCTGCTGGTGTCGGGTGCGCTCTTCGGTCTCGTCTATGGCTTCTCCAACGCCGAGACCGACGGATGGGAGTCCCCCATGACGTGGGGAATGCTGGCGGGCGCCGTCATCCTGCTTGGCGCATTCATTGCGTGGCAGAGGCGAGCTGTGCACCCGCTCCTCCCGCTCTCGATCGTGCTCGATCGCAACAGAGGCGCGGCATACATCTCGGTGCTGATCGCCGGTGCCGGCATGTTCGGCATCTTCCTCTTCGTCACGTACTACCTGCAGCTCACCCTCGGGTACTCGCCGATTCAGACAGGCCTGTCCTTCCTTCCGATGATCGGGATGCTGGTTCTCGCCGCACAGCTCGGCACCAATTTGTTCATTCCCCGCTTTGGGCCCAAGATCCTGGTGCCGGCCGGTATGGCGTTGGGTGTGATCGGCATGATCTACCTGACGTTCCTCGACACCACGAGCACGTACGCCGCGAACGTGCTTCCTCCGCTGATGATCGTCGGCTTCGCCATGGGAACGATCATGCCCGCATCGATGCAGACCGCCACCCTCGGCGTCGACCGGCAGTTCGCCGGCGTGGCGTCAGCGATGGTGAACACGAGCCAGCAGGTCGGCGGCTCGATCGGCACTGCCCTGCTCAACACCCTGGCCGCCACAGCCGCAGCAGATTATCTCGCTGCCCACACGCCCGTGTCTGAGGCGATCGGTGTGCAGGCGGCAATCGCCAGCTACTCGACCGCGTACTGGTGGGGTGCTGGCTTCTTCGCCGTCGGGGCGGTGCTCGCGGCCGCTCTCTTCCGACGTCGCGGACAGGGACTCTCGCTCGCCGCAGCGCCGCCGTCCCCTGTCGTGCTTGGCGCAGACCCGGCATCCGTTCCCGATGCAGAGCCGGTGGGCGCCCGCTGAGTCGTGGGGTGGGAGCACGGTTAGGCTGTGGGAATGCGCGCTACAGTGATCCACGGGGAACGGGATATTCGTCTTGAGACGGTGCCTGACCCCGTCCTGTCCACCGGCGGCGACGCCATCGTGCGGGTCGTCGCGGCCTGTGTCTGTGGTTCTGACCTCTGGCCGTACCGCGGCATCGCGCCAACGACCGAGCCGCACCGCATCGGCCACGAGTTCGTCGGAATCGTGGAGGAGGTCGGCGAGGCGGTGGAGACCATCGCGGTCGGTGACTTCGTCATCGCACCGTTCTACGACTGTGACAACACCTGCGTCAACTGTCGAAACGGCGTGAGTACCTCGTGCCTGAACGGCGGCTGGTGGGGGTCAGACGACCGGCTCGGCGGGTTCGCGGACGGCGCGCAGGGCGAGCGGGTGCGGGTTCCGCACGCAGACGGCACGCTGGTTGCCACTCCGGAGATGCCGACGGATGCGCAGGTCCCAGGGCTGCTCACGCTTGCCGACGTCATGGGCACTGGCCACCACGCCGCAGTCTCCGCCGGAGTGACTGAAGGCAGCACGGTCGTCGTCGTCGGCGACGGGGCCGTCGGGTTGTGCGCTGTTCTGGCCAGCAAACGACTCGGTGCGTCTCGCATCGTGGCGATGTCTCGTCACGCCGACCGTCAGGCGCTGGCCAGGGAGTTCGGCGCCACCGATGTGGTCGAGGAGCGCGGCGATGCCGGCGTCGACCGCATCCGTTCGCTGTTCGACGGAGTCGGTGCCGACTGTGTTCTCGAGTGCGTCGGCACAAAGGAATCGATGGATCAGGCGATCCGTTCGGCGCGTCCTGGCGGCATGGTCGGCTACGTTGGCGTGCCAAACGGCGGGCCTGAACTGCCGGTTCGGACGCTGTTCAACCGCAACGTCGGCGTCAACGGTGGTCTCGCGCCGGTGCGCGGCTACATCGAGGAACTGTTGCCGGGAGTGCTCTCAGGGGCGATTGAGCCCGGAAGGGTCTTCGACGTGCAGCTGCCACTGACGGATGTCGCCGAGGCTTACGCCGCCATGGACGAACGCCGCGCGATCAAGGTTCTGCTTCGCCCGTAATGCCGTTGGGTCATAGCCGCGCGGCGGCTGGTCGCACCGTTTATTGGTATCTTTATTGGTATGAACTCGTCTCCCGTGGCGCGCAGCACCAGCGCGCTACTCTCCAACAGCCCGCAGTCCCTCTCTGCGCAGACCGCTTCACGGTTGCTCGCCGAACTGCGTGAGGGCGGAGCGCGGAAAGGCGACCGGTTGCCATCGGAGCGCTTGCTTGCCGAACGGTGCGGTGTATCGCGGGTTACCCTGCGGTCTGCTCTTGGCGAGCTTCGGCGGCAGGGTGTCATCTCAACGTCGTCAACTCGCGGTTGGTTCGTTGGGAACGTCGACGCCGGGCCGGGCCAGGCTCAGGCCCCCGGGCATACGGTGCAGGGATTCGCCGATTTTGCTGCCGCAACTGGTCTCGAAGTGCGCGCACAGGTTCGAAGCGCCAGCACGCGTCCCAGCACTGTGGAGGAGGCGCGAGCCTTGAGGATTGCGCCAGGAGCGGCTCTCTTCGAACTGCACAGGCTCCGTTACCTCAACGATCTTGTCGTGGTGGAGGAGTACAACCGGATCCCACTGAACCTGTGCCCCTCACTGCCCGACGTGGACTTCACAACCGCGTCGCTCTATGCCACGCTGCGACAGGCCGACCCGCCGCAGATTCCCCGGGTGGCGGAATATACCGTCGAGGCGAGGCGTCCATCGCCGACGGAGGCCGCACTGCTCGAAATCGACGATTCCGCTCCCGTCCTTGTGGCAACGCAACTGTCCTACAACCAGCACGACAACCCGATGGAGCTCACGGTTCAGGTGTATCGCGGGGATCGTTATCGGTTCACCGCATCCATCACCAACTAGAACCAATCAACTACAAAGAGCGAACCTTTGACGTACCAGTAGCGGACCAGTAGGGTTTCAGGCAGCAACCTGCCCCGCTGGACCTGCTCCAGCCTGATCGCAAAGTGAAACTCCGTGACCACGTCAAAAACCGCCCGCGAGATTGCCCAACAACCGCTTCTGTGGCGGGAAGTCGGTCGAACGGCCGCGGCTCGGCGGGGAGAAAGCACAGACTTCCTGCGCCCGCTGTTTTCGCACCCGAACCTTCGCATCGTCCTCACCGGTGCAGGCACGTCCGCGTTCATCGGGGAGCTCCTGGCACCCGCGCTCAGTCGTCAGTTGGGCCGTCGCGTTGATGCCGTCCCGACAACCGACATCGTTTCAAATCCCCGCGAGGCTTTTGCGGAAGACTGCCCGACCCTCCTGGTCTCGTTTGCGCGCTCCGGCGACAGCCCGGAGAGTATTGCGGCAACCGAACTCGCGACGGCCAGCTTGAGCACGGTGCGCCACATGATCGTCACCTGCAACCCCGACGGCAAGCTCCTCCACCGTTACGCGGATGATGACGATGCTCTCGTCCTTCAGATGCCAGAACTGGCCAACGACCAAGGCTTCGCGATGACGTCAAGCTTCACCTGCATGCTGCTCTCCACGTGGCTGACATTCGGAGCCATGGCGAATTCCTCCACAGGCGACGAGTCAATGGTCGAGTCAATGATCGAGCGTCTTGCGGTGGCCGGAGAACAAATGATCGCAGAGCGCACAACGGATGTCCGTGCGCTGGCCGTCGGCGGTTTCGAACGCATCGTCTATCTGGGCAGCGGCCCCCTCACCGGACTGGCGCGCGAGTCAGCGCTCAAGCTTCTCGAGCTGACAGCGGGCACGGTAATCAGCTACTTCGATTCTGCGCTCGGATTCCGGCACGGTCCGAAATCTGTCATCGATGAGCACACCCTCGTCATCGTGTATCTCTCGAATGATGCATACACGCGTGCATATGATCTCGACATCATCGACGAGTTGCGCGGAGTCATCGGGCCAGACCGTGTTGTCGTCATCGGCGCCCGGACTGGCGACACACTGCACGAGCAGTCAGGGTGGTATCTCGACGGCCTCGCCGATATCGACGATGCCATCGTGTCGCTGCCATTCGTCGTCGCCGCACAGCTGATCGGTCTGGAATTCTCGCTCGCGTTGGGGAGGACGCCAGACAATCCCTTTCCGGATGGACAGGTGAATCGGGTCGTCCGGGGTGTGACGATCCACCCACTTCCCGGTCTGACCAAGGGAGAGTGAGATGTTCCTTGGCGTCGACGGCGGCGGAACCAAGACGGCGCTGTGCCTGGTTGATTCCGACGGGAACCTCGTGGCCGCGGAAGAGGCGCCAAGTAGCTACTACTTCTCTGCGGGAATCGGATCTGCGGGAATCGGATCTGCGGGAATCGAGCTGGTCCAACGCGTTCTGAAGCAGGGCGTGGATGCCGTCTGCTCGCGAGCCGGGATCACGCCGAATGATGTCACCCACGCCTTCTTCGGTCTTCCCGGATATGGAGAGGCGAGTGGCGACACGGCCATCATCGACGCCGTTCCCCGTTCCATCCTCGGACACGAAAGGTATGCCTGCGACAACGACATGGTCTGCGGATGGGCAGGCTCACTTGGAGCTGTAGACGGCGTCAATGTGATCAGCGGCACTGGTTCGATGACGTACGGAGAACATCACGGCCGGGGCGTGCGAGTCGGCGGCTGGGGGGAATTGTTCGGCGACGAGGGTTCTGCGTACTGGATCGCTATTCAGGGCCTCATCGCCTTCGCGAAGATGAGTGACGGACGCTTGCCTGATGGGCATCTGCGCGCGGCACTGTCGGAGCATCTCGACCTGCCGACCGATCTCGACCTCGTCGATGTCGTGCTCAACAGGTGGAATGGAGGAAGAAGCGAAATCGCGGCGCTGAGCCCTGTGGTCGTTCGCGCCGCGAACGAGGGTGACGCTGAGGCGATCCGCATTCTGGCCGAAGCAGGTCGGGAACTGGCCGACATCGTCGATGTCACCACCCGCCGGCTGAAGTTCGACCGTGACTCCGTCGTTCCGGTCTCGTACTCGGGTGGTGTCTTCCGATCGGCGGCAGTCCTCGACCAGTTCCGGCGCGCGCTGGCTGAGCGCCCGTATGCCTTCGACCTGCGCGAACCGCTGTACCCACCCGTCGTCGGAGCAGCACTCTACGCAGCGAAGCTGGCGGGAATGCCGTTGACGGCAGCGGCGCTGACCCGACTCCAAGCGTCGTCTGTCACCCCTCTCTCGTCCCTGTAAACCCTCTTTCAAAGGTGAAGATCAATGTTGAAGAACAATAGCTGGATCCTGTACGCAGCACTGTTAGTACTGTTCTGGGGGGTGTGGGGAGCATTCTCAAGTCTGCCAACAACCTTGTACGGCTATCCGGACGAGATGGTCTACATCATTTGGGCGTTCACCATGCTGATCCCCTGTTTCTTCGCATTGCGTGGTGTCAAGTTCGACCGTCGGCCCATCGCGGCTTTCTACGGATTGATCGTGGGGATCGCGGGTGCGGGTGGCCAGCTCCTTCTCTTCCAGGCATTGTCGGTCGGCCCGGCCTATTTGATCTTCCCGATCATCTCCCTGTCCCCGGCAATCACGGTGCTGATGGCGATGGCCTTCCTCCGCGAGCGCCTGAGACTGCTCGCCATCGTCGGCCTGATCGCGGCTCTTGCCTCGCTGGTTCTGTTCAATATTTCGCAGGGAAGCGACGACGTTTCCACCGGTCCCTGGCTGATCCTGGCGATCCTGATCTGTGTCGCCTGGGGTGTTCAGGCGTATTTCATGAAGAAGGCGGCCTCCGTTGGAGTGAACGATGGCACGACGTTCGGGTACATGACACTCAGCGGCCTGCTACTCATCCCGGTGGCGATAATCATGATGGGCGGGATTCCGTTGGACTTCCCCTGGCAGGCTCCCGCGCTGACGGCAGGCACGCAGGTGCTCAATGCGATCGGCGCGCTCTTCCTGGTGATGGCGCTCAGCCGCGGCAAGGCGTCGATTGTTGCTCCGACGACCAATGCGCTCGCTCCGGTTCTCACCATCATCCTGTCGTTGATCCTCTACCAGACGCTTCCGACCGTGTACGCGGTCATCGGTATTGTGCTTGCCCTGGTTGGGTCGACGCTTATGGTCTACAGCGACGAGAAGAAGAGCGAAGGTCTCCGCCCGGTGGGCAAGGTCCCGACAGAGGACAACGCCGACCGTCGGTGACCCTCAGCTGCCGCTGACGGATGTCGAGGTGAACGATCCAACGAGCTCGATAAGGCGAGACGGGGTCTCGATTTGCGGGAGGTGGCCCGCGTCTGGGATGACCTCGAGACGCGCCCCTGGGACCAGCTCCGCGTAGGCCTTGCCGACCTCGAGGTCTCCGATGCGGTCGGCGGCGCCCCACACGACGAGCACGGGGACGTCGACGCCCGGCAGCCGGCTTGCGAGCGTCGGATCGGTCATGTCGCCGCCGTAGACCGCGAGGGCAGTCCGGTTGCCCGCCATCGCGGCCCGGACCTCTGACGGGAGCTTCGACGGGTCCACACCAAACCGCTCCGGGTCGTAGTAGCTCCGCGCCGCCACTTCGGCGGGCGTCAGGGAGTAGAAGTCGACGTAGGGGTGGCCAGGCACGACGAGCCCGACGGCGTCGACGAGAACCACTCCGGACACCCGGGACGACCCGAGCGCAGCGATCTCCGCCGCGATCCACCCACCGATCGAGTTACCTATCACCGTGACGTCCTCGAGCCCGAGCGCGTCGAGCATCCGCACGTAGAGCTCGGCCAGACCACGGGGCGTGCGGAGCGACTCTGGCCGGGGTGTGCCATTAAAACCCGGGTGCACGGGCACGATCACCTCGCCGCCCTACGCTGCGGCGAATCCGGCGCCCCATGGCAGCACAGTAAGGACGTGCCAGTAAATAAGCCGGTGTTTCGTGGTTTGGGCTTTATCGTTGTGTTATGGCCATTGGCGTAGGGGTTGAGGCGGCACTGCGGGCAAAGTTTGATTCACTCTTGCCGCATTTGGATGAGCGTCAACGTCGTCTGACGCTCGGCGCGGAAGCGCGGGTCCTGGGTCATGGTGGCGTCAAGCTCGTTGCCCGGGCGGCTGGGGCCAGTCCGACGACGGTGTCCAGGGGAGTGGCCGAGCTGGAGGCTGGTGAGGCTCCCTCGCCCCGGGTGCGCCAGCCCGGTGCTGGCCGTAAGCTCCAGACGGTCACAGACCCTGGGCTGGCCGAGGCGCTGCTGGGCTTGGTCGAGCCCGAAGAACGCGGGGACCCGATGTCGCCGTTGCGGTGGACGACGAAATCCACGCG
>NZ_ATWH01000025.1 GCF_000421145.1 Glaciibacter superstes DSM 21135 | reverse complement strand
CGACCTCCTCAACCCGCTCGGCCGTGATCGAAGGCGGCCGCCCGGGACGCGGCTCGTCGACCAAGCCATCAAGACGGTCCGCCACAAAACGGGCACGCCACTTGCTGACCGTGTTCGACGAGCAACGCACCTGCCCAGCCACCGACTTGTTATCCAGGCCCTCACCACACGCAAGGATGATCCGGGACCGCAACGCCAACGCCTGAGAGGACTTCGCCCGCCGCGACCAGCGCAGCAACTGCTCCCGCTCCTCATCGCTCAACATCAACTCGGTCCTCGGGCGTCCAGTTCTGGCCATACCTCAATTCTACAACTTAACCAGATAATTTCAGGCGCACGACACTAGTTGCGCAAGAACACTTGGTCGGCCCGCGAACAGCGGGAGTTCTGCGGACGTAAAAACGCAGCAAGGGTCGTCACGTCGAGGGTTCGGCTAACGGACGGCGTTGACCGCGCCGGAAAGGTATCTAGAGTGGGCTGATGCCGTCGTCACCGTGGGTTCTCGTTGGACCCACATCGCCGATCGGTGAGTGGATACCTGCCTGTCGCCTGTTTCGCGCCCGTGAACGTTCTCTTGCGGAGGCCGTACCTGTCATCTAACGCTCTAGGCGTTGGGGTTACCGAGGCGCTCCATCCATGTTCCGGGGATATGCAAGTCGGTGAATCCAAACTTGGAATATAGGCCGTGCGCATCGTCGGTTGAGAGAGCAATGCGCCTCAGCCCTAGCGGCTCGCACTCTTCTACGACCCCAGCGATGAGCAATGCCCCGATTCCGTGGCCGCGAACCTCGGGGTCGACGAATACGTCGCACAGCCACGCAAAAGTCACCCCGTCTGTAACGGTCCGCGCGTAGGCGACTTGCCTGTTCGATGCTCTGTCGTAGACGCCGAAGTTACGTGAGCCGTCTATGGCGGCGTCCTGCGTTGATCGAGACCGTCCGGGTGCCCAGTACGATTGCTCGCTGATCCAGCGATGCACCTGGTCGCGGTCCATCTCCGCGGCATCGGCTGAGAAGCGATAATTCGAGTCCATTCCCCCATCTAATCGGCCTTGGATGCTTCGCTGCCCGTTCGCCACGCACACGCAGCAGGTGTGGCGTTGGGATCAGCGACGAAGAGGCCAACGGGCTCCCCTTACGAAACCCGATCGGCTGCCACGCAGCCGGCTGGGCCGAGGGGTGGCCGGCCCCTGACTAGCGCGCGCCTCATCTAACGGCGCCAGGCGGTGCCCGTTGAGGGTCCCGCATTCGGAACTCTCTCAATTTCAGCGACGGCGGAAGAGGAGCGAGACGATCGTCAACCCGAGCGCCGGCAGATAGAACACCACCGCCGTCAGCGGGGGAATGAGGAACACGGTGAGGGGGAAAGAGAAGCTACCCAGGGCGAGGCTCAGGATCAACGCGGTCACCAGGAACGCTGCAAAGCCTGTCGCGCAAATCGTAGACACAAGCCACCATCGGGATCCACGGGTGAGTAAGGGGATAAGTGTCAGCGCCAGTGGCGGCAGGGACGACAACGGAATCGGTACGTTTAGGTCCGGCTGGGAGAAGAAGCCGCCCACGAGAACCACAACAGCTGCGATTAAGAACGAGTACATCTGCAGTTTGCGTGCTCGGGTCGAGGCTGTGGGACGCGAAGGCTGACCCGGCTCCTCGTCCAACTGCTGGAGGGCTTGAGCCGCAACAGTCTGTGGCGTTCCGAGCCGCTCGAGAATCGTGGCAACATTCGCATCGCCACTCTCAAGAGCGTCGTGTATGTGAGCTCGAACCCCTTCAACGACGTCGACGCGGTAAGTCTTGGGAACGCTCGTCAGCTCCTTCGCGAGTTGGTCGACGTACTTTGTCACTTGCAGTGAGGTCGGGTCCACGTGCGTGTTCATGATTCGGTCTCCAGGATCTCGTCGACGGTACTTCGGAATGGACCCCAAACCTCCGTGAACTCGCGCAAGTTTTCGCGGCCGAGTTCGGTGAGGGTGTAGTAGCGGCGTGGGCGACCGACATCGGATTCACTCCATTCGGTGGTGACCAGGCCTGAACGGCGCAATCGCGACAACAACGGATAGACCGTCCCCTCGCCTGCAAGGAGGCCCAGTTGGCTGAGGCGCCGTGCGATGTCTAGTCCGTACCATTCACCGTCGCGCAATAGCGCTAGCAGGCAGAACTCTAGGACGCCCTTCCGCAGATTCGTGAGAACCTTATTCTCTGAGCTACCCATGCATTGCACCATACCCGGTTACACAAGGTAAGGCAACCAAGCTGGAGTGGGCAGACGGGTCCCCTTTTCGAACGACTCCGATGTCTCGCTGAGGGTTCCCCTTGCGGGACAGCTACCTAGCGAAATTTGAGACCACTCGAGGCAATGCGGATCTGGCTCGATCGGCTCACCATCCGAATCTCCGACCCGAAAGATCACCGGGCTCAAGCCGGTTTCGAATCGGGGCGAGTTTATAGACCGCTTTTCGGTGCGGGAGATTCGTCGAGACCTGCTGACTTACGGCGACCACGATGACGAGCACGCGTTAGAGGTCATCGACGACTTGGCAAGGCGCGTGCCGCTAATCGGCGCAATGACCACCCGCAACTTCACTGAGATCCGCGTGCTCCTGATCGAAGGGCGGAAGCTAGTGCCGGACGACGACATCAAGCGCCGAGTGGTTGATCGAGGCTTGGCGAAGCACGCACCGTTTCACAAGCACCGCAACAGCGTCGCCGATGCCCTACTCATCGAACTTTATGCAGGCGAGATAGATGAGGCGGGCGAGTTCGCTTTCGTAACCAGCAATAGTGAGGATTTCAGCGCAGTCGGCGTCGACAGGCGTGAACCGCATGCAGACATCGCTGCCGCGTTCGATCCCGCGAACTCGAACTATCGGCTGGGTGCGGCCGGGCTCGAGCGGGTTCTGCGGGAGCATTTTGGAGACGAGCTTGAGGAGCTGCTAGAAGAGACCGACATTCGCGAAGAACCGCGGCGGCTTGACGAAATTCAAGCAGTGGAGAAGGAACTTTTCGATCGCATCTGGTATCACCGCTCAGTGCTGGCGGACTACCGGTTCAAGCGGGATGGGGATACCGCTGAACTCACAAGGAACCGGGAGATCGCCGGCCCCGGACGCGCGCGCGTCGAGGCGACTTACCCGGAGCCCGGGCAGCTCGGGCCTTACACAGACTTTGAGCTCGGTATGCTCAACGGGAAGATGTCGGCACTCCGCTGGGTACTCGGCAGCGAGTGGGATTTCCTCGACACGTAGAAGCGTCAGTCGACGGGTGCGCCCCATGTGCGCCTCGGCTCATATAAAAGGGCCCTCTGACCAGGGAATGGACTTTCTATCGCCATGCTTTGCAAGCAGGAGGTCAGGAGTTCGATTCTCCTAGGCTCCACAATTGAATAACGCCCGCCCCATGTTTTTCGGGGGTGGGCGTTATTCATTTATCCGGCGCTGCTCTTCCGACCTATGCCGTCGCGCGCCCGCCACCCCTGCGTTGGGCGACGTAGTCGGCGGGCATCCCGGGTCCGAGACGGACGACGGTCTCGTCCGCGTGCACGGCGCCGCATCCTGCGCACACCGCCTGCGCAGTGACTTCGCCGCCGCATGCGGCGTGCCGGTAGAGAATCGGGGGCGGCCCGGGGGCGGCCCAGGCGTCGCCCCACTCAGTGAGCGCGATGAGTGCGACGGTGAGCGCGCGCCCCTTGTCGGTGAGGATGTAATCGGCGGAGCCGTCGCGCCGCATGATGCCGCTTGCGACGAACGAGTCGAGACGAGAGGCCAGCACGTTCGTGGCGATGCCGAGGTTGTGTTGGAAGTCGCCGAAGCGCGTCACTGCTGCGAACAGGGCGTCGCGAATGATGAGCAGGCTCCAGCGCTCACCGACGAGTTCGAGCGAGCGTGCGATCGAGCACACCTGTGTGTCGTACGTCTTGCCTAGCATGAACCCAATACTAACACTTGCGTGATGCAAGGATCGCGGTTACCGTTACGTGATGCCTTCACTTGCATCACACAAGCGAGGGTGAATCGAGACACGGACGAAGGAGTGGAGAAATGACCGCGGACTACAAGACCACAATCACGGTGAGCAAGACGCCCCAGGAGGCGTTCGACGCAATCAACGACGTTTCCGGATGGTGGGGCAGGATCACCGGGACCCCTACGGCGATGGGCAATGAGTTCGTCTACGTCGTGCCCGGTTTGCACTACAGCGGAATGCAGGTCACCGAGCTCGAGCCCGGGCGCAGCATCGCATGGCTCGTCACCGGCAGTTACCTGAGCTTTATCGCCGACACGCAGGAGTGGAACGGGACGACCGTCCGGTTCGATATCGACGAGGGCGACGACGGCACACGCATCACCTTCACGCACGAGGGCCTGGGGCCCGACGTCGAATGCTACGGCGCGTGCTCGAACGCGTGGGGCACCTACGTACGTGGCAGCCTCAGGGACTTCATCGAGACGGGCGTAGGCCAGCCCAACTCCTTAGAGGGCGACGAAGCGCTCGACGCGGCCGACCACGCCGAACTGCGCCGACGGATCGAGGGGCACGGGGTGATCGACACCGACGCCATCTCTCAGACGCTCCTGGACCAATAGAACGACAAAGCCACCAAATGAGCCTGGGCGCCACCATGACGAACATGGACAGTACACAGGAACAAGCCGATGTCGTCATCGTCGGTGGCGGGCCGGCCGGTCTCAGCGCCGCTCTCTCGCTCGGTCGTGCGCGGCGACGCGTCGTCGTCATTGACGACGGCCACCCTCGAAACGCGACTGCTTCGCACATGCATGGGGTCCTCGGTCACGACGGGCTTTCGCCGCTGCGGCTGCTCGAGCTCGGGCGGAAGGAAGTCGCAGGGTACGGTGTCCGCCTTATTCACGGCGAGGTATCTGCAGCGCACGTGAACGTGCTCGGAATCGAGGTTGACACTGCGGACGGTCCCATCCGCACTCGACGTCTCCTTGTTGCGACTGGCCTGAGCGACGAGCTGCCGAACATCTCCGGGATGCGCGAGCAGTGGGGGATGGGCGTCGTGGTGTGCCCGTACTGTGATGGCTGGGAGCACCGTAACGATGTGATCGGGGTCATCGCGACCTCTCGAAAAAGCATCGAGCAGGCACAGCTGCTGCGACAATGGTCGGACCGCGTCGTCTACTTTCCTAACGCGGTCGGCGAACCCGCGGTAGACGCGCGGGACGCGCTCGCGCGCCGGCGTATCCGGGTTGAGTCAGGAGTAGTCACCGGGCTGTGCATCGACGCCGGACAGGTGACCGGCGTGCAGGTCGATGAGCGCGTAGTTCCGGTGGGTGTCGTTTTCACCGGACCCGCGCTCCGGCCTCATGACGCCCTCTTACGCTCGCTCGGAGCGGCGACGACAGAGAGCGCGCTCGGATCGTGGGTCGACATTGACGAAGACGGGCGCACGAGCGTCCCAGGAGTATGGGCTGTCGGAAACGTCGTGGACGTGCGAGCCAACGTCTCGGTTTCGCTGGGCGCCGGCGCTCTGGTAGCCGGGGCATTGAACTCAGATCTCGTCGCCGACGACATCGCCCGTGCGCTCGCCGGCGAATGACGTCATGACCAGAAAGATCGCCGGGCCCTTGCACCTGACGTTGCGTGAGGTCGTATCGTCGTTCGTATGACAGCCGAAACGCGCAGAGTTGGCGAGGTGGCCAAGGCGGCCGGGCTGACGGTTCGCGCTCTCCATCACTACGACCAGATTGGCCTGTTGAAGCCGTCGAGCCGAAGCGGGGCCGGCCACCGGCTGTACGTCGACGCCGACCTGGACCGCCTGTACCGCATCTGCCTCCTGCGCCGGTTGGGGCTGTCCCTGGCCGAGGTGGCGACCGCTCTCGACGACCGGCGCTGGGCGCTGCGGCCCGCAATGGCCCGGCACATCGCGGAATTGGACCAGCGACTGGAGGCTGCGGCTCAGCTGCGGGGGTTGCTCGCCCGCCTGCAGGCAGGGCTTGACGGAGTCCGGACCCCGCCGGTGGAGGACATGCTGGAGCTATTGGAGGCGATGACCACGACCGAAGGAACTCTGACCCAACGCATCTCCATCGCGGTGTACGTCGACCTCGAGGCCGCGCACGACTTCCTGGTCCGCGTATTCGGGTTCGGTCCTGGCGAGTTGGCCCGCGACGAGCACGGCAAAGTCGTTCACGGGGAGATTCAGGCCGGCGACGGGGTGATCTGGCTGCACCCGGAATCCTCGGCGTTCGGGCTCGTCTCGCCCCGGACCGTCGGCGCCGCCACTTCCTGCATGGCCGTCATAGTCGACGACGTCGACGCCCACTACCGGCACGCGGTCGCCGAAGGCGCGGAGATCGAGTACCAGCCGGTGGACCGGCCGTACGGCTTCCGCGAGTACAGCGCACGCGACTGTGAAGGCGGACTCTGGTCGTTCATGAAACCACTTGCTGAGGCAGACCGCGCGCCGACTCGGCCCGAGGGCTCTGAGCAAAGCGGCAACAGGTGAGGAGAGGGACGATGGTCGACAAGGATGGTCCGGAAACACAGAACCCGGTCGAGTCCGAGCTCGTCGTGGTCGCCGACGAGTGGGCACGGGCGATTGTTTCCAACGACGTAGACCGGATCGCCGCCTTCATGGCAGACGAATGGGTGATCGTCTCCGAATCCGGGGTGTCGACACGAGAGCAATTCCTCGCATTCGTGGGCTCCGGGAAGTTGACCCAACCCGCAATGAACCGCAACAGCGATGCCCGGGTTCGTGCGTACGGTGATATGGCAGTGCTCACCATGCGGCAAACGAACACCGCCCATTACGGTGGGGAGCAATTCGACGCCGACGAGTGGGTGACGGACGTCTTCGCCCACAGCGGCGGCCGGTGGGCGTGCGTGTTGAGCCAGATCACGGCCGCTGCTGCTGGTCCTCCGTCGCAGGCGACGACGGGTTCAGGGCAGGGATGACAGCTCCAGGGATCGTAGGACATGGACAGAATCAACCAACGCCAGCTGATCTCGTTCGCCATCGTGTGCACGGCGATCACCGGCAGCCTCTGGGTCGCAGCGTCGCTCATGGGAACCGATGTCACGACATGGCCGGCCTTCCTGGTGTTCGGCCTAGGCGCGAGTGGTCCGTCCCTGGCCGCCCTGGTGATGCGAGTCATTGGCGGCAGACAACGGGAACCGCGCGCCCGGCTTGCCCCGCCATGGCTGTGGTTTCCGGCCGCGATCGTCCTTGGCGCCATGCCAGCCTTTTCCGCATCTCTGCTGGCGGAGCCGTCCGGGTTCTGGCAACGGATCACCGAATCCATCACCGATCAGATCTCCGGAAGCGGAGGGCCGCTGCTGTTCGTGATCCTGTATCTCATCGCCGGACCGCTGTCCGAAGAGTTCGGGTGGCGCGGATATGTTCAGCCGCGCATCCGGCAGGCGCTCACGCCGCTCACGACCTCGGTCATTATCGGGCTCGCATGGGCGGCTTGGCACGTGCCGCTGTTCTTCCTTAACGGAACGACGCAATCGCGGATCGGATTCTTCACCCTTCAGGGCGCAATGTTCTTGCTCACCATGATCCCGCTCTCGGTGACGTTCCTCTATGTTTCAGAAACGCTGCGAGGCGGCGTGTGGGCCGCGATCACCATCCACTTCGCCAACAACGTCGCGCTGACTTTCGCTCCCGCACCCTCAGCGGCCGACAGCGCCCTCGTCCTGGCAACGGCCATGCTCCTCGCAGCGTTCCTCCTCGTGCGAATGCGAGCGATCGGAGCCACCGTAGCCGTCACCTAGATCGGTCAAGCGTCAGTCGACTGGTGCGCCCTAGGTGCGCCTCAGCTCATCCTAACGAGGCCTCTGACCTGGTCCCAGTAGGCTGATCGCAACCGAATGCGGCCGATAGGGGTGCAGAAGAGTGAGTTCAGTGTTGCAGGATGTCACGGTCGTCACCGAACCACTCGTCGAACTCTACAAAGACCTGCACGCACACCCGGAACTCTCCTTCGCCGAACACCGGACCGCCGGCATCGTCGCCGAGCGCCTGAGAGCCGTGGGCCTCGACGTGATCGAAGGGATCGGTCGCACCGGCGTCGCCGGGGTTCTGAGGAACGGTGAAGGCCCCACCGTGCTCCTGCGGGCAGACATGGATGCGTTGCCCGTTCTCGAAGACACTGGACTCGACTACGCGAGCACGGCACGCGGCACCGACCCCGAGGGCAACGACGTGCCGGTGATGCACGCTTGCGGCCACGACGTGCACGTGGTGAGCCTCCTCGGCGCCACACAGCTATTGGCGCAGCATGCGGCGGACTGGTCTGGCACCCTCGTCGTGGTCTTCCAACCGGCAGAAGAACTCGGTGGCGGGGCGCAGGCCATGGTCGACGACGGGTTGTATGAGCGCGTGCCCAGACCGGATGTGGTGCTCGGCCAGCACGTGGCTCCGGCTCCGGCCGGTCTCGTCGGTGCGCACCCCGGGGCCGCTTTCGCCGGTGCTGACGCCTTTCAGGTTCGGCTGTTCGGTCGTGGAGGCCACGGTTCCCGCCCGGAGACCACTGTTGATCCTGTCGTCATGGCGGCCTCGACGGTCATGCGACTGCAGACCGTCGTCTCCCGGGAGGTCGCGGGCAGCGACACGGCCGTTGTGACGGTCGGCCAACTGCAGGCCGGCACCAAGAGCAACATCATTCCGGACGAAGCGGTGCTGGGCCTCAGTATCCGCAGCGCGAGCGTACCGGTACGAACGCGCGTCATCGAAGCCGTGCATCGCATCATCCGAGCCGAGGCGCAGGCATCCGGTGCAGAACGGGAACCCGAGATCACCGCAGCCGAGTCCTTCCCGGTGTTGGTCAATGATCCGGATGCCACGAGCCGCGTTGTCGGCGCCTTCCAGGCCGCATTCGGTGATGGGCGTGTGATTGCACCAGGGGCGGTGACCGGAAGCGAAGACGTCAGCATCCTCTCGACGGCGGCGGGAGTTCCGCTGGTCTATTGGTTGCTCGGCGGCGCCGACCCAGAGCAGTTCGCGGCCGCAGCTTCCCGTGGAACCACCCTGAGCGACATTCCGTCGAATCACTCACCGCACTTCGCGCCGGTGATCCGGCCGACCCTCGACACCGGAGTTGCCGCCCTGGCTGTCGCTGCCCTCGAGTGGTTCGGGCCTGAGGGTTTCACGCCTGAGCGGTCACGTACCGACACAGCCGATACTGCCGGCAGTAACGGATGATGCGGGACCGCCTGCGGCTCACGCTCCGCAAGCCGTGGCTCGGCTGGTTCCCGAAACCGACCGTCGTCATCGGCGGGCGCGGGCAGCCGGCCCAGTGGGGAACAGGAACCTGGCAGATACCGGCCGATGAAGCCGGCACGATCGGCGTCTACCTGTACAACCGAATGTGGAAATATGGCGCCGCCGAGTTCAACCTCGACTCCGAGCATCCGAGTGCGCTGGTCTACACGGCTCCGTGGCTGCCGTTCCTGCCTGGTCGCTTGAAAGCTGGATGACGAAAACGCCCCGGTCACCGACCGGGGCGTTCCTGTGTTCTTGCGTTTGAGTGCCGGGAGCCCGGGAGCCTAGCTCTCGGGGCCCGCAGACGTCCCGTCGCCCGGTGTTTTGGGGGTCGGTGTTTGGGTGGTCGATGGTGCAGTGGTCGAACCAATCGGCCCTGGGGCGCTGACTTCACCCGGCTCGTCGTCGGCGACCCACAACTCGTCGTCGGCGCGGAAGGTCTGCCAGACCGCGTAGGCGACACCTGCGACGGCGACCAGGCCGACACCGACGGCGATGTAGGTTCCCGCGCCCGGGCCCTTCTTCTCTACAACAACCGGCTTCTGGAACCGCACGCGGTTCAGAGCGGCGCGCACCCTGGCATCGTTCGCGATGTCACCGACCGACATCACCGTGCCGATCGCGTTGCCGATTCCCGGCAGAACGTCGCCGACGAAGCGCTTGCGTACGCCATCGGCCAAGTGTTGGGTCGCATCCACTCCGGGGCGAACATACGTCTGGTAACCCTCGCGAACCCGGGGAACGACCTCTTCACGAGTCAGGTTGCCCGCTTGGCGTCCGGCCTCGCGGGCAACGGAGTTGGCGTGGTCAAGCACATCTTGCTGGTGATTCCACAATTCGTCTGCGCTCTTGCGCAGCCGACCGAGTTCCTTGCGGCGCTTTCGTGACAGGCTCATCTGGACCCTCCATCGATGTCGTGTTGCGAACACAGTCCATCTTGCCACTGAATCGGCTGGGAGCGCTCTGAGTATCTGGATGCGGCATATTCGATACGGCTCCACCGCGACGCATTCGGATTCCGGTCGCTGTGCAAGAATTGTCGCTATGTCTAAGCACACCGCTGTCGCAACGCTCAACACCACCATCGGCCCGATCAAGGTCAACCTCTATGGCAACCACGCGCCGAAGACCGTGAAGAACTTCGTTGGCCTGGCGACCGGCGAGATCGAATGGACGCACCCCGAGACCGGCGAGAAGTCGAACACGCCCCTCTACAACGGCACTGTGTTCCACCGCATCATCAAGGACTTCATGATCCAGGGCGGCGATCCCCTCGGCCAGGGCATCGGCGGCCCCGGCTACCAGTTCGACGACGAGATCAACCCCGAGCTCGACTTCACGCAGCCCTATGTGCTCGCCATGGCGAACGCGGGAATCCAGATGGGACACGGCACCAACGGTTCGCAGTTCTTCATCACCGTCGTTCCGACGACCTGGTTGCAGGGTAAGCACTCCATCTTCGGTGCTGTCGAAGACGAAGAGTCGCGTGCCATCGTAGAGAAGCTGGCAACGGTTCCGACCGATGGCCGCGACCGCCCGCTCGACGAGATCGTCATCGAAAGCATCACCGTCGAGTCGGTCTAGGCACTCTCGAGATGAACGACGCTCCGGATACGGCGGCGAACTACTGCTACCGGCATCCGGGTCGGCAGAGCTTCATACTGTGCCAGCGGTGCGGGCGCACGATCTGTCCCGAATGCCAGACTCAGGCCGCCGTCGGGGTGATCTGCCCTGAGTGCATGAAGGAGCAGCGGCAGAACGCGCCGCGCACGAAGCCGGCCATTCTGACCCGCGTCGGCCGCCTATCCGGCAGTGGTGCACCGGTCGTCACCTATTCGATCATCGGGATCACCGTCTTCATCTTCATCCTGCAGCTGATTCCGGGACTGGGGATCACCGACCGGCTCTTCTACGCTGGAGCCTTCTCCTATCCGGGGAGCTTCGAGCCCTGGCGAATGCTGACCAGCGTCTTTGTGCACTCCACCGGTTTCATCTTCCACGTGCTGCTCAATATGTACACGCTGTGGATCTTCGGGCAGCTCCTCGAAGGGATGCTTGGACGTGGCCGGTTCCTCACGCTGTACCTGCTGAGCGGGCTGGCCGGGTCACTCGGGGTTCTCCTACTGTCGGATCCGCTGAGCGGCGTTGTCGGTGCATCCGGCGCCATCTTCGGGCTGATGGGCGCGTTCCTGGTGATCCAGCGACGGCTCGGCGGCAACTCCACGCAACTGCTGATCCTGGTCGGCATCAACCTGGTGATCGGTTTCCTCCCCGGCCTCAGCATCGCCTGGCAGGCACACGTCGGCGGGCTCGTCGGAGGAGCCTTGATGGGCCTGATCTACGTGCAGACCAGAAGGCGCTCGCACCAGAGTCTGCAGAACATCTTGATCATCGCCCTGGCAGCCGTTCTCATCGCGCTGAGCTTCATTAAGTTCATTGTCGCCTGATGGCTGGTCCGGTAAAACCGGAGTTATCCACAGGAGTTTCCACATTGGGGATAATTACACGCGTGTAATTGCCCCGATAAATGGGGGCGCCAAATGGGGGCGGCGAATCGCCGGTGGTGCGAGCTCAGCGCCAGCGGGTTGTCATCAGGAAGCCGATGAAGGCGATCCCGAATCCGACGAGGATGTTCCAGGACCCGAATGCTGGTACCGGGTAGAGGCCCTGGCTCACGTAGAAGACAATGATCCAGACCAGTCCGAGCAGCATGAAGCCGAACATCACGGGCTTGAACCAGACCGGGTTCGGTGCGTCCTCGCCGGAGCGGGCCACCTCGTCGTGGACGGGCTTGGTGCGGGGATTCGAGCGTGCCATGGCACAGATTCTACCGTGATTGCGCCTGCGAACCCGATTCGGGCCCTGGCGCGTGGCTGTTCAGCTCCCCTGATTAGAATCTATCCATGACCGAACTCGGTTCCATCACCCCTGCGCCCGCACATCGTGGGCGCAGAAAGCTGCGTGTGCGCCGCAGGGTCACAGTGGTCGGTGTTCTCGGCGAACTGCTGATCACCGGCGGAGTGCTGGTGCTTCTGTTCCTCGGCTGGCAGCTCTGGTGGAACGACATGATCCTGGCGAACTCCCAGACCGAAGCGGCCACCGAGATCAGCCAGGACTGGATCGAAGAGGACCGGGCCGCGCGCGGTGACGATGAACCTCCACCGGACCCAGCGAACTACGGCGACCCCGTCGTTGCCGTCGCGCCGGCAGAAGACGATCCGTTCGCGGTGCTCTACGTTCCGCGCTTTCCGGAGGGCTATCACCGCACCATCGCCGAGGGCACCAGCATGGACGTGCTCAACAGCGAGGTACTCGGAATCGGTCACTACCCCGGCACCCAGATGCCGGGAGAGGTCGGCAACTTCGCGGTCGCCGCGCATCGCAGCGCGTATGGCGGCGGCATGAATCGCATCAATGAACTACAGGTGGGCGACGCCATCTACGTGCAGACGGCCGACGGCTATTACACCTACCGCTTCCGCGACCTGCACTACGTTCAACCGAGCGCCGTCGAGGTGATCGCGCCTGTTCCGAACGTTTCAGGGGTGGCACCGACCGACCGCATCATCACCCTGACGAGCTGCAATCCGCTGCTTTCGACCGCCGAACGCATCATCGCGTACGGTGTCTTCGAGTCGTGGCAGCCGACGGCCGCCGGCCCGCCGGCCGAACTCACCCCCCTCATCGCCGCTCAGGCCCAAAGCTAGGAGGTCACCGTGTACGCAACCATTTGGCACATTCTGCCCGGCCCGGTCTGGCTTCGCATCATCTTCGTCCTCGTCCTCCTCGCCGGCGTGCTGTACGCGCTGTCGACGTGGGTGTTCCCCTGGGTGGAGAGCATCGTCAACAACCAGGAGGCGACGGTCGGCGGACCATGACTCGAATTCTGGTGATCGACAACTACGACAGTTTCGTTTACACACTGAATGGGTATCTGCAAGAGCTCGGTGCCGACACCGAGGTGCTGCGGAACGACGCGTTCGACGCCGCAGAGTCGGCCGATCGGGTGCGGGCATATGACGGGATTCTGCTTTCGCCAGGTCCGGGTAAGCCGGTGAATGCCGGGGTGTCGATCCCCCTGGTGAATGCGGCACTTGAGGCGGGCAGCCCGCTGTTCGGCGTGTGCCTTGGGCACCAGGCGATCGCCGAGGCGTTCGGAGCGACGGTGACGACGGCCGAAGAACTCATGCACGGAAAGACGTCGCTGATCACGCACGACGACAGTGACTTCTACGACGGGGTTCCGCAGCCATTCACGGCCACCAGGTACCACTCGCTCGCCGTGGTCGATTCGACGGTTCCGGATGCGCTGGTGGTCACCTCACGCACCCAGGGCGGGGTGATCATGGGGTTGCGACACGAGTCAGCCCCGATACTGGGCGTGCAATTCCACCCTGAGTCGGTGCTGACCCAGGGCGGTTACCGGATGCTTGGCAACTGGCTGGCCACCGCGGGCCTCCCGGAGGCCCGCGAGAGGGCCAAGGACCTGAATCCGCTTCTACGCCTGAGCTAGGAGCCCGAGCTTTCTCATTCGCCCGAGCAGTAGAAGAGCGTGACTTCAGAGTTCTGCGGCACATCACCCGGCGCAATCGACTGGCGAATCACCGGTGAACCCGGCTCCTTCTTGCACGTCGCATCCGCCTCTTGGGCCGGAACCAACTGCAAGTTCTCTGCACTCAGCAGGTCCGTCGCCGCGCTCAGCGACTGTCCGGTGAGGTCACTGAGCGTGACCAGCCCGCTCGACACCACGAAGTTCACGGTGACACCCTCGTGTTCCTCCGTGTTGGCAACCGGGTCGGTGCGCAGCACCACATCGGCGGCAACGTTCGGTGAATTTTCCCTGGTGACCGACCCGGGTGAGAGGCCCGCGGCCGTGATCGCGGCCTGTGCATCCGCTATCGGCTGGTTCGTGACATCCGGAACCGCAACCGGTTCTGCACCCGTCGACACCACAACCTTCACCACCTCGGCCGGCTGCACAATCGTGCCTGCGGCTGGCTCCGTGCGGATGACCTGGTCTTTCGGCACTGTCGCACTGGATTCATCCGACCGCGTGGCGGCGAGGTCGAGGTCTATCAGCGCGTTCTGCGCGTCGTCGAAACTCTGCCCGGCAAGAGACGGAACCTCGCGCGAATTGTCAGGAAGCTCACTCGACGGCGTGAGGCTGAATGCCCAGAACATCACCGCGATCACGATCACGATGACACTGACGATTCCTGCCCACACCCAGATCACCGGTGGCCGGCGCTGCGTGCGCGCCATGGTCTGGTCTTCTGAAAGCTGCTTCAGCGCCAGTTCGGAACCAGAAGCGACAACGGGTGGTGCACCGAACAGGCCGGCGGTCGCTTCGTCAACCCGGCGGTGGACAGGGATGTGACCGGCTCCGGCCGTTTCGACGTCTGCGCGAAACTCACCCGCACTCTGGTAGCGGGCGAACCGGTCCTTCGCCAGAGCGCGCATCACAACGGCGTCAAGCGCCGGGGAGACCTTCGGGTTGATCGAGCTTGGTTTGACGGGCTTTTCGCTCACGTGCTGGTAGGCGACGGCCACCGGAGTCTCGCCGCGGAACGGCGGTCGCCCTGCGAGCATCTCAAACAGCACAACACCCGTGGAGTAGAGATCGGTGCGGGCGTCGACTGACTCGCCCTTGGCCTGCTCCGGCGAGAAGTACGATGCTGTTCCGAGAATGGCCGTGGTCTGCGCGACCGTCGTCGACGAGTCTGAGATGGCCCTGGCGATGCCGAAGTCCATCACCTTGACCTGGCCGGTGCGGGTGATCATGATGTTGCCCGGTTTGATGTCGCGGTGCACCACCCCTGCCCGGTGGGAGTACTCGAGCGCGGTGAGCACGCCGTCGATGATGCGAACGGCTTCTGTTGCCTCGACCGGGCCCTCACGGATGATGTCTTTCAGCAGTCGGCCGTCGACGTGTTCCATCACGATGAACGGCAACTGTGACTCGTGACCGTTCGCGTCGGCCACGGTCTCCTCGCCGGCATCGAATACCCGCACGATGGTGGGATGCGCCATGCGAGCCGCTGCCTGCGCCTCCTGGCGGAAGCGGGTGCGGAAGGCGGGGTCGGTGGCCAGCGACGATTTGAGCAGCTTGATGGCGACGGTGCGACCGAGGCGGGAGTCGGTGCCGATGTGCACATCGGACATGCCTCCGCGGCCGATCAGCGCGCCAACGCGGTACCGCCCCGCGATCACACGGCCATCTTCAGTCAATGCCTAGCTCCCATTTCGCATAGCTCCCCGTTTCATCCGCAGGATCTCGGTTATCCTATCCGCTAGGGGATTATGGGATCAGTTGTGGTCGACTTGACGGTCACCGGCGAGGTGGGCGAGAAGCCCGACTCGATCTGGCCGCAGAAGTAGCGGAACTTGACCGTGAAGTTACCGGAACCGGCCGTGATGGTGGCCTGCGTGACATCCGCCGAAGTGGGGTTCGGCGGCTGTACGGCAGCGCCGTTGCCCTCTGCAACCACCTCGTAGCCAGACAGCGTCTGGCCACTCGGGCACGACTGTGCCGCCCACGACACCTGAACCGCGGAGCCTGGAGCGATATCGCCCGAGGTCTCGATGGTCGGTCCGTTGGCCGGGGCGTCTGGAGTCACGACCGCTCCGTAGACGGTGACGGTGATCGACGTTCCCTTCTCGACAGGGCCGGTGGGGTTGACCGTGTAAACGGTGTCGACGGCGTCTGGCGTGGTCGCGGCGTTGCCGGTGGCCACGTTTGCCACCAGTCCGAGGCCCTCGAGCTTGGCGCGGGCGTCGGCACTCGACAGCCCGACGAAGTCGGCCTCGGTGACCGTCACCCTGGTGCTTGATGGTGTGGGTGCTGGTGTCGTCGGCTTCGGTGTCGTTGGCGCCGCGCTCGAAGCGGTGGGCGAGTTGGTCGCCGGAGTATTGCCCGGGTTGGCGAAGAAGGCGATCAAAACGCCGATCAGAACGATCGCGAGAAGGGCGATGAGCACGATCAGCGGCCAGGTCCACGGACTGCGCTTCTTCTTCTCATCTTCACCGGCCGCTGCTTCGGCACCGGCTCCCAGCGTGGCCGTCGGCAGGATCGTCGTCGCCTGGGTCTGCCCCGCAGCTGCGCCCGGCATGAGCATGGTCGCTGCGGTCGGCGTTGCTCCGCCCAGAACGGCGGGTACGGATGCTGCGGCGGCCGCGACATCCCCTCGGCGGAGCGCCTGCGCGGCGCGTGCGAGGTGTGCGGCAGAGGTCGGTCGGTCGGCCGGGTTCTTGGCAATGCACGCGAAGACGAGGTTGCGCACGGGCTCGGAGACGGTCACCGGCAGGTCGGGTGCTGTCTCGTTGATCTGGGCCATCGCAATGGCCACCTGTGACTCGCCGGTGAACGGGCGCCGGCCGGCCAGCGCCTCGTAGGCGACGATGCCGATCGAGTAGATATCCGTCGTCGGCGAAGCCGGGTGGCCGCTGGCCTGCTCTGGCGACAGGTACTGCACCGTTCCCATTACCTGGCCGGTCGCGGTGAGCGGAACCTGGTCGGCAATGCGAGCGATACCGAAGTCGGTGATCTTCACGCGACCGTCTGGAGTGATCAGCAGGTTGCCCGGCTTGATGTCCCGGTGCACCAGACCCGCCGCGTGGGCAGCGTGGAGCGCCGCAGCGGTCTGGGCGACGATGTCGAGAACCTTGTCGGTCGACAGCACGTGCTCGCGTTCGAGGATGGTGGACAGTGCCTCTCCCGGCACCAGTTCCATCACCAGGAAGGCGCTGCCCTCCTCCTCGCCGTAGTCGAAGACGTTGGCGATGCCCTCGTGGTTGACCAGTGCGGCGTGGCGTGCCTCAGCGCGGAAACGCTCGAGGAAGCCGGGGTCGCCGAGATACTCGTCCTTGAGGATCTTGATCGCGACTGTTCGGCCGATGACGAGGTCTGTGGCCTGCCATACCTCACCCATTCCGCCGATGGCAATCCGGGACTGCAGCTCGTATCGTCCCCCGAAGGTGAGCCCTGCTGTGGGTCTCATTTATTCAGCACCGCCTCTAGTACCTGTTGTGCGACCGGTGCGGCAAGAAGGTTGCCGTACCCTGTTTGACCTAGTCCCCCGCCATCCTCAATGAGGACGGTTATTGCATACTGCGGGTCGTTAGCGGGAGCAAAACCGGTGAACCAGAGCGTATAAGGGTCATCCTCACCGTTCTCTGCCGTACCGGTCTTTCCTGCCACTTCAACCCCGTCTATTGTTGCATTGCTCGCCGCGCCGTCATTGACGTTGTTGACCATCATCAAGGTCAGCGTTGCGGCGTTCTCTGCGCTCATCACCCGCCGAACCTCCATTGGTTCGAAGACCTCCAGCTTGCTGAGGTTGGGGGCGAGGATCTGGTCGACGAGGTTCGGTTGCATGAGGACCCCATCGTTGGCGATCGCGGACGAGACCATGGCCATCTGCAGCGGCGTCGCACGGACCTCGTACTGACCGAATGCCGACAGGGCGGTCTGCGCGTCGTCGAGCACACGAGGGTAACGGCTCTGGGCCACGTCGAGCGGGATCGTGTAGTCGGTGTTGAAGCCGAACTTCTCTGCCATGTCCCTGATCGCCTTGTCGCCGAGCTCCAACCCGAGCTCTGCCATCGGGATGTTGCACGAGAGTCGGAGTGCGGTTGCGATGGTGACGGTCGCTCCGCCTCCGCAGTTTCCGCCCTCTGTGTTGCGGACGATCGTGTTGGTGCCTGGAAGCTGGAAAGTGCCCGGGTTCGGGAAGGTGCTCTCTGGAGTGAACTTGCCCGATTCGAGCGCCGCGGCGACAACAACGAGCTTGAACACCGAGCCTGGAGGGTTGAGATCACCGATGGCGCGGTTGATGAGCGGATCAGCCGGGTCGGCAAGCAGCGCGTCGTACGTGCTGGTGACTTCCTCGTTGTTGTGCACCGCGAGGGTGTTCGGGTCGAAACTCGGCTTTGAGACCATGGCCAGGATGCGCCCGGTCTTCGGTTCGGTCACCACGACGGATCCGGTGAGGTCGCCGAGGGCATCCCAGGCGGCCTGCTGGGCGACGGGGTCGATCGTGACCTCGACGGCGGCACCGGTCGGTTTCTGCCCCGTGATGATGGCGTTGAGTTTGTCGAAGAACTGCGCGTTCGAGGTGCCGCTGAGCTCACCGTTCAGCGCGTGCTCAAGACCGGTGGGTGCGCCGTTGATCGGGATGAACCCGGTGATCGGCGCGTACAGCGGACCGTTGCTGTATGTGCGCAGGAACTTGTAGTCGTCTCCGGCCGGCATTGACTGGGCGACGGGCTCACCGGCGACGAGGATCGGGCCTCGCTCCACGGAGTATGAATCATAGAGCGTGCGCGTGTTGCGGGCATCCGCTGCCAGGTTGTCGGCCTGGAAACCCTGGATGACCGTTGTCGAGACGAGGAGGGCGACGAACATGAGTAGAACGACGACGCTCACCCGTTTGAGTTCGCGATTCATCAGACCACCAGCCTTGGTTGGTTGCGCACCGTGTCAGACAGGCGCAGCAAGAGGGCGACGATGATCCAGTTGGCGACCAGAGAGGAGCCGCCGGCGGCGAGGAACGGCGTGGTCAGCCCGGTGAGCGGGATGATGCGGGTGACGCCGCCGATGACGATGAAGCACTGGAGGGCGACCACGAAGGCGAGACCGACACCGAGCAGCTTGCCGAAGTCATCTTGCCCGGCGAAACCGATGCGGAAGCCGCGAGCGACGAAGAGTAGGTAGAGCGCGAGGATGGCGAAGATTCCGGCTAGGCCGAGCTCTTCACCGAGGCTGGCGATGATGTAGTCACTCTGCGGGACCGGTGTGATGTCCGGCCTGCCCTGGCCGAGTCCGGTCCCGATCAGACCACCCTTGGCGAGCCCGAAAATGCCCTGCACCAGCTGGTAGCTGCCGCCATCGGCGTCGTACACGGCCGGGTTGAAGGCATCCAGCCAGTTCGTGAAGCGGCCGTTGACGTAGCTGAGCGTCTGGCTGGCCACGATCGCGCCGCCGACGAACAGTGTCATGCCGAGCACGATCCAGCTGAGGCGCCCGGTCGAGACATAGAGCATGACCAGGAACAGGCCGAAGTACAAGAGGGCGGTGCCGAGGTCGCGTTGGAAGATGATGACCGACATCGACAGGGCCCAGAGCACCAGGATTGGGCCAAGGTCACGTAGGCGTGGGAAGCGCATGCCGAGGAACTTCTTGCCGACCATCGAGAGTGAGTCACGGTTGCGCACCAGGTAACCCGCGAAGAAGACTGCCAGTGCGATCTTGGCGATCTCGCCAGGCTGGAAGGTCGCCGCCGAACCGAAGCTGATCCACACCCTGGCCCCGTTGACCTCGTGGCCGAGCCCCGGGATGAGCGGGAGCAAAAGCAGGATGACGGCCACGAAGCCCGCGATGTAGGTGTAGCGGAAGAGGATGCGGTGGTTGCGAATGACCAGCATGACCACGATGGCGGCGACGATGGCGATCGCGCTCCAGGCGATCTGCCGCACGGAGGCGCTCTCCCACCCCGCATCGTTGTTGGCGATGTCGATGCGGTAGATCATCGCGATGCCGATGCCGTTCAGCAGCGTTGCGATCGGCAGGATGAACGGATCGGCGTCGCGCGCCACAAATCGCATGGCGACGTGGAGGCCGAAGACCAGGAACGACAGGCCTGCACCGAGCAGCACGAGCTGGGTGTCGATGGTTCCCAAGGCGCCGAGCTGCACGAGCACGACGGCTCCGGCGTTGATGGCGCAGGCGATGATGAGCAGGAAGAGCTCGAGATTGCGCAACTTCTGGGGCAGGTGCAGTCGCCGAATGCTGCCTGTCGGTGTTGATCCGGCTGGTGTTGTGCCCGAGGCTGATGGGCCCTGCGGCGCCGTCTGCCGGTCAGTCTGCGCTGGCATTTTCGAGCCGTTCGATGATGGCCTTCGCATCCTGGAGCGACGTGGCACTGATGGTCTGCTCAACCTGTTGGCGATCGTAGCCGCGCAGATCTTTCAGGAGCACATCGGTGTCCTGGTAGACGCTCGACAGCTTGATCGGGCCGAGGTCTTGCTGTACCCCCTGGAAGATGGCGACGGAGTTGCCCTCCGCGCCGACGAAGTAACGGGTCTGGGTCCACTGGTAGCCGAGGACTGCTCCGCCAACGATGGCGATGACGAGCAGAATGACGCCCACAAGCCAGGTGATCTTGCGCCGCTTGGCGCGACGTTCGTCTTCCTCGATGAGCTCGGAGAGGTAGTCCTGGGAATCCGGTTCGAAGTGGGTTTCGCGAACCGGGTGCAGGCGAAGGGTGGGGAGCCGGAGTGCGCGGGCACGGGCTGGTTCTTCTCCGAAGGCGAGGGGGGCGGATGCCGAGCCGACCACGATCGGGGACTCGTCGCGCGGATTCTCGGCTTCCGCCTCATCCGTGCCGATGTCGACGACGACGATCGTGACGTTGTCTGGGGCGCCGCCGTCGAGGCTCTCCTTGACCAGGCGATCGGCGACCTGTTGAGCGCTGATCCCGCTGGAGAGCGCGCCCGCGATGGCCGTGTGGGAGACGACTCCGCTGAGACCGTCTGAACAGATCAGCCAGCGGTCGCCGGGGTGGGTGGCGAGGATGGAGGTGTCGATCTCCGGCGCCGATTCGACGTCGCCGAGCACGCGCATGAGAACGGACCGGCGCGGATGCACCATGGCTTCAGCCTCGGTGATGCGCCCGCTGTCGACCAGGCGCTGAACGAAGGTGTGGTCCGTGGTGATCTGGGAGAGTTCGCCGCCGCGCAACAGGTAGATGCGGGAGTCGCCGATGTGGGCGATGGCGACCTGGTCGTGGAGTACGACGAGGGCGCTGACGGTTGTGCCCATCCCGGTGAGTTCAGCGTGCTCGAAGACGGTTTCGGCGAGTTGCGAGTTCGCGGCGATCAGCGCAGCTTGCAGGGCGAATTCGGCGTCGCCGGCCGACTGGTACGGCTTATCGGCCTCGATGATGCGCTTGGTGGTGATCGCTGATGCGACGTCACCACCCGCGTGACCGCCCATGCCGTCGGCGACGACGAACAGGGTGTGGCCGGCGTAACCGGAGTCCTGGTTGTTGGAACGGATTTTGCCAACGTGGGATGCGGCCGCGCTCTGACTGACTGTCGCCATTCACCTACCGCCGGAGCTCAAAGGTGGTCGCGCCGATCTTGACGGTGGCGTTCAGCGGAACCGGGGTAGGAATGGCGAGCCGACTGCCGGCGAGGAAGGTGCCGTTGGTCGAGTCGAGGTCCTGGATCATCCAGTCGTCGTTCCATAGCATCAGGCGGGCGTGGTGGGTGGAGGTGTAGTCGTCGCGGATGACGAGGCTCGAGTCGCCGGAGCGGCCGATGGTGATGGGATCTGTGCCGAGCGGGAACTCGGTGCCGGCCTTCGGGCCGGAGGTGATGACGAGGCGGGTTGCGTTGTGGACGGTGGCCTTCTCTGTGCCTGCACTTGGCGGCGCTCCTGAGTGCTGTGCTGCTGAAGCGGGCGACGGCGCTGCCGTGGCTGTGGGCTGGGCTGTCTGGAACGGAGCCCCCGAAGCAGGCGCGGCACCGGCATCGGTCGCCAGCTTGCGTGCACGCTGGCCGAACAGGTCGCTGCGGAGGGCGTAGACGATGCCGAAAATGAACAGCCAGAGCAGGAGGAGGAAGCCAAGGCGGAGGACGAGGAGGGTGAGTTCACTGGGGTTCACGTAGATGGCCCCCAGAATCCGCCCATGTCGTGACGCCCGGTGGCGTCGTCGACCCTGCGATCGGCGGAGTGGTCGACGGATGCCGCCTGCGCGAGTACCCGGAAGACGATGGGGGTTCTGCCGATGGTGACGACGGAGTCCGGTTCGAGAATGGCCTGCTTGACCGGGTTGCCGTTGAGCTTGGAGCCGTTGGTCGAGCCGAGGTCGCGTACCTGGGCGCGGGAGCCGTCCCAGAGGATCTCGACGTGGCGGCGGGAGGTGCCGGTGTCGTCGACGGTGATGTCGGCGTCGCTGCCTCGGCCGATGACGGTGCGGGATTTGACGATTGGGTGGCGCTTGCCGGCGATGTCGAGAACCGGGGTCCAGGCGACGCTGCCCTTGACGTTGCCGGAGTCGATCTGCACCATGCCTTCGGAGAGGCCGGGGTCTTCGGAGAGGGTGATGGAGATGCCGCCGGCGAATTGATAGTGCTGGGCGGTGGCGTGCTGTTGAACGAGTTGGGTGAGTTCGTCGACGAGGGCAGGGCCGAGGCCGGTCATTCGAGCGTGGTCTGCATGGCTCATGCGCACGGTGAAACGGTTGGGTGCGAGGATGCGATCGCGGGAGACGACCGCGGCTTTGGTGTCGAGCTCGCGGCGCAGGGCGGAGGTGATCTCCACGGGTTGCAGGCCCGACTTAAAGGTCTTGGCGAAAGCGCCGTTGACGGCGCGCTCCAAGCCTTTTTCAAAGTTGTCCAGTATGCCCACAGGTCTCCCGATCCGGTCCGTTTGGCTATGAGCATGTTACTTGCCCACGGTGTTAATGCGCCTTCGGAGTCTATTGGTCCCCAAATGTCATCCCATGGGAGTAAAGGATGCCCCCGCTCTGGTGAGGCCTCGCGCTGCTCGAGCTTGTCGATGTGACCCTTCGCCGCGAATGGCAAACGCCCACTAGAAAGTGCTAGCATTCCTAAGTTCGCGCGAGTGGCGGAATTGGCAGACGCGCTGGCTTCAGGTGCCAGTGCTCGAAAGGGCGTGGGGGTTCAAGTCCCCCCTCGCGCACAGTGGGTTGATTGCAAATCTGAGTGAATCAGTTTGCATAACTCTCAGCGAACACGAAAGGCCCCCGAGAAATCGGGGGCCTTTGTTTTTTCAGTGTTTTCCTGGCTGGTGGCTGCCGTGGGAGACCGTCATTGCTTGGTGAACCTTGCAGGCCAGCCCGTGTTTTCGGGTTTCGGGCAGGGCTGAACCCGCCTGTCGTGCATTAATCGTGTGTATGAGGTGACCGGCTATTCCGTGACCGGTTTTGTTGCCGGCGGCGGGGGTTTGTAGTCTCCCCATCGGCCGACCCGGCTTTCACGGTTCTTTCGCTTACTACGAGTATCGAGTTTCCGCTGCCGTTTCTCGAGCTGCTGTTCGACGGTCTCTTGGCTGAGGAGGTCGGAGACGAACTTGTCGATCTTCCTGAGGTTTCCTGCCGCAACGAGCACGGTGATGAGGAGGTACTGTGCGGTGTATCCGCGTACGCGCCGGCGGGTGGCGTCTTTGAGGGACTCGTGCGCTCCGTCTTTAAGGAACCCGTTCTGTCCTTCGATGGTGTTGCGGTCGCTGGAATAGATCTCTTGCCATTCGGCTGAACCGTAGTGCAGGGACTGCATGAATTTGGCTGCGGCCTCGATAGGCACGCTGACGGATGTCTTGTTGGTGCAGATGCGGTCCTGCTTGTTGGGCGCGGGAGGGTTCAGGATCGGGGCTTATGCATACCAGCGAGGGTATGCGGCCAGAGCGGTCAAAGGCCGCGAGGAGGTGCAGGAACGCGTCGATGCTGAGCGCCGTGCGCCCCTATCGCGTCCTGCCTAGCGGATCAATGCCGTGCGTTCGGGCGATATCTACGAGTCGCGGAACCAGCAGCCCGGCGCCGTAATCGCGATCTGTCTCATTCAGGAGAACAGGGGTGAAAAGTGGGAGTCGGGCGAGTAGTCCGAGAAGGCGACGGGTCCAGCGGACAGCACATAGTCGCGGTGTGCGCAATGAGCGATCTGTACAGGGCCTTGCCGTCTATCGGTGGTCTGTCTGCGAAGTCAGACGGGCGGATCGACGTAAGAGCCACGGCAGCAGACCATCTCGTCGCACGAGGGCTTGGCCTGTTAGCGCGAAATGAGTGTGGTGAGCCGTGCGAGCCCTTCGTTTCCGTGGCTGCTACGGACTGGACTCTGGTACTCTGAATAGGTAACCAAATTTGGCTACTTGATTGAGAGGGGCCGTATGGCTGGTGAGATGACGGTGCCCTTACTGCCCTGCGCATCGATCGATGTGATGGCGGAGTTCTACGGGATGCTCGGCTTCCGCACGACCTATTCGCAGAAGCTGCCCAATCCCTATGTGACTCTCGAGCGCGAAGAAATCAACCTCCACTTCTTCGGCATCCACGGGTTCAAGCCCGAGGACTCCTATGGAACCTGCCTTGTGCTGGTGCCCGACACGGGCGAGCTGTTCCGGGCGTTCGCCGAGGGGATGCGAGCTGCGCACGGCAAAATCCTCGTCTCAGGAATCCCTCGCATGACGCGCCCGCGCGTGCGGAAGAACTCCGGAAACATGTCCGGGTTCACCGTGATCGATCCCGGCGGCAACTGGATCAGGATCATGGCCATGTCGGCCAAGCCTGAGGATGAGGACGCGGTGCTCGACAAGCTCGCCGCCTCCCTGCGCAGCGCCGTGGTCATGGGCGACTCTCACGGCAAGCACGGACAGGCAGCGCGGATTCTCGATGCAGCCCTCGAGCGCAATCGGGGCGCGGCGGGACCGGTCGAGCTCCTCGAGGCACTGGCCTACCGTGCCGAACTCGCCGCCCGCTCCGACGATCAGGTAGCTGCCCGCAAGTTTCTGGCCAGCGCGAGGAACATCACTCTGACAGACGCTCAGCGGCGCGCGGCGGAGGACGCGCTCGCCAGCATCGACGACCTCGCCGCAGCGCTGTGAGCCAGTCGGTGGTCCGTATGCTCGTACTCGGAGCCGTCCGGCGGCGCGGACGGGCCCACGGCTATCTGGTCCGGGTCGATCTCGAGAGTTGGGGCGCTCACGAGTGGTCGACGGCCACGTCCGGCTCGGTGTACCACGCGCTCACCTCGATGAGTGCTCGCGGTCTGCTCAGCGTCCACGATGCCGCGGCCAGCGATGCCGGCGGCCCACCGCGCACCGAGTACGAGATCACTGCCGAGGGGGAAACGGCATACTTCGCCCTGCTGCGCGCAGCGCTCTCACGGCACGATCCCCGACTCGACACG
>NZ_ATWH01000024.1 GCF_000421145.1 Glaciibacter superstes DSM 21135 | reverse complement strand
CACAAAGACGGCAAAACCCACACCCCACCTACCCTGCTCGAACTCCTCGCAGGATAAACACACCAAACAGGTCACACCAGATTGACAACCAGCGGGAACGCCGATTCCGTGAGAATCTCCGTCGAATGGTCAAAGAAGATGCCGATTCGGGCCCGCCTGCTACAGGTCGTAGAATCGAGCGGTGTTGATTTGTCTGTCCGCGAGTCACAAGAACTCCAGCTTCGACGTGCTGGAGGCCTTGTCTGTCGGTGCGGATGCTGCAGCAAGCGACATGCTTGACCGGCACGACTCCCTGAGCGGCGCGGTCGTCGTCGCCACCTGCAACCGGTTCGAGGCCTACCTCGACCTCGACGAACCGTTCGGCGTCTCCCCCATCCCAGCCATCTCCGCCGCCATCGACGCGGTCAGCGCGAACAGCGGTGTTGCTGCAGACACCCTCCGCGACACCCTCGAACTTGTGCACGGCAATGGCGTCGCAGAGCACCTGTTCGCGGTGACCAGCGGCCTCGAGTCCGTCATCGTCGGGGAGGGCGAGATCGCAGGCCAGGTGCGTCGGTCACTGGAAGGCGCGCGCGCCGCCGGCACCACCAGCCCTGAACTCGAACGGCTCTTCCAGCGCGCGTCCCGCACCTCGCGCGGGGTCAAGAATCGCACCGGCATCGGCTCAGCGGGCCGGTCGCTCGTGCGCCTCGCACTCGAATTGGCGGAGAGCCGGGTCAGCGACTGGGCCGAGACGCGGGTGCTGCTGGTCGGCACCGGACGTTACGCCGGCGCATCCCTCGCCGCCCTGCGCGATCGCGGCGCCGAGAACGTGCGGGTCTACTCCCCGTCTGGCCGGGCCGCGAAGTTTGCCGCATCGCACGCCATCGAGGCGGTGGCCGAAGCCGACTTCGCGCAGGAGATCGCGTGCGCCGACCTCATCGTCACGTGCACAACGGCCGAGCACCACGTCGTCGACGCCGAACGCATCCGTGCCGCTCGCGGGCAATTCCCAGGCCCTGCGACAGCCGTCGACGACGCGCCGAAACTCTGCCCGGTGACGGACGGGGCCGCCTACCGCCAACTGATCATCGACCTCGGCCTGCCGCGCAACGTCGACCCCGACGTTGCATCCGTTCACGGTGTTGAACTGCTCGACCTTGAGACCATCCGCATCCACGCCCCTCTTGAAGAGTTGAACGCCACCAGCGAGGCGCGCGAGCTCGTCGGTCAGGCGGCGCGCACCTTCACTCAGGTCGCAGAGGAGCAAAGCCTCACGCCGGCGGTCGTCGCATTGCGCAAGCATGTCTTCGACGTTCTTGATGCCGAAATCGAGCGCGCACGCGGTCGCGATGACTCCGAACAGACCGAAGCCGCCCTCCGCCACCTGGCCGGTGTGCTGCTACACACTCCGATGGTGCGCTCCCGTGAGCTCGCTCGGGCTGGCGACCAGGACGCGTTCGTTGACGGTCTCGACGCGTTGTTCGGCATCCGTGTCGACCTGTCGCGGAAGGCGACGGATGCTGCGGCTCGCGTCGCCGACACCGGTACGACGGCGTCGTGACCGACGAGGTCGGCGCGAAATCAAGCGGTCTCGCTCTCCCCTTCCACGCGCACGAGATCCGCACAGAGCGGTTGCTGTTGCGCCCGCTCACCGAAGCGGACGCCGACGACGTCTTTGCCTACCAGTCGTTGCCGGAGGTCGTGCGGTATTTGCCGTGGCCTCTGCGGGACCGCGAAGAGTCTCGAGAGCACACCCTCAAGCGGGCCGGCTTCACTCGGCTGGAAAAGGATGATGACGGGCTGGCCCTGGCGGTCGAGCTGGTCGGCGAGGGTGGTTCGCGTGGGCCCGTGATCGGCGACATGACCGTGATCCTGGCGAACGCCGTGGAGGATCGGATCGAAATCGGCTGGGTGTTCCATCCCGCATACCAGGGTCGTGGGTTTGCCACGGAAGCGGCCAGGGCCGTGCTCGATCTCGCATTCACCGAAATCGGTGCGCATCGGGTGATCGCGCAGCTGAGTCCGGAGAATTCGTCGTCGGTCGCACTGTGTGGCCGGCTCGGCATGCGCGCCGAGGCGCATTTCGTTGAGAGTGAGTTCTTCAAAGGCAAGTGGGACGACCTCGCCATCCACGCCATCCTCCGTCGCGAGTGGCAGGCCGCTACGCGCTAGTCATCCGGGCCAGGCTCGCATCGCCGCATCTGCGGCGGTCACAAGCTGGACCTGCCCGGCGCCGTAGCGTGCCTGAGCGGACAATCCACTGAGCACCACCGTGATGTAGTCGGCAAGGGCGTCGATATCGACTTCGGCGTCGAGGTCGCCGTCGGTGCGCCCACGCTGGAGACGGTCGATCAGTACGGGCCAGTGTCGACGCGCGGGACACTGTTTCGGCCATGTCACCGTTCAACCGGCTCGGGACACCACCTGACGTCGCCGATGTTGTGGCCTTCCTCGTCTCAAATGACGCTCGCTGGGTCACCGGTCAGTATCTGGATGCAACCGGCGGCGCGCTGCTTTGACGGTTGGAACCCGCGGCAATGTTCTCGACGCTTCGCCGATTCAGGGCACCCGCCTCCCAGTAACGCTTGCATCCGCCTGAACGTTCGTTTACCATGTTGAACATGCGTTTAGTCGAGGGCGATCTGACCACAAGGGCGCGCATTCGTGACGCTGCGGTGCACCTCTTTGGCCGTGAGGGCTTTGCGGCGACGACGGTTCGCGCGGTCGCTGCGTTGGCTGGGGTGAGCCCGGCTCTTGTGGTTCATCATTTCGAGTCAAAGGATGGGCTGCGGCTGGCGTGCGACGAGTACGTGGTGAACCAGTTCCTAGGCCGGAAGGATGAGCTCGCAAACGGCGACCCGTCGGTGGCAATTCAGCGCTGGCTCGCCGATGTCGACGCGTATCGCCCGTTGATCGACTATTCAGCGCGCATGCTCACATCGAACAGCCCCGCTGCAGATGAACTCTTCGACGCGATCCTGGCGGGCACTTCGACGATGGTCGACGAGCAAGTGGCGGCGGGAATCATGCGCGAGCCGCTCGACCGCTCGGTAACCGCGCTGTTTCTGACCTTGTATGGCGTGGTGCCGCTGGTGATGCACCGCCAGGTCGCACGCTCCCTTGGTATGGAGCAGCTCAGCGCGGACGGGATTCGCCGCTCGACGATGCCGATCCTCGATCTATACACGCACGGACTGTATGCGGATGATCGGTTCCTCGTAGCCGCGCAAGAGGCACTCGCGCGAACGAGTGGCCCGCGCTCAGACAAGGGCGAGAATAACCCGAATCAGGACCCGGATCCGCCGCACGGCGCCCGTTCTTGATCCTTCGGCGACTTCACTTTCTTGAAAGGAGCATGGGCGATGACCCCTGCCATCGAAACAATAGGTTTAAAAAAACGGTATGGATCGCATCCAGCGATTCACGACCTCGACATTGCCGTGGAGCCTGGAACCGTGTTCGGGCTGATCGGCCCGAACGGGGCCGGGAAGACGACGACGCTCCGGATGCTGCTCGATATCATTCGCCCGTCTTCTGGTCAGGCTCGGGTGCTCGGGCTCGATCCACGCGGCGGCGGGCCCGCACTTCGACGCCGGATCGGGTATGTTCCGGGCGAACTTCGTTTGGAGGGCCGCATCCGTGGTCGTGGCTTGCTGCGACACTATGCGGAGATCAGCGGCACGATCGCGCCGAAGGCGGTCGAAGATCTCGCCGACCGCCTTGGGCTAGATCTGAATCGACAGGTTCGGATGCTGTCCAAAGGCAACAAGCAGAAGCTCGGACTCATTCAGGCGTTCATGCATCGCCCGGAGTTGCTCATACTGGATGAGCCGACGAGCGGCCTGGACCCTCTTGTGCAACGGGAGTTCCTCGAAATGGTGCGCGAGGCCCGCATGCGCGGGCAGACGGTGCTGCTGAGTTCGCATGTGTTGAGCGAGATCCAGCAGACCGCGGACCATGTCGCCGTACTCAGCGGCGGTCGGATCGTGGCGGAGGGGGCGGTCGCCTCGTTGCGGCTGGGCCAGATCAGACACGTCCGGATGAGCCTTGACCGGGCCGATCCCGATGCGATCCGCGTTGAACTCGCGGCCATCCCCGGTCTTCGAGATGTTTCGATCACCGGTGAGGGAGAGACGAGGGTGACAGCGACGCTCGACGGCGACATCGACCCTCTCGCGAAGTTGTTCGCGCGGTACCGCGTCACTGATCTCGTCGTGGAGGAACCTGACCTCGAGGAATCCGTGCTGCAGCTCTACGGCAATTCCCCTGGCAACGCGCGCGGGAAGGGGGTGAACCGTGGTTAGGGTGCTTCCGGTTCTTCGCCGTTCGCTCAGCGATTCGTGGCGATCGTTGATCGGATGGAGCCTCGGTGTCGCTGCAGCACTATTCATGTATCTCCCGCTGTTTCCAAGCATCGGCGGGAACGGGGAGATGCAGCAGATCATCGACAGCATGCCAGAGGAGCTGGTGAAGACCCTCGGGTATGAGCAAATCGCCTCCGGACCGGGGTACGCGCAGGGCACGTTCTACGGGCTGATCGGGTTCCTCTTACTGGTCATCGCCGCCACCTCCTGGGGTTCATCCGCGATCGCAGGCGCAGAGGAGTCCGGCAAACTGGAACTCACGCTCGCCCATGGCGTCGGCCGCAGCCAATACGCGCTCGAATCGGCACTCTCCGTGTTGGTGCGGCTTGCGTGGCTGGGGCTGCTCTCGGCCGGTATCGTGCTGCTGTTGAACGAGCCGTCCAGTCTCGGTATCGACCCGTCGAACGTGTTCGGTGTGTCGGCAGCTCTCGTCGGGTTGGCGTTCGTTTCCGGCACGATCGCGCTCATGGTCGGTGCCGCAACGGGCAGACGTATCCTTGCGACAGCGGCAGGCGCGGGCGTCGCGGTGATCGGCTATGTGTTCAACGCGATCGCCAACCAGGTAGAGGACGCTGAATGGTTGCGCGTGCTGTCGCCATACTCATGGGCATACCGAGAGCTTCCACTGCAGGGCGGTACGGACTGGACCGGCCTCGGGTTGCTGTGGGGCCTCTGCGTCGTGTTCGTCGTCGCGGCAACTCTGATCCTTCGCCGACGCGACATCACCGGCTAAGGACACGCGATGGGGGTTCGGCTCTGGCCGTTCCCCCATCGCCGTACCAGCCGCACATTCCTTCACGGCAGCTGGGCGAAGTCCTCGGCCTTCGCCGTTGGACCGACGATGAGGATCTTGTCGCCTGGCCCGAGCACGGTCTCCGCATCGGCGTTCTGCCAAGCCGATTCAGGGCGTTGGAACGCGGCGATGGTTACGCCATGGGACCTGCGGATGCCGGTGTCGCCGAGACGCACACCGTGCAGGCGAGAGGGTGCGACCGTCTTCACCATGGCGTATCCCCGGTCGATCTCGAGGAAGTCCATCGCGGCGCCGCGGACGAGATGTGCGACGCGCTTGCCCATTTCCTTCTCGGGGTAGATGACGTGGTGTACACCGAGCTGTTCGAGGATCAGGCCATGCCGGTCGTCAGCGGCCTTGACCCAAATCTGTGGGATCTTCATACTCAGGAGCGCTGAACAGGTGAGGATCGAGGCCTGGATGTCACTGCCGATGGCGACGACGACCCGGTCGAACTCGTTCACTGCGAGCTGGCGGAGGGCTTCTTCCTTCGTGGAGTCGGCGCGGACGACTTGCGTCAGTTGACCGTTGAGGCTTTGGACGATGTCCTCATCGGCGTCGATGCCGAGGACCTCGGTGCCGCTGGACATGAGTTCCATCGCAAGCGAGTTTCCGAAGCGGCCGAGGCCGATGACCGCAACAGAATCGGCTTCGGCGATGCGACGCTGGGTGTCTCTGAATCGGGTGAATCTAGCCAATTGCGGGCCTCTCTTTCGGGAGTTCGTACAGGATGTGTCGCTGCCGAAGGGCGATAGCAGATCCGAGGGTGAGCGGGCCGAGCCGGCCGAGGAACATCAGCGCGGTGAGGATCAGCTCTGCGGCTGGCGGCAGCGTGCCGGTGATCCCGGTGGACAGGCCGACGGTGCCGAATGCTGAGACGGTTTCGAAGAGCACTCGATCCAGAGACATGCCGGTGATCAGCATCAGCGCGATGGTTGCCGTGAAGACAGCTCCGCCGGCGAGGAGAACGACGGTAATGGCCTGTCGGTGCACGGCCCGGGAGAGGCGTTTGCCGAAGATGTTAACAGCGCCCTCGCCACGGAGTTCGGTGAGCATGATGAAGAAAAGCACCGCGAACGTCGTGACCTTGATGCCGCCAGCGGTGCCGGCCGGGCCGCCGCCGATGAACATCAGCACGTCCATGCCGATCCAGGTCTCCTCATGCATCGCCCCGACATCGACCGAATTGAATCCCGCAGTCCGGGTCTGCACCGAATGAAAGAAGCCCGCCAAGATACGTCCTGCGGGATCGAGGCCGCCCAGCGTATCGGGGTTGTCCCACTCGATCAGGGTGATGTAGACGGTACCGGCGACCAGGAGCACAACAGTGCCCCACATCACCAGCTTTGTATTCATGGACCAGTGCAGTGGCCGGGTGAACTCCTTCCGAAGTTGCATTATCACCGGGAAACCGAGGCCACCGAGGATGATTGCCGCAGCAATCGGGAGGCAGATAAAGGGGTCGTCGACGAAGCCCATGAGGTTGTCGGTATACAGCGCAAAGCCGGCATTGTTGAACGAGGAGACAGCGTGGAACAGCGCGTGCCAGCTCGCCGAACCGAGATCATAGCCATAGCCGACGAGGAAACGGAGGAACAGCAGCACGAACACGGCGGCTTCGATGCTGAACGAGATAAGCACGATGCCGCGGACGAGGCCACGAACGTCATCAAAGCCGACCGCTTTCGCCTCGGCGGCCGCGTTCATCCTCGACCGCACGGAGAGTCGCCGCGCGAGAACCAGGCCGATGAGTGAGGCGAAGATCATGATCCCGAGCCCGCCAAGCTGGATGAGCACCAGGATCATGACCTGCCCGAACGGGCTCCAGAAGGTGGCGGTATCAACGACGGTGAGGCCCGTCACGCAGACTGCCGACGTCGCGGTGAACAGCGCGTCGACCGGGTCGGCCCATGCGCCAGACGAGGTCGAGACCGGAAGCATCAACACGAGAGTGCCGATCACGATCACTGTCGCAAAGCCCAGGACGACGACCTGAGCGGGGTGCAACGCGAAGCGCAACCGTCGTAGCCGGCGACGCCGCACCGTGCCCTGTTGCATGCTCACAGAGGGACTCTACCCAATTCTGGATCCGACACCGTGAAGATCTCTACCGGTCGAGCTCGAGATGTGACCATGGCAGGGTCGTGGCCAACCAGCACAGCGCCGGGATGATGAGCGAGAGAAGGACTTGAACAGGGCTTGCGGGTGCGAGTATTGACGGATGCGAGCAGTCTGGTTCAGCGAGTTCGGTGGCGTCCCAGAGGTGCGCGAGGTTCCCGACCCGACTCCGAGCGCTGCCGGCGTCGTCGTTCGGGTCGGAGCCACCGGCCTCTGCCGAAGCGACTGGCACGGGTGGCAGGGCCACGACGACGGCATCGCTCTGCCGCATGTTCCCGGCCATGAACTGGTCGGCGTCATCGAGTCCACCGGCCCCGACGTGCACCGCTTCGAGGTCGGCCAGCGCGTGACGGTGCCATTCGTCTGCGCGTGCGGCCGCTGCCCGGAGTGCCAGGGCGGCAACGCCCAGGTCTGCCGCAACCAAACCCAGCCCGGCTTCACCCATTGGGGTTCGTACGCGGAACGAGTGGCACTGCACGACGCCGACGTGAACCTCATCCCCGTGCCGCACGACCTCGACGCCGGCGCCGCGGCACTGCTCGGCTGTCGCTTCGCCACCTCCTACCGCGGACTCGTGCACCAGGCGCGGCTGCAGGCCGGCGAGACTCTCGTTGTCATCGGCTGCGGCGGCGTCGGC
Source organism: Glaciibacter superstes DSM 21135 (assembly GCF_000421145.1). Classification (GTDB taxonomy): domain Bacteria; phylum Actinomycetota; class Actinomycetes; order Actinomycetales; family Microbacteriaceae; genus Cryobacterium; species Cryobacterium superstes. The sequence goes on along the minus strand of NZ_ATWH01000024.1, from coordinate 20,747 downwards.
CTCAGCGCGGTGATGATCGGGCGAGCGCTCGGCGCCACGGTGATCGCCGTCGACATCAGCCCTGACGCGCTGGCGGCCGCGATCCGGGTCGGCGCCACCCACACGGTGAACTCGGCAGGGCTCACCGAATCCGAGGTGGTCACGGCCATTCGAGGGCTGACGGATGACGGTGCGAACGTCAGCCTCGAAGCGCTCGGCCGGGAATCGACGGTGGCCATCGGCATCCGTTCACTTGCCACTCGTGGGCGCCACGTGCAAATCGGACTGCTCGCCGACGACCCGCGCGTGCCCCTTGGCGTCGTTATCTCGAAGGAACTCAGCGTGCTCGGCAGTCACGGGATGCCGGCGGCCGATTACCCGGAGCTGCTGGCGTTGGTCGCGTCGGGCCGGCTTCGCCCGCAAGACCTCATCGAACGACGAATCACCCTCGACGAGGCACCAGAAGCCCTCGCCGCGATGTCGCACGCCGCACCCGGCGTCACGCTGATCGAGGTCGCGCCCGGGCGTTGAGCTCGGTTCGAAGTTATCCGCAGAACACACTCCTCCTGTGGATCACTCTCCGCCGCGCCTGTATTCGCAACAGCGCACGCAGCGGGAGTCGCGCAGGCGCCTACTCTGGCAGGCGCGGGATGTGCGCGATGCGCGCGTATACCAGCATGGCCACCGCCACCGCGCACAACAGGATGGCGCTCACACCGACGGCCCACTGCACTCCGATCACGGTGCCGAGGATCCCGATCGTCAGTCCACTGCCCGCACGGAGGCCCATGCTCGACATGCCGTACAGCCCGATCACCCGACCACGAATGGCGGCGGGCGCCGCGAGCTGCACGATCGTCTGCGCCGTCGACGATGAGACCAGCGTTGCAATGCCGCCGAGCACCAGGACCCCGAGCGAGAACGCGTAGTTGTTCGACAGCGCGAAGGCCAGCGTCGCGATACCGAAGACCAGTGTGGCGACCATGGCCACCCTGATCGTCGGCCGGAAGAAGCCAGACGACTCCAGCAGCACCCCGCCGATCACCGCGCCGACGGCATTCGCGCCCATCAGCGCGCTGTATGCGAAGCCGGCGTTCTCGGCCCCAAGCATGTCGGCGAACTCCGGCATCAGTGGGGCGAGCGCCACCCCGATCAGCAAAGAGGTCGCTCCGGCAAGCACGATCATCGTGATCAGATACGGGTTCGAGCGCACCTGGCGAAGCAACCTGAACGCCTCTCCGAGTGCCACTCGAGTGCGCGCCACCGTACCGGAGCGCAGGTGCCCGGTATACGGCGTGATGAACATGAAGACGAGCATCGGCACAAACGACAGGATGTTCACGAACATCCCAAGGTCAGGCCCGACCCAGACCAGCAGCACCGCTCCGACCAGCGGGCCGAGCAACATACCCATACTGCGCCCGGTGGAGTTCAGCCGCACCGCGCTCGGCAGCCCGGCCGGCGACGCGATGTCGTAGAGCATCATCTGCTCAGCCGGATGCCAGATCGCGCTGGCCAGCCCGTGCAGCACCAGGAGCACGCAGCAGTGCCACGGCTGCAGCGAATCCGTGACGAACAACACGCCCCAGGATGCGGAGACACCCATGAAGGTCAGCTGCGCGACCTGGATGATGCGCCGACAGTCGTACCGATCGGCAAGGCCACCAGACCAGACGGAGAGAAAAAGGTGCGGCAGCCAGTGGCTGATCACGGCGAAACCGGCGAGCAACGGCGAGTGGAACAGTTGCCACATCACCCAGTACGTGATGACGTGCTCGATGTTGTCGCCCATCATCCCGAGCATGCCGAAGCCGATGTACCTTCGGGTCGGCTTGTTGCGAAGGCCGCCGAAGCGTGCCGGTGCACCGGCGTGCGCACCGGCATCCGTCGCTTCGCTATTGGTCACCGCTGGTTCGCAGGCTAGGCGCCGCGCAGGCGCTCCGCGAGGTAGGCGTAGAGACCGGTCAGCGGCACCCGCTCCTGTGCCATCGTGTCGCGGTCGCGCACGGTGACGGCCTGGTCGTCGAGCGAGTCGAAGTCGACCGTGACGCAGAACGGGGTGCCGATCTCGTCTTGACGGCGGTAGCGGCGACCAATTGCCCCGGCGTCGTCGAAGTCGACATTCCACGACTCGCGCAGCTCGGCGGCGAGCGCCTTAGCCATCGGTGTCAGCTTCTCATTGCGGGAGAGCGGCAGGATTGCCACCTTCACCGGAGCCAGGCGCGGGTCGAGCCGCAGCACGGTGCGCTTGTCGACGCCACCCTTGGCGTTGGGCACTTCCTCTTCGTCGTACGCGTCAACGAGGAAGGCCATCAGCGAGCGGGTCAGGCCGGCCGCAGGCTCGATCACATACGGAATCCAGCGCTCGTTCTTGGTCTGGTCGAAGTACGACAGGTCTTTGCCGGATGCCTCTGAGTGCGTCTTGAGGTCGAAGTCGGTGCGGTTCGCCACGCCTTCGAGCTCGCCGAATTCGCCCCCGGGGAAACCGAAGCGGTACTCGATGTCGACGGTGCGCTTGGAGTAGTGCGAGAGCTTCTCGGCCGGGTGCTCGAAGAAGCGCAGGTTGTCTGGGTTGATGCCGAGGCCGGTGTACCAGCTCATTCGCTGCTCGAGCCAATACTCGTGCCAGGTCTCGTCCGTGCCCGGCTCGACGAAGAATTCCATCTCCATCTGCTCGAACTCGCGGGTGCGGAAGATGAAGTTTCCCGGCGTGATCTCGTTGCGGAAGCTCTTGCCGATCTGGCCGATGCCGAACGGCGGCTTCGAGCGTGAAGCCTGCAGCACGTTGGCGAAGTTCACGAAGATGCCCTGCGCCGTCTCTGGGCGCAGGTAGTGCATGCCGGCTTCTTCTTCGACCGGGCCGAGGAAGGTCTTCAGCAGGCCGGAGAAAGCGCGCGGCTCCGTCCAGGTGTGGCGGTTTCCGCAGTTCGGGCAGGCGATGTCGTCGAGGCCGTTTTCAGGAACGCGGCCCTTCTTCGCCTCGAACTCCTCCTCGAGGTGATCGGCACGAAAGCGCTTGTGGCAGCTGGTGCACTCGACGAGCGGGTCGCTGAAGACCTCGACGTGGCCGGATGCTTCCCAGACCTTGCGGGGCAGGATGACGGCCGAGTCCAGCCCGACGACATCCTCCCGGCCGGTGACCATGTACTTCCACCACTGCTTCTTGATGTTCTCCTTGAGCTCGACACCCAAGGGTCCGTAGTCCCAGGCCGACCGCGATCCGCCGTAGATCTCACCGGCCTGGAAGACGAATCCCCGGTGGCGGGCGAGGGCGATGACGGAATCGAGACGGGACTGTGCGGCCACGGTGGCTCCAATGGTCGAGGGCAGGCGAGTGCCCGGATGGCGGTCCTGCCATTTTAGCGGCGCTTGGGCGGCGCAGCTGCCGATGCTACCCGGACAGGGGCGTTGCCCATGGCCTCCAACGGCAAATAGGCTCGGGTCCAGTGTCGTGGGGGCGGCGCCGGGCAGTACACCCGGCACCGGGGACAGCACAGGGGAGGCAGCTCACGCATGGCAGCATCCGTCCGCTCGGCTCGCGTGCTGACTGGGGTTCGGTAGCACCGTGGATCGTCGCGCTTTTCTCACGGTGGCCGGATCAGCCCTGTTGCTGAGCGGATGCGCGGCGAATACCGCCGATCTCGTGCCGACACGGTCGGCGAGCGCGGGCCCAACGCCCTTACCCGCACTGACTCCGGTTGCCAGGCCGGTGCCAATCGACACGCCAACCCCTGTTGCCGTTGAGCTTCCTCCGCCCGCCCCTGAACGCAGACCTGTTCCTGGTGGCACGCTCACCGAGCTCCCCGGTGAGGGAAACCTGATGGCGTGGACCGTCGATGATGGTGCGAGCACGGATGTCGTGGCTCGCTACACGCAATTCGCGGCGGACTCCGGAACCCGGCTGACGTTCTTCCTCAACGGAAGTTACGACTCCTGGGCGGTCAACGCGCCGCTTCTGCTCCCGCTGGTGCAGAGCGGTCAGGTGCAGTTGGGGAACCACACCTGGTCGCACGCAGATCTGACGGAATTGTCAGACACTGGGGTCGTCGACGAACTGCAGCGCAACCACGATTTCATCGAGGACACCTACGGCGTCGATGCGCGGCCGTTCTTCCGGCCGCCGTTCGGTTATCACGACGATCGCGTCGATGACCTGGCGGCTGGCATCGGCTACACGGTGCCGACGCTCTGGTACGGGTCGCTCTCGGATTCCGGGCTGATCACCGAAGCCCAGGTGGTGGAGTTCGCGACGAAGTGGTTTCTGCCGCAGCACATCGTGATCGGGCGTGCCAACTTCGAACCGGTGTGCAATGTCTTCCCGCAGTTGCTGGCGCTCGTCGCCGAACGAGGGCTGCAGACGGTGAACCTCAATGACGTCTTCACCAGCGAGGCGCATCCGTAAAGCAGCATCGCTGGTTGAGCCTGCCGGAACCACGGAACGGGCTCGACCAATATCGGTTCTCCCCGGCCAGCGACAGCGGGCGTGAGCGGGCGTTAGCGCAGGTCGTTGAGAGCGGCGGCCTTGTCGGCCACAGCGGCCGCCTCCTGGGCGACCGAACCGGCATGCCCGGCGACAACCCCGGCCTGGTCTGTCACCGTCTGCGCGAGCCCCGCAAGGTCTTCGGTCGGAAGGTCGACCTTCACGGTCGTCGAGCTGTGAGCGCCGCCCGAAGCCGGAACAGTCGGAGCCGTCGGAGCCGTCGGAGCAGAAGCAGCAGCCGACCCCGCACCAGGCCGCGAGCTCGCACCATCCGCGCCCTTCGCGAACGCCGCGCCGGCTGCAGTGCCGCCGACGAGGCTGCCCAGCAGATCCTTGATTCCCACTCCCATGGTCGAGCTCAGCACGCCGTCGACCTCGGTGAAGCCCGACGCAACGTTCTTCGTGAGCTGGCTTGCGCCGTCCGTCGAAATCACGGTCAACTGATCGATGTTGCCCATCGGCGCCGCGAGCTGGCGGGCGATCTCCGGCAGCATCTCCACCATGCGAAGCTGCAGGAATGCCTCGGACTGCTGCGCGACGGCCTCTGCGCTCAAGCGTGTCGCTTCAGCTTCAGCCGCACCGCGTGCACGGATGGCGTCGGCGTTCGCCTCGCCCTCTTCACGAACAGCCGCGGCGGTGGCGATGCGGCTGTCCCGATCACCGTTTGCCGCGGTCACGGCAGCCTCCGCTGCGGCGAGCGCGGTGACCTTGATGCGGTAGGCCTCGGCGTCGGCGACGGCGTTGACCTCTGACTCGAGCTCGGCCTTCCGCAGTGTGGCGCGCAGCTGTGCCGTCATCTCCTGTTCGCGCACGATGCCCTGCTGCGCGGTCGCCTCGGCGAGCGGCCGGGCCGCCGCTGCCTCAGCAGATGCCTTGTCGGTGTCGAGCTGCAGCGCTGCTCGACGGAGCGCGAGCGTGTTTTGCGCTTCAACAACCGCCTGCTCTGCTGCGATGGACGCTTCCTGCGCCTCGCGGTTCGCCTGGTGCTCGGCGACCTCGGCCTGCCTGCGCACCTTGGCCTGCTCCGCACGACCGATGTCGCGGATGTAGTCGTTCTCGTCTGTGATGCCCTTGATCTCGAACGAGTCGACGTCGAGACCCTGGTTGGCCAGCGACTCCCGTGCGGTCGCCAGCACCGACGAACCCAACTCGTCGCGCTTCTGAATGATGGTCATGACATCCGTCGCACCGATGGAGGAACGCAGCGAACCCGAGAGCACTTCCTGCGCGAAGTTGTCGATGTTCTTGTCCTGGCCGAGAAAGCGCTGGGCTGCTGCCCGGATGGCCTGAGGGTCATCACCGACCTTCACGATGGCGACCGCTTCGACGCTCAGGGTGATGCCGTTTCTGTCCTGGGCGACGGCGGTGATCTCGATGGCCCGGCTGCGCAGGCTGATCTTGAACGCCTTCTGGAAGAACGGGGTGATGAACACACCCTGGCCGTGCACAACGCGCTGGCCGGACTCTTCGAGGGTCGCACCGTCGACGATGGTCTTCTTCGACTTACGTCCGGTGATGACGAGCGCCTCGTCCGGACCGGCGTTCTTGTAGATCGAACGCGCATAGACCAGCACGATCAGCAGAACGATGACGACCAGTGCGATCAGACCGGGGATGGGCGAGAACAGGAAGTCGAACATGGTGTCCTTTCGAGGCGGTCATCGAAGCGTACCGGTTGCGACAGAACGGCGCCTCCCCTAACGGGGGATGGCCTCCGATATGACCCCGCAAGTGGCGACATAAATCCGTGTCTTCCCTGCCCATCCGAACAGTAGGGTGGGTGTGCCCCGGGGTGAGTCTGCCCGTTCAACTTGCCCGCCAGGATCGGAGAACGTGTGGTGTTCCTCACCATCGACATCGACGATCCGGTCCTGCTCTGGGTGGTGTATGGGTGCGCTGTGATCGCCTTCCTCTATCTCCTGCTGCGCCGCCCGTTCGCCCGCTGGCTGATTCCCTCGCTCGTCGCGCTGGCGGCCGGTTCGCTGCTCGGCCTCCTCGTCACCTGGTCGGTCGACGCCCTGGAGTCGTTCGGCCCGCCGATGGCACCCGAGACCCGTGTCTGGATCGTGGGCGCGTTCGCTGGCATAGCACTGGCCGCGGTGAACCTCTGGCGGTCCGGAGCACTCCGCCGCATTGTCGCCATCATCAGTGCGGTGCTCATCGCTGCCACGGCCGGGCTCGGCATCAACGCCTATTTCGGCCTGAATCCCGACCTCGGTTCGCTGTTCGGCATCAACATCGACCGCCCTATCGACCTGCCTACAAAGATCCAGACGACGGATGCCGATGGCCGGCCACTGTGGGAGACCTGGCAGGATCCAGGCGGCCTACCGGCAACCGGACGCGTCGGCACCGTGCACATCCCTGCCTCACAGTCGGGCTTCGACGCCCGCGACGCCGAGGTCTACCTGCCGCCGGCGGCGCTGGCGGCAGACCCGCCCAACCTGCCGTTTGTGCTCATGATGATGGGGCAGCCCGGCAACCCTGACGCACACCCGATCGGCGACGTGCTCGACCGATTCGCCGCCGAGCACGACGGACTCGCCCCGATCGTGCTTGTCGTCGACCAGCTCGGCGACCCGTCGATCGACCCGCTCTGCCTCGATACGATCCAGTTTGGCAACGCGCTGACCTACCTGCGGACGGATGCCGTCGGCTGGGCAACGCAGAACCTCAACATCTCTGCAAACCGCACCGACTGGACCGTCGCCGGCTACTCCAACGGAGGGCAGTGCGCCATCAGCCTGGCGGCGCGGGATCCCGAGGTCTGGGGTAACGTCATCGATATCGCCGGAGTCGAGTATCCGGGCAGTGAGAACGCGGACGAGGTTCTCTCCGATGTCTTCCACGGCGACCAGGCCGCATACGACCGCGAAAAGCCGGTGAACATCCTTGCGGACCACGACTATCCAGACACCGTGGCGATCTTCACTGCCGGTTCTGACGACGACGCGTTCGGCCCTGGAGTGAAGATCGTCAGCGAGGCGGCCGCCGCTGCAGGAATGGCCGTGACATATTTTGAAGTGCCGAACGGCGGACACACGATTGTCGCGCTGGACGGCGGGCTGAACGGGGCATTCGACGTGCTGTATCCCCGGTTGGGCCTGACTCAAGGAGAGGAACAGTCCCGATGAGAGGAACAGTCCAGATGAGAGGAACAGCATGAAGGACACCCTGCGGTTCGCCGGGCGCTACCTGGCTTCCATCCCGCTCTCTATCGGCTTCGCCGCCCTGCTGCTGGTGACCGCGGTCATCGCGGGCACGATCCTGCAGCCGGCGTCGAAAGAAACCCTGGACGCCTGGTCGGCCGGAGTGACCACCACCGTCGATGGCGGGCGCTGGTGGAGCGTGCTCAGCGCACTCGGCCTGGCGCAGGGGCCGGTGCAGCTCATCGTCGGGATACTCTTGGCACTGGTGCTGCTCGGCGTGGCCGAACGGCTGCTCGGCCTCCGGCGCACAGTGCTCGCCATGGTCGTGACCGGGGTCGTCGGGGTGGCACTCGGCGTGCTGCTGCAGTGGTCCGGATCCCTCTGGGGCGAATGGTGGGCAGACGGCACCAAAGCCGATCTCACCCTTGACCCGCTCTCACCGATCTTCGGGGCCGTCATGACGGCATCCGCATTCATGAGCGCGCTGTGGCGTCGACGCACCCGCATCACCCTGCTCGCGTTCCTGCTGATGTTCGTGCTCTATGACGGCGACACCGAGAACGTCTACCGCCTGATCGCGGCCATCGCCGGCCTCGTGCTCGGCGTGCTGCTGGCCAGGGACGCTCATCCGTTCCAGCTCCACAGAAGCTCTCACCGGGAGACACGCACCCTGCTCGCCACCGTGCTCACGGTCACCGCAATCGGTCCGCTCATCTCGATAGCGAACCCGAATGGCTTCGGCCCGCTTTCACTGTTCGGCTCGCTGTTCAGCGATCCGCTGCCCGATCGCGCGTCGATACTCGAGACGTGCGGAGCCGCCGACACCCTCGATTGCGATCACGCGCTCGCCGTGCTGAACCTCTACGGCGTCGGTCCCATCCTGCTGACCTTCGTTCCCCTGATACTGCTGCTGGTCGCCGCCTGGGGACTCCGCAAGGGGCGCCGCTTTGCCCTCTGGCTCGCCGTCGGCGTGAACCTGGCCCTGGCCGGTCTTGCCGCCTTCAGCTTCGATCTTGTTGTCACGCTCTCCGAAGTGGGAGAGGACGCCGCACCGCTCGATGTCGGTGAGATCATCGTCTGGATCGGCTCCGCCGTGGCCGTGCCACTCGGCATCGCCGTCGTGCTGCTGGTCAACCGGCGGCATTTCACCGTGCTCGCGCCCCGCCAGGCATACATCAGGTTCGCCACGGTGACCGCCGTCAGCTTCGTGGTGCTCGCCCTGCTCTACAGCGTCATCGCGGTGCTCACCTTCAACACCTTCGTCCCCGTCGCGACGTGGATCGACCTTCCGCTCGACGTGCCGAAGCGGTTCATCCCGCTCCATTTCATCGGGACAACCGGTGAGGTATACGTGCCGACGCATCCGCTCACCCTGATCGTGTTCCAATGGGTCGGGCCGATCTTCTGGGCGATCGTGGTGTGGGGAATCCTGCTGGTCTTCCGGGCCACAGACTCGCGGGTGCGTGCCGGCGACGACCGGCGCATCCGTCAGCTCTTGCAGCGTGGAGGCGGCGGAACGCTTGGCTTCATGGCGACCTGGCCAGGCAACGTGTACTGGTTCAGTGACGATGGAGAGGCCGCGGTCGCCTACCGGGTGATCAACGGTGTCGCGATCACCCTCTCAGACCCGATTTGCCGCCCGGAACGCGCGGCGGCGACGATCGGCGAGTTCACCGCGTTCTGCGACCGGAACGCCTGGGTTCCCGTCTTCTACAGCGTGCATGAGCAATACCTGCCGGTGTTCAAGGACCTCGGGTGGGAGTGGATGCCTGTGGGCGAGGAGACCCTGATGCATCCGATCGATCTTGAGCTGACCGGCAAGCCCTGGCAGAAGGTCAGGCAGGCACTCAACCGGGGGCTGAAGGACGGCATCCGCGCCGAGTGGACGTCGTGGGACGAACTGTCGCTGCCGCGCCTGAACGAAGTGGTGTCGGTGAGCGAGCAGTGGGTGGCGGAGAAGGAACTGCCCGAGATGGGCTTCACGCTCGGCGGCATGGATGAACTGCGCGATCCAGAGGTGAAACTGATGCTCGCGATCGGGCCGGACGACAAGCTGCAGGCCGTCACCAGTTGGCTGCCGATGTACGAGGCGGGGGTGCCCGTCGGCTGGACGATCGACTTCATGCGCCGCGCAGACGGCAGCATGAACGGAATCATGGAATTCGTGATCGTGTCGGCCGCGCTGCACATGAAGGAAGAAGGCGCGAGGGTGCTGAGCCTGTCTGGGGCTCCGCTGGCAAGCGCGCCGCTCGCGGAGGGCGAGGAGCCGCCTGAGCCGACGGTGATGAGCGGGATTCTGGGCTTCCTCGCGAAGTCGCTGGAGCCGGCGTATGGGTTCTCTTCGCTGTTCCGGTTCAAGGCCAAGTTCAACCCGACATACTCGACGATCTACATGACCTACCCGGATCCGCTGGCGCTCCCGTCGATCGCAGCGGCGATCGGCAAGGCCTACCTGCCGGAGATGACGCCGGCGCAGGGGTTGTCGCTGGCCCGAACGCTGGTGAAGCCCCGGGCCTGAGCGTCCACACCCAGGTGCTACAATGTAGAACATGTCGGAAGTGGGAATTCGAGCGCTTAAGCAGAACGCCTCCGCCGTCGTCGCACGCGCTGCCGCCGGGGAAACCCTGACGATCACCGACCGCGGGCGACCGATCGCACAGCTGACGGCACTCTCCTCATCGGTGCTTCAGCAGCTAGTGGAATCCGGGCGCGCGCGGCCGCCGAGGCGCAGCATCCGTGAGCTGGCCGCTCCCGAACCCGGGCCGAGCCTGTCGACCGAACTGGCCAGGATGCGAGAGGCTGAGCGGTACTGACGTGGCCCACTACCTCGACACCTCTGCACTCGTGAAGCTCGTTGTCGCGGAAGCCGAGACGCCGGCCTTGCGCCGGTGGCTTGGCCGGGAGGATCGCGCTGCGGTCTCGTGTGATCTCGCACGCACCGAACTCCTGCGCGCCGTTCGCCGCGGAGCGCCCGACCGAATCCTGCGGGCGCGGGAGGTGCTCGATTCGCTCACGCTGATCTCACTTGCCAGCTCGACCTTCGAGGAGGCTGGCCGTCTGGACCCGGCCGTCCTCCGCACGCTGGATGCCATCCATCTCGCGTCGGCACTCGAACTCGGGGACGACCTCGACGGGGTCGTGACCTACGACGAGCGCCTCGCGGAGGCCGCCAGGGCAAACGGCATCCCGGTGACGTCTCCCGCTTGAACCGCTGCAGGCGCGGGGGATGCTCAGTGCACGTGCTCGAGCAGGTCGAGTCCGACCTGCCGCATGCCCTCGAGCACCGCGAGGCGTGACGAGAGGCGGGTGTCTGCGAAATACATCGACACTGCGTATGCGACCCCGGCACGCGGACCACGCAGCAGTCCCGCTTCGCTCCGCACACCGGCATCCGTGCCCGTCTTGTTCACCAACAGGATGCCGTGATCGCTCTCGCGATGCGCCAGTGGATCGAGTCCGAAGGCACTGGCCACCATCGAGAGGTCGGTGCCGAGCGAGAGCCAGCCGATCACCCGCTCGCTGGTCTCCGCGTCGATCACCTCACCGCGGGCGAGGGCGCTGAACAGCCAGGTGAGCTCGCTGGCGCTGCCGACCGAAAGTTGCGGCGCGTCGTCTGGGCCACGATGACCACGCACCATGTCGAGCAGGGCAGTGTGCCTGAGGCCGATTTGCTCCGCACGATCACGAATCGCATCGAGGCCGACGGTGCGGATCAGCACATTCGTGGCCAGGTTGTCGCTCGACGCTCCGACCAGCGCCGCCAGGTCGGCCACCGGCAGTGACGGCGCCTGGAGGTGCTGCCAGATGCCGGAATCCCCGACCGAGTCGGCGATGGTGCGGTCGAGGATCGTGAACGCGCCGAAGTCTGGGTCGCTGAGCCGCGCGGAGACCTCGATCAGCAGGAGCACCTTGCCGATACTGGCCGTCGGCATCACAACGTGGTCGTCGACAGAGAAGAGCACCCGTCCGGTGGCCAGGTCTGTTGCCCTGGCCGAGACCTGCACGCCGTCCATCGCCAGTTCGCCCAGCGCCTGGAATCCGCGACTGAAATTGTCGCTCTGTTCGCTGCCCTGGTGCTTGCCCTGATGCGCGGCGGAGTGCCGTGCGCGACGTGACGATTCCTGAGTTGGCATACCGGGTCGGCGGCTTTCAGTCGATACTGGCTACGGATCCCCCCGAAATACCCTAGCCCACGGATGCCGGAGGCTCGCGCCGGCGACGCGGCTCACCAGATCGTGACGCGCTTTTCCGGCTCGAGCCAGAGGGCATCGCTCTCTGTGACGCCGAAGGCGCGGTAGAACTCGTCGATGTTGCGCACGATCTGGTTGCAGCGGAACTCGTTCGGCGAGTGCGGATCGATCGCCAGCAGGCGCACCGCCTCCTCGTCGCGGAGCTTCATCTGCCAGGCCTGCGCCCAAGAGAGGAAGAAGCGTTCGGCTCCTGTCAGCCCCTCGATCACCGGCGGTTCCTCACCACCGAGCGAGAGCAGGTACGCCTTCCAGGCGATCGAGAGCCCGCCGAGGTCGCCGATGTTCTCGCCGACCGTGAGTGCGCCGTTGACGTGGTGGTCTGGAACCTGCCTCGGTGCCAGTGCGTTGTACTGTGCGATGAGTGCGGACGTGCGCTCCTCGAATGCGGCCCGGTCGGCTTCAGTCCACCAGTCGGTGAGCCGTCCGTCTCCGTCGTACTTCGAGCCCTGGTCGTCGAAACCGTGGCCGATCTCGTGCCCGATGACCGCACCGATGGCACCGTAGTTCGCCGCAGCATCCCACGTCTCATCGAAGAACGGCGCCTGCAGGATGGCTGCGGGGAACACGATCTCGTTGAAGCCGGGGTTGTAGTACGCGTTGATGGTCTGCGGTGTCATGAACCACTCGTCACGGTCGAGCGGCTTGCCGATCTTGCCGAGCTCGCGCTGGAACTCGAACTCGCTGGTCGCACGCACGTTGGCGATGAGGTCGGCCGCGTCGATCGAGAGTGACGAATAGTCGCGCCACTTCACCGGGAAGCCGATCTTGGGCGTGAATTTGTCGAGCTTCTCCAGGGCGCGGGCGCGGGTCTCCTCCGTCATCCAGTCGAGCTTCGAGATCGAGTCGCGGTAGGCCTCCACGAGGTAGCCGACGAGCACGTCCATGCGCTCTTTCGCACTCGCCTGGAAGTGTCGTTCAACATAGATGCGCCCGACGGCCTCGCCGAGCGAGCCCTCAACAAGCGACACGCCACGCTTCCAGCGGTCACGAATCTGCGGGGTGCCGGTGAGCGTGCGGCCATAGAAGTCGAAGTTCGACTCGACGAAGTCGGTGGAGAGGTAGGCAGCGCTCGAACGCACGATCTGCCAGCGCAGCCAGTCGCGCCAGGCATCGAGGCGCGACTCGGTGAGGGTCGCGGCAAGCCCGGTGACGAAACTCGGCTGACGAACCACAACCTCGTCGAACGCCCGCTCTGGAGCGTCGAGCCCGGCGAGCCAGCGATCGAGGTCCGCGCCGGCGGCGAGCGCCGACACCTGGCCCCAGGACTTCGGGTTGTAGGTCTTCTCGCTGTCGCGGGAGGCCACGTTGTCCCAGTGGTGGCTCGCGATCTCGGTTTCGAGGTCGAAGACGCGCTTGGCGCGTTGCGCGGCGTCGGCGAACCCGGCGAGCGCCAGCATCCGCTCGACGAAGGCGAGGTATGCGGTGCGCACGTCGGCGAATTTCTCTTCGCGGTAGTACGACTCGTCTGGAAGGCCGAGACCGCCCTGTTCGATGAAAACGAGGTAGCGCTCAGGGTTGCCAGGGTCGTTGTCGACGTAGAGCTGGAAGGCGCCGGCCACCCCGGCGCGCTCGAGGCGGCCGAGAGTGCCGAGGAAGACCGGGATCGACGTGACGCCGTCGACGGATGCGAGGTCGGCAGCCAGCGGCGCGGCACCGAGCTGTTCAATGCGTTCTTCGTCGAGGAAACTGGCGTAGAGGTCGCCGAACTTGCGCTCCTCGGTTCCTGGTTCGGCAGTCTGCGCCTCGACAATGATGGCCTGAACGGCCTTTTCGGCCTCTTCGGCTAGCAGGTAGAAGGAGCCCCACCTGGCCTTGTCTGCGGGGATCTCCGTGCGTTCGATCCAGGCGCCGTTCACGTGGCGAAACAGGTCGTCCTGCGGGCGGACGCCCTGGTCGAGTTCGGAGAGAGTGATTCCGGATGCGGTCAGCACGTCAGTCATGCGTCAAGCCTACGTGCTACCCAAGCGCCGACGCGCTGGTCGAACGCGCGCGTCGGTCTCAGCAGCACCGGGGTGCCGTGTGCTTGGATGGCAACACTATGAACACCGTGCTGAACGTCATCTGGCTGGTCTTGTCTGGGTTCTGGCTATTTGTCAGCTACATGGTCGCCGGCATCATCTGCTGCATCCTGATCGTCACGATTCCATTCGGCATCGCGTCGTTTCGCATCGGCTTCTACGCGCTCTGGCCGTTCGGCCGGCGTGTCGTGAGCAAGCCGACGTCTGGCGTCTTCGCGTTCATCGGCAACGTGATCTGGGTGATTGTGGCCGGAATCTGGATCGCCATCGAGCATGTGCTGAGCGGCGTCGCGCTCTGCATCACCATCATCGGAATCCCGCTCGGCATCGCCAACTTCAAGATGGTGCCGATCGCGCTGATGCCGCTCGGCAAGGAGATCGTCGACAACAACGGGCAGGGCGTCTTCGCGCGCTGAGCGGCATCCGTTTCTCTTCGCCGAGCCGTGACTTGAGCACCTTCCCGCGCCAAACGAACGTGCTCAGCTCACGGCTCGCGAGCGGGGATGACGGGCGGGAATGACGGGCGACACGGTGGCCATGTCGGCACCGCGAAGTAGAGTCGGACCCATCACAGTCTTCAGCCGCCAACCCATCGATCGCGAGATCCTCCGGCTTGCCGTCCCCGCGCTCGGCGCGCTCGTCGCCGAGCCGCTGTTCCTGCTCGCGGATTCCGCGATGATCGGCCACCTCGGGCAGACTCCCCTGGCCGGCCTCGGCCTGGCCAGCGCGGTGCTGCAGACGATTATCGGACTGATGGTGTTCCTCGCATACAGCACCACCCCCGCCGTCGCCAGGTGGCTCGGGGCAGGTGACCGGCGCACTGCCGTCTCTGTCGGCATCGATGGCTTGTGGCTCGCGCTCGCCCTCGGTGCCGTACTCGCCGTTGCCGGCTGGTTCGCGACACCGCTGCTGGTCGGCGCGTTCGGCGCCGAGCCTGCCGTAACCGCCGCGGCAGCCACGTACCTCGGCATCTCCATGCTCGGGCTGCCGGCGATGCTGCTGGTCTTCGCCGCCACCGGCCTCCTGCGCGGCCTGCAAGACACGCGCACTCCGCTCTACGTGGCCGGTCTCGGTTTCGGCGCGAACATCGTGCTCAACTTCTGGTTCATCTACGGCCTTGAGCTCGGCATCGCCGGGTCGGCCATCGGCACCGTCGTCGCCCAGTGGAGCATGGTGGCGGTCTACCTCGTGGTCGTCGTGCGGCAGGCGAGGCGCGAAGGGGCGAGACTCAGACCCCACAGGGCCGGGATGCTGCTGGGCGCAACGAGCGGCGGTTGGCTGTTCCTGCGCACCGTCAGCCTGCGGGCAGCGATGCTGCTGGCCGTGTTCGCCGCCACCAGCCTTGGCTCGCCTGAGCTGGCGGCGTTCCAGGTGGCAATGACCCTGTTCGCGACGCTGGCCTTCGCCCTGGATGCACTGGCGATCGCCGCCCAGGCTCTCATCGGGCGCGGGCTCGGCGCAGGAGACGTGGAAAGTGTTCGGGCGGTGCTGCGCCGCTGCCTGGAGTGGGGCGTGGTGTCTGGAGTCGCGCTCGGCGCTCTCGTGGTGGCGAGCAGCTGGGTGCTCGGCGGCCTGTTCACCAGCGCAGAGGAGGTCGTCTCGCTGCTGCCACCGACCCTCGTGCTGCTCGGATTGTCAGTGCCCCTCGGCGGAATCGTCTTCGTGCTCGACGGCGTGCTGATCGGAGCAGGCGACGCGCGCTACCTGGCACTGACAGGGCTGGTCAACCTGGCCGTCTTCGTTCCGCTCGCCATCGCGGTCGTCGCCTGGGCGCCATCCGGTGCCGTCGGTCTCGCCGTGCTGATGGCGTCGTTCGTGTTCGGCTACCTCGGTGCCCGCGCGGTCACCCTCGGTCTACGCGCCAAGGGCTCACACTGGCTCGTCACCGGCACACGCTGAGCGGCACTCGCCGACCCCGCATCCGCCCCACACTGGTGCGCCCGACACCGCCCACAATCGCCGAACGCTCCCACAATCGCCGATAGAACGGCGACAGTCGGCGCAAATGGCGACAACCGGCGAGCGCGAAGGCTCAGGCGGGCGGCGGCGCGGTGGTGGCGCCGAGGTGGAACTCACTCGTGAAGGCGACCGACTCGGGGGTGCCACCGTCCAGCATCCGAATGATCGCCTCACCCGCGGCCCGGCCCTTCGCGGCTGCCGGCTGCACCAGCGTGGTCAGATCGTAGGCGAGGCCATCGACCCGCACGCCGTCGAAACCGATCACGCTGAGGTCTTCCGGCACCCGAAGCCCCGCTTCTTCAGCCGCACGGATGACGCCGGCCGCCAGCAGGTCACTCTGCGCCAGGATCGCGGTCGGCCGAGCGGACGCCGACAGAAGCACGCGGCCCGCTTCGAGGCCCTCCTCGATGAAGCTCGCCGCTGCGATCCGTCCGCCGATCGAGGGGAACACGTCACGGGCGCCGGCCAGGCGCGACGACGCAGTGTCTGAGGTGCTGGCGGCTTCCGCGGCGGCGGTCAGCGCGCCGCTGCTTCGTTCGGGGTCGAGGGGTAGCGTGACCATCGCGACACTGGTGTGCCCGAGATCCTTCAGGTGTTGAGCCGCGACGCGGGTCGCCACCCGGTTGTCGAGCGAGATCTGCGGCATACCGTCACCGGCGTCTCCCTCTATCGCCACCATCGGGATGCGCCGCTGGGCGAGCACCTCGACCGAATGCCCGAGGCGCGGGCTGCAGCCGATCAGCACAACGGCATCCATCGGCGCATTCTCAATGCTCACCGCGCCGTCACCGGTGTCGGTCAGCAGCAGCAGCCCTGCATCGAGGGGCGCAATGCTCTCGGCGATTCCGTCGAGCATCGCGATCTTGATCGGGTCTCGAAACGCTTCACGCACGCGTTCCTCGACCACAACGCCGACGATTCCGGAGCGGCCGCGGCGCAGGGATTGGGCGCGCGGGTCGGGGCCGGCGTAGTCGAGTTCCCTCGCGGCGGCGAACACGCGTTCGCGGGTTGCGTCTGAAACCGGGCCGGAACCGCTGAAGGCGAGGGATGCCGTAGACGGAGACACCCCGGCTCGCCGGGCGACGGCGGCCAGGTTCGGCCGATCGGGCGATTCTGTCTGCATCACGCTCCTTGCAGCGGGGGGTCAACATCCGATAGCTTAGTCGAATCGATTCGATCGAATCGATTCGAGGATGCCTCGCTCCCCACTCTCACTTCAGGACTCGCCGTGTCGAACCCCACTCCACCCCCCGAACGCGAGCCGGCCACAACCGGCGCGCCAGGAAGCGGCACTGCCGCCGACATCGACACGAACGCCAGAACCATCGGCGACCGGCATCCGCTGCTGGCCTGGCGGAATGCCGTCTTCGCGATTTTCTTCGTCAGCGGCCTCGCGACGGCGAGCTGGGTCACCAGGGTGCCGGCGGTGCGCGACAGTCTCGACCTCGGGCTCGACCAGGTGGGTATCGTCATCTTCGGTCTGTCGGCCGGCTCCGTGCTCGGTCTCATCGCCGCAGCCGGCTTGCTCGCCCGGCTCGGCGCCAGACGGGCAATGGTGCTCGTCATCTCCGTCTCTGCGATCGGGTTGCTCGTCGTTGGAGCAGGCACGACGTTCTTCCCGTCGGCGGGTTTCGTCTTCGCCGGTCTTGCCCTTCTCGGATTCGGCATGGGCTCCGTCGATGTGATGATGAACGTCGAGGGCGCCGCGGCCGAGCGCGCCATCGCCAAGACACTGATGCCGCTCATGCATGCCTGCTTCAGTCTCGGCACTGTGGTCGGTGCGCTGCTCGGTGCCGGCGCATCCGCAATCAGTCTGCCGGTGTTCTGGCACCTGATGCTGATCGGTGCGCTGGTGCTCGGGGCCGCGATCATCGCGGTGCGCTACCTGCCGCATCGGTCAGAGCTCGGCGATGACGACGCGGTGACGGATGACGCGGGCACGACCCCCGCGTCGACCTGGCGCACGAGACTGCGAGAGAATCTCTCGGTCTGGGGCGACCTGAATGTGCTGCTGATCGGCGCGATCGTTCTTGGCATGACGTTTGCCGAGGGGTCGGCCAACGACTGGCTGGCTCTGGCGGCGGTCGACGGGCACGGGCTGAGCAACACCAACGGCGCCATCGTGTTCGGCGTCTTCGTCACGGCGATGACTGTCGGCCGGGTGGCCGGCGGACCAGTGCTCGACCGGTTCGGGCGGGTCCCAGTGCTCCGTGCCTGCGCGGCTCTCGGCATTGTCGGGCTGCTGTTGTTCATCCTCGCCCCGACGATCTGGCTCCTGGCGATCGGCACCGTGATGTGGGGGCTCGGAGCCTCGCTCGGCTTCCCGGTGGGAATGTCTGCCGCGGCGGACGACCCGAAGCGGGCAGCGGCCAGGGTCAGCGCGGTCGCGGTGATCGGCTACTTCGCATTCCTGGTCGGCCCCCCGGTTCTCAGCCTGATCGGTGAATCCATCGGAATCCTGAACGCGCTCTACCTCATCCTCGCGCTGATGGTGGTCGCCGGGCTGGCCGCGCCCGCTGCGCGCGAGCGCTCCGGCAAGCGGGCCCGTTCGACCTCGCCGCCGCCGGGCGCGTAGGCGCCAGGCAGCGAACGACCGGCCCGGCTACTTCTTCGGCGTGACGGTCACGGTGAAGTCGACCGTGTCATCCGTTGTCGAGTTCGACATGGTCACGTCTGTGGTGCCCTCTTTCAGCGGCGTGATGCCCGGGTTGAACTGGGCTGAGCCGTCGTCTTTGCCCGGGGTGAACTCGGCGATCGCCGGGTCGGAGATGTCGGCGCTCCAGTCGGTGAAAGTCTCGTCGTCGCCCGTGATATCGATGGCGCCGCCCATCGGCACCTCGACCGTGGTGCCGTCGAGCGAGTCGATTTCGACGATCACCGGAGGCAGTGCCTCCGCCGAACTGGACGAACCCGACGAGTCCGACGAGCAGGCGCTGATCGAGAGCAATGCGGCGGCGGCGAGCGCAATGCCGGAAGCAGCGCGGAGGATGGATCGGTTCATCTGAGGAGTCCTTACCTGTCGGGGTCACACTTATCGAACGTCGCGGCTATCGGAATCGCGGTTATCGCCAGTCACGCTCAAAGTAGCAGGGCAGCGCTCGCACCCGTCACCCCCCACTCGTGTCGCGCCAACGCACGAGGCACGGTTAAACTCGACGAGTGCGCCTCGTTATTGCCCAGTGTTCCGTCGATTACGCCGGGCGACTCAGCGCGCACCTGCCGCTCGCCACGCGCCTGCTGATGATCAAGTCGGATGGCAGCGTGCTCGTGCACTCAGACGGCGGCTCGTACAAGCCGCTCAACTGGATGAGTCCGCCCTGCACCCTCTCGGTGCAGGAGCCAGACGACGACCAGGCGGCCGCCGGGGTCGCCGCGGTGTGGAAGGTGACGCACAAGAAGACCCAGGACCGGTTAATCGTCAGCGTGCACGAGGTGCTGCACGACTCCGCGCACGAGCTCGGCATCGACCCCGGACTGGTCAAAGACGGCGTCGAGGCGCATCTGCAGAAGCTGCTGGCAGAGAACATCGATTTGCTAGGCGACGGCCACACCCTCGTGCGGCGCGAGTACATGACGGCGATCGGACCCGTCGACATCCTGGCGAGGGATGCTGCGGGCAAATCTGTTGCGATCGAACTGAAGCGTCGGGGAGACATCGACGGTGTCGAGCAGCTGACCCGCTATCTCGAGCTGATGAACCGGGATCCGCATCTGGCACCCGTTGCCGGGGTGTTCGCCGCACAGGAGATCAAGCCGCAGGCGCGCACGCTGGCCGAGGACCGCGGCATCCGTTGCCTGGTGCTCGACTACGACGCCATGCGCGGTCTCGATGACACGCATTCCCGGCTGTTCTGACCGCGTTCATCAGCACGCAAACCGGCGCAAAATCAGCCGAGTGAGCGCTTTCATGGTTTCCAGCCCTAGTATGAGGCGAGTGAATCCTACTTTGACGCGCACCTGGAGCGCCATCCTCTTCGATCTCGACGGGACGATCACCGACTCCGCTCCCGGCATCACCAACTCCCTCGCCCGCACCTTCGCGCTGCTCGGTCGGCCCGTGCCGCCGTTGCAAGAACTGATGGCCTACGTCGGGCCTCCTCTGTTGGCCGCCTTCCGTGAGTACGCCGGAATGACAACGGATGAGGCTGACGAAGCGCTGGTCGTGTACCGCTCGGAGTACTCGGGTGCGGCTTCGCTCGACACCGCGGTTTATCCGGGGGTTGCCGGGTTGCTCGAGCGCATCCACGACGCGGGCATTCCGCTCGCTCTGGCCACCAGCAAGCCGGAACTGAACGCGATCCGTATTCTTGAGCACTTCGACCTCGCCAAGTACTTCACGGCGATTGTCGGCGCTTCTGAAGACGAGGTGCGCAGCGAGAAGGCAGACATCGTCGCCGAGGCGCTGACGCGGCTGGGGGCCGCCGGTGCCGACTTGAGTGCGCCGGTCATGGTCGGCGACCGCATCTACGACGCGGAAGGCGCGGCCGCCAACGGTGTGCCGGCCATCCTCGTGGAGTGGGGATACGGCTCACCGTCAGAGGCCGCTGCCGCGACCGCTATTGTGCATTCGGCCGACCAACTCGGCAAGCTGCTGCTCGGCTAGCTTTCGCGCCATGTGTCAAGTTTGATGCTGGACGTGTGTGATCGGCCCGGGACGTTTTTGGACCGGGCTGTGGGAGGTCGATGGACATGCGTTCGTGTGGAGGGCTGGGCCGTCGTTGGTTCGGCAGGCTGATCAGGCGCCGTTGTGCGGCAGGCTTTCGTGTGCGCCGTGAGAGGCGGCCCAGCGCGGGCGGGCGGCAAGCTAGGTTGCGCCGTCGAGCGGCATAGCTACCGTGGCCGTCACCGTCCGCGACTGAGCCTTCCTTGACAATACGCGTCTTCATCGAAGGGTTGTTGGGTCACGAGCATG
>NZ_ATWH01000023.1 GCF_000421145.1 Glaciibacter superstes DSM 21135 | reverse complement strand
CCCGCCGAACCGGCAGTACCGGCACCCGCCGAACCGGCAGTACCGGCACCCGCCGTAACGCCCGAACTGCTGGCAGAGACCGAGACGCTTGGTCCGGAGTCGCTGACGCCCGCCGTCGGTGCCAACCGCGGCATCCGTACCGAAGCAGATCTTGAGCCGGCCCCGTGGTGGACCACCCCGGTGCAGGCGCCGCTGGTGCCGACCGATGAAGAGCGGGAGGCCGGGCTTTTTTCGACCCCGGTGGCTTCAGCGTCGGCCACACCGACAGCGCAACCGGCCACACCGGCCACGCAGACAGCGCAACCGACAACGCAGATGCCGGCTGCGGCATCCGTCGGCTCCGGAACTGACGACGCCCACGACGCCCCGGCCGGTGGCGGTCGTCGCGGCCAGACTCCGCCAACAGGCGGTGGAGGCACCGGCCGCCCGGTGAGCCCGAACACGACCCGCACGCTGATCTGGGTTGCTGCAGCTCTCGGTGCCATCCTGGTGCTGGTCGGGCTCTTCTTCCTCGGTCGGCAGCTCGTGGGCGGCACGCCGGTGGCTGCGCCGAGCCCGAGCGCAACAGAGACGCCGACCCCCACGCCGACCCCGCCACCGGCGCCGACCGCGCCGCAGCCTGCCGGGGTACACGCCTGGGACACCCTCTTCGGAAGTGAGTGCGTCGAGCCATACGCATCGCCGTGGGATGAGGAGTTCACCGTCGTCGATTGCGCGACACCGCACACCGCGCAGCTAGTTTATCGTGGCGTGTTCCCCGGTGACGCAACCACGGCGTTCCCCGGTGAGGAGGCGCTGGCGGCACAGATCAACCTGCTGTGCAGCGCGCCTGGCGTGATCGACCTCGCCGCGGCAGGCGGGCTCCCCGACCTGCAGTTGCAGGGCAGCTATCCGATCTCCGACGAACAGTGGACCGGCGGACAGCGCAACTACTACTGCTTCGTCAGCCGGTCGTCGGGTGAGCCGCTGACGTCGAGCATCGCCGGACCGGGCCCGGCACCCGCCGCCTGATTCGAAGTTAGGCAGGAGCAGGAGCAGCCTGGCGCGCGATCGGCCTGACGCGAGCCGCGCCCGCTACCCTGAAAGGGATGAAACACACCACCCCGGCGGCCGAGGACTACCTCAAGACCATCTACGCCCACACCGAGTGGCAGAACGAACCGATCTCCCCTTCGGCGCTTGCCGTGCGCCTGGGTGTTGCGCCGTCATCCGTCACAGAAATGGTGAAGAAGTTGGCCGCGGCCGGTCTCATCACCCACGTTCCGTATGGCCCGCTGACGCTGACGGATGCTGGCCGCCTGCGTGCGACCTCGGTGGTGCGCCGGCACCGACTGATTGAGACCTGGCTGGTGCGCGACATGGGGTATGCCTGGCACGAAGTGCACGACGAGGCCGAGGTTCTCGAACACTCCGTCTCCGATCGGCTGGTTGACGCCATCGATGAGCGGCTCGGTTTTCCGGTCGGCGATCCGCATGGCGACCCGATTCCGGATGCCGATGGCAGGGTCAGGCGGGTCGATGCGATTCTGTTGTCTGAAGCGGCGCCCGGGCACTCCGGCACCGTTGTGCGGGTGAGCGATCGTGACCCTGAACTACTGCGGCTGCTGGCGGCGGAAGCCATCGGGCCCGGAACGCTGCTCGAAGTGGTCGAGCCCGATGTCGTGCGCGGGGTCTCGGGTGATACGAAGCTGCCACCCCACGCGGCGGAAGCCATCTGGCTGACCGTCTGACACTGCAGGGCTGTGTCCCCACGCCTGTGCTGTGCCGCCATGCCTGCTCCGCCGTCATATCGGCGTCGCCCGCCGGGCCGGCGTGATCTGCCCGTAACGTGCCCCGGCTAGGCTGAAGTTCCCCGACGAGAGGAGCTCCTCATGGCACCCCGT
Organism: Glaciibacter superstes DSM 21135; assembly: GCF_000421145.1. GTDB lineage: Bacteria > Actinomycetota > Actinomycetes > Actinomycetales > Microbacteriaceae > Cryobacterium > Cryobacterium superstes. Next base: position 27,638 of record NZ_ATWH01000023.1, on the reverse strand, counting down.
GACGAGATCGAATGCTGGCTCACCGACATGGACGGTGTGCTGGTGCACGAAAACCATGCCCTCCCCGGCGCCGGAGAACTCCTGCAGCAGTGGACGGATACCGGCACGCCGTTTCTGGTCTTGACGAACAACTCCATCTTCACGCCCCGCGACCTCAGCGCCCGGCTCCGTTCCTCCGGCCTGAACGTGCCGGAGGAGCGCATCTGGACGTCGGCGCTCGCGACGGCAGACTTCCTCCAGTCGCAGATGCCAGGCGGCACGGCTTTCGTCATCGGGGAGGCGGGAATCACCACTGCCCTGCACGAAGCGGGCTTCATCATGACCGAGAACGATCCAGATTACGTGGTGGTCGGCGAGACCCGCAACTACTCGTTCGAGGCGATCACCAAGGCCATTCGGCTGATCTCCAAGGGAGCGCGCTTTATTGCCACGAACCCGGATGCCACGGGGCCGAGCGCCGACGGGCCGCTGCCGGCAACCGGCGCGATCGCCGCTCTCATCACCAAGGCCACCGGACGCGAGCCGTATGTCGTCGGAAAGCCGAATCCGATGATGTTCCGCTCGGCGATGAACAAGATCGGCGCGCACTCGGAGAACACTGGCATGATCGGCGACCGCATGGACACCGATATCGTTGCCGGGATCGAGGCCGGGCTGCACACCATCCTGGTGATGACCGGCATCAGCGATGAGGCGGAGATCAACCGGTATCCGTTCCGCCCGGACGAAATCCTCTCCGGTGTGCACGAGCTGGTTGCCAAGGAGCCGATCGAGTCAGACGAGATCTGACCCGCCGCCCGCGACTCGCAGCATCCCGCCCTGTAGCTCGCGACTCGCGACTCGCAGCATCCCGCCCCGTCTGTGGCTAATTCAGGAGAATCGGGAACTCGCGCTGTCGCATCCGCGGACCAGTGCGGCGGCCCGAGGTCGGCGACCGGGATCTCCTGAATTAGCCACCACCTGGAGCCGAGAAGTGGAGTAGGTGCTTCGTCGTCGGCGGCGGATCAGAGAGCGCCCCACTCCGTCCAGGCGAGGATGCCGAGGCAGACGAGGGCGATCACCGAGATGGCGAGCAGCAGCACGGCCAGGGTGCGAAGTCGCAGTGGCTCCGGCCTGATGGTGAATCGGGCAATCAGCATCCCGGCGTAGAGGGCGACGACGGCGAGAAGCCCGGCGAGGGCGACGCCCACCGGATGCAGGTTCAGCCCGAACGCGAAGAAGATGATCGACAGCAGTGTGATGATGCCACCGATGACGAGCCAGGTGTTGCCCGTGCCCCGGTTCAGCGCGGGTTGATTGCGAACTTTCGTCGGATCCGACATGATTCGGCCTCGTACTTCCTTCCCTCCCATTCAAGCACTCGCCCTCACGGCTCGCGAGTGCGCCGCCCGGCTTCACGCGTGCGCTCCACGTGTCGCCTCGAGGCAGGTGGAGACGGCACAGAGGCCGCACGCGCGGCAGCCGGGGTTACGTGCCCGTGAACACCAGCACCAGCAGCATCAGGTTGAGCGCAACCAGCAGTACAGCGGCCACGGCGCCGGCCGCCGTTGTGAACCAGCGGTTGGCGAACGAGCCGAGCAGCCCGCGCTGCGCGGTCACCCAGACCAGGGGGATGAGCGCGAACGGGATGCCGAACGAGAGCACAACCTGGCTCAGCACGAGTGCTTCTGTCGGGTCGAAACCCGAACCGAGAATGACGAGCGCCGGAATCAGCGTCACCAGCCGGCGCAGCAGAAGCGGCACGCGAATATGCAGTAGCCCGTGCATGATCTCGGCGCCGGCGTACGCTCCGACCGAGGTCGAGGCGAGTCCGGATGCCAGCAGACCGATCGCGAATGTCGTCGCGATCGCCGGGCCGAGCGTCGCCTGCAGGGCACGGTATGCACCCTCAAGAGTGTCCGTTCCTTCCACGCCTTGCAGAGCGGATGCCGCGAGCAGCAGGATCGCCAGGTTCACCGTGCCCGCGATGGCCATCGCGATCGTGACGTCCCACTTCGTCGCCCAGAGCAGGCGCCGGGTCCCTGGGGCATCCCGCAACTGGCTCAGTTGCGGGAACCGGTCGCGGGCGAGCGCCGAGTGCGCGTAGATCGCGTGCGGCATGATCGTCGCACCCAGGATCGACGCGGCCAGGAGCACCGAGTTCGACCCCTCGAACCGCGGGACGAGCCCAGCGACGACACCACCGACATCCGGCGGCGCAAGGAACACTCCGGCGGTGAAGCCGACAGTGATGATGAGTAGCAGGGCGACGATGACCCGTTCGAATGTGCGTGGCCCGCGCCGGGTCTGCACGGTGAGCACCAGCATCGAGATGACGCCGGTGATGATTCCGCCGGCAAGCAGTGGGAGACCGAAGAGCAGGTTGAGCGCGACCGCGCCGCCGATGATCTCGGCGAGGTCGGTGGCCATGGCCACGAGTTCTGCCTGCAGCCAATAGAGGCGTCTGGCCAGCGGGCGGCGGAGGCGCAGGCCGAGCACCTCTGGCAGGCTCTTTCCGGTGACGATACCGAGCTTCGCCGAGAGGTACTGGATCAGCCAGGCCATCACATTCCCCGCGACAACCACCCAGACCAGCAGGTAGCCGTAGCGGGCGCCCGCGGTCATGTTGCTGGCGACATTGCCGGGGTCGAGATAGGCGACCCCGGCGACGAGGGCGGGGCCGAGTAGCCAGATCAGGCGAACGGATGCCGCGCTCCCGCCTTTGGGGGCGGCCTCCAGCACCGGCGAGGATTTAGGCATACCGAAATCATACGCTAATCTTTAGGCCACCCGAAAGACCGTCTCCGCCTCCGCCAGCTCTACCAGAACTGGGCAAACCATTCGACGGAGATTTTGGTGATTTCAGGATGTTTTGGTCGGTATTCGGGGGAATCGAGCAAATTCTCCGTCGAACGGTACAGACGGTGAGACGGAGCGCGCGGGATACGGTTGAGCAGTGACCGAGCCGCAGCAGCCAACCGCAGAGAACCCAACCCCAGCAGAGAGCCCGACCCCAGAGCTCTCCACCCACGGTGTGGGACCGTGGCCAGGCGAGCACCCGACCGACCCCCACTACGACCAGGAGCTCCTCGAACGCGGCGACACCCGTAACGTCATCGACCGTTACCGCTACTGGAGCATGGAAGCGATCGTGGCTGATCTCGACGAGCACCGGCATCCGTTTCATGTGGCCATCGAGAACTGGCAGCACGACATGAACATCGGGTCGATCGTGCGCAGTGCGAACGCCTTCGCCGCCGACACCGTGCACATCGTCGGTCGCAAGCGCTGGAACAAACGCGGCGCAATGGTTACCGACCGCTACCAGCACGTCGTGCACCACGCCGATGTCGCGGCGTTCGTCGAGTGGGCGAAGGCGGAGAGCCTTCCCGTCATCGCCATCGACAATGTGCCGGGCAGCGTGATCATCGAGACGTTCGATTTTCCGCGGAGCTGCGTGCTGCTGTTCGGCCAGGAGGGACCCGGCCTGAGCGAGGCGGCAATCGAAGCAGCGGATGCGGTGGTGGAGATCAGCCAGTTCGGTTCCACCCGGTCGATCAACGCCTCGGCCGCTGCCGCCGTGGCCATGCACGCCTGGATCCTCCAGCACGCAGCATTCGACTCGAAGTAGTCGAGCGAGTTCAGGCCCGGGGCCGCAGTGCCGTCGTCGCAGCCCGCCGAGCGGCCTTCCAGCACGAACGGCATGCCGTCAGCTCGAGCGGGCCGCGGACGCGCGTGCGCCCCCGCCGACCGCACATCGAGCACGTGCGCCATGCGAGCGACTCGTCGAGCGCCTCATTGATGAGTTCGCCGCGGTTTGCAGGCGACTGGAAGAGAATGGCCAGGTCGGTGCCCGGCAGAAACCTGATCAGCACAACCTGCGGGTCGATGGCGCGTGCGCGCACGACGAACTCGAGTATCGGTTCCGCCCAGCCGGGTGCCGTGTCGAGGCCGAGGTAGCCCAGCCGGTGAACATCAAGCAGCGTGCGGGCGGCTGCCACGGCGGCCGGAGTCGCCTCGAGATATCCGGCTCCGGTGGAGCGGTACCCAAAGTTCAGAGCCACGTTGTCTTCCTTATTGTCGGCGATGTAGTCGGACGGTGCTGCCGGTGACAGTTAACTGGTCGCTCGTCCAAATAATCTACGACATGGCGCCGACATCGGTCATAACGATCTCGAATCGCAGCGTGGAACGGCCGCGGACCTGCCTGGCCATGTTGTGCTGAATACACTGGGACTGGGGGTATCGGCGACGTCCATCGCCGACTGACTGAAGGATGCCGTGGCACAGGAACGTGGTCGAATCACCCGCGAGCGCATACTCGGCGCCGCCGGCCGCGAATTCGACGAGCGCGGGTACTCCGGTGCGTCACTGGGGCGTGTGGCCGAGTGCCTGGGCACCACCAAGGGCCTCATCTCCTATCATTTCGCCTCCAAAGCGTTGCTGGCCCAGGCGCTCGTTGCCAGCACCTACACCGAGCGCCCATTCATCGGCACTGAGGACTCGGATCGCGCTCCCGATCGCGGGCTGCGTTTCATTGCCGCTTCCTGCTTCGGTGTGGCGGCGGCGTTCCAGGGCAACACGAACGTCAGGGCCGCCGTGCGACTCCAGGCCGAGCGCCTGACGGATGTCGACTTGCCGACCCCCTACGTGCGGTGGATGTCCGTGATCGAAGGTGCGTTGCGCGATGCGGAGGCAGACGGTGAAATCGATCCCGGATTCGACCTGGAGGCCACCGCCTGGACGCTCGTCGCCGCGTTCTTCGGCGTGCAGTCGGTCTCCGATCGGCTCTCCGCGCGCGCCGATCTCGCCGAGCGGGTAGCGAATTGGCTGACTCCTGCCTTCCGTGGGCTGGGAGCGACGGATGCCGCTGCGATCGTCGCAGCCGCGAAGCCCGGCTCCTGATCCGAACACGGTCGCAGGTCGTGACGCGCACCGCCTCGATGGCGCCGCGACCGACCGGCATGTATCGTGATCTCCGTGGTTACCCAAAGGCGGACACCGGGCTCGCAGACTTCATTGCGTGAAGCCAACCGAGGCCGGATCGTCGACGCTGTCAAAAAGCACGGCGGTCTCACCCAGGTCGAACTCGCCGGGGTAACCGGTCTCTCCGCGGCATCCGTTTCAAACATTGTCAAGGAGCTCTCCGGAACCGGCGTGCTGCACACTTCGCCGACCACACAAAGCGGCCGGCGCGCGCAATACGTCACACTCGCGCACGCACTCGGCCTGGTGGTCGGCGTGCACTTCTCCACCAGGCACATGCGCGTCGCGCTGGCCGACGTCGCGCAGAAGGTGGTCGCAGAGCACCACGTTCCGCTCGCCAAGGACCATCGGGCAGACTACGAGCTCGACAAGACCGCGCTGCTGGTCGTCGACATGCTCGAATCGGTGAGCGCCTCCATGAAGGAGGTGCTCGCGGTCGGGATCGCGCTCCCCGCGCCCCTCAACAGCAAGCACGGCACCACCTCGCGCTCCGGCATCCTCCGCGGGTGGGACGGCGTGCCGGTCGCCGACGTCATGAGAAGGCGCATGAACAGTCCGGTCTTCGTCGATAACGCCGCAAACCTGTCGGCCCTCGCGGAGTTGCGCCTCGGTGCCGCCCGAGGCAGGCGAGACGCCGTCTTCATCGACGTCGGCGACGGGATCGGCGCCGGCTTGATCCTGAACGGTCAGGTCTTCCGGGGCCACAACGGCAGCGCGGGCGAGTTCGGGCACACCACCATCAGGGAGAACGGACCGCTGTGCCGGTGTGGAAACCGCGGATGCCTGGAGGCGATCGCCGGCGGGCCCGCGATTCTCGAGCACCTCCGGCCGACGCACGGTGCACTCAAGCTGGGGGATGTCGTCTCCCGCGCCATGGCAGGCGATCCGGGCTGTGCCAGGGAGATCGCCGATGCCGGCCGCCACATCGGCGTCGCCGCGGCGAACCTCTGCAATCTCTTCGACCCGGAGCGGCTGATCATCGGGGGTGAACTGGCCAAGGCAGGTGAACTGCTTCTCGGCCCGATCCGGCACGCGACCGAGCGTTCGGTCATCGTCGGAGACGACGCACTGCCCGACATCGTGCAGGGTCAGCTCGGGGTGCGGGCCGCGACGCTCGGCGCCGTGTCGTTCGCCATCGACCAGATCGCCGTCAGCACCGACACAATCGGCAACAACACAAGCGACACAGATGCAATCGGCCCAGACGCAATCGGCACGGTCACAATCGTCGCCTGACTGTTACCAAAATCCTTGAGTTCAGGACTTGACGCCAAGGTGTGCAAGTGACAGGCTCATGCCACCGCCATTGCCGCGGCCTGAATCGGAGGTTATTCAATGAAGATTTCCACCACCAGAGCGGTCGCGACCGCAGCCGCCGCCCTGCTTACCCTGGGTGCTCTGGCGGCGTGTTCGAACGCTGCTGAGACATCCGGCGGGGACAGCACAGAAGGCGCTGACAGCGCCCAGATCGGCCTACTCCTTCCCGACTCCGTCACCGCCCGCTACGAGAGCGCTGACAAGCCCTACTTCGAAGACAAGGTCGCCGAGCTCTGCCCCGACTGCACCGTGCTCTACGCGAATGCCGACGGAGACGCGGCCAAGCAGCAGCAACAGGCTGAGTCGATGCTCACCCAGGGCGTGAAGGTTCTGGTTCTCGACCCCTTCGACGGTGAGGCCGCGGCCGCCATCGTCAATGCGGCCAAGGCGCAGGACGTGCCCGTCATCTCCTACGATCGCCTGATCGACAGCGCTGACTCGAGTTACTACATTTCGTTCGACAACGAGAAGGTCGGAGAACTGCAGGGCCAGGCCATCGTCGACAAGCTCAAGGCCGACGGCGTTGCCCCCGGTGACGGCGGCATCCTGATGGTCAACGGCTCGCCGACCGACAACAACGCGACGCAGTTCAAGGCCGGCGCGCACAAGGTGATCGACGCCAGCGGGTACACCGTGCTCGCCGAGTTCGACACCCCGGGTTGGGAACCGTCAAAGGCCCAGGACTGGGTAGCCGGCCAGATCACGCAGTTCGGCAGCCAGATCAAGGGTGTGTACGCGGCCAATGACGGCACTGGAGGCGGCGCAATCGCATCGCTCAAGGCAGCCGGAGTCAGCCCCTTGCCTCCCGTCACCGGACAGGACGCCGAGCTCGCCGGCATCCAGCGGATCCTCACGGGAGACCAGTACATGACCGTGTACAAGGCGCTGAAACCCGAAGCTGAGAAGGCGGCGGAACTCGCTGTCGACCTCATCAACGGCAACACGCCAGACGGCGAAACGACCGTGACGACCGCAGGCGGAGCCGACATCCAGTCGTTCCTCCTGGTTCCGGTGGCGGTCACTGTCGACAAGATCCAGAGCTCGGTCGTTGACGACGGCTTCTACACTGCGGAAGAGATCTGCACGACAGAATACGCTGACGCTTGTGCAGCAGCAGGGGTGAAGTAGTCCCTGTCCGATTACCCGGTCGGGGTGCCTCGCCACCCCGACCGGGTTCACTTCCGCCCGGCGCCAACCGGGCGGGGTTTCAAAGGAGAGATCGTGACGTTGGAAGCCACCTCGGCAGACACACTGCCCGCTTCACGTGAGCCTGTGCTCTCGATGCGCGGCATCGCCAAGAGTTTCGGCGCCGTGCAGGCGTTGACGGGGATCAACCTCGACGTGTACCCGGGCGAAGTGGTCGCCATCGTCGGCGACAACGGCGCGGGCAAGTCGACCCTGGTCAAGATCCTCGCCGGGGTGCATCCCGCAGATGCGGGAACCGTCACCTGGGAAGGCCGCAAGGTATCGATTCCCTCACCGGCGGCATCTCGCTCTCTCGGTATCGCGACGGTCTTCCAGGACCTCGCGCTCTGCGACAACCTCGACGTGGTCTCCAACCTGTTCCTCGGTCGAGAGGTCGGCGATTTCACCCTCGACGAGGAAGAGATGGAGAAGCGGTCGTGGGAGCTGCTGCGGCAGCTGTCTGCGAAGATCCCGTCGGTGCGCATCGCGGTCGCTTCCCTCTCCGGCGGCCAGCGCCAGACCGTGGCGATCGCCAGGTCGCTGATCGGCGCACCGAAGGTCATCATCCTCGACGAACCGACTGCGGCTCTCGGCGTCGCCCAGACCGCCGAGGTGCTGAACCTCATCGAGCGCCTGCGCGAACGCGGGCATGGTGTCGTGCTGATCAGCCACAACATGGCGGATGTGCAGGCTGTCGCCGACCGTGTCGTGGTGCTGCGGCTCGGACGCAACAACGGTGACTTCCACGTGCCAGAGGTCAGTTACGAAGAGATCATCGCTGCCATCACGGGCGCAACGGACAACGCCGTCACGCGCCGCGCGAGTGCGCGCGACGGGGGAGAGGACGCAGACGCATGACAACCCCGACCAACCAGACGCTGAAGGCAACGGATCGACAAGACGAGCGCCTGATCGAACGCGAGGGCATTCGTGGTGCCGTGCGCGGCTTCGGGGTGCGCGTGCGCGGCGGCGACCTCGGTTCGCTCCCTGTCGTCATCGGCCTCGTGCTGATCTGGATCATCTTCCAGCTCCTCAATCCCAACTTCCTCTCGGCCAACAACCTGGTCAACCTGGCGCTGCAATCGGCCGCGACCGGCACCATCGCCATCGGGGTCGTGCTGGTGCTGCTGGTGGCCCAGATCGACCTCTCTATCGGCTCGATCAGCGGTCTGGCTGCTGCGATCCTTGGCGTCGGGCTGACGCAGCTGAATTGGCCGGTTTGGCTCGCGATTCTGGTGGCGCTTGCCGTAGGTGCTGCCATCGGACTGTTATACGGGCTCCTGTTCACCCGGTTTGGCGTGCCGACGTTTGTGATCACGCTTGCCGGGCTCCTGGCCTTCCTCGGGCTGCAGCTGAGAGTTCTCGGTCCGAACGGATCGATCAACCTTCCATACGACTCCTGGATCGTACAGTTCGCGACCGGGATGTTCCTGCCGCCGTGGCTGGCATACACGATCTCCGGGCTGGCCGTGATCGGCCTGTTCGGGACCGACTGGCTGCGGGACAGACGTCGCGCGAAAGCCGGCCTCTCCACAGGGTCGATGACGGTCATGCTCATCAAGGCCGGCCTCCTCCTGGTCGTGCTGGTGCTCGCCGTCTCGTATCTGGCGCAGGATCGCGGCGTCGGTTTGATGTTCGTCTTCTTCGTGGTGATGGTTGTAGTGATGAACTTCTTCCTGACGCGCACGAAGTGGGGGCGCTCCGTCTATGCAGTCGGAGGGAATGTGGAGGCGGCACGCCGCGCCGGCATCCGGGTCAACCGGGTTTACATCTCGGTGCTGATGCTCGGTACCATGTTTGCCACGCTCGGCGGCCTTCTTGCAGCGGGCCGGCTGACATCGGCGAGCCTGTCGAGCGGCGGCGGGGACGTCAACCTGCTCGCAATCGCCTCTGCAGTCATCGGCGGTACCAGCCTGTTCGGCGGACGCGGCAGCGCGTACTCTGCCCTGCTCGGGATCATGGTCATCCAGTCGATCTCCAACGGACTGACACTCCTCAGCCTCGACTCATCGATTCGCTACATGGTGACCGGTGCCGTGCTGCTGCTCGCGGTCATCATCGACTCGCTCTCCCGGCGCTCCCGCGCCAGCCACGGCCAGGCCTAGCGCCCTCACTCCCGCTCGCCCGCCCTCACGACTCGCGGCGAGCCTGCTGCGTGTGTGCGCTAGGGTCGAAGCAACACGGGAGTCCGGTGAACCGGGCTGAGAGGAAGCTTGCCAAGCTTCGACCGTCGAACCTGATCTGGATCATGCCAGCGCAGGGAGACCACATCTCTAAAACCCGTGCCCCCGTTTAACGACTGAAGGGCGCGACATGCACACCACCACACCCACCTCCCAGGCAAGCACCACGCTCGTCGCCACTCCGCGGGAGTTCGGCGTCGGCGCTCGCCTGACGCTTTCCGTCATGAGCGACGACTACGTCAACGTCATTCTCAGTGCCATACGGGCAGCGGATGCCACGGGGCTGGCAACCGAGACCGGCGCCGTCAGCACCTATGTCTCTGGCGGTGAGGCAGACATCCTGCGCTATCTGAGCCAGGTCATCAGCGCCGCCGGCCGCGCCGGTCATCATGTCTCTGCGTCGCTGCTGCTCTCCCGCGGCTGCCCAGGCGAAGCGACCTGTGAACTTCCGGCAGCGGGCGCCGCCCTCTACTCGGAGATATCGGAACTGCCGCCGACCGGCGTGCATGCCGTGGGGGAGTGGGCCCTGTACCCGCTCGCCGATGTGGCCGCGGCATCCGTTGACGGCAACGCGGCACCCGATCACATGCGCGACATCTACGCGGCCATCGACTACGCGAAGTCCACTGGGATCTCGGTGCACACCGAGCACTTCGTGACCCGACTGGAGGGCGACCTCGCGCAGGTGCTGCAGGCCATTGCTGCCGGTTGGATCCTGGTCGGGCGCACCGTGCAGCACGTGGCGACGCACGCGACGGTGTCGATTAACAGCCCGTCGAGCACGAGCCCCGCGGCCGCAGCCGCGAGCTCCTCCTGAGCCGGAGAGGACGCCAGATCATGTCGACCCCGCTCTCCCCTGCCCCGAACCGGGCGAACAACACCGCCAACAACCGCACAAAGGCCAACCCATTCGCTTGGACCCTCAAGGACCTCGTACTCCTGGTCGTGCTCGGCGTTGTCTTCGGCTTTCTCTACTGGGTCTTCGTGCAGGCCTGGACGGCCCTGTCCATCCTGATGGGCCCAGCCGGCGACCTCGCCCAGCACTTTTTGCTCGGCGCCTGGCTGATCGTTGCCCCGATCGCCGTCGCGATCGTGCGGCGCCCGTTTGCCGGCGTGATGGCCGAGGTCATCGCATCCGTCATTGAGGTCGTCTTCCTCGGCTCCGCAGTTGGCCCGTTGCTCTTCGTGGCAGCGGCACTCCAGGGCGCGGGCAGCGAACTGCCGTTCGCGCTCACCCGCTACCGCAACTACTCCTGGCTGACCTACGCTCTCTCGGGCCTGCTCGGCGCAGGGTTCGTCTTCTTCTACTCCGCCTTCCGGTCTGGATGGTACGGACAGGACCTGTTTCTCATTCGGCTTGCCATCCAACTGGTCTCCGGCGTGATTCTTGGTGGGCTGCTCGCGAAGTTGATCGTCGACGGCCTGGTCAAGACGGGTGTCGTCGACAACTTCGCGATCGGTCGGGCCCGGCTCGGCGATGATCATGCGTCCCGCTGAGCCGTTCGTCAGCGCTGAGCCGTTCGTCAACGCTGAGCCGATAGGTCAGATCGAGCCGGTTCTGCACCTCGACGAGGTGTCGGTGCGCTTTCCCCGGCAGCGCGCGCCCGTGCTCGCTGGCGTCTCACTGAGGCTCGGTCCCGGCGAGCGTGTCATCGTCCTCGGCGCGTCGGGGTCTGGGAAGTCGACCCTTCTGCAGGCCATCACCGGGGTGATTCCGCACTCGCTAACCGCTGAACTGGGCGGCGTCGTTCGGGTGAGCGGAGTCGACACCAGGGACGCCCCGGTGGTGGAGCTCTCACGCCAGGTGGGAGTGCTGGCGTGAGACCCGTCGTCGGGCATCTGCCTGCCTGCCGTTGACCAGGAGCTCGGGTTGCCGCTCGAGAATCGTGCGGTGCTCCCGGACGAGATCTCGCCGCGCATCGATCGCGCGCTCACGACAGTTGGAGCCTCGGCGTTGCGTGAACGCGAGACCAGCCGGCTCTCCGGCGGCGAGGGCCAGCGTGTCGCCCTGGCCGCGGCCCTCATCGCCGAACCGGCGTTGCTCCTGCTCGATGAGCCGACGTCGATGCTTGACCCCGCTGGGGTTGCCGCCGTTCGCGATGCCCTCAACGAAGCGACGGCCGACTATGGCCCGGCAGTGGTGCTCGTCGAGCACCGCATTGACGACTTCGCCGGTGCGGCGGGCATTGCCGGTCTCCCGCCGCGAGCGTTGGTGCTCGGCGAGAGCGGCCGGGTGCTGGCAGACGGCCCGACCGCCCAGGTTCTCGAGGCCCACGCGTCGACCCTCAATGAAAACGGATGCTGGCTGCCGCTGGAATCCGAATTGCTGGCTGTAACCGGGGTGGCAGGCGGACTCCGATCTGCGGCAGCGCGGCACGCGGTGATCGCGCTCGGAGTCGAAAGCGGAGGAGTCGAAAGCGGAGGGGTCGGCCGGGAACAGGAGCGCAGCACAGCACGCGATAACGCTGACACGCTTCTGATGGCTGACGAACTGGTCATCTCCCGAAGCGCTCAACCCGTGCGGCGTCGTCACCGCACGGCATCCGTTGTCGACGTAGAGGGGGCCATCCTCCATGATGTGAACCTCCGGCTGAGGCGGGGTGAGATCGTCGCGCTCCTTGGCGCGAACGGCAGCGGGAAGACATCGCTGCTGCTGACGCTTGCCGGGCTGCTTCCGGCAGCGCGCGGCACGGTGACCGGAGCCAGGCCCGGCCTGGTGTTCCAGAACCCTGAGCACCAGTTCGTGGCGAACACCGTGCGCGACGAGATCGCGCACGGGCTGCCGGGACTTGACGCCGAGCACGTTGATGACATTCTCGCCCGGCACCGGCTGGGCCATCTCGCCGCGCGAAACCCGTTTCGATTGTCTGGGGGCGAGAAGCGGCGCCTCAGTCTTGCGGCAATGCTCGCCCACGACCGGCCAGTGCTTCTGGCCGATGAACCGACATTCGGGCTCGATCGGCGAGACACGATCTCGGCTATCGCCGCTCTGCGGGCGGCCGCAGCAGACGGCCGCGGCGTGCTTTTCGCCAGCCATGACCTTCGCACGGTGTCGGCTCTCGCCGACCGGGTGATTGTTCTCGCCGGGGGCACCGTCATCGCTGATGGGCCGACGGTAGAAACGCTGCGCCGCCGAAACGTGCTCGAGCGAGCGGGGCTGTCCTTGCCGCCGTTGCTCGACTTTCTGCTCACGGAGTGCGGTTCAGACGAACGGGTCCAGCGGGTGCTTGCGCGACTCGATCGTGCGGTCAGTGCGGCGGGCGTTTACGCATGAGCGCGCCGCCGATCGTGGTTCCGGCCGTTGCCGGCATGGGAAGGCCCGCGACATCCGTGCCCCGCACGCCCTTGACCGGCCCGCTCGCCCGGCGCAATCCCACTCTCAAACTGGCGCTCCTCTTCGTGGTGTCAGCCGGTCTCGTGTTCATTCTCGATCCGGTGACGCCGGCCGTGCTCTACCTGCTCGCGGCCGCCGCCGTCGTGGCCACCGCACGCATCCGTACTCGTACCCTGTTGCTGGCGCAATTGCCGTTTGTCGCCTTCGGTGCCGGTCTGCTTGTTGTCAACGCGCTGAGTCGCCCAGGTGAGATTCTCTGGGAAGCCGGCATTCTGAGGGTGAGCGTCGAGGGCCTCGTCATTGGCGGATCGTTGGCGTTGCGTACCCTTGTCATCGGCATCCTGTCGGTCGCCTTCGCTCTGACCACCGAGCCCGTATCGCTCATGACGAGCCTGCACCAGCATGCCAGGCTCGGCGCGCGCCTCACCTACGCGATTCTCGCCGGCTACCGGATGCTGCAGGAGATGCCACGGGAGTGGGTGACAATTCGGCAGGCGCACGCGGTGCGCGCCCCGTTGCGGTCGGATGGCACCCTGCCGCGCGGGGTCGGCGCGCTGGCGCGAGCCGCGTTCTCCCTGCTGGTCGTCTCGGTGCGGAAGGGCGAACGGATGGCGCAGTCGCTTGAGTCGCGCGGGCTCGGGTTATCGCCGCGGTCGACCTGGCGGCCGGTTCCGCTGGTCGCGGCAGACTGGGTGATGGTCGGCGGCGTGCTCGTCGTGCTGGTCGGGGTCTTCGTGATCAGCGCCCAGCTCGGCTTCCTGGAGGGCCCGGCCGCGCTCTTCGGCTGAGACAGGCGAATTCTCCCCGTCGAACACTGCGGATCGAGCAGTCCGAAATCGTCCGCCCTGTACAACGGGGTCGCCGCGCGGCAGGCTGAGAGCCTATGACGCTCACTCCGTTCCGCATCCGACTCGACGGCGGCATCCTCGTCGACCTTGATGAACGTGTCGCTCGAAGTCGCTTCACGCCGCCATCCGACCCCACCCCCTGGAAGGCGGGCGCCGATCCCGCGTATCTGCGCGGCCTCGTCGATTACTGGCGCGACTCGTTCGATTGGCGCTCCCGCGAGCAATGGCTGAACTCTTACCCCCAGTTCATCGCGCACACGGATGCCGGCGACCTTCATTTTGTGCACCTCAGGGCGGTGAGCGGCGGCGAGGCGCAGCCTCCCATCCTGCTCGCGCACGGCTGGCCGAGCAGCTTCATCGAGATGCTGCAGCTGGCCGACCGCCTCACCGACCCCGCCAGGTTCGGAGGTGACCCGGCGGATGCCTGTGATGTCGTTATCCCGTCGCTGCCGGGGTTTCTCTTCAGTACGCTGCCGTCCGGGCCGCTCACCAGGGAGTCGATGGCGCGCATCCTGCACCAGCTCATGACCGAGGAACTCGGTTACGAACGTTACGGCGCATTCGGCGGCGACATTGGCGGAACGGTCGTCGCCTGGCTCGGCGCGCTGTACTCGGAGCAGGTTGCCGGCATCCACATGATTCATCCTCCTTTCCCCGCCGACTTCGATGCGCGCCCTCTGCACCAGGACGAAGAGGCGTTCCTCGCTGCGGAAGAGAGCTACGACGAGCGCGACGGCGGATACAGCGCCATCATGATCACCCGCCCCGACACGATTGCGCCAGCATTGAACGACTCACCGGTCGGGCTGGCGGCATGGATCGTCGACAAGTTGCGTGACTGGAGCGACTGCGACGGTGACCTTGCCACGCGCTTCGATTTCGACACCATTCTCACCACGGTGACTCTCTATTGGGCCACCGGCTCGATCGGGTCGTCGATGCGTCAGTACTACGACCACGCACACAACCCGCCGCGGCCGCCGATCCATGTTCCCGCCGCGTTCACGCTCAGCAACGAGCCAGGGATGGTCGGTTTCCCGCGGTCGATCGCCGAGCGGGCGTGCACGAATATCGTGAGCTGGAGCCTGCCAGGAAGGGGAGGGCATTTCATGGCGCACGAGGAACCGGACCAGGTGGCATCCGCTCTGAACGCCAAATTCAGTGGCCGATAGCCGCGCCTGACAGTCGCGCGCCCTACAATGGCGGCAAGCGGCAAGCGGCAAGCGGCAAGCGGCACGAAGCGCGGACGGAGCGTAAACGGATGCGAGCATCGCAACCGATTCCCGGGAGCGAGTGGCCGAATGACATGGCCCTCACGATTGACGATGCGCCGCACCTGACGTTTCTGCTCTTCGTGCGCAGCGCGTGGCGGCTCGAGGTGGGCAGCGTGCCTGCGCTGGAGTCAGAACCCGACGTTGGTTCCTCTGCGAAACCGCTGTTTCCCGATGACGAGGCCATCTCGGCGCGGTGGGTGTCGGAATGGGAGAGGGCGTGGAAGCAGTTCGAACGCCTCGAAACCGGAATCGGCGCACCCGATGTGGAAACCCAACGCATGCTGGACACCCTGACCGATGAAGAACTTTCGGCGGCGATGTCCACCGCGCCGTCGAAATTCTGGGAGGTCGGGATCGATCAGGATGCCTTCAACGCGTGGCGGATGACCCTTCTCGACGACCATCAGCATCCGTTTGATCAGCAACCAGAACGCAGATCGTTGCCCGCCCTCATCGACGCGTGGAAGTCCGGACTGACGACGATCATCCAGTTGCCGTACGCGGGCTACTTCGGAGACAGAATCAACAGGGAGCACCTCGTCGTCTCCGCCGCGGCGCGCCGTAACCCTGAGCTGTTCGGCCTGGCCCTCCGCCAGTAATCCGAATGCGCACCTGAAATTTTCAGTACTCGCGTGCACAGCGGACCGTGATCTTCCAGGGATGCGCAGGCGAGAGTGGAGCAGGATATTTCAGTACGCGCCTGCACAAGACGCTTGATTGCCCGATACTCCTCTGCGCAATGAACGCTCAGGCGGCAGCAGTTCGGCCAGGGATTTGACTGTAGCGTTTAGCCCCCTTGACCGGGCATTTTCTCGGGCGGGTCTTACGGGAATCGACGACCCAGTGACAGTCTAGATTATGAGAATGTCCGAAGCCGTCTGCACGCGTCCCGGTCGACGTCCGCCTTGCGGAACTGTTCGGATAGCGCGCTCTAGAATTGTTGAGTGACTGATATTCGAGTTCGGCAGGCCTACGCCAGACGCGCAACCGAATACGCCGCCGCGCTAAGCGCAATTGATGGCATGCATGAGCGAGACCGGCATCGCATTGAGCGGTGGGCTGAGCAGATCGACGGCGCGGTAATCGATGCAGGCTGCGGACCAGGACATTGGACCGACTTCCTTAGGAAGCAGGGTGTCGAGATTACCGGCATCGATCTTGTTCCGGAGTTCATCGAGAGCGCACACACTCGATTCCCTGAAGCAACATTTCGCGTTTCCTCTCTCCGTGCCCTTGGCACTGTGGACGGAAATTTGAGCGGCGTCCTCGCCTGGTATTCACTCATACATTTGATTCCGACGGAACTGCCCGGAGTCCTATCTGAGTTCGCACGTGCGCTCGGTGCGCAAGGTCACTTGCTCGTTGGTTTTTTCGAGGGCGAATCCGCAGAACCCTTCGATCATGCGATCACAACCGCGTACTACTGGTCTGTGGGTGAGATGAGTTCTATGCTCAACGATGCTGGCTTTGACGTGATTGACGTAGAAACACGTCAAGATCTGGGAAGTCGACCTCACGCCGCAATTTCCGCGGTTGCCCGCTGAGCGTTCGGCTTGGGGGCACGATTCAGACACAGACGGTCGCCCGCACGAGGTGGACCTACCATTGCAGATGTGCAGGTACTTTGCTCGTTCGTAGGTGGCGCAGGTCACCTCGTTCCGCAGCTGCCACTTCTCCGAGGACTCGCCAACGCAGGCCACGACCTTACATTGGTCGGCCGCACCTCCGGCGTTAAATCGGCACCCGAGGGATTGTTTCGACGTGTGGTGGCACGCCCGGATGGCCGAGTTCACATCAGTAGCGAAATCTCCTCACTGCTCCCGGTAGATCGTGGGCTGAGGTGGCTGTTGTAGCCAATTACTTCGCCGATGACGCTGCACACCGGTCGTCGGAAGCGGTCGAGGCTGTTTTGCCTGGCACGGACGTCATCGTGTGCGACGAACTGGACTTTGGCGCGATGGGGGTGGGTGCGCGCGCAGGGGTGCCGGTCGTGGTTGTATCTGTCATCGCATCGGGAGCCCTCGTACGAGCAGAACGCATCACCGACGCGCCACCTCGCGCTCCGGCATCCTCCGCGGGTGGGACGGCGTCGGCGGCGTGCTCGTCGTGCGCTACGACGCACGTCGCATAGTCGAACTCCTCATCGCAGGACTGCGTGCAGAAGAGTATGGGAAGTGACGGCCCCCCGTTCGGGTCACTGACACAAGCTGATAGTGCTGAGATATCCTTATCTATCCGAGCAATGCGCCCGGAGATACAAACGCGACCGGGCACCGCGCGGAGGCACTCGCCGCGTGGTTCGATTCGGTTGTCGAACCGAAAGGCATAGACGGTCATGGAGCCCGAACTCCTGGACCCGGCCCCGCCTCCGCGGATACCGGACCCACAACACGCGCGTCTCCCCATGCCCGATGCTGCGAGCCAGTCGGCTCCTGCTTCTCACCGGGCACAGTTCGGGACGCCTGGATGAGAAAGGTGATCCTGAAAAGGATCGCCTCGGTGGGGCGGGGGGTAGGGCCCTCGTCCCACCGCCGAACGACGAAGGAAGATGCGCTGCACGACGATCGAGCCGAGATTGTTGCCGAGGTCTCCCGCCTCGGCGAGACCCTTCGCATCAGGACGCTTGCCGCGTGTGAGCCGGTGCTCGAACACTTCGGCCTCGAAGCCCCCGTCGAACTCATCAACGCCGCCGTGTTGGTCGATCCGGCCTCGACCACGCATCTGGTTCGCACCCTGATCGCCGATGGCTGGGTGATCGACCAGAGCCAGGGGCGCACCAGCATTCTGCCGCCCACTCGGGCAACCCTGTGGCATCCGTTGCGGGCACGCGGACTCGATGTCTACTACCTGCTCCCCGGATTCCTGGCCGACCCTGAAGTCACATTCGACGTCTTGTGGGAGAGCCGAGCGAACCTGACCTTCGACTCGGTGAACGTTCCCAGCCTGAACCGCGGCGCCAACGTGCTCACCGTGGCCCTCTACGGTGCCGGCAAGATTCCTGGCGTTCCACGGGTCGCCTCCGGCTACGATTTTGTGCTGGCGCAATTGGCAACGGGCTTCACCCCGGCCGACATCGAAGACCTGATCGCCGTGATCGAGAAGCTGCACGGCACGACCGCCATGCGCGGCTTACTGGTGGCGTGGGGCCGGGAGTCTCCAGCGGATGTCCTGATTCCAGAGAGTTACGCGAAATGGCGGCTCAAAGTGGATGCTGCCAGTCCGGTTGTGCGTGCCATGGTCGCGGTTCTGGAGGCACCGATCCCGCAACGGTGGGAGCTCGCCAGGATGAGCCAGCGAGCGCTCGGGAGCATGCCAGGACCCGGCGAGTTCATTCGGGCGCTGCGTGTTGTGCTGAACGCCAAGTCGCGCCTGCGTGACTACTCACCCTCCGACCCGCGCGGGAGCGGTTGGGCAGATGACGCCCTGAGCAGGTAGAGCGCCCAGGCCCTACAGTGCCGCGCGGCTGGAATCGCCGTTGCGCCCGCTCTGATCGACGGGCGCTCCGTCGCGCAGGCGATCGCACAGTTCCATGAGCTGCTGCAGCTCGTCGTTGTCGAGAATGTCACCGAATCGTTCGGTGATCGAGCCCATGTGCGCGAGGGCGACCCGGCGGAACAAACCGTGACCGGCATCCGTCAACTCGATGATGGCCCCACGGCCGTCACTCGGGTCGGTCTCCTTCTCGACGTAGCCGCGGGCGACCAGGCGGTCGATGAGGCGGCTGACACTCGGCTGGGTCAGCAGCACGTGATGGTTCAGATCACGCAAACGGATGCGTCGGTCTGACTGCCGAGACAGGTTGAAGAGCACGTCGTACTCGTTCAGCGAGATCTCGCGGGAGGGCCAGTTCGCGGCGAGGGAGCGCATCACGGTGACCTGCGCCCGGAAGAGTGACTCCCAGGCGGCCACGGCAACGTCTCGATCGGTTGTCATTCTCATGCCTCCAGTGACAACAATAGAGAAGTCCGGTCGTGGTGCGAACTTGAGGGCCGAGTGGCTCACGCAGTGTCCTGCGGATTCGGATAGCCGCTGCGTCTACTTGGCAGACGCCTCAAGCCAGGCGGCGAGGATCGTCTCGCCCGTCGGGCCGTCGGTCACGGGAACGAGGGTCGTCTCGTCCATGCGCGCGCCGAAGTAGGGTGCGTCAGGGTCGGCGACGACCGCGCGAGGGTCGTTCCGGAAGGCCAGGACGCGCCCGACCATTTCGTCGAAGCGCCCGCGCTCAGGCCCGGGGATGTCGACGGTGCCGTTCAGCGGGGTTCCCGCTGCGGTCCGTGCGACGGCGCTCGCGACGTCGTCTGCGGCAACCGGCTGGAACGACACCGGAGGAAGTGTGACGGTGTCACCGTCTGTCGCTGTGTCGGCGATCGCACCCATGAATTCGAAGAACTGGGTGGCGTGAACGATCGAGTATGGCGCTCCGGAATCACGGATGAGCTTCTCCTGTGCGGCCTTGGCGATGAAGTAGGCACCTTCGGACGGCCGTTCGACGCCAACGATCGAGAGCGCGACGTGGTGGCCGACTCCCGCGTCTTTCTCGGCGGCCAGGAGGTTCGTAGTGGAGGTCGTGAAGAAGTCCAGCACGGCCTTGGCTTCGAACGAGGGCGAGTTGGTGACGTCGACGACCACGTCGGCTCCGGCCAGAACGTCGGCAAGACCTTCGCCGGTGATGGTGTTGACCCCGGTGTTGTGGGAGGCCGCGACTGCTTCGTGGCCGTGTTCGGTGAGCCTGGTGATGACTTTCGAGCCGATGAGCCCGGTTCCGCCGATGACGACGATCTTCATGATCAACCTTTCGTGTGCGCCAGCGGCTTTGCCGCCGATCTACTAGCTCAGACCGAGCGGCACCCGCTTTTGTGACAACAAGGCTGGCTAGGGTTCGATCACCTGCGGCCGCACATGTTCGTAGACCACGCTCGTTCGCACGTCGGCGACCTCGTCGCGCTCGGTGAGTTTGTCGATGACGAAGGAGTAGAGCTCGTCGTTGTCGGCGACCGCCACGTGGAGGAGGAAGTCCTCGTTCCCGGTGACGACGAAGACGCCGATCGTCTCCTTCAGGCCGGACGCCCAGGTGCGAAAGGCATCGATGTTCTTCCGTGAAGGGGGTCTGATGCGCACGGCGATGAGCGCCTGCACCGGGCGGCCGATCGTCGCAAGGTCGACTTCCAGCCGGGCTCCTCGAATGACCCCGCGCCGGTAGAGCGCCCTGGTGCGATCGAGGGCTGTGGTGGGGGAGACACCGACGGATGCCGCGATGTCACGATTGGTCCGTCGCGCATCTCGCTGCAGTTCGCGCAGTATTGCCGCATCAAGTTCGTCCATATTCGTCCTCTCGCCGTGAACAGCGCACTTAATACGAAGCTTGTTCCAAGCATCCGTTCTTATGCGTAGCCTATGACGCAAAGATCGCAGATGGAGAACGCAATGATCACAATCAGTGCCACACCGGTCGGGTTCGCGCCCGACGAGATCACGACGAGCGAATCCACCCGGTTCGCCCGACTGAAGTGGGTGGTCATCGTCGACAACACGTTGCCGGCGGGCCGGCAGGTGAATGCTGCGGTGTGTGTTGCGGCCGCGACATCCGTGCTGGTCTCCGGTCTGCTGGGGCCAGACGGGCAGGACGCTGACGGAGTTGACCATCCGGGACTGCCGTGGGCGGGATGCTCGATCCTGGGTGCGTCAGCTGAGCAGATGTCGACCATTCGCGAGAAGGCGACGGATGCCGCCGGCGTTCATGTGACCGACATGCCGGCGGCCGCCCAGGAGACGCGGGTCTACGACGAATACCTCGAGCAACTGTCGCAGACGCCGGTCGGGGGCCTGCGCCCGTTCGCGATCAGCCTGGTCGGCCCGAGGAAAGACGTCGACAAGCTGGTGAAGAAACTCTCCTTGCTTCCGTGATCGGCAGTTCTTACGATTCACGCCAGACATGGCTGCCGGTGTGCCTTCGATTGCGACGTTGATCTGCGGGAGGCCCAGGTCTTCCGGCCGGCCTGCACGTCTCACGCCGCCGCGCGACCCCCTGGGTCGATGACGAGAGTATGCTCAGAGCCCGGCGTTGCCGCCGGCGAGAAAGCGATCGGCCCGAAGGTTGCTACCGAAATGACAACGTTCAACGCATTCGTGCGACTGACATCGCCGGGGTGCGGCGCGGCCTTCGCGCTGGCGGCTTTGCTGGCGCTGACACTGTCGACGGCATTGACGGGCTGCACCGGGCTGGGCACGCCCGGCTCCTTGTCGGCAGACTCGACTGCCGGAACGACCCGGCCGCCTGTCGAAGCCGGGAGCCCGCTCGCCGGTGAATTCGCCGGTCGGATTCCGATCGGCGACGGCCGCGAACTCTACCTGCAGTGTGCCGGCGAGGGTGAGCCAACGGTCGTCCTGGAGTCAGGCATCCATGATTCGTCCGACACCTGGACGATCAGCGATTCACCGGCGGCGCCCGTGTTCACAGAGGTCTCTACATACGCGCACGTGTGTATGTATGACAGGCCGGGCACGATTCGCTATTCGAATCCACCCGAGTTGACGACACGAAGTACGCCGGTCGACATGCCACGCACCCTCTCGAGTATGGTCTCGGACCTGAACGCCCTCATGACCGAGGCCCGGATTCCCGGGCCGTATTTGTTCGTCGGCCATTCCTACGGCGGCATGATCGTGCGGTCGTTCGCTCAAACACATCCGTCGTCGACCGCCGGCGTTGTTTTCGTCGATGCCTTCGGGCCGAATATCGCGGACAAGTTCGGCGAGCAGTGGCCGGCCTACGCTGCAGTGCTCAACAAGCCGGGGACGGCACTCGACGAGCAGCCCGGCTGGGAGACCGTCGACGCGGATGAAGCGATCCTCCAGATTGTGAACGGTGGACAACTGCCGGATGTGCCGGCGGCGGTGATCAGCAAAACAGAACCATTCGCAGTCGCACCGACGGTTCCGTCGGCGTTGACTGAGACGCTCGAACGCGCGTGGCCCCACGTTCAGGAAGAACTTGTCGCACTGAGGCCGAATACCCCACATGCGTTCGCAACCGGCAGCGACCACTACGTGCAGATACATGATCCCGATCTGACCAGCAGCATGATCCGCCTGGTTCTGGAGCGTTCTCAAACGAACGGCACGTCGTAGCGCTGGTGACCCGGCATGCCACGCCGTCGGTGCAGAGTGCGCGCATGGGAACATGAGCAGATGCCATTCCCTGCCCTGGATCCCCACGCATCTGGCCTGCTTGACCTCGATGACGGCACGCAGCTCTACTGGGAGGAGTCTGGCAACGCTGTCGGCAAGCCGATGATCTGGCTGCACGGCGGTCCGGGAAGCGGTCTGGGCGCCGGAGGGTATCGTCGACGACCCGACCCGGCCGTGTGGCGGATCATCGGCATCGAGCAGCGCGCATGCGGCCGCAGTCGTCCGCTTGTCGGCGAGCCGAGCTTCGATCTGACTGCCCTCACCACCGAGCGCCTCATCCGCGACATCGAGTCGGTGCGTGAGTTTCTCGGCATCAAGCAGTGGCTCGTCGCCGGCGGCTCGTGAGGCTCCACTCTCGCACTCGCCTACGCGTTGGCTCACCCCGACCGGGTGATGGCCATCGTGCTGACCGCCGTGACAACAACCAGTCGCGCCGAGGTCGACTGGATCAGCGAGTCAGTGGGACGGATCTTCCCGCGGGAGTGGGAAGCCTTCGTGGAGGCGTCGGGCAGGCGCCCTGGAAAGCGAGTAGTCGATGCTTATGTCGAGCGGCTCGCCGACCCTGACCCCGAGGTTCGGGAGAGGGCAGCCCTGGACTGGTGCACGTGGGAAGACGTTCACATGTCGCTCGCCCCTGGCCTCCTCCCGCCGCTGCGGGACGAAGACCCTGCGTTCCGGCTCATCTTCGCGACGCAGGTCAGTTGGTTCTGGTCGAATTCGGGGTTCCTCGGCGATCGCGGCATCCTCGACCGGATCGGTGAGATCGCGCACATCCCGGAGGTGCTCATCCACGGGCGACTCGATGTGAGCAGCCCGCTCGCGACCGCGTGGGAACTGCACCGCGCCTGGCCCGGAAGTCGGCTCGTGGTGAGTGAGGGCGAAGGGCACAGTGGCGAGTCGATGAGCGAGGCGCAGGAACGCGCATACGCCTCGTTCGCACGGTGATCGGCCGGGCGAGTTTCTGGACACGGTCATCGGAATCCCCGACTCCCGCACGCAGATCGTCATGCTAGGACCACCAGGCGGAGGCACCCGGCTGGAGCTATCGAGCTTCGTCCGGCCCGATCACGAACCAGGGTCACCGACCGCGATGGCCAACGAACTTGGGTTGCGCAACGTGGCGTTTGAGGTCGACGATCTCCATGCCGCCGTCGATCGGCTCGACGCGGACGGCTATGGGCTGGTGGGCGACATCGGCCAATACGAGCGCATCTGGCGGATGGCCTACGTGCGCGGTCCGGAGGGGATCATCGTGTCCCTTGCCGAGCGCATGGGCTGACGGTTGACCTTCTCATCGGAGCTGCCCACCACAAGCTCCGGTGCCTGAGTAGAACCGTCAAAGGAAAATATCGTTGAAAGAAAAAGAATTTCAAGAATAGCGAACGGATAACTAGCGCCCGTTACCTATTCGTTATATATTCGTAGTGCGTCAACCGTTTGCTGTGGCGGAAGACGTGAAATGTGATTGCACGACACTCTTGGTGCAAGGGAAGAGGGTCGGTCGTTAGCCTCTACGACCGGCCCTCAGTCCGTTAATCTTTGGCGCATCGCTGCCGGCGCGATTTGCGGCGAGCAGCCTAGAAGATATCGGGGCTTGGCGTCGTCGCCTGGCGGATCGAGACATCCGCGTGGCGATCGAAGCGGTAACCGACACCACGCACGGTGCGCACGATGTCTTCGTAGCGCCCGAGCTTGGAGCGGAGCCGGCGCACGTGCACGTCGATCGTGCGCTCGTTCGGCGCATCCTCTTCGTCGGCAGCGTTCCACAGCGAGGAGATGAGCTCGGCACGCTCGATCGTGCGCCCCTCGCGCAACACCAGGTACTGCAGCAGTTCGAACTCCTTATAGGTGAGCGAAGCGGTCTCGTTGTCGAGGATCACGCGCTTGCGGGAAATATCGACGACCACGCCGCCTGGGGCCCGGTCAAGTTCATCATCCGCGGTGCGGTGCTTGGCCAGCGCCGACGGATCCTGCAGCGCAAGCCGCACCACGTCGACATCGCGACCTCCGGCGCCTTCCGGCGCGAGAGCCACAGCAGCGTACGTTTCGGCAGACGGGGCGATATCGGAGGCGAGCAGCTTCAGGGCCTCAACGATGCGGTGAAGGCTGGTTCCTGCCGCAGCCGCCTTTGCCTCGTCAATACCGACGTAGAGAACGAAGCCGCGAGCCTCAGTGCCCTCAGGCACGGCACGAATGCGGGGTGCCGGCGCGGCCGGCGCCTCAGCGAGTGACAGGTCGGGGCGGATAGAACGAAGGGGGCGGGCGGTGTCGATGTGTGCGAGAGACATGGGAGAAATCCTTGGGTGTGATGATGCGGTGAACCCCGGCGATCGATGCGACTGCAGTAGGTTCGAACTGGTGGCCGGCTGGTCATGTGGCTGCCTGGCCGTGTGACGGATGCTCGCGGTGCGGAGCGTCCGGGAGTCCTGTCCGGTCAGACCGGAGGAACGGGACTCGGCGAAAGGTCGGTGTTCGAAAACTCGGCGATCAGCGACACATTCGGCAACACATGACAGCACTCATGCCGGGCATCATCATGCCGGCATTCCCAGAAGCCTCGAAGGAGGTCAGGGGGCACGCGTTCGTAGTCATGGATGTGAGTAAACCCGAGTATTACGTGGTGTGTCAATTCTGTGACGGACCGTGACGCGAAATGACGCGCACCACGTGCGCGGCCACCCAGAGCGGATCGGAGGATCCGGCGTCGATCCGAATTTCACGAAAGAAGATTTGACGAAAGCAGCATTACTCAAACTTTCGTGAAGTTTCGCCCAAGACCGCATGGCATGTCGCAGCTTCTGCGTTGGTGGCCGCGTGGCAGGCGCATCCGTCATCGCCTGGTCATCGCCTCACGCGTGCGGCCAAATTGTCGGTTCGCGACGCTCAGACCGACAATTTGGGCGCACTCGCGCACGGTTGGAGAGCTAGACCAGTCCGTAGAGGCGGTCGCCGGCGTCGCCGAGCCCTGGCACGATGTAGCCGACCTCGTTGAGCCGCTCGTCGACGGCGCCGAGCACGATCGTGACTTCGCGACCCTCCATCGCCTTCTCGACGGCGGCGAGGCCCTCCGGCGCGGCGAGGATGCAGATCGCGGTCACGTCGACGGCCCCGCGGTCGAACAGGTACTCGATGGCCGCGATCAGCGACCCGCCGGTGGCCAGCATCGGGTCGAGCACGAAGCACTGCCGGTCGGACAGATCGTCTGGCAATCGCTCGGCATAGGTCGTCGGCTGCAGTGTCTCTTCGTTGCGCGCCAGACCGAGAAAGCCCACCTCGGCGGTCGGCAAAAGCTTGACCATTCCCTCGAGCATGCCGAGACCGGCGCGCAGGATCGGCACGATCAGTGGCTTTGGGTCACTGATCTTCACGCCGTGCGCCATGGCAACCGGAGTCTTGACCGTGACATCCTCCACGCGCACACCACGGGTTCCCTCGTAGGCGAGCAGCGTCATGAGCTCCTCGACCAGCGCACGGAACATCGGTGACGGGGTGTTCTCGTCGCGCAGCACCGTGAGCTTGTGGGTGATGAGCGGGTGGTCGGCAACGTGAACTCGCATAGGCTCAATACTACGAGTCGGGAGGTGGCGACGTGGGCGTGGATTCGGCACTGCACGAGGCCTGGATGCGCGCCGCGCTCACCGAGGCGCGCGCGGCGCTGGCGACCGGCGACGTGCCGGTCGGCGCGATCGTGACGGATGCCGTTGGCGCGGTCATCGGCCGCGGCCGGAACGAGCGAGAGCTGCGCCAGGATCCGACTGCCCACGCCGAGATCGTCGCCATCCGCGAGGCAGCAGCGGCACTCGGCGATTGGCACCTCACCGGCTGCACCCTCATCGTCACACTCGAACCCTGCATGATGTGTGCGGGCGCAATCGTGGCTGCCCGCATACCGGTGGTCGTCTTCGGCGCGTGGGACGAGAAGGCAGGAGCCTCCGGATCCGTCTACGACGTTCTGCGCGACCGGCGCCTCAACCACCGCGCGGAAGTCTTCGCCGGTGTCGCTGAGAACGAATGTTCAGAGCTGCTCAGGGACTTCTTCGAAGAACCCGCCCGACGCGGCGTGCGCTGATCGGCGTGCACTGAGCGGTGTGCACTGAGCCGGTCGGCGCCTGACCGAACGGCTACTCGCGGCCCTTGATGACGATCGCATCCGTCGGTGGATTCGCCTCGTTCGGGTCGACATAGATATCCGGTTCGATGTAGATCACGCGCGCGACCGGAACAGCCTCACGGATGCGTGTCTCGACGGCGTTGATGGAAGCCGCGACATCCGAGAACCGGCTCGAAGAATCGAACGAGAGCTTCGCCCCGACCAGGAGCTCATCCGGCCCGAGGTAGAGCGTCTTCAAGTGGATGATGTTTCGCGTCTCAGGTCCTGCCATCACTGCCTTCTCGATGGCGGCGACATCCTTCGCGCTCGCGCCCTCGCCGACCAGCAGGCTCTTGGTCTCGATTCCGAGCACGATTGCCACCAGCACGAGCAGCGCACCGATGAAGAGTGTGCCGATCGCGTCCCAGACCGGGTTGCCGGTGAGGATGGTCAGTCCGACACCGCAGAGTGCGAACACGAGGCCGAACAACGCAGCAATGTCTTCGAGGAGCACAACCGGGAGCTCTGGAGCCTTTGCGCGCCGCACGAACTGCACCCAAGTCTGGTCTCCGCGCACATGGTTCGATTCCCTGACAGCCGTACGCAGGGAGAACGACTCCAACACGATCGCGATGACAAGAACGAGAACCGGGAGCCACGGAACATCGAGCGCGTGCGGGTGCTGCAGCTTGTTGATGCCCTCGTAGATGGAGAAGACTCCACCGACCGAGAACAGGATGATCGACACCACAAACGCGTAGACAAATCGTTCACGTCCGTAACCGAACGGATGCTCCAGGTCGGCCTTGCGCTTGGCCTGACGGCCGCCGAGCAGCAGGAGCAGCTGGTTTCCCGCGTCAGCGACGGAGTGCACGGACTCGGCAAGCATCGATGACGACCCGGAGAACGCCCACGCGATGAACTTGGTGATCGCAATTCCGGTGTTGGCCAGGAATGCGGCCACGATTGCCCTATTTCCGCCCGATGCGCTCATGCAGTAATCCTAGAACGAGCCGGCGCGCAGTCTCCGCGCAACTTCTGCGGTCATAGTGACCTTTCCGGCCCCGAGGTACCGTTCTGCCGGTCACTCGGGGCCGGAGAGGTCACATTCGCGGCGGTGAGCGGCAAAACTAGACTTCGATCATGAGCTCTTCCGACACCGACACCGACACCGACACCGACACCGACACCGACACCGACACCGACACCGACACCGACACCGACACCGACACCGACACCGACACCGACACCGAC
>NZ_ATWH01000022.1 GCF_000421145.1 Glaciibacter superstes DSM 21135 | reverse complement strand
GCTCGTGACCCAACAACCCTTCGATGAAGACGCGTATTGTCAAGGAAGGCTCAGTCGCGGACGGTGACGGCCACGGTAGCTATGCCGCTCGACGGCGCAACCTAGCTTGCCGCCCGCCCGCGCTGGGCCGCCTCTCACGGCGCACACGAAAGCCTGCCGCACAACGGCGCCTGATCAGCCTGCCGAACCAACGACGGCCCAGCCCTCCACACGAACGCATGTCCATCGACCTCCCACAGCCCGGTCCAAAAACGTCCCGGGCCGATCACACACGTCCAGCATCAAACTTGACACATGGCGCGAAAGCTAGTCGCCGACCACGAACTCGGCACGGAGGCAGAGCGAGCGATAAACGGTCACGGCTGAGGCGGCGCGTTCCTAGAACGGGAATCGTTCTCCGACACTTGTGGCAATAGCGTATTCACATGGATACCGAACCTACCCTCGCTCAGCTTCGCCGACGTGCCAAGGAGCGTGGTCAGGTGATTGTTAAGTCCCCGTCGGCGGACCTGTACGCGCTTGTCTTTCCTGACAACGCCGGCAAAGGCACGGACCCCCGTGGCGAAAAGGGAGCGGCTCTTGCATTCGCGGACGACGTGGGCATGTCACTCCGCGAGGTTGCTCAATTGCTGGCGGGCGACGACACCTGACTCCTTTGATCTCAATGCCGTCTCCGCCTAGCCAGGCAGGGAAGTTGACTCCCGCTCGGCCTTGCGGGCCTCCGGATCGAGCCGCTCGTGCTAGACAGATGGAGCGATCGGCTGAGAGGGGGCTCCGTTGGACGTGAGCGTCGTCGCCTGGGACCCGGAGTCTGCCGATGCCGAAGCACAGTTGGGCTCAGTCCTCATGATCCACAAGGCCAATCGCGCGCGGCTCGGTCCAATGCCCGATATGGCTTTCCGTGACCGTGCGAGGCACCGGGGCCTCCTACTCGGCATGCTCGATGCAGTCATCACGGGTTACATCCTTTACGACATCCCTCGAAGTAACCTGATCAAACTCGTTCATGTCTGTGTGGGTGAGGTGTCGCGTGGCACAGGACTGGCGCGCGAAATGGTCGACACCGCGATCAGGTTGCATCCGCGACGGTCGCTGATCGCGGCTTCTTGCCGCACCGATTACGGCATCGACGCGTTCTGGCAGTCGCTGGGCATGCATGTAGCGTCGGAGCGCGCCGGCAGGGCCCTCAGCGGCTCGATCCTGATGAATTGGGTGAAGCGGATCAACCTCGAGGATGGACTCGATCTTCTGGAGTCCGCGTCGCTCGAGTCTGGTCTGCCGATCGCCGTGCTGGACACCAATATCATTGGCGACCTCTTCTCACCGCCCGATATCCGGCGCGACCATCGCGAAGAGACCGTGGAGCTCCAGGCCGACTGGTTGCAACCGCTGGTGACCTTCGTTACCTCAGGCGAGGTTGATAACGAGATCAGCAAGAACCAGGACCAAGCGGTGCGTACCCATCTTCGAGCAGCCAGCCAGCACTTGACGAGGCTGAGCACTCTTCGCCCAGGCGATCGGACTCTCGAGAATGTCCTGCTGGCCGCGACCGACACGCATGTACTTGCGAAGGACCCGAGCCTTCGGCAGGACGTCCTCCATCTGGTCGATGCCATCCACGCAGGAGCCGACTACTTCGTCACAAATGATGGCAATGTACATCTCGCCGCCGCTGGGTGGAACCTCGGAGAGCACGGCATCCAGGTCGTGCGTCCACATCAGCTGATCACGGCCCTGAGCCCTGAGCCCTTTATGTCTGACTTCCGCTCGAACCTCATCGATGACGGAGACCTCGAATGGCGTGACGTTACGAGTGACG
This sequence comes from Glaciibacter superstes DSM 21135, assembly GCF_000421145.1. Classification (GTDB taxonomy): domain Bacteria; phylum Actinomycetota; class Actinomycetes; order Actinomycetales; family Microbacteriaceae; genus Cryobacterium; species Cryobacterium superstes. The sequence continues at coordinate 28,734 of NZ_ATWH01000022.1, read as the reverse complement.
AGCCCGGACTGGAACCAGCCTTCCGCGTCTATGAGATCGAAACGAAGCCGAACGCGTTCAAGCAGCGCCTCCGGGACCTGATGGCGAAGCGGAAGACGATCAAGGTACAGAAGCTGGTCGATAAGCAAGGCAGTCTGTGGGCACTTGCTGCCTTGGAGCTCGATGGGACGACCCTTCGACTACCGCTGATCCGCGCCATTCGAGGTGAACGCGGAAGCACTGTTGCCTTCCAGTTGCTTCGACACTTCCGACGAGCGGCCTGGGAGCACCATGCGACACGCATCGAGGTCGCCGACACGGCCATCTCGGTCACGCTCGATGCCGCACTGAGAGCGGACGGCTTCAGCGATGACGTGCTCCGCGCGGCCATACTCGGTCCGGCAGCAGCTACGGTCAATGCACTCGCGCTTACCTCAACTGCAGAGGTCGCCCTTGCTGAGCGGCATCAGTGGCCGCTCGTGGTCCAGGGCGCCAAGATGCCGACCTACATCATCCCGATTCAGCCTCGATGGGCGACCAACCTTCTCGGCCTAAATGATGGCCTCATCTCGCTGAGGCGACGGGGGCTAGGACTTTCCCGTGAGCTGGTCTATTTCTCGGGATCGAGGATTGAGCCTAAGGGCCTGCCGGCGCGCATCCTTTGGTACGCCACCGGCGACAAGACGATCACGATTCGGAAGATCGTCGCGAGGTCGGTACTCGTCGATTCAGCGCGAGTCTCCGCTGAGGACGCGATCGCGCGCTTCGGCAAAGTTGGCGTCCTCCGAAAGTCCGAGATCGAGGGCGCCGCTGGCAAGACAGGCAAGGTCAATGTCATACGCTTCCAGGACACTGAACTTCTCGGACGATCGGTCTCGCGCCACGACGAGATCTTCAAGCGATATGTGAAGGACACGGTGCAGAGCATGCAACAGGTCGACTCCCAGATGTTCGACGACGTGATGGCGCTGCAGTTCGATGGAGGACATGCGGTATGAGTCGGGTTCTCCTACTGTCAGTCCGACCCCGTTTCGCACGGGGACTCTTCGCTGGGACGAAGACCGCAGAGATTCGGCGTCGCTTCCCTGACGTACCAGAGGGCACGACCGTCATCGTCTACTCGACGTCACCGGAGAAGGCGATCCTTGGAACCATGCGAGCGCGGAGGCTTGTTCGAAGCAACGCTGAGGAAATCTGGCGGAACTACTCACACGTCATCGGGATCGAAAAGGCAGAGCTCATCGACTACCTCCACGGTGCGAGCGAATGCTCCGTCTTGGAACTCGACACCCCCAACTTGTGGTTGCGCCCAGTTAGCCTCGACGATCTCCGCCGACAGCTCCATATCGAGCCGGCCCAGAGCTTCCGTTACCTCACCGACAAACAACTCGGCCGTCTGGAAAACCTGGCCACAAGACCAGCGACAGACCTCGCCGATCGGTCTCTACTCGGCACAATCGAGTCGGTTCCAGCCCTCGCGTAGCGACGACCAAGAGATTCCTTGCGCTCCACGCGATGGGCGTAGCTTCGAGGGAATCCCCGCCGTTGGCATCCTACGTCGGATCATATTCGCGGTTCAGCTACTCGAACTTCGGCGTTCTGGGGGCACGTTCCTTCTTGTCGGGATCAATCGGGTTCATCGGAATGCGCGCTAGGCCGAAGGAGAACTGACCTCGCGTGACCTGCCGAAATCCATTGGCGATTTGGACCTTGGAGAAGAAGAACAGGGTGTCTGCTAATCGGCCCGGCTTAGCAGTCGCAATTGCAAGCACAAACGTCGCCGACTCGCGATCTGGAGTGGCCGTCGTTGATATCTCAGCCCATGCTTCGGCCAGCCTTTCTCGATACTTCAGATCACCCCATGCATCAGCACTATTCACGGCCTGCGCCACGAGATGCGAAAGGGTTGGCGAATCGGATGCTGTCTTTACGCACAGCAGCTACGCGTTGGGAGTTAGAAGGTCGCAAATCTCGAGCTTTTCGTATCGCCCGAAGTACACGAGTTTCTTGTCGAGGTTCACCCAGCTGCGCGCGTTCGCGACGAGGATGTTATACGAGCCTTCAGCTGTCGGGTCTGAGGGATCGTCGCGGAGCGCCTTGGCATCCCAGGTTGGAAGATTCAACGATTCGCTGAAGTCGGGTATCGCTTGGACCTGCGCTTCGATTTCCGCGACGAAGTCAGTTCTCAGGGAGAACCAGAGCCCCGCAGAGAGCAAATAGTTCTCGCCTCCGTGGACAACTTCGGTCTGAATGTATGACTTCAGCGGGTAAGCACGATCGACGTTGTCGCCGTTTTCGTCGAGGGCATAAACACGGATGTTTTCGAGAGGGCTCTTTGACGGGTCGAGACTCTGCGCGATCTTCAGGACTGCAGTGGTCTCTAGATCGGCAAGTTCATAGCGCTGGTACTGACAAGTGATCTCGAAGTGGTCAACATCGAGCTGCTCGAACGGATCAGGCGCCGCAAACGCCAGTCCTGGCTCCTGGTGTCTGATCTGGGCGTCTGCTAGTCCGTCGAGGATTTCGATTATGGGATCGCTCTTGTCGATAGGGACAATCTGATCAAGGAAGGGAAACTTGGTCTTGAACTGCTCCCCTTCCCATGCCTGCACGACTTCATTGACCTTCTTGCCAAGCATCGAGAAGGTGAAATTCGGGATGGTGAGTGTGAGCGAGTCCGCCCCTGACACTGCTGAGGCAAATCCTTTGTCCGATGACTTGCCGGACAACTGGCGAAGCCAGTCCTCGTCCACCTCGACGTTCAGGTCGCTAAATTCACCGTTGATCGGTAGCAGCGTCTTTTGATCCCGTGAACTGCGTGCAACCCCTCGGGTCTGGCCGCCTCGGATGCCGTTGGCCGCGACCATGTTGGCCGTCACCCTGAGTCCAAATCCACGTTCGATCAAGGAGGGCTCGATCGCGTGGAAGCCCGTGCCGAACGTGACCGCAACGACACGAGAGTTCGACATGACCAGGACAACGGCACCCAGGCTTCGAGTTTCGAGATCAGCCGGATCGACATCTACCGTCGCGATCGCACTCAACTCGTCCATCCATCCGGGACGACGTGGGTCGCCGTGAAGCACGTAGACGCCGGCAATCTGATCATCGCTGGACTTGAGCTCGGCTGGCGTAATTTCTACTTTTGACCGTAACGACGAATCGTCCGCTTCAGCGGACTCGCGAAGCAGGTACATGGTCAGTCTCACCGTCGAGCTCCGCTCTCTCGGCAAAAGCATCCCATGCGTTAGTCGAATCAACCCGACAATTCTTGCCCGAGTTCCAAGGCCATGACACAGTACGTCGCCCGACCTGGCGGTCATTCCTCAGTCTCGACCACTTGCTAGTGGCGATCAGGGCAAAGCAATTCTTGCTCCGCCTGATCCACCGCCCACACGGGATGCCCCGAAACCAGGTCACGTTGGGTTTATGACTGATGAACCTCAGATTTCTGATCAGCAATCTCTTCGTTTCGAACCGTTGACGGCGGTCTCGTATTCGCGCGTCTCGACGGACCGACAGGTGGGCAGCGGAAGCACGGACGATGGCTTCTCGCTGACGGCGCAACGTGCGGCGAACAAACGGCATGCGCTATCGCTGGGGGCGGTGGTCGTTGCGGAGTTCGTCGAACGTGGTGCTTCGGCGCGTACCACGAACCGCCTGGAGCTGCAGCGGATGCTCGAGTACGTCTCCACCCGCAAAGTCGATCTCGTCGTCGTGCACAAGCTCGACCGGTTGGCGCGGAATCGCGCGGATGACGTCCAGATCGTCGAGGCGCTGCGCGGGGCAGGAGTCCGCCTTGTCTCAACGACGGAGAATATCGACGAGACCGCCAGTGGTCGCCTGGTGCACGGGATCATGGCCTCGATCGCGGAGTTCTACTCTCACAACCTCTCAACCGAGGTGAAGAAGGGCCTGCGTCAGAAGGTAGACGAAGGCGGCACCGCGGGCCGCGCACCGCTCGGCTATGGCGACCAGGATCGCGCGCCCCACATCAGCTGGGCCTTCGAGCAGTACGCGCGACGGACCTGGAGTGTCCCGCGGCTCACGGAAGCTCTGTCCTCCCGCGGCCTGAGCTCACGCTCGTCCGAACGGGTGACAGGTGCGCCACTGGGTTTGAGCGCCGTGCGTCGCATGCTACGCAACCCCTACTACAAGGGCGTGGTCACCTTGAATGGCGTCGAGCACCGCGGCTCGCACCAGCCCCTCGTCTCGGCAGAGCTCTGGGAGAAGGTGCAGACAGTCCTCGTCGCCCGGCGTTACAGCGAGCGTTCGCGGGTGCATAACCACTTCTTGCAGGGCATGCTCTACTGCTACTCCTGCGATCGCCGACTCATCCTGCAACACGTCACCTCGGCCTCCGGGAAGCGCTACACCTACTTCGCTTGCTCCGGCCGGCAAGCAAGTCCGATCAACTGCCACCAACGGGCAATCCCGATCACCGAGGCCGAGCACCGAGTCGAGCAGCTCTACGCATACCTGAGCATCACCACGACCGAACGACAGCAGATAGAGAACGAAGAGATCGAGCATCGCCGAACAACGGACACGGATCACCTGACGCAACTCGGCGAGATCGACGATCACTTACGGGACCTCGACGAGCGCCAGCTCAAACTGCTCGACGCCTACTACGCCGGCGCACTCCCCCGCACGCTCTTTCTCGACCAGCAGCGCTGGCTCACCGGTCGCAGAACACAAGCCGCGCATACTCGCGACCGGCTCAAAATGAGCAGCGACGAGAGCCGTCGTGAGCTCGCGCAGCATCTGGACGTCCTCGAAGGCTGCGTTCGGCTCTACACCGGCGGCAATCCTGTCCGGAAGCGGGACCTCAACGGGACGCTATTCCAAAAGATTCGCATGGGACGAGAGATCCACGAAACCGAGGGCATCTTCGCCGAAGAGTTCCGCGAACTGGTCGGTCGCCCTAAGGGGAACTTAATGTGCGCTATTCCAACCTCAGGAAAATCCCTGGTCAGAGCTATTTTTCTATTTGCAGGCGACGACACTACGTGCCCCTGGAGGGACTCGAACCCCCAACCCTTTCCTTAGGATGGGTTGGGGAAGGAACTCCTCTGAACGTCCCGCGGGACCCGGAGAATAAGGGGCTTAGAGGAGTCTGAACGGTCGCCGGCGACTTTCAAGGCCCAACGGATGCCCTATGTGTCCCGGAGTAAACGTAGGGTAAACGTAGGATTTGGTGGCATTCCGCGCATGGGGAAGATATGGATAACGGTCTCGCATTCTTCATCATGGCTTCCACCTCTGGCACGTACACGGTGACAGGTAGCGCCCCCGGCGTCATCTTCCGGATCGCGGGGGTTAGGTTTTGGTCGAGAGCCTGACCTCTAACCCTCTGGCATACACACACATACCCCTGCAATCTGGTAACTCGGTAACGAGGGCCCGAATTAACCCTTTGACCAGCTTCTTATGCGTTACCAGGGTGGTGGTAACCAGCGGTAACGCTGGTAACGCCGACCAATATTCGACGCTTTTGGCCCTTCGCGACGAAAAGACGACTGATGTACCAGGCAACTGGTACACCCACCTGTACCAATGCACTGGTACACCCAGCCGAATCGGACCCCTCTGTACCAGTCGACTGGTACGCCCATCTGTACCAACGCACTGGTACAGCCAGCCGTACCGGACGCGCTTCACCCGGAGAGACTTTGCCCTGCCGCCGGCTCAGCGCCTTGCAGGCTGCAATCGTCATGCAACTGAACCCCTAGTCTTGTCGAAGCCCAGCAGCTGCGCCGACGGATTTTATTCCAATCCTGCGGCGGCCTGCATGATCGATTGCGGCTGAGAATTGGGAGCTGTGATCATGGCAAAGCGGCGCCTCGGCGCTGCGGGACTCGATCTACACGCATCCGTCGGCGACAGAGGCCCTGAATTAGGTGCTCGCCTCCTTGAGTTGAGTTGGCATTGAGGATGCGTTTCGCTCTTCACGGTCTGCTTGTGAGCAGGGCCGCGACGCCCGCGATGTGTCGGGCGAGGGTCTGATGATCCGGGACGGGCAACGGGGGCTCAGTGATCAGCACGTGGTGAATTGCGGCGGTCAGGACGAAGCCAAAGGCCTGCGTATCAGCGTCTTCGCGGATCTCGCCGGTTCGTTGTCGAGACTCGAGGAAAGCGGTCATGACGGCCGCCCACGAGCGAGTGGCACCCGCTGCAGCCGCCGCGCGGAGGAACTCGTCGCCACGAGGACCCCGGCTCACCTGGTCGACGAGGTCGGGTGCCAAAGAGTCGAAATGAAGAGTGGCGAATTCCATGATCCTCGTGGCCAGATCGCCGCCGGTGCGTTCGGACCAGTCATCGATCTGTGCAATGAGCTCCCGGAGCGAGCCCCAGGCCAACTCCCACAGCAACTCGTCCCGCGAGGTGAATGCCTTGTACGAGAGCCCGACAGCTGTTCCGGCTTCTCTCGCGAGTGCCCGCATCGTCAGGCCCTTCGTTCCCTCTCGCGCCACGATGCTGCGTGCGTGCGTCAGCAGTTTCTCGCGTAGTTCGTTGCGTACTTCGTTGCGTACTTCGTCAGTGTCTCGTGCAGCGCGCGCCAAGGGTGTCGACCTCCAGAGGGTTGACGACAAAACTACCATGAACTAGTGTTCATGAACGCGCGTTCACGCTTTGCCAAGACGGGAAAGAGATAGCCATGAGCACAACCAAGGGAGACCGCCCAGCCGGCGTCACCGCCACAGAACCCGGTGCCGGCCGGGTGATGCTTCACTTCACCATGTCGCTCGACGGCTTCATCGCCGGCCCAAATCACGAGACGGACTGGATGTCCGGCTTCTCGGAGCTTCCTCCGGGAGCATTCGAGGCCTACGCGGAAGCTGTGGGCGCGGTCAGTTCGCGCCCTCACTGGCGAGCCGCGCCACGTCGGGCTCGGGCCGCTCTGCCAGTGTCATCCCCGCCGTTCCCGCGGCTCGATCCGTAACCACGATCGCTTTCATCTGAAGACTCCTCTCTGTAACAATTCTCGTTTTGCCCCGTTTCGATGAAACGGGGATCTTCGTTGTCTCCATGACCCGGACCCCTTGGACAACTCGACCCGCGTCTGAGGGCCAGGACATATTGAAGGACCCATGAAACGCGAAGAATCGTTCACACTACACGTTGCTGTCGCGCCACCCATCGCTTCGGAGACGGACACCCCCAACTGCTCAGGCCCATCAGAGCTGTATTGGGCCGGGTCATCACCGCAACCAACACCGCCATGCTGAGCGCTACAACCGGACGGCCTTGACGATTGACGCAATCGGGCGTTCCATCTACAGTCGGGCAATCCCAAACATGAGTGCGGCGACACCGCCCGCGTAGGAGATGACGGTGACGGCATGACGCGCCGCCGTTACGCTGACCCGCAGTGCGAGCAGTTCACCCAGGGCTAGTCCGCACACCGTGCACACGATCATGAGTATCCAGAACCACAGCTCATACTGGGGCGGCCCCTGACCCGCCGCAAAGATCTTGGTGACGAACGACAACACACCCAGCGTCAGGAAGAACGGCTGAACGGTGGCCGCAAAGCTCCTTTGCTCCCAGCCCGTCAGCACCCGGTACACGCTCGCTCCGGGTCCCCCGAGGCCCGCTGTAGCGCTCATGAATCCCGAGGCGAGACCGGAGACGATGCCCGCAGGAACTTGTGGAGCGACACGACTTACTCGTCGAGCAAGCAGTGAGATGGTGAGTGCAACCAGAAGCGTGGCACCTACGAGAATCTGGAGCACGAAGCCGCCGAGCCACATGGTGACGAACGCCCCAGGAAGGATCGCGAGCCCGGCTGGTACCGCGAGGAGGAGGTATTGCTTCCAGTCGATGTAACGCCAGGTGCGGCCCATCACGATGGCCGCGGAAGCTGCACCGCAGATGTTGACGATCAGCACCCCGTCAAACGGGCCGAGCAGGATGACTAGGGCCGGGGCGACAACCAAGGAGAAGCCCATACCCGAGACCCGCTGGGCGGCGGCGCCCACCAGCACGGCGAGGGAGACCAGGACGAACTCGACTGCCACCTCGATCTCCTTTCCGGACTCGACACAAGCCGGCGGAGGGTCCGGGATGTGCGTTACCCGCACACTCCGGACCCGCCGCTCGGGGTCGTGAAAACTACGCCGGACGTCGAGTCAGCAACTCGCGCGAGTTGCCTTCGAGAGCTCGCGTAATTGCGGTGGGACGATCTGCGAGTGCAGCCCGGACCGAGCCGACTGGATCGGTATCTGCCATATCGAACGGATAGTCGGATCCCAGGCACAGCCTGTCATCTCCTACCCGGTCATGCAGGAACCTCAGCGAGAGTGGATCGTGTGTGAGAGTGTCAAACCAGAACCGATCGAGGAAAGTCGACGGCGCCGTGCTGATATGAGTGCGCGACTCCGGTCGAACCTTCCAGCCGTGATCGAATCGCCCAATCTGGTAAGGCAGGAATCCGCCACCGTGCAGGAGGGCGAAGCGGAGTTCCTCGTTTCGAGAGAGCACACCTTGGAAGATCAACGACGCTGCAGCGACCGTCGAGTCCGTGGGATTGCCGACGAAGTTGTGGATGTAATGTTTCTGCATCCTGTCACCGCCAGCGATGTCGGCTCCCGGGTGTAGAACCACCGCCATACCTGCACTGTTGGCCGCCGCCCAGACGGTGTCGTGTTGCGACTCGCCCAGGTTCACGCCCGCCACGTTGGTCCCCAACTCGAGACCGACGACCTCGGGCACTTCAACGAGGCGTGCAAGTTCCGCCAGAGCAAATTCCTCGCTTTGCATGGGCAGGTGGCCGAGAACGACGAAGCGGTCGGGGTGCTCCCGCGCCATCGCAATCATGGCCTCGTTGTGCAGACGGGCGGCGATCGCGGATGCTTCGCCCTCGAGCCCATAATTGAAGTGAGGCGGTGGCACACTGAGCGCTTGCATGTCTACTCCGGTGGCATCCATATCGGCCAGCCGCACTTCAATATCGAACATACCTGCCGCGATCGGGCCGCTGATACGGCCGTCCGGGTACTCAAACCACCAGGCATCATCGCGGCTAACGATCTTGGGGGCCACGCTGGGAACCTGACGCTGCAGCTCCTCGATGAACCCCTCTGGCACAGTGTGGGCGTGAATGTCGATGGTCATTGTTTCTCCAAATCGGGTCGATTGATCGATGCACTTCGCCAGAAAACGAACTTCTTCTCTAGCCACCAGATCGTGAGGTACACAACGAGTCCGATCGCAAGGAAAATGAAGATAATCACCCAGTACGACGGCGTGTTGAAACTCGAGCGATATCGCAGCATCAGATAGCCCAGACCGCCTGTCGCTCCAATGAACTCAGACACGATCGCACCAATGATCGCCGTTGTCGCGCCGAGCTGGAGTCCGCCGAAGATGACGGGAAGAGCGATCGGAACCTTCACCTTGAACATGATCTGCCAGCGACTCGCCCTCAGGGAACGCATAAGGTTGATCGCGTTGGGTTCCGCGAGTCCCAACCCGGACAGCGTCGTGATGAAGACCGCGTAGAAGCACGCGATGGCTGCCTGCAGGATCTTGCCCTCGATACCGAACCCGATCCAGGCGATGATGATGGGCGCCAAGATGACAGTCGGGATCGCCTCGAGCGCCGACAAGAACGGCAGGTAGGCCGATCGGAGACGACTCGAGGTACTGAGCAATATGCCGAGAAGGAAGCCGATCGCACCGCCCAGCGCGAACCCACCCGCGATCTCAGTGAGCGTCCGCAATACCTGGTCACCAAAACCGGCTGCCCCGACCACACGCGGGAAGGCCTCGATCACCGAACCCGGGGTCGGCAGCAAAATCGGCGGCACTGCTTTGAGTACGTCGGTCGAGAGCCACCAGACAAACAGGATGAAGGGAGCGAGAGCGATAGTGAGCAGGTACGGAGCTGCTTTCTTCCGCCTCGCCTTGGGAGTATTGCTGATCGCGACCTGCGCGATCCCTTCCGTGCGCGTCATCTTTTCCTCGCTCGAGATTCTTCAGACCAGAACACGACGCGACGCTCGACGACATCGGCGATCGACACCAAGGTGACAGCGATGATGACGACAACGAAGACGACGGCATAGGTCATGCCCATGTTCAGCTGAGAGGCAAACTCTTTTGCAAGCGTGCCGAGTCCGCCATCGGATGCGGCCAGAATCTCGGCCACGATCACACCCGTGAAGGCAAGAAGCAGCGCGTGCTTAACACCCACCATGATCAGAGGGATCGCGGTGGGCAGCTGCAACTTAAGAAACACCTGCCTCTTACTCGCCTTGAGCGACTGCAAGAGTTTGAACTCATTCGCCGACGGCAACGAGAGGCCGACCATAGTGTCGATCCAAACCGGGAAGAAGCAGATGATCACCGCGAGCGCGATCTTGCTCTCTGACCCGAATCCCAACCATCCGATGAGCAGCGGGGCGAGGACCACCTTCGGCAGCGCCTGCACGGCGATCGCGTACGGTGTGATGGCCGTTCGCACGAATGGGCTGGTGCCGAGAGCGACACCCATGGCGAATCCGAATGCGACCCCGATCACCCAGGCGATACCCACCGCTGACATGGTCTTGGTCAGGTCACCCCACCAGTAACTACTGCCGAGAAGCTGAACGAACGCCGCAACAGTGTCGGTGAAGGTGGGAAACAGCACGCGGTTAATCAGGCCGGTCTGCGGAATGATCTGCCAGAGCACCACAATGACGACAATGGTGAGGATCGTGATCCAGGCCGAACCGTTGCGGATCCGTTGGAACAAAGACTCTTTCTTAGGATGGTTGCGGGTCGCCTTCGCGCCCGGCGGCGGTGAAGCGATCAGCGTCATTGCAACTCCAGCATGCTGCGTGCTTCTGCAACGAGCTTGATAAAGTCGTTCGTGGTCTGGAGCTCGGGCCGGCGTGGGCGGTCGAACGGAACCTCGAGGATTCCGACGAGCCTTCCCGGCCGAGCACTCATGACCGCAATACGGTCAGACATGAAAACCGCCTCGGTAATGTTGTGGGTTACGAGCACGGCTGTGCTGTTGGCGTAGTTCTGAAGCCGCAGCAACTCCTGGTTCATCGTCTCGCGGGTGAACTCGTCCAGCGCCCCAAAAGGCTCATCCAACAGCAGCAGTTTGGGGTCGTGAAGTAGCACGCGAGCGAGCGCCGCACGCTGCTGCATGCCTCCGGAAAGCTGCCACGGATAGGAGTTCTCGAACTCGGAAATGCCCACCATGGAGAGCAACTCTTGCGCCTTGGGCTTGAACTCCTTCTTCGATTCGCCGAAGATTTCGACGGGGAGCAGTACGTTCTCAAGGGTTGTGCGCCAAGGGAACATCACCGCCTGCTGAAACATCATTCCTATCTGACGTCTCGGTTCAGTCATCGGCTCGCCGCCAAAAGTGATTGTGCCCTCGGTTGCTCTCAGCAGTCCACCCATGATGTTCAAGGCAGTTGACTTGCCGCAGCCGCTCGGGCCAAGGAGGGAGAGGAACTCTCCCTCCTTGACCTCGAGGTTCAATCCACTCAAGGCGACCATTTCCTTATCACCCGTTCCGAAGATCTTGGTTATGCCTTCGGCTTTCACAAGGGGTGAGGTTTGTGTAGTGATCGTCATCGTGTTGTTTCTCAGTTCTTCTCGTTAGAAACGGTCTATTCGTTGACCATCTCGTATGCTTCAGCGTCTGCAGAGAGTCGGTCCCTGTCGAACTCGTTCGCATACTCGATGAAGTCGTCGTTGAGCACAGAAGCAGCTTCGACTTCGATGTAGTCGGGTGATGTAGAGCGGATGAGGTCGAGGAACTCCTGCGTGCCCTCAACATCGTGTGCACCGATGGCATTGATGTCTGCCGGTAGAACCTGCTTAAGCGAGAGGTCGAAGCGCAGGTCACCCTGTGAAATACCATCGGCGTTCTCTTCGAAAGCGGAGGGAATCGCGGTCTTCATCATGTCGCGGCAGGCATCCGGGTTCTCCAGACAGAAGAAGATTCCCATTGCGGTGCCGCGGGCGAACTCCTTCATCGCTTCGGGCTTTTCATCAAGCACCGCCTGAGTGGTGATGATTCCTCGAGCCGGGAACGTGTTGTAGATCGCAGGCGTCAGATCAGTGAGGTTGTATCCAGCGGTCTGAAGCGCGAAGATGTCGTTGTACGCCGTGGCGTAGGCATCTACCGATCCGCTATCGAGAGCGGCAAGAGTCTCCGGACCACCAGAGCCGATGGGGATGAGCTGAACGTCTGTGATGGGGTCGATGCCAACATCGCGAAGCGCCGCTTCGAGGAACGCGACTTCTCCACCGCCAGGCTCGGAGATACCGATGTTCTTTCCACGCAGACCCTCGATATCGGTGATTCCGCCCCCTTCAGGAACGAAGATGCCGAAGATGGCACCGCTGGAGTAGGTGAACATGTTCACCACATCCATGCCGACTAGTGCGGCCTCACCGAACGCGGGAGCCGACGGGTTGCCCGCGTCTGCATTTCCGGCGATGAGTTGCTCCATAGCTGCCCCGGACCCACCTGCAGCAACGAATTCAACGTCGAGTCCCAGTTCGTCGTAGTAGCCCAGGTTCTGGGCGGCAAGCCATCCCCACCACTCAGCGGTGTAGGTGTCCGTCGATGCCATAGCCATCGTGATCGAGTAGCGTTCGTCGCCACCATCCGATGCACCGTCCTCCGCGGCAGTAGTACACCCGCTCAGTGCGAGAACTCCTACCGCTGCGATTGCTGCTGCAATTTTCAACTGACTCTTCATGCTCGAATCTCCTTTGGTTCGTTGCAATTCATGTGATGCAAAAGTTGCGCTGTGTATCTTGGTTTCGAAACTCATCGCTGAGTTTCGAGGTAGGTGGTACTCAGCTGTAGGCCAATCTCGCACCTGCCGAACCCATCGACCAGACATTGTTTATTTTTTTGGCTTCTTTCCTCTCCTAGTTGGGGGAACTGGACGAACTCACCCCGGAATTCGCAGCAATAGTGACCTCCGCTCCTGCTGTCATGAGAGCGAAAGCCTCCGGCATCCGTTCTGCGACGGCCCGTTGCGTGCGAAACCCGCTGCAGTGCATGGGTGCTACCAGCTGCACGTCGCGGTCGATGAGCCCAGCGACGGTGCTATCGATCTTCTGCTGGGTAATTCCGGCGTGCCCGAGATGGAAACCACCGAAGACTGCGTGAATTGTGTCGACGCCGCTGACGGACACCGCGTGATCCAGGGAGCTCAACACTCCTGAGTGCCCGCATGGGTCGAGGACAACGAGTCCGACACCCGCGACGTTGATTACAAGAGTGAGGTAGTCATCGAGCGGGTCGTGGTCCACGTGACCGTCGCGGATCGACACCCGCCCGGCGGGAACTTCGTGCTCGAAGTCCACACTGATGGGGATCTCCCCGCTCGTCATGATGCCGGGCGCGATCTCAAGCGGCTCGCACACTTCGACGAGTGCCGCACCCGCCTCAACGAGTTTGGCCTGCGTGAGACCCCTGTTGAAGTACTGCAGCATGGCCTCCGGGCGACGAATCGAACGCGGGTAGAACGCTGACGGGTGCACCACCACAGGGACGCGCCTGCCTATGGCCTCGAGCGCGGCATAGATGCCTCCAAAGTGGTCAGGATGCCCGTGGCTCAAGACAACTTGGTCGATCTCATCCCAATCGATTCCCAGCACTCGCGCGTTGTGGATGATGGGTATCCCACTCATTCCGGCATCGAACAGGATCGTCGTGGTGCGACCGGCCGTCTCCGCCTTGAGGAGGAAGGAGATTCCGTTCTCGGCAAGGGGAGTTCCTCGGCGGGGAAGGAAATGCTCGAGCATGCCCTGACGTTTGACCGTCGGGGAGTTCTGCATGAGCATGTCGATGTAGTTGTCGACGAGAACCGTGATCGTCAGCCGATCGCAGACCTGCATCGGTGTAGCCGTCTTTGCTGTGACTGTTGCCATTTAAGACTCCGTTTCGTTAGAGAGCACGGCCGTGGCATGAGCCGCCAACGTCATGCCCATTCCGTGGACCATCGAGAGGCGAGCGTCGGGTATCTGCCGGCGGCCGGCGGTTCCTCTCAGCTGTTGAACTGCCTCGATAATCAGGAACATCGACAGCATTCCCGGGTGCGTGTAAGCGAGTCCCCCGCCATTCGTATTCAGGGCGATACTTCCGCCTGGCGCGACCCGCCCCTCGCTAACAAAGGCTCCGCCCTCACCCTTCTTACAGAAGCCCAGATCCTCAAGGAGCACGAGCAGACTGATAGTGAACGCGTCGTACACATGCACGGTGTCGATTTGGTCGAGGCGAACCCCGGCCATCTGCAGCGCACGATCTGAGCTCCGCGCGGCCTCAGTCGACGTCAGATCAGGCATCTGTGAGAAGTTTCGATGGTTCTGTGCTTCACCCGCGCCCATAAGGTAGACCGGGTCGTGGCGCAGGTCTCGGGCTCGCTCGGCCGAAATGATGATGATGGCGCCGCCGCCGTCGGTCACTAGACAGCAGTCGAGTTTATGCAACGGACTCGCGATTACCCGGGATGAGACGACTTCTTCGACCGTAAGCGGCGTCGAAAACGGCGCGTCATCCACGAGAAGTGACCACTCGCGTGCGGCTACTGCAAGCTCCGCGAGCTGTTCACTGGTCGTCCCGTACTGCGCCATGTGACGCTGGGCAACCATGCCGAACGCCCCGATCGGGTGCAGCAGACCGTAGGGCAGTTCGTAGGCAGACTGCTCTGCCATGCTCACGAGCTTCCCCGCGTCGCTGCGTTGGGTGCTGCCGTAGGCGATGACTGCCACCGAGCACAACCCCGCCTCGATCGCCGCCGCCGCATGGGCGAGGTGCGAGATGAAAGAGCATCCACCGACGGACGTCGAATCGAAGTAACGCGGTTTGATGCCGAGGTACTCCCCCAGAGTGAGCGTAGGCATGGCGTAGTAGGACGACGACGTAAAGAGGCCGTCCACATCGCTCAGGGATAGACCGGCGTCGGCAAGCGCCTTGTGTACAGCAACGCTCATGAGCCCGACGGGCGAACGGTTCGCTGTCTTGAAAGTATCGACCTGCGCTGCGCCAACGATGGCGACTCGTCCGCTGATGGTCATGTCAGCTCCTGACTGGTGTCGGCCGTGCGCAGGGTGAAGCGCATGAGGGTGAGATCCTCGTCGATGTCGTTGAAGGTAAGGTCCACCGGCATCCCGACGTGCGCCTCGGATGGTTCGCACTCCAGGTCGCCCAGAACTCGAAACCCCTCGTCCAGATCGACGAGTGCGAGCGTGTATGGCACCGACTCCGAAAAGTGCGGGTTCGCCGCACGATATTGCGTCGTGTATGAGTAGACGGTTCCCACCCCGGCAGATTGCCTCAGCTCGAGGTTTTCGCTACCGCAGTGGACGCATCGAGTACGAAGGTAGAAGATTGTCCCGCTGCACGATTGGCAGTACTGATAGACGAGTTCGTGCTGGCGAAGTCGCTCATAGAAGAGGGCTTCCTCCCCGCGGGCGATCAGCGCTGGACGAGAGCCGGTCATGAGCGTTCCTGCGTGCGATGCGCTCTCACTGACGCCAGCACTGCCGCTGTCATCTCTGTGGTGGTGGCGGTGCCGCCGAGGTCTGGCGTGCGCACATCGGAGTCTGCGAGCACCGAGCGAATACTCCTCATGATGAGATCGTGCGCCTCGCGTTCACCGAGATGATCGAGCATCATGGCCGCCGACCAGATCTGACCGATTGGGTTGGCAATCCCCCGCCCGGCGATGTCGGGAGCGGAGCCATGCACGGGCTCGAACATCGAGGGAAACTCGCCCTCCGGGTTGAGGTTCGCGGACGGCGCCATCCCCATGCTGCCCACGATCGCCGCCCCAATATCGGTGAGGATGTCCCCGAAGAGGTTAGATCCGACGACCACGTCGAGTTCGTGCGGATGGCTCACAAACCTCGCCGCGAGCGCGTCAACGTGCATGAGCCGACCTGAGACGTCCGGGTGCTTAGCCATGACGTCACCAAATACCTCGTCCCAGAACGTCATCGAGTGGATTATGCCGTTCGACTTCGTCGCCGACACCACTTCCTTCTTTCGCTCTGTGGCAAGCGCGACTGCATACTCGATCACTCGCGTTGTCCCACGTCGAGAGAAGATTGCTTCCTGGACCGCAAGCTCGTGCTCAGTTCCAGGGTTCACCCGACCGCCGACCTCCGAGTATTCCCCTTCACTGTTCTCTCGAACCACCAGGATGTCGATACCTCGCGAGGTATCGCGGAGGGGGCTCGCGATCCCGGGGAGAAGGACCGCCGGGCGCAGATTGATGTACTGGTTGAAGGCCCTCCTGATCGGAATGAGGAGTCCCCACAACGACAGGTGGTCGGGGAGCGAGGGGTCTCCGACTGCACCGAGCAGAATCGCGTCGTGCTTGCGGAGCGTATCGATTCCATCCGCCGGCATCATCGAGCCGTGCTCGTGGTAATAGGCGCAGCTCCACGGATACTCTTCCCACGACATCGAGAAACCCAGCCCTTCGGCTACGAGGTCGACGACCTCGATTGCCGGGCTCATAACTTCGTGACCGATACCGTCTCCCGGCAAAACGGCGATGGAGTAGCGAGACTCGCTCACTTGATGGCCATGGGGTTGACCGGCGAACCGACAGCGCGCGTGAAGGTCATAGGAGGTGCACAGAAGAAGAAATCGTACTGTCCGTCTTCGGCACAGTCGTCCGCGAGGGCTTCGAAGTCGAAGATCTCACCAATCCAGAGCCCCATCGCCACGATGAAGACACAATGCAGCGGCTGGAATACGTCTGCGGTCTGGTTGGGCAGCACCTCCATGCCCCAGGTATCAACCGCGAGCCCTGCAATCTCCCGGCCGTGGATGAATGGCACAGCCTCGAGACCGAGCCCCGGAGCGTGGCCGCCCGCATAGTCTCCCCAGTTCCCCTTGCGCTCGCCGACCATCCCGGTACGCACCATGAGGAAATCGCCTGGGCCGACCGTGACGCCCTGCGCTTTTTCTGCAGCCTCGAGGTCGTCGGCCGTGATCGCGTATCCCGGCGCCAGCGCAGCGACTCCCTTGAGCCGCGCGATGTCCAGGAGCACGCCGCGGCCTGCCATCTGGCCTGCAGCGACCCCTACTGCACCAACCTTGGCGCCCTTGCTGGTCACGGCATCCGGGGTAAATCCGTTGTACATGTGCCCGTCGAAGAAGATGTGCGCGAGCGCATCCCACTGGGTCGACGATTGCAACGCCATGATGATGAGGTCATCGGTGCCACGGAGGTGCCGATCGTTTCCCTGGTAGAACTCGTCAACGACTGTTCCCATCGCGATGTCTCCGCCGTCGCGGAACATGAGGTGGATCGGGTTGAATCGTCCACCGAACCCGCCGGAAACTTGGGGGCCTGTCGAGTCCATCGGCAGTGCCATGGAGATGCGTTTGCCTGAACGGATGCAGGCGGCAGCAGCAGCTACTCGCTCAGGATTGACGAAATTGAGCGTCCCAATCTGGTCTTCGGTACCCCACCGCCCCCAGTTGGAGTAGGTCTTGCTAAGGGCACGGACGGTCTCGACGGTAGGAGCAGCATGAGTCATAGTTCTCTCTTTTCGGTCATAGCTTGGAAAATGTTGTTACTGGAGGATTTAGTGGGCGGAAGCGATCTTGGTTGACCGCACCCCTCCGTCAAAGCGGATGCCTGCGGCGTAGTCTCGAGACCGGAGTCGGTGCTTCTCGATTTTTGCCGTGGGAGTCTTAGGCAACGCAGCGACGATTTCGATATACCGTGGCACTTTGAATGCCGCGAGGTTGGTCGCACACCAGTCGATGATGTCCGCGGGATCCACCTCGTGGTTCGGCCTGACGACAACGAAAGCGCACAGTTCTTCATCGGTGAGATCTGAAGGAACCCCGATCACGGCCGATTCCTGCACGTCGGAGTGTTGGTTGATGACGATCTCCACTTCGAGCGAAGACACGTTCTCTCCGCGGCGCCGAACGATGTCCTTCTTACGGTCGTTGAAATAGAACCAGCCATCTTCGTCTTGCCGCGCACTGTCGCCCGTGTAGAGCCAGCCGTCACGAAGCGCTTCTGCCGACTTCTCCGGCTCACGGAAGTAGCCGAGCATCATGGCGGGGGTCCTGATGATGAGCTCGCCCGATTCACCCCTCGGCACCTCTTCGCCGTTCTCATTGACGATTTTGACCTCGGTTGGCGCCACGGAAGGGTCGGGGTGTGATCGAGGGATGCCCATCGAGCCGGGCTTGCGCTCAGCATCCACCGGCTCCAATAGGCCGAACGTGGTCTCGCTCATGCCAAAGCCTGAGATGCAAGCGAGTCCGAACCGGTCTTCGATGGTCGTGCGGACGTCGTGTGGAAGCGCCGGAACACCATAGGCGACTCGCACCTTGTGGTCGCGATCTTCGGGGCTGGGTGTGCTCTTCGAGAGGATCACGGTCATCGCACCGATGAAGTTGAAGACGGTTACTTCGTGCTTGCGCACATCGGGCCAGAACCGGCTCGCGCTGAATCGGGGGGCGAGTACGAGAGCACCCTCCGCACCGATCGCACCCATTGTCGAATAGGCCTGTGAGTTGATGTGGAACAGGGGAAGACACGCGTAGATGCGGTCACCCTTTTGCATCTTCATCCAGTGCGGATAAGCCTGCCCGGTGAGAACGTAGTTTCGGTGCGGCTGCATCACGCCCTTGGGCTTTCCAGTGGTTCCCGACGTGTAGATGAGGCTGATGAGGTCATCACCCGACACGTTCACCGAAGGGGCGGCGCCGGAGAACCGATCGGATTCGAGGATGAAGTTGTCCAGCCCGTCTGCCTCGCCAAGCGAGAGAGTCGCGTGCAGCGACGGCACGTCGGCCTCGATACGCCGGAACAGCTCGGCGTGTGCCGGATCGACGAGGGCAAAGCGCGCTTCGGAGTGTTCGACGAGGTACTTCGCCTCTGCATATTTGAATCCGGTGTTGATCGCGACGAGCACCGCACCGATCTTGGCGAGCCCCAACCACGCGTGCAGGAAGGCCGGACTGTTATCGGCCATGAATGCGACGCGGTCTCCCTTGCGAACGCCCATGTTGAACCAGAATTGGGCGGCCTGGTCCACCCGTGAGTTGAAGTACTCGTAGCTCTGTTGTTCGTCTTCCCAGAACAGGAAGGGTGCGCTCGCGTTTCGCTCGACCGCGCTCTCCAGATAGGAGCGAACCGTAAGGTTATTGAGATTCATGGATGTCTTTCTGTCCTCTTTATTTATGCGCTGATCGCGCTGCGTCGTCCGCTGGGGTAGCCATGCCTTTGGGGGCAACAGCTTCGATATCGCTCGTCACGTCGATGAGTACGGGCCCGTTGATTTCCACCGCCCGCGCCAATGCGGACTCGAGCATTGACGGCTTCGTCACCCGGATGCCTGTCACGCCGAGCGACTCGGCCAGGGCAGCGAGATTGATGTCGGTGAAGTGCCAGAGTTCGTGGTGGCGCCCGGTGAGCTTTCCTCCGTAGGCGACGGTGTACGGGTTGATCTCCTGGTTGAGCGACCGGTTGTTGTTGACGACGATCGTGAGCGGAACGTTCAACCGGGCAGCGCTCTCGAGCTCGCTCAGGTGGTAGTAGAGACCTCCGTCTCCCGTGAAGACGACAACCTGCGCATCCGGACGCGCGATCTGGGCACCGATTCCGGCGGGCAAGCCCCACCCCAGCGAACCGGCCGCGCGGATGAAACCTTGATCGGGCTTGCTGAGGTCGAGGAATGCCGCCGTCCACATGCCCGCGTGACCAGTATCGGCGACGACCAATGCATTGTCCGGCAGGAGTCGAGAGAGGTCGCTGGTCAACCGTTCGGGCCGGAGAGGAGAAGCCTCCGAGTTCACGAGGGGACTCACCTCGGCGCTCCATCGCGAGCCGAGTTCACGGGCCCGCTCGCGCCAGGGAGTGATACGACTGCTATCAACGGGACCGAGGGCGTCGAGAAGCGCAGCCAACCCGAGTCTCGCATCCGCTACAACACCTATCGAGTTCGGGTAGTGCCGACCAATCTCCCGAGGCTCGATATCAAGGTGAACTACGCGAGTCGATGTTGGCGGTACTTGCCACGTCAGCGTCAATTGACTCCCCGTCTGGCTACCCACATAAAAGACGAGGTCGGCCTCAAGAACCACCTGGTTGGCGCTCGCTCGCGTGTACAGGCCCGGGATTCCTATCGCCAATGGATGATCGGCGGGAACGGTGTCTTTGCCATTGAGTGATGTCGCGATCGGGGCGCCGAGTCGCTCGGCGAGGGCAACAACGAGTTCGCCCGCTCCCGAGACCCGAACACCACCACCGGAGACGATGACAGGGCGGGATGCCGATCGAAGAGCCGTCGCGGCATCCGAGATCGCCTGCGGGTGCGGGGCGATCCGGTTCGCGGGCGTCTGGCGTATTTGCGGTTGCGGCACTGTCGCGATCAGGGTCTCGTTTTCGATGATGTCCCCGGTGTGACCCGCGAGTTCAAGATGAGTGGGGCCTGGCTTGCCGACGGTGGCATCCCGAAATGCCTGGTCGAGTTGATCCGGCAAACGGGAGGCATCCATCACCTGCCTGCTCGACTTTGTCACTGGCTTGAAGAGCGGAAAGTCCTCGATCTCCTGGTAGTAGTTGCGCCCTCGGCTCCACTCGTAAGGACCGCCGGTCAACGCGACGACCGGCGAACAACCGAGGTAGGCGTCACGCAGCCCCGCCGCAAGGTTGGCCGCTCCGATGTTCTGGGCCATGCACACACCGGGTCGACCTGTGGCTCGCGCATAACCGTCGGCCATGTACGCAGCGGCTTTCTCCCCGTGGGTAACGACCCTGGTAATGGACGTCTCACGTTCCATGTCAACCAGCATTGCGCTCAGGGTTGTAGGAACGAGAAACACCGCCGACACGCCATAAGCGTCGAGCGTTCGCGCGAGGTACTGCCCACCTGTCAGTGATGCCATGATGACCGCCTTGTCGTCACGACCTCGGGCGGGTTTCGTTGCGAAACCGCCCAGCTGGTCTATATCGTCTCATTCAGCAAGACACTGTCTCATCATTGTGAA
The DNA here is from genome assembly GCF_000421145.1 of Glaciibacter superstes DSM 21135. Lineage (GTDB taxonomy): Bacteria > Actinomycetota > Actinomycetes > Actinomycetales > Microbacteriaceae > Cryobacterium > Cryobacterium superstes. The sequence goes on along the minus strand of NZ_ATWH01000022.1, from coordinate 7,754 downwards.
CCGCCGAGAGCGATGTGTCAAGCAATCGCGAATCGATCCCGTAGCATGACCAAATGCGGCCCGGTATAGGGGGCGGCGGGGAGGCCTCGATCGTGGAACACACGGCAGCGCGAGACTCCTCTATTCCGATGGAGCACAACCATGGACGATCTAGACGACACGAGCAGCTCTTCCAAAACTGGAATACTGTCACGCGCGACCACTCTTCTTGAGCTCGTGGCCGCCCATGTCGACGGGGTCGGCGTAAGGGATGCCGCGAGGCGCACGGGCATCGACAGGAGCGCAGTTAGCCGCATCCTCACTCACCTTGAGGAGATCGGCTACGTCGAGCAACAGCACGATCGCGGTGTCTACGTTGCCGGACCGCGCCTATTCTCCCTCGTAGCCTCTCTCGCCGAGCGCGACTCAGTCACCAAGGCCGCCCGGCCCTTCCTTAAGGGCCTCGTTCACCGGTTCAACGAAACCTGCTATGTCGCTACTCGACTCGACGACGGCCTGATCTTCCGCAGCAAAATCGACTGTGAACATCGAATCCGGTACGTCATTGAGATGGGCAAACAGTTTCCTCTTGTGAGTGGCGCCGCCGGCGCGGCCATTCTCTCCGGATTGACCGAGGAGGAACTCGTGCCGATACTCGACCAGCCGTTCATAATCAGTACGCAATCGAGTTTCACCTCAGCCGACGAGATACGTGCGCAGCTCAAAATCGATCGGGAGCTCGGCTACACCTACAGCCCGGGTCGCTGGGTACCGAACGGTGCCGGCATCTCCGCCCCCTTCTTCGACGCCGGCGGCCGTTGCGCCGGCTCGATCACGTTGTCCTGCCCGATGGACCGCCTCGTGCAGATGTCGGTGGAGGAAATCGGCACGGCGGTCTCGCAGGCCGCTCACGAGTTGTCGTTGCGGTTGGGTTTTGTGCCGGGGCTAGCGAGCTAAAACTCACTCAGCACCAGCGAACTGATCGACGATGTCTCCCCTGGTAGAGATCCACATTCCCAGCTTCCTCGCGGAGGCAATGATCTCCGACAGCGCCAGCAGACCGGCCGGACGACATCCGACGTGCGCGTGGAGCGTAACGTCGATGTATCCAAAGCGGCGTTGCCCGACCTGGCCGGATGCCTGGAACTCGAACGAGTTGACCAATTCCCTTGTCGGTTGCCCATAACGCACGGTCATCGGCAGGTCATTCACCTCTAGGCCGAATGGTAACGCCGCGATCCGCCCCGCGTCTGTGTCGAGCCAGTACGGTAAGTCGGCGTCAAACACGTCCCCAAACCACTCGAATCCCGCTCCGGCCAAGAGTTCGGCCGTGCTGTCGCTCGGTGTACACCTCGGGCTAACCCACCCCCGCGGCGCCTGCCCACTGGCGGTCCGCAGCGCCTCAGCACAACGGACGATATCAGCCTGCTCTTCCTCGCGCGCCATGAGGGTCGGGATTCGATTCTGTGCCCAAGCGTGACCCACAATTTCGTGACCGGCGTCGCCAATGGCGGCGAGCGACTCCGGCGCCGTCTCTGCCAGGATCCCACTCACATAGAACGAGGCCGGAACACGTTCCTGCTCGAGCATCTCCAGAACTCTCCAGACGCCAGTCTTCCAACCGTAGTCAGCCCAACTTTTAGCCTGGTAATCGAAGGATCCAGTGGGAAGCGGATTGCCCATCGGCCCAAGGCCAGGCGCCACACCAGGATCCCACTGCTCGTACATCACGTTAACGACCAGAGCACTGGATGCTCCGCCTGGCCAGTTACTCACTGCGAGTGTCATCGGGATTCCTTCGTCTGGAGGATTCGAAAAGAGAAGAGGCGATCCGGAAGAACGCTACCCGGCTGCGCTCGGGCAACGTCTACTGGAGGACCGCTTCGACAGTGGGAACCAGGTCGTCCGGTGCCGCGCAAGGCAGATCCGTGCCGAGCCAAGTCGATCTGCGGGGAGCGCATGCGTCGCGACGGCAGCGTTCTGGGGCGAGCTGTTCGTCCTATCGAAATGGATCCTCACAACGGCTCGGCCCGACGGGAGCCGGCGCCCAGCATCCTTGCGGCGTGGGAACCAGCGAATACACGGCTGAGGACGACCACGAGCGTGCCGTCGAGGTGCGCATCTCTCATGGGGTATCGCCTCGATGGTGGTGAACTACGGACGCGACCCTGGCCCCGTCTCCGCTCTCGATCGCCTGAACAAGCTCGGCGTGGATCTCATAGCGGTGCAAGCGATATTCCACCGATCCCTCATCGCGATCACTTCTGGCGCTATCGGCGTGCTCATCGATGACCTGCATCATGGCGAGGTACATCGCGCGCAGCATTTCATTCGGCGTGATGAGCGCGATCTCCTGATGGAGCCCCCAGATTGCACGAATAAACGAGTCATGGTCATCCATTGCAGAGGAGACCGTAGCAAGTGATCGACGAAGTGAACGCAGCTGGGCCGCGGTGCGTGTCCTAGTCGCGTCCGCCACGATGAGCGGTTCGAGCGCCTCCCTAATTGTGATCGCATCGGCCAACGTCGCAGTTTCCCCATGAACAGACAGAAGCGTGTGCCGCAGGCGGACAACCGGACCGGTGCCCGCCACGAAAATGCCTCCTCCTCGTCCCGGGCGAACCTCGATCGCTCCGCGGTCGACGAGAACTCTAATCGCCTCACCCACCGTCGCTCGCGCATATCCGGACCGCGCGCGCCACCCTTCGATCGTCCCCACGGCATCCCCAGAGCCCAGTGAATTCTCCGCCACATGCCGCTCGATAGTTGCGGCGAGAAGCTGTGCACGAGTTGCGGGAGCTTCGATGATCATGAATCGGATGCTAACACTGGTGGCCCACCTTTCACTAGCAATACTTCTAAACATTGCGATGTTTAGATTTTCGCCATAGTCTGACGCCACGCGAGCGTTCAAAACGCCCGGCAACAATAAGGAGGCCCATGCGGCTAGTAGGTGTTTTCAGAGGTTCACGACGTTACGTGGCCGCTCGCGACGGTGATGACCTCGTGTTGCTTCGCGAAGTCGTCGAGTTCTGGAGCGACCCTAGAGCGGCATTCGCATCGGCGGGAACGGCTGAACGCATCCCGGCACAAGGCGCCAAGCTCAGCCATCCCGTGCCCGACTCGGCTCGCATAATCTGTCTCGGCCTGAACTACCGCGCCCACTCTGACGAAGGCAAGTTTGCCCCTCTCGACTACCCCACGATCTTCGGCCGCTGGACAGCCTCCCTGGTTACCGACGGAGTCGCCGTCCCCGTGCCCATCGACGAAGCTGGTCTCGACTGGGAGGGAGAAATCGCCGCGGTCGTGGGGTCTCCAATCTTTCGCGCGGATGCGGAAAGTGCACGTGCAGCGGTGCTCGGGTATGCCCCATTCAATGATCTATCTGCCCGCCGAGCCCAGAAGCTCACGGCCCAATGGACACTTGGTAAGAACTCCGATCTGTCCGGCCCGATGGGCGATTTCGTCACAGCCGACGAGGTCGGCGACCTCCGCGACGGACTCCAACTTCGCACGCTGGTCAACGGCGCTGTCATGCAAGACGGCAACACACGCGACATGATCTTCGAACTCGGTGACGTACTCGCGTTAATCAGCCGCACAATGACGCTAAACCCCGGAGACGTCATCGTCACCGGCACGCCGGAGGGAGTGGGATATGTTCGCATGCCCCCCATCTTCCTGAGCGCCGGGGACAGCGTCACGATAGAGGTCGAGAAGATCGGTTCGGTGACGACGCCAATCGTCGGCGCGCTCTGATTCGCTCACCCCAGGGAGGCGGCCCAACCTTGTCGCCCGAGCGGGCACGCGCCAATTCCTCGAGGGAAGCGGTCGCATCCCGAATCCGGGCCACCGCCACCTCTCTCCTATCTGCACTGGTAGAGCGCTCGTAGCCGAGACCGGGCGATTCTTGGCCTCACATTTCACCCTTGTATCTGGTCATAGTCGGTAGAGGCATTCATCGCCTTGCCTATCAACGGAGAAACTATGCCCAGGCTGCCCCCTGGCCTCCAGATACTGGACCATGTTCAACTCGGCCTCGACCTTGATCGGCCCGACGTCATGACCGTGACGATCGAGCTTGAGCCCGGCACTGTCGGTTCTCCGCCCCACCGACACTCCGGCCCGGTCTTCGGCTACCTCATCGAGGGCGAGCTCATCTTCGAGCTTGACGGCGAACCAGCGCGGGTCATCCGCGCGGGAGAGGCGTTCTGGGAGCCTGGTGGCGATGTCATCCACTATCGGGCTGCCAACAACCTTGCCGATGGCTACACCAAGTTCCTCGCGGTCATGATGTGCGCACCGGGCAAGGAGATGCTCACCTACGTGAGCGAGGAAGAGCTTGCAGAACGTGCCCATCTGCGCTACCGAGAAGCGGCTTGATCGCCTCGCGATCTGACACATCGCCTAGCTGCATGGTCTGAGAAGTGGAAGGAGGTTCGCGATGCCCTACGACGAGAACAGTGACCAGGCGTTGAGTGAGCGACGTCACCTCATGTCTTTGGCCTACCGAATGCTCGGCACAATCCCTGAGGCCGAAGACGCAGTGCAGGAGACATACATTCGTTGGTACAAGATGCGCCAAGCCGAACGGGACGCAATCGAGGTGCCCCGAGCCTGGTTGACCCGTGTCGCCAGCCGTGTCTGCTTGAACATGCTCGGCACTGCGCGACGGCGACATGAGCGTTACGTCGGTCCGTGGCTGCCAGAACCGGTCCAGACCTTCGCCTTCACTGAGCCGACCAGTTCCACCGCGGACCCCTTGGAGCTCAGCATGGTCGCGGGGTCTGATCGAAGTCCCATGCGATGCAGGTGCGTCGGGGTTCCCGCAAATGGTCGTTGGTTCTGATCGTTCGTGGGGATTCCTGAACTCGCAAGATTCCTGAAAGATGTGCGGCGTTGGTGAACGTGCGGTAGCACTGCTTAGCCCGCTTGTCTCAGACGTGCAATAATCTGCGTATGAATGCAGGTAAGCGGATATGTGAGTTTGATCCGGATAGCCAGTTCGTGGAACTCGCCGTCGAGGTATTCGCGATGCTGGCCGACGCGACTCGGGTCCGCATCATCCTTGCCCTGCGGGCGTCGGCAGAGTTGTCGGTGAACCAGCTCGCCGAGGTCGTGGATAAGTCTCCCGCGGCGGTGTCGCAGCATCTGGCGAAGCTGCGGTTGGCGAGAATCGTGGCGACCCGGCAGGAGGGGCAGCGAGTGTTCTACAGACTGGAGAACGAGCACGCCTCGCAACTGGTCTCGGACGCGATCTTCCAGGCCGAGCACTCCCTCGGCGGCACGCCGCGGCATCACCACGAGCAGGAGGCGGAATAGCCATGAACCCCCCGCACACGCACGATCACCCGCACAATGAGGCAGCCGCCGCCGGCCATCAGGACAATGAGCACGAGCACGGTGCTGCGGGGAACAGCCACGATCACGACCACTCGCATGGGAATCACGACCACGGACAAGGTGGGCACAGCCACCCGACTGGGATCAGAGGCTTCTTCTACGGCCTGTTCGTCCCGCACACCCACGACGCCGCCGACTCGATCGATGATGCCCTGGAAGCCAGCAAGGAGGGTGTCCGGGCGCTGAAGATCAGTATGTTCATCCTCCTCGGCACCACGCTCCTGCAACTCCTGGTGGTTCTGATCAGCGGCTCGGTCGCACTGCTGGCAGACACCATCCACAACTTCTCCGACGCCCTCACCGCGATCCCTCTGTGGGTCGCGTTCATCCTCGGCCGCCGCGCGGCCACCCGCCACTACACCTTCGGCTTCGGTCGCGCCGAGGACCTCGCCGGCCTCTTCATCGTCGCCGTCGTCGCCCTCTCCGCGATCGTCGCCGCCTGGCAGTCGATTGAGCGGATCATCACCCCGCAACCACTGCACAACCTGTGGTGGGTGCTCGCCGCCGGCGTGATCGGCTTCATCGGCAACGAAGCCGTCGCCATCTATCGCATCCGGGTCGGCCAGAAGATCGGCTCCGCAGCGCTCGTCGCCGACGGCGTCCACGCCCGCACCGACGGCTTCACCTCACTCGCCGTGGTGATCGGCGCGCTCGGCGTCATGCTCGGCTTCCCCTTGGCCGACCCGATCGTCGGCCTGATCATCTCCGCCGCGATCATCGTCCTGCTCTGGGGCACTGTCCGCTCCATCGGCCGCCGCCTCATGGACGGCATCGAACCCGAACTCCTCGACCGCGCCGAACACGCCCTCCAGCACATCGAACAGGTCACCGCGGTCACAGAAATCCGGCTCCGCTGGGTCGGCCACCGCCTCCAAGGCGACGCCGTCATCCACACACCTAACGTTCCCCTCACTGAAGCCAACCAGATCGCCGCGAACGCCGAAACCTCGGTCAAGAAGCACCTCCCCAACGTCGACATCATGAACATCCGCACCATCGCCCAAAAGGCCAATAGGCCAATAGGCCAACCCTGCACCAGAAGCTCACATACTCAGCCACCCTGAAACCAGCCTAGACCCGTGAGTTGCCACCTGAGCCGGCTTCAGAATTCCTGAACTCACGGGAGTTTCCCAAAAGTCTGGCGTTGGTATCGAAGAGTGACAATCGAGCAGCACGACGAGTGGGAAGCCGGCGAACGCCGATACTTCTCCGAAGCATCCATGCTCGAGCTGGCCACCATGAACAACCCGATCGAGATCCTCGACGAGGCGGTGATCCTCCCCGAACTCGCCGCCGCCTAAACTAATACAACTGACCCGCACGGTGTCGAGAAACTCCACCACTCAGCGGGACGTGACCATTCTTCTAACTGCCCCCGTCTCAAGATGAACCGTTGCGAGACCATCAACGGTTCATCACTGTCACCCCAGCACTTATCTTGTGAAAGCATTCGCAGCTGTCGGACCGTTCCCCTGTGGGGTGAAAGAACTCCGGGATCACATCCCGAAAGGGAGCATTCGCAACCCGCTCCGATGTGCAATACGACCGCTACATTGGGGGAATGAATGACGTCCCGTCGCAGCCGCGCCCCGTGTACGTGCTCGGAGCAGGCTTCTCAAAGGCCATAAGCTCAGAAATGCCCTTGACGAATCACCTTGGGCTCGAGCTCAAAAAGCGCCTCGCCAGCGAGGTGAACTTCGATCTTCGCGATGACCAAAGCTTCGAGGATTGGCTCACACTTCAGATCACGCCGCTTCCCTTTCTCGAAGGATTCGTCAACAGTCGCCGATCCGCAGATGCCACGCGCGTCATTGCTGAAATCGCCACAGTACTCGACGAGCATGTCGAGCAAGCATCACTGCTTGAGAGCCCCCTCTGGCTCAGACAGCTCATCGCGCTCTGGGACGCGGAGAAAGCAGTCGTTCTGACGTTTAACTACGACACTCTGCTTGAGCGGGCCGTGAATGGAAACACACCGGTGGTGGGTGCAGGCTCGAACAATCTTCGTCTCGTTCTCGGGGACCACGTTGTCTTTCCCGCTCCGCCGGCTGCGCAGGCGGAGTTCCTGGGGGACGGTGGAGCACCCCACAGCGCTGAATCATTTCAGGTCCTCAAGCTGCACGGTTCGTTGGCTTGGTACTGGGCTAGCACGGACAGGCGGCACGGATTCTCGATGCAGCCCTCGAGCGCAATCGGGGCGCGGCGGGACCGGTCGAGCTCCTCGAGGCGCTGGCCTACCGTGCCGAACTCGCCATCCGCTCCGGCGATCAGGTAGCGGCCCGCAAGTTTCTGGCCAGCGCGAGGAACATCACTCTGACAGACGCTCAGCGGCGCGCGGCGGAGGACGCGCTCGCCAGCATCGACGACCTCGC
>NZ_ATWH01000021.1 GCF_000421145.1 Glaciibacter superstes DSM 21135 | reverse complement strand
GATCACGACGATGACGCCGAGCATCTTGCCGATGCGGTTGATCTCGTTCTGCAGCGGAGTGGGCTCTTCGACGGTCGCGTCGAGCATCTCGGCGATCGCCCCCACCTCGGTCGACATCCCGACCCCCGTGATGGCCGCACGCCCGACGCCCTGGGCGACGGAGGTGGCCTTGTAGACCATGTTCACCCGGTCGCCGAGCGGCGCCGGCTCCGTCAGCGTCGCTGGATTCTTGGTGACCGCCTCGCTCTCACCGGTCAGCGATGCCTCCTGGATGCGCAGTGCACTCGCAGTGAGCAGTCGGGCATCCGCACCGACGGCGTCGCCTTCGCCGAGGACGAGCACGTCGCCTCGCACCAACTGGGCGGACGGCACGGTCTTCAGCTCGCCGCTTCGCAAGACGGTTGATGCCGCGGCGGACATCGTGCCGAGCGCGACTACGGCATCTTCGGCCTTCGCCTCCTGTGTGTAGCCAAGAATCCCATTGAGGACGACGATCGCGGCGATCACGATGGCGTCGACGGGCGCACCCTCTGCCCCTTCGACGACCCACGCGACGAGAGAGACAGCGACCGCCGCGAGCAGCAAATAAATCAACGGGTCTTGAAACTGTGCCAGAATCTTCCGCCAGGTCGGCACCGCCGGTGTGCCGCGCAACTCGTTAGGGCCGTCCGCTTCGAGTCTCCGGGCGGCCTCCTCGTCCGACAGGCCGGTCAACGGGACGACACCCACCCGTGCCGCGACGGTCTCGGCGTCGAGAAGGAACGCATCTTCGGCCGGTCTGGTCACGGCGATCTCGTCTGGCATCCCATCTCCTTGCTTCCTGGAGTGGCACTTCGGCGCATCAACGACGCAGCAGGAACTCATGCGTGTCCCCGGGTTTCAGCACCACCCTATCCGCCGGTGTGCGGGACAGTCACCGGGTGCGGCGTCACACGCATCCAGGGTGAGCCGGAGGCTGTCCGGCGTCACCAACACCCGAATTGGCTGAGTGCGGTAGATGATGCTGAAAAGCACGCGTGGCAGCTCCGGCGGCAGCACGGGATTGAACATGATGCATCAAGACTCGTTGTCCCCGCCCGTGGCGGCGGCCCCGGTGTTCACCTGCCCGACCCCGGTGTTCACTTCCCGCGCTTGCCGCTCCGGACCCGCTGTCCAGGTCCAGTCAGCGACCTCCGGGATGTCTTCGCCGTGCTCACGCGTGTACGCGCGAGCACGCACTCGTGCGTCCAGCATCCGCTGGCGGAGTCCCGCGTAGCGTTCCCCGAGGCCGGGGACACGATCGACCACGTCGACGACGAGGTGGTAGCGGTCGATGTCGTTGAGCATCACCATGTCGAACGGCGTCGTGGTAGTGCCCTCCTCCTTATAACCGCGCACATGCAGGTTGGCGTGCCCGTTCCGGCGGTAGGTGAGGCGGTGAATGAGCCATGGGTAGCCGTGATAGGCGAAGATGACCGGGCGGTCCTTCGTGAACACGGCGTCGTACTCGCGGTCGCTCATGCCGTGCGGGTGTTCACCCTCGCTGACGAGCCGCATCAGATCGACCACGTTGACGACCCGCACCTTGAGGTCGGGGATCGCCTGGCGCAGGATGGAGGCGGCCGCGAGCACCTCGAGCGTCGGTACGTCGCCGGCGCAGGCGAGCACGACGTCAGGCTCTTCACCCTCCACCTCGGTGCCAGCCCACTCGAAGATGCCGAGGCCGCGGGTCATGTGCGCGATCGCCCGATCCATGCTCAGCCAGTTGAACGTCGGCTGCTTACCGGCCACCACGACGTTGACGTAGTCGACGCTGCGCAGGCAGTGATCGTAGGCGGACAACAGAGTGTTGGCGTCGAACGGCAGGTAGACCCGCACCACGTCGGCCTTCTTGTTGACGACATGGTCGATGAACCCGGGGTCTTGATGGGAGAGACCGTTGTGATCCTGCCGCCACACGTGTGACGTAAGCAGATAGTTGAGCGAGGCGATCGGGCGGCGCCACGGGATCTCCTTGCTCACCTTCAGCCATTTCGCGTGCTGGTTGAACATGGAGCCGACGATGTGCACGAACGCCTCATAGGTGTTGAAGAGGCCGTGCCGCCCGGTCAGCAGGTATCCCTCGAGCCAGCCCTGGCACTGGTGCTCACTGAGCATCTCGATGACGCGTCCGCGTCGGGCCAGATGCTCGTCGGTGGGCAGATATTCGGCGTTCCACTGCTTGTCGGTGACCTCCAGCACGGCGCCGAGCCGGTTCGAGGCGGTCTCGTCCGGTCCGAAGATGCGAAAGGTGTCCGGGTTCGCACGGATCACATCCGCCAGCCACTGGCCGAGTACGCGGGTGGCCTCGTTCACGGTGGCCCCGGGGACCGGCACGTCGACGGCGTAGTCGCGGAAGTCGGGAAGCACGAGATCGCGTTTCAGGATGCCGCCGTTCGCCACCGGGTTCGCGCTCATCCTCAACTCGCCGTCCGGGGCGAGCGCCGTGGCAACCGGCATCGGGGCGCCGGCCGCATCGAACAGCTCCTCCGGCCGGTAGGAGCGCAGCCATCCGTCGAGGACGCCAAGGTGTTCTGGCGTGTCCCGAGCGCTCGCCAGCGGCACCTGGTGCGATCGCCAGCTGTTCTCGGCAGGGAGTCCGTCGATCTCTTCCGGGCAGGTCCATCCCTTCGGGGTGCGCAAGATGATCATCGGCCACGCGGGCCGTCCCTCGAGGGTTCCAGCCGCGGCCGACGCCTTGATCTCGGCGATCTGGTTCAGCACGGTGTCGAGCGTCTTGGCGAACCTGCGGTGCACGGCAGCCGGATCCTCGCCGTCGAAGCCGCCCGACACCAGATACGGAGTGTGGCCGTAGCCGCGCATGAGGCTGAGGAGCTCATGCTCCGGGATTCGCGCAAGCACCGTCGGGTTCGCGATCTTGTAGCCGTTCAGATGCAGGATGGGCAGCACGACGCCGTCGGCAAGCGGGTCGAGAAACTTGTTCGAATGCCAGCTCGTGGCAAGTGGTCCCGTCTCGGCTTCACCGTCGCCCACGACGGCGGCGACGAGTAGGCCCGGGTTGTCGAACGCGGCACCGTACGCGTGGGAGAGCGCATAGCCGAGTTCACCGCCCTCGTGGATCGAACCCGGCGTCTCGGGGGAGGCGTGGCTCGGGATGCCCCCTGGGAACGAGAACTGCCGGAAGAGTTCGCGGATACCGTCCTCGGAGCGCGCGACGTGCGGGTAGAGCTCGGAGTACGTTCCGTCGAGGTAGGCATTCGCCACCATTCCCGGACCGCCATGACCGGGGCCGGTGATGAAAATGGTGCTCAGATCCCGCTCTCGGATGACCCGGTTGAGATGGGCGTACAGGAAGTTCAGCCCAGGTGTGGTGCCCCAATGGCCAAGCAGGCGCGGCTTGAGCTGTTCCCGCTCGAGCGGCTGGCGCAGCAGCGGATTGTCGAGAAGGTAGATCTGCCCGACCGACAGGTAGTTCGCCGTGCGCCACCACGCGTCGAGCGCGGCAAGGGTCCCATCATCGAGCTCTGCCGGGTCGCGGTGAGCGAATGCGGTGGCCCTGCGGTCGGGGACTGGGGCGGTGGCGCTGTCGGTCATGCCTGGCAGTCATGTCGTGCCTCGTTTCTTCTCTTGGGAACCGGTGGATGCTTCCTGCGGTGTGTTGCAGTGTGCTGCCAGCCGTAAACGTTGTCTCAGCCGAGGAACCGGTCGAGCGATTCAGCCATTTCTTCGGAGTGCGTCCAATGAAGGTAGTGACCGCCGTCGAGCACGACGAGTTCCGAACGATCCAGGGATTCCAGTTGCTGCTCGTGGGCGGGGACCCCACTGTATGTTGGCGTCGACGAGCTGTTGCGACAAGAAAGACAGCACCGGAAGCTCTGAGGGGTAGCTCAACCCCGCCACCGCATCAAAGTTCTCTGCAGACCTGTTATTCTCATCGATCATCGCCGGGTTCGCATAGTTCCAGATCGTCATCAATCGAATCTGCCCGATCTCTCGCTCGGAGTAGACACCGACCGGGGCTGGCGGCGCGGTGATTGCCGGGTTGAGTGCGGTCATCCACCGCACCCAGCCGGTCACCGAGAGGAGCCGTTCGCCCACGCCGATCTTGGGCGCAATGGCGAAGTCCTCAGGAACGGTCCCATCGATGGTGACCAGGGCTGCGACCTCACCGGGGAAGCGATTGACATAGTCGAGGCTGTAGATTCCCGCCAGGGAGTGGGCCACCAGGACGTAATCTTTCACATTGAGTTTCGCGAGCGTGTCATGCAGCTCGGTGGAGACGTTTTCGACGGTTCGCTGCGTGACATCCAGATCGCCGTAGCCATACCCGAACCGTTCGATCACGAAAACGGTGTAGGTGTCGTCGAGCTCATCGATCAAGGGTGCGAAGTCCAGCACCGGTGAGGCAGTGCCGTAGCCACTGAGCAGCACCACAGTCTGTTCGCCATCCCCGGTCACCGATACGTTGACCTTGCCGCCATCGATGCTGACTCCCTCGCCATACGGGTCGACGTTCGCCTTCTCGACCGCACCCAAGACCAGGTTGCTCACCGTGGAGACCGCTACCAGCGCCACTACCGAGAGCCCAACGGCCCCGGCAACCCGCAAAAGCTTCCTCACCCTGCCTCCGGGAACGCCATCTGCATCGCCAAAAGCGCGGCGACAGTAACCGGAGGGGAGAACCATGTGGCCACTGCGGCGACCACCAGCCACACCGCACCGCACACCAGCTGCCCGTAGAACCCACCCGCATAAACACGGCGCACATCGCGCTGAGCTTCGGCTATCGACACGGCAGCCTTCCCCCGATATCACCTGGCCCTGCCCCGATTACAACGAGGGACAAGGTGGCAGCAGCCTAGATTTGTGAGTCCTATTAGGCGGTTGCCGCGTGGGTGCTGTTAATCATTGGCGGAGGGTGTTAAACCCTGTGTGTGAAAACTGACCTCAACACCCTCCTGACCACACTCTACGTTCATCTCGACGACCGGATTATGCCTGCCCTCGGCTTTTCGCGGGATCGTCACCCGGGCCGGAAGCCGGCCTTGAACGATGTCGAGCTGCTGTGTCTGGTCGTGGCCCAGCATCTGCTCGGCATCGCGTCGGATCGCGAATGGATCCGCTACGCCCACACGCACCTGGCTGGCATGTTCCCGAACCTGCCGCAGCAATCGGGGTGGGGCAAACGGGTCCGCCAAGCCACCGGGCTGCTCTCGGCAGTGATCACCGAACTCGCCCGGGACACACCGTCCTGGGGCGAGATCACCCGGCTGATTGACTCGACCCCGGTGCCCTGCGGGAAGTCCCGCGAAACGGTCAAACCTCCGACCTGGCCGGGCATGCCGGCTACGGATACCGCTCCTATCGGTCTGCGCTCAACGGGCCTGCTGACCGGCGGGCATGTAGCGCAGGACGGCGGCCAATGGGTCGGGCGTGGGAAGATCGCCGGGCCGTACTGGCACGACGGTCGTGTCACTGGAGAGGGCATCGCGGATGATCTCGTCGACCCTGTCGATCGTGGTGAGGCCTTCGAACGCCTCTCCCCGCACAGGGACGCGACGATCCGTGTCGACGAAGAGAGTGTCGATGGCGCCGTTGCGTGCCGCCTCGGCGATCTCGTCGAGATCGCCGAGGACGAGGTCCCGATTCGGCAGCTCGGCCAAGCGCGCAAGCTGGGTCTCCAGTATCTCGCGTCGGTGATGCTCGATGATTGGCGCGGCGAAATCCGCGAGTTCCTGGAACGAGTCTGCGTCGTGGTTTCCGACGATGGTGGACGACACGACGAGGTCATAGGCGGTCATTGAGCGGTAGATGCTCGCGAGTGGTTGTGCCGCAGCGATCACGAGCGCGGCACCGGCGCGCCGAAGCACCGGTTCGACCGTGCGTTCAATCGCTCGTGCGTACTCGCGCAGGCGGCCCTTCGGATCTTCCGAGGTGCGCAGATGAGCGAGGGTATTCCGGTCTCCGGTCAGGTCGAGGGCGATGGTGCTGGCAAGGTCCTGGGGGAGGCCCGGGACCTCGACCACCTCGACCGGGAGTGCGGTCACGTCGACAAGGCGCACCTTCGTTTCGGAGATCGCGAGCGCAAAGACCGGGGGGATGAGCGCTAAAGCCCCCTCAAGCAGCGGACTCACCAGGAACCGGTCTGCGACCCCAACCCAAAGCGTGGGTGACGTGGTGAGAACGAACATCTCGGCGCCGTTCTCGGTCGCGAAGATGCCGACTGAGCGGACGCGTCGGTCGATCCCGCCTGAAGTGCTCGGTGACCATGCGGAAAGGCGGCTTAGGTGGTCTCGGATCGCCTCGAGAATCTCGCTCGGAGCGCCGCCGATATGCAGACCGTCCATCGACGATCGGATCTGCGCATCCGCCTTCTCGCTCGCATGATTGCCGCGCAGCCAAGAGTCGACCTCGCCGTAGATGGTCACACACCAGGGTGCGCGCACATCCGCGATCCGCTGCACATCACGCTGTTGGGGACGTGTCGTCATGAGAACTCCTTGCTTGAAAAGCGATCATCCACCCCTGCTGGTTTGCCCGTTCTGCGCTGAGCAGTACCAAGGGCACTCGATCCGCCCGTTGCGGTTGTGGAGGCAGGGGTGCACGCTGCAACTCACAGCCTCGAGTAGTCAGGGCTTTCGCAGACCTTCAGTCAAAGGCCGTTGAGTCGGTATGGACAGGGCCGAAAGTCCCTTGCTCAGACCATTGGGGGGAACGAGCTCAGATGTTGCTGGCCTCCCGAGCACAGAATCGTCTCAAGCGCGAGGGGCGAAGTGATGCGTAGGCGGCACTGCCGATTGGGATGGGCAGTCAGTATTCGAAGACACGCCATCGGCGGCACTGGATCTCAGGCTTCGGGGATGTCGCGGCCGAACGCCTCGGGGGTCACCGTCTCCGGTCCCGGGCCGCCGCGCGCGCCGGTGTTGAGGCCATTGATCGCCGCGATCTGGTCCCTGGAGAGTTCGAAGTCGAAGGCATCGAAATTCGCGGCGATCCGCTCGGGGTTGACCGACTTCGGGATCCCCGAGCGCCCCTGTTGGAGGTGCCAGCGCAGCATGACCTGCGCGGGCGTCTTGCCGTGCTCCGCGGCGATCTGGCCGATGACCAGGTCGTCGAACGTGCTTTTCACGCCACCGCGGTAGCTAGTGATTCCGCCCATCGGCGACCACGCCCGCGTGAGGACGCCCTGCTCGGCGTTCGCTTGCTGGACGTCTGGCTGAGTGAAGTACGGGTGCAACTCGACCTGGTTCACCGCTGGGATGATGCCCGCCCGATCCAGAAGCGCGGCAAGGACTTTGGGCATGAAGTTGCTGACGCCGATCGCGCGAACGCGGCCATCAGCAAGGAGCGTCTCCCAGCGCCCGGTAGGCCTCGACGGTCTTGTCGAACTGAGTCGGGACGGGCTGATGCAACAGCAGCAAGTCGATCTGCTCGACGCCGAGCTTGCCCGCGCTCCTCTCGAAAGCATGCAGGGTCTCGTCGTAGGCGTAGTCGCTGATCCACACTTTCGTCTCCATGAATACTTCAGAGCGGTCCACGCCGGAACGTCGGATGCCTTCGCCAACCTCTCATTCATTGAAGTACGACGCCGCGGTGTCGATGAGTCGGTAGCCGACACGTAGCGCTTCGGCGACGGAAGCCGCAGTCACCTCGGGCGGGGTCTGGAATACGCCGAAACCCAGGGCCGGCATCTCCACACCGTTGTTCAAGTTCAAATTTAGGTTCACATTCATACTCATGCTCCTGACTTTAGGTTGGCCGTTCGGAGACATACAGTTTTGACCTCTCCCGCAACCACTGCGCTCCGTCGGGCGTTGCCCGTTGGCATCACGACGCTTGCGTCGCACAGATGCACGATGAGCACGATGAGCACGATGAGTCCGGCGATCGGCAGTAGACGCCAGAAGAGTTCGGGCCAGCCGCGACCAGCGTCACGCAGCCGTCGTACCGTGACCGCGAGAGTGGGGATGAGCACGGCGACTGACCATACCCCTGAGAGGCTTGAGCCGAGCAGAATGCTCCCCTCATGTGTGGCGACGTTTAGCGCGTTGAACGCCGCGTTGACCAGTGCCGTGAAGAGGATCCACCACCAGAATTCCGAGCGGCCAGCGCGTCCGGAGAACTGTGCGTAGTTCCGGAATCCTGCCGTGATTGCGTCTGTGAAACTCATGCAACCAACGTGTGCTCTTTCCCGGTTTCCTGGACGAGGCCGAAGGCCCCCTATCTCATGTCTCCAGTGGCGCACCTCGCCGGGGTCGACATCGGCGGGTAGCGGGTAGGCGAACGCCTGGGGAACCGTTGTCGGCTCGGCGTGTAGCCGCCGCCGTCGATGTTCCAGCCGGTGTAGTGGGAGTCAGGGCAGAGGTTCTCCTTGCCCTCCGGGCACCATTGGCAGACGCCGCAGGTGCGTCGCAGCCATGCAATCCCGACCCGGTCACCCGGATGGAGCCGCAGTTAATAGTCGCTGGGTTTGCAAGGGTAGGGACGAAGGTCCCATCTCACTGCTCGCCATCGCTATGGGACTTTCGGCCCTGATCGTGGGCAGCGCTGGGGGGAAGACTGTCCTTATGGAAGACTCCGAACAGGATAGGCGCAAGCGACGCCACGAGCCGGACGGCGGACCAGCCGCGGTCGTGACAGAGCAGGACGATGAGACGCGCGAATTGAGTCACGTCGAATGCTGGAAAGTCCTCGGGGATTCCGGCATCGGTCACCTCGCCCTACGATCTCAACCTGTCGGCGTCGACATCATGCCCATCAATTACCTGATCACCAATCGCCAGCTCTTCTTCCGGAGCGCACCGAGCACCAAGCTGGAAGATCTCGTGCAACATCCGCACGTCGCCGTCCAGGTCGAGCAACTTCAGGATGGCAGCTGGTTCAGCGTGGTACTGAAGGGGCAGGCGACACGACTGGCCTCTGACGAGGACATTGAACGCTCGGGCATTCTGGACCTCATCCCGACGCAGCTCGGGGACAAGCTCAACTACGTTCGAGTGATTCCGGACACGATCAGCGGGCGCACCTTCGCCGCGAGGTGACGCGCGGACGCACTTCGCAATGTTCGCGCGAGAAAGCACTTCAGATCCGACGGCCCGATGTTGACGGCGAGGATGAATCGCTCCGCGCCTTTGAGGTTTCTTGCGCCTGAATCGCTGTGATCGCGATCGTGTTGACAATATCGCGGACGAGGGCGCCTCGGGAGAGATCGTTGACGGGCTTTGCCAGACCTTGCAGGATGGGGCCGATCGCCACGGCCCCGGCAGTGCGCTGCACTGCTTTATAGGTGTTGTTGCCGGTGTTGAGGTCGGGGAACACGAAGACCGTCGCATGTCCCGCTACCGCAGAGCCGGGGAGCTTTACCGCGGCGACGACCGGGTCCGCCGCCGCATCGTATTGGACGGGCCCGATGACCGGGAGTTCGGGCGCGCGCACGCGCACGAGTGCGGTGGCTGCGCGCACGTCGTCGACATCGCCACCCGTTCCGGAATCCCCGGTCGAGTAGCTGAGCATCGCCACGCGAGGTTCGATGCCGAATTCGCGCGCGGTTGCCGCCGACGAGATAGCGATATCAGCGAGTTGCTCAGCGGTGGGCTCGGGAATGATCGCGCAATCGCCATAGACCAGCACGCGGTCGGCAAGGGCCATGAGGAAGACGCTCGAGGCGACCGAGATGCCGGGGGTGGTTTTGATGATCTCGAAGGCGGGTCGGATGGTGTGCGCTGTCGTATGGCGCGCTCCTGAGACCATGCCGTCGACAAGACCGAGGTGCACCATCATCGTGCCGAAGTAGGAGACATCGGACACCTTCGTCTCGGCGATCTCGCGCGTGACGCCCTTGTGGGCGCGTACTCGCGCATATTCCTCGACGAATCGCGAATGCAGCTTCGGATCGGAGGTTGACACGATCCGTACCGGCCCGAGATCGACGCCGATCTCGGCGGCTCGTCCCCGAACGACCGCGTCCTCACCGAGAATCGTCAACCGCGCGAGGCCTTGCTTCGCGACGATCGCCGCCGCCGTGAGAACCCGGTCGTCGTCGCCTTCGGGGAGGACGATGTGCATCTGTCGAGCTCGCGCGCGCTCCCCAAGAGATCGTTCGAATCTGATCGGCGTCAGAACTAAAGGGACTTCCGCAGTCAGCGCCGCCACGAGTGTCTTCGCGTCGACATGCTTCGCGAACAGTGAGAGTGCGAGCGCGTACTTTCGCGGTGAGTCGGCGGCGAGCCGGCTTCGGGAAGCCATCACCAGAGTAGCCGTCTCGTAGGTCCCCAGATCGCATACGGCGATGGGGAGCGACGTGCCAAGACCGTCGATGACGCGTTCGATCTGAGGCGCGATCGGGAAGCCTCCGTTCACGAGTATGCCCGACAGGGAGGGGAACGTTTGGGACATGTGCGCGACGATCGTCCCGATGAGCATTTCAGGACGATCGCTGGGCACGACAACGAGCCCACCCTCGACGAGCTGAGGGAGGATGTTCTCAAGGGCCATCGCCGCGATCACGGTGCCTCGGACGGAGAGTTCGAGGAGTGCCGCGTCCCCCTTGATCAGTCGGCCCTCGACGGACTCGATTACCCTCCCGAGCAGCGGTGAGGTCAGTTCAAGATCCTCTGCGATGATCCAGGTGGGCAGTCCATGCGCCAGGCGGGTCGTGGCGGTCAAGATCGACTCGAGGCGCTCCGGATCCGCGCGATTAACGATGACGGCACTCACGACGGCGTGCTCCTCGCGTAGTTCATCGAGTGCCACTCGAGTGATTTCGGCTATGTCGGCCTCCGTGCGGGCCCGGCCCCCGTCCGGCTGGCGCCCGCCGATCACGAGGACGACCGTGGCGGCCAGGTTGGCTGCGATTCGGCCGTTGGTAGCTAACTCCGTCGGGGATCCGACATCGGTGTAGTCCGATCCGAGGATCACGAGGACATCGCATCTGGCCTCAACTTTGGCGACCCGATCGACGACGAGTCGTAGCGCCTCATCCGGCTCGCCGTGAAGATGTTCGTAGTCCGTGGCCACGCAATCCCCGTAGGAGAATCCTGCGTTGGCGTGATCGAGCAGGGCCACGAGAATGACGTCCTGCTCGTCGTTCGAGCGCACGAGCGGCCGGAACACGCCGACCCGCTTTCCTGTGCGGACCAGCTGTTCGATGAGCCCCGCAGCGATCGTCGATTTCCCGGTCTGTCCTTCTGCGGAGGTCAGATAGATGCGTATCGCCACAGCTCTACTCCGTCCAACGTTTCCTGGGGGCTACCGTCGCCTCCCTGTCTCGTCGCCTCCGACGTGTTGTGGCCTGAGGAGCTCTGTGACGTCGATCGGTTGTGTCGGAGGCAAACTCGATGTCGGATGGATCGATGACGGCTTCGCCGGGCTTGGGTGATTCCAGAACGTTCATGATGGTGCTCCTTGCTGGTGAGACGGACGCCCTCATGAGGAAGGGCCCGATCGGAGGAGCCCGATCGAGGAGATCAGAATTTCGCATTCGGTCTTCGACGCACAGAGTCCAACGTCCTATCGAGATCCGGAGACCATTCTTGCGGGGAGCTGCTTGGCGCCCACGGAGGCGGGACTGATGTGAGGGGGTTTCTGGTCCCGGGAACGCTCAGGACCAAAGACTCTACGTATTGATATCGAGAAGAGCGACCGTTGATGGGCGGGCAATTAGCACGCGCGATGAAAGGACAAGAACATGAGCATTACAACGTTAGTTCACAGCGACCAGAGTATCCAGATCGCTGTCCAGGACGAACTCGAGTGGACCCCCGACGTGGACGCCGCCGGAATCGGCGTGGCCGTTGAAGACGGCGCTGTTTCACTCTCCGGTGAGGTCGATAGCTACGCGGAGCGGATGGCCGCAAGACGTGCCGCGCTCCGGGTCCACGGCGTGAACACTGTCGTCGACAACATGGTCGTGCATCCGAAGTCGAAGTGGGCGGTCACCGAGACGGATATCGCTAAGGAGGTTGAGCGTGCCCTGAAGGGCGCCAGTAACGTTCCTGACACCGTCAAAGCCGAGATCACCGACCATGCTGTGGTTCTCACCGGCCAGGTGAATTGGGACTTCCAGCGTCGGGCCGCCAAGCGTGCCGTCCAGTACCTCCGCGGTGTCTACTCGGTCGAGAGCAGGATCACGTTGACCGCGCGGCCGTCTTCCACGGACGCCGAGGATCGCATCAAGAACGCCCTGATTCGCAACGCGCAGCTCGATGCGAAGACCATTGATGTCAGCGTGTCCGGGAATGCGGTCACCTTGACCGGAACCGTGAAGTCCTGGGCGGAGAAGCAGCAGGCCGGGCACGCGGCATGGGCGTCGCCGCACGTGACGGATGTCGAGAATCGCATCGTCGTGCGGGCCTATTAAACGCTAGTTGGGAGTTCTCCTTAGTTCGCGCGGGCGACCTCTTCGCTCAGCGACGCACCTGGAAAATGCGAGCACGAAGAGTTCAGCACGAAGAGTTCTTGGGACCTTTGACACTAGGGCGTGTCTCCTACCGCCTCGAGCCAGATTGTGATGGCACGAAGGACTACTCCGCCGCGGTAAGTCAGTGCGAGTTTGTCATAGCGGGTCGCGATGCCTCGCCACTGTTTGAAAGCTTCGAAACATCGCTCGATCACGTTGGGGCGTTTGTACGCTTCCTTGTCGAGACCTGGCGGCCGTCCGCCCTTCACGCCGAGTCGTTTTCGGTTGGCGACATGGTCAGAGCGTTCCGGTATCACGGCCTGGATACCGCGATCGCGTGACAACTTCCGGTTCGCTTTCCGTGTGACCGTTGACTAAGACTCGCCTACATTGCACTGATCAACCTCACGGGTTGATGCAGTATCGGCGCTCGCCGGTGGGATCCCCAGCTGGCGACAGGAGGGCTCAAGATGCCACCCTCCTTTCTTACGCAAGTCAAGGATGCCGGACACCGGTCAAGCAGATCTGCGGCCGAAACACCACCGGTCAAGCCGGTCAGGCCGGTGCCGTAATACCGGCCTGTGTGCTGCCAACCGATGGTTGAGTTTCAGCATCCGCTATCGCGCGCACTGTTTTCAGGAAACTGTCTGGATTGAGCGAGATCGAGTCGATCCCTCTCGCGACGAGGAAGGTCGCGAAGTCGGGGTAGTTGCTGGGCGCCTGCCCGCAGATACCGATTTTGATACCGGCGGCGTGCGCCTTTTCGATGGCCTCGGTGATCATCCATTTCACTGCCTCGTCCCGCTCGTCGAAGAGCGCGGCCAATTCTGCAGAGTCACGGTCAACCCCGAGAACCAACTGAGTCAGATCATTGGAACCGATCGAGAAGCCGTCGAAGCGACGGGCGAACTCCGCACCACGAATCACATTCGCGGGGATCTCGCACATCATGTAGACCTGTAGGCCATTCTCGCCACGCACGAGACCGTTCTGCGCCATTGCCTCCAAAACACGATCGGCTTCGTCGGGGGTACGACAGAACGGAACCATGACGATGACGTTTGTGAAGCCGATGTGCTCGCGCACGCGCTTGATCGCACGGCACTCGAGTGCGAAACCTTCACGGTAGCGGGGACTGTAATAGCGCGAGGCTCCGCGGAAGCCCAGCATGGGGTTTTCCTCGGCATTCTCGAACGCATGGCCGCCTAGCAGATGCGCATATTCGTTGGACTTGAAGTCACTCAATCGAACGATCACGTCGTGCGGGTGATACGGGGCCGAGAGCTTGGCGATGCCGAGCGCGAGGGTTTCCACAAAGAACTCTTGGGGATCGTCGAAGTTGGCCGTCAACTGTCGAATTTGTCTGCGCTGACTCTCATCAGTCACTTGTTCCGGATGCACGAGCGCCATCGGATGGATCCTGATCAGGTCGTTGATGATGAATTCCATGCGCGCAAGACCGACGCCCGCTGCGGGCAGCCGCCACCACCGAAAGGCTGCCGCCGGACTGGCGATATTGACCATCACCGCTGTGTGTGTTGCCGGCAGTGTGCCGAGATCGATCTCTTCCGTCTCGAAGTTCAGCACTCCGTCATACACGTGCCCCACATCGCCTTCGGCGCACGACAGCGTAATGGCCTGCCCGTCTTTCAGCACTTCGGTCGCTGACCCGGTTCCAACGACCGCGGGAATACCGAGTTCCCGACTCACGATCGCGGCGTGACTGGTTGAACCACCCTCGTTCGTGATGATGCCGGAGGCTCGTGTCATGATCGACACCCAGTCGGGATCCGTCATCTCCGCAACCAAGATCGCACCGTCTCGGAAGTCATCGATCTGCGCCGGATTACGAATAACACAGGCCGCCCCTGTGGCGATCGACTCACCGATGGCCGCACCGGACAACAACGGCGTCCCCTCTCCAGTCAGATGGTATTCCGTGAACTTCGTGCCGCTCTTGAGCGCTTGCACCGTTTCGGGCCGTGCTTGCACCATGAACAGTTGGCCGGTGAGTCCGTCTCTTGCCCATTCCATGTCCATCGGACGCCTGTAGTGCTCCTCCACGTGCACAGCCCATCGAGCCAGCTCGAGAGTATCAGCGTCGCTGAGTACGAAAGCACGCCTTTGATGCGCTGGCGTATCGACTATGCGCGTACGCGCGCTGCCGCCACGACCATAGACCATCTTTCGAGCCTTCGCACCGAGAGCCTTATCGATAATTGGAGAGACGCCCGGTTCGGGCAGTAGCGGTTTGAACACGAGGTAGCGATCCGGACTCACTGCACCCTGCACGACCATTTCGCCAAGCCCCCAGGCAGCGCTGATCACCGCGACGCGAGGGAATCCGGTCTCTGTATCGAGTGAGAACATAACCCCCGAGGCGCCGATGTCCGAGCGAACCATGCGCTGGATGCCAATCGACAGCGCCACGTCCATGTGGTTGAAATGCTTGACTTCTCGGTAACTGATCGCCCGGTCGGTGAAAAGGGATGCATAACAGCGACGGCACGCATCAAGTAACTCGCGCTCTCCCACCACGTTCAAGAACGTTTCCTGGGCCCCGGCGAAACTCGCTTCCGGCAGGTCTTCCGCCGTGGCGCTGCTGCGAACAGCAACGGATAACTTCGCTACCCCGCTCCGTTCAGCGAGGGCGCGGTAGTGAGCGAGGATCGTTGTGGTGAGCTCCGCCGGGAATTCACTATTCAGGAACAGTTCGCGCAGGGCCTCGCCCGTTTCGCGAAGTGTCGCCGCCCCTGCGCGATACTGCTGTACGTGTGCTCGGATGGCCGGCTCGATGCCATTAGCATCGACGAAGGCACGGTAGGCGAACGCCGTCGTGGCGAAACCGGCAGGCACTCGAATGCCCTTGCTTTCTAGGTTGCGAACCATTTCACCGAGTGACGCATTCTTGCCGCCAACCCGAGGGACATCGCCCATACCTATATCCTCAAACCAAACCGCGTATTCGTTCATCCTGATAGCTCCCTCGCTCTACGCTCTTGGGCAAACACTACGGTCGGCAGAACCAAGGAGGTAGGGACTTTCGGCCTCGTTGAATGACGGACTTCGGACTAGGGTTCCATCTTGACCAAGGAGTGCATCATGGTGATTGGGAAAGAAGACTCGAGTCAGATTCGGGCCGCCGAACAGCTGGAGAAAGTCGCGACAGAGTTAGCTGAGAAGACGAAAGAAATTCCAAAGCCGTCCGACATATCGGCCTTGTTGCTGAGTCTCAGCTCCGTCCAATCCACTCTCGATGCTGTATACGCCCACCTCGCGCAATGGCACGGTCAATCTGTGCAAGGCACACACCATGCTGGTCAAGACGAACGCGGCGATCCAGACGATCCGGGCTGGATTCGCGCCGAAATCGCTTTGCGGGAAGCGGCACAGTATGGCGCGGACGCAGCGGAAGCTCTCGTCCGTGCGCACAGCGCAAACGAAGTCACGCTTTGGTTTGACGAGATCAGAAACGCAGGAGACCTCTGAACGATTCAGCGACTCTTCTGCTGCGTCTTCGACGGCAGCCGTGCGTGTCTGAGCGACCGGCTCCACAACAATGACGGCGGAAAGGCTCACTCCGAGCGTTTGGCGTCGTCGATCGCGACATCGCCGCGGCGAAACCCGCGGGTGAATCAACGACGGCTACGAGTATCGGTCCGGGCCATGTCAGTTCCCTCCCTGCGTGGTTGCCGATGGCGTTATCGCGGCTCGCCGTGCTCGCCCAATGCAGGCGGAACGTGTCCTCGCGCTCCTGCTCGTCCAGCTCGCGGCGCACCGCCGCAACCAGTATGCCGCCGCCGCCGCCGATCGCGACCGGTTCGCCGCGGCCGCCGAGGCGATCGTCGCCGAGAACAACACACCGGCGATCGTCGGTGTGCTCTCAGCGGCCGGGATCCTGTTGATTTCCATCGTCATGACCCGTCGCGTGCTGCCACGGGCGGTCGCCTGGCTCGGCGTGCTGACCGGCGCACTGGGCGTGCTCCGTGAGGCGCTGCGTCATGTGGCACCGCTGCTCTACGGGGGCTATGGCGTGCTGCTATGGGCATGGTTCATCGCCGTGGGGATCGCGCTGATCCGACTGGGGCGGCGAACGCCACAGTCGACCGCCGGGTAACCTCGCCTGCCGCTTAGGGAACCCGTTCCGGGCCGAATGAGAACGCGCCAAGGCTGTGAAGCGGGTGGCCCCTATCGCGAATCTTGAGGCACGAAGACGTGGACCTTGTCCCCGTCGTCCTGGACCAGCGCGTCGGGCTGTTGCCGAGACACCACGTACGCCTCGACGCAGTCCCCGGGCGGATCCCGCGAAATTCAGTGCCAGCAGGATGTAGGCGGTCAGCAGATAGTCCTGCGGAAGGGCGAGCAGGGCGGCAACCAGCAGGATTCCCCAAATGACAGCGGGTGCGAGGGCAACAACGATCGCGCTCCGGCGGGTGAGATATGCGTGGTTTCCGGTCGTCAGGAAGGGGAACCGCACCGCATAGGAGTGCTTCACCGTGGTCAGTGTTTGCAAGACGACCCCATGAGTCGCTTCGTGCACCGCCATGTAAATGAGGCAAGCGAACAGTGTCACGGTCGATGAGGCGAACATGGTGCTCGACCATGTCGACCAGGTCAACGTGTTCCTCATCGCCGGGCGGCTTCGTCGGGCGTGACGGCCGTCCTGACCTGGCTGCCCTGCGCGCAGGTCTTCGCGAGGCGACAGGGTGACACTGTGGAATGAAGCCCTCTGACGATGCGAACCAACTCGAGGCGTCCGCAAGGGGCCAGGGCGACGGTCCTAAGAGTTGCTGTAGGCGAACTCGCGCGTCTCGCCCGGACTCAGCCGAGCTGCCGTTCCCTCTACCATCGCCGTGATCGGCACGACCCCGCCCGGGTAGACGGAAAGGCGCAACACGGCCGAATCCACGGTCACCCGGATCAGCTGTTGCTGGAAATAGAGTGTGAAGTCGATTTGTTCGACTTCCGGGGGGAGCACAGGATGCAGCCACAGCATGCCGTCATGCAGCTCCAGACCGGTATAGCAGCGCGTGACCATGTCGATCGAACCGGCCATCGCGCCCAAGTGCACGCCGGTGTGGGTGGTACCGCCCTGGATATCGGCCAGGTCGCTCTCCAGCGCCTGCACGAGGAAGTCCCAGGAACGCGCCCGGTTGCCGCGCGCTTCCACCCACGAGTGCACCACGTTGCTGAGGGTTGAACCGTGGCTGGAGCGCTCGCGGTAATACTCCACGGTGCGCGGAATCGCCTCCGGCGCAAAGTCGTAGCCGAGCCCACGCAGCACCTCGCGCAGTTCGTCGGAGCTGAAGAGATAGAGCAGCATCAGTACGTCTGCTTGTTTGCACAGTTTGTAGTTGTTGGTGCTGTCGCCCTCTCCGGCCAGGATGAGGTCGAGCCGGCCGATCACGCCGTAGCGCGCGCGGTAGCCGGCCCAGTCGAATTCCTTCAGCTGTTCGTAGCCCTCGAACTGGCTGATCACGCCGTCGGCGTGGAACGGAACGCGCAACCGGCTGCCGATGAGCCGCCACCTTGCCGACTCACCGGGACGCAGCCCGACCCGGTTCCACACCTGGTCGGCGTACCGGGGCATGAGCAGGTTAACAACATTCGCTGCCCGCTGCATTACCCAGGCGGCCATCACGTTCGTATAGGCGTTGTTGCGAAGTCCCTTCCCCGGGGCGTCCGGATACCCGTCATGGAACTCATCGGGCCCCATCACGCCCGCGATGTCGTACCGGTCGGCAGCCTCGTCGTGCGTGGCCACGCTGGCGAAGAACCGGGCGATCTCGATGATCAGCTCCGCGCCCTGCTCGACCAAGTAGCCGATGTCGCCGGTGGACTCGTAGAATTTCCACGCGCTGTACGCGATGGCGAGGCCCACATGCCGCTGCAGGCGCGAGTTGTCGGGCATCCAGGCGTTGTTGCGCAGGTTGAACAATTCGGTGGGCGTCTCTTCGCTCCCGTCGATGCCGCTCTGCCATGGAAACATTGCCCCCTGATGGCCTGCCGCCCGCGCAGCGGCCCGTGCTTCTCCGAGCCGGCGGTAGCGGTAGCCGAGCAGCGCCCGGCTGATCTCCGGGCGGTGCATCGACAACGTCGGGTAGACGAACATTTCGTCCCAAAAGACGTGACCATGGTACCCTTCACCGTGCAGCCCACGCGCCGGCAGCCCCGCGTCGAGGTCAGCCGTGACGGCGGCGACGCTCTGCAGCACGTGGAACGTGTTGATGTTCAGTGCCAGCTGCTGGCGCTCATCGGCCTGCTGGGAATCTGTCTCCAACAGCACCGTGAACTCGTTCCACAGCACCCGCCACGCTGTCTCGTGCGCGGACAAGAGTGCCGCATGGTCGGGCAGCCGGCGCATCCGGTTGGTGGCCGCGAGCGTGGGCGATGAGATGGCCCGGTCGCGCGAGGTGCAGACGACCACGGTCTTCTCGACGGTCAACGGATGCCCCTCCCTGGCCTCCAGGGAGATTTCGTGGGCGACCCAGCCTGCGGCATCCGTCAGCAGAGTGCGGGGCGGATGCCGCACCACCCCGTCGATGAGCACCCGCGTACGGGCGGCCATCACAATGTGGATGCCGGACTGGGAGGTCTCCATTTCGAGCAGCACGGTGTCCGCGTCCGGCTCGGCGGTAGTACGCGGCACCAGGTGCTTGTCAGCCAGCAGGCGGTACTCGGGCACGTTGCGGTTGGCGACGCGGCCCTCCAACGCCGAGCGCAGGGTGAGCGGACCAGACCAGTTTTCGGCCTCGAACGTGACCTCGAGGCCGGCCACCTGGTCGTCGTGCTGCGAGACGAAGCGCTGCTGGGTGATGCGCGTGATTCGGCCGGCAGTGTCCCGGGTACGGAAGGCGCGGGTGAGCACGGCACGACCGAGGTCGAGGGTCTGCTCGTAGTCGAGGAGCTCGGCCGTGTCGACATCGAACCAGGTCTCGGCGTCGCCGTGCTCGTCGTCACCGTGCTCGTCGTCACGGTGCTCGTCGTCACCGTGGATGCCGCCGGTACGGAACGTGAGGGGCAGCCAGTTCGGCGCGTTCACCAGACTTTCGTCTTCGGTGCTGTGGCCGTCGACCTGGGTGCGGAGCCGGTTGTAGACGCCGGCGAGATAGGTGCCGGGGTAGTGCGGTGCTGTGGCATCGACCTCCGGGGCAGCGCCCCGGGTGGCCCAATAGCCGTTGCCCAGCGTGCACAGAGTCTCCCGCAGCGGCTCCGCCATCGGATCGAATCCGACGTAGTGCAGCCGCCACGGGTCGCTCTCAGATTCTCCGCCCGCCCAGCCAGGGTGGGCGGCGGCGAGGCGGGTGTCGAGGTCGCTCAGGTCGGTCACGATCAGGTGGGCGCCCGCAGCGCGAAGTCCTCCGTCGGCGCCGTGCCGGCTGACCCCGACGACGCAGCCGAAGCCTCCGTTCGATGCCGCCGTGACACCGGCCTCCGCATCTTCGAGTACGGCGGTCTTCGCCGCAGTCACGTGCAGCTGGCGTGCCGCCTCGAGGAAGGTGGCCGGGTCGGGCTTGCCCGCCATGCGCATCCGCTGGGCGTCGGTGCCGTCGACGGTGACGTCAAACAGGTCACCGACTCCGGCTGCCCGCAGCACCCGCCGGCCGTTGCGGCTCGACGTGACAACGGCAGTCGGGATGCCCCGAGCCCGTAGGCGGTGCAGCAGTGTCACGGCGTCGGGGTAGGCGCTCACCCCGTTTTGGTCGAGCTGCCGGTCGAAGAAGTACTGTTTGCGGGCGGCCAGGGACTGCACGGTCGGGGCTTTCGTCGTGCGGAGTGCGCTGTGCTCCATCCCTTCGGGCAGCCTCACGCCACGCGAAGCAAGGAAGGTGCGCACGCCGTCTTCGCGCGGGCGGCCATCGACGCTGCGTCGGTAGTCCTCGACCTCGTCGAAGGGTGCAGCCTCGGGCGCCAGCATGGGTAGCACCTCGTCGAACAGACGTTTCCACGCGGCGGCGTGCACGACGGCGGTGTCGGTGACGACGCCGTCCATGTCGAAGATGACGGCCTCGTAGCGCGTCATCGACTTCGGATGCTGGGCCACGGCAGCCAGTCTAGGAGCCAGGCGATCTGGGGACGCTGCGGCAGGCCGGCCTGCGTGTCCGGCGGGTCGAGGCAATCGTCGGGGTGCCTGCTTGGGTGTACCGTCGGGCCATGAGCCAGCACCAGCCGATCAGCCGGGTCACCACCGACGACCTGATGTCGCTGGTGTCCGAGCGCAGTTCCACGCCGCTGCAGGTCGGCGCTGTGCTGCTGCTCGACGCGCAGGACGGCCTCGATCCGGCGCAGGCGCTCGACCTCCTCGCCCGGCGCATCACTGCGGTCCCGCGGCTTCGCCAGAGACTGCAAAACACGCTGGTCGGATGCGGCCGGCCGATCTGGGTCGACGACCCCTCATTCACGATCACCAACCACCTGACCTCGCTCCCATGCCCGGCGCCGGGGGGAGAGTCAGCGGTGATGGGCATAGCCGCCGAGCTGATCGGCGTCCGGCTGCCGCGGGACCGCCCGCTCTGGGCGGCGACGCTGGTGACGGACACGGCACCGGGCAAGGCGGCGCTGATCCTGGTCTTCCATCATGTGCTCGCAGATGGGATTGGCGGCTTGGGCGTGTTGGCCAGCCTCGTCGACGGTGCGCCGGAGGCCGCCGACGCTGGCTTTCCGCGGCCGGGTCCGTCGAGAGGGCGGCTGGCCGTCGAAGCCGCGCTGGGACGCATCCGTTCACTTGGGCGACTGCCGGCAGCGCTGCGCCGACTCGGCAGCGCGGCGGCCGAACTACGCCCGGCGGCCCGCGCCCGCGTGGCACCCACATCGCTCAACCGGCCGACCGGGCCGAGGCGCGCGTTCGCAAGCGTCCGTGCAGAGGTGAACGAGGTTCACCGGGTTGCCCACGCGCACGGTGCAACCGTGAACGACGTCGTGCTCACGGTCGTCGCCAGCGCGCTGCACCGTCTCTTGGAACGGCGCGGCGAGCACGCCGACGAGATCGTGACCTCGGTGCCGTTCTCCGCCCGTCGCCAGGCCAGTGGAGGCAACCTCGGCAACCAGAGCGGGGTAATCCCGCTCGCCATCCCGGGCGTGGGCAACCCGGTGGCACGGCTCGAAGCGGTCGCCACGCTCACCGGCGCCGCCAAACAGAAACCGCCCGGCGCGTCGACAGCGTTGCTCGGCCCGCTGTTCCGGCTGCTCGCGCGGGTGGGCCTTTACCAGCGATTCATCACCCGGCAACGGATGATCCACACCTTCGTCAGCACAACGCGTGGGCCGGAGACGCGGGTGGCGCTGTTCGGATGCCCGACCACGGGCATCCTGCCGTTGAGCGTGCCGACCGGCAATGTCACGGTGTCGTTCGTGGTGCTCAGCTATGCGGGCGAGCTTGGCGTGACGATCGCCGCGGACCCGGACGCGTGCCCCGACCTTGCGGTGCTGCGGGAGCTGGTGGCGCAGGAGTTCGAGGCGCTTGAGGCGCTGGCCGAGTGAATTCCCTGCGCTTGAGCAGTCACCGGATTGGTCATAAGTTCGGCGGATGCCTGGCGGTCGAGATCCTGGGACGGATCCGAGCGCGGGTCAACGCACTTGCTGACGCTCACGCTAGCCCTCACGACCGTCCTGCCGGGTCAGCCTGATCCGGGTCGGGCGGCTGAGAAGTACACGCTCACCGCTGTACTTCATCGACGACTCAAGCGACGCGAGGCGATGTCAGCCGGCGATTGCCGCAGCGCACGCGGGCCTTTCGCCTCTACGCAGGCCCGGTTTGGCGCGGGAGAGTGGAAACTGTCAATCGAAAGCCGGATGATTGCGCCTCCAATGAAAGGACCGCGACCGTGCCTGTCTCCGTACCCGCTCGACTCGTTTCCGGCGTGCTCATCGGGCTGCTGGTGTTCGGCGCAGTCTCCTCATTCGCCGGTGCTGTGCTGGCCTTCAACGCAGAGGGCGTTTGTGTTCCACTGGAGTTCCTGGCGAACACACCGCTCACCTCCTTCGTCGTGCCCGGTCTTATTGTGGGAGTCGTCGTCGGCGGATCCCAGCTGACGGCCGCGATCGCGCTGCTGACACGACGCCGTTCAGCGCTGATATGGGGTGCCGTCGCCGGGTTCGGGATGCTGATCTGGATTTTCGTCGAGATTGCGATCATCGAAACATACTCGTGGCTGCAGACCCTTTACTTCGGCCTCGGCGCGCTGGAGCTGATTCTTGTACTCGCACTGCTGGGTATCGCCCCGGCGCTCGCCTCCCCCTGGCGCGTGAGCCCGCGGCGAGCCACGGCACGCTTCACAGGCGCGGGACGTTCGACCCTATCGGACCCGCACCGGGGGTCATTGAATCAAGACGCGACGGAATCTTTCCCCAGCGCCGCCACCCACCCCTGACAGGACCCCCGTGCCAAACACTTCCCCCTCACGTTTCGATGGCAAAACCGCGATTGTCACCGGGGCCGGCTCCGGCATCGGACGCGCAACGGTTATCCGACTCCGCGCAGAGGGCGCCCGAGTGATCGGCACCGACATCTCACGCGAACGCCTCGACCAGTTGACGACGGAGCTCGGCGACGACAACTTCCTCGCCGTTGTCGGTGATGTGAGTGCTGAGGACACCGTGCAGTCGGTCATGGCTGCCGCCGGCGGTCGAGTGGATGCCGTTGCCAACGTCGCCGGGATCATGGACGGCTTCCTCCCTCCGCATGAGCTCGATGACGCCACCTGGGAGCGGGTGATGAACGTCAATGTCACCGCCATCATGCGGCTCACCCGGGCTGTCCTCCCCCTCATGCGTGAGGCGAAGTATGGCTCAATCGTGAACGTGAGCTCCGAGGCTGGGCTCCGCGGATCGGCGGCGGGAACGGCGTACACGACGTCGAAGCACGCGGTCATCGGCTTCACCAGGAGCACGTCCTTCTTCTACGCGCCCGAGGGCATCCGTTGTAATGTGGTCGCTCCCGGCGGCGTCGCCACCAACATCGAGGCGCCGTTCAACTCGGAATTCGCCGGCGGTCGTCTTGGACCGTTCATGCAGCTGATGGTGCCTCCGATGGCGACGCCTGAGCAACTCGCCGCGTCGATCACCTGGCTGCTCAGCGACGATTCGCTCAATGTTACGGGCACAGTCCTGGCCAGCGACGGCGGTTGGTCGGCACTGTGAAATCAAGCGGGGGCGACCGGCGATCCACAGCGAACAGCGACATGATGAAGGTGGTAAGACAGTGAGCATCACTGCGGCAGGAAACGGCAACTCTCCGGTGTCCGGGCCGAACTCCCGCGCAAACCCCGGCGCGTGGATCCTCCTCATCCTCGGCGCGGTGATCGGCATGATCGGCGCCGGACTGATCATCGGCGGGTCCGTGCTGTCCGTGTATGACACGTTGAAGCCGAGGGTTTTGAGTTGTCGGATGGCTCTGCTTTTGGCTTTGGCTGGGTCGAGTTTGGCGAAGAAGTCTCCGCCGGGATCGTCGTAGGCTTCACCGTTGGCGAGCATGTTCCAGACCGCAACCAGGATGCTGTGTTCAAGAGCGACGATGGCAATGGATTTCGGGCGCCTGGCCATGATCCGTTTGTACTTCGCGAGACGTAGGTGTTCTTGGTCCTACCCCCAACCACCGACGTCCGCTAACCGTAGACCCGTTCGACAGACGCGGCCAGCGACAGCGCCTCGCCGGTCGGTGGTGCGGCGCTTCACGCTGGAATTGCGTCTGGAGCCGTCGCGCTTTCGGCGCGGGAGTCCGGCCTGTCACGGTGGTGGTGACCACCGCCCGATGGAATGAGTTCCCGCCATGACAGCCTCGTACTCAACTAATATGCGACTCATGTCCCGCATTCTTGATCTCGCACGGAGGTATTGGCTGGTCACGCTCACGATTGCTGTGGGCGTCACCGGGATCCTCCTGGCACTTGGCGGCGCTGGCTGGCTCGTGCAGTGGCTGTTCAGCGCATATTCGCTCACGGTCGCTGCCTGGCAGGCCGTCGGGATGGTGCGGGCACTGCTGCGTCGGGAATTCGGACTCGACATCCTCGCCGTGACAGCGATCGTCTCCACGGTCGTGGTCGGCGAGTACGTCGCGGCCCTGCTCGTCGTTCTCATGCTGACCGGCGGCGAAGCACTCGAAAACTACGCAAACCAGCGGGCCAAACGTGAGTTGGACGCGCTGCTCGACCGGGCGCCACAGCTCGCGCACCGCTCTACGGAGGGGGGCTACCGCGACCTGCCGGTCAATGAGGTGCGGGTGGGCGATGTGCTGCTCGTGCGCCCGTCTGAGATCGTACCGGTCGACGGCGTGCTGCTCTCCGCCGAGACCACCCTCGACCAATCCTCGATCAGCGGGGAGAGCATCCCCGTTGAGAAACGGGTCGGAGACCCTGTGCTCAGCGGTGCCGTGAACGGCCAGCAAGCCGTGGAGATCCGAGCCACGGAGACAGCGTCGGCTAGTCAATACCAGCAGATCGTCGCCCTGGTCGCCCAAGCCGCTGAAAGCAAAGCTCCGGTCGTTCGGCTCGCCGACCGGTACGCCCTACCGTTCACGATCTTCTCGCTGGCGCTCGGGGCGATCGCGTGGTGGCTGAGTGGTGATCCGGTACGGTTCGCCGAGGTGCTGGTGCTCGCCACCCCGTGCCCTCTGCTGATCGCGGCGCCGGTGGCGTTCATCGGCGGTATGAGCCGGGCCGCGCGCAACGGCGTCATCGTTAAAAGCGGCGGGGTGCTGGAACAGCTGTCCGCGGCGAAGACGGTCGTTTTCGACAAGACCGGCACCCTCACTTACGGAACGCCAGCCCTCGCGGAGGTCCGGCCGGAGCCTCCGTTCACCGCGGACGAGGTGCTGACCTCCGTAGCGAGCGCCGAGCAGTATTCGTCGCATGTGCTCGCGGCTTCGATGATCGCTGCGTCCAAAGAGCATGGACTCCAATTGCACGAGGCCGAGACGGCGCAAGAGGCCGCCACGAATGGCGTGGTCGCTCGTATCCAGGGCCGCGAGGTGGTGGTTGGTAAGTTCGCGTTCGTCGCCCAGCATGCTCCGGATGCGCGGCGCGCGGAGATCGCGCCTGGCGAGCTGGCCGTCTATGTGGCGATCGACGGGGTGTATGCGGGAGCACTGCTGGCAAGCGACCGCCTGCGGGTGAACGCGAAAGCCACGCTGCAACGGCTCGAGGAGCTGGGCGTTAAGCAGTCGATGATGCTCACCGGCGATGCCGCCGAAACGGCGCAGCACGTCGCGTCGGAGCTGGGCATCACCCGGGTTCGCGCGGAATGCCTACCAGCGGACAAAGTGGCTGAGGTCGGCGGTATCGCGGAGCGGCCAGTGATTATGGTCGGCGACGGAGTGAACGACGCGCCCGTACTCGCCGCGGCGGATGTGGGCATCGCTATGGGTGCCAGAGGCGCAACTGCGGCGAGCGAATCGGCGGATGCGGTGATCCTCGTCGACGACATCTCCCGCGTCGCGCTCGCAGTCGAGTTCGGACGCGACACCGTTCGGATTGCCTTACAAAGTATCTGGCTAGGAATTGCGCTCTCGGTCGTGTTGATGGTGATCGCCGCGTTCGGGGTAATTCCAGCGACTGCCGGCGCCCTCATCCAGGAACTTGTCGATCTGGCAACGATCCTCGGGGCCCTACGGGCGGTCGGCAGTCGGCTCGACGAGCGCCAAGCGGCCGCGAAGGCGGAGCAGACGAGCCAGGGCGCGCGAGCAGGCGAGGGCACCATTGACTCACCATCTCCCGACTCGTAGACGGGTCGTAAGTGAGGACCAACAGCTCGTCGGCCGTCACGCCGGGGAAACGTTGTCAGCACTTCTCCCGAATCCGCACCGGTTCACTTGAAAACGATGACGGCGGAGGCCGACACCCGGCTGGCTCTGAGGTCATCGAGCGCCTGCCCGGTGCGTTCGAAGGGATACGCCGTCACGGTCGGCTTGAGGTTGAGCGTGCGGTCGAGCCGCAGGAACTCGGCGCCGTCTGCCCGCGTGTTCGCGGTCACCGGGCACAGGTCACGCTCAAGGAACAGATGGTTCGAATACTCCATCGCCGGGATGTCAGACATGTGGATTCCGGCCAGAACAAGGGTCCCGCCGCGGATCGTCGACTCGAGCGCCAGCGGGACGAGCCTGCCGGCCGGGGCGAACACGATGGCGGAGTCGAGCGGCACCGGCGGGACGGCATCCTCAGCGTGTGGTGTGACTCGTCCACGCCTGCATCTCTCCACCACCGACCTCCCTGGCCAGCCACCTCGGCTCGGCGCCACCGGGGAAGGGACCAAAGACCCAGCGGGCCGATTTACGGGACCTTAGTCTCTGGCCGGCTGCCCGACACAGCAGGCAGGCTGTGAGAGCGTTTGAACTGATCGGAGCTTCTCATGATTTCTTTGATGCGCGGACCTGCCCACGAGGTACTGCTCGAAGCGGCTCGCGGAGCAGCGTTGCTCGGGGTCGGCAACCACGGACTCCAGGGCCTAAAGGGGTACCTTCTAGATTCGGTGAGCCATTCCATCGTCGTGAAAGCCCCCTCACCGGTTCTGATCGTCGGAGCCGCGCAATGAGCAGCCTGCAGTTTTTGGGAGCGGCAGAAACGGTCACCGGCTCACGCTATCTCGTCGAAACGGACAGGGACCGGATTCTAGTCGATTGCGGACTCTTTCAGGGATACAAACTACTGCGTGACCGGAATCGCCTCCCCTTCCCGGTGCCTGCCGATTCGATCGATGCGGTGCTCCTGACCCACGCTCACCTGGACCACAGCGGATACCTCCCTGCCCTTGTCCGCGACGGGTTCACCGGACCGATCTACGCGTCCTCCGGCACCGCCGAGCTGTGCGCGCTGCTGCTTCCGGACAGCGGTCACCTACTCGAGGAAGAAGCGGACTTCTCGAAGAAACACGGGTCGTCCCGGCACCAGAACCCGCGACCGGTGTACACGGAGGCCGACGCCACCGCTTCGCTGGCATCCTTCCGGGTGAAGGGATTCGACGAAACGCTCGACCTCGGGGAGAAGTTCCACGCCAGGTTCGTCCCGGCCGGCCACATCCTCGGCGCCTCCCAGGTCGTCCTCGACGCGGACGGAGCATCGGTCCATTTCACGGGAGACCTCGGCCGGGCGGACGATCCGCTCATGCGCGCCCCCCGGGCTCTCGGAGCCGTCGACGTTCTCGTGACGGAGTCGACCTACGGAAATCGAACCCACCCAGGCGTCGACCCGGCCGCCGAACTCGGCGCCGTCATCCGTCGGGTGGCGGGGCGGGGCGGCGTCATCGTGATTCCCGCGTTTGCCGTCGGCCGGACCGAGTCGATCCTTCTGCACATTTCGCGCTTGGGCGTCTCCGGCGCGATCCCGGACGTCCCCGTTTTTCTGAATAGTCCGATGGCCGTGGATGCATCGGAAATCTACCAACGGCATCAGGACGAGCACCGAATCAGCGCCGATGAATTCACCGAGATGTACAAGCTCGCCACACTGGTTCGGACGGTGGATGATTCGAAGGCTCTCAACCTCCGCGGCGGCCCGATGATCATCATATCGGCCAGCGGAATGCTCTCTGGGGGCCGGGTCCTCCACCATGTTGCGGCGTATGGATCCGACCCCCGCAACGCAATCGTGCTCTCCGGCTACCAAGCCGGAGGAACCCGCGGTGCGTCACTCCTGGCCGGGGTGAAAACGCTGCGCATCTACGGACGGGACATCCCGATCAACGCCGAAGTCGTACAGATCGAGAGCCTCTCCGCCCACGCGGACTCGAACGATATTCTCGATTGGCTCCGTGCCGCCCCGCGCCCCCCACAAATGACTTACATCACCCACGGGGAGCTTGACGCGTCGGACGCCCTACGCGTGCGCATCAAGCATGAACTGGGATGGAGTGCCCGGGTGCCCGAGCATCTCGAGTCCATCGACCTGAACGATCCTCGGTAGCCGGTTTGGGAAAGAATTAGCCTCGCCTTCGATCACACACCGATCAGCAGCAACACATGGTAAACGACATATGCCGGCCAGACGATCGCCTGCAGCAGCCCAAGGACGACACCCCAGAATGAACCATCCGACACAGAGACGAAGTCAATGGCGGCTCCAATATAGGCCACGAGAAAGACGAAGCCCCACGGCCCCTCCTGCACTATCACCCTCGCTCGACCATCCGTCGCCATCGGTCTTCAGCCTCCCCGAGGTCACCATGACTACCCCATGGGAAGAAGGCTACCCGT
Source organism: Glaciibacter superstes DSM 21135 (assembly GCF_000421145.1). Classification (GTDB taxonomy): domain Bacteria; phylum Actinomycetota; class Actinomycetes; order Actinomycetales; family Microbacteriaceae; genus Cryobacterium; species Cryobacterium superstes. Next base: position 11,177 of record NZ_ATWH01000021.1, on the reverse strand, counting down.
CGCACCTGCCATCCGGGGTGTTCACCGCGAACGCCGCCTGGCTCGTCCTGGCGGTGATGGCATTCAACCTCACCCGCGCCGCCGCGACGATCGCCGACACCAGTCTCGCCAATCATCCGCCGGAAACTCGTCACCGTCCCGGCACGGACCGTCCTCCGTCCGGCGCATCACACTCCACCTGCCGGAAGGCTGGCCCTGGGAAACACCCTGGACAACCTTTGTTCGGCCAGGCCTGCGGCCCGCCAGCGAGCGCCACCACCTAATCACCTAGCCGAATCGGCGTCAACAACGAAGAGTGGGGACGACTAGGGCGGGGCTCGACGACCTGCCTCCAGCGCGGCGATTCATCCCGGTGACGCAGGTCAATGGTCAGGACCAGCGGAGCGACGTCTCCCCACACGTACTGGGCGGGCAAGGTGCGGTGAACGCTGCCGCCGGCGGCGCCGCCCTCCCACGCGCGTCACCCGCGAACCCGGAACCAGCGTCCTGACGTGCACCGGCGCGCTGAAGCGGGCAGCCCGCCGGCCGATGTGGTGAATCGGCCCTCGCTGCGGCGCCGACACGGCGGGCCGCTGGGCGGCACGGGAGAAGAACCAACTCTTCGCGATCTCCACGAGCACCAGGTACGGCACGACCAGTCCGACCAGGGTGAGGAAGAACGGGGCCGGCAGCGGGTCGAAACCGAGCACCCCCGCCAGCGGCGAAAGTGGCAGGTAAACGCCAACGGCCACTACCCCGAGCGACGCGCAGATCAGGCCGGTCGAGGGGCGGCTGCGGAAGAACGGCACCCGGTGCGTTCTGATCGCGAAGATGATCAGCGTCTGGGTGGCGATCGACTCGATGAACCAGCCGGCGCGAAACTCCCCCGGCGCAGCGTTGAACACGAACAGCATGAGTGCGAAGGTCGCGAAGTCGAAGATCGAACTCAACGGGCCGAACAGCAACATGAACCGGCGGATGAACGCGATGTCCCAGTGTGACGGTGCGCGCAACTGCTCCTTATCCACACGGTCACCCGGGATGGCGAGCTGACCGGTGTCGTAGAGCAGGTTGTTCAACAGGATCTGGCCGGGCAGCATGGGCAGGAAGCTCAGGACGACGGATGCCGCGGCCGCGCTGAACATGTTGCCGAAATTACTCGACGTGCCCATCAACACGTACTTGATGGTGTTGGCGAAGATCCGCCGCCCCTCCATCACGCCGTCGGCCAGCACCGCCAGGTCCTTATCGAGCAGCACAACGTCGGCAGCATCCTTTGCGATATCGGTAGCGCTCTCCACCGAGATCCCGATGTCCGCCGCGTGCAACGCGAGAGCATCGTTCACGCCGTCGCCGAGGAACCCCACCGCACCGCCACTCCTCCTGAGGGCATTAATGAGGCGCGCCTTCTGCTCGGGCGAGACCCGCGCGAAGATGCGGGTGCTGCCCGCGGCGACTTCGAGCTCCGCGTCAGAAAGCGTGTCGATCTCCGCGCCGGTGAGTGTGCCGCCGGAGACGAGCCCGAGGTCTGCGCACACCTTCTCGGCCACTCGTGCGTTGTCCCCGGTGGCGATCTTCACCGTGATCCCGAGGGTGGCCAGGAGCTCCAACGATGCTTTGGCGTCGGTCTTGGGCCGGTCGAGGAAGACCAGGAACCCGACCAGGCGCAGGCCGGACTCATCCGCTGTCTCGATGTCGGCGAGGCCGGGCGCCGGGCGGGCAGCCACCGCGATCACGCGGGCGCCAGCGTCGAACTGGGCATCAAGGACAGGCTGTGCCCCTGAAGGGACGGCGACGCACCGGGCGAGCACATCTTCGGGAGAGCCCTTGGTGATCAGGCGCGCGGGAGCACCGTTCTCACTCACCAGGGCACTGGTCATACGCCGCTGGTGGTCGAACGGAATGAGGCCGATCCGTTCACATCCGGCCGGGTCGAACGTGGCCGCCTGGCTGGACTCCCAGAGTGCGGTGTCGAGCGGATTCTGGCCGACGGCCCCGCCGGAGTGTTCGGTGTAGTCGACCTCCGTGGCCAGCAGCCCCAGCCGGAACAACTCGTCGGCCGTCACGCCGGTGTCAACCGGCAGCGCACCCGTGAAGGCGATGTGTCCCTCGGTTAGGGTGCCGGTCTTGTCGGTGACGAGTACGTCCATGTCGCCCAGGTCTTCGATGCAGACCAGCCGTTTGACCAATACCTTTTTGCGGGCCAGCTGTCGGCTGCCGGTGGCGAGGCTCGTGCTCACTACGGCGGGCAGCAGCTGCGGGGTGATCCCCACCGCGATGGCCAGCGAGAACAGCAACGATTCGAGCAGCGGCCGGTGCAGCAGCAGGTTGATCACGAAGATCAAGCTGGTGAGTGCGAGCGCCACCTCGAGCAGCAGCACCGAGAACCGTCGAAGCCCGGCCTGGAACTGCGTCTCCGGCTGGCGCTCACCCAACCCGAGTGCGATGCGCCCGAACTCGGCGTTGCCGCCGGTGGCCACGACCACGCCGGTGCAACTGCCGGACTGGATGACGGTGCCCATCAGGATGCAAGAGGCCAGGTCCCCCAGTGCGGCGCCGGCAGCGACCGGCGCGGGGCTCTTGCCCACCGGCAGTGACTCGCCGGTGAGTATGCTCTCGTCGGCGAGAAGGTCATCACAGTTCAGCAGACGGATGTCGGCCGGTACGATCGCGCCGAGGCCCACCCGCACGATGTCCCCGGGCACCAGCTCGACCACGTCGATCTCGCGTGGCGTGCCGTCACGGATCACGACCACGCGATGCGTCACCCGGGAGTGCAACGCCTCCGCGGCGCGCTCGGCTCGGAATTCGTTCCAGAACCCGAGCCCCACGCTGAAGACCAGAATCACGCCGATGACCGTGGAATTGGTGGCATCGCCGAGGGCGAGCGAGAGACCGGCGGTGACGAACAGCAGGATCAGAATGGGACTTTTCAGTTGGCGGCCGAGGACCGCCCACGCCCGCGCCTTGTGGGTGCGCAACGCGTTGGGCCCCACCGAGGTCATCCGCGCGGCGGCATCCTCGCTGCTGAGGCCGGGACGCCCGCATTTCAATCCGGTAAGTACCTGCTCGGCCGAAAGCGCTGCGGCGTCGACGATCCGCCCGCTGGCAGCGCCCACGTCGGCAACGGATCTGCTGGCCAGTTCCGTCTTCTCCAGTGCCGTCTTTTCCACGCGCTGTACCTCCACCGTTCACGCGACAGGAGTGGCGAATGCCGCCCGTGACCCGTGGTCAGTCCTGATTATGCGCCCTCACACCCGCATCACGGATGCGGACTAGCTGCGAGTAATCACAACCTTGAGCGCCTTGGTCTCGGCAGCCCGGCCGAAGGTGTCGTAGGCGTCGAGCATCTGGTCGAAGGTGAAGTGATGGGTGGCGAGCTTGTCGGCCGGAATTTTCTTCTGCGCCACGAGCTTCAGCAGCATCGGGGTGGTGTTTGCATTGACCAGCCCCATGCTGATGTTGATGTTCTGGATCCAGAGCGTCTCCAGGTGCAGTTCCACTGGCTTGCCGTGCACGCCGACGTTGGCGACGTGCCCGCCGGGCCGCACGATCTCGGTGGCCATGGTGAAGGTCTGCGGGATCCCCACCGCCTCGATCGCCACATCCACTCCCGAACCGTCAGTGAGGGCGAGCACCCGCTCCTTCCAGTCCGCGGCTCCGGAGAGCACCGTGTCGGTGGCTCCGAATTCCCGGGCCTGTTCGAGCCGGTTCTGGTCGAGGTCGATCGCGATGACGGTAGCGGCGCCGTAGAGGCCGACGGTCGCCATCGCGGCCAGGCCGACCGGCCCCGCGCCGATGACGGCGACGACGTCGCCGGGCTTGACCTGCCCGTACTGCACGCCGATTTCGAAGCCCGTCGGAAGGATGTCCGACAGCATGACGGCTTCGGCGTCGGACACACCGTCCGGCAGCTTGTGCAGGCTGTTGTCCGCGTAGGGCACCCGGACGTAATCGGCCTGGGTTCCGTCGATGAGGTGTCCGAAGATCCAGCCGATGCCGGACTGCCCCTCGTCGCCGAGACAGTGTGAAAACAGCCCGGCCGTGCAGTTGGTGCAGTGCCCGCACGATTTGATGCAGGAGATGATCACCCGGTCCCCGACGGTGAAGTTCGTCACCGAGGCGCCCACCTCAGTGATAGTTCCGACGCCCTCATGGCCGAGAATCCGGCCGACCTGAACCGCGGGCACGTCGCCTCCCAGAATGTGCAGGTCGGTGCCGCAAATGGTGGTGGTGTCGACCTGCACGATGGCATCCGTTGGATTGACGATCACGGGATCGGGGACATCCGTCCAGGACTTCACGCCGGGTCCGCCGTAAACGAGTGCCTTCATTGTGGGCCCATTTCTTCCTACTGCAGCGGCCTATCGCGATCTCGTCGCGCTGTCACCGGCCACGTTATGACGGGCTCACCTGCCACCGATAGGGCCTATAGTCCATCGCTTCTCGGCGATGTGTCTGGTCTGAGTTGGGTCGCTGGATGTGCTCGTGACTTTCGGCCCTAGTCCGGCGACACGCCGCACTGCATACTGATGCCATGACTGACACCCCGAATGCCACGAGCGACTCCACGAACAACGACTCCGCGAACAACGACCTCGAAAACAACAAGTCTGACATCACGGAGCCCGGCATCATTGTCGGAATCGACGGCTCGGATACCTCGTTCCGGGCACTCGCGCAGGCCGCACGACTGGGCGAGGCCCTGCGCTTGCCCGTCGAGGCAATCGCGGCTTGGTCCTATTCGACGTCGATGTACGATTTCTATTATGCACCATCGGACAGGTCACCGGAGAAAGACGCCAGGGACGTGCTCGACCAGGCCGCGACATCCGTTTTCGGCGACAGTGACCCGGACTGGTACCGCTCATCGACCCGGCAGGGACGACCGGCGCAGGTGCTCATCGAGGCCAGCGCTGACGCACAGATGCTGGTGCTGGGTTCCCGCGGGCACGGCGGTTTCGTCGGCCTCCTACTCGGCTCGGTCAGCGCGGCCTGCGCGGCACACGCCCACTGCCCGGTACTGATCGTGCACCCGGGGAAGGACCCCGCAGACCATGCGCTCGCCGACTGAACGTATCCTGCTGATCGTCGCCCCGGCCAGCCGGCACGAGCGACAGGGGGCCGGGTCATGACCGACTCCGTGCCGGAATCCAGCCCCGACCGACACACACGGGCCGCGGTGCTGGTCGCGCTCGCCTGGGACGAAGCCGTCGACGCGACCGGCATCCGCGTGCGTGCTGACCGCGGTGTTGTCACACTCACCGGCATGATAAGCGGCCTCGCCGAGCGAGTCGCAGCGAGCATGGCAGCCATGCGCGTAGCCGGGGTCGACGCCGTCGTGGATGAACTGACCGATCGTGCCTGACAGGCCCGGCCCACTCGCACTCCGGTTGGCTCACACCCGGTTACGGATGCCGCGACTCCAGCTGCACGATCGCAGCTTGCGTGCGCCGCTGCAGGCCGAGCTTGGCCAGCAAGCTGGACATATAGTTCTTGACTGTCTTCTCGGCGAGCGCCAGTTCCTCGCCGATCTGGCGGTTGGTGAGGCCGTCGGCAACCAGGGCAAGCACCTGGCGCTCCCGGACGCTGAGCGAGTCCAGCCGCGAATCGCCGTCGGCGCCACTCCGGAGGCTGTCCACGGCGCGTCGGGCCAGACGCGGGTCGAGGAGGGTGCGTCCCGCGGCGACGGCACGCACCGAATCAACGAGTTTGCCGCCCTGGATGTCCTTCACCACGTAGCCGGCGGCCCCAGCAATGACCGCGGCGTATACGGCGTCCTCGTCGTCGTAGCCGGTGAGCATGATGCAGCGCACCGGCGAATCCTTCGAGTGCAGGTCCCGGCAGACATCGATGCCGCTGCCGTCGGGGAGGCGCACGTCGAGAATCGCGATGTCCGGCCGCGTGGCGTCGATGCGACCGCGCGCTTGTGCGGCAGTGCTCGCCTCCCCCACCACCTCGATGTCCGGTTCGGCGTCGAGCAGGTTCGCGACCCCGCGGCGCACTACTTCGTGGTCGTCGAGCAGGAATACCCGGATCATGGCGCCGGCCTTTCGTCGCCGGAGGCGGCGTCCGCTGCGAACGGCGCCTGCCAGGTCAGACGGGTGTCCCCCGCAGCGGAGTCGAACGTGAAACTGCCCCCGCGACGCCGGGCGCGTTCCTCGAGATTGGCCAATCCGCTGCGATGACCGGGCGACCCTGGCCCGCGGCCGTCGTCGGTGACGGTGACCGTGACGCCTCCGTCGGCCGTCGTAATCGCAACCGAGGCGTGCTCGGCCGCCGCGTGCTTGACGACATTGGCCAGGGCCTCCCGGGTGACCGCGATGACATCGTCGGCCAAGTCGGCGGTGACCATCAGGTCCACGGCGCCCGAGAAACGCACCGTCGGCGGTCTGAGGAGACCCGACTCGAATTCGTTCACGACGCCGATCACGCGGTGGCGCAGCGTCGGGCGGGAACCCTGGCCCGCCGTCGACAGCGCAAACACCGCCGTGCGGATCTGCGCGATGGCGGTGTCGAGGCCGGCCACGGCTTGCGTGATCCGTTCAGACGCGGATGCGGGGACCGCCCCGGCTACGCTCTGGAGGTCGAGACCGGTGGCGAACAGCTGCTGGATCACGTGGTCGTGCAGGTCACGGGCGATCCGCCCGCGGTCTTCGAGCAGGACCATCCGAGTGCGATCGGCCCGCCCCCGGGCCAGCTCCATCGCGATGCTTCCCTGCGCCGCGAAGTCCGCCGCCATTTCGAGGTCGCTCGGCAGGAATCGCACCCTTTCGGCGAGCCGGCCGATCACGATCACGGCCTGTACGCGGCCGGAATCGATCACCGGCACGGCCATCATGGGGCCGAGGGCGACGATCTCGTGCAGGGCGAATGACTCGCCCGCGTCGTCGAGGAGGCGGGGCTGGCGGCCCTCGAGGACGCCGCCGGCGATGGAGCCCGCCGCCGGGAGCCGGGCGCCGGGGAGAGCCTCCTCGGCCACACCGCGTGCGATCTGGACCACGAGCTGCGCCGGGTCATCCGTCGGGAACATCACGGCCACCAGATCAGCATCGGACAGACGCAGTATCGCGTCGGCGAGCATCGCCAGCGCCTCGGTCTGGCTGGTTTCCAGCAGCGCGGCGGTGATCTCAGCGGATGCCGCAGACCACGCCTCCTGGCGCCTGGTCTGAGCGAACAGCCGGGCATTGTCGATTGCGAACCCGGCGGTGGCGGCCAAAGACCCGATCAGCTGCTCATCCTCCGCAGTGAAGTGCCCGCCGACGCCGTGCGAGAGGTAGAGATTGCCGTAAACCGTGTCGCGCACGCGCACCGGCACCCCGAGGAAACTGTCCATCGGCGGATGCCCGGCTGGAAACCCGACGGACCGGGCGTCATCCGAAATCTGGTCGAGCCGGATCGGCCGGGGGTCGTCGATCAACGCGCCGAGCAGGCCCCGGCCCTCGGGCAGGTGGCCGATGTGATCGACGGCGTCTGCCGGCATACCGACGTGGATGAACTCGTCAAGGCCGCCGTGCGGTGAAATCACGCCGAGAGCGCCATACCGGGCGCCGACCAGTTCGACGGCGACCTCGACGATACGCCGAAGCACCACGGGCAGGTCCAGCTGCAGCGCCACGGCCTGGTTCGCGCGAAGAAGCGCCCTCAGGCGGCCCTGCGTGGTGAGCACCTCCCTGGCCTGCTCGACGAGCTCTCCGATTACCCGGTCGAGCTCCACCCGAGGCCCGTCGGGGAAGGTGAGGAAGTCCTCGGTCATGGCTCTCCCTCCACTCGTTGCCCGGCACTGCCCCGACTGTCGCTTCCGAAGTACTGCGACGCTCCCAGTCTCATCCGTATTCTCGCGGGTTTCCGTGCCGCTGTCACCCTCGGCCCGGTTGGGACCTATGGCCCTGTCGCGCACGATCCTCATGGCGAAGGCTGGAGTACAACACATGAGTCGAGTTTGGAGCGCAGATGATCCTCGTCGGGGTTGACGGTTCGACGCCCAGCCGGGCGGCCGTGAAGTGGAGCATCCAACGCGCCGCCGCCACGGGCGAGGACGTCATAGTGGCCCATGTTGTCGACGACGAATGGGGCGTCGTGAGCTACCGGCTGCTCGACGAGGTGCGAGTCGAAGCTGAGGCGCTTGTGGCCGCCGAAGCGGCGTTTGCCCGGTCCATCGACCCGCGTGTGACCGTGACCACGACCCTTCGAGACGGCAACCCGATGTCGGAGCTGATCGCCGTCGCCGAAGACGCGGACCTCGTTGTCGTCGGCACCCACAAGACCGGTTTCGTGCGCGGTCGGGTGTTCGGCTCGCGCAGCCTGCAGCTGGCTGGCGGGTCCCCTGTACCGGTCGCGATCATCCCTGAATCTCCCGCACGGACACGTCGGGGCGTCGTCGTCGGCGTGAACGAGTCGGCGGCATCCCGGGAGGCAATCGCTTTCGGAGCCGACGAAGCCCACCGTCTTGGCGAGGAGCTGATCCTCGTCGGCGCTTGGGCCAACCCAGACCCGGCCGAAATCGAGACTAGCGAAGCCCGCCGGCGACACACCGCCCTCGTCAAGTCCCGCATCGAGAGCGTGCTTCTCGATGCGCGGAGACAGGCCAGGGCAGCGTATGGCGATCTCACCATCCGGACCAGGCAGACCAACCGGTCTGCGGCGGAGACACTGGTCGCCGCCGCAGCATCGGCGACGCTGCTGGTGATCGGCAGCTCCCGCCGTGAGACGGCGCCAACCGCCCTGGGGTCGGTGGCGCATGACGTACTGATCAACCTCGCCGCCCCCACCGTCGTCGTGCACGCGGCGGGTGCGCCTCGCGACACCGTTCCTGAGCGCATTCCTGAGAGGGCAGCAAAATGAAAGCCGTCATCGTTTATGAGTCGATGTTCGGGGCGACCCGCGAGGTGGCGCAAGCCATCGCCGCCGGGCTACTCTCCGCTGCATCCATTGCCACCGTCACCGTGATCAATGTCAACCAGGCGAGCGAAACCATTGCCGCGGGCGCCGACCTGCTGATCGTCGGCGGACCCACCCACGTTCACGGCATGAGCCGCCCGGAATCCCGGGCCGAGGCGGTGAAATGGGCAGACGATCCCGAACGCACCCTCACCCTGGAGCCGGAGGCGCCGGGCACGGGCGTGCGCGAGTGGCTTGAGTCGCTGGCGGAGTCGACCGGCGCGCGTGGTGCGGCGTTCGACACCCGCGCGGATTTCCCGCGCATCCTGAGCGGCGCGGCGTCGAACGCCATCCACAAAGCGCTGGGAAAGCACGGCTACACCGAGGTCGTTCCCGCCGAGAGCTTTCTCGTGTCCAAAGACGGTCCGCTCGAATCCGGCGAGCACGACCGGGCCCAGGCGTGGGGGCAGCAGATTGTTGCGTCACTGGAAACGTCTGCCCGCAGCCACTGAGGCAGTAACTGACGACGAACCGAAGATGGAGTATAGACGTGATTGAGACAACTGTGGTCGGCTGGGATGGTACAGAACCGGCGGTCGCTGCCCTGAGCTGGGCTATCGACGAGCCCCCCGGGCGAACTCTGCGGCTCGTGCGGGTGGCCGGAAAAGACGTCTCCGACGCGGAGACGTTTGCGGCGAACTCGCCAGCTGCACTGGCGCGGGTCGCACTCATCGATGAGGCCGAGCGGATCCGAAGGGCGCATCCCGACAGGAAGGTGACCTCGGAGCTCGTCACGGGCGACCCAGTCGACGAATTGGCGCGCCGCTCCAACGCCTCAACACTGGTCGTAGTGGGCACGGGGCGCCGGCACGGCGGGTCCGCCAAGTACGGCTGGTCGGTCGGTGCGCGCCTGGCGGGCGTCGCCCAAGGCCCCGTGGCGATCATTCCCGTGACCAACGGTTCCCGGCGCGGGGGCATCGTCGTCGGGATCGACGGGTCTGCAGCGTCCGACGTCGCGCTGCGTTACGCCGCGGCGGAAGCGGTACGGCTCGGCGTGCCATTGCGCGCGATTCGCGCCTGGCAGCCGCCTCCCACTTGGGCCGGCGCCTCGGTGCCGGCCCCGGACTACCTGCGTTCCCTTGAGGAGATGTACACCCACGTGCTCGACGACGCACTCGAGGAGGTTCTGCTGCAATACCCCGACCTCGACCTCGGCCGCACCGTTGTGCGAGCGCCAGCTCACACGGCGCTGCTCGGCGCATCGCGAACGGCGGCCCTGCTGGTGGTGGGCAACCACGGCCTCCGCGGGTTGAAACGGTTGCTGCTCGGTTCCGTCAGCCACTCCGTGATCATCAATGCGCAGTCGCCGGTCGTGGTGGTGCGGGCCGACTGAATCGCTGATGGGGTGCCCCAACACATGAACCCCTGGTTTCCGCTGAAGCCCGGGGACACGCATGAGTTCCTGCTGCGTCGTTGATGCGCCGAAGTGCCACTCCAGGAAGCAAGGAGATGGGATGCCAGACGAGATCGCCGTGACCAGACCGGCCGAAGATGCGTTCCTTCTCGACGCCGAGACCGTCGCGGCACGGGTGGGTGTCGTCCCGTTGACCGGCCTGTCGGACGAGGAGGCCGCCCGGAGACTCGAAGCGGACGGCCCTAACGAGTTGCGCGGCACACCGGCGGTGCCGACCTGGCGGAAGATTCTGGCACAGTTTCAAGACCCGTTGATTTATTTGCTGCTCGCGGCGGTCGCTGTCTCTCTCGTCGCGTGGGTCGTCGAAGGGGCAGAGGGTGCGCCCGTCGACGCCATCGTGATCGCCGCGATCGTCGTCCTCAATGGGATTCTTGGCTACACACAGGAGGCGAAGGCCGAAGATGCCGTAGTCGCGCTCGGCACGATGTCCGCCGCGGCATCAACCGTCTTGCGAAGCGGCGAGCTGAAGACCGTGCCGTCCGCCCAGTTGGTGCGAGGCGACGTGCTCGTCCTCGGCGAAGGCGACGCCGTCGGTGCGGATGCCCGACTGCTCACTGCGAGTGCACTGCGCATCCAGGAGGCATCGCTGACCGGTGAGAGCGAGGCGGTCACCAAGAATCCAGCGACGCTGACGGAGCCGGCGCCGCTCGGCGACCGGGTGAACATGGTCTACAAGGCCACCTCCGTCGCCCAGGGCGTCGGGCGTGCGGCCATCACGGGGGTCGGGATGTCGACCGAGGTGGGGGCGATCGCCGAGATGCTCGACGCGACCGTCGAAGAGCCCACTCCGCTGCAGAACGAGATCAACCGCATCGGCAAGATGCTCGGCGTCATCGTCGTGATC
>NZ_ATWH01000020.1 GCF_000421145.1 Glaciibacter superstes DSM 21135 | reverse complement strand
CGCGGCACCTCTCCAGCCGAACACTTCGCCCTGCGGTAACCAACCCGCGTATATCAGTCTGACCATGCGTCGATAAGACACGCTCGACACTCCGGCCGGAGGGGACATCGGGCTGTCAAACGCTGTTCGCGAGGGTCTGGCGGTATCACCGCGCTACCTCTTCACCGGTCCGGCATTGAGCCAAACCGGCGGCCACGGCGATCCTCGATCCGCGGACGTCGACGTGTGCTTCGGCCACGGTCATGTATGCGAGATTGTCGATGGTGTCGACAACCTGCGCACGGCCGTTCGCGAGAGGTTCCGCACCGGTAGCCATGCAATCAAGGTCATGGCCTCGGGAGGTGTCATGTCGTTGACCGACGCTCTTCGACTTCCCCAGTACTCAGCGGAAGAGATCAGAGCGGTCACGGATGAGGCTGGACGGCGTGGCAGCTATGTGGCCGCCCACGCATACTCACCTGAGGCCATCCAGCACGCTGTGCACAACGGCGTACGTTCGATCGAACACGGAAACCTGCTGGATTCGGAGACTGCGCAGCTCATGGCCAAAAGCGACAGCTACCTGGTGCCGACTCTGGTGGCGGCGGATGCGATGGAACGGCGCGGCGCGGACTCAGGCCTCAATGCGGTTTCCCAGGGCAAGAACGCTGAGCTGTTGACGGCAGGCAAAGAGGCGCTCAGCCTGGCGCACGCAATGGGGGTGAACATCGGCTTCGGGTCTGATCTGATGGGTTCGCTGGAAGACGACCAACTTCTTGGCGTGCGCCTTCAAATGGAGGTACTGGGAGTCCTGCAGGCCTTGCGTTCTATGACGTCTGTCAATGCCGACCTGCTCCAAGACCCGACCCTGGGCCGACTTGCTCCAGGGTCGGTCGGTGACGCAGTCATCCTGGACGGCAACCCGTTCGATGACCCGGCTGCCCTCTGGGATAAGACGCGTCCACGGGTCGTCGTCATGGCCGGTGCCACCGACGTGCAGTGATCCGTTCGGCGAAGGATTGGTCGATGTCGTCCGGCCCGCTGCATGGTCTCAAAAGTCAGGAATGAGAGCCGCTCCATCGCAAAACCGATGAGGCCAGCTATTCGGGTCGCTACCATGACGTCAGATTTGGGACCGAAGAGCACTGCAGTGTGAACCTAGTGGAATTGGTGAGTTCGTGTCACGAGCACCTCGTGCACGCTTACAAGAAAGCTCGTGGTGGCGAACCGGGGACGTTGACTTGGATCCTAAGATCACCTATTTCTTTGGCAGGAGGACATTAGTGCAAGTAATTGGCGGGTCACAACGATGTCAGCAGGATCATCAATTCATCGCCGGTTTCGTCTTCGACGGGTTGGATCGAGAGCACCTCGGTTGTTCGGCGGCGAGCAACGAGTACGCCACTCACGCGAAGGTTTATGAGAACGTCCAGGCTGCTGCCGACAGAGCACGCTAATAACCTGACGAGTTCGATGGGTTGACCATCACGTCTGAGCGACCCGTCCACGGTCATATCCATGGCGGACAGGCGATGAAGAGTTCCATGGTCGAAATCGCGCCGTATGGTTATCATGCAGTTGGTCCGATGGCATGTCCGCCACGGCGGACAGCCAGTGAGCGATGTGAGGACGCACCCATGCCCGATCAGGAGAAGGTACGCCGTTTCGAGAGCGGGCTGGGATTTATCGCAGCGCTTGACCAGAGCGGCGGTAGCACCCCGAAAGCACTGAGCCTGTACGGCATCGAATCCTCCCAGTACTCGTCCGAAGCTGAAATGTTCGACTTGATTCATGCCGAACGGGTCCGGATCATCACGAGCAGTGTGTTCACCAGCAACCGGGTCCTCGGAGCGATCCTGTTCGAAGGTACGCTCAAGCGTGAGGTCGAGGGTCAGGGTATCGCCCAATACCTGTGGAACGAAAAAGGTATCCTGCCGTTCCTGAAGATCGACAGAGGTCTACACGACGAACAGGTCGGCGTCCAGCTCATGCGGGACATTCCTGGGCTCGACGACCTGCTCAATAGGGCATGTTCTGTCGGAGTGCTGGGAACGAAAGCGCGTTCGGTCATCCACTCAGCGGATGCCGTCGGCATCGCCCAGGTCGTCGCTCAGCAGTTCGAGATCGGGGAGCAAGTCCTCGCTGCCGGTCTTTTACCAATTCTGGAACCCGAGATCAACATCACCGCTCCCGACAAGGTTGAGGCCGAGACGCTGCTTAAGACGGCCATCCTGGCGCAACTGGACGCGCTCGGCGATCGGAAGGTCGCTATCAAGGTAACCATTCCGACCATTGACGACTTCTACGCCGACCTCATCGCCCACCCGAACGTTGCTCGTGTCGTCGCGCTGTCTGGCGGCTACCGTCGCGCCGAGGCGGTCGCACGGCTTGCAAGCAATCATGGGCTCATCGCCAGCTTCAGCCGTGCTCTTCTGGACGGACTGACCGTGCAACAGAGCAGTGACGAGTTCGACCGTGTCCTGAACGTGTCTATCGAGGCCATTTACCGCGCCTCGTCCACCTGACAACTACGACTTCTGTGTGCCCGGTCAACCTTTCGAGCTGATCTGCCGTGCGATGTGAGGTCCGGGACCGTGCCTCTGACGGGGACTCGGGCTGTGCGACCGATCGATGTAGCTAGTTCGACTGCAGCGTGCCGAGCACCTCGTTGAGTGCTTCGGTCGTTGAAGGGTGGGTGTAGATCGAGTCGCGGAGCTCCGAGGCGGTGATCCGGTGCCGGATCGCGAGACTGACGAGGTTGATGACCTCTTGCGAGTGGACGTGCATGAGTGCGGCGCCCAGCACCTGATCGGTCGCGCTGTCGACGACGATCTTGACGATGCCCCGCGGGTCTCCTTCGATCTTCGCCCGTGGTGCACCCGCGATGTCTGCCATCTGCTTCACCCTTACACTGACGTCGTAGCCTTGTTCGCGGGCAGCGGCCTCACTCAGTCCGACGCGTGCCAAGGGCGGAGTGAGGAACATGGTGTAGGGTACCGCGCCCCGGTCGGAGGTAGTGCGCAGGCCTGCGCCATAGAGATGATCTGCCACGATGCGATTGTCGTCGAGGGAGACGTAGGTGAACTGTGGTCCGCCGTTGACGTCACCGACGGCGTAGATGCCCGGCGCCGAGGTGCGCAGATGCTCGTCGACCGTGACATAGCCGCGGTCGTCGACCCGTACGCCTGCCCGTTCCAGTCCGAGCCCCTTTGTGGCCGGTGCACGGCCCATGGCCAGCAGCACCGCCTCGGCCTCGGCCGTATTCTCCTGGCCATCGACCGTGTATGTGACCCGAGCACGATCGACGCCGTCTGCCACCGCCGTCGCGGTCGCGCCCGAGATGATCGTGATGCCGTCGCCTCGCAACACTTCGACGGCGGTCTGGGCGACGTCGGTGTCTTCGTTCCTCAGAGGGCGCTCGCCGCGGTCGAGGACGGTGACCTCCGCGCCGTATTGGGCGAACATCGAGGCGAACTCGAGTCCGACATAGCCTCCGCCGACGATGAGGAGGGAACGCGGTAAGGGTGAGACATGCTGCAGTGTCTTCGAGTTGTGGATCCGCCCGCTGAACTGCGCCCCGTCGATGGTCGGCAGCGCAGGGTGCGAGCCGGTGTTGATGATGACGGTGTCTGCGGAGATCTGCAGTCTCTCCTCACCGCCGGTCACCTGCACTTCGCATTCTCCGATGAAGGTCGCACGTCCGGCGACAAGCAGCACCGAGTCGAGCTCGTCGAGCAATGAGTGGCTATTCTTCCGCATTGCGGCGGTCAGAGTGTCACGGCGGGACACTGCGCGCGCGAAGTACTCCTCTGGATCGTCGGAGCCACGTCGTTGCTCGGCGTCGTGGATCAGGATCTTGGTCGGAATGCAGGCGACGTTGATGCACGAACCGCCGATCATGTCCGCAGACTGCTCGATCAGTGCAACCCGGTGCCCCTTACGGGCTGCGGTGCCGGCAAGAGTCTTGCCCGCTTTGCCCCACCCGACGACGAGCAGATCGACATGCTCGCGGTGCGCAACTCCACTGGTCCGGTCGGTCTCGAGGCTGTGGGCGGGCATGGCAGCGTCCTTCCTCTACGGAAACGGTGTGCTGCCGAGAGCGAGCAAACCCTATCGGGTGACCGCCTGGCAACAGGCGTCCTTGCTGCAACCCTACGCCGACGGGTAAAGGCGGGCTGCAACAAATGTACGTCGCTGCCGTCCTGGCGGGTAGACCGCGGTCGGGGATCACGAACCTACCGGAGTCTTCTCCGTCACCCGCGACGTGGCCGAGTACAGATGGTGTTCAGGTAAGCGCTGCCGCTACATGTTGTCGTAAGACGGGCAACAAGTCGGTGACAAACCACGGATTGCGAGCCTGCCACCGGAAATTCAGCGGGGAGGGATGTGCCAGTGGGATGATGCCCGGCAGATACTGGTCGAAGGCGTGAACCGTTTCGGTGAGATTCTGTTTGGTGCGGCCTGCGAGGTAGTGCTGTTGTGCGTATCGGCCGATCAGGATGGTCAGCCGGATCTCGGGCATCAAATCCAGAAGTGGCGCGTGCCAGCGACGGGCGACCTCTTTTCGGGGCGGCAGGTCGCCGGTGGCGCCTTTGCCGGGGTAGTAGAAGTCCATGGGAAGCAGCGTGAACAGGTCGGGATCACGGAACTGGTTCTCAGACACTCCGAGCCAGTCGAAGAGTTTGATGCCACTGGCGTCATTCCAGGCGATGCCGCTCTCCTGGGCCTTGCGGCCGGGTGCTTGGCCAATCACAGCGATTCTCGCGCCTGGCCCCGCCGCGTAGAGCGGCAGGTAGCCGAGGTCCCTTGCCCAGGTGTTCTCCGGATCGTTGATGATTCCCTCGTGAATCGTCTCGAAACTCACGGCTACTCCTTCTGATCACGGCCCGGGCGCAAAGTTGCCCGGGTCATTCGCGCCGTACTCGGGTGGGTGGATTATGAACTCTATAGTCCGCGCTCGGTGTTGGCCCACACCCTAGTTCCCTGCGGATTCAAGCATATTCTGAAGCTGCAAGATGGGACTATATGGTCCCATAGAATGGGAGACTACGTGAGCAGTGTCGACCGGTTGGGAGGGCTTGATGAGGACACACTTCGCGGAAGTCTTGGCCCGCGAAGGCCCTTGTCTAGTCGGGGTCACTGACGGGGCGATGCTGGCGTGCTGGCGCCGCCGCATCGTCGACGAGCTTATGACCCCGCGGTCGCCGTATGTGTTGGCGTTGCAGCCAACAGATGATGTGTCCGAGCGGGTCGACTTCCTTGATCGGTGGCGCGAGCTCATCGCCGAGATGGTGGACCGGTTAGTTCAGTCTGGCACCACGATTGACGCACCGTGGCCCTCCGCCGAAGCCACAAGGGTCGCCGTCGATGTCCAGAAGACTGCCGTGCTGATTCTTGCGGCGCTTCATGGAGGCAGCACCCTGAGTCAGCTTGTCCAAGACCCTCGGCCGCTCAACGCCGCGCTCGACCTCGCTCTCGCGCCTTTTGCGGCAACCGAGGACAACTGCCGCGCAAGGATGGGGACCGAGTAGTCCACTTAGTAACATAGACCTGTGATGACGACCACTGACTCGCACAACGGCAGACGCCTGACGGCGCGTGGTGCAAAGACGCGGGCAAAGATCGTCGCCGGAGCGGCCGACCTGATGTTCATCCAGGGCGTCGGGGGTACCACGCTCGACGACGTGATAGCGGCGAGTGGTGTGAGCAAGTCGCAGTTGTACCATCACTTCGCAGGCAAGGACGCGCTCGTGCGGGCCGTCATCGACCACGTTGGAGAATTCGTCATCGGGCGCGAGCGCGATGCCCTCGGCCATGTCTCGACGATCGCAGGCCTGAGACGCTGGCGGGATGCGTTGGTACAGAACAACGCCCTACGGCACGGCGCTTACGGCTGTTCGCTCGGCGCGCTGGCCTCTGAGGTTTCCGACAACGACGATCTCGCGCGCCAGACCCTGTCTCAACTTTTTGGCGAATGGCAGGGACTCTTGGCAGGCGTGCTACATAGGCTTCAAGACAGTGGTGCACTTTCACCCGAGGCGCCGATAGACCAGCTCGCGACCGGGCTTTTGGGCGCCCTCCAGGGCGGGTACATGCTGGCCCAGACTGCGCGCGATGTCACGCCGATGGCAACGTCAATTGACATGGCGCTTACGCATATCGAGAGCCTGTCTGCTCATTGAGTTCACCGCGGCCAAAGCCACAGACTACGACCCGGACACAGTCATCGCCGTTCGTCACCAAACGATTGAGGGCACGTCCATCGCTTCCGCGGTGAACGCGCCCTCGTAGTAGGGCGTCAGGCAGCGGTTGCCGTGCGCTTGGGCAGCACCCACTCTGGCCGCAGGAAGTGACACGTGTAGCCGTTCGGGTAGGTGATCAGGTAGTCCTGGTGCTCGGGCTCGGCCTCCCAGAACGGGCCGGCGGGCTCGATCGTCGTGACCGCCTTACCCGGCCACAACCCTGATGCATCGACATCCGCGATCGTGTTACGGGCGATCTTCTCCTGTTCGGGGGTGAGCGGGAAGATCACCGACCGGTAGCTCGTGCCGATGTCGTTGCCCTGCTGGTTCAACGTGGACGGGTCGTGGATCTGGAAGAAGAACGCCAGGATGTCTCGGTAGGTCGTCTGCGTCGGATCGAAGAGGATCTCGACTGCTTCGGCGTGGCCGGGGTGGTTGCGGTACGTTGCGTGATCGTTCTCGCCCCCGGTGTATCCGACGCGGGTGTCGAGCACTCCTGGCTGTACGCGAATGAGGTCATCCGCGCCCCAGAAGCACCCGCCGGCCAGGACGGCCGTCTCGGTGTCCGGTGTGCGGGTGATCTGTCCGGTGTCATTGACTCCGCTGGTCATGATGCGTGCTCCTCTGTATTGGTGGTGTCGGCTGTCTCGAACAGGGAGCGGTACTTACCGTAACCCTGCTCCTCGAGCTCGGAGACTGGGATGAAGCGCAGCGCGGCCGAGTTCATGCAGTAGCGCTGGCCTCCGGCGTCGACGGGGCCGTCATCGAAGATGTGGCCGAGGTGACTGTCGGCCCCGGTGGACCGCACCTCTGTGCGGGTCATCCAGAGCGACTTGTCCGTCTCGGTACGAACAGCGTCCGCCACGATTGGCCTGGTGAAGCTCGGCCATCCGGTGCGGCTTTCGTACTTGTCGGTAGACGAGAACAGGGGCTGGCCGGAGACGACGTCTACGTAGATGCCGGGCTCGTGATTGTCCCAGTACTCGTTTCGGAATGCAGGCTCGGTCCCGTCCTTCTGCGTGACGCGGAACTGGCCTTCGGTGAGGCGGCTCAGCGCCTCGGGAGTCTTGCTGTAGTCGTGTGACACGATTTCTCCTCTTCTGGCGTCGCTGGCTGCGGCGTCACTGGAAATAACACCGCAGATAGTCGTTTTGGTCCCGGTTTTCTGAGAATTCGCTGTGACTACGATCTCTGGGTAGGCCTCAGATGTGCAGATCATCGTCCTGCACGGCGAGCAATAGGCCGCGCGCATCCTCCGCGCACGATTCGCACGCAGCAAGATGCGCCGCCATTCCGGGGTAGTGCTCAGCCGCATCGACTCCGGCCGCGAGTAGCTCGACATAGACATGAAGAACAGCCATCGCCTCATCACAACCGACGTCACGCGGATCGGCGGCCAGGAAACGCTCGAACCACTCCCACCACCCCGCCATGACCTTTCACCTCTACCTGTTGTTCAGTAGGTTGGGCCGTCTTCGGCTCGCCTTCCAGATATCCGTTAGCGGTCAGGTAGGCGCGGATCTTACGGCGTGCATCGAAAACGGTCTTGTATATTGCGCCCCGATTCGATCCAGACTGAGACACCATCGCTTCGATCGGGACGCCGTCGACCACGATTGCGACGAAGAAGTGGCGCTGGTGATCGGTCAACGTTTCGCTCATGGCCTGCTGTACGGCCCTGATCAGTTCCCGCTGCTGTGTCTGCGCGAGCGGGTCGACAGCGAACCGTGCAGGGAGTCGTTCCCAACCTTCGACGTCGAGGGACACCGATGGCTTGCGCCAAAAGTGGCGGCCAAGTTTGTTGGAAACCTCCAGCACCACAAAGCGATACGCCCAGGTCGTGAATCGGCTCTCCCCGCGAAAGGTATCGAGCTTCCCCAGGAGGGACATCATCGCGTCGTTGGCGGCCTGATGTGCAAGGTCGTCGAGTTCCGGTCCGCCGATGCGGAAAGCGGGCCCACGTCGATGCGCCTCATGAACGGCCACCCGCAGCAACATCTCGTGCAGGCGGGCCAACGCCGCGTCCCGTTTGGTTCCGGCTTCGTCGAGCGCGGTCAGCCACGATGAGGAATCCATATCCATGCCGGTAAGTCCAATCCGGTGAGTGCGCCGTACTCGTGTCGTTCAGCATGTCGATCATGAAATAATAGAACGATTTCGTCCAGATTACGATGCCGCGGTGCCGTTCGGCAAACATGTGCGGTTAGGTACTGACCGTCCCGCGTCCGCAACCCTCGTCGATCACAGCAAGGTTAGAGTGGGCATTCATTAGTCCGGCCTGCAAGCCCGGACGGTCGGCCACCATCCTCCAGCAGCAGTTCGATCACCTGTAACTGGACTCGAACGTCCTTTAACGGTAGAAATGTAGCAGTGTCTCGACAGCCGATTCGAGGTCACAGCGGTCAGGTTGCGGCGTGGCCGAAATCATCGAACAGCAGGAGTCAGGATGTCTAAGAACCGCTTCATCAGTGATGCCATCAACGCCAGCGCGGAGACTACAGAGGACCGCGTCAAGCTGACCGACATGGTCACCGAAGCAGCGACCGGCACGTCGACGGCTACGACAGCAGAGGACGGGCCCAGCGACGCTTCGATCCTGAACTTTGCGCTCAACCTTGAGTACCTTGAAGCCGAGTTCTACCTTCGTGGCGTGACCGGGCAGGGACTTCCCGACGAAATGGTGGGAGGGACGGGGACGCCCGGGCAGGTGTCCGGCGGCCGGCAGGTCGATTTTCGAAGCCCCCTGATTAAGAACATCGCCCGCGAGATTGCTATGGACGAACGAGCCCACGTCGCCTTCCTCCGCGGCGCACTCGGGGACGCGGCCGTTGCACGCCCGCGGATCTCTCTCGATCACAGCTTCACCGCCGCAGCCACCGCTGCAGGCTTGATCAAGCCCGGAGAGATCTTCGACGCCTACGCGAACGACCGCAACTTTCTCTTCGCCGCTTTCCTCTTCGAAGACGTGGGGGTCACCGCTTTCAAGGGTGCGGCACCGTTCATCTCCAACAAGACCTACCTGGACGCGGCAGCGGGCCTGCTGGCGACCGAGGCCTACCATGCCGGGATCGTGCGGGCTACACTCTTCAGTGAAGGGCTTGTGGATGACTCCGTGTTCGACGTCGTGCACAAGATTTCGGCGGTTCGCAACGCAGTCAGCGGTCCCACCGACGATGATCAGGACCTCGGCACCAAGGACGTGGCAAACCTCGTTCCCACCGACGAAAACGGTAGGGCCTTCGGCCGGAGCGCGGCGGAGATACTCAACATCGTCTACCTCGATCCCCAAGGGGGCAATTCTGGTGGCTTCTACCCGGATGGTCTCAACGGCGACATCGTCCACGGCACCGGGCCGACCGCGGACTGAGTGCGTGCATCGCCATTCAGAGGTACCAATGAGGCTCATCGATTGCGAACGATGCGGCTGCCGATGACCGGCAACCCGAGTCGCCTGGACGACTCCAGAGCGATACACCATCCGAAGGGAGAATGCCATGTTCAGTGCAGAGAGACCTGCGGTCGAAAACGGCGAACGCATTAACGCAGGAGACATAGCGGAAGCGTTGACGAGAGCACCATTCACCTACGCCGACGAGGCAACTCAGGTGTTCACTCGTGACGGCCGCACCACGTACACCGAGAATGGCGGCCCCACCTCGGGAACGTGGGGTGTGGACGCTCAGGGGCAGTTCTGGTCGTTTTGGCCACCGACCTATCGCGCCATCTACGACGTCTTTTGGATTACGGATGCCGATGGTGATGTCGTCGGCGTCCGGTTCACCGAACTCCATCGTGGAGCGACGTCTGAGGGACGGTACACCCCCAGGATGATCGATACCCCCAATACGCAGATCTGATCGATCACGGTCACCCCGGCGTGCCATCCATCACCTAGAAACCAGCGCACGAAGGAAAGATACAAATGTCCACCACCGACTACCGCAAAGATCCCGATAAGGTTGCGAATCTCACCCGGGATCAGTTCGAGGTCACCCAGGAGGCGGCGACAGAGCCGGCGTTCCGTAACGAGTTCTGGGACAACCATGAAGCAGGCCTGTATGTCGACATCGTCTCCGGTGAGCCTCTGTTCGCGTCGATCAACAAATTCGATAGCCGTACCGGATGGCCCAGCTTCACCGTCCCCATCGACCCTGGCAACGTTGTCCTGAACGAGGACCGCAGCTACGGCACGGTCCGAACCGAGGTGCGTTCCAAGCATGGTGACAGCCACCTCGGTCACCTCTTCGATGATGGCCCGGCCGCCGACGGAGGCTTTCGCTACTGCATTAATTCCGCCGCGATGCGGTTCGTCCCTCTGGATCAGCTCGAGACCGCCGGCTATGGGCAGTTCCGCGGCCTCTTCACCACGGAGGTAGCATCATGAGTCGCGACCGTGCCGTCCTAGCCAGTGGATGTTTCTGGGGCGCGCAGGAGCTGCTCCGAAAGAAGCCGGGCGTGTTCTCGACCCGCACCGGCTATTCCGGCGGCAACACGCCAAATGCCACCTACCGCTCCCACGGCGACCATGCTGAAAGCGTGGAAATCGTGTTCGATCCCGACGTCATCGCGTTTCGGGATCTGCTTGAGTCCTTCTTCCAGATCCACGATCCCTCGACGCGGGACAGGCAGGGCAACGACGTTGGCCGCAGCTACCGATCCGCGATTTTCTACACCAGTGATGAGCAGAAAGAGGTTGCCCTGGACACCATCAAGGACGTCGACGCGTCCGGACTTTGGCCGGGGAAGGTCGTCACCGAGGTGGAGCCGGCCGGAGACTTCTGGGAAGCGGAAGAGGAGCACCAGGACTACCTGGAGAAGTACCCCGCCGGCTATACGTGCCATTACGTGCGCCCTGGTTGGAAGCTCCCGCACCGCGAGAACCAGACCGCGTAGGCCGGCTAACCGGCCAAGAGATCTGCACGCTGATTGATTGAAGGAGAAATGATGGCCGTTTTCGGAGGTCGCCGCCGCGACGATAACCCTGCGCTCCCACCTGGACAACACTTGACGGAGTCCTTTCCCGTGCTGTCGGCAGGCCCGAGCCCATCGATCAGTACGGAGGACTGGGAGTTCTTCATCCACACCGAAACAGGACAGACCCACCGGTGGAATTGGGACCAATTCCTCGCTCTCCCGTCCGAGGACATTACCGTCGATATCCATTGCGTGACCAGCTGGTCCAAGCTCGGCACCGGCTGGAAGGGCGTGTCATTAGACACCTTGTTTGCTGAGGTCGAGACGGGTTTGGATTTCGTGATGGCACACTCCTACGGCGGGTACACCACGAACCTTCCACTTGAGGAAGTCCTCGACGGACAGGCCTGGATCGCGTACGAGTACGACGGCGGCGAGCTTGAGCCCGAACACGGCGGCCCGGCACGCCTCCTGGTACCACATCTCTATTTCTGGAAGAGCGCCAAATGGGTGCGGGGACTTGTCATGCAAAGTGAGGACAATCCAGGCTTCTGGGAGGAGTACGGCTACAACCTGCACGGCGACCCTTGGCGTGAAGAGCGCTACTCGTGACAACCCCGGCCGCCGGCTGGCTCACAGGCAGTCTCGCGCGTGCACACCCGCTGACCGCCTCCGCGCGGAGCATCACCTTCACCGTGCCTGGCTGGCCGGGTAACGATGCGGGGCAGCACGTCGATGTGCGGCTCACGTCATCGGATGGGTATCAGGCTGTCCGCTCGTACTCCATCGCCAGCGCTGGCCCCGGTGGGGAGATCGAATTGGGCATCGACCGGCTGCCAGACGGTGAGGTCTCGCCCTTCCTCGTCGATGATCTCGCACTCGGTGACACTGTCGAGCTCCGGGGCCCACTCGGCGGATGGTTCGTGTGGCGGCCGGAACAGACCCAGCCCGTCCAACTAATCGCCGGCGGCTCCGGTGTCGTCCCATTCATCGCGATGACCCGCACACACGCCAGCGTGTGCAGCTCCGCGCCCATGCAGCTGCTCTATTCGCTACGCACACCTAATGATGCGTTCTTCCGTGACGAACTCTCCCAGCCGTCAGCGACTGCTCGGACGACCTGGCACTACACCCGCACTGTACCGCCGGGATGGTCTCGATCAGCCGGTCGGCTCACAGCGGAAGACCTGAAGAGCAAGACACTGCCACCGGAACAAGCACCGCTCACCTATGTTTGCGGCCCGACCGGGTTCGTCGAAACAGTCTCCCGTGCCCTTACCAGCCTTGGGCACGCGCCCGACACCATCCGCACCGAACGATTCGGAGGAACCTGATGGATCACCTCGACGGCAACGTTCTCGCCGGCCCGACCGCCGATCTCTTCCTTTTCGAGCCGACGACGACGCAGGGTCAATGTCAGTCCTGTGCTGATATCGCAATGCTGGGCCAAGCCATGGTGTACGGCCAGCCCATGGGTTTCGTCGCCCGCTGTCGCAACTGCGACAACGTCCTGATCGTCATCATCGAACGCGCCGGACAGAAATCTCTCAGCATGCGCGGGCTCCGCTGGCTGCGGGTCGCTGACCGAGCCATGAACGACCGTATTTAAGTCCAACAGTAAGAGGAGAATTCTAGGTGCGTCAGACAAGAAGTAGCTCAGGCACACAAGACCAAACATCTGCACGAGGGGCTGGGGCATGGACGAAGTACATTTCGTAAACACGCGATTTGATCCCGATGTGATTGGGTTTCACGCGATTGCGCAGGAGATGGCCGCGGCAGCGGGCTATACGGCGACGCTGTCCGTGGACGCCGGGCTGGCACAGCTGCTGCGGCTTCGCGTTGCTCAGCTGAACCCGTGTTCATACTGCTTGATCTTGCATACCGCCGCTGCGCGGGATGCGGGTCTGCATCCGGCCAAGATCGCTCACCTTGCGAGCTGGCGAGAGAGCACTATGTTCGCCGAAGACGAGGGTGCGGCTCTCGCATACACGGAGGCCCTCACCGAATTCGACTTGTCCGCTTTCGCTGAACAACACGAGCGATTGGCTCGATTCTTTGATGAGAAGTCAATCGCTGAAATCGCTGCCGTGGTTATCAATATGAATGTCTGGACTCGGTTGAAACTTGCACAGGGGGCCGTGCCGGTGCTGGAGGAAGTAACGCCAAAGCACAGAGACCAGAGCGAAGGATGATGGACCACAACGATCCGCGGAAGGGTGGCGTTTCCGCAGCTTCGCTGACGGATGCGCTCGGCCGCCTGTCGACACATAGGGCACATGTCCTCGATCTAGTGTCGCCAACGCCGGGGCGCGTATTGCGCGGGCGGGCTGTCACCATCCGGTTCGTCCCCTTTCGGCAGGATGTCTTTGACGCACAGGTGAACAGTTTCGCGCGTCTCTTCTATGAGGCGATTCCTGCCAATCCTGCGGAGACGGTTTTGGTGCTGGACAGCGGCGGCCAGCCTAATATCTCCGTGGGTGGTGAGACGAAGCTTTCGCGGCTGCAGAATTGGAAGCTTGCGGGGCTCCTCACCGACGGACGACTTCGCGATTTTGGTGAGCTCGAGCGCTATGAGCCCGTTTTCTACTGCAGCGGCGAGACCGTGAAGGCGGGTACGGCCGACCTGATGCCCATCGCTGCGAACGTCCCAGTCGTTGTTGGAGGTGTGATTGTTCTCCCCGGCGATTTCGTGTATGCCGACGCCGCGGCGGCGGTGATTGTTCCATCCGGGCTTGTTGACGAAGCGTTTCAGCTCGCAGCAAGGATTGAACTTGAGGACGCTGCCTTTCTAACGAGAATCCGCGCCGAAGACCCCGACGAGATACGCATTCGAGGAAGCCAGGAAACCTGAGATGTGCCTTAGCGAGCAAGCCGGACCACCGCGTCCGCGCCGGTGGATGGGGGCCCTTGAAAATCGGGCGCGAGAAACCCCAAATCGGTAAACTGAGATTTCAAGTAAAAGATTGGTGCCACGATGGCGAAGCAGAAGAAGGTGCAGACATTCCCCGTCATGGACGGGGCACTGTCCGCTCCTCGCGAGGATCAAATCGCTGGCATCGTTCAACGCGTATGGGCGGACTCGCTGGTCTATCACGGTGACGTCGAGCCGTTGCTTCGGGAATGGTTGAACACGGTCGGCTGTGTGGTGGCCGATAACGAGTTCCAGATGCTGCTCACCAAAGCCCGCGGAGAATTCGCTCGCGTCGCATCAGCGACCGATACCGACCCGGCCCTGCACTGTCCCGCGGGCACACTAGTTGCGTGTCTGTACTGGGACGTCCAAACTCTAGAGCGTGGCGGAACCATCCAGCCGTGACATCTTGCATGCGGTCGCTCATGCTGAGAATGCTGTCGCCGCGGCACGTAGGAACTGCATGACCTTTTCCTCCGGCACCTCACACGGCCTGAGAATTGCGCCCTCAGACGTGATCCACACGTTTGCCCCAAGTTGTTCGGTGTCGCCGAGGCGTTCCGCATCGACCGAGATCACCTTGCCCCCCGCACGTGTGGTACGCGTAACCCCCCAGCTCCGGCCAGCTATCTGTGCACGGGACCATCCCTCTGGTATCCGCTCAATCAGCGCGTCAAGCTCTTGATCCCGAGATCCGTCCATTTCATCCATCCTCACCGCTTCTGCTGAGTGACGCCGGCATGCCGACTCTGCCGTGAATGGAGATCAAGACAGAACGGGCATCCACATCAGTTTTCCGGGGCAGGCGTATCGTTCTGTGCGGCGATGTCTGTGCGGACCTCGCGCATGTCGAGGTTCTTGACGGACTCTACGACCTGCGCGAGAGCCGGGGCCGGCAGTGCGCCCGCCTGGTTGAAGACGAGGACACCCTCACGGAATGCCATCAGAGTGGGAATCGCGGTGATCCCCGCGGCCGCCGCGATACGCTGCGCGGCCTCGGTGTCGAGCTTGCCGTGGACGATGTCGGGATGATCTTCTGCGGATCGCTCGAAGATCGGGGCGAACTGATGGCAAGGGCCGCACCACGTGGCCCAAAAATCGACGAGGACGATGTCGTTGTCCTTGATAGTGGTCTCGAAATTGTCGTCTGTGAGTTCGACGGTTGTCATGATGTTCCTTTCCTCGATGTGGCAGTCATTCAAGTGTTCTTTACGTGGGGTCGGGCGAATTCAGTCAATGCCCGCGCCTCGCGGTGCTGTTGCCCGGGATGGCCGAATCGCGAACATCGGCATACTCGGGATGGGCGCTGACGAATTCCGCCGCGAACGGACAGGTGACGGTAACGGTCTCTCCTTGCGCCCGAAGCTTGTCAAGGACGCCGCCGAGGAGCCTGGCAGCGATCCCCCTACCTCGGAACTCAGGAAACACGGATGTCGCCAGGAGAGTGACGCGGCTACCCGTTTTGCTGTAAACGACTCCAGCAACGGTCACGCCCCCCAATGTGGCCTCGTAAATGCCGACATCACTGTCTTCGATGATGATGAGGTCTTCAGCATCGGGCGTAGTCGCTACCGACAGATCCATGTCTGCGCCGTCCTGCTCTGTGCCGGTCAGGGTGACCATGCCCTCAGCGTTGCCTGCCATGCTGCCTCCTAATCGTTCGTTCTGTCGGCGGTCGGGAGCGCCCGGCCAGCCGGATGAAGCGTTTCCTCTACGCGGTGACGGTGTCACCGAAGTCCCAGATTGCGCCGGTCCGGCCGCCGTCCGGACCGAGGAGATGGCCGAGCAGCGCATTGGCGGATTCCTGCGGGGTGATCAGGGCACCAGAGTGGTACCTGGTGACGAAGCGGTCGCGCAGGCCGGCGCCGATGCGTTGGGGATCTTGACTACGGATCCAGCCCTGCATGGCGGTGTCGACACCCCCTGGCCGGTAGACGTTGACCGTCACACCCGTGCCGTCGAGCTCGGCGGCGAGGTTGAGACTGTGTGCTTCGAGAGCAGCCTTCGTGGCCGCGTAGGCATTACCACCGATCATCGAGGAGGGATGGCCCACGACGCTTGACGAGACGTTGACAATACGAGCCCAACCGGCCTTGGCCATGCGCGGAGCAAGTGCGGCACTCAGTGCTACGGGAGCGATCACATTGATCTCAAATGCTTGACGCAGCTGGTTCGGGCTGATCGTGGCGCTTGCGCCGAGGGGTTCGACAGTGGCCGCGTTGTTGATCAGAACATCGATAGGGCCGCCGGACAGCAGGTCGGCGATCACCTTGGCGCGCTGGGCGTCGTCGGTCAGATCGGCAGTCACGACGCGAACCTCAGCACGCGACGAACTCGCCCTGATGGCGTTAGCAGTCTCATCGAGCTGATCGGCGGTACGGGCGAGAAGAATCACATCGGCCCCGGCCCGCGCAAGTCCGCCCGCGATCGCCGCGCCGATCCCCCTTCCAGCACCCGTGATCAGTGCGGTCTTGCCAACAAACCCAGCTCTCATACTCCACGGTTCCTTTCACGCGATGTGCGGCATGGCCTCACCCAGATCACATGGCGCGCCACGCAGTCTGATGAGCGAGAAGGCACAACACAAGCCAGCTGCACCTACCTCATGTGTGTCGAGTTTTCGCGCCGTCTTACCAAAAACCTCTATCGCGTTCGTCCTCGCCGACCGGGTGCGCCACAACCCCGTCCGAACAGCGTTGTAAGACGCCGTGGTTTGCCGCCACTAACCGTTGACGGACTTGATGAGAAAGGCGATCGAATATGACCAACACCGGTGACGGCAACGACTTCGACAACTCGGCGGAAGACTCCGGCCTGCTTCCGCCCGACGAGAGCCTCGACACCGATGAACTCGGGGACGATATAGACGAAGTCGGGTACTCCCCGTTGGATTGGCGGCCGGCCGACCTTTCCTGGGGGTTCACGCCGCGAGAGGCGCGGTCCCGAGAGCCTCTATCCGCCCGGCTCGCCCGAGAGATCCCCGACGAGACAGAAGAAATTCTCGGAGATGGTATCGGAGACACCACCGACACTGACGGTGAGGTGATCGATGATCAGGTCGGTTCGGTCCGAGCTGGCCGTCTGGCTTGGGCCGAACCAGAGAGCTTCGACCCGGCGGCGGACTACTGGGCGAACGACATCGGCATCGACGGGGGCGGTGCATCAGCGGAGGAAGCGGCGGTTCACATCGTTTTAGATCCAGACGATCTACGCTGACCGTGAATATGTATCTGTCCCGCATCGGCCTGGGCGGTCGAGGAGGAGGATCAGCGGATGGATGGCGAATTCAAGAAACCGGCGGCAGTCCTTTTCGACATCGATGAGACGTTGGTGCACACGGGCGGTTCGGGCGCGCGGAGCTGGGCCTGGGCTTTTGAGCAGCTGCACGGCGTTCCCGCCGATATCGGGGAGCACAGTTCGGCCGGAGAGACGGACCCGCAGGTCGGCAGAGCGACCTTCCGCGCCGTGATCGGTCGGGAGCCCGGCAACGAGGAGATGGGCCGACTGTACGCCAAGTATCTGTGGCACTTGTCGGAAGACATCTGGACCTCGCCTGGATACCGCGTCCTCGACGGCGCCGACGACGTACTGCAGCGCCTGACCGATGCAAGCATCATCCTCGGCGTCGTCTCCGGTGCTATGGAGGGTGCGGCCCGGATGAAAATGGAACCGGGTAAGCTCGGGCGCTACTTCATCTTCGGCGCCTATGGCTCGGACTCGCCGGACAGGACGGAAGCGGTCCGGCTGGCGATCGAGAAGGCCGAACGGATGCATGGCCAGGACCTCGAGCGGGAGGATGTCTTCGTCGTCGGCGACACCCCACACGATATCGAGTCCGCGCACGCCGCCGGCGCGACGGCGATCGGGGTCACAACAGGTCACTACTCGAAGGAGGACCTCGAGGCTGTGGGAGCGGATCAGGTGATGGACTCGCTGACCGAATCGTTCCCCGGCTTGTAGCCGATCAGCGACGTTAGGGCTGATCCGGTGCCCCGATCCGGAACGCCGCCAAATCGTCGGCGTCACGCCCATCGTCGGCGCCGGCGCCGGCGGCGCCGGTGACGCGATTGCGGTCGCGCTGGCGGTCGGCCTGTCGACCTTGTTGCTGGGCCGGCTGGTAGCCGTCCTGATCCGACTGGCCACCGGGTCGGCAACTGTCGCGACCGGCACGGCCGCCGGAATCATCGCCCCACTGACAACACGACCTGTCCCCAGCCCAATTAACGCTGGTAGTCATCGGCGCCGGTGCCGGATCGTTGTTCTTCTCCCACGTGAATGATGCGGGCTTCTGGCTTGTCAAAGAATACTTCCGCCTGACGGTCGGTCAGACGATCAAGATCTGGTCGGTGATGGAGACCATCATTCCGGTGATGGGGCTGATATTGACGTCCGTGCTCTGGTTGGTCGTCTGACCAGCAGCCGCGGTCTCGGACGCGTCTCTCCCTTGCCCTACTGACGGGCGAGCTGACGCTCTCGGGCAGCTTGCATGCGATTCGTATGCTTTACCACCATGGAATCAGCCGCAGGCGGTCATTTCACGCTCCTGGACGTCTGCACGGCTGAGAGGCCCCGTTCGTGCGCGTAGTCGGTGAGCAGCTCCTTCAGCATCCGACGGCCGCGGTGCAGGCGGCTCATCACGGTACCGATCGGGGTCTTCATGATGTCGGCGATCTCCTGGTAGGAGAAACCCTCGACGTCGGCGAAGTACACAGCCACCCGGAAGTCCTCTGGAATTGCCTGCAGCGCGTCTTTGACGGCGCTATCGGGAAGGTGGTCGATCGCTTCCGCCTCAGCCGACCGCGTGGTCGAAGACGTGAACGACTCCGCGCCGCCGAGCTGCCAGTCTTCGAGTTCGTCCAGCCCGCTCTGGTATGGCGCGCGCTGGTTCTTGCGGTAGGCGTTAATGAAGGTGTTGGTGAGTATGCGGTACAACCACCCAACTAAATTGCTGCCCTGCTGGAACCGACTGAACCCTGCGTACGCTTTAGCGAAAGTCTCCTGGACCAGGTCTTGAGCGTCGGCCGGGTTTCTGGTCATGCGGAGAGCCGCCCCGTACAGTTGATCCATGTACGGAAGCGCTTGCGCTTCGAACAGTGAACCGAGCTCAGAAGACGTATCCGGCTGAGGGCCTGGGTCGTCGGAAGTGGTGTCGTCGGGGTAAGACGAGCCCGTTGACACGCCGTCATCGAGTGGTGACCTAGCACGCCGTTCAACGCCCACTGGCCTCATCTCGCGCGCTGTTAAGGCCACAATCGCGATACTTCGGCACCATCCTAGTTGCGGCCTGCCATGACCCCACCGTCAACATTGAGGATGGCACCCGTGGTCCAGCTCGACGCCGACGAGAGGAGGAACGTGATTGCCGAGGCCAAGTCCTGTGCGGTGCCGACTCGGCCGAGCGGGTGCAGGCCGGCCATCTGCCGTAGTGTGGCATCCCGCTCGTCGGCGGGAATCCAGTCGAAATGGGGTGTGTTCGTGACGGCGGGCGCCACGGCGTTCACGCGGATACCCTCGCCGGCGAGCTCAATGGCCAGGTTGTGCGTGAGGGCGTGCAGGCTGGCCTTCGCCATCGAGAATGCGGACGACGGCGTCACAGCAAGCGCCTGATGCGCCCACATCGCGCCGACGTTCACGATGGCGCCGCCCTGACCGCCGGCGATCATACCCCGGACGATGGTCTGGGTAAGGAAGAAGGTCGCCCTGTTCAGGTCGTGATACGAGTCGTAGTCCGCTACCTCGTGGTCGAGGAAGGGCTTGAGCCGGACGAGTCCCGCCGAGTTGACGAGGAGGGTGGCATCAGAGTGGTTGGCTGCTAGATGCTTCTGCGCCTCGACGACCTGGTCCCAGTCCGTCAGATCGGCCGCGATCGACCACGCACTGCCCGAGCGTGACAGGTGCGCCGCGGCGTCATCGAGCTTCCGGCCTGGGCGGCCAACGATCACGGCACTGCCACCCTCCGCGACTACGTCCTCCGCGGTCTTGAAGCCGATGCCACTAGCGCCGCCGATCACGACGATCTTCTTGCCTTCAAAGTCCCTTGCCATGCAAACCACTCCCTATTGGTACGTGTACTTCTAACCCATTCTGTCAGCTATCGGGACCATTCAGTCCATCCGATAGAACCTGTTGCCTTTGACGTAACGAATCGAAGACACCATAAGGGACCATAACGTCCACTCTTCACTCGATCCTTACGGCGCAGATGACGGTCGACAACTCCAAATCGTTGTCAGATGCCGCATTTCACCGGAACTCGGCAGTAAATAGAAGTGTGTTTCATCCATAGGGTCC
Source organism: Glaciibacter superstes DSM 21135 (assembly GCF_000421145.1). GTDB lineage: Bacteria > Actinomycetota > Actinomycetes > Actinomycetales > Microbacteriaceae > Cryobacterium > Cryobacterium superstes. Next base: position 31,163 of record NZ_ATWH01000020.1, on the reverse strand, counting down.
ACTGTTGCGGAGCCACGGGCAGCTCGTACCGGACGAGGTCCTCGAACCGGCCTGCCACCAGGGTGAATACCCGGCGTAACCTTGACTAGGTGGCACTGGCTGAGCGGCAGGCGACACGACCTATCACTCTGCACAGTAGCGGCAGACATGCCCAATGCCCCGAACAGGCTGAACCTGCTTAGCCGCGTCGCTCACCGGTGAAGCCGTCGTGTTACAACTCTTATCGAACTGCTTGGTAAGACGTCGAGGTCTGGTGCCGCTAATGTTGCGAATCGAAAATGCAGTGTCGGCGAGGACTTGATACAGGGAGGTACCTCATGAGGGCAGTAGTAGTGACGGATCAGGCCGCGGGAACGGTCGGGATGACGCTGGCGGAGCGGCCGGAGCCGGAGGCAGCGGGGAACGATGTCGTTGTCCGGGTTCATGCGTCGGGATTCACCCCTGGTGAGTTGACGTGGCCGGGCACCTGGACCGATCGCCTCGGCCGGGACCGAACACCGTCAATCCCCGGCCACGAGCTTGCCGGTGTGGTCAGCGCGCTCGGCTACGGCACGAGGGGGCTGTCGGTAGGGCAGAGAGTCTTCGGCCTCTCGGACTGGACTCGCGACGGTACTCTGGCGGAGTACGCGGCTGTTGAAGCGCGGAACCTCGCGCCGCTGCCGGGGGATGTTGATTTCACGGTGGGCGCGAGCTTGCCGATCTCGGGGTTGACTGCGTGGCAGGGGTTGTTCGTGCACGGCCGCTTTCAGGTAGGGCAGAGCATTCTCGTGCACGGCGCGGCCGGTGGGGTCGGATCGATGGTGACGCAGCTCGCCCGAGAGGCCGGCGCCTACGTCATCGGCACTGGACGTGCCAGCGACCGGCAGATGGCGCTCGACTTCGGTGTGCAGGAGTTCGTCGACCTCGACAGCGATTCACTGGAAGACGTCGGTGGAGTCGATCTTGTTTTCGACGTCATCGGCGGCGACATCGGGAAGCGGTCCGCGGGCCTGATTCGAGCCGGAGGAACACTGGTGACCATCGCCGGTCCGCCCGAGGCGCGGCCGGCAGAGGGGTTGGCGGTTGACTTCGTCGTCGAGGCTGATCGCGCGCAACTGGGTGAGGTCGTCCAGCGGGTACGGGATGGGCGGCTGCAGACCAACATCGGCAACGTAGTGGATCTCGATGATGCCGTCGCCGCCTTCAACCCGACCCAGCGGGTCAAGGGGAAGACGATTATCCGCGTTCGCTCGTAGGGACATGGACTATTAACGAAGGGACACCCCCATGACCGACCCAATCCGCTACACCTTCGAGTACCCCGACGAGGCCGGATACCCCGACGGGAAAGGCACCCTCAGTCAGGACCAGGCCGTCCTCATCGACGAGGTAATCGATGATCCTCAGGTTCCCGCGTTCGACTTCTACGTCGTCAATGACGAGAAGAACGGTATCTATGAGGCGATCGTCGGCGACACCGAGATCGGCGGGCTGACCTACAACGTCGCCGGCGCTGACCGACTCGTGCTGCTGGCCGTCTCGGTCCTTCCCGAGTTCCGCAAACAGGGCATTGCCACCGAGGTGATTCGACGTGTGCTGGACGATGTTCGCGTGCAAGGAAAGACGGTCACCATCTTGTGCCCGATCGTGCGCACTTTCATCGAGCACAACCCCGAGTACGCTGACCTCATCGACCCTAGGCACCCGGGAGTGACCAAAGGGTCACGCCGGTCCTAAAGCCGCCAATTAGCTTCCTGACAGAAAGTATGACAGTGACGACCAATATCGTGGCCGAGGCGGCCACCCGTGAAGAGAACAACGCGGCACTCATTGCTGCTTTGGACGAGACAGGTCTTAACGAAGCGGAGTCCAGCTGGGAGCTCGATGTCCTCAACGACGCAGAGCACGGTCGCTGGATCGCCACCCTCGGTGCAGACGCGATCGCCGAGCTCGCGTATCGGTTCGTGGGCGGCCGTGTCGTGCTGCTGACGACCTGGGTCAACCACGCCTACCGCAACCATCGGGTAGCGACAGAACTCGTCGCTCGTGTGCTGGATGAGATTCGCGAGAGCGGGAAGAAAATCACGATCATCTGCCCGGTCGTGGGTGAGTTTATTGCCCGCAACCCGGAATATCTCGATCTCATCGACAAGGTGCATCCGGGCTCCGGTGCGTACCCCCAGCACGAACCCGCGGTCGGCCATGACGACGACGAGCAACTCACCGCCTTCGAGCACGACTTGGCGTAGAAGGAGAAGAACCATGAATGACTACGTCACAACGACTGAACTGCGTCCCATCGCGCCCGGCGAGTACGTTGGCAATGCCACTTGATCAAGCAGGCTGAATCCAAATATGGGTCTGCAGGCTCCTGGCTGACAATCGCGAATCGAATCGCTCCGACGGGTTCCCGCATTCAGCGCTCAGCCGTTGCGGTGACCAGGTTGCGCTCCAGCGCTTCGAACGCCGCGAGGGTTGCCTCCTGCTGCGCAGGATCGAGCAAACCCACGGTGAGGCGCTCCAGCTCCTGCCAGATCTCGTCGATCTCCGTGCGCAGATGACTGCTGGCCGGGGTTGGCTCGATCAACGAGGCTCTGGCGTCTGAGGGGTCGGGGCGGCGCCGGACGAAGCCCGCGCGTTCGAGCCGCTGGATCGTGCGCGTAATAGTCGCAGCGTCCGAGTCGAGAAACTTGGCGAGGTCGGATTGCCTCTGCTCTCCTCGATCCCACAAATGCATCATGACTAGTTCCTGGCCAGGGTACAGACCGGTGCGCCGCAGCATTGAGCCGGCAAGCATCCGGTGCAGCCGTGCCACCCGGAAGATCGCGTGGCTGATCGGGCCTCCGGCCGCCGTCGTTGGCTGACGCACAACCGCGCGGGATGTCTGGCTCTGTGCTTCGCCGTCGGAATCCGTCCCATTCTCTCGCCGCTGTGTCTCTCGCCGCTGTGTCATCTGCAATCTCCTCGATTCTCCGCGCCTAGTTTAAGGCATTGTTGTCCGAACAACATACGTGGCCTCAAAATAAGTTCTCGTTCTTGGGAATAAAGGGACCCGTGTATTACTTGTTCGAACATGTAAACACGAAAGGAGATCACCGTGGAAATTCTCACCACAGGACACAGAGGCGGGGTCGGCCAACCGGCTGAACTCGTTCGCTCGCCATGAGCCGGCAGGAGGAGTTCATCGCCTGGACTATCAGCGAGTTCAGGGCCAACCACGGCCAGGTCGGTGGACCGTTCGCGGGCGCTCCACTGGTACTGGTGCACAGCCGCGGCGCCAAGACCGGCCTTGAGCGCGTCAACCCCATGATGTATCTCGCAGACGCTGCACGGTACCTGGTTTTCGCCTCCAACGGCGGCGCGGACAAGAACCCAGCCTGGTACCACAACCTCCTCGCGCACCCGTCCACGGTGATCGAGGTGGGGGATGAGCGAATCCACGTTGCGGCAAGCGAATTGCACGACGCAGAGCGAGACCGCTTCTACGAGGAGCAGGCCAGTCGCTTCCCCGGGTTCGGCGGCTATCAACGGATGACGCGGCGCACCATCCCCGTCGTCGCACTCAGCCCCGTCGATTCCGACGCAACCAACCACGCATCCATGACCCAACCAGCCACTGCCACACCAAGCATCGACACAACCAAGCACTGAGGAGAACCGCATGACAACGAACGACGACCAGAACCTCGACCCCGCCGCATTGTCCCCGCTGTGGCAGCCAACCGTAGTCGGCGATCTGCAACTGCCGCACCGGCTCGCGATGGCACCGATGACGCGTGACCGCTCCCATGAGAGCGGCGTACCCAGTGACATGAACGCCCGGTACTACGCCCAGCGCGCCTCCATGGCGCTCATCATCACCGAGGGCACCCAACCTTCCGCGGACGGGCAGGGATATCTGCTCACACCGGGCATCTACCACGACGATCACATCGATGGCTGGCGTGCCGTCACCGACGCGGTGCACGAGGCAGGGGGCCGCATCGTGATTCAGCTGATGCATGTGGGTCGCGTCTCCCATCCTCAGAACACGCCGCACGGACGCCAGGCCGTGGCGCCGTCATCCGTCGCACCGGCCAGCCCGATGTTCACTGCCGCCGGCATGCAGCCGATTCCCGAGCCGCGCGACCTGTCGACGGATGAGGTGCGCGGGGTAGTGGAGGAGTTCCGTCTCGCCGCCCGGGCTGCGATCGCTGCCGGGGCTGACGGAGTGGAGATCCACTCGGCGAACGGGTACCTGCTGCAGCAGTTCCTGTCGAACAATGCGAACCAGCGCACGGATGAGTATGGCGGATCGATCGCCAACCGGATTCGGCTCAGCGTGGAAGTCGCGGCCGCCGTTGCCGACGAGATCGGCGCTGGACGTACGGGCATCCGTGTCTCGCCAGGGAGCCCGCTCAATGACATCGTCGAGCACGATTCCGATGAGCTCTACAGTGCTCTGGTCTCGGCTCTGGCTCCCTTGAACCTCGCCTACCTGCACATTGCCTCGGGCGGGGGCGATGCTCCACTACTGCGTAAACTGCGCAGCCTGTGGCCGAACACACTGTTGCTCAACCGCGGCGGCGTCGACCTCGAGACTCGTGTACGCGACATCGAAGACGGTCTCGCCGATGTCGTCACCGTCGGCAGCCTCGCGCTGGCCAATCCGGATCTGGTCGAGCGGCTGAAGTCTGGTGCTTCGCTCAACGATCCTGATCAGAGGACGTTCTACGGCGGCGACGAGCGTGGCTACCTCGACTACCCGACCCTCGAGCTCGCTGCCGTCGAGTAACGCGGCACACGCGACGCTCCGATTCAACCGCGGGAGCCTCGAGCGTCCGGCCAGGGCACAGTAACAGTGCCCTGGCCGGGTTCGTCCTGCTTGATGTGGTACAGAACTGCTGCTAGATGTACTTCAAGGGCGTCGCGTTCTAGTCGGCGCCGAAGTCGAACGCGGCGCCCTCTGAGGTGAGGTCTGTGGCGCGACCCTGGGCATCCGTTTTGGTGTCGACGACCTCGCCGCCGAGAATCTCATTCGCCTCACCAGCCTTAAGGGTGCCGACCAGCTCTCCCGTCGGCCCGCCGACGATGCCCGCTGCCGCATACTGCTCGAGACGCGCTCGGGAGTCGGCGATGTCGAGGTTGCGCATGGTGAGCTGGCCGATGCGATCGTCAGGGCCGAATGCGGGGTCGCCGACCCGCTCCATCGACAGCTTGTCGGGGTGGTAGCTCAGGCTGCTGCCTGTCGTATCCAGGATCGTGTAGTCGTCGCCGCGGCGGAGTCGAACAGTGACCTCGCCCGTGACCGCTGAACCGACCCAGCGCTGGATGGACTCACGCAACATGAGTGACTGCGGGTCGAGCCACCTGCCTTCGTACATCAGGCGACCGAGTCGGCGACCCTCTGCGTGGTAGTTCGCGATGGTGTCTTCGTTGTGAATAGCGTTGAGGAGTCGCTCATAGGCGATGTGCAGGAGAGCCATACCCGGCGCCTCGTAGATGCCGCGGCTCTTCGCCTCGATGATGCGATTCTCGATCTGGTCGCTCATACCGAGGCCATGGCGGCCACCGATGACGTTGGCTTCGAGCACCAGGTCCACCGCATTAGCGAATTCAACCCCGTTGAGGGCGACCGGCCTGCCGGCCTCAAAACGGATGCTGACAACCTCTGAGGCGATCTCGACATCCTCGCGCCAGAACGGCACGCCCATGATCGGCTCGACGATCTCTATCCCAGAACTCAGTTCCTCCAGGCGCTTGGCCTCGTGGGTGGCGCCCCAGATGTTGGCATCGGTGCTGTACGCCTTCTCGGTTGAGTCTCGATACGGGAAGTCCCGTGCGGCCAGCCACTCGCTCATCTCCTTGCGACCGCCGAGCTCGTTCACGAAGTCCACGTCGAGCCATGGCTTGTAGATGCGCAGGCGCGGGTTCGCGAGCAGCCCGTAGCGGTAGAAACGCTCGATGTCGTTGCCCTTGTAGGTGGAGCCGTCGCCCCAGATGTCGACGCCGTCTTCCTTCATGGCGCGCACCAGCAACGTGCCGGTGACAGCGCGGCCGAGCGGCGTGGTGTTGAAGTAGGCCTTGCCGCCGGAGCGGATGTGGAAGGCACCGCACTGCAGGGCGACGAGGCCCTCCTCGACCAGTGCGCTCCTGGCATCGACGAGGCGCGCGATCTCGGCGCCATACTCCTTCGCCCGATCGGGGACGGCCCCGATGTTCGGCTCGTCTGCCTGGCCGATATCGGCCGTGTAGGTGCACGGCACTGCGCCCTTTTCGCGCATCCAGGCCACGGCCACGGAGGTGTCGAGCCCTCCGGAGAAAGCGATGCCGACACGTTCGCCGACGGGGAGACTGCTCAAGACTTTGGACATGACTACGATCTTATGGTCATCTCTGCGATGTGTTGTCTGGCTGCCGGCGTCACTCGCTCCGGGAGCTCTTTCGACAGCGTGATGATCGTTAGGTGCAGCGGCTAGGCCGGTCGCGGCTTGACACCGGTGCCAGACTCTCTCCGAGCGCACTGATCTCGTACTCCACCCTCGGAGGGATCTGGGGATACAACGTTCTGGTGATGAGTCCGTCTCGCTCGAGCTGGCCACTACCGGCTGAACAAAAGGTGAGCGACGCAATCGAACGACTCGCGAGACGTTCGAGATCTCGCTTCAGGCCTATACGGATGCCGGCGGCAGCGCAGCTGAAGCCAGCGCGCGACTGAAGTGCGCTGACTCAGCGCCCGTTCATCCCGCAGCGCCGCGACGACGTCGTATAGACAGCGCCGTCCCGGCCGCCAGCGTGAAACACAGCGGTCGGTACACGGTGTTGTCGAGGTCGATGAACCGCTGTGACGGTTCCGGGAGTCCCAGTGCACTGACGGCCACACGGCCGCCGGCCAGCCCTCGCGTCGCCAGCACCGCAACGATGCCCCATCTCGCCAGGGTGGCGAGCCTTCCCGAACCGCCGGCGCCGGCAACCACGGCAGCGGCGACGGCTGCGGCCCCCGCAACGGCATAACACTCCGGCGGATCTGGTGCGACTGGACTTCCGACGACGGCATCTGCGAGCTCAGCGCGTGTCTGCATCGGCCAGCTGGAGCCACGACCCCAGGCCACGTGCGCGAGTCCGATGCCGGCAATTCCGGCGGATCCCACAATGGCGGCAATGGTTCGCATGACTCCCATCTTTCGAGCGTAGCGGCCCACCGACTCTCAGAGGGGCGGTCTGTGCGCTCGCTTCTGACGGGCGGTGGCCTTGACAGAAGCGGAGTAGCGGCGTGGACTCGAGAGTGACCGGCAACGTCCGAATGCCCAAACGTCCGAATGCCCAGCAGAGGAGTTTCGTCATGCCGAGCACAGCGTCACGCACAGGATGGCTGCGCGGCGCGCTCCCCGTTGCCCTGGCGGGAGCCGTTGCGCTGGCGCTCGCCGGATGCACCGGCGAGGGCCAGGGTGCGCCGCAGATCCTGCCGACATCGCCCGCGCAGAGCGCCAGCCCGGGGCCAGGCACAAGCTCGTCGGCTCCACCCGCAGGGAGCGAAAGTCAGGAAGCGCTGCTGAGCGCCGGCGAACGAGCGCTGACCGAGGTACCCGACAGTACGGTGACTGCAATCGATAGCGAGCGCAACGGAACCGTCTGGGAGGTGCACGTCGTCACCTCCGACGGCACCGAGTATGAGATGGACATCTCCGCGGACGGGAGCGAGCTGGTGAGCGGACCGACCGCGGATGCCGACGACGCGGAAGACAAGGCGGAGCACCTGAACCAGGTCAACGCGGCCGCGATCGACTACCGGGAAGCAGCAAAACGGATGCTCGCCGCCGTGCCAGGCGGCAGGATCACCGAGCTGGAACTCGACTCGGAGCACGGCAAGACGGTCTGGGAAGCGGACGTGATCGACAAGTCCGGAGCGAAGCACTCCATTCAGATCGATGCCGGCGACGGCAGTGTGCTGCGCGACAGCACGCCCTGAGACAGGCCACACGATCACCATCGACAATCCGAGTCAGAGGAAATACGCTCGGTGACGTATGCGCCGCAAAGACGACCGAGAGGAACTGAGAATGCCCAAGACCGAGACGCACACCCTGGACGTGCCAGGGGCGGTCCTCACCTACGACGTTCATGAGCCGAGCCGCCCCGGCGACCACCCACCGCTTTTCATTTTCGGCTCGCCGATGGGGGCATCCGGATTCAAGCAGTTGGTGTCGCACTTCGATGACCGCATCGTGGTCACTTACGACCCACGGATGACGGAGCGCAGTCACCTGAAAGACGGTGGCGAAGTGACCACCGAGATCCACGGTGACGACCTCCATCGAGTGGTTGAAGCCGTCAGCCGAGGACCGGTCGACGCGTTCGGATCAAGCGGCGGTGCTGCGGCCGCGCTGCCCTGGGTGGTGGCCCACCCGGGCGATATCCGCACGTTGGTCGCGCACGAGCCTCCTCTGGCGATGCTGCTGGAGGACGCCGAGATGGTCCTGAAGGTCAACGCCGACATCGTGGACACCTATCGTCAACGCGGGTACGGACCCGCCATGGCGAAATTCATTCAGTTGGTGTTTCAGTCTGGACCGTTGCCTGGGGACTACCTGGAGCAGCCTGACCCCGATCCAGCGCAGTTCGGCTTGTCGACTGACGATGACTGCTCCCGTGATGATGCCCTGCTCGCCTACAACATGGCCATGCCGCCGTACACGCCCGACGCTGCGGCGCTGATCGCATCGGGGGTGCGCATCGTGCCCGCTATCGGTGCTGAGGGCGAGGGCACTCTGGCCCGCCGAGGTGGCGAGGCGTTCGCTGACTTGCTTGGCACCGTGCCCGTGGTCTTCCCCGGTGACCATGGTGGCTTCACGGCGAACGACTGGACTCCGAACAACGATCCAGCGGCGTTCGCCGAGAAACTGCGTGCGGTGCTGGATGACGCTGGTTGAACCAGTCGAAGTCGATGGTCAGGGTCAGTCGGCTGCGCGCAGCCAGGCCAGTTGGGCGCGAACGGATGCCTCGGCGGCGAACCGCACGGCCGCATCCGTTTCTGAATAGACCAGGTCGGTGACCCGCCCGACCAGTTGCTCAAACGACCGGTCGCCAGACGCGGTCGCATCCGACCCCAACTCCGCCAGCGCCCTGCGCACCTGGTCGAGGCGCTCGCGGCGGTGGGCGAGGTAGGCGTCGCAGATCGTGACGAGATCGGGCAGCACCGGGCCATGCGCCGGGAGTACCGTCGCCGGACCGAGTTCACGCAACACAGCGAGTGAGCGCAGATAGTCCCCGAGGGTGCCGTCAGGATCGGCGATGATGGTTGTTCCGCGACCGAGGATGGTGTCGCCGGTGAGAACGGAGCCGTTCGGCCCGTCGTCTGGCAGGTGGAAGCAGACCGAATCATTCGTGTGCCCTGGTGTTGCGATGACGCGGATGCGTGCGCCGCCGGCTTCGATCACCTCGCCATCGACCAAGGGCTCGCCAGTGATGTCGAGCGCGGGGATGTCGAGCGCGGGGATGCCGAGCGCGGGGATGCCGAACGCCGGGACACAGAAGGCAGGGTCAGCGGCCCGCACCGGCGCACCGGTGAGCTCGGCGAACCGAACGCTCGCTTCACTGTGATCGCGGTGATGGTGGGTGATGAGCACCAGCTCGACGCGCCCGTCAGCGGCGAGGGCGGCCAGATGGTCTTCGTTCCGCGGGCCGGGATCGACCACGACCACCGTCTCGGAGCCGGGCGCACTGATCAGGTAGGAGTTCGTTCCATCGAGTGTCATCGGCCCCGGGTTCGGTGCGAGCAATCGCCTGGTGAGGGGGCTGCTCCGTTCGAATGCCATGTTCTGCAGCCTAGCCTCGTGCAGCAGCAGCAGATGAGACGCCCGCGTAGGGTGGAAGGGAGGCTGCGCGGTGGCGAGCCGGAACGGGAGACGCGATGACGCGAGATGCAGGCGAAACGGATGCCGCAGCATCCGTTACCGCTCCTGTTGCGGCGGCAACCGTCGTGCTCATGCGCGACGGGACAGCGGGTTCAGATGGCACGGCCGGCATCGAGGTGCTGCTGCTCGAGCGGCCACGCGACCGCGGCTCGTTCGCCGGCGCCTGGGTCTTTCCCGGCGGCCGGGTCGATCCGGAGGACCGGGTGGCATCGAACACCGATCCCGAAGCTGTCCCCGAAGCCGATTCCGAAGAAGCCGCCGCAAGCCGCGCGGCGGTGCGCGAGGTGCGGGAAGAGACCGCGCTCGAGTTGACCCCCGATGCGCTGGTGCCGACCGCTCGCTGGACTCCACCTGAGAGTGCACCGAGACGCTTCCACACCTGGTTCTTCCAGGCGAGGGCGCCCAAGGGAGACGTCGTGCTGTCTCCGAACGAGGCCGTCGACTTCGCCTGGCTCCGCCCACAGGTCGCGCTCGACAGCCACGGCTCTGGTCTGCTCGCGCTCGTTCCACCGACCTGGGTCACGCTCCACGAACTGTCGAAGCACGCCACAGTGCACGATGCACTGGAGGCCGCGCGTCACGGCACCGTTCAGAATTATGTGACCCGCATGGGTGCGAACACACGCGGCGATGTGCTCCTGTGGCAAGACGACATCGCCTACGCGGATGACGCACTGTTCGAAGCCGATGGCGCGCGAAACCGCCTGGAGATCGGCGACTTGCCCTGGGTGTACAACCGGTCCTGACCCCTTGTCATCCCCTGCGCGCCAGCGTTGAATGGAGCAAACGAAGGGACAGCATCATGGCAAAGGTCATCGAGCACGAACCCCCATACACGGTCGGCTACTTCGTCGGCAGCCTCGCCTCGGCGTCGATCAACCGCACCCTCTCGAAAGTGTTGGTGCGACTTGCCCCAGAGCAACTGGAGATGACGGAGATCGCGATCGGCAACCTCCCGCTCTACAGCTACGACTACGACGCCGACTACCCGCCCGTCGCGCGGGATTTCAAGGCATCGATCGAGTCGATGGACGCGGTGCTGTTCGTCACCCCCGAGTACAACCGGTCGATTCCCGGCGCGCTGAAGAACGCGATCGATTGGGCCAGCCGCCCCTGGGGAACCAATTCATTCACCGGCAGGCCGTCTGCCGTGATCGGCACATCGAGCGGGGCGATCGGCACGGCGGTGGCGCAACAGAACCTGCGCAGCGTGCTCAGCTTCTGCAATTCACCGCAGATGAACGCGCCTGAGGCCTATATCCAGACCGTTCCCGGGTTGTTCACCGATGACGGAGAGTGCACCAACGACGGCACCCGTGAGTTCCTCGAAAGCTGGATGAACGACTTCCTGTCGTTCATCCAGCGGGTGCTCACGGTTGTTCCGAGCTCCGCGCGCGGCTGACGCGAGTGACCCAGCACCGGGCCGCTAGAACCAGGTGCTGAGGCGCGGGGGGTGCGCAGACCGGAACGTCGCATCGAGGCGAGCCGCGGCATCCGTCGTCTGTTCGGTGAGGCGTGCAGACCCGGCCAGGTCGACCGCGCTCGCACCGCCCAGGTAGAGCGACGCCAGGTCGGCGGCAGTGAGCGTGAGGCGCGCGGCGGCCGACGACGGATCAGTATCGCTTTCGGCCAGCGGATGCGCGGTGCCGCGCCCGTCAGCATCAACCGTGAGCAGGTACTCGCCATCGATGAAGCCGAGATCGTCTTCGACGGTGAGCACGAACTCTCCTGGCGACGCGTAGGTGCGTCGTTCGAGCGTGGCTGGAACGTCGAGGATGCGCAGCCACAGGTGGTCGCGCTCGTCGGTCTTCTGCACAGCGCGCCGGTCGGCGACCATCCACGACAGCGGCTCGTTCACGGCGCGCATCGGAGCAGTGATGTCGTCGGTGAGGTCCATCTCGACCAGGATGCGCCACAGTGCGGCGTAGGCGTCGTCGGTCGCGGCGACCAGGTCGGTGACCTCGAGGCGATTGGGAAAGGCCGCGTTCTCGTGCACAAAGCGGTACACCGCGAAGCCCTGCAGCGTGCCGGTCTCGTCGTCGTAGCGAACGGCGTAGAGGTCGTCGCGCTTGTCGTCCTGCGGTTTCGCCGGGTACACCCCGACGATGCGCTGCCAGAGGTCGGTGCGGCGGTCGACCTCGCCGGGGGAGACGCGACGCGCACGCGCGAAGACGGCAGGCGCTTCGCCGAGAAGTGAGGCGGGTGCGACCAGCTGCAGGCGACCAGCGGGCGTCGGGCCCCTCCAGTGGGCGCGGCGGGTGTCAATGGCGTAGTGCGCCTGCCAGGCCGCCGGGCCGAAGCCGTAGCGGCTATAGATGGTGGCTTCAGAGACGGTAAGCATCGCCATCGAGATTCCGGCGTCACGGGCAGTGCGAAGTTCGGCGGTGAGCAGAGCGCGAGCGACTCCGCGGCGACGATAGGTCGGCGCCACGGTCACATCGCTGATCGCCCAGGCCGGAAGGGCGGCGCCACCCGGCACGGTGAGATCCATGATCCAGCTACGCACGGTGGCCAGGGGAGAACCGGCGTCGAGGGCGGAGGAGTCCCAGACCCCGATAACCCGGTCGCCGGCCATGTCGCGCGTCTGAGCTTCGATGAGCGCATCGCTCCGAGCGCCATCGTGGAACCCGCGGGTCTCGGCCAGCAGCCACGCGCGAGCCGCGTCAGCATCCGTCACGTCGAGCAGGCGGTAATCGAGGCCGGTGGTGGCGAGGGTGTCGTGGGAGGTGCGGTCGATCGGAAGCTGAGTGGAGTCGGTCACGCATTCAGCCTAATCGTGACCCGAGGGAGAGTCCGGCGCGGCCAGGCGACGCGGCCGCCCGCGCGGACGCCGCTGGCCGGGTCACTGCCCTCGTCGTCGGCCCAGGGCTCACGCGCGCCGGGTGACATTCCTCCTGGCGTATTTCGAGGCGAGCCGGGCCAAGGCGATGGCAGCGACGAGGAGGCCGAAGTCGCGAAGGGCGACATCGAAGAAACCCGGTACCGTGACCAGGCTGATGATGATGCCGAACAGCCAAGCCGCCACCACCCAGCCGCCGATCCGTGGAAGCACGGCGACCAGCACACCCGCGAGGATCTCGACGACCCCGACGGTGTACATCGCCTGCTGTGCCGTTCCGGGGAACAGGTCTGCCATCCAGGGAGCGAGATACTGCGGCCATTCCGTCAGCAGGTTGAAGAACTTGTCGAGGCCGAAGATGATCGGTGCGACGGTGAACACCGTTCGGAGAATGAAGAACGCCTGGTATCCCGGATCGCGAAGGGTGCCGGTGGATGTGGATGCGGTAGAGGCCGGAGCGGTGGTGGCCATGAGAGGAACCCTTCTAAAAAGAATGATGTGTCTTCTTAGAAGATAGCGACCCGGCAACTCTTTAGTCAATAGCAATTGACTTTAGAACCGGCGCGGTCAGGACCCCCGGATCGTCCGGCGCTAGGACGAAACGGCCGGAACCTCGAAGTACAGGTGGGCGTGCAGGCGGCATCCGTCGTTGAAGGCCGCAGCGCAGTGCGGGCAGGCCGACACCTCCTTATAGGTGGTGATCGTCAGCTCGCTCTGGCAGGCGCCGCACAGGATGGCTTTCTCGCTCCAGTGCGACTTTGGCCACTGCGCGGCCGGATGCGTGACATCGGCGGCGTGACACTCGAAACACGGGTAGTACCGCCCGCAGCAGGCGAACTTGATCGCCACGATGTCTTCGGCAGAGTGATAGTGCACGCACCGCGTGGCACCGTCGACGGTCTGCCCGTACACCGGAATCATGGCAGCCAGCTCATGCGTTCGGCACCAGTTCGGCCGGGCGGCACGGCTGCCCGCCGACGTAATTCAGGCAGGCGTCGAAGTACGCAGGGAACCGCACAGAGTGCGAGTCACCGAACCAGCGCGTGTAGAACAGCCAGAAGTTCAGGTTTCCGTACGCCGAGCATCCGTCGCCTTCTTCGCTCGGATTCGCCAGCGCCGCGTCGTTCGGCTGGTACGGCGTGTAGTTGTACAGGTTGGCGGTCGCCTGGTTGCGGATCTCGATTGGGGTCGCCCCGCAGGCCGCGTCGGGGTGGAACTGCACGTCGACAGCTCCGACCTTGAACGTGCGCTCCGGCTCCTGCGTGTACTGCCGGAACTGCCAGGCCGCGTTGTAGACCTGGTTGAAGAAGCCGAAGTACTCGGTGTCGCAGTCTGCCGTGTCTGGGCAGCCGTAACCGGTGGCACGCAGGTAACCGGATGCGCTGGGCCTGGTCAGCAGGGACTGTTCCTTCTGCAGCAACACCAGGAGAACCCTCGGACTGATCGTGCACGCCTCAGCCACCTTTTCGATGATGCGGCTGGCCGTCTCCTTGCGCGCGGCAGTGTAGGCGGAGCAGTGTCCTTCACCCTGGTCTGGCTGGTAGGTCGTGGTCTCCCGATATTCATCGAGACACGGGGAGTCGTCGCGCGGGCGGCAGTCGCGGTCTTCGAGGAAGTCCTGGATTCCGCCGACGGTCATCGCGAACGGGTTGTAGAAGTTGTAGTCGCTGATGATGAAGCCGGGATCGAAGCCGGCGGTGTCGAGCTCCTTCGATGTGGTCGCGACTGACGCGACCAGGCTCGCGAAGGCCGGCAGCGTCGCATCCGTTTGCGCGGTCTGCGCTTGCGCCTGAACGGACGGCGCCTGCGCCGTGGCGGGCTGCACGACCCCGAGGCCGGCGATCATGGCCGCGATGGCAGCAACAATCGTCATCGCCGTGCGCAGTCGGCGATGAGGAGGCCTGGCTGAACTCGTCACGCACTCGACCCTATCGGCCCCAGGCTGCCGTGATCTGGGAAGGTGGCCTCCCAGTAATGTGGGGCGGGTGCTTCGAACCATGCTGACCGCGAAGATCCACCGCGCAACCGTGACCCACGCCGACCTCCATTACGTCGGATCGATCACGATCGACACCAATCTGCTGGGCGCGGCCGGCATTCTTGCGGGCGAGCAGGTGAGTGTGGTCGACGTCACCAACGGTGCCCGGCTCGAGACGTACACGATCGCCGGCGATCCGGGCAGCGGTGTGATCGGAATCAATGGCGCAGCGGCGCACCTGATCCACCCGGGCGACACGGTGATCGTGATCGCGTATGGATTGTTCGAGACCGACGAGGCGCGCGCGTTTGTGCCGAGGATCGTGCACGTCGATGCCGCGAACCGGATCATTCAGTTGGGCACGGATGCCGCGTCCGCGGTCACCGATGGGCTCCAGCGCCCGCCGCACGCTCTCTGAGCTCACGCTGAGCGTGCCGTCGTTCAGCGGATGCCGAGCCACTCCCGCAGGGAAGTCGCTTCTTCGTGAAGGATCGCCGGGTCGTCTCCCGGAACGAACTCCAGCAACGCGTCTGTGACTCCGAGCGACTCCGCGAGCGGGAGGGCTTCGCTCCAGAGATCGGACCGCTCACTCAGGCGCAGCCGCTCTGACCCTGGCCACCACGAGAAGACATGCACCGTGGAAACGTTCGAACCGAGCGACCGGAGTTCGTCGCAGGCGAGGGCCGCCGAGGCATCCAGTCGCGGTTGCCAATAGGTGGTCAGGTTCGCAGAACCGACGTCACCCAGGAGGGCGAGCGTGGAATCGAGTGTGTCTGTGAGCGTTCCGCCGTGATATTCCACAGCCAATTGGATGCCTGCATCCGCGGCGCGCTTCGTCGCCTCGCGCAGATTCTCGGTGACCTGTAGACGTTCCTCACGCGACACGTCGCCCGAGCCTCTCGTGCCTGCCCACACCCGCACCCGTGGTGCGCCGATGGACTGCGCCGTCGCAAGGAGTGGCGCGACGTCACCCGCGTCGCAGCGATAGTACGAACCGAGCGACGCGACCACCAGGCCGGCATCGCGCGTCTGGTGGCCGATGTTGGCAGCGTGACTGGTGTCACCGACAGGCACATGGGCATCGGTGCCCCATTCGATCGACGCGAGGCCGGCCTGGTCGGCGAAACGGATGACGTCACGAGGTGACAACGCTCGAAACGTCACCGAACACAGTCCGGCGCGGGTGGCGGGCGCAGCGGTGTTCATTCCAGCGGTGTTCATTCCAGCACTGCTCATTGCAGCACGCTACAGGTACGGCGCAACACTCGCATTGACGGCGTCGATCGCGCTTTGCACCGTTTCGGCAAACGGAGCATCCCAGATTCGCTGGTTGAAGATCTCCACTTCAATGTCTCCGGTGTACCCGGCGGCAGCCACCGCTCGGGTCATCGGCTCGAAGTCGATGTGACCTTCGCCCGGCTGACCGCGCCCGAGCAGCACGTCCTGCGGAAGCGGTGTCACCCAGTCACAGACTTGGTAGCTGGCGATGCGGCCGGTGCGACCCGCCCTGGCGATCTGCTCGAGCACCTGCGGATCCCACCAGACGTGGTAGGCGTCCACGATCGTTCCGACTGCTTCGGCGGGAAACTCCTCGGCGATATCGAGGGCCTGGCCGAGCGTGGAGATGACCGCACGGTCGGCGGCGAAGATCGGGTGCAGTGGCTCGATGCCGAGCGTGACTCCCGCAGCGATGGCGTCTGGAACCAGTTCGCCGATCGCATCCCGCACTCGTTCACGCGCCCCAATAAGATCGCGCGAGCCTTCGGGAAGCGCACCGGAGACGAGCACGATGACGGCGGCGGAGCCCGGAGCGCCGGCACGGGCAAGCGTGGCCGCCTCCTCGATGGCGCGACGATTGTCGTCGATGGCCCGTCGACGCGTTGGCCCCTCCGGCGCCGTGAAGAAGCCCCCGCGGCAGAGGCTCGAGAATCGCAGGCCGGAATCGTTCAGACGCCGCGCGGATTCGGTCAGACCGAGGCCGGCGACGGGCTCCCTCCACAGGCCGATCGAACGGATGCCGGCAGCCACCGTCTCGGTGATCGCCTCGTCGAGAGACGCGTACTTGATGGTGGCCTGGTTGATCGAGAGGCGTGGATGGGGGAGGGCCCGCCCCTCGGTCGCTCGAGCGCCCAGCTGAGAACCGGCGTTCGGCTTGGCATCCAGTTCGGTGGTCATGCGTCCACTCCGTTCAGGGCGAGCATGCTGCTCCAGCGGGCCGCAGCCAGTTCCGGCAGCTCAAGCGCGCCGGACTCGTTGGCGAGGTGCACGATCTCGGAGAGATGTGGCAGACTGCGGGCGGCGTGCAGGCCGCCGACCATGCTGAAGGATGCCTGGTGGCCGTTCAGCCACGACAGGAAAGCGACCCCGGTCTTGTAGTAGAAGGTCGGCGCAGCGAAGATCTGGCGCGAGAGTGCTTCGGTCGGCCCGAGAATGCGGTGGTAGCCGTCGAGATCGCCGGCGTCGAGCGCCTGGATGGCGGCTGAGGCATTCGGCCCGACGGCAGCGAAGGCGCCGAGCAGGGCGTCGGAGTGGTGAGCGGCGGAGTGGTCGGTCGCCTCTCCGGCAATCAAGCCCACGTAGTTGAAGTCGTCGCCCGTGAACATGCTGGCTGATTCCGGAAGCCGGAACCGCAGGGCGATCTCGGCCGCGGCATCCAGCAGGCTCATCTTGATTCCGGCGACACGTGACTGGTTCTCGTCGATGATCGCCGCGACGGTGTCTGATGCTGTTGCGACATCCGTCGACCCGAAATAGCCGGCCAAGCTCGGGTCGAACGCCTCGCCGAGCCAGTGCAGGATGGCCGGCGCTCCAGCCTTCGCCAGCACTTCACGGTAGACCCGGCGGTAGTCTTCTGCGTTCTGTGCGGCGCGAGCCAGGTGCCGACTGGCCATCAGCACTACCCGGGCGCCGGCGTTCTCGGCGAAGTGCAACTGCTCGGTGTATGCGTCGATCACGGCGCCCAGCGAGATGATCTCGTCGTCGACGTGGTCGGTGTTCACGCCGACCACCAGGCTTCCGCCGACGGAGTGCGCCTCTGCCGCGCTGCGTGTGATCAGCTCGCGGGTGGCGGCGGGATCGAGTCCCATGTTGCGTTGGGCGGTGTCCATGGCGTCGGCGACGCCGAGCCCCCACGACCAGAGGTGGTGGCGAAAGGCGAGGGTGGCGTCCCAGTCGAGGTCTGCCGGTGCGCCAGGCACGTTGTCTGCCCACGGTTTCGGGATGACATGAGCAGCCGCATAGGCAACACGCGAGACGAGCGGCGTGCTCGGTCTGGTGAACCCGGATGCCGGTGCGAGCGGAACGCGGCTGGCCTGGCCGTCTGCGCTCAGAAGGAGGAGTTCACTCATTGGATGCTCACTATTGCGAGAAGCTCGCGACGCATCAGAAGCTCGCGACGCATCAGAGGCTCACAACCGGAAGGTCGATGCGGCGGCCGGACTCTGAGCTGGCCAGCCCCTGCTCGGCCAGCTGCACACCGCGGGCCCCGGCGAGGAAGTCGAAGCTGTTTGGAGCGTCTTCGGCGACGTGGCGGATGAACTCCTCCCACTGGGTCTTGAAGCCGTTCTCGATGACGTCGTTGTCTGGAACCTCGAGCCAGTCGCCGGCGTAGTTGTGGGCGTCGGCGAGGTCGGGGTTCCAGGTCGGCTTCGGTGTGCCGTTACGTGGCTGGATCTTGCAGCCGAAGAGACCGACCACCGCGCTGCCGTGGGTGCCGT
Organism: Glaciibacter superstes DSM 21135; assembly: GCF_000421145.1. Lineage (GTDB taxonomy): Bacteria > Actinomycetota > Actinomycetes > Actinomycetales > Microbacteriaceae > Cryobacterium > Cryobacterium superstes. The sequence continues at coordinate 12,758 of NZ_ATWH01000020.1, read as the reverse complement.
CGACCTGGAACTCAACGAGCTCGTCGCGGTTCACGCGCACGGTCCAGCTGGAGTTCAACTGGGCCACGATGCCGCCCTCCAGCTCGAACACGGCGTATGCCGCGTCATCCGCTGTCGCGGTGTATTCGGCCCCGTTCTCGTCGACGCGGGTGGGGATGTGGGTGGCGGCTCTGGCGTAGACCGATTCGACCCGACCGAAGAGATTCTCCAACACGTAGTTCCAGTGCGGGAACATGTCGACGATGATTCCGCCGCCGTCTTCGCTGCGGTAGTTCCAGCTCGGGCGCTGGGCGGATTGCCAGTCGCCCTCGAAGACCCAGTAGCCGAACTCGCCGCGCACAGAGAGGATGCGGCCGAAGAAGCCGGAGTCGATCAGGCGCTTCAGTTTCTGCAGGCCCGGCAGGTAGAGCTTGTCGTGCACGACGCCGTTCTTGACGCCGGCCGCCTGGGCGAGGCGGGCGAGTTCGAGGGCCTCCTCGAAGCTCTCTGCGGTGGGCTTCTCGGTGTAGATCGCCTTGCCGGCGGCGATGGCTTTACGAATGGCCGCAACGCGCGCCTTCGTCACCAGGAAGTCCGCGTAGATCTGCCAGCGGTCGTCGGCCAGTGCGGCGTCGAGGTCTGTCGTGTAGTTCTCGATGCCGTGCCTGTCGGCCAGTTCCTTGAGCTTTGCCTCGTTGCGTCCCACCAGAATGGGTTCGACCTGCACTCGGGTGCCGCCTTCGAGCAGCACGCCGCCCTGTTCGCGGATGGCGAGGATCGAGCGCACCAGGTGCTGTCGGTAACCCATGCGCCCTGTGGCGCCGTTCATGATGATGCCGATGGTCGACTCTGACACGCGTTGCTCTTTCTGTTGGGGTGAAGCCAGGGCTGGGCCGCTCGGAAAGCGTTTACCTGAGTGTAGGCCAGACCTTGTTTCAACGCAACGAGGCGCACCGGAGTGTGCGACCACAGCTCCACTGCCTGCCTTGCTCTGTCGGCACTGCCTCTATCAGCACTGCCTCTATCGGCACTGCCTCTATCGGCACTGCCTCTATCGGCACTGCCTCTATCGGCACTGCCTCTATCAGCGCTGCCTCAATCAGCACTGCTTCAATCGGTGACGGCCGTCGTCGCGAGAACCGGAGTGCTTCCACGGAGCACCACGGTGGCCGCGATCGGGGTCGCCGTCTCACGATCCGACTTGGGGGCGAGGGCGAGTTCGACCGCCTGACGCCCGACATCCTCGAGCGGAATGCGCACCGTCGTCAGGGCAGGCGTGACGTCGCGCACCGTCGGAATATCGTCGTAGCCGGCGAGCGCGATGGTTTCACCAGGAATGCGACCCCCTTCTCGCAGCGCCGACATGGCTCCGACTGCCATGACGTCGTTGACCGCGAAGACGAGTTCGACCTCATCGATTCCGCGCTGCAGGAGTTCTGTCGCGGCGTCATACCCGCCGTCGCGAGTGAACTCCGTGTGCACAATGTGCTCGGTGGGAATGCTCAGAGCGTGTTCGGCGAGTCCGTCCATGAAGCCGGTGAGCCGGTCGCGCGCGGTGAGCAACGACTCGGAGCCGGAGATGGCGGCGAATCGCCGATAGCCGAGGTCGACGAGCGCGCGTGCAAGCTGCCGGGCACCGCCGTAGTTGTCGAGCAGCACGGTGTCGAACGGGAGCTCCGGCTGGCTGATGAACACCACGCGCCCGCCGGTCGATTCGAAGGCGTCGAGTTCGGCAGCGAGAGCGGGTTGCGTCTCCTCGCCGGCAAAACGCGATCCGGCCAGGATCAGCACCCGGGGCCGCTGCCCGCGCAGGGCTTTAACCAGGTCGAGCTCGCGGGTTGCGTCACGTTCGGTGGCGGCCATGGTGACGATCAGTCCGGCCTCCTCTGAGGCGCGGATCACGCCTGCGGCGATCGACGAGAAGTACGGGTCGGCGATGTCGCCGACCAGCAGGGCGACCGTCATTGTGGTGCCCTTTGCAACGGCTTGCGCGGAGAGGTTCGGCGTGTAGCCGAGTTCGGCGGCGGCAGCAAGAACCCGAACGCGGTATTCCTCGTTGACCTTGCGTTCGCTTCCGTTCAGGGAGCGGGATGCCGTGGCCAGTGACACACCGGCCGCCCGTGCGACATCGTGCAGTGTTGGTGCTTTTGCTCCCGCGTTCATGCGTAGATCATCCTTTCGCGGCGAACGACCCCTTCGTGCCCGCCTGGCGCTCATTCTCGCATGCGTGTGGACTTCGACTCGTTCGGCATTGCTGCCCGGGTTCCCGCCGGTGCGGAAGACGCTTTCCCTGTTAGCCTGAGTGTCATTCTAAACCGAGCCAGAGTGAAATCCACGTCGAGGAGATGCCCGTGACGATCACGAATGACCGCGCAGGCGACATCGCGGACCAGCCGCTGCGGGTTGCCATCGTCGGAACCGGCGCCGTGGCCCGGCTGCACGCCCAGACGCTCCAGGAGATGCCGCGCGTGACGATCGTCGCCGCGGCCGACACTCTTCCGGGACGCGCGGCGGAGTTCGCGTCTGCGCACGGCATCCCGAATGCCTACTCGTCGTTCGATGATCTTCTCGCGGCCCACAAAATCGACGTCGTCCACCTGTGCACCCCTCCCGGCGGCCATGCCGGGCAGGCGGTCATCGCCTTCGCTCATGGCGCCCATGTGGTTGTCGAGAAGCCGCCGGCGTTGTCGCTGGCCGACCTTGACACGATGACGGATGCCGCGACGAAAGCGGGCAGGCGACTGGCTGTCGTCTTCCAGCAGCGCACCGGCAGCGCGGTGAGACACATCAGGAAGCTGCTCGAATCGGGAGCGTTCGGCCGCCCACTCGTCGCGCTCTGCCAGACGCTGTGGTACCGAGATGATGACTACTTCGAGGTGCCGTGGCGTGGCCGCTGGGAAACCGAGGGCGGCGGCACGACACTCAGTCACGGCATCCATCAGATCGACCTCCTCGCTCACCTGCTCGGCGACTGGCGGCTCGTGCAGGGCCAGCTCTGGCGACTTGAGCGCGATATCGACACGGAAGACGTTTCGACCGGCACCATCGTCTTCACATCTGGCGCCGTCGCATCCGTCGTCAACAGCGTTCTCTCCCCGCGGGAGACCAGCAACATTCGCATCGACACCGACAAAGCGACCATCGAAGTCGATCATCTTTACGGGCACGACCACACCAATTGGCGAATCACACCGGCGCTGGGGGTCAGCGAGTCCGAAGCGGCGGGCTGGGCGCTGCCTGCGGATGAGGTACAGAGTGGCCACGAGGCACTTCTTGACGAGGTGTACGCGGCCCTCGAGACCGGCGGTGAACTGCCGGCGGTCGCCGATCATCCGGCGCGCGCGCTGGAAATCGTCTCGGCACTCTACGCCTCGGGGCGGGAGAACGCCGTCATCGAGCGGACGCGCATCGTTTCCGAACCCGAACTGCGTGGCGGCATGCGCGCACCGGTCACCCCGTTGCAGCAGGGCTGAGATCCGACATGGCTGAGTTCAAACATGGCTGAGTTCCGCGGCACCGACGCGGGGTACGAGATCTCCGTTGGTGTGGCCGGCGTTGGCAGCTCCGTCGATGTTGCGAGCGTCGTGACGGCGACGGATGCCGCGGCGTCCGTGTCGGTGTCGGCGTCCGAGTCGCCGCGTCCGTACATACATCCGCTGAGGAGCCTCGCAGGCAGGCTCGTGAGCGACTACCGGCCATCTGACCATGCCTGGCACTGGGGGTTGTCGATTGCCGTGTCGAACATCGAGGTGCCAGGCCAATCGCAGCCGGTCAACCTGTGGGGCGGTGTGACCTGGCAGCAGGAGCTGGGGTACGTGCAGCTGGAGAACAACGGTGCGCAGCGCCACGACGCCTTCGCGATCGAGGAAGACAGCGCAGGGCGTGCGCGCGCTCTCGACGATGTGACCTGGCTCGCCAACGACGGCGCTCCGTTCCTGGCCGAGAAACGGCGCACGTCGGCGACGGCCATCGACACGGGGTCCTGGCGGCTCGACGTTGAAAGCGAGTGGCACAATCTCGCCTCTGGCCCCCTCCGTTTCGGTAGCCCGACCACAGCCGGGCGTCCGAATGCGGGCTATGGTGGCTTCTTTCTGCGGGGAGCAACGGAGCTTCTTGATGCCCGAGTTCTCTTTGACGGCCACAAGATATCGGCCGACGATGCGATGGGGCAGCGTGGCGACTGGGTCGCGCTCAGCCAGCCGACGGCATCCGTCAGCGTTTCATCAGTCAGCGATTCTTCAGCCACTGCTTCAGTCACTGTTGCCATGTGGGCAGACCCGGCGAATCCGGTCGGCCGGGCGCCGTGGTTCGTGCGCACGTCGCCGGTCGTGATGCTGTGCGCCGCTCCCTTCTTCCACGACGAGTGGGAGCTCGCTGAGGGCGCAACCGCGACCTGGCGCTGGAGCCTCTTGGTCGCGGATGGTGAGCTGGACGCTGCGTCGATTGCCGACGCGCTCGTGCGATGAGCGCACCGATCTACCGTGACCCGGCGTTCGATGGTGCGACCGACCCCACCGTCATCTGGAACCGGCTCGCCGGCCAGTGGTGGATGTTCTACACGCAGCGCAGGGCCACGCTCGACGCGCCTGGTGTCGAATGGGTGCACGGGAGCCGGATCGGTATCGCCGTATCCGTTGACTCCGTTGAATCCGTTGACTCCGTCGACGACGGTGCAAGGTGGGAGTACGGGGGAGTTGTCGAGGGCCTCGATGCGGGAGTGGATGCGGGCGCGGAGGTGAACACGCACTGGGCGCCGGAGGTCATCGATGACGGCGAGCAGTTCCACATGTACCTCACCTGGATCGCGGGGACGCCCGATCGCTGGGAAGGTCACCTGCGCCGGATCGTGCATTTCACCAGCCCGGATCTCGTTGGCTGGTCGCGGCAGGGCGCGCTTGAGCTCAGCTCAGACCGAGTGATCGACGCCGCTGTTGCCCTCACAGCCGACGGGCGCCACCGACTCTGGTACAAGGACGAAGCCGACGATTCGACAACCTGGTCGGCGGTCAGCGACGATCTGTTCCGGTGGGATGTCGAGGGTCAATCGATCGGGGGAGCGCCGCATGAGGGGCCCAACGTCTTCCGGCTCGGCGAGTGGTGCTGGCTGATCACCGACGAGTGGCGGGGGCAGGCGGTGTACCGGTCGGCCGACGGCATCCGTTGGCAGCGCCAGGGTCTTGTGCTGGCCGAGCCCGGTTCGCATGCCGACGATCGCCAGGTCGCCCGGCACGCAGACGTTGTCGTGCAGGGCGACCACGCGATCGCCTTTTACTTCACCCACCCGTACTGGGACGGCAGCGAAATCGCCGACGCGTCGAGTGTCGCTCAGCGTCGGTCGGCGATCCACATCGCCCGGCTCGACGTGCGAGACGGTGTGCTGGTCGCCGACCGCGACATCTCGCCAGAGCTCGCACTGACCCCGCCTGCGTGACACTCACCGACATCGGAAATCGCCGTTCGCGCCGACAGGCGCCGGAGGAGCGGCGATTCTGGGCGCTGCGGGCGATTCTCGGCGCGAGTGCGGAAGCGTGATGCGGCGATTCCGGTAGAGATTATTACGCCATTGCATCGATTCAACCGTCTTTTTGGGCTCGCGTTGACCTGCGGCGCGACCGCGCCTATAGTGAGGGGAAACGCTTTCCCAAGCGCTCGAGGCAATCACCAGACAATGACGTTCCCGGAAGGACAACGATGTTCAACAGACACAAGACACGCACGGCTCTGACCGTTGCGGCCATCGCAGTGACCGGGGCCCTGGCCCTCAGCGGCTGCTCCGCCGGCGGCGACTCCAGCGGCGAAGAGGGGGGCGCGGTCACGCTCGATTTCGCGTTCTGGGGTAACGATGTGCGTGCAGCGATGTACGACGAAGCGATCGCCGCGTTTGAAGAGGAATTCCCTGACATCACCGTCAACGTGAGCTTCCTCGGGTTCCCCGAGTTCTGGGAGAAGCGCCAGATCGAGGCCACCAGCGGTGGGCTGCCTGACGTGCTCCAATTCGACTACTCCTACCTGCGCCAGTACTCGGAGAACAACCTGCTCCTCGACTTGAAGCCGTACCTCGGCAAGGAGATCAAGACCGACGCGCTGAGCGACCAGATCCTCGGCATCGGCGTCGTGAACGACACGACCTACGGTATTGCGACCTCCACGAATGCCTGGGGCATGTTCCAGAACCCCAAGCTGCTCGAGCAGGTGGGCGTCGAGGCATACCCTGGCGGTGGCAGCTGGGATGACTACAAGAAGTACATCGGAGAGGTCACCACGGCGGCACAGGGTGCCGGAGTCGAACTGTGGGGTGGAAACGACTACACCGGTCGCATCCAGAACTTCGAGATCCAGCTTCGCGCCGAAGGCGACAGCCTCTTCACGGATGACGGAGAACCGGGCTTCGACAAGGAACAGCTGAAGGAATTCTGGGCGCAGGGCGACGACATTCGTCAGGGTGTTGCGATCCCGCAGCAGCGTCTCGAAGAGGTCTATCCGGTCTCCGGGTTTGACGCGGCACTGACTACGAGTGAGCTGACCTGGGACAACTTCGGCGCCGGCTACCTGGGCAACCTGGGTGAGGCATACACCGAACTCGGTCTCGTCGCACCGCCCGTCACCAAGGAGGGTGCGAAGGACCTCTACCTGAAGCCCTCCATGCTGCACACCATCTCGGCCAACACCGAGCACCCGAAGGAGTCCGCTGAACTGCTGAACTTCCTGGTCAACTCTCCAGAGGTCGGCGCCGCATTCGGTACCAACCGAGGCCTACCGGCGTCGACGACTCAGCTTGACGGTGTCGAACTGGGTGGCCTCGATGAGCAGATACGCGACTATGAGGAATCCATCTCCGACCGTCTCGGTGACGCCCCGCCGGCTCCAATCGTCGGATATGGCACCATCGAAGAGAAGTTCCGCCTGCTCGGAACCGACCTCGGCCTCGGTGTACTGACAGTTGATGAGGCGGTCGAACAGTTCTTCTCAGAACTCGACGTGATCCTGAACAGCTGACCCGCTTCACCACCACCACCAACACCCGCTCGGAGACTCACTCGTGACCAACACTCCCGTGTCCTCCAAGCCGGCTCCGGTAACGGTGCCGTCTGCCCGCCCTGCGCCTGTGCGCCGGGCGGGTGGCCGGGCGGCGCCCTCGCAGAAGCAACGCTCGACGCGGCGCGAGAATTTGGCCGGCTACGGTTTCCTGCTTCCCTGGCTCGTCGGGTTCTTCGGCCTGACGGTCGGTCCGATGCTGATCTCGCTGTACCTGGCGTTCACGAGCTACAACCTCTTCACCGATCCGGAGTGGATCGGGTTCGATAACTTCACCCGCATGTTCACCGATGACCCGATTTACATGAAGTCGGTGGGCATCACCCTGATCTACGTTCTGGTCGGTACGCCGATCAAGCTCGCGGCCGCACTCGGCATTGCCATGCTGCTGAACTACCGCGACGCCGGATCCGGATTCTTCCGTTCCTCCTTCTATGCGCCATCGCTGATCGGCGCGAGCGTCAGCGTCGCCATCGTCTGGCGGGCGATGTTCGCCGCCAACGGGCCGGTTGACGGCGGCCTCAGCTTCCTCGGCATCCAGATCGGCGGCTGGGTCGGCAACGTCGACCTCGTTGTTCCGATGATGATCATCCTCGCCGTCTGGCAGTTCGGTGCGCCGATGGTGATCTTCCTCGCCGGCCTCAAGCAGGTTCCGCAGGAACTCTACGAAGCCGCAGAAATGGATGGTGCCGGTCCATTCCGCCGCTTCCGCAATGTCACCCTGCCGATGCTCTCGCCTGTCATCTTCTTCAACCTGCTGCTCGAGACGATCAACGCCTTCCAGATATTCAGTTCGGCCTTCATCATCTCGAACGGCAGTGGCGGCCCGGGTGGCATGACCAACTTCTATACGGTGTATCTCTACAAGCGTGCTTTCGCCGATCTCCAGATGGGCTACGCATCCGCAATGGCCTGGGTATTGGTCATCGTGGTCGCGATCGCCGCCCTCGTGCTGTTCCGCACCTCCAAACGCTGGGTCCACTACGGAGGAGATTCCTGATGAGCATCCTCAACGAAACCCCGCTCGATGAAACGGTCTTCGCGGCATCCGTCGCCCCAGATACGCCGCAACGCCCGCGTCGGGTCTCCCGCAAGAAGCTGAACAGCATCATCTGGTTCATCGCGCTCGGCGCCCTGACCCTGCTGGTGCTCTACCCGCTGATCTGGCTGGTCTTCGCCACTTTCAAGCCCTCGAGTGAGTTCGGTTCGAACCCGGGGCTCCTGCCGGAGAGCCCGACGATCGACAACTTCATCAAGGTCGTTGAGGGCATCGGCGGCACTCCGCTGTGGAGGTTCTTCGCCAACTCGCTGCTCATTGCGGGGCTGGCCGTGATCGGCACCCTCGTGTCGTCGTCCATGGCGGCGTATGCGTTCGCCCGCATCCGTTTCAAGGGTGTCGGCCTCTACTTCACGGCCATGATCGGCACGCTGCTGCTGCCGTTCCACGTGCTGATCATCCCGCAGTACATCATGTTCCAGAAGATCGGGTGGGTGGACACGTACATACCACTCCTGATCGGCAAATTTCTCGCGGTCGAGGCGTTCTTCGTGTTCCTGATGGTGCAGTTCATCCGCAACCTGCCCAAAGAGATGGACGAGGCCGCGCGCATCGACGGGGCCGGCCACACGCGCATCTTCGTGTCGATCATCCTGCCGTTGATTCGGCCGGCGCTGATCACCTCGGCGATCTTCAGCTTTATCTGGACATGGAACGACTTCCTCGGGCCACTGCTGTATGTGACGACGCCGGAAAAGTATCCGCTGCCGATCGCGTTGCGCCTCTACAACGACGCGACGAGTACATCCGACTTCGGTGCGACGGTTGCGGTGTCGATGCTGGCGCTGCTGCCGATTCTGATCTTCTTCATCGTGTTCCAGAGGTTCCTGGTCGCCGGGGTGGCGACGCAGGGGGTGAAGGGCTGATCATGGCCTCACCTCGGCAGTCCCAGCGTGCGGCGGCGCGGACAGCGCGCAGGATTGAGCTCTCCGGCGCCGGTCCGGCCGGTGCTGAGCATCGGCCAGGGCGGTGGCCGGGCGCGAGTGCGAAGTTCGCGCTCTTCGGTGAAGTTCTGTACACGGGGGTGTTGGTGAGCGTGCTCTCGGTGCCGCTCGTGACGATTCCGCTGGCCGCGGCCGTCGGCACCCGTCACCTGCGTCGTCACCTGCGCGGGGAGGAATCAGGAATCGGCCTGGTCGGACGAGACCTGAAACGCGGCATTCTCGGCAGCCTTGTGATCGGCTTCATCATGGTGGCGATCATCGCCGCGCTGCTCGTTGACCTTGCGCTGGCCACGGACGGCATCATTCCGGGTGCCGCGCTGGTGGGCGTTGTCGGCTGGGTCGGTCTGGTACTCGTCGCCGTCGCGTTGCTGACGGCCGCACGGCTGTGGGCGCCGGAGACCGGCTGGCTCCCGGCGATTCGCTCGTGCGTGGACGTGTGGCGACAGGATGTGGCCGGGCTGGGATATCTGCTCGCAGCTGTACTTGTTGTGGCCGTGTTCAGCTGGCAGCTTCTGCCGCTGATCGTGCCGGGAATCGGCTGCCTGATCCTGGCGCTCCTGGCCATCCCAGAGCGCCGCCGCACCGACGACGAAGAGTAGCCGGGCTTCGCTACCCGACGCTGTCCCCGGATTCGGTTGACTGCCACACTTCAAGCGAATTTCAGGCGGTGACGGATGCCTGCGGCGGGTTGCAGAGGAAGAGCTCGATGACCGGCACTGCGGCATCCGGTCGCACCGGCGGTATTGTCAGCGTGAGGGTTCCTGCCGGCTGGCCACCCGGCTCAGTGTTGAAGGCCTTCCTTTGTGGATCAGATTCCTCGAAGGCGATCTCCGAACCGTCGTGGAGCAACTGGGCGTAGCGAACGCGCCCGGCGAGACCGGGCAGGTGCACGTGCCCGAACGGCCAGTGCAGCAGGTGCAGGTAGAGCCGGTCGGCTCGGCTGGTGAGTACGGTGCCAGACGGAGCGGTGAACTCGCTGGCTCCGGCGCCGTACACGGCTCGGCCGTTGCGTCGCATCCACTCGCCGATGGCAGCGAGACGTGAGCGATCGCGTTCGGCCATGCCGCCCCGGCCGTCTGGCCCGATGTTCAGCAGAAAGTTGCCGTTCTTCGAGACGGTGTCGATCAGCATCCGGAGCAGCAGGTCCGGCTCTTTGAACGCGAGGTTGTCACGGTCGTAGCCCCAGCTACCGTTCAAGGTCTGGCAGGCTTCCCAGGCGACGGGGATGCCGTCGGTGAGCGGGGGCGAGCTCGGCTGGTATTGCTCCGGAGTGACCAGGTCGCCCGGAATACCGAGCCGGTCGTTGACGACGATCCCGGGCTGGAGGCGGCGGGTGGTGGCCAGGAGTCTCTCGGAGTCCCAGTCCTCCGGGGTCTTGCCCGGCCATCCGTCTGCCTCGCGGGAATCGGTGAAGTCATAGAACAGGTAGTCGATCTGGCCGTAGTCGGTGAGGAGCTCGGTGACCTGGGCGTGCAGGAACTCACGGTAGCGCTCCGGATGCTTCGCAGCGTTCTCGGCACGGGCATCCGGGTGGTCGCGGCGGGGGTGGTGGGCGTCGATCAGGTAGTCGGGGTGGTGCCAGTCGAGCAGCGAGAAATAGAGGCCGACGCGGAGTCCTTCGGCGCGAACGGCGTCGACGAACTCTGCGACCAGGTCGCGGCCGCAAGTCTGCACGGAGCTATATTCGCTGACGGCGGTGTTCCACAGCGCAAAGCCCTCGTGGTGCTTCGCGGTCAGTACGACGTATTTCGCGCCGGCCTTCTTCGCCTCACGCGCAATGGCGGTGGCGTCGAACCGGTCTGGGTCGAAGTGGTCGGCGTAGCGCTGGTAGTCGTCGGTGCTGGTCTTTTCGTTCGACATCACCCACTCGTGCCTGGCTGCCATGCTGTACAAGCCGAAGTGCACAAACAGTCCGAATCGATCGGCGGAGAACCAGGCTGCAGGGGTTGTTGGTGTGGCGATCTCGTTGCTGGACTCGGTCATCCGTTTCACTCCGTTGTTTTTGTGCCTGCAGTCCGCAATTTAGCAGGGAAAGCGCTTGCCACATTGATGCTCCTCACCCTATCGCGCGTCACGCGCCCTGTCAGCACCAGCACCCAGTTGCGCTGTCCCCGGATTCGGATAGATCGCAACGTCCCGCGTGTCGTGGCACATTCGCCCGGCATGTCGTGTGGATCTCCGAATCCGGGGACAGGGAACGGCGCTGGCCGCCGGAGGAAGGCGGGCAGGCCAGGTCGGCGGGTCAGAACGGATGCAGGTGCAGGCCACGTCGCATGAGCAGCCGAACCGTGGACAATACCATCGGCCATTCATACAGAATCTGATTATGGCTGAAGCGCACGATATGGAATCCGTGCGAGAGAAGCCAGGCGTAACGCGAGTGATCGCGATCGAAGGCGGTGCCGCCTGTATGCGGTCCTTCTCCGTTGCACTCGAAGAGCAGCCATTCACCAATGAGTAGGTCCCCGGCGAAATTCCCCGGCAGCGGCGCCTGCGGCACAACCGGGATTCCAGCGTCTTCGAAATTGCACCGCGCCACCGTTTCGCCGACCGCTTGGGAGAGCCCAGTTGCGCGGTCGACGACGCTGGTTCGCTTGATTCGGCTCACACGCGAGCGCACTCTCGCAAGTCCGGCCGCGTCGAGCAGTGGGATGCCGCGGTTGGGCCCGTGACGCGGAGGCTCCAAAGCCGAGTCCAGGGTGCAGATCGCATCCAGCGCCGGGCGGCATCCGATGATCTGCACAAGGCAGTCTTCGAACTGGACCGTTCGACGTGAGTCTTGCGACAGTCGGTAGTCCGCCCAATGGAGAACTATGCCAGCTTGTTCGGCAGACTGCGCCGGCCTGAACCGCACACGACGATCTCCGCGGGAGCGAAACCTGGAATCGTTCGCATCCACAGACACATGAAGTGGCGGATTCTGCTGGAGCACTCGCAGCCCATAGATTCTGGCCGCCGAGACACAACAGATGCGCCCACCGACCCGGAGCGCTTGAACGATTTCCTCGGGTGTGTTCGGGAGGCAGTAGTGGCCGATGCGCTGGCGAACGATGCGTCCGGATGCGACCGCGACAGCCAGCATCCGTTTGCCGCAGCCTTCCCCTCGGAGTTCAGCCGTGCTGGCGACACCTCCGAAGCGATGTAAGAGTTCGGCGACATCGGACATGAGCCGAGTGTGACGGTTGGGCTCGTCTCCCTGGCCGCTCTCTGGCAAATCTGTGGATGAAGCGCGAGGGCTTGACCCTGTGGAGGAGCCGCGGGTGCGCCGGATGCCTGTCCCGGGATTCGGATACTTCGGCGACACGCCGCCTGCACCCGCGTGGGGAGCCGGGGTGTCGTCGAGAAATCCGAATCCGGGGACATTGCGCGGGGAGAGGGCGCGGGGAGAGGGCGAGGAGGGCGAGGAGGAGGAGGAGGAGGAGGAGGAGGAGTGTCAATCCCCTGAAACCGTGGAGACTTTGCTAAGTGGGTTTTGTGTTTTCGGATCGCCGGACGGGGTCGTGCATCGGGTGCGGCAGGCTGTGGCCTGCCGGTGCTGCCGCCGGTCAGGGGCCGCGGAGGCTCGCGGGTCAAGGGCGGCCGGAGGCCGTCGCGCAGCGATCGCGTAGCGACCCTTGAGGCGGGAGAGGTGGCCCCGTAACCTGCACGGCCCCGCCCGGCGATCCGAAAGGGCCGGGCGGGAAGACAGCGGCGGCGTCAGCCGCCTCCATCAATCGTTCATGCCGCTTCCGATCCGGAATCTG
>NZ_ATWH01000019.1 GCF_000421145.1 Glaciibacter superstes DSM 21135 | reverse complement strand
GTCAAGCTATGTACACCGATTGGTACCCAAGTGGGCTACACTGAGCCTATGACGGAGACGGAGTTGGAGAAGGGGCCGCGAGGCCTGCGCCGCGGCAGGGGGGCACGAGAGCGCATCCTCAGTGCGTCACAACAACTGTTCCGCGATCAAGGCATCAACGGCACCGGCATGGACCAGCTCAGCGCGGTGGCTGGAGTGTCCAAGCGCACGCTGTACCAGCACTTCACCGGCAAAGACGAGCTGATCGCTGAATGCCTACGCCGGTTTGATCCCGAGATCTTGCCTGAAGTGTTCGAGAGCACCGACCTCACGCCTCGCGAACGCCTCCTCGCCGTCTTCGACATTCACGCGCCCCTGTGTCCATTCATCGCGGCGGCCGTCGAGATCCCCGACCCGGGCCATGAGGCGCGCGTATACGCCCGCAACTACAAAGAAGGCTTTGCCGCCCGGTTCGCCGATACCGCCCGCGAGGCCGGCGCCACCAACCCCGAACAGCTCGGCGAGCAGTTGGCGCTGCTCCTGGATGGCGCCTCGGCCCGCAGCCGAGTCCTCAACGCCGACATCTTCGCTACCGCCGCCGCCATCGCAGTCGTCCTCATCGACAACGCCATCCCCACGGCAGCGGCACCGGCACCGGCCGGCGCAACGCTTAGCTGAGTCTCGAGGTGGCCTTCTCAGCTTTTCGCCGGTACCTGGTTCTGTCACGACTCCCGCAAGGCGCTTTGCGGATGGTCACTCCCGAAACACAAAGCAGTGACTACGAGTCGGGGATGGTGCTGCTCGAGTCTGGCCTGTGGCGGATCCGTACAGGTCGCATCACCCCCACTAAACCGGGTGCGTTCGTTGCCGTCTGGCGGCGACTTGACGATGGCAGCACTGTACCTTTCGGGGCCGATGACCCTGCCGTTGGCCTTCACGTGTTTGTGGAGGAACAAGACCATTTCGGTGTATTCCAATTCGCTGCGGAGCAACTGGCATCACTCGGGATCTCGCAAACTGAGCAGTCACCTGGCAAACGGGGCTTCCGGGTGTATCCATCATGGAGCACGGGCTTGAACCGTCAAGCAGCTCGGTCACAAAAGGCGCAGAGCCCCGCATTTCGCGATCTTACAGAGCACTGATTGCTGTTGGCGCGGCAGGTCATTGAGCAGATATAGCGCCGGCGCAACCCGCGCTGATCGGTGCGCAGCTGCAATTGCACTATTCGACCGAGAACCCCGCGTCAGCCATCCCAGTCAACGACAGCGAGTGATGTATGATTACATCATGCTTCGGACTCAAATCTCGCTGACGGCCGAAGAGCGGCGGCTTCTCGATGCGGAGGCAGCGCGCACGGGCCGTTCGATCTCCGCGCTCATTCGAGATGCCGTATCTGGGGCTTATGGCTCCGGGCGGGATGCCGATTCCGATCGCCGAGCGATCGAGGCCGCCCTCGGAGGGTGGGGTGAACGCGACATTGATGGCGAAGAATACGTCGAGCGCCTGCGTCCCGGTCGCCGACTGGCCGACGTAACGGCGCGATGACGGTCGTTGTCGACACCTCGGTATTCATAGACGTGCTCCGAGGGAATCAGGCAGCCGCGAAAGTCCTCTATAGATCGCGCGAGTCCGGCCCGCTGCATGCGAGCGAGGTTGTCAGGTTAGAAGTGTTGGCGGGTATGCGAGCTCGGGAGGAGACAGCCACTCGAGCGTTGCTGGGTGCTTTCACTTGGCATCCGTTGGACGAGAAGATCGCTGAGATCGCTGGCGAACTTGGGCGGCAATGGCTTGCCGGAAATCGCGGCATCGATTCGGCAGATCTCGCGATTGCGGCTACCGCGATCCTTCTCGATGCTCAGCTGCTAACCAAGAACGTCAAGCACTTCCCGATGTTCGGTGGATTGTCGGCGCCTTATTAGACTGCGCCCGACCAAACTGTAGTTTGGTCGAGCTCACGACACCCCATTCCCATCATGCGTTCGTAGAGGATTGGTCTTTGGGTGGAGCAACAGGTCACTCCACCTCGATGGCGGCCTTGCCGATCGTGCGGTTGGCGAAAGGGCGTGCGCCGTACTTCCACATGAAGTCGCCGATCAAATCGGCCTCGACCGTCTCAGGGTCGACGCCTGGCGTCTCCTTCCAGGCGACGAGCAGGTCGCCGCCACCGGCCAGCTGCCAGACGTAACGCCCGCCCCAGTGCCCGATCTTTTCCCCGGACCCATGACGCCGATACTCGGTCAGCCGTTTCTTCAGGCCGCGCCGGCCTGAGATTCCGGCACCGGCTTTACCGATGTAGAGAACGGATGCGGCGTCGATCCAGGCGTCGGCAAGTTGCGTCGCCGTCACCGACGGATTCCGCTCTTTGAACCATCCGGCCGGGCTGTGCTCCAAGAACACCGGCGGTTCATCGTTCGCACGAAGCACGACGTAAACCCCCGGTCCAGCAGGAACATCCGCTGCCGCCAGATCCTTGAACGGCACAAACCCAGTGAATCCTACTTCGATGAGCCCGCTTCGTGTCCATTCCATGGCCTCAGTCTGGACCATCGCCCTCGTTTCAGTGGGCACAAATCTCACGACGCACTTCATCACGACTTCTCGCGAGAGGCTCCCCGCTGGCTCGCAGCCTGCCGCCGCCGTTTGCCGGCTAACAGGGGCCCATGCGAGGCATTCGCGGTCGGCGTCTGGTTGACGCCGGATGTTGTGATTGACGGACGCAGTCTGACCCGTGCCTGATCGGATCCGTCTGCGAGCACTCAGCGGTCGTAGACGTCTCGGCGGTGCCCCAGAGTAATCACTGCGACGATGAGGATGTTGTCGTCGACGGTGTAAATGATGCGGTAGTCCCCGATTCGAACTCGGAGGCCTGGACGCCCCTGGAGCGCTTTCGCCCCTGGCGGCCGTGGATCCTCGCCGAGGAGCGCGATCGCACCACGAATACGGTCGCGATCCTGATGATCAATTCGCTTCAATGCGCGAACTGCCGCAGGGCGCAGCTCGACCTGGTAGGTCATGTCCAGCCCAGATCGGCCTTCACCTGAGCCCAGGGGATGTTGGGCCCTTCCTCTGCCATCGCTTCGTCGAACGCGGCGACATCTTCGGCGTCTTCGAGCGCCTCGAGCATCCGCTCGTACTGCTCGGGACTAACGACCACCGCGGCCCGCTGACCGCGGCGCTGGATGAATACCGCTTCGTTCTTCGAACGAGCGATGACATCGGAAAGGTGTTTGCGTGCGTCCGCGACGCTGACGATGGACATGGACGAATTGTACATCCCAGTACTGTGAATGTACATAACCGACGAGTGCCCTCGTTGCGGTCCATGCGGCCACGTCATCTGACGAACGCAGTCTTTCCTGTCGGCTGACGCCGTTGCGGGGCACGTGGAGCTTCTGGCGAATTGCGTGCGTTACCCAGTTACTTGGATCCGTCGCCCATACGCACACCGCGCGCCGTCATAGTTCGCCGGAGCGGGTCAGCCGTCACGATGCGGGGCCCTGCAGCTTCGGTGAGGTGCTGGACGGCATCCAGGCAGTCAAAGCCTTGACGAATATTTTAGCTACAGCTAAAATTGCATCATGAGTCAACTGATCCGTTCGGGGCGCAAGGCGCAGCGCATTTCGGTGAATGAGCTCGCTGAACGCCTCGGAGTGACCCCCGGGGCGATCTCCCAGATGGAACGCTCTGAGCGTGAGGGCACGATCAAGTTGCAAACCCTGAGCACTGCTCTCGCCGCCCTGGGGGAGGAACTCCTCATCTCCTCAACCAGCCGATCGCCGCTCTCCCGATTCGCACCCGCGCGGCTTGCATCGTCCCTCTCGCAGGCCATCGACAACGGCGACGAGACTTTTGCGCTTCGGCTGATTACCGAGGCAACGGATGCGATCAGGTCGAACCCGGGGGAGATTACGCGTGAGGAATTGGAGTCTCCTCCGCCTCGGCTCCCGGACGAACGATGGGACCAGTTCTTTCGTGCCATGTATCGGCAAGCGATGCCCGCCGGGCTCTCGCCCGCGTGGACGACGACGCGGAAGCTGCCCGAACCGTGGTTCATCTCCAAGTATCCGGCACTTCGCGAGCGTGCTCGAAACGAGACTCCGACCTTCCTGAAGCGCCTCAATATTTACATTGACGAACGCAGCCTGAGCCGTGCGTGATCCGAATGGAGTCGACTCGGTGGTACTCAATGAACAGCG
Organism: Glaciibacter superstes DSM 21135; assembly: GCF_000421145.1. Taxonomy (GTDB): domain Bacteria; phylum Actinomycetota; class Actinomycetes; order Actinomycetales; family Microbacteriaceae; genus Cryobacterium; species Cryobacterium superstes. The sequence continues at coordinate 49,016 of NZ_ATWH01000019.1, read as the reverse complement.
CTCGGAATACATGCTCTTGGCGCGGCAGGTCATCGAGCAGGTCCAGCGCCGGCGCAACCCGCGCTGATTGGTCGTGGCGGCCGACCCTGAGGCGGGACTCGCGGCGCTGCTGGGCGGCTAGCGCCTCGTACGTACCCATTACGGAAGGCTCGTTCAGCGTTGTATTTGTGCAACAATCCCTGTACGATTTTGTGTTATGGACGACGTCACGGAGGCACCAGGCGCACGACTACGCTCTCTTGCGCCTCGCTCGTTTGTTCGTCCGAGTGCACTGCCGGGTTCCAGCAGCTCCGTTCGCAGCGCACTTTCTCTGGCAGCCCGCAAAGGTGAACTATTACGAGTGCGAAAGGGCCTCTACTACAAAGGCGCCAAAGGGCGTTATGGCATGACGCGGCCCTCAACTGAGGAGATAGCCCGAGAGGTGCTCGGTACGGTCGGCGTCGGACCGGCCGGGTATTCAGCGGCACGTCGACTCGGCCTCACGACGCAGGTTCCAGCTCACCTGCATGTTGCTGTTGCCGGCCCTGTTCCAGAGCCGATCTCGGATGTGCGGATTCACCGGCGAAATAATATGGCGCGTCGTGATCTCAACGAAACCGAGATCGCGCTGCTCGAAGTACTCAGAGACCCCTCGACGTTGGTCGAAAGCGGTTGGGAAGCGCTGGTGCCGTCGGCGAGGGCATTGATTCGGAGTCGCGAGATTGACCTGGAACGGCTGACGGCTGCCATCACCGGTGAGGGATCCCGAAGTGCGCGAGACAACTTCGATCGACTAGCTGTCGAACTCTCGCAAGAGCGATAACGGCATGGGCCGACTTCGAGATGATTCGATTGCATTCGAGACTCTTGTCGACGCGACGGCCGCGGCTTTGGAGATCGACCCTGCGTTCGTGGAGAAGGATTTCTGGGTGATCGAATCGCTCAGGGCCGCCACTGTGTACATTGAATCGTCTTCGGAAGCCGCGGGTGCGACGCTCATCTTCAAAGGCGGCACCAGTCTTAGTCGTGTTTACGAACTGATTGAACGGTTTTCGGAAGACGTCGATCTGCTCTTCGGCTTTCCTGACTCGACAGGCGAGTCGAGACGAGAGCGGGTTCTGAAAGGCGTGTCCTCGGCGGTGCGCGAACACCTCGGCCTATCTATTGAGCACGCTCCTTCAGACTCGCAAACGAGAGGCGTGAGCCGGAGTACTCGTTATTTCTATCCAATCCTGAAGTCGTCAACTGCAATATCGGCTGGTGTGTACCTTGAGATGGGCACTCGTGGCGGAACTTTTCCGACCAGCGACCATGACGTGCGTTCGATGGTCGCCCGCCACGCAATCGAGACGCTCGATGAAACCCCTGACGCGTGGGATGAGTTCGCTGCCGTGCGGGTTACCGTCTTATCGCCGGAGCGCACTCTCCTTGAGAAGCTGACCCTACTCAATACCTTCAGCGTTGCGTTTGAGAGCGGGGACGCTGAAGCGTTGGACAGACATGGTCGTCATTTGTACGACATCCATCAACTCTTGAACGACGCGGGAGTAGCCAAGACGCTCAATGAACTTGGGCGATCTGGAGTTGATCGACTTTGTCGCGATATTCAAGAGCAAAGCCACGCCGCTGGATTTGCTTGTGCGCCTCGCCCTGCCGGTGGATTCGGAGGGGGTGCGATTTTCAGCAAGGGGAGTAGAGCAAATGAGCGGCTCAATGTCGCTTATCAGTCAGCGCTGGATCTTGTGTACGGCTCGAAGAAGCCGAGTTTTGAAGACTGCGTGAAAACGATCGTCCGGACGAACGAGTTGCTGTAGTGCTCATGCGGTACTAAGAGCTCGCTCACTCCACCTCGATCGCGGCCTTGCCGATCTTGCGGTTGGCGAAGGGGCGTGCGCCGTACCTCCACATGAAGTCGCCGATCAACTCGGCGTCGACCGTCTCAGGGTCGAGACCGGGCGTCTCCTTCCAGGCGACGAGCAACTCCCCGCCACCGGCGAGCTGCCAGACGTAACGCCCACCCCAGTGCCCGATCTTCTCCCCGGACCCATGACGCCGATACTCGGCCAGCCGCTTCTTCAGGCCGCGCCGGCCCGACAGTCCCGCACCGGCTTTACCGATGTAGAGAACGGATGCGGCATCGATCCACGCGTCAGCAAGCTGCGCCGCCGTCACCGACGGATTCCGCTCCTTGAACCACCCGGCAGGGCTGTGCTCCAAGAACACCGGCGGCTCATCGTCCGCACGAAGCACGAAGCACGAAGCACGACGTATACGCCCGGCTCGGCAGGAACATCCGCTGTCGCCAGATCCTCGAAGGACGAAGACCGGCGGATTCCGTGTTCACTGAACGAGTTCGGGCGTGCTGTACAGCGTTTTACCGTTCACGGTGATTTCGACATCCTGTACATATTTCAGAATGGCCTTGAGGTTGAGTTCCATGCCGAGCCCCGGCGCCTCCGGTGGGGCAACGAAGCCATTTCGGTCGACGGCCACCCGGTCACGGGTGAGAGCCACAGCCAAAGGTGCCGGTTCGGTCGGATACTCGCAGAGCCAATCGCTGGCGACGCCCGCGAACGGTTGGAGGGACGCACTGAGGGCGAGATGGGAGGTGAATGTGTGGTTCACGAACTGCACATTCCTTTTCCTCGCGTAGTCCGCCACGCGCTTGGCATCCCCAATGCCGCCGATGCGACCTGTGTCGATCTGCACGTATCCAGCGCCCGAGTGGTCAATGAAATGCTCCGCGACGTAGGCATTATGCGAGCCTTCGCCGCCGGCGATCCGGAGGCCGTTGCATCGCGCCGCAAGTTCCCGATACGAGCGAAGAGCTCCGGCGACGAAAGGTTCCTCAAGGAAGAGCACCCTCGCATCTTCCAGAGCGGGCAGCCTGAGTGCAGCTGCTTCGACATCATCGACCCATGCGGTTCCCGCATCGACGAGAAGGACTCCGTCGTCTCCGACGCCTTCCCGTGCCGCGTGCAACTGATCTGCATCATCCGCAAGGGTCGACCTGCCAAACGGTCCCCATCCGAATTTGAGCGCAGTGAAACCCTGTCGGCGGATGTCGCTGGCCTTTCGGAGCGTGTCATCCGGCGTATCGCCGAATAGCACCGACGCATACGGCGACTTCAATTCTGCGTGGCGAAACCCGAGCAGGTTGTACACCGGTTGCTCGAAGCGTTTCCCGAGTAGGTCCCATAACGCCATTTCGATTCCCGAGAGGGTGTGGTCCGACTGGAGGAGGTCCAGACTATTAGCGCGCACATTCGCTGTGATCCGGGCGATATCGTCTGGCTTCTCAATGTCTTGTCCTATGACCGAGTAATGGACCGGGTGACAGGCGCTGTGTGACATCGGGCAAACGAAACTGGCAATGGACGTGAGGGGGGACGCCTCGCATTCGCCCCAACCCGTGTAATCCGCCGTGCGCACGCGCACAAGGAGCATGTCCTGGCTGCCGTCCCCGATATCGCGGACCTCCGGCATCGCCAGGTAGAACAGATCCACCGATTCAATCTTCATGCGCTCAGAATCGTGTCATCCTCGGTGGACCGCGCTTCTTGGCCCATGAGGCGGGCCGATATGCCGACAATATGCTCTTCGAGGACTGCGTCGAGTCTCACGGTGTCCCCGGTTCGTAGAACGGCCAAGAGCTCCTCGTGCTCCTCGGCGACGTGGTGAAGGTCAGCCTGTCTCGGCGTCAAGCGAGAAAACTGCAGGCGTATACGTGGTGCAATGCTGTGCCATAGCTGGATGGCATGGGTCGACCCTGATGCCTCAACTGCCAACTCATGGAAACGGGCATCTGCAGCATTGATGCGCGCGACATCGCCATCGTCGGCAGCGTTCTGCATGATCTCGATCTGAATCTGCAACTGCGCGAGGAGATCTTCGTCGACTTGTCCGGCGATCTGCTGCAGCGCGTAGCTCTCCAGCAGAAGACGGATCGGGAGAAGCAACCTCAAGGCCTCATCTTCTTTGATGTCGGCCACGAACACTCCGCGGTTGGGAAAATGTTCAACCAGTCCGTCGCTCTCGAGCTGACGCAAGGCCTCGCGCACCGGTGCGGGGCTTACATTGAAATCGGAACTGATCATGTCCTGTTTGAGTTGCTGCCCAGGCAGGAGCGAACCACTCACAATGGCCTCGCGTAAGGAATTTGCTATGGATTGCCCCAGGGAAGCATGTGGCGGACGCTTTGAGCCCGGGGTCCACGCCGTGGTGGGTGCATGCGTCAGCGCCTGGTGCGCCTTCCCTCGTGTTGTCATCTCGACTGCTTTCTGATCGAAGCTACGAACTGAGCGTAGCATCGCTTCATCGATAATCGTTGACAGATTATCGATTATCTGTAACAGTTGGGCCAAAGAGGACGCGGTGCATCGATCTCGCACTGCGGCTTGAGTGCTCGCTCACAGGCTCGTTCGAAGGAGAATCGATGTCATTCCACGCGCATAAATCGTTAACAGTGTTGGCCGGCGCCAGTGCGTTCGCCATGCTCATGGCCGGATGTAGTGCCAGTCAAGAGAGTTCGGGGGCGTCCGTCGAGACGATTCCGAACTCGCAGTACCTCGCTGATATTGGCTGGGAGCCGCCCGAAGGCTCGGTCCCGAATCTCGCTTGCACTGACGACTCCTACGCGAAGGCGGTGACCGATGGCATCAAGCTCGGCATCTACACAGCGGCTCCATACGAGTTCATTGATTCGAAGACAGGAGAGCCGGCAGGGCTCGATTGGGAGATCAACATGGCGGTGCTCGCGTACGCGGGCATCGAGAAGTACGAGACGGTGACGCTCCAATGGGAAGGAATGATTCCCGCGCTGGATTCCGAGCGAATTGATGTCATCACCGGAAACATCCACGAGACTCCCGATCGGCTCAAGAACATTGCGTTCACGTCACCCGCCTGGTGGTACGGATCGTCCTTGATGGTTCAGGAGGGAAACCCGAAGAACATCACGTCGTGGAAGGATCTGACGCGCGATGATGTCACGGTCGCCGTTGTCAATGGATCGCAATCGCAGACGTACCTTGAGAGCATCGAGGCGAACATCACGCCGTATCAGGATGCCAATTCAGAGTTTGCGGCCCTCGCTGCAGGTCGCCAGGATGTCGTCGTCGATGACTCCCCGAAGGAAGCGGAGTACATTCTGGCGCATCCAGACTCCGGTCTGGTCATTCTGCAGGCTGCCGATTCCCCGCCGGCTGAACTCTTGGCGAATTACGCGCGCTATGGGGTCCGGAAAGAGGACTGCACGCTCAATGCCGCCTATTCCCGAGCGTTGGCTGAGCTGCGCGGCCACGGCGTCATCGACAAGATCCTCGAGAAGTACGGACTCGAAGACAACATGTTCCAGGCGGAGTACAAGCCGTAACCGGTCTCGCTCGGTGGTCGTGAAGCGTCGGTTTCGCGGCCACCGGGCACTACCGCCACTTTCCGTGTTGCCCCAAAAGGGGTCATCCTCACCGATCGGCCACACATGTCTTCGTTCTTCAATCCGGAACTCGCGCTCGACGCTCTAACTACGCTGTCTTTGGGACTGATCGTGACAGTCCTGCTCACCATCGCCTGCGGGGTGACCAGCCTCATCCTCGGGATCTTCGTGGCCCTGGCACGGATGTCGAGGTTCTGGCCGCTTCGCCTTGTCGTCAACGGCTACGTGCAGCTGATGCGGTCCACTCCGTTGCTCATCCAGCTCATCTATATCTACTTTGCATTGCCGTTTATCGGAATCAAGCTCGATCCGTTCCTGGCCGCCTATGTCGGACTGAGCCTTCATGTCAGTGCCTATCTTGCCGAGGTGTACCGGGGTGGTATCGAGGCAGTCCCGAAAGGACAAACCGATGCCGCTGCCGCGCTCGGCATGCGCCCGAGCGTCATCATGGCGAAGGTCGTCCTCCCGCAGGCAATCCGTATCGTCATCCCGTCGCTCGGCAACTACATGGTGTCGCTGTTCAAGGACACCTCGCTTGCCGCCGTCATCACAGTTCAAGAACTGCTGTTCCGTGGTCAGATCTTTGCCGCTCGTACCTACGACTACTTCACGATTTACACGCTCGTATTCGCAATGTACTTCGCGGTCGGGTACCCGGCGATTCGGCTCGTGATGTACGTCGAAAGAAGACTCAAGCGGGGGTATGCCGCCAAGCTGCCCAAGAAGCCGGCGGACACTCGAGAACTGGTAATCGGACAGGAGCCAAAGTGATAGAGGTTCGGGCAATATCCAAGAGTTTCGGCGATAACAAGGTCCTGACAGATATCTCGATGACCATCGAGGATGGCGAGGTGGTTGGGATCATCGGCCCATCCGGCAGCGGCAAATCGACGCTCCTGCGGAGCATCAACTTTCTAGAGCCGCCAGACACAGGCGACATTCTGATCAACGGCGAGCTCGCCTATCGTGACGCCGCACGCCGAGAACTTTCAAAATCGAATATCGCACTCACTCGCAGCCGCGTCGGCATGGTCTTTCAGCATTTCTACCTGTTCCCCCATATGACCGTGCTCGAGAATGTCTGCTCGGGGCCTCGCTTCGTTTCCAAAGTGGCCAAAACGGAGTACGAGGAGCGAGCGAATGCACTACTGGACCGCGTCGGCCTGGCGGAGAAACGGCACCAATATCCGGAGCAGCTTTCCGGCGGTCAGCAGCAGCGGGTCGCGATTGCGCGGTCCCTGGCAATGGAGCCCGCTGCGATGCTCTTCGACGAGCCGACGAGCGCCCTGGATCCCGAACTGGTCGGCGAGGTTCTCAGTGTGATGCGGAAACTCGTCGACGACGGCATGACAATGGCGATCGTCACACACGAAATGGGATTCGTGCGGCAAGTCGCCGATCGCGTGATCTTCATGGACGAGGGGAGAATTGTCGAAGAGGGCACTCCAGATGAGATCTTCAATAATCCACAACACGAACGAACGAGAGCCTTCTTGTCGGCGATACTCTCGCACACGGAGAGAACCGAACCAGCACCAGAGCCGCATCCCACCGAGGTCATTTCCTCCCTGCCGATCGTGCTGCCATGACAGGCGCACGCATCGAGCTGGCGATCCGGAACGGATGGATCGTCGACGGCACGGGGGGACCGAAAATACGGGCTGACGTCGGCATCATCGGCGATCGTATCGTCGCCGTCGGGAATGTGGCCGATGCAGAGAACGATGTCGACGCGACCGGTCTCACGGTGGCCCCCGGTTTCGTCGACCCGCACAGCCACACAGACTGGACGATTCACTCGAATCGGGACGCCGTGAGCACCATCCGCCAGGGAGTCACGACCGAGATTGTTGGCAACTGTGGCATCACCAATGCTCCGGTGAGCGATCTGTCGATGGACGCGACGCGGATCCGTATGAGTGCCTATGGGTATGACGAGCCGATTCCGTGGCGCTCCTTTGGCGACTATCTGAGTGACATCGAGTCTGGTGGCACCGCCCAGAACCTTGCCTTCTTCGTCGGTCACAGCACGATCCGCGAGGCCGCCGGGGTCTCGAGTGGCGGACTCTCGGAGGACGAGATCGTCACGATGGAGAACTACGTTCGTGAGGCGATGGACGCGGGTGCGTTGGGGATGTCGTCCGGGCTGGAGTACAGCCTCGGGGCGTTCGCGACGACCGCAGAGCTCCAGCGGCTCTCGCGGGTGGTCGGCCAATACGGCGGAATCTACGCCAGCCATGTCCGCAATCGCGATTCGGGAATCCTTGAATCTATCGGTGAATTTCTCTCGATCATGGACGACGGGAATACTGCGGGCCAGATCTCTCACCTCAACGTGCGCCACGATACGAATGCCCCGGAGCGCGGTTGGGTGCGGGCGGTTGAGATGATGACTGCCGCTCGCGATCGCGGGTTTGACGTTCAGGCCGACACGACGCCCTTCAGGCAGGGGGTGGGAATCATGACGGGCATTCTCCCCAATTGGCTGCTGGCCGACGGCTACCTGACCGCCGCCAGCCGACTCAGTGACCCGCTGGTGCGCGCGAAGCTGAAAGAGGAATGCGATCGTTATTGGCGGTTCATTCAGAAAGGGCAATGGAACAGGGTCCGTCTGCAGAATAGCCCGGAGTTCCCGGAGCTGAACGGCCAGCGCTTCACCGACATTGCTCGTCGCCGCAACCAAGACGTTTGGGACTCGTATTTCGACATCCTTGCCGCGGCGAAAGACAACATGGGCAATTTGATCATGGTTGGCGATCTGTTCACCGAGGAGCATTTAGCCGAGATGATTTCGCACCCGTTGTTCAGTCTTGGAGTAGACGCGTACTCGAGTGTTGACCACGGACCATTGAGCGACATCACCGTCAACCCACTTCCGTACTCCGGGCACATCCATTACTTGACGCATCATGTGCGAGAGCGGGGGACTCTCACCCTCGAGGAAGCGGTACGGAAGATGTCGGGCATGCCGGCTGCACGCTTTGGTCTCAAGGGAAGAGGGCTCGTTCGCGAGGGCTACTACGCGGACCTGGTCGTTTTCGACTTCGAGAGCCTGCGCACCGAGTCGACCTTCGATCACCCGGCCAGGTATCCGGAAGGCATAGCTCTCGTCCTGGTGAACGGCACGATCGCGGTGGATGCTGCCGGACGAACGAGCGCTCGCACCGGGAGGGTTCTCCGCCGATGAAGGCTAACACGATGACCACGACGCCGATGGACGATACCGAGGTGGCTCGCCAGGCGCTCAGACAAGCTAATAAGAGAAGAGAGTCATTTATGAAGATTCGGGAAGTGCGTGCGGTAGGTCTGAGGGGAGCAACGCCGGCCGGGGGATGGAGCGATGAGCTGAAGCGAGAAGACTCCGTTCACACTCTTGTAGCCGTACACACGGACGACGGACTTGTCGGAATCGGCAGCGTGTTCACCAGTGAAGCACTTGTGCGGGCAGCCCTCGAGGTGCTGCGCCCGCTCTTCGAGGGAGAAAACGCGCTGGAGCCGGAGCGCGTGAGTGAGAAGCTTCACCGGGCAACGTTCTGGCTTGGGCGCGGAGGCACTGTAACCCACGCGATCGGCGGAATCGACATGGCGCTGTGGGACATCCTCGGGCAAGCCACTGGTCAGCCTGTCGGCCGATTGCTCGGCGGCATGTGGCGGGACCGGGTCAAGCCATACGCATCTCTGTTGATGGATGAGCCTGAGCCGCTCAGCGAGAAACTGCGGATGGTGGCAGAACAGGGCTTTCGTGCCTTCAAGATCGGTTGGGGGCCATTCGGGCGCCACGATAGCAGAAAGGACGAGGAGATAGTGAAGGCAGCACGGGCGGCAATCGGCCCGGATGCGATGCTGATGGTCGACGCGGGTGGAAGCGACGGACGATGGGCGAACGGTTATAAGTGGGCCAGGAATACGGCGCACATGCTCGCCGACTACGGAGTGTCCTGGTTCGAGGAACCACTGAAGCCGGATGCGCTCGAAGATTTCGTCTCCCTGCGTGCCGCGTCACCGGTGCCGATCTCCGGTGGCGAGGTCTTTACTCGTCGGCAGGCGTTCATGCCGTGGATTGAAGCGCGAGCTTTCGACATCGTGCAGCCAGATGTCACAAAGGTTGGTGGGCTCAGCGAACAACGACGTATCGGATGGTGCGCCCATGACCATGGCGTTCGCGTGATCCCGCACGGGTGGAACACGGCAATCGGGTTGGCGGCCGACCTGCAGTTTGCTGCGGCGATGCCAGATACAGATCTGGTGGAGTACATCTCGGGTTCGGCCTACGTTGACGATGTAGTGCAGACCGAGTGGAAGCTCGATGAAGACGGCATGTTGGCAATTCCGTCAGAGCCGGGTCTGGGTATTCAGCTGGATCCGGTTGCGCTGGCCAAATACGCGGACAGTGACTTTCTTCTGAAGCCGTGACGACTCGGCTACCAGCGCACCCTCAGATGTGTGCGTCAGCTCAAGCCCATCGACCCCAGGGAGTACTTCAGTGAGAAGAGCAATCGTGACCGGCGGAGCGAGCGGTCTGGGCGCGGCATGCGCGACCCGCCTCAGAGGGGACGGCGTTGAGGTTGTGACGTTCGACGTCTCACCAGGTGCAGACTATGCCGTCGACGTGACCGACAACGTTGCGGTCAAGATGGCGATCTCGGAGGTGGGGTCGATCGACATCCTAATAAACAGTGCAGGGATCGTCGGTCCGAACAAACCACTGTGGGAGGTCGAGTCGTTTGAGTGGCGGAAGACGTTCGACGTCAACGTGAACGGACTGTTTTCCGTGACGAAGGCGGTCGTGCCTGGGATGATCGAACGTGGCTGGGGCCGGATCGTGAACATGGCGAGTATGGCCGGCAAGGACGGAAACCCTAACCTCTCGGCATACTCGGCTTCGAAAGCGGCGGTCATCGGCCTTACGAAATCGCTCGGAAAGGAGCTGGCCAAGACTGGTGTCATCGTCAATGCGATCGCTCCGGCTGTGATCGAGACGCCCATGAATGCAGCAACCTCGCCCGAGGTGCTTGCCCATATCACGTCGTTGATTCCCATGGGCCGGATGGGCAAGGCTGCTGAAGTTGCCGCTTTGGTGAGTTGGCTTTCGTCCGACGAGTGCAGTTTCTCCACCGGTGCCGTCTATGACATCAGCGGGGGCCGCGCTACCTACTAACTCGGCTTGGGCAGCTCCATCCTTGGGAGCTGTGGTGGAACCCACACAGCCGCCACTGGCGAGCTCGTTACTGGGTCGCTGCCTTCCCGATCTTCCGATTGGCGAAGGGACGAGCGCCGTACTGCCACATGAAGTCCCCGATCAACTCGGCCTCGACCGTCTCAGGGCCGACGCCTGGCGTTTCCTTCCAGGCGACGAGCAGGTCGCCACCGCCGGCCAGCTGCCAGACGTAACGCCCACTCCAGTGCCCGATCTTCTCCCCGGCACCATGTCGCCGATACTCCGTCAGCCGCTTCTTCAGGCCTCGCCGGCCCGAGATCCCTGCGCCGGCTTTGCCGATATAGAGGACGGATGCGGCGTCGATCCACGCGTTGGCAAGTTGTGCGGCCGTCACCGACGGATTCCGCTCCTTGAACCACCCGGCCGGGCTGTGTTCAAGGAACACCGGCGGTTCATCATCCGCGCGAAGCACGACGTAGACGCCCGGTGCAGCGGGAACATCCGCTGTCGCCAGGTCTTTGAACGGCACAAAGCCAGTGAATCCTGGCGAGGAGTGAGCTTGATCGCAGCGGGCGTCCTCGCTGGCGGCGGTCTGGCGCTGGAAATTGCCTACCTGGTCCTCCTCCGGGAGCGACGGCCGGATGAGCGCAATGATGGATGACCGAAGCTCACGGTGGTGAGTGGCGGCGGAATGAACCGCGATAGCCACGAATCGGCCGTTGAGTCTTTAGGGACCGGGATATGCTTCGGGGGTGACCTCCGGCCCGAGCAAACCCGACCCGACCAGCGCCTTACGAGCAAACGTCGTGAAGCGTCGGCGTATCTGGGCTGTTACTTCGGTCGGTGTCGTCCTCCTGGCGTTGTCGGGAACGGTCGTTGGGGTCAACTACTCGAACCATCAAGCCGAACTCGCCGCGACTGCCGGTGGGAAGACCGAGAGGGGTGCCGTCCAACCCCTCGAAGAGCCCAAGATCGTCCCCCCTTCTCCGGCGCCATCACCGATCGCCAACATCCCCTCGCCGATCACCGACATCCCCGAGGAGCCGAGGATCGGCACCTCACCGTCGCCGACGCCGCCAGCTGGGATGCCCGCCGGGCGACCGGGCGTCGGAGACCCTGGCGCTGAAAGTCAACTGCCCGGACCGAGCCCAGAGCCTGGAATGCCCGGAGGCGCCGGGCCAGGGGAGGATGGGTCGGGTCCGGACTTGGGTGACCCCGCCCCACCGGCGGAGATCGTTCTCGGTCAGACCATTGACGAGATGGGCGACCTCCACACCCTCGTGCTGAATGTGGCCGACAGTGCTGGGGGTGCCCTGTTGCACACCAATAATGTGTTCGCCGTTGTTTCCGGAAGTTCCAGATTCTCCGTTACAGGAGATGTGGCGGTCGGTTCGTGGCGGTTCACCGTGGACTCGGCCGTCCCCGGACCGGGGGCTCCAATTGTCGTGATCAAGGATGCTACTGGGAGGAGCATGCAGGATTTTGCGGCCGTCCCCGGTATGTACACGGCCGCTGCTGAATTGAACGAAGACACTGTTGGGACCTCTACTCGATTGATGGCGCTCATCGCCGAGGTGATCTCGAAAGCGGAACCAACGCAGCCAGACCATTCCTTTTACACAGTGTTGGCCCAGCAATTGGTGGATCCCTCGTGGATGGGCGTGATGATCTTCAACGCCTCCACAACGGTTCCCGTCGAGGTTCTGGGGCAGTCGACCGGCGCTTTAGCTGACAGCCAAGTCGGGGTGCTCAATATGGGGTTCGAGGCGCCTGCGATGACGAGCGTTCCGGGACCTTCTAGCGTTTTCGGGACGATCGACCAGGCTCAGGACTCGGGTGATGCGCTGCCGCCGGGCGTCCTGTATCTACGTGCCCGATTCTTCAACAGTGCGCTGGCCGCCTTCGATCAGGGATAGGTCAGGGCCAACTTTCCGGCCGCCCTGCGTTACGGATTGGCGGCCATTTAGCCACGCAACTTACACGATTCGGGTCATCGTCATCGCTGACGTCGGCTGCGATTGCAACGCCCGAGCATCCGCTGTGTGAGACTGCTCCTTAGGTCCAAGTAGGAGAGTGCGATGAATGGCGAGCTTGTTTTCACGGTCAACGGAGCGACAGCCATCGCCGCGACCCCGATAGGCCTCGCCCAAGCCGGCCTCCGAGAAAGGCAGCACCTCCAGGAATGGGTCATCGCCCATCCAGAGGTCCTCGGCTCCTCGGTTAAAATCGTGGCTTTCGAGTTCGGTAGCTGGACAGGCCACGCGGGGGAGAAAGAGCGCGACCGCCTCGATGTGCTCGCACTGGACGGCGACGGGCACCTCATCGTCGTGGAGCTCAAGCGAGACAAAGCCCCCGACACCGTCGAGATGCAAGCGCTCAAGTACGCAGCATTGGTCTCTCGATTCACACGTGACGATCTCGACAGAGTCCACGCGCGCTATCGCACTCAGACATCCGGCCAAGAGATCACCGCCAGTGACGCTGCGGCCGAACTCGATGCCTGGGCGGAGATCACGGAGGACTCCCTTCGGCTGCCGAAAATAGTTCTCATGGCGACCGATTTCCCTCAGACCGTCACCGCCACCGTAGTGTTCTTGCACCAGCAGCTGGGGCTCGACATCAAGCTCTTGGTGTTCCAGGCGTATCAAACCGCTAACGACGTTCTCGTCACCGTCTCGCAACATTATCCGCCGCCGGGGATCGAAGAATTCGTTCTTTCACCTGAGGTCAACGAAGCGCAGAAGGTGAAGACAAGTAAACAGAACAAGCAGCGCGAAGCGAACGCAGTCGCACGGTTGATCGGCGCCGAAGCGCTCGAACAAGGCGAGCGGTTCCAATTTCGGGCCACCTCGGAGCTGCACGCTGCCCTTGAGGAGTGGTTCGCCGAAGAGCCCGGACGCAGGTACGCGACCTGGCAGGAAGACTCATCGTTTCCGTTGGTCTGGCAGGCCGACGATCAGCCGTACTCGCCGACGGGACTGGCCCGGCTCATCCTCGAGCAAGGAGCGGGCAAGACCGTCGTGGCTCTTCAGGGCCCCGCCCACTGGGTGAACGAGGCCGGCGAAAGCCTCGTCGATATCGCCAACAACCTGCCCGAGCAGGAGGAGGTACCAATCGAAACTCACACCGACCGGATGAGTGCGGCACTACTTCCGCTCTGGGAGCACCTCGACGCGAGCATTCTTGCTCTTGGTCCTGAGGTATCGCGCCGGTCACGAGTGCGCGGGTTCAAGTACTACGGGAAACGTAAGCTCTGCGACGTCACCGTCCACGGCGACCACCTGAGCGTGTACGTCCGCGGTCTCAACATCAAGGAGTATCCCTCTACCCCTTCGAACACCATCGTCAGCGGACGACCCCAGTACATACACGCGCAATTGAGATCCTCGGCTGATCACGACGAGATCGTCAGTCTTTTGCAGAAAGGCATCGCATCGCTAGGGAGCTGAGCGCACGGAACGACGTGACCGGTTCGCACGATTGATGCTCGTCGATTCCGTAAGCGACTTGAACACCACAGTGTCATGATCACCTGTGCACAATGCAGTTGGCGCGGGAGTTTCTGCCCGGAGCCGGCCGTTCGCTCGCCGATTGCTGTGCCGCATATGACATCGAGCTCGTGGATGCGCACCGGGCGTCGGTCGATGCGCTTGCCACGGCGCGTCTGCTCGAGGCGTACATTCTGAGCAGTCCGATGTGGGATGGCTGGAGTGAGCATCTGACGGCTGCATCGACGTTGCCGTGGCCGCCGCTGGCGGGGCCGCGGTCGACTTGGTTGCCGCGTCCGAACGGCGGGCTCCCGCGAAATCTGAGTGCCGCCGATTTCATTGAACGGATCACGCTCAAGTTGCCTGAGTACGGTGGGCCGGCGGAGTATCTGGACTACTTGGCGCTTCTCGACCGTTGCCTGCTTGATCGCAGCTTGTCGGCGCACGAGGTCAGTTCGCTGGTGTCGATGGCCGAGGATCTCGGTATCGATCGCAACACCTGCGTCGAATTGCATCGGGATTACTTTGAATCGTTGACGGCGGTCGCCTGGGCAGATGGGATTCTGACAACGGATGAGATTGCCGACCTCGCCTCCGTTGCCAAGCTTCTGAACATTCCAGCGTCCGGAATCTCGGCGGCCATGCAGCCGCCGCGCGCGGCGGCTGCATGCAGCCGCTGGGCCAATCGTTGAGGTGCCGCGTTTCGCTCTCGAGCCTGGTGACCGCATTGTGCTGACCGGAGAGATGTCGCGGCCGCGGAGCGACTGGCATCGCGAGCTCGAAGCGGGCGGCTTCGTGCCATGCGATGCGGTGACGAAGAAGGTGAAGCTCGTCGTGGCGGCCGACCCGGACTCGCTCTCGGGCAAAGCGCGAAAGGCCCGCGACTACGGCATTCCCGTTGTCAGTGAGGCGGGGCTGGCGCAGATGGTGGGCAACTAGAGCCCGATCGGATCAGTAAGGACCCGAAACTTCGCGAGCGCGCTCGAAACAGGGCACCAAGCTCCTGAAGCGCCTCAATATCTACATTGGCATCTACATTGACGAACGCAGCCTGAGTCGAGCCTGATTCCAAAGCCATCCCCCAGTCAAAGGCAGCAAGTGATGTATAATTACATCATGCTTCGGACTCAGATCTCGTTAACTGTCGAAGAGCGGCTGCTCCTGGATGCGGAGGCAGCGCGCACGGGCCGTTCGATCTCCGCGCTCATTCGAGATGCCGTATCTGGGACTTATGGCTCCGGTCGGGATGCCGATTCCGTTCTCCGAGCGATCGAGGCAGCCCTCGGAGGGTGGGGTGACCGCGACATCGATGGCGAAGAATACGTCGAGCGCCTGCGTCCCGGTCGCCGACTGGCCGACGTAACGGCGCGATGACGGTCGTTGTCGACACCTCGGTATTCCATCGACGTGCTCCGAGGGGATCAGGCAGCCGCGAAAGTCCTCTATAGATCGCGCGAGTCCGGCCCGCTGCATGCGAGCGAGGTTGTCAGATTGGAAGTGTTGGCGGGTATGCGAGCTCGGGAGTAGGAGCGAAAATGGCACACGAGGATATGACTGTGGACGACGTGCTCGACCTGGTCGACGAACTGCGTCCGGTCGCGACGCAGGCGCGTAAGAAGTCGGATGTCGAGCTCGGCTTCGTCATGTACGACGCGTTCAGCGTGCGCGGCTCATACGACGATTACGGCGGAGGCAGCTGGGGATTCGGCGTCATCCTGGGGGAGGGCGCTTCGGTGTCCAGTGTCTTCGGGCGACGCCTGGGGATCTGCGGTACTCGGGACGAAGTGCGAGCAGTTCTCAAGGTCATCGACCGGTACGCGCGGTTGAGGCTGGGATCCGAGTACCTCGAGGCCTACGAGGCCGCACACAGCTGAACGGCCCTCTCCGAGTGATGGAGCGGGGCGATCCCCCGAGACGCCGCGGTCGCGTCGGCGACGGCGGGAGAATGGGATGTTCTCCCCATCTCGGTGGGCCGGGCGCGCGCCAGAGAATCCCATCGGCACTCTGAGGATTCGGACGCTGCGGCGAGTTGGCACTCATCCCACCTGGATCGCGATTTTGCAGATCCTGCGGTTGCCGAATGGCCTGGCCGCCGCGCTGGTCAGCGGCACGTCCGACAGCCGGTGGGAAGACGGCCGGAGCCTGTAGGGCGGCGCCCACCCCAGTGCCCGATCTTCTCCCCGGACCCATGACGCCGATACTCGGTCAGCCGCTTCTTCAGGCCGCGGTTGGCATGCTGGCCGGTGACATCCTCTCGCTTGAGAGTGACGTTCAATCAGTCGGATGCGCGTCGATTCGCCCATCGCTTTGCGACGCTCGTTTAGCCCGCCCGATGGAAAAGCCCGCGAGGGCGCGTTACCTGCGACACGGTTTCAGGTGTCGTCTATGCAAGAACGCGGTACCGGAGGTGGGTCTCGCTGGCGTATGCCGATGTTTCGACACGTTCCAGCTTGATGTGCTTGCTCAGTCCGGTGAAGAGCGAGATCCCTTCTCCGAGGAGGATCGGCACGACGTGCAGCTGGATCTCGTCGACGAGTCCGAGTTCGAGGCACTGTCTCGAGATGCTGCCTCCGAGCAGGCTGACCCACTTGTCTCCTGCAGCCTGTTTGGCGGATCTGACGGCCTGTTTGATGTCGTCGACGACGAAGGTGTACGTGACATCGTCCTTCTCGATCGGCTCATGAGCACTGTGGGTCATCAGGTACACCGGCACCTTGACCATGGCCCCGTACGGAACCTCTCCGTCGTCTATGGTCTGCGTCTTGTTGGCGCCTCCGATTATGGCGCCGAGTTCCTGCATGACCCTTCCGACGACGTCTTCGTCCTCAGGAGCCGCCGGGAAGCCGTTCATCCAGTCGACCCCTCCGCCCGTGTCAGCCATGAATCCATCCAAGGTCACCGTCGCATGAATGAGTACCTTCGACATTGCTCCTCCTTCGGTAAGTGCTGCTTCCATCAGATGCAAGGTGAGTCGCTCGACTCACCTTCCATGAGAGTATCGACCGTCCAGCCATGAGTCAACCGACTCGCCTTTGCGTGATACTGGGAGCATGCCACGCGAACTCTCTGCGTACCATCGACAAATCGCTGCCAACAACCGTGCGGCGATCCTAAAGGCTGCCACTGGCTTGTTCCTCGAACTTGGCTACGACCGGACATCGTTGGCCCGAGTCGCCGGCAATGCTGGCGTCTCGAAGGCGACGCTGTTCAAACAGTTCCCGACGAAGGCGGAGCTCTTCGAGGCATCGGTGCTGGCGGCGGGCGACACGCCGGACTCCGAGCCATTGGAGCCGCCGCCCGGAAGCTTCCATGCGGGCTTGGTCGGTCTTGGCATGGCGTACGCGGAGCTGTTGTCCCGGCCACGAATGGCGGACCTGATTCGGGCTGTGATCGCCGAATCGACGAGGTTCCCAGAGCTGCGCCAGCGGACTTTTGATTTCGGCACTCTGCCCGTACTCAGGGCGCTCAGGAACTTCCTCCAGGCGGCGAACACTCAGGGAACCGCGAACGTGAACGACCTCGACGTAGCAGCGGCGCAGTTCCTCGGCATGATCGCCACTGTCGTGTTCTGGCCCCGCCTCGTCCACGGCAACTGGTCGCTCACTGATGGGGAGACCCTCCACACAGTCGACGAAGCCGCTCGGACGATCGTCGCCCGCTACGCCACTCGGGTCAGTTAGGCGCGCGCCCTAGGGATACGAGACGCCTCGCGCCACATCCCTTTCGCAGTCGACGATTTCCAGAACATTGCAGCCTGGCGAATCTCATACCTACGTCTCATAACCAGATACTGAGATGACGGTACCCGTCGTTAGCTACGAGACACACACAGAGCCAAGTGATGAAACTGATTGACTATGCCAACGCGACGACCTCGGAAGCCCAAAGATGGTCGTCAATGCCTGTCGGCACCACGGAGCCGACTCGGTAGAACTCAACGATCAGCGCTCGGAATACTTGTTCTTGGCGCGACAAGTCATCGAGCAGGTGCAACGCCGGCGAAAGCTGAGCTAATCGGCGCGTCGCTATGCTTGCCAGCCATTGCTGACTGCGGGTTCACTCCACCGCGATTGCGGCTTTGCCGATCTTGCGGTTGGCGAATGGCCTGGCGCCGTACTTCCACATGAAGTCGCCGATCAACTCGGCGTCGACCGTCTCAGGGTCGAGACCGGGCGTCTCCTTCCAGGCGACGAGCAACTCCCCGCCACCGGCGAGCTGCCAGACGTAACGCCCACCCCAGTGCCCGATCTTCTCCCCGGACCCATGACGCCGATACTCGGTCAGCCGCTTCTTCAGGCCGCGCCGTCCCGAGATTCCGGCATCGGCCTTACCGATGTAGAGAACGGATGCGGCGTCGATCCACGCGTCGGCAAGTTGCGCCGCCGTCACCGACGGATTCCGCTCCTTGAACCACCCGGCAGGGCTGTGTT
Source organism: Glaciibacter superstes DSM 21135 (assembly GCF_000421145.1). GTDB lineage: Bacteria > Actinomycetota > Actinomycetes > Actinomycetales > Microbacteriaceae > Cryobacterium > Cryobacterium superstes. Next base: position 30,527 of record NZ_ATWH01000019.1, on the reverse strand, counting down.
CCAAGAACACCGGCGGTTCGTCGTCCGCACGAAGCACGACGTAAACGCCCGGTCCGGCAGGAACATCCGCTGCCGCCAGATCCTTGAACGGCACAAACCCAGTGAATCCTGCTTCGATGAGCCCGCTTCGTGTCCATTCCATGGCCTCAGTCTGGACCATCGCCCGGCGATCACGTGGAGCCCGCCACCCACACTGGGGGTCGATGCCGGCGATATCGCAGCCGAGAGTGGGTGCTGCTCACTCGTTCACGTGCACCATGGTTTTAATCTCACCCGGAACAGTACTTGTCCAACCGAGGGGCGCATCCGCGAACGGCAGCCGCCTGCTCACCAGCGCGTCAGCGTCGATCCTGCCGTCGGCGAGAAGTGCAATCGCCGTAGGCGAGGTGAAGGCGTAACGCATGACTCCGTGGAGCGGGATCATCCGGCTCGTCATGACCGCCCCAGGTCGACGAGCACTTTAGGAGCACCGGCGGTTTTCATAGGAATCACGCCTGTGAGTACGTCATTCAATTCGTCCAACCCGATCGTGCGGGAGACCAGTGGCAGCGGATCGACCGCGCCGCTCGCATAGGCATCGATTGTGACCTGGATACCCATTGATGCACCCAGGATCCCAACAACGGTGACATCCTTGCGGGCAAGGATGCGCGAGTCGATAAGGCTGGGGTCGTCGGCGATTCCCACCAGAACCACCCGGCGGCCCGGCTCCACGACATCAACGGCGAACTGCGGCATTCCGGACGCATTCGTGGCTTCGATCACCGCATCCCAGCGCAGTGCCGGTAGGTTCTCGGCCGTCCAGGCGCCATCGACCCCGAGCGACCGGGCAAGATTCAGCGCCTCTGGGTCGCGTCCAAGAACGTGCACCTCCACCCCGCGTGCTTGGGCGAACAGGGCGCAGAGGAGACCGATCGTTCCCGTACCCAAAACCAGGAGGCGCGAATCGCTGGTGACCTGGGCCGCGTCGACGCTCCGGTACGCGTTGCCTCCCGGTTCGACAAGCGCCCCCATCGCATCGGTGACGCTGTCTGGCAGTTCATAGAGGGCGGATGCCGGCACGAGGAGGCGTTCAGCGAGCGCCCCGGGCCAGTCGCGTCGCACACCGATCTCGTAGCGCTCCTCACACAGGTAATGACGTCCGTTGAGACAGCGCTCGCAGTGACCGCAGCCGAGCATGGTGTCACCGGTCACCCGCTTTCCGAGCCATTTGGCATCCACCTCGTCGCCGATTTCGACCACCCGCCCATTCCACTCGTGACCGAGCCGCAGCGGATGCGTGCTCCGCGCGTGACGGATGCGGGTCTCATCACCATTGAACATCGAGACGTCCGTGCCACAGATGCCGACCTGGCTGACGGCGACAACGACCTGGCCCGGCCCTGGCCGTGGCGGGTCGACGTCGGCGACGATGCCGGTTGATGCCGCGGGAACGAGGAACGCCTTCATCAGTTCTGCTTTCTCTTGTTCTGCTGTTCGGCCGCACGACCTGCGCTCGCGAACGAAAATGTTCGTGGAGAACCGCCTTTCGACGATCCTCCACGAACGGGTGCTACTTGTTGACCGTGAACCCCTGACTGTTGCCATAGTCCACGATATTTTCTTGCCAGGCCTTCAGGCCTTCAGCCAGTTCGCCCTTTGAGGCATAGGCCTGACCGACGGTGTCGCTGAAGACGCTGTCGGCATACGCCTGGAAGGGCAGGAACTCCCAACCGGGCAGCACGCCATCTGCCGACTCGGCGAACACCTGGTTGATCTGCTGGCCCCCGAAGTACGGGATCTCGGCGTTCAGCCAGTTCTCCGAGCCGAGCGTTGCGGTCGTGCTGGGGAAGCCACCGTTGTCGACCCAGATCTGGTTTGCCTCCTCGCTCGAACTCATCCACTGCACGAAGCCGATTGCGGCCAGCGCGTTCTCGCTCGCGTTCAATACCGCAGATGACGAACCGCCCTGCTCGCCGCTCGCGGTGTCGCCCGCCTTGTACTGCGGGAGGGGCGCCACTCGCCATGTTCCTGTGGCTTCAGGGATGCGGCGCTGCAGCGTTCCTGCCGCCCATGCTCCACCCAGCCAGGTGGCGTATTTGCCTGCCGCGAGGCCCGACGTCCACTCTGGAGTGAACGATGGGGTCTGATCGACAAGACCATTCTGCACGAGCGGAGTCCACATATCGGCGTAGCGCAGACTTCCTTCGTCCTGGAGATCGACAGTGACATCGGTACCGTCTGAAGCGTACGGCTGGCCGCCTGCCTGCCAGATCATCGCGTTGGTCAGGGCCGCCTCACCGGCATCTGCCGCCATGAACCGAGACGGATCGGCTGCCTGCAGCTTCTCTGCCTGGGCGCGGTATTCATCCCAGGTCGTCGGAACGGTCAGACCGAACTGGTCGAACACATCCTGCCTGTAGAACATCGCGAGCGGGCCCGTGTCCTGAGGCAGGCCGTAGATTCCGCCGTTCACGTTGACCTGGCTCCAGGCCGCCGTGGTATACAGATCCTCCATCGATGACACGCCGTACTCGTTCATGTCGACGAGCGAATCACCGAAGGCGAACTGGGGCAGGGCGGTGTATTCGATCTGCGCGACATCGGGGATCCCGGAGCCGGCCTTGATGACATTCTGCAGCTTGGTGTACTCGGTCTGGTTGCTGCCGTTGTTGGTGAGTTCGACCTTCACTTTCGGGTACTCGGCCATGAAAGCGTCGACGACCGCCTGATACTGCGGTCCCCATGCCCAGAAGGTCAGCGTCGTGTCCTCCTGCAGGGCCGCGTCGATGTCGGCTTGGGTGCCGACAACCTCTGGAGCCGTGGCGGCACCGCCACTGCCTCCTGACGCACATCCAGTCAGTGCGAGCACCGCGGCGAGCGAGCCGCCGAGGAGAGTTGCGGTAAGCCGCCTCGTGCCCTTCTTGCTGTGTACGAACATGGGATTCCTTTCACTTCTTCATGATTCTCAGGGGTGTATATGCCGGTTGCGATCGTTGCGTCAGCCTTTGACGCTGCCGGCCGCGAGACCCGATTGCCAGTACCGCTGCATGAGCAGGAAAGCAACAACGATCGGGACGATGGTGAGGAGGGAACCCGTGATGACCAGGTTGTAAATCGGCTGCCCTCCAGCGGATACAGCTTGTGCACTCCAGTGGTTCAGACCGACGGTGAGCGGGAACCAGGTCGAGTCGCTCAGCATGATGAGGGGCAGGAAGTAGTTGTTCCACGTTGCGACCACGGTGAAAAGCAACACCGTCACGAACCCCGGCATCAGCAGGCGCAGCGCGATCGTGAAGAAGATGCGCATCTCTCCCGCACCGTCGACGCGCGCCGCTTCGAGTAGTTCGACCGGCACGGACTCCATGGTGTAGGTCCAGATGAGATACAGGCCGAATGGACTGATCAGCGACGGGATGATGACCGCCCACGGCCCATTTGTGAGGCCGAGAGCGCTGAACATGAGGAACGTCGGTACCGCGAGGGCCGTGCCTGGGATGGCGACGGCGCCGAGGATGATCGCGAACACGGCCCGCTTTCCAGGGAAATTGAACCTGGCGAGGCCATACCCGGCGAGGGTCGCAAGAATCGTGGCGCCACCTGCACCGACCACAACATAGAGAAGCGTGTTGAAGAGCCACTGCCCGAACACGCCTCCCTCGTAGGTGAAGGTCTGAACGATGTTGTCCCACAGCACGAAGTCGCCAGAGAACCAGAGACCGAAGCTCGTGAGCAGTTTCGGCTGCGTCTTGGTGGCGTTGATCACGAGCCAGGCGAGAGGCACCACGCTGTAGAGGAGGATGACGCCCATCAACACAGTGAGCAGCACCGAACTGCGCGGTCGACTCACGCGTTGACTACGGCGGGATGCCATACGTCTGCCTGCTTTTCCATTCGTCGCTGGTGCCGGGTTCCGAGGAAGAACCGCGCCGAAGCGATCAGATGCGTCGATGGCCATTACTGGTCGTCCTTCCTCACGCCGACGACCTGCACCACGTAGGCGACGATCATCGTGATGATGCCCATGACGATCGCGATCGCAGCGGCGTAGTTGAACTGCTGGCCGGCGAACGAGAGGTTGAATGCGTACATGTTCGGGGTGAAGTTCGTCGCAATCGTGTTGGGAGCGAGCGTGCGAAGAACATTCGGTTCGTTGAAAAGCTGGAAGGCGCCGATCACCGAGAAGATGAGCGCAACGACGAAGGCCGACCGCATGGCGGGCAACTTGATGGCCCGGATGACCTGGAAGGTGCCCGCCCCGTCGATGTCTGCCGCCTCGTAGAGCTCCTTCGGCACGGTGCGGAGTGCTGAGTAGAGGATCAGCATGTTGTAACCGAGAAATGCCCAGGTGGCGATGTTGCCCATTGCCGCGAGCACCAGATCGCTCGAGAGCGGGTCTGGCAGGTCGAGGCCGAAGTACGAGTTCAGGTTGCCGACGAGTCCGAAGTCAGTGCCGTAGATAAAGCCCCACATGAGGGCGGCCACCACAGAGGGCACCGCGTACGGCAGGAACAGCGTGATTCGGAACAGGGAACGGAAGCGAAGCCGGGCACTGTCGAGAGCAAGGGCCGCGAACGTCGAGAGGCCAAGCATGATCGGTACCTGCACGAAGAAGAACATCGCCACGCGTCCGAATGCCGACCAGAACTTCGGATCCTGGAATGCCGCGACGTAATTGTTGAATCCGGCGAAGGTGTTTCCGCCGACCAGTCTGTCCTGAAAGAACGAGAGATAGATGGCGTAGATGACCGGCGCTGCCAGTGCGAACACGAAAACGGCAAGGAACGGAGCCAGGAACCACCAGCCGACCCACCGCCGACGGTTCTTGCGGCGCCGCGCGGGTGGCGCGGTGCGGGCGGGGGCGCTCATCGTTGTCGCCGTCATGCCCTGCCGTCACTCTCATGCGGGGTGTTATCCATCACAGGTCTCTTTCTTCATTGAACGAACGTCGCAGGTCCCCAATATAACCTCATTGTGTGAGAAATCAAACAGTTTGTGATCGAACTAGAACACAATAGGGTGTACTCTCGGGTAAAGCCGGTGATGGCTTGTGCGATTTAGGACGGGAGGGCGGATGTCCAAGTTGGATGTGATCTGCATCGGGTCCGCTACCCAGGACTCGATTGCGGCAGTTCCGCGAATGCCCGGTGCCGACGAACGGCTGCTCGCTGACGAGTTTGTGAATGCCGGTGGCGGTCCAGCGGCGACCGCCGCTGTTACGCTGGCCCGCCTGGGTGTGAGCGTCGGCTTCTGCGGGGTGATTGGAGATGACGACGCGGGCGTGCGCGTGCGTGCGTCGCTCGAACAGGAGGGCGTTGACGTTCGTTGGCTTCGCGTGAAGTCGGGTGCGCGCACGGCGCAGAGTTCCATCATCGTGTCGGGTGATGCGCGGGCGATCGTGGCATGGCCGGCGGCCGAGCCAGCCGCGGACGAGATCCCCATTCGCGAGTCGACCTGGCTCCACGTCGACCAGACCGGATTTGCGCCCACACTGACCGCGTTGCGAAACGCGGCCAGCTCGCCGTCGGGTTCTTCCGGCGTGCGGCTCAGTGTCGACGCAGGCAACCCGCTTCCAGAGTCCGATCTGACAGGAGTTGATCTCTTCGTGCCTTCTGTCGTGAGCCTGCGCTCGCGGTACCCAGAAGCGACATCCCTGAGCGAGGCGTTCGACGCGGCACAGAATGAAGGAGCGCGTGCGGTCATTGCGACAGACGGAGAACATGGCTCACACGTCAGAAGTGACGGACGAGAGATTCACGTCGACGCCTTCAATGGTCCTGTCGTTTCGACTCTTGGCGCCGGCGACGTCTTTCACGGCGCGCTCATCGCTGCGTTGGTCTGGGGTCACTCGCTCGAAGCAGCAGTGAGCTCGGCCAGCGCAGTCGCTGCGCTTTCTTGCCGGGCACTCGACGGGCGGTCCGCGATCCCTGACCGAGATGAACTTGACCGATTTCTTTCCGCGCGGACAACCCCGTGGCCCCTGACTGTGACGAACTGAACCGAGGAGTACTGATGCCAATGACGAATACGACCACAGAGACCCTGCTGGCGCCGTTGATGACACCGGAGGGCGGGTTCGTGATGGTCGCTCTCGACCAACGGGAATCGCTGCGGGAGATGTTCCCACCAACTAGTGACGGGGAGCTGGTGAACGACGATGTGCTCCGCGCCTTCAAAGAGACGGCGTCACGCATCCTGACACCGCACGCGACCGGTGTATTAGTTGACCGACCGTACGGGGTGACAGAGCCACGCAGGCCCGAGTGGGTTGACGAGGGCTGCAGCCTCATTCTCGCCGCCGATGTGCTTCACAGCGTGCGCGGTGCCGGAGTGGCCGGGACCTCACTCGACGAGGAGGTGACGGAAGAATTCGTGCGAGCAACAGGTGCTGCCGCCGTCAAGCTTCTGATCATCTGGCGTCGCGGCGACCGGGAACACGAACGCACGGTCAGCGACTTCCTGTCGCTTGCCGAGGCTGCCGGCGTTGCGAGCTTCGTCGAGGGGATCGTCCGGCCTCCCGCCGGCGGTGACTGGCGGGGAGCTTCGGATCGGCACGACGCGATCATCGAGGCAGCTGCCGACCTCTCCAGGGGCGCAAGTGTCTACAAAGCCGAGGTTCCGGGCTACGTTCCGTCTGACGTTTCTCTCGTGCGCGAACAGGCGCAAGCGCTGACGGAAGCCGCAAGCGGCCGATGGGTAGTGCTCTCAAACGGGGTTCAGCAAGCCGACTTCACAGACGCCGTCGCCGAAAGCTGTGCTGGGGGATCGAGCGGATTCCTTGCCGGCCGGGCGATCTGGGCCGATACGGTAGTGGAAAAGGACCCAGCAGCGGCGCTCGCCGATCGTTCGGTGGGGCGTCTCAAGCAACTCTCGGGCATCGTGCGGGCGTCGCGACCACTCGCAGCAGTTGGAGAGGGAAGCTAGCAATGGCGGATTCAGACGGACGATTCTCCTACGCTTCGGCTGCAGAGCGACGGGACATCCTGGCCGAGTTCGTGATCGGTCAGGGATACTGCACCATTCTCGAACTGTCGCAGCGGTTCGGTGTCTCGGAGATGACCATTCGCCGTGACGTTGCGCGTCTGGTCTCCGAAGGTCGCTTGCGCGGCTTCCATGGCGGGGTTGGTTCGCTTTCGCCCGTCGATGTCTCCGGTGTCGACTACGGCGATCGCGACCAGAAGATGGGTGAGGCCAAACGGGCCATCGCCGCACGCGCCTCGCAGATGGTGACGCCCGGTGCCGTCATCGGCATCGACGCGGGCACCACCGCCGCACAGTTCGCCTCGACGCTTTCGCCCGATCTCCGCGTGCAGGTGATCACGCATTCTCTGCCCGCCATCAACATCCTGAGCGGAAACCCGAGCGCCGAAACCACAGCTCTCGGCGGTGTGCTGCAGCAGGAGTCACTGTCGTTCTCGGGGCCGGCGACCCTCGCCGCCCTGTCGAACCTGCACATCGAGACCCTATTTCTGGCCGCGAGCGGACTGAACGAACGGGGCGCATACTGCGGCAACAGCTTCGACGCCATCACCAAACGTGCCCTGATCGACGTGGCAGACCGGGTCGTGCTACTGGCCGACTCCTCCAAGTTCTCGACGTCGGCGATGGTGCGCACGTGCGAGTGGGACGCGATCGACTGCCTCATCGTGGACTCCGGCCTTCGCCCGGATGACGAGCGGATGCTTGCCCAGTTCGAGATCGAGATCGAGATCGTGACGGTCGATGCGTCCTCTGCGACCACGCCGCTGCCATCTCGTTCGCTCAGTCTGACCGAGACTTCCCGATGACCGCAGCGCAGATCGCGGTGATCGCCGGTGACGGGATTGGCCTCGAAGTCGTACCTGCGGCCATCCGCTGCATCGATGCGGTGTCTGAGCTGCACGGCATCCGTCTGGAGTGGAAGTCTCTCGACTGGGGCTCGGACTACTACCGGGCACACGGGCGGATGATGCCAGTCGACGGGCTCGAACAGATCGCGGAAGACGACGCCATCTTCCTCGGGGCCGTCGGCGACCCGACGATTCCAGACACCGAGACCCTCTGGGGCCTCCTCATCCCCATCCGTCGGCGCTTCGAGCAGTATGTGAACCTGCGGCCGGCGCGCACTCTGCCTGGCATACCGTCGGTGCTCAGTCGCTCTGACCCTATCGACTTGATGCTCGTGAGGGAGAACAGCGAAGGGGAGTACTCCGAAATCGGGGGCCGATTCAGCCGAGGTCTTCCGTCGGAGACAGCGGTGCAGGAGACGGTCTTCAGCCGAGTCGGAATTGCACGTGTCTCGCGGTTCGCGGCAGATCTGGCCTCGTCTCGCAGAGGACTGGTGACCTCCGCCACGAAGAGCAACGGGATCATCCACACGATGCCGTTCTGGGATGAAATCGTCGAGGAGACACTGGCGGGGTATCCGGCCGTCGAACTCCGCAGCGTACTGGTGGATGCCCTGGCGGCGGCCCTCGTGTTGCGACCATGGTCGTTCGACGTGATCGTGGCTTCAAATCTGCTTGGCGATATCCTCTCCGATCTCGCGAGCGCGATCACCGGTTCGATCGGCGTTGCACCGAGTGCCAACCTGAACCCAGAGCGGCGGCACCCCTCGATGTTCGAACCGGTGCACGGTTCCGCCCCAGATATAGCTGGTAAGGGAATCGCGAACCCGATCGGCCAGATCTGGAGTGGCGCGATGATGCTCGACCACCTGGGGGAGCCTGCCGCCGCCGCACACCTCATCGCGGCGTTTGAGGAGTCCCTCAGAGCCGGCGTGATGACGGGTGATCTCGGCGGGACCGCCACAACCGAGACGTTCGTCGAATCGGTGCTTGACAACATCGCAGAACTCGCCCGCCGCGACAACGTCGCAGCGGCAACGACACAACCGTAAGGACATGAGAATGCGGCAGCAAGGACTCTTCATCGACGGCGCCTGGCGAGAGACCGCCGAAAGCCACGAGATTATTGATGCGTGGTCTGATGAGTCGGTTGGTCGGGTGTCCATAGCGAGTGCGGATGACGCCCGGGCAGCTGTTGACGCGGCCGCCGCCGCGCTTGGGGTAGGGCTACCGGTGCCGGAGCGTTCGCGCGTGCTTGCGCGTGTTGCCGAGCTCATCGCAGGCAGGTCGGAGGAATTCGCGCAGCTCATCACCGCGGAGACCGGCAAACCGATCACCGCATCGCGCGCAGAGGTAGCCAGGGCCGTCACGACCACCCAACTCTCTGCCGAGGAAGCCAAGCGTCTGCCGGGAGAGCGGATTCCGCTCGATGCCACCGCCGCAGGAGCCGACACGTTCGCCTTTACCGTACCCGTGGCCAGGGGAATCGTCGCGGCCATCACCCCATTCAACTTCCCGCTCAACCTGCTCATGCACAAAGTCGGGCCCGCGCTCGCGGCGGGCTGCCCGGTGCTGGTGAAACCGTCAGACCACGCGCGACTGACCGCTGGGCTGCTGGTCTCCCTGTTCGAGGAAGCGGGTCTGGCGGCAGGATGGATCGGCCTCATCACCGGGCCGCCCGAGATTGTGGTGGGCGCCTGGCAGAACGACGATCGCGTCGCCGTCATCACCTTCACCGGCTCCTCGAAAGTGGGGTGGGGCTTGAAGGCCGCCTCGCCGCGGAAGCTGCACGTGCTGGAGCTCGGCTCGAATACCGCGATGGTCGTCGCTGACGACGCCGACCTCGATCGTGCCGTGCGGAGTGCGGCGGATGCCTCGCTCGGCAATTCTGGGCAGGCCTGTGTGTCTCTGCAGCGCGTCTACGTCACCGCGGGTGCGGCGGATGCCTTCATCGCCAAGCTCTCAAGTCTTGTGTCAACTATCGCGTACGGTGACCCTCGTGACGAGGCGACTGTAGTCGGCCCGCTGATATCGACGGAAGCCCGCGATCGCTTGGCATCCTGGATTGACGAGGCCACAGCATCAGGTTCTCGTGCGCTCACCGGTGGAACGGTGGTCGACGGAATTCTCACTCCGACGGTGCTTGTCGATGTTCCCCGCGACAGTCCGCTGTTGTGCGAGGAGGCATTCGGACCTGTCGTCACCGTTGTGGTGGTGGCCGACCTCGACGAGGCGATCGCCGAGGTCAACTCCGCTGACTTTGCGCTCAACACGTCGATCTACACCGCGAACCTCGGGGCGGCCATGCGGTATGCCGAACGCGCCGAGGCCGGCAGTGTACTCGTGAACATGCCGCCGTCGTTCCGCGCCGACCACATGCCGTACGGCGGCGTCAAGGGATCGGGGCAGGGACTCGAGGGTGTGAAGTACGCGGTCGCGGAGCTCCTTCAGGAGAAGCTCATCGTCATGCACGCGTGAAATAGCGCAAACACAAACGCCCTCGCTCCCGGTGACCGGGAGCGAGGGCGTTTGTGTGATGCTGACCACCCCTCGCAGCATCCGCTCAGATGATCGCGTCGTCTCCAGCTTCGGCCATGTCGTAGGCCACGCGCGGAACCTGCGTTGCGAGCTTGCCGCCGGAGACATCGATGAGGGTGCCGGTGATGTAGCTCGCTTGATCGGAACTGAGGAAGACGACGAGGTTGCCGATGTCGTCGGTTGAACCCCACCGTCGAAGGGTGAGGGTGTTGAGCAGAACATCCTGCTCCGCCTGTGGCCGCTCGGTGAAATGGTTGAGTGTGGTCGGAACCATGCCTGGCGCGTAGGCGTTTGCGGTGATGTTCCACGGGCCGAGTTCCCCGGCCAGGGCGCGGGTGAAGTGCGCAACGGCCGCCTTTGACGATGCGTACGCCGCATGCGCGACGCTCGGCACGATCGCGGCGAACGAGGAGGCGTTGATGATCCGGCCAGAGGCCTGGGCTTTCATGGTCGGGATCACCGCCTTGCACATGAGGAACGTGCCGGTGAGGTTCACGTCGTGCGCGAGGCGCCATGCCGCTTCGGGAAGGGTGTCGATCGGTCCGGTTGCGGTGACGCCGGCGTTGTTGATGAGCACGTCGATGCGCCCGTGGCGCTCGACGATCTCGGCAACGACCTCTTCGATGCGCGCGAGGTCCGTGACATCGCAGACGAACTGGCTCGAGGTCGCGCCGAGGGCGCTGAGCTCCGCACCAAGGGAGTCGAGGTCGGCCGAGTTGACGTCGAGCGCGACGGTGGTCACGCCTTCATTAGCCAGGCGGATGACGAGGTCACGGCCGATTCCGCGGCCTGCTCCGGTGATGACGGCAACGCGATTGCTGAGGTCGATGAGCACGATGGTTCCTTTCAGACGAGGGGCTCAGAGCCCGGCAGGCTCGTGAGGAGAATAGTTCGGCTGCCGAGCGCGGTCGAGGTAACCGTGAGAGAGATGCTGCCCGGCTGCCCGGCGATCGTGCGCACCCAGACCGCTGCGACTCCGCCGGTGTCTTCGAGGTCGAACGGGCTGTCGCCGAGAAGCGTTCCTGGCCCCTCGAGAGTGAACTCCACGCGCTCACGTGAACTGCCGCGAAGCTCTCCGAATCGATCCACGATCCCGATTTCGACCCGGGTCGCGTCTGCCCCGTCTGCGGTGATCTCCACCGCGTCGGCCACGACCGACAGCGCGTCGCCGGAACGGTCTCCTGAGTACCGGCGGGTGCCCATCCGTTCGTCGCCGAGAAAGCCGTCGATCCGCAGGTCGGTCGAGTCGCCGGGCAGGAAGGTGAGGTCGATGAAGCTCGGCGCGTAGTCGAGATGTGGGAAGCGCTCGCGATCTGGCGTGACCGTTCCCACTAGTCGCTCTCCGAGGTAGACGTCGAGTCGGTCGAGGTTGGAACAGATCATTGCCCGCGAACCCGGCCCCCACATCCGTCCTTCCGGGCGATTGCCGAAGGCGTCGGCCTGGCCGAACTCCGGAGGGTTCCACGTGAATGCCGGTTCGATCACCGCGCGAAGCTCCGGTGACACCTGCGATCGGTATATCGCTGCGCCCGGCTTGAGAACCCGGAACACGTCTCCGAGGCCGGACGTCTTCACTCCGCGGTAGTGATTCCCCATGTTCGCCTGGTAGTCGAAACCCACCCAGGCGATCAGTCCGCTGAAGCGCTCGTTGCCTCTGGCATCGTTGTGACCGTGGGCGTAATCGAGTGCCTGGTGCTGTTGAACGGCCGCGCTGTCTGCACGCCGGTAGAGGGTCGTCGGGCTGCTGCGGGTGGAGATCGCCTCACTGACGAGATACGGGCGCTCGTCGGCCGGCGGGAGCAGGACGGGCCGGCGTTCGCCGGTCTCGTCGACTCGTGTGGTGTAGTCGTCATAGCTGAAGATGTCGTGCTGGAAGGTGCCAGATCTGGCGTAGTCGCCGTGTGTCGTGCCGCTCGTCTGCCTGGTCGGGTCGAGCGCCTTCACCAGCGCTTCTGTGCGAGCGTAGAACTCTGGCCGGTCCGGCGTTTCGTTGAGACGTGCCGCCCACACCACGATCGAGGGACGGTGACGGTCGCGGGCGATCATCCGCTCGATCTCGTCGACGGCATGGTCTTGCCAGACTGAGTCACCGACGTGCTGCCAGCCCGGTGTCTCCTCCCACACCAGGAGGCCGAGCTCGTCGCAGGCGTCGAGGAATGAAGCGGTCTGCGGGTAATGCGAGCAGCGCACCATCTGGCAGTTCAGTTCGTTCTTGATGATCTCGGCGTCACGGCGGTGCACACGATCGGGCATCGCAAAACCGGAGAACGGGAAGTAGCCGTGCCGGTTCACACCCATCAGGTATCGGCGCGTTCCGTTCAGGAAGAAGCCGTTCGGTTCGAATCGGGCCTCCCGGTACCCGGTGCGGATTGACTCGCTGTGCATTGCGTCTGTGCCGGATCGGAGTTCAACCTCGACCCGGTAGAGCGTGGGGGAGTCCAGATCCCAGAGGGCGACCTGCTCGAGCCCGGTGAGTTCTACCCGGTAGGTAGTCACCGCAGCTCCGGCGGGCTCGTTGCCACCGGTGACGTCTCCGATATTGAGAACGGATGCCGCCACCTCTGAGCCCTCGGCATCGATCAGCCGCACTGCGAGTGCCGCATCGTCGAGACCGTCAGCGGAGTCAATGTTCACGTCGACGACCGTGCGCCTGGACTCGGGGGCAAGTACGTCGAAGTGACTGAGCGCAATTGAGGAGACGAACGCCGCTGGAGTCACCCTCAGCCGCACCGAACGGTGAATGCCACCGGGCTGCGAGTAGTCGATCGAGGAGCTGAGAGCTGGAGCCGTGATATTCGGCGGAACGTTGAGGTTGAAACGGGCGTCGAGCACAACGGTCAGCACGTTCGGAGCATCATGACGGAGCATGTCTGTGATCTCGAACGAGAACGGCAGGTACCCGCCCTTGTTCTCGCCCAACACAACGTCATTGAGCACCACCGTTGAGTTGGTCATTGCCCCGTCGAACTCGACGAAGACGCGTTCTCCTGCGTTCGTTGATGGGGTGTCGAACTGGCGCCGGTATGCCCAGACCTTCTCCCAGGTGGCCGGGTTCCAGAGCTTCCACGACAGTGGGGTGACGGTGTGGGGGAGTGTGACGGCCTGCCAGTCGGAGACATCGAGTTCGGTCGCTGAGTAGGTGGCGACGGCTGCTGGATCAAGGTGGTCTTCAGCGCCAGGGAGCGGGATCTCGCCGCCGAACAGCCAGCCTGTGTCGAGGGGAAGGATGGTGCTGGTGTTGCGGGTCAAGCTCGTTCTCCATTTCCGGCGGTTGCCGTCGCTTCATCGTGTGACCGCACGGCGACAGCGCGCGATCCTCCAAAGTAGGTGTCGCGCGCTCGCACGAGGAACTCCGCCGATTCACGCATCTCGTCGAGCCCGTTGACGCCGTCTTCGATGCTGATCCAACCGTCGTATCCGGCGGCCACGAGGATGCGGAAGATGCGGTCGTAATCGTTGAGGCCCTGCCCGATCACGCCGTGTAGGAGCGAAGGGGAGTAACCGATGGTGCCGTCGGCCTGTCGCAGGGAGTCGAGGGTGGTGCCGTCGGCAAGGTAGCGGTCTGAGGCTTGCATTGTCACGACCCGGTCGACGACCGCTTCGAGGAAGTCGGCCGAGTCTTCACCGGCGACAAGGGCGTTCGACGGGTCGAATTGCACGCCGAACGATGCACGCTCCGGGATACGGTCGAGGAGGGCGAGGAACACCTCTTTGCGTTGGGCGAACTCCGGGTATTCCCAGCTGCTCGCCTTGTAGTGGTTCTCCAACGCGAGGGTCACGCCGTGTTCGCGTGCGATGGGGAGGAGGTCGAGGATGGCGGTTGAGGCCCACTCGAGGCCCTGCTCGACTGAAACGGATGGGTGCGCCTGACCACTTAGTACTCGGCAGGTCGCCCTTGGGCCGCCGAGGCGAGCCGAGATGGGGATCATCCGTGCGATCTCGTCGAATTCCTGTTGACGACGGTCGGCCTCGGGATTCGTGAAGTCGGGTGAGGCGCAGAGCATCGGCATTTCGAAGTTGGCAGCGTTCAGCGCGTCGCCGACTTGGTCGATGCCGGCGGGTGTCGTGTCCCAGAAGAATCCGGTGTGCAGTTCGAGGCCGTCGACCGGCAGCGATCGGGCCTCCTCGATCCAATCGAAGACCGATTTTGTGCGAGTGACCAGCATGTCAGTGAGATAGGCCTTGGGAAAGGCGGAGATTCTCATGGAGAAAGCGCTCCTTCGCGCGAACGATGCGTTCGATAGTGAACTGTGAATGTTATAAATAGAACATACAGTGATTATAAAGCAACAACAAGGGGTGTCACGGATGCGAGCGCAACAGTTGACCGAGCCGGTCGCGAACCACGGTGAGGGCGCCGTGTGGTCGGCTGAGTGGGGCGGGTTGAAGTGGGTCGACATGCTGGCCGGCGACATTCTGTCGCTTGAGAACGATGGTTCGATCGGTCGGTTGCACGTCGGTTCGCCGATCGCTGCGATGGTGCGCCCGCGGCGGCAGGGCGGGTTTGTGGTCGCGACGGAGCGGGAGTTCGCGTTGTGGGGGCAGGATGGCCGGGAATGGGTGAGTCCGGAGTTGTGGCCGACCGCGGATCGGCGGTTCAACGAGGGTGGCTGTGACCCTGCGGGGAGGCTGCTGTGCGGTTCGATGTCGTATGAGCGGGAGGCGGGGGCGGGCGCGGTCTGGCGGCTCGGGACCGATCGGTCGACGCAGGAGCTCTTTGGTGGTGTGACGATTTCGAATGGGCTCGGTTTCACTGGGGACGGGAGCCGGATGTTCTACAACGACACCCGCACCCGCCGTGTTGACGTGTTCGATTACGCCGACGGTGAGCTGCAGAACCGGCGACCCTTCGTGGCGGTCGAGGAGGGTGCTGGCAACCCAGATGGCCTTTGTGTCGATGCGGAGGGTGGGGTGTGGGTGGCGCTATATGGTGGGTCGGCCGTGCACCACTATGACGCGCGCGGCCTGCTCGCCGACGCCGTGGAGTTGCCGGTGACGAACGTCACGTCGTGCACGTTCGGTGGCGAAGACCTCACTACGCTCTTCATCACGACCTCGCGAGAGAACCTGCCGCCCGATTCGCAGCCGACTGCTGGGGCGATCTTCACCGTCGACACAGGAGTGCGTGGCTTGCCGGTTCTCCCGTTCGCCGGTTGACAGGTCTGCGCAGTTGCCGATGCTCGGGCGCGGCGGTCGACGTGGCGCCCCGTCCACCTGGTGCCGGTGCTCGACGAGTACGGTATTCCGTTCATCTCTGATGAGGTGCAGTCCGGGTGGGGGCGTACGGGTAAGTCGTTCTTCGGTATTCATGGGCACGGGGTGAATCCGGAGATGATGACGTTTGCCAAGGGCCTTGGCAATGGGATGAGTATTGGTGGGGTGGTGGCGTCGGCGTCGATGATGGATTGTCTGACGGCGAATTCCATTTCGACGGCGGGTGGTAACCCGGTGGCGATGACGGCGGGAAATGCGACGCTGGACTATGTGCTCGACAATGATTTGCAGACCAACGCGGAGGTGATCGGTCGTCGTTTGATGGATGGCCTACGGTCGCGGTTTGCCAGTTCGTCGGTGGTGGGGGAGATTCGTGGTTCTGGTCTGATGATCGGGGTGGAGTTGGTGAAGCCGGGGAGCAAGGATCCGGATGTGGCGACGACGCTGGCGATCATGGAGGAGGCGCGCGCTGCGGGTCTTCTGATCGGGCGGGGTGGGCTCTACGGAAACGTGTTGCGGGTGACCCCGCCGATGACGGTGACCGCGGAGGAGGCCGACGCCGCGATCGAGATTCTCGCGTCGGTGATCAGCCGTCACGATGCGGCGGCCTTGCAACTTCGGTGATGCCGGGAACCTCGAGTTTGAAGACCATGTGGAACGCTTGCAGTGAGCGTCGTCGTCGGGCACTTTAGAAAAGTCGGTCATCTCGACCCAAGGCAGACTTCTGCCGGCATCTCCTTATTCACGCATCGGCTTCACACAGGCTTCGTCGTACTTCCATTTCAGATTGAATGACCGCGGTGACAGAACCGCACTCTATTTCTTGATGGGGCGGCGTTGAGACCCGAGAGCACGGGCTGCGGCTCTATTGGAAGCCATCGCCACTGCGACTCCATTTTCGCGATCCACGCCGGTACTGTCGTTACTCGCAAGGCTGATGCATACGGTCACCCGGGGCAGTCCTTTCAAATCTCACCGCTTAAAGTGCCGAGCTAGGTGGCCTCAGGACCACCGCGGCAACCGACGGATCCCGCTCCCGTAAACCGCCCGTCTGCTGCGTTCGAGAAAGCCAGGCGGGTTGAGCGTCCGCACGAGGCACGAGGCACGAGGCACGATGTACAAGCCACTCCGGAAGCTACTTCCACTGTGACCGGATCCTCTATCGACACGACCCGTGACTTCTGCTGCGCCCGATTTGGTTCGAGCCAACTCTCCACGTGGCGAACCAATATCAAAAGTCAGTTAACGCATTCTTTTGCCGTTTCATGTATTCTTTAAAAAGGTTGTTGAACGAGGAGGTTCCATGTTTCAAGCGGACAGCGTCACCATCACAGTTCTCGTGGAGAACCAAGTCGATATGTTGCTCCCGGATCAGGACAGCCCAGTGGACAGCGGTGACCACTGCGTGTCCCGTTGGGGCCTGATCGAGCACTTCGACAACAAGCACATTCCTCCGCAGGCCGAGAACGGGATCAGTTTCCTCGTCGAAGCGCGTCGCGACCGCCACGTGACCAAGGTTCTCTTCGACGTGGGTCTAACGGGAAGCGTTCTCGCCCACAACATGAACGTCTTCGGCGTCGATCCTTCGAGTATTGACCATGTAGCAATTAGTCACGGGCATCCGGATCACTTCGGTGGAATCCACAAGTTCCTCGAGCTGGCGGGGCGCCGCATCCCCGTCGCCACCCACCACGATGCCGAGTTGCCGCGTTATGCGCTCATGGGCGACGGGCGGATGTCTTCCGTCTACAACTCGGCCTTCGGCTTTGATGCCATCGAAGAGTCGGGTGGTCGCCCAGTGCTCTCACGCGATCCGTTGGACCTCGGCTGGGGAGTGCGCACGACCGGAGAGATCGAGCGGAAGACTGCATTCGAGGTTCCGCCACCCTTCGTGTCAGGAAATCCGGGTCTGTACCAGGTGTCTCGAGAGGGGGACGTACGACGCGATGACGTGATGGATGAGATGGGTCTCGTCATCGATGTGAAGGATGTCGGCCTCATCATCCTCACCGGCTGCGCGCATGCGGGCGTGGTGAACACCATCCTTCAAGCCAAGAAGATCTATGGCGATAAGCCGATCAGGGCCGTGATGGGCGGATTCCACCTCGGGTTCCCGACCACGCCGCAACAGAACGTCGAGCTTACGGTCGATGCGCTTCGGGATCTCGATGTCGAAACGATCATGCCGATGCACTGCAGCGGGATGCGTACTCACGCGCATCTGCACGGAGACAAGCGTTACCTTCAGCCGGCCGTGGGCACAGTACTCCACTTCGGAAAATGACGACGATGCACAGAAGCCTTGAAGGAATCCGCGTCATCGCCATCGAACAGGCTGTGGCGGCACCGTTGTGCACCCGCCATCTCGCCGACCTCGGTGCCGATGTCATCAAGATTGAGAGGCCTGGTGGGGGCGACTTCGCACGAGACTACGACGACTTCGTCGCGGGGGAGTCCAGTCACTTTGTCTGGCTAAACAGGGGTAAGCGCAGTGTTGTGCTCGACCTCAAGTCGCCCGACGGAGTCGCTGCGTTGCGCGCACTGCTGGAGACTGCAGACGTGCTGGTGAGCAATCTTGCCCCCGGTGCACTGGAGCGAATTCTCCCCGACGAGGAGCTCGACGGGTTCGAGCGTCTGATTCGATGCCATATCAGCGGGTACGGCGTGACTGGACCGTACGCCGATCGAAAAGCATACGACCTGCTCATCCAGGGTGAAGCCGGAGTGATCGCGGCTACCGGTACTCCCGAACAAAACGCTCGCCCGGGTGTCTCGCTTGCCGACTTGGCCGGAGGGACCTACGCCCTAGCCGCCATCAACGCCGCCCTCGTGGAACGGCAACGTTCCGGCACGGGTCGACGCATCGATATCGCGATGTTCGATGTCTTGCTGGAGTGGATGAGTCCCCTTTTGCTGGCTACCAAGTACAACGGTGAGACGCCCACACCGGCAGGCCGCGGACATGCGTCAATCACTCCATACGGGCCGTATGCGACGGCCGACGGCGATGAGATCCAGATCGCCGTGCAGAACGACGGCCAGTGGCGTCGGCTGTGTGAGACCGTGATTCGACGCTCCGATCTCGCGGAGAGCTCGCTGCTGGCTACGAACACCGGACGTTTGCGCGAGCGCAGTGGCGTGGAAGCCGCGGTGGCGAATGCTATCGGCCAGATTGGCACCGCTGAGGTCATCGAGCGTCTGAGAGCGGCGGATGTGCCGTACGGTGCTCTCAATACTGTTGCAGATGTCATCGAGCACCCCCAAGCGCTGAGCCGCCATCGGTGGGAGTCGATCCGCACCCAGTCCGGCTCGCACGTCTCAGTGGTGACCCCGCCATTCATCGCAGATCCAAGTGTGATGCCCGAGCGCTGTGTGCCCGCTTTGGGACAGCACACGCAGGCCGTATTGGCGGAACTGAGGGAGAGATTTGGATGAGGCGGTAGCGATCAGTCCACGTCGATATCGAACGGGTCGTCGACGGTCTCTCCGATCAGGTGCTCAGCGAGGGCCATATAGCTCCGAGCAAGATGCTGCTCGGTGAGACGGGCGATCTCGTCGACATCGCCCGCTCTCGCCGCGGCGAGCAGGCTCCTATGTTCTCCGGGTGCTGCTGAGGCACGGACCTTGCTGACCCGGAGGATGTCCCACGGCCACTGCTGCCAGAGAGTCTCGATTTGCCCGAGCAGCCCCTCGTTCCCGCATAGAGAGTAGAAGAGGTAGTGGAACTCATGGTTCAGTCCCGGGACAAGCTGGTCTTCACCGGTTTCGTGAAGCCGTTCCATCTTCTCGAGAAGGCGCTCGGCCGTGTCCAAGTCCCGGGGCGATACTCGACGTACAGCGCGCTTCATGGCGTAAGACTCGAGGAGCCTGCGCTGAAGATAGATCGACTTCACCGACTCTATGTCAGCGTCCGCGACGCGGACTCCGCGGTGGGGCTCTCCCGTGAGCAGGCCCTCTGCTTCGAGCAGACGCAAGGCTTCCCTCACCGGCGTGATGCTCGTCTTGAACATTTCTGCGAGCACGTCCTGGCGGATCCGCATCCCCCGCGTGATCTCGCCGTCGCGGATCATCCGGCGCAGCTCGTTGACGATGCGATCGCGCTTCGTCGGCTTGGCTGGGGCGTTGTCGCCCTCCTCCAGTGCTGCATTGCGGCTCATGCTCTCTCCTCGTCGTTGGGCGTAAAGGCCACCGGGCGACTTTCGGGTCCGGTGGAGCTAGTGTCGCATGCCCACCGAACGAGAATTGACTAATAATGCATTATAACTACATTCATAACATTTAACTTGATAAGTGTGCATCACTGTCTTACACTGTGTGTCAGGCAAAGGTGCCCAAAGGAGGTGGACCGTGAACCAGCCAGTGCAGGGTGGGGCGGTAGTTGAGCTCTCAGAAGTGTCGATGTACTACGGCAGTCGAAAAGTGACCGATGCGATCAATCTTGAGCTGCGTCGTGGCGAGGTGCTTTCGATTGTGGGGCCCTCGGGATGCGGAAAGACCACGCTCCTGCGTGCGGTCGCCGGCCTCAACCGACCAGGCAGCGGCGAGATCCGCGTTGATGGAGTACCCGTCGCCGGTGCTGCACCTGAAGGGGTGTCCATGGTGTTCCAACACTTCGGTCTCTTTCCGTGGAAGACCGTAGAGGCGAATATCGCCTACCCGCTCGTCGTGCGAGGGGTGCGCAAGAAGGACGCCGTCGAACAGACACGTCGCCTCGTCGAAATGGTGGGTCTTTCTGGCTTCGAGAATTCCTATCCCCACCAACTTTCCGGAGGGATGCAACAGCGCAC
The DNA here is from genome assembly GCF_000421145.1 of Glaciibacter superstes DSM 21135. GTDB lineage: Bacteria > Actinomycetota > Actinomycetes > Actinomycetales > Microbacteriaceae > Cryobacterium > Cryobacterium superstes. The sequence continues at coordinate 10,183 of NZ_ATWH01000019.1, read as the reverse complement.
AGGTCTAGCTCGCGCGCTGGCGGTGAACCCCCGGGTGCTGCTTATGGACGAGCCGTTTGGCGCACTCGACGCTCAGACGCGCGAGGTACTGCAGTTCGAACTGTTGGACCTCTGGGCCACTAGCGCCGTGACGACCCTTTTCGTCACACATTCGATTGAGGAGGCGGTGCTATTCGGAGATCGGATCGCCGTGCTGAGAGGCCAGCCGAGCAGCGTAGTCGAGCTCATCGATGTCAATCTGCCGAAACCGCGAGAACGGTCGGTGATGGCGACTCCGGAATTCGCCCGGTTACGGGAGCACGTCTGGAATCTCGTCATGTCCAACGAAGTACCTGCCTGACTATGAAACGAGGAGAAATGCGTCAACACAATCTATATGCTGGGCTCGGCGTTGTGGCCGCGCTCGCATTAACGCTCACCGGCTGCTCCATTTCCGGGAATTCGGCCAACCCCGCGTCCAACGGGGATGAGGGAGCAGCCGGAGCTGTGTCGCTCACATTGGGTGTACCCGGCGAACCGCCGGTGTTCATCAACACCGTACTGTATACCGCGGAAACGGAGGGTTATTTCGATGACGAAGGACTTGACGTTACCCTTCGCGCCTTCCCAACCGGTGCCGATGTCGGGCGTGCTGTGCAGAGCGGTGAGATCGAAGGTGGTCTGGTCTCTACCCCCGGTGTCGTCGCTCTCCGCGCCAACGGTGGAGACACGGTCGCTATCTACGGGTTCGAACACCCCTCCTATGTCATCGGCACCACCGACCTCTCGGTCGCGTCGTGTGAGCAGCTCAAGGGTAAGACGATCGCGGTGGACGCGGCCGGCGCTCCGAAGGCAGTCGCGCTCGACGCCATGCTCGAATCGTGTGGTCTCGCGCCGTCAGATGTCTCCACAATCGCACCGGGCGGACCCCAGACGGTAGACGCGATGGTCGCGAACCAGGTCCAGCTCGCCGTGCTTCACCCGGACGAGCTGGCGCTGGTTCGAGAAAGCCACGACGCCGAGGTTGTGATGACCCTCGCCGCGGCGCAGCCGTTGTCGCACTACACAGCGATCATCACAACGGACGGACAGCTGGCCGACTCCGCGGAACGGGAGAATTGGGTCAAAGTGGTCAGAGCGGTCCAGAAGGCCATCACCTTTATCTATGACCCCGCCAACGCCGACACCGTCGCCCAGATCGCCGCAGACATGACCACGCGGCCAGTCGAAGTCACCCGGAGTGCCCTCGACGACTTCCTCGACATCGAATTCTGGCCAATCGAAGGGCCAGGACTCAGCCCGGATCGCATTGAGGCGACCATCGAAGGTGAGATCGCAGCGGGCAACATTGATGCGGCGAACGCGCCCACTCTCGAGGAAGTGACTGATCCCACTCTTTTCGAGGACGCCACGAAGTGACTCAGAATCACAGTTCGGCGGCTCGGGCCCGGAGGTATTTCGCATCTGGGCCCGGGCACCCCGTGGTGCTCGGCGCAGTTGGTCTCGGTATCGGACTGGTTGTGTGGCAAATCGCGGGATCTGCTGAGCCGGTGCTATTGTCCACGCCGGGTCGTGCGTGGAATGCATTCATCGAGCTCGTCGTCTCGGGGAAGTTGTTCACGGCATTAGGTGAGTCCGGCGTGATATTCTTGATCGGCCTCGCCATCGCGATCGTCGTGGGCGTCGGGTACGGCATCCTTGTCACCCGCGCTCGCCTGCTCCGCGAGGGCACGCAATGGTTGGTCTACGCACTCCAGGCGGTGCCGATGGTGGCCGTGGCCCCCATCGTGCTGATCGTGATGGGGTTCGGCGTCGGGGCGAAGTCGTTCGTCGTCTTCGCTAGCGCCGTGTTCCCGATCCTTATCAACACGATGGAAGGGGCTCGCCATGCACCCCCTGAGTTGTTGGATACTGCGCACATTTTCCGTTCTTCGGAACGCCGTATCTGGCGCGACCTCCTTATCCCTCATACAGTTCCATACGCGATGACCGGTATCCGCCAGGGAATCGCGATGGCCTTCGTCGGCACTCTGGTGGCGGAGTTCTTCCTGAACGCGACCGGAATCGGCGGCCTCATGCTCTCGGCGAGTTCACGGTTCGATATCTCGACCGTGCTCGCGCTCACGGTTCTCAGTGCGGTCATCGCCGTCAGTCTCATGGGACTCGGGCGGCTGTTAGAGAGCCGATTCTCCTCGTGGAGAGGGGAGGAAGGGCGATGAGTGTAACTGAATCCACTCGAAGCATAGCCGTCGCCGCCGGAGCACTCCGTGCGCCCAAGGTGCGTCAGAGGAAGGTCCTACTCGTCGCAGCGACCGCCCTTCTGATTCTGCTCATCTGGCAGATCGCATCTGCCTTCGACGCGAGCGGACTCGTGCCGACCCCTTCGGGAATACTGCTCGCGATGCCCGGAGTATTTACGAATCCGAGTTTCTGGATCGACACTCTGGACACGTCGCTCGCGATACTCGAAGGTCTCGCGATCGGAGTTGTCTTTGGTACGCTGATCGGTCTCTTGACGGGTCGGGTGCGCTGGTTGCGAGGGCTGACGGCTCCGTACGTCGCCGGTCTGTACGCGGTGCCATTGCTCGCGCTCGTCCCGCTCGCAACGATTTGGCTTGGCTACTCGCCGGTCGCCCGGCTCGCGTTGATCACGGTCGCAGCCCTTCTTCCCTGTATTGTCAGCACCGTCGACGGCGCTCGAAAAATCGCGCGAGAGTTGGAGGACGCGGCGTTCGTGCTTCACATGCCCAAGCGCCGTGTGCTCTTCGACCTTGTCTTCCCCGCGACGCTGCCGTACATCATGGCCGGCGTCAACGTCGCCATCGGGCGCGCCATCGTCGCGGCGATCGCCGTGGAGTTCCTCGCGAGCGTTCCTGGTCTCGGCCGATTCATCCTGATCAATGCAAGGTCCTTCCATCAGGACGCGTCCATCGTCGGCGTGTTCGTGCTCGTCGTCCTCGGCGTGCTTGGTACAACCGCAGTTGAAGCGGCCCGCCGACGTATGGCGCCGTGGCATAACCCCAGAGGAGAAAAGTAATGACTAAGGCCACCGATCAGCTCGGGTCGCAGGCCGCGACCGACGTCGTCACAAGGACTTCTGAAGAGGCCGGGATGCGGATCGACAGGGATGTGCCGATCGTCATGGACGACAGTCTGGTGATTTATGCGGACGTCTATCGCCCCATTCGGGATGGGCGTTATCCGGTCATCATTACGTACGGCCCTTACGCCAAAGGACTCGCCTGGCAGGACGGATACCCCGGACCGTGGCAGAACATGATCGAGTTCTTCCCCGATGCCCTGGAGGGAAGCAGCAACCTATACCAGAGCTGGGAGGTCGTCGACCCCGAGAAGTGGGTTCCGGACGACTACGTGTGCGTTCGTGTCGACTCGCGCGGGAGCGGAATGTCTCCGGGCGTCCTAGATTGTTTCTCCAAGCGCGAGACCCAGGATTACTACGCGGCGATCGAGTGGGCCGGAACGCAGCCGTGGAGCAACGGCAAAGTCGGCCTGAACGGAATTTCGTACTACGCGATCAATCAGTGGCAGGTCGCGGCCCTCAAACCACCCCACCTCTACGCCATCTGCCCGTGGGAGGGCTCGGTCGACTTCTATCGCGATGGTTCCTATCACGGCGGAATTCCCTCGACGTTCTGGGGAGGGTGGTTCGAAAAGCAGTGCAGTGCAGTGCAGCACGGTTTGGGTTCTCGTGGATATGAGAACCGTGCCGCCGGCGGCTGGGCGTCCGGCAACACCGAACTGGATGAAGAAGCACTTGTGGCGAACAGAGCCGATCTGGGCCGACAGATCGCCGACCACCCCTTTGCGGGAGCCTTCTATGACGAGCGCAGTGGACTACCTGCCGAGATCGATGTTCCTGTGCTTACTAGTGGCAACTGGGGCGGGCAGGGTCTGCATCTCCGAGGCAACACGATGGCGTGGGAGCTGTTGCCTGAGGGAAATCGTTGGCTGGAGATGCACGGCGGCCCGCACTGGGCGGAGTTCTATACCGACTACGGTGTCAAGTTGCAGAAGCGATTCTTCGACCGTTTCTTAAAGGACGAGTCCAACAATTGGGATGCGCAACCTCCGGTCTCGTTGCTCGTGCGCCACGTCGACGGCACGTTCACCGCTCGCGCGGAGAAATCCTGGCCAATTCCGGACACCCAATGGGCGCCACAGTATTTCGACGCACAGGCGATGTCGCTGACCGATGAAGTGCCTGCTGCCGCGGCCTCCGTCACATACAGGGCGCAGCAGTCATCGCTGTTGTTCTCCAAGGAGATTGAGGAAGAGCTGGAACTGACCGGCCCGATGGTCGCAAAGCTGTTCGTGTCGTCCTCGACCACCGAGGCCGATCTGTTCGTGACGGTCCGGCTACTCGATCCGCAGGGTGAGGAAGTCGTCTTCTTCGGAGCACTCGATCCGCACACTCCGATCGCACAGGGGTGGCTGCGGGCATCCCAACTCGCTCTGGATCCCGCGCGGTCAGTCCCGCACCGTCCGTTCCATATGCACGACAAGGCTGACCCATTGGTGCCGGGCGAGGTCTACGAGCTCGATATCGAGATCCTCCCGACGTCGATCGTAATACCCGCTGGCTACCGCTTGATGGTCGAGGTGGCGGGTGCCGACTACGTGTACCCGGGGGAGGCCACTACGCAGACAATGATCGCCGTCACGATGACGGGATGTGGGCCGTTCATCCACCCCGGCCGTGACGCCGCCGAGTACAACGGCGAGGTGACGCTGCACACCGGTGGCGAGCATGCCTCTCATTTGGTTGTCCCGAGAATTCCCCGGCGATGACCGCACGACCCCTAATCATCGCCGCCCACTCGCTGGGTCTGGATGGAAGCCTATTCGACAAGCTCCGGGCGGAGGTAAAGCCGTGGGCTGATCTCTGGGCGCCCGACCTCGCCGGACATGGCGGCTCGCCAATATCTGAGTTCTCTTTCGGAAACGCAATGCGCGATTGGGAATCGGTCGCCAATGAAAACCACGCCGGCTTCACCATGCATCTCGGGGTCGGATTGGGTGCTCTCGTGGTGGGCGCGGCGTCGGCGCGCAGTTCGTCCGCCGACGCGATCGTGCTGATCTCTCCGTACGTGAAAGTCAGCGGCGGCGGGTCTGCGCGAATCGCAGCCACAGAGACACGGATAGCGGACATCGGGTTCGAAAAGTTCGTCGCTGAATACGCGGATGCCACACTGACCCCTCGGAGATCCGCCGACGACCGTGCAAACGTCGTCACGGCGCTGCGTCGAACGGGTGAGCATCGGTTCCTCGCGGCGCTGCGCAGCGCGATGGACTTCGACGGAACCGATTTGTATCCGCAGATCTCACTCCCGACACTGATCCTGCGGGGCGAGGATGATGTTCGGGTCGGACCCGAGGGGGTGCGCGAGGTCGGCGGGCTTTTGGCGACAGAGGTGCACACCCTCACGGGCGCGGGGCACTTGCTGCCACTTGAGGAACCGCATCGTCTTGTCGAAATGCTGCGGGCTGTCGTGTCCCGCGCGCGGGATTCTTAGTATGTGCGTCGCGTCATCAAACGTCAGTACGAGCGTGCAATCGCGAGGCCTGTGATGGACGACACCGACACCGGGAGGGTAGTCACGGCTCTCTTCGTCCCCGGTGATCGACCCGACCGCTTCGAGAAGGCGGTCGGGTCCGGAGCGGATCTGGTGATCCTTGATCTGGAAGACGCGGTGGCGCCAGCGCAGCGCGCCAAAGCGACTCGCGACGTTGTTGCGGCGCTCGGTGCCGGACTGCGAGCAGCGGTCCGAGTGGTCGCGGCGACCGAGCCGGAGTTTTCAGCGCAACTGGAGCTGCTCGCGGGTGTTGCTCCCATTGCAGTGATGCTCGCGAAGGCCGAGAGTGATGTGGAAGTGGCTGACGCAGGCAGGCTGCTCGGCGGGCACATTCCGCTCATCCCCCTCATCGAATCCGCAGCGGGCATCGTTGACGCGGCGCGCATCGCCGCCGTCCCGAGCGTCGTGAGGCTGGCATTCGGATCCTTCGACTTCGTCCTCGACGTGGATGGCGACGCACCTGAGCTGCTGAGCTATGCGAGTGCGGCGCTGGTCATCGCGTCGCGGGCGGCAGGGATCGCTTCGCCCCTAGCCGCTCCGTCGGCAGAGATTCGGGATCTCGATCGTGTGCGGGCTGAGGCCCTGGTAGCGCGGGCGTTCGGTTTCGGGGGGATGCTCACCATTCACCCGGCACAAGTCTCCGTGGTCAGTGCCGCCTTCTTGCCCACCCGGGAGGAGATCGAACAAGCCGAGATGGTGATAGCTGTGTCGGAGGGTGTCGCTGCCGTCGGTGGTCGAATGATCGATCGGCCCATAATAGAACGCGCCAGACGCACGCTCGCCCGGCGGGGCCGGAGCCGATGACGCGGCGCCGGACGGGAGGCAGTCGCCGGACTTTGGTCGGCTCGCTGCTTCTCGCACTCATGGGTGGTTCCGCCATGAGTGTCCAAGCACGAGTGACCGCTGGCCTGACGACTGATCTCGGAAGCGCTGTGTACGCAGCCGCCTGGTCGTTCGGTACCTGTCTCATTCTCACGCTGATTCTCGTTGCCGGGATGCCCTCAGCCCGAAAAGGTGTCCCTCGCCTGATCGATGCGCTCCGGACGGGACGCATCCCCTGGTGGTCGGTTCTCGGCGGAATCATCGGCGCGGCGTGGGTTCTCACGCAGGGGCTATCCGCAGGGGTGATCGGCGTCGCACTTTTCACCATTGCCGCCGTTGCGGGACAGTCGTTGGGAGGTCTGGTCCTCGACCACTGGGGGGTGGCCGGGATGCCCAGGCGGTCAGCCACAGTCCTTCGGGTCCTCGGCAGCGTGCTCGCTATCGCGGCTGTCGTGCTCGCCTCATGGGGCGTGGTCGAAGGGGCGGAGCAGTGGTGGTACTTTCTGCTCCCCGCTGGCGTCGGTGCCCTGATCGGATGGCAGCACGCGATAAGTGGACGAATCCGGGCAGCGGCCTCCTCTTGGGTAGTCAGCGTCACAGTCAACGTGAGCGTCGGCGTGGTTGTGTTGACGGGCGCCGCCGCCGTTCAATATGTGACGGTCGGGCCACCCGTTGAGGCGGTGTCGGCCTGGTGGCACCTCTCCGGGGGAGTCTTGGGACTATTCATCCTCTGCAGTCAGGTTACCGGCGTGCGTCGTCTGGGAGTACTGGTCCTCAATCTCACGCTGATCGTGGGGCAACTCGTCGCCGCTCTGGCGATCGATCTTGTGTCGCCCGTTTCCGGCCATGACCCCAATCAGAACTTGTTTATCGGTGCGGGGTTCGCCTTCCTCGCAGTGTTGGTGGCGCTATTGCCAGGCCGACAGTCCGTACGAACGACTCCAACGCAACTAGGTGCTCTAACCGGAGGTGTTAGCGAACGGTAAGCGTGGGCTGCTCGGGCCGTGACCGCTGCGTAATAGCGGCAGGGTCTGCTCGCCGACGTCGTGGAACTGCCTGTGACGAACGTCACGTCGTGCACGTTCGGTGGCGTTGACCTCACGACACTCTTCATCACGACCTCTCGAGAGAACATGCGGCATAGTAGAAAACACGAATAGTGGTCCTGTTTTCAAACGGCACTATTGGCCCTGTTTTGGGTCGGCGTTAACACGACGACGCAATCGAGATTCTCGTCTCGGTGATCAGTCGCCACGATGCGGAGGCCCTGCAGCTTCGGTGATGTCGGGCGCACGCGACTGAGCGAGTCCAGGGCAACATTGGTTTGGCAGCCCCGTTTGTACGGGAGCATCATCGCTGCACGCTCCAATTGAATCGCTGCACGCTCCAATTGAGTGGTGCCATCCCGACCTGAAGGAGGCCTCATGCCCGGACTGGGCTACGCCCTCATCGATTTCGAGATCACCGGGCTGTTTTGCTGAGTATTTGATGCTTTGAGAGCCACCCAATCGTGCGGTTCAGAGCCACCGATCGTGCGGAAGAGAGCCAGTGGTGGTGTGGTTCAGAGCCACTGGCCCTCTCCGCTCGGTGTTAGGTGTGTTTCGTCACCGTGGAGCCGGCCATTTCGGCGCTAAGAAACCTGCCAGTGCGGCGCGGTTTCCAACGACAGGCAGGTCAGAACGGCGGGTTGACGAGATCGTTGTCGGCCGGCGTATCGTCACGGGCAACAGCGTTGCCCGTGCTCCATCCTGCGTCGGGATCGAGGAAGTCCTCGGGCCAGGGCGCTGGGTGTCCGGCGTCGTCCCACCATCCCGTTTCGCCGCCAGCGGCAAGGAGAGCGAGGTCCTGGTCTCGGGTGCGTGCTCCAGGGCGCCTCTTCATCAGGTGCTGGCGAGAGCGGTGTGCTCGCGCATGTTGTAGGTGCCAGTCTCAACCCAGACCGTGTTGTGAATGATCCGGTCCATGATCGCGTCCGCGTGAACACCGGAGCCGAGGCGCTGATGCCAATCCTTCTGTGAATACTGGGTGCAGAACACCGTCGACGTCTCGCCATAACGACGCTCCATCAACTCCAACAGCATCGTCCGCATCGATTCCGTCGGCTTATCCAGCAACCACTCATCAATGACGAGCAGGGTGAACGCCGCGTATTTGCGGAGGAACTTGCCCGCCCCGCCGGGCGTGTCCTGGGCGGCGACCCAGGCTTCCTCCAGGTCGGGCATCCGGACGTAGTGCGCGCGGATCCGCTGTTCGCAGGCGCGTTTGGCAATAGCGCAGCCCAAATACGACTTCCCCGACCCGGTGAACCCCTGGAATACGACGTTCTGCTGCCGGGTGACGAAGGAGCAAGTGCCGAGCTGGGTCAGCAGCTGCCGGTTCAGTCCGCGTTCGTCGAGCAGGTCGATGCGGCGCAGATCCGCGTTCGGATAGCGCAGTCCTGCCCGCCGGATCAGCCCGGCAACCTTCGAATGGGTGAAGGTCGAATAAGCGTCATCAACGACCAGGCGGATCCGTTCCTCGAAGGTCAGGCTGATCGAGAGGGTGTCGTCCTGGGTGTCGATCGCCTCGAGCAGCTCGCTGGCGTTCATCTCTCGGAGTTTGCGTTTGGTCTCTCCATCCAGGGCGCTCATCGGGTGCCGCCGGCGTAGTAGGCGCTGCCGCGAACATAACCGCCATCATCTGCCTCGGGCTCGGGGACATGGCCGGTTTTGTCCTGCCCGGTATCGAGGATCGGCCGCAAATGTGCATACCGCGGAGACCGGACCGGCCCCCGCAACGCCAGCTGACAGGCCGCCTCGAGTCGGGCCGGAGGGAAGCGGCGCGATAGCCGCAACACCGCTAACGCAGCATCGAAGCCGGCCTCATCGATGAAGACCGTCTCGAAGATCTTCGCCGTCACCGTCATCGTCGCCGGCCCGATCCGTGCTGCCCATTCCTCGATCCGGGCCCGGTCCCAGGCCTGGTAGCTGCGTCCCTCGGGCAAGTCGGCCTCGTTCGTCTGATACTGGTTGCTGGTCGTTCCCGACAGCAGCAAATGGCTGGTCAGGCGCTCGTCGTTGCGATAGACCTCCAACATCGTGTCCGTGACGCGCAGGTCCACCAGGGCGCCGATCTGGGAGAAGGGGACGGAGTAGAAGTTCCTCGCCCAAACCACGTGGGCGTTCTTGTTGACTTTGCGTTTATAGGACCAGGTGCTGATCTCGAACGGGACCGCTGGCAGGGCCTGCAGCAGCGGCAGCTCCTCGGTGGTGAATACGCTCCACCGGGACCCGGTGCGTTTCTGGAATGGCTCCCGGTTGTAGGCATCGATCTGCTGTCGGATCCGGGTGCGCAGCTGCGCCAGCGACGTGAACGTCTCGTGCCGCAGGGCCGCGATCACCCAGGTCGCAACGTGGGAGACCGTATTCTCGGTGCTGCTCTTGTCCCTTTTATCCCGAATTCGGGATAAGCGCGACTATCCCGAGGAGTCTGTTATCCCGAGTCCTGCTCTGCGGGCGTGTGCAATGGCGGCCTGAGAGCTGATTTCCTCGGGATAATCATCGGAGCCCTGCGAGTTGGAGGATCATGTCGTCGCCTCCGGTCCAGAGCGGTGCGAGATCGGGCGTGGCGCTGCCGGCTCTCTGGATCGCTTCGCGAACCATCTGGTTGTCGGCCGACGCGTAGATGCTCGTGGTTGAGATATTGGCATGGACGAGGAACTCCTTGATGTGCGGAAGCGGAACTCCGGCGCGCAGCATCTGCATGGCGCGGGCGTGCCGCAGCTGGTGGGCATGGATCTTCTCCGGGAC
>NZ_ATWH01000018.1 GCF_000421145.1 Glaciibacter superstes DSM 21135 | reverse complement strand
CTAGTGTCGTGCGCCTGAAATTATCTGGTTAAGTTGTAGAATTGAGGTATGGCCAGAACTGGACGCCCGAGGACCGAGTTGATGTTGAGCGATGAGGAGCGGGAGCAGTTGCTGCGCTGGTCGCGGCGGGCGGAGTCCTCTCCGGCGTTGGCGTTGCGGTCCCGGATCATCCTTGCGTGTGGTGAGGGCCTGGATAACAAGTCGGTGGCTGGGCAGGTGCGTTGCTCGTCGAACACGGTCAGCAAGTGGCGTGCCCGTTTTGTGGCGGACCGTCTTGATGGCTTGGTCGACGAGCCGCGTCCCGGGCGGCCGCCTTCGATCACGGCCGAGCGGGTTGAGGAGGTCGTTGTGGCGACGTTGGAGTCGACTCCGAAGAATGCGACCCATTGGTCGAGGGCGAAGATGGCCGATCGTTCAGGGCTGTCGAAGTCCACGATCGGACGGATCTGGAAGGCATTCGAGCTCAAACCCCACCGAGAGGACGGCTTCAAGCTCTCCAACGACCCGCGATTCGTGGAGAAGGTCTACGACATCATCGGACTGTATTTGAACCCACCCGAGGCTGCGGTTGTCTACTGTGTGGACGAGAAGTCTCAAGTGCAGGCGCTGGCCCGTTCGCAGCCGGCGTTCCCGATGATGCCGGGCATGCCAGAGAAACGCACCCATGACTACGTGCGCCACGGCACGACCAGCCTCTTCGCCGCTTTCAACACGATCGACGGCACCGTCATCTCCAGCATCCACCGACGGCACCGGGCGATCGAGTTCAAGAAGTTCCTGGCCAAGATCGACGCTGAAGTCCCTGACGAGTTGGAGGTTCATCTGGTCTGCGATAACTACAGCACCCACAAGGCCCCGAGCATCGTCAAATGGCTCGAAGCCCATCCCCGGTTCCACCTGCACTTCACCCCGACGTACTCGTCCTGGATCAACCAAGTCGAACGGTTCTTTGCCTACGTCACCGCCGATCTCCTCCAACGCTCCGACCACCGCAGCGTTCAAGCGCTCGAAAACGATATCCGCAAATGGGTCAAAGGATGGAACGAGAACCCGAAGCCATTCATCTGGACCAAATCCGCCGAACAGATCCTCGAATCCCTCAAACGACTTCTACAACGAACTACCGGCGCAGGACACTAGCGTCTCGTAGGTAAATAGAGGTGACTTATGCAGCCGTCGCTGGGGTGACTTCTACTTCGTATCCGAGGTTCCTGATTTCGCAGATGGCGCGGTTCAGCGCGCGTTCGTCGCGAATGCGTCGTTGGCGGCGAGGTAACTGTCGGTGTGTGATTTCTCTCCCCGAACTCACTGCTGCATAATCAAATCACTGACCTGCACGCTGTCGAGAAACTCCACACTCAGCGGGACGTGACCATCCTTCGCGACGGCGGTGCCGCAACCGGCACGAGCACTGGGGGTTTCCCGCTTATCCCTTGTGCTGCTCGCGATACGCGCTGGGGCTTTCTCCATGTACCTGCCGGAACTGTCGTGAGAAATAGAGGGGGTCGAAGTACCCCGTCTCGCGAGCGACCTCAGCGACGGCGAGATCGGTTCCGTCGAGAAGTTGCCGCGCGCGTGCCATGCGCAGAGTGATGTGGTGGGCCAGCGGGCCACCCCCTGTCGCCGCACGAAAGAGTGCACCCAGATGAGACTGCGAAACGCGTGCCTCGCGGGCCAGCTCAGTCACGCTCACTGGAGAGTCCAGGCGATGCATGAGGTAGTTCATCGCGCGCTGCAGCGGGTCGTCGGTGTCAGAGACCGAGAGATCGGAGACGAGTGTGGTGAGAAGGTTCCACGCCATTCCCGCAGCGCGCACCAATCGCGGCGGTGACGGATCCTTTTCCAGAATTGCGACAATTTGTTCGGCCAGTTGCGCTGTACGGTCTACCTCGCGCAGCACGGCGACGGGGCTTTTCTCTGAGTCAACGCATGCACCGACGAGCTCTTCCGCAGCGCTGCCCCGCACATGCAGCCACCAGATCGTCCATGGTTTGTCATCGCTGGCGCCATAGCGATGAGGGTATCCGGCGGGCACGGCGACAACCGCCGGCGCCTGCACAGGGTGTCGCGTGCCACCCATCTCCACCCAGCCCGACCCGGCGACGCACAACATCACGATCGACTCCGCCGCGCCACCGGGGCGAGAACGTTCGTGCCCCCGCGCGTTGGGGTACCAACCAGCATCCGTCACTTGCAGGTGTCGCGTGATCGGGCGCTCGCCGGCCTCGGCGACCAGTGGGCGCGGAACGATCGCGATGCGCTGTCGCGGAAAACCGTCTGGGCGTGCCATGGTCCCACTCTCTCACCTCGGGCGAGCAAATCAGTGTTTCGTCTATGTTCTGTGGCGAATCTTCTCTTCTCCGGCTGCAGAGACGCCCCTAGCGTTGGCATGTGAAGACATCGACGACCGCTTCCAGCATCCAACTTCCCGAGGCGCCCGCACAACTTGCCGGTGAATTGGCTGCGGGTGCTCCCATCGCGTGGCGCGAAGATCTCGAGATTCTCAGTTACGACACCGCTGAGCCTGATCGTTACCCGATGTTCTTCGAGCACCGTGTCTACCAGGGGTCGAGCGGTCGGGTTTATCCGATTCCGTTCATCGACCGTATTGAGTCTGAGCCGCAGCCTCGCGCATGGGACGCCATTCACCTCGAGAACCGCTGGCTGCGCTTGGTCATCCTGCCGGAACTGGGCGGCCGCATTCACATCGGCTACGACAAGAGTGCAGACTACGACTTCTTTTACCGTAACAACGTCATCAAACCAGCTCTCGTCGGTTTGGCCGGCCCGTGGGTCAGCGGGGGCGTTGAATTCAACTGGCCGCAACATCACCGGCCCGCAACCTATCTACCCGTCGAGACAGAGATCGAATACGGCGATGACGGCTCCGTGACGGTCTGGTGTTCGGATCACGACCCGTTCTCACGTATGAAAGGCATGCACGGCATCCGTCTGCGCCCTGATAGCGCACTCATCGAACTGGTCGCCCGCTTGCACAACCGCACGAGTGAGACCGAAACCTTTCTCTGGTGGGCCAACGTTGCCGCACGGGTGCACGACAACTACCAGTCCTTTTTTCCCACGGATGTGCAGTGGGTTGCCGACCACGCTCGCCGCGCTGTATCCGCCTTCCCCGCAGCAGACCGCCCCTATTACGGATTCGACTACACCGAGCACGCCGCGACCGGTGGTGACCGCCTCGACTTCTACAAGAACATCCCCGTTCCGACGAGCTACATGGTCACTGGCACGCAAGATGACTTCTTCGGCGGCTATGACCATGACGTCGATGCGGGTTTCGTGCACTGGGCTGATCGCCACATCGCGCCAGGAAAAAAGCAGTGGACGTGGGGGAACTCGGAGTTCGGGCGCACGTGGGATGCGCTGCTCACCGACAACGACGGGCCGTACATTGAGCTGATGGCGGGGGTCTTCACCGACAACCAGCCTGACTTCACTTTCATCGCGCCGGGTGAAACCAAGGCGTTCTCGCAGTATTGGTACCCGATCCAGCGCATTGGCATTGTGCACCAGGCTAACCTCGACGCGGCCGTTCACCTCTCGATCGCCAGCACGTCGGCGCAGGAGACGCGGGTCAAGCTGGGCGTGGCCAGCACGGGCATCCGTCCGGGTCAGCGCATCGCCCTGTTGCGGGGAACCGAGAGCGTGGCCGAGTGGACCGTCGACGTGGCCCCGGATGCGCCATTCACCACTCAGATTGTGCTCCCTGGCGCGGTTGAAGCGACCGAGCTCACCCTCGATGTCGTTGGTGCGCTGACGTGGACTCCGCGTGCCTGGGTTGAAGAGCCAGAGCCGGCCCCAGCTACCGAGCCGCCGTTGCCGAGCGAAATTGACTCTGTTGACGAGCTGTACTCCACCGGCGTACACCTTGAGCAGAACCGCCACCCAACCCGTTCTGCCTTGATCTACTGGCGAGAAGCGTTGCGCCGCGACCCCGGCGACAGCCGAAGCAACCTCGCCATGGCCACGCACTCCTATAAGAGCGGAGACTACGCATCGGCGCTCGGCTACGCGCGGGTGGGCCTTGAGCGTGTGCGCGCGCGCAACCTCAACCCGGAGACCGGTGAGCTCTCGTACAGAAAGGGAAGCATTCTGCGTAGGCTCGGTCGGCACGACGACGCCTATGATGCCTTCGCCAAAGCCGCCTGGGACAAGAAGTGGCGTCAAGCGGCTGAGTTCGAGATGGCGCGGCTCGATGCCGTTGCTGGCAATGACGCGCGCGCTCTACAGCACGCCGAGGCGGCCGTACGGCTCGATGCAGACGATCTTCGCGCGCGTGCCTTGCTCACCGTGCTGCTTCGGCGAGCTGCGCGGCACGCAGACGCAGAAAGCCTCTTGCGCGAAACCCGTCAGCTCGACCCGCTGGATCAGCTGGCGCGCACGCTCGACAATGTACCCACCAGCCGTGATGCAGCAACGCAGCTTGATGTCGGGTTCGACCTAGCCGGTTTCGGCGACTTTGAGGGTGCAGCGGCAGCTTTCGCGCGGGCCGCGGCCTTGCCAGACACCGCTGCAGGCAATGCGGCGCCCCTCGCGCTCTATGCCAAGGCTTCCATGCTTGACAGGCTGGGGCGAGCGGATGCCGCGGCTGCGGCCAGATCGGCGGCGAGCTCCGTCCCGGCCACCCGCACCTTCCCCAGCACGCTCGACCACCACGATGTGCTCAGAGAAGCTCTTGCCTACGATCCGCACGATGTGCAGGCGCTCTCGCTGCTCGGAATGTTTCTCTATCACCACCGTCGCCACCAGGCAGCGTTGACGCTGTGGGAGCAAGCGTTGGAGCTGAGCAGCACCGACGCAACCGCACTGCGCAACGCCGCAATTGCCCACTACAACGTGCACGGCGATGCTGAGCGAGCGCGCGAATACTACGAACGAGCGCTGCGTCTGCGGCCTCGTGACGCCCGGCTTTGGTACGAGTCAGATCAGCTGCTGAAACGGATCGGCGTTTCGGCGGCGGAAAGGCTCGAGCGCCTTCCTCATTCGGCGATATCCCGCGATGATCTCGCAGTTGAGTACGCGAATTTGCTTACAGATGTTGGGCGCGCCTCTGAGGCTGTGGCGCTGCTTGAGTCCCGCCCATTCCAGCCGTGGGAGGGCGGAGAAGGTCAGGCGCTCGCCGCATGGGATCGTGGCCGAGCGGGCATGGGGCTACCTCTGGCTGAGCCGCCGGTTTCGCTCGGTGAGGTGCGCATGCACGTTGATGTGCCCCGCCCTGTTGGCGACGACGGCCGCATCGACTATTTCGCAACTTCGTTGCCTGAGATGCTCCTCTTCACCCGCGTCGAAGACCTCTAGATCGTGCAGCACGCACGGTCGTGGCATCCCGGCATCCGGGGCTGCGGCCGTGTTCAGCGTTGAGATGGCGACATGAATAACCCACCCGAAATAGCTGTTTTGTCCATGCATGACCGTGAGAAGTGATATTCCGTGGGCCGCAAAGTGAAACGTAATCTGGGCAAATGCTTAGTGCAGAGTTCACACGACGTCGAGACCTCGGCAGCACCGTCTGATGCGCCCTTGGTGCATCAGACGCGGCGGCCGTGCCTCTGTGGCAGAGAATGGGCAGTCGGTTCAGAGAACAGCACTAAACGGCTCAAGGAGGCGCTGTGACGACACAGCTTGAAGCGAACAAGCCCGCCGGTGCGCGAACACGGGGCTCGAAGGATCGGTCGAAGAACCGAAAGGGCGCGGCACCAACCCGGGTGACCTCGGCGGCCAACCGCAGCGACTGGAAACTGGGGTGGCTGCTGATCACGCCAGCCATCCTGGGCTTTCTTGTTTTCGCACTGTACCCAACACTGCGCGGCATCTACCTCAGCTTCACCGACTTCCGCGTGCTCACGCCGGCCAAGTGGATCGGCCTCGGCAACTACGAGATGCTCCTGAATGACAAGGTCTTCTGGGATTCACTCCTCACCACCTTGTACTTTGTCTTCCTCGCCGTACTTCTCGGCGTTGCGATCTCGATGCTCACGGCCGTCATTCTGCACCGCGTGACGAACTCGACCGTTATTCGCGGCCTCATCATCCTGCCGTTTCTCATCTCCAGCGTCGTTGCCGGCGTGGTGTGGTCGTGGATGCTGGATTCGCAGCTCGGAATTGTGAATCTGTGGATCGAATCGCTGAGCGGAGAGACGATCCGATTCTTGAGCGATCGTGCCTGGGTGATTCCATCACTCGCCGTGATTACGGTGTGGAAATCGATGGGGTACACGACAATCCTGATCTTTGCCGGGCTGCAGACGATCCCGCCGCAGGTGTATGAGGCGGCCCGCACAGACGGGGCCAACGAGTTTCAAATGTTCCGGAGAATCACACTGCCGCTGCTGCGCCCGATCACCGCCATGGTCACCATCCTCACGATCATCAGCGCCTTTCAGGTGTTCGACATCGTGCAGGTCACAACAAAGGGCGGGCCGGCGAACGCGTCGAACGTGCTTCAGATGTACATCTACGACAAAGCCTTCGGGCAGCTGGACTTTGGATACGGCGCCACGATGTCGCTCGCGCTGTTCGCCATGCTGATCGTTATCTCGTTCACCCAGATGCGGCTCATGCGTGCATCCGAATCCGACACCAACTAGGAGAACGACATGACTTCCAGTGTCACGGCTTCGCGTCTGCGTCGAACCAGAGCCAAGCCATCCGTCGGCCGCGGTTTCGCGTGGGGCTACTTGGTTCTCATCCTGATCATCACGATCTTTCCGTTCTATTGGATGCTGCGCACGGCACTCTCGAACAACTACGGCCTGACCACTGACCCGATTTCGATTCTGCCTGTCGACTTCACCCTGGGCCCGTTCCAGCGGGTGCTCGGGCTCGCGTCGGTTGCTGACGCCCGTGCGGAGGGTGGCTCAGGCGCCACTCTCGATCTGGGAATCTACATT
Source organism: Glaciibacter superstes DSM 21135 (assembly GCF_000421145.1). GTDB lineage: Bacteria > Actinomycetota > Actinomycetes > Actinomycetales > Microbacteriaceae > Cryobacterium > Cryobacterium superstes. The sequence continues at coordinate 62,789 of NZ_ATWH01000018.1, read as the reverse complement.
CGCAACTCGATGATTTATGCCGGCGTTGCGACGTTCTGCCAGGTGTTTTTCGCGACACTCGCCGCATACTCCTTCTCGCGTCTGCAGTGGAAGGGCCGCGACCTCGTCTTCGGCATTCTCTTCACGGCGCTCATGATTCCGGCGATCCTCACGCTGCTGCCGAACTTCGTTCTCATCAAAGAACTCGGCCTGACGAACAGCTTCGCGGGGCTCATTCTTCCCGGGGCGTTCTTCAGCGCGTTCAACATCTTCTTTCTGCGCCAGTTCTTTCTCGGGCTTAGCAGAGAGATCGAAGAGGCGGCGCTCATCGACGGCGCGAGTAAGATAAGGGTTCTCTTCCAGATCGTCGTGCCCTCGGCATCCGGGCCCATCATCACCCTCGCTATCCTGGGCTTCATCAACTACTGGAACGACTACTTCTGGCCACTCATCATTGCCGCTGACCCTAAGGTTCAGCCATTGACGCTCGCGCTCGCGGTGTTCAAGCAGTCGTCGCCGCAGGTTGCCCCCGACTGGGCAGGACTCATGGCCGCCTCGCTCCTGGCCGCGCTTCCGATGCTCATTCTGTTCATGGTTTTCGGAAAGCGAATCGTAAATTCCTTGGGCTTCACCGGCATCCGCTAACTACTTCTGCACCATTCCGCACTACAGCTTTGTCCACCTGCATCACATCAATCAAAGGAGATCGCATGAAAATCAAGAGAATCCTGACACTCGCAATCGGCATGGCTGTCGTTGCGCCCCTCGCGGCCTGTTCTGCCGGCGGCAGCGACGCGGCTGATGGCGGTGGGGGCACCGTTCAGTGGTGGACCTGGGATGACAAGCAGGCCGTTTCATACAAGAAGTGCATCGCACCGTTCGAAGCGGCAAACCCTGACATCAAGGTCGAAATTTCACAGTACGCCTGGGACGACTACTGGACCAAGATCACCACCGGTTTCGTCGCGGGCACGGCACCCGACGCGTTCCAGAACAACGTGAGCTACTACCCCGAGTATGTCGATCAGGGCCAGCTCCTCGCCCTGGACGACAAAATTGCTGAGACCAAGTTTGACCTCGCAGCCATCGGCACGGGCGTCGGCGCTTGGACGTACAAAGACGACAGCCTCTACGGCATCCCGATGGACTGGGCCACGGTCGGGCACTTCTACAACGAGACCTACCTGGCCGATGCCGGGCTCACCACAGACGACATCGACACGATGACGTGGAACCCGAAGGATGGCGGCACCTTTGACAAGGTCGTCGCACGCCTGACGGTTGACGCCAACGGAGTGCGCGGCGATGAGGCGGGCTTCGACAAGAGCAAGGTCGCTGTATACGGAGCTGGATCCATCGGTACCAATGGGCTGAACGGCCAGGACAGCTGGGCCGGATTCCTGTCGACAACGGGATGGACTCTGGGAAATGACGCCAACTGGCCGACCTCCTTCGAATACGAAGCTCCCGAGTTCGTCGCTGCGATGAACTACTTCAAGAGCCTCTCTGACCGTGGCTTCACGCCGCGGGAGGGTGACTTCACACAGGGCGCAGTCGAACAACTGGGCTCCGGCAAGGTCGCGATGGTCGTTGGTGGCTCGTGGTACGCACCGTCGTTCAACGCCCTGCCCGGCATCGAGGTGGGAATCGCACCATCTGTGCTCGGCGACAATGGCAAGCGCTCCGGGTTGACGAACTCCAACGCCAACTCCATCTGGAAGAACGGGCCTCGCATCGACAACGCGTGGGAGTGGGTCTCGTTCATGGGCTCCGAGGAATGCCAGAGTATTGCCGGCGCTGACGGCACTTTCTTCCCCTCGATCGAAGCGTCGATGGCCATCACCGAGGCCGCCATGCTCGAGCAGGGGATCGACCTGGCACCGTACACCGCACAGTTCGCAGACGGATCGCTCTTTACGACGCCAATGTTCAGCCACGGGCAGGAGCTGGGCTCGACCATTCAGCCAATGTTCCAAGGATTCTTCAACGGCGAACGCGGCGACGACGTTTTTGCCGAGATGTCGGAAGCCAGTCGGCAGATTCTGGCTGACTAGACCGATATGCAGCGCGGCAGCTGGGGGTCAATCGAGACACCCAGCTGCCGCGTTGCATACGGCCGCAGCCTGTTCCGCTCGAATTAGTGAGGAAGCACCACGATGACCGTGACGATGGAAAGTAACTCCGTAGCGCAACTTCGCGCGGGCGGGACAAGCATCATTCTCCTGATCGATGCCGGGAGGCTTCCACGCATTGTGCATTGGGGAGCAGATCTCGGCGAGCTTGACGCCGCTGCGCTTGCCGCGGTTGCACTCACTGCGCTTCCCGCGGTTGGTGACAGCGCGGTAACCTACCCGCAGCCAGTACCTGTTCTGCCGCAGCTAGCCGAAGGATGGCTGGGCCGGCCTGGCCTCAGCGGCAACAGCAATGGCGCACGGTGGGCGGCGCAGTTTGGATCGGTGAGGTACAGGGTCGAGGAACGAAACGGCGGCCAGGTGCTGTTCTGCGATTCCGTGGATGCGGAGTATGGCCTGCGACTCGAGATCGAGATCGAAGTGTTGGCCAGCGGACTCGCGCGCCAGCGCGCAACGCTCATTAACGATCAGACCGAGCGCTACAGCGTTGAGGGCCTCGAACTTGCCTTTCCTGTGCCAGTAACTGCCACTGAGATGCTTGACCTCACAGGGCGCTGGGCGCTGGAGCGCGTGCCGCAGCGTCGCCCATTTCACGTTGGCGCCTGGCTTCGTGAATCCCGCGGAGGCAAGCCAGGCCTCGAGCACACCTTGCTGCTCGCAGCGGGCGAACAAGGCTTCGGATTCCGAGACGGCAACGTGTGGGCCGTGCATCTCGCCTGGAGCGGCAACCAGGTGCTCGCCGCGGAACGCATGCCGAACGGGGTGCAACAGCTCTCTGCCGGAGAGATTATTCTGCCGAATGAAGTCGTTCTCGGCGCGGGCGAGCAGTACACGAGCCCGTGGTTGTACGGATCGTGGGGCAACGGCCTCGACGAGCTCGCCGGGCGCTTCCATGAGCAGATTCGTTCGTGGCCACAACACCCGAGTAGTCCTCGACCCGTCATCTTGAACACCTGGGAGGCCGTGTACTTCGAGCATGACTTCGAGACTCTAAGCGCGCTTGCAGAGCGTGGCGCTGCCCTCGGCGTCGAACGTTTCGTGGTCGATGACGGATGGTTCCTGGGTCGACGTGACGACACCACCGCGCTTGGCGACTGGACAGTCGATGAGGCCGTATGGCCAGAAGGGCTTGAACCACTCGCCCAGCGTGTTCGTGAGCTCGGCATGGACTTTGGTTTGTGGTTTGAACCCGAGATGATCAACCTCGACTCCGAGCTTGCGCGCGCACATCCGGAGTGGATCTTTGACGCCGGGCACGGAGCAGGAATTCCTTCTAGGCAGCAGCATGTCTTGGACCTCGGCCACGAAGGTGCCTACGCACATGTGCGCGATCAGATGTTCGCTCTGGTGAGCGCTCTCGAAATCGCGTACATCAAATGGGACCACAACCGCTATCTGCTCGATGCTGGCCACACCCCCAGCGGCCGAGCTGGCGCGCGTACCCAGACGCTGCAGGCGTACCGCCTGATGGCGGAACTCAAGCTCGCCTTCCCCTCGTTGGAGATCGAGTCGTGCGCAAGCGGCGGAGGGCGTATCGACCTCGGCGTGCTTGAATTCACCGACCGCGTCTGGCCGAGTGATTGCAACGACCCGCACGAGCGTCTCGAAATTCAGCGCTGGACAGGGCTGTTGGTGCCTCCGGAGTATCAAGGAACCCATATCGGCGCCGAGAAATCGCACACTACCCGTCGCATCCACCCGCTTGACTACCGCGCAGAGAAGGCACTGTGGGGCCACCTCGGGCTCGAGGTGAATCTACTCGAGGCCGATGACGCAACAGTGGAGACCATCGGGCGCTGGATCGCATTCCACCGCGAACACCGCGGTTTGCTCCACAGCGGACGGGTCGTGCACGCAGACCTTCCCAACGCGGCAACGAGGCTAGAGGGCGTCGCGGCCCACGACGGCAGCGAAGCGCTTTATGCCTTCAGCGTTACTGAACGCCCGGCCACCTGGCCTCCCGGGCGCGTCACTCTCCCTGGGCTCGACGTGGAACGCCTCTACCACTTGACGGCGGTGTTTCCCGGAACCCCGCGCCTGGAAGGTGCAGTTGTGCCACCCTGGATCATCGATGGCGTTACCCTGCCCGGGCGCGTGCTGGGCATGGTCGGCGTCGAAGCACCATCGCTCGACCCAGACACCTCTGTGCTTTTCCACGTGACCGCCGTCGACAGCTGATAACAGCGCGGCTCGCTCGATGTATAACTTGACGGCTCGCGCCGCTGGCCAGATTGGCTCAGCGGTGCGAGCCGTCGTATCTGTGCGGGGCGCTAGCTTGCGTGCGCTCACGGTCGACGGAGTTGATCTCATTCGCTCGACTTTCGACACCTCGCCGCCGCTCGCCGCTGGCGTGGTTCTCGTGCCATGGCCAAACAGGGTTGATGGTGCCACCTGGCGGCTCGGCGAACAGCACCTTGGCCTCGAGGTCACCGAACCGAGCGCTGGCAACGCGATTCACGGTTTGCTGGCAGGGCACGATTACGAGCTCGTCGAGATCGACGACAGTTCGCTGACTTTGAGCGCTGCGATCGTCGGCCACGCCGGGTATCCCTTCGAGCTCAGCACGCAGATTCGCTACGAACTCACCTCCAACGGAATTGCGGTCGCGCACCGCATCCGGAACGAGAGCACAACACCCGCACCCGTTGCGCTCGGCGTGCACCCATATCTGCGGGTAGGCGAATGGCCCGTCGAAGAGCTGAGGCTTTTTCTGCCCGCCGCTACGATCTTGCCATTAGACGATCGGCATTTTGCGACATCGCGGCGCGCGGTGCGTGGCGTCAGCGAGACCCTGCAGGACGGCCCGCACCTGAGCGAAATCGTGCAACACGCGTGCTTTTCTGACATCGCGCTCAGCAACGGCGAGCTGCGCGCCGATCTCATCGCTCCGAATGGCGATGGCGTGCGGCTCTGGGCTGAGCCGGATTTTGGCTATGTACAGCTCTATGTCACGCCAGATTTTCCCACGGATGCCGGCCGCTGCACCGCCGTTGCGATCGAACCAATGACGGCGCCACCGAATGCCCTGCAGAGTGGAGTCGATCTGCGCTGGTTGGTACCTGGCGAAAGCTGGGTGCTGAGGTGGGGCATTCAGGGCTTGGGCAGTTTGGCGCCCCACTGAATCAACGCGTGCTCGTCACCACCGCGTTATGCAGGCGGTCGGATCGAGGAAGCGCGCCAACGCGTAGGTCCGGCGGCGCCGAAGGCCTGAGCGGGCTGGCCTGGATGGTCGCGCCAGACGCTTCACGCACCGAGCTGGCGGTGGCGTAGCGTTCCAGCCCGATCCCGACGAACAGCACCGCACCTGCGCTGAGTGCGGCGCTGACTGCGAGCCCGAGCCGTTCGAGACGGACGCGGGCATCAGGATCGCTTTCTCGTGCCCGGAGCACGGCGTGCACTCTGTCGTGGACCCGTTCGAGGGGAGCGGATGACAGGGTCGAGACTACCTATAGGTTGTCATTTCCAGCGCATCTTCTGCTGTGCGCCATGACCTTCTCATGACACGTCGAGCACCTGAACTCGTCGGGCGCTCGCTCGTCACTCCTGCGTGCGATTGATAAAGCCTGCGATGCTCGTTCGTGCGCCTGCGTGCGCTTGGGTCCACCGCTCCACGACGGATTCCCCGGGCACGCAGCGCTCGATCAGGAGATCGCAGATGGCCTGCGTGGCATCGATCATGTACATGCAGTACTCCATGACCATCTTGTCGTCGCGTCGCATCCGACCCGTCCGAAAGTCATAGAAGTTGGCGGTCGCCCACTCGTTGGAGTGAGCAGCGCCCGACAGGCCTGAGTACGTGTACGCACCGTGGCTTGGGTAGAGCGCCTCGAGGAACGCGATAGCGAGCATGCTGACCCCTCCTCCACTGAGGGAGAGGCCACGCACCTTTGCCCAGGCAGCGAGGTTCGCCCGGTGTACGTCGACCGGATTCGTGGCTTCAATCTCGAACGGGAGTCGACGGAGCAATGCCGCGCATCGCTGCGGATAAGACAGCGCACGGTGCTCCAGAGAGGCAAGCCGAGCGGTGCACCCCTGAGGGTCGTCCGCCGTGAGCAGCCAATACGCCCGGCTGTTGGCCTCGATACCCGCGCGGGTGACGGTCGCCAGCGGCACCATCAATCCACGACGCGACCGGGCCAATTCGAACAATGCAAAGCCGTGTTCTCGTGCTGCTTCGGTGCCGCGCCCGATGTCGCCGCGCAGCCGCGTGTGGAGCTCGTTGCCATCCCAGCTAGGAAGCGCATTGATGTCCGACGCCGCAAACTCGGCCGACCAGCTCCACGGCGTGAGCGGCCCCTGAAGGCACGCCGAGGCGACGCTGGCAGCCGCCTTCACGACGCGCAGGAGCGCTGCCGTGAGTAGCTGGCGATGCTCGTCCGTCATGGTCGTCGTCGAGTTGGCAGAGGGCTCAGGCATCAGACGGCCTATCTCCTACCGCCGCGGCGTTCCGTTGGCGGCGTAGTAGTCGTAGCAGGAGATCTGCGAGGAGGATCACTTCGCTCGCCTCAGTGGGGTCGTCGTAGTCAACGCGGCGATGCGATGCCGGATTCTTGAACAGACCGATCGCGCCAGCGAAGAGGTTCATCTGGGCAACAGACTCCGCCGTATGCAACTCGGAATCATGGAGCGGGCCATCTTCACGAAACGCCTGCTGCATAAGCGCAACTCCGATGAGATCAGCACCAAACGCGCCAAGTTCGCGCACGGCAATCTCGACCTCACGCATCGCAGCAAACGCCGCAAGTTCGAAGTCACCGAGCAGGAACTGAGGCCGGACCCGCTGCTCAAGCACCTCGACGAGTTCGACGTCGAGACGGGCAACCGCCCGTACGTACGGAAGTCCACGCTCCAGGGCAGCGTCTCCGGCGCGGGTGATGTGTACGTCGTGGAAGTCGAAACTGCCCCGCGCCCCGTTGGTGGACACAAGACCGTGCGCCGAAAGCCACCCCCATGCCTCCGCGAGCGCATCCTGCACATCGGCGAGTTGATTGTGCTCACGCGAGTTGCCGAATTCGAGCATCCAATTTCGCCAGTTCCATGGGTTGGTCGTGGATACGTCAGCTAACAAGAGCAGCGCGAGCCGGTCGACGGGTATCGCAACGATCTCAGCGTTGTTAAGCTCGCGGAGGAGCGCTGCGTCAGCCATCATCGCCCACTCGGATAAAAGGGAAGTCCATGCCAAGAGACTATGGTCGACCGGCGACGCCCCCACACCACTTCAAGTCGCGTCGCCCGTAGGATGCGATAGTGAGCAGTCAACATATCGGCGCGGCAGGCGAGGTTCTAGTCCAATACCTCCTGCTCAAGGAGGGGATCGACTCCGCGCGTCTGACAACGGACTCCGGTATTGATCTGGTCGCCTACGCACCCGGAACGTCGCGAGCGGTCACGATTCAGGTCAAGACGCAGGAGCGTCCACTTCCGGCGGGAGGCAAGGGTGCGTTGGCGCTCGGCTACCCCTTTCCGCATGCCCTCAGCGCGGAACTCCTGGCGCTGGTCGACCTATCAACAGACTCGTGCTGGCTGTTCTCGCGAGACGAAGCGCTCACGCTTGCGCAGCAGCGCTCCCCGAAGGATGTTCGGCGTCTGTACTGGTACCTCGAAGCTCCGCAGAATGCCCGCCTCGACGGACAGTTGAGCGGGCCGCTCCTAGAGAAGCATCGGCTCGCAGCGCGAATCCCGGAGTTAATCACGGGCGACACTTCGGCGTGACGCGCCTGTCTGCGATGGCCCGCCTGCTCCTACGCTGTAGCGTCGCTGACAAGCAGCGCTGACGTCCCGTCCGCCAGTCGAATCAGGTCTGCAGCGAGCAGATACGTCCACACCACACATGTCTCCGCTTCAGCTGCGGTGACGTCGTCGTGAATCCCCTTGCTTGCGAGCGAGTCAAGGGACTTGAGGCGCGCACCGAGACTCACCATCTGGCGGCGGCACCTGGCCCGGGTTGAGGATGAAGTTGCCCAGCTGGTCGTCACCACGCTCCCCGTCGGCCTTCACCGTCACCGTGTAGGTGACCGTCACTGCCTGACCGGCATCCAGCGAACCCGTCACCGAGAACCGGCCGTCCGTCACCGGCGACACGCTCAGTGCGGCATCCGATGATGCCGGATCCACAGTCAGGTCCACATCATCCAACACAGCACTCAGGTCGTCGTCGCGAGCGACATCAACCAAAGCCTTACCCGTGTTCTTGAAGTGCAGCGTGTAGGTCATGACTATGCCGGGCTGCACCGTGGTTCCAGATGCCGGATCCACCGACTTCCAGTCATCCAGGTCACCGACCGGGTGCTCAGTGCCCGGACCTGGACACAGTTCACCGTCCTCGCACAGCTGCGGAACATCCGGAATCAACACGTTGGCAAGATCGTTGTCACCGTGCAGCCAGACGGTCACCGTGACCTGGTAGGTCACGGTGACCGTCTGGCCCGGCTGGAGATCGCCGACAACACGGAGCTCGTCGTCTGCGCGTGTCGCGGTCACCGCATCCGGAGCCGACGACACCGGCTCGCTCGTGACATCCGCGTCGTCCAGAACGCACGGAGCGAGAGATAAGCTTCGAGCCGTGAGCTGAGTACCTCCACCGGACAGAAGCCGACGCATGACGCGGGTGCTGGAACTGGTGCAGTCACTCACGCAGTAGAGCGGCGATCTGGATCCAGGAGAGCTTCGGCGCTGTCAGCAGTCAGCGTGGGCGGGAGTGCATCGGTACCGAACATCGTCAGTTCGGCAGCCAATTTGACGGCGCGCTAGCCGGTCCCATATTCTAAGTTAGGTAAGCCTTACCTCCTTACCTCGCAACGGGCGCTGTGCGCTCATCTAGGAAATTTTCCCATTGTGACTCACCCGCTTGTGGCCCGTCGCGGCCCGCGCATCTTTCTGTCCACCGTGTCGGCGACTGCCATCGCACTCGCGATCGTGGCCTGTTCAGCGCAACCCGTGCCTCCCGCGGAGCGGGGCGGTGATGTCGCAGGGGTATCCGATTTTCGCACGGTCGCTCATGACCTGGGCGAGACCAAGGTCGCTGGAATGCCGAAGCGTGTTGTCGCCCTCGAGTACTCCTTCGTGCAGGCGCTCGACGAACTCGGCGTGACGCCCGTCGGTATCGCGGACGACGATGACCCGGACCGCATCGAGCAGCTGCTCGGCGAGACGATCGACTACACCTCTGTCGGCACCCGCCTCGAGCCCAACCTCGAGCTCGTGAGCAATCTCCAGCCCGATCTGATCATCGCCGATACCACGCGGCATGCTGCGATCTACGAGCAGCTCTCATCGATCGCGCCGACGGTCGTGCTCAACAGCTGGGAGGGCACGTACGACGACATCAAGGATTCCGTCGTCACGATCGCGGACGCTCTCGGCGACAAGGCTGCTGGTGAGCAGGCCGTCACCAACCACGAGGCGCGTATGGAGGAGATCGCCGCAGAGATCCCCAACGGAACCGACGGCACTTTCCTACTCATCGTCGCGAACCCCGACTCCGCGGCCCTCCACACGTCCAGCGCGTTCACCGGCTCGGTGTTCGAGGCGCTCGGCCTCACGCCTGCGATCGAGTCGGACGGTGAAGCGGTAGAAAGCGACGCCGGCCTCGAACGCCTCATCGATGTGGACCCGGACTTCCTCTTCGTTGCCACGGACGGACCCGGCACCGTCTTCGAGCAGTGGCCGAGCACCAACGCCTGGGCCGGCATGTCTGCCGTGCAGAGCGGAAACGTGTATGAGGTAGATCGCAACCAGTTCTCGCGGTTCCGCGGACTGCACACCGCAGAGGTGATCGCGGAAGACATCGTGCAGAAGCTCAACGGTGACAAGTAGCGTCATCAGCGACACCTCGTTGCGGCTCGCGCCCCGAGGCACCCGCCGTGGGAAGCGACGCCACTCCCCAGGAGCCCCTGCTCCATCCATCCGACGCCTGATGATCAGCTGCCTCATCTCCCTCGCGGCACTCGCGCTGGTTGTCGCGGTCAGCCTCGGCGTGGGTGCCACGGGCATCGACCCGCTGGGCACGCTGCGGACCCTCGTGACCGGCACACCGGCATCCGCTCATAATCTCGTCGTCGACGTGCGGATGCCGCGGGTACTGCTGACCGTGTTGATCGGCGCGAGTCTCGCGACGGCCGGCCTGCTCGCCCAGACGCTCACCCGCAACCCTCTCGCTTCCCCGCAGACCTTCGGGGTCAATGCCGGCGCGGCTGCGGCGATCGTGACGACGATCGTGCTCTTCCCCTCGCTAGGCGGCTTCAGCGTGGTAGCCGCCTTCGCCGGCGCGGCGCTCGTCGGCGTGGTGATGTGGGCACTCTCTGCGGCTTCGTCCATGTCGACGGTGAGTCTCGCTCTCGCGGGCATGACTCTGCAGATCCTGCTGTCGGCCCTGGTGCAGGCCGTCCTCATCATGAACAACGCGACACAGGATCTCGTGTTCTGGCTGGCCGGCTCCGTCACCGGAGCGCAGTGGAGCGACGTGACCCTGCTCCTGCCTTTCACCCTCGCCGGATGCACCATCGCCCTGATCGGGCAGCGCCACTTCGGCCTACTCGCCCTCGACACGGCCACGAGCAAAGCACTCGGCCAGAACACGAACCAGGTCGCTGGGCTCGCCGCACTCGTCGTGGTTGCGCTGGCCGGGGCATCCGTCGCCGTCGCCGGACCGATCGGGTTCATCGGGCTCATCGTCCCGCACATCTCCACCCGCATTGTGGGGAGCAGCTTCACCCACCGACTCATGTTCGGTCTCGTCTGCGGGCCACTGCTCTTCGCGAGCGCCGACGTCATCGCCAAGCTCATCGCCTTCCCGCAGGAGACACCGGCAGGCATTGTGACGGCGCTGATCGGCGCACCAGTGTTCCTCCTGCTCGCGCTGAGGCAACGGTCGCGATGAGCATGATACTGAAGTCGGGCCGTCCGCGGATACCCCGCGGGACGTCATTGCGAGGCCGGCGGTTGACCGGACTCATCGCCGTGGTAGTGCTCGTGATCGTGATCACGGTCGCCGGTATCTGTGTCGGCGCGGTGCCCCTGGCACCTGCGCAAGTGCTGGATGGCCTCGCAGGAGGGCCCAATGCGTTCATCGTGCAGGAATACCGCCTGCCGCGCGTCGGGGTAACCCTGCTCGCCGGGGCAGCGCTCGCCGTTTCGGGCCTTCTCTTGCAAGCCGCCGTGCGCAATCCACTCGCCTCCCCCGACGTCATCGGCATCACGAAGGGCGCGGCCCTCGGTGCGATGTCCGCGACAGTACTCGTGCCTGCCGCCGCGCAGTCCTGGGCCATCCCGCTCGGGATCGCAGCAGGCGCATCCGTCGTAACCGCCGCCATCCTGGTGCTCGCGGGACGCGTCGGATCTCGTGGTTCCACCCTCGCACTCGTCGGTATAGCCATCGCAGCTCTGGCCGGCGCCGGCATGCAATACCTGATGACGGTGTTCCCGCAGAAGTCCGACCAAGCGATGGTCTGGCTCGCAGGCAGCGCCTACGGTACCAATTCGACCGACGTCGCACTGCTAAGCCTGTGGCTCGCGGCCTGTCTCCCCGTCGTAATCAGCTGCACTCGCCTGCTCGATCTCAGCGCATTCGGCGACGACAGCCTCTCGAGCCTGGGTCACGCCCCAACCCGCGTTCGAATGTTGTTCGTTATCACCGCAGTCGCACTTGCCGGCGGAGCCGTCGCTACCGTAGGGGGCATCGGATTCCTCGGGCTACTCGCACCGCACTTGGCCCGCACCCTCTTCGGTTCGCGCCCGGCGTGGCTCGTGCCGGCATCCGCCCTGCTCGGTGCCGCGTTGCTCTCGGCGGCGGACCTCGCCGGTCGGCTCATCGCGCTGCCCAACGAGATCCCCGCAGGCATCGTGGCAGCCGTGATCGGTGGCCCGTATCTTCTATTCGTGCTCATCAGGGAGGCTCGCATCCGTGGCTGAACCCACCCACCACCTCACCGCCGCGTCGCTCGCCGTCGGATACTCACCGAGCCGGCCCGTACTGACCCTCGACGACCTCGCAATCCCCACCGGCCGCATCACGACGCTCATCGGATCGAACGGAAGCGGCAAGTCGACGCTCCTGCGCACGATTGCACGGGCGCTCGACCCCCTTGGCGGGGTGGTGTCTCTCGACGGCGACGACATCGCGCACGTTCCACGGAGACAGCTCGCAACTATATTGTCGCTGCTTCCGCAATCCCCCACCGCACCCGAAGGGCTCACGGTGAGGCAGCTGTGCGAATTCGGGCGGCATCCGCATCGGGGATTCCTCAAACGCTCGACGGATGCCGATCGGACGGCCGTGGATAATGCCCTCGCAGCCGCTCATCTTGAGGAGCTCTCGGGGCAACGGCTCGACGAGCTCTCCGGAGGCCAGCGGCAGCGAGCATGGATCGCGATGTGCCTCGCACAACAGACACCGATCATGCTGCTCGACGAGCCAACGACATTCCTTGACATCGCCCACCAGCTCGAGGTACTCGACCTGCTGCACGAGCTCAACCGGACAACGGGCACCACCATCGTGATGGTTCTACACGACCTCAACCATGCCGCCCAGTACTCCGATCACGTCATCGCCGTCGCAGACGGTGGTGTGCACTCACGAGGGCGGCCTGCCGAAGTCTTCACAACCGAAACACTGCGCGAGGTGTTCGACGTGGAGGCCGTTGTGATTCCACACCCCGTCACAGGAGCTCCGCTATGCCTGCCCTTGCCGCGAGCATCCAATGCAGCGGCTCCGAACGCATACTCAAGGCAAACGGGAGCATCCAATTTATAGACAAAGACTCTCGACTCTCGCTGGTCGATGTGAGCGGCGATCGCAAACATGATCGAGTGAAGAGGACTGCGGCTCCACAAAATTGCGGCTACTAAAAGGCAGGGCATGCTGTCCGGATTCGGGTGGTTCCTGACCGGATACCCGCTGCATCTAAGCATTGCACCGCCATGCTTAGATGGATAGCGCGCCAGACGGAACCTTCTACCCGGTGCCTGCGACCAAAGCAAATTTGAGGATCAACGATGGACGCTGAACTGACCGCCACGAACAGCCCACCTCTGATGATGGCACTCCGCGCGCATAAGCGCGGTGGGCCCGAGCAACTTGTGTACGAAGAGGCACCGCGGCCGGTTCCCGGCCCGGACGAGATCTGCGTCGCTGTGCGGGCAGCAGCTATCACGTTCGCCGAACTGACCTGGCCAGAGACATGGGAGGTTGACGGCATCGATCGAACTCCTATTATCCCGTCGCACGAATTCGCAGGAGTGGTCTCCGAAATTGGCCCGGGTGTAATCGACTTGGCTGTGGGCGACTCGGTCTTCGGGATCGCGCCATTCAACCGCGATGGCGCAGCGGCTGAGTTTGTGGTCGTCCCAGCCGCGTGCGTCGCACGGAAGGAGACTGGAGTTTCCGATGTCACCGCCGCCGCCGCAGCGCTGCCCGCTTTGACCGCCTGGGAGGCACTTCGCGATCAGACGCACTTGACTGCTGGTCAGCGCCTCCTGATTAGGGGCGGAACCGGTGCGGTCGGCGCGTTCCTCACACAGTTCGCACACGCGATAGGCGCGGAGGTCACAGTGACCGTGACCTCGGCGTTGGCCGAGGCCCGCGCAAGAAGGCTCGGTGCTGACCATGTGGACGTGACCACTCCTCACTCCGAAGCACGCGATCAAAAAGCGTTCGACGTCGCAATCGACGCTGTCGGCGACAACGTACCGGAATGGATGTATGCCTCGGTCCGCCCGGGCGGACAACTCATCGTTCTCCAGGAACCCCCGAGCAAGGAGCTGGCTGACAAGTACGGCATAAGCGCGGTCTTCTTCGTCGTCAGCACACGCCACGAAAGGCTAGAGGAACTGGCCGCGCTGATCGCCGCGAGCCAAATCGAAGTCGCGATCGCTCAGACGTTTCCACTTTCTGCTGGCAGGGCTGCCTACGAGAGCGGCTCCTTGCCGAAGCCTCGGCCTGGCAAGACGGTCATACTCGTCCCCTAGTCTGAACTCACCCATATCTGACCTAGACGCGACGTCAGCCACCGTGACTCTGGAACGGACCCCGGCCAAGCCCTGGAAGGGTTAGACGTCCTGACAGGGGAATCCACCGCAGAGGATGTCGCGAGGTCGCACGCTTGTGATCGTCGGCAGCCGCAGCGATGGCCGCCGGTGCATAGCCGGCGGCTTCGTGGTCGCGGAGGCTGGTGCGGGCGGCGACGAGACCGAAAACCTTAACCACCTGGGCGATCCGGCCCATCCCGAAAGCGCGGAGCGTCTGGTGAACATGCCGACAGCAGCCTTCTGTCAAGTCGTTGATCGGCTGGCGACCGGATCGAAACGTTCGAGCTGTGCTTTCCGCCTGGTTTCCTTCACCGGGAGGATCGCCACCGCGGCCAACAACATCACCGCAGCGCTGACGATGAAGAGCGCCGGGTAGCCGCTGACCGAGATCGCCCACGCCGCGATGAGTGGCGCGATCGCCTGTCCGACGTTCGTCGAGAAGTTGAAGATGCCGAGCCCGCGGGCGGCATGTTCTCCGGGATCGGGCAGCACCTGACTTGCCAGCGCGGTGTCGCATGCGATAGCCAGGCCCAAGGCCACGCCCAGGCAGACTGCCAAGGCGAGTATCCCCTCGGTCGTCGGCCATAGCAACGGAAACACATTCGCTGCCGCGACCAACGCGCAGGCCATGAGGATGAACGGTTTGCAACGGCCTAACCGATCGCTGAGCCATCCGCCCGCCACAACGGCGACGACGACACCCATTCCGCCGACGACGGTTGCTCGACCCACCAACCCGGCGGCATCAACGGGCCCGACGCCGACATAGTCGGTCAGGAGATAGAGGAGGTACCCGTTCACAACGCCGTAGGTCCGACTCAGGCTTCTTCCATCCAGAACGAGGCATACCCCCACAATACCGGCCAAACCCTTAACTGAACGGTATTGAGGCTAAGCCCCTAGACCGCCCGTGCTCTCGCTCTTGCGGTGGGTAGCGGATATAGTTGGTACACTGAGCAATTCCGGTGCACTGCAGCACGAGAGGACGAGACCCATGGAACAAATGGATGGTCACGCCGACAGCCCCGAGTTGGAGCAGCTCTATCGCGACTTCGACGCTAACCAGCTCTCCCCCCTATGGACGCAACGCGAAGGGCTCATGCCGATGGCGCCGGAGCCTGCCGCCGTCGCCCACGTATGGAAGTGGCAGACTCTTTACGAACTGGCCAGGCGCAGTGGCGACCTGGTGCCGGTCGGCCGCGGCGGCGAGCGCCGGGCCATCGGTTTAGCGAACCCTGGCCTGCCCGGCACTGCCTACGCGACCCCCACCCTGTGGGCGGCCATCCAGTACCTCGGCCCGCGCGAGACCGCGCCAGAGCACCGCCACAGCCAGAACGCGTTCCGCTTCGTTGTCGAGGGCGAGGGCGTGTGGACGGTCGTGAACGGCGACCCGGTCGCCATGCGCCGCGGCGACCTGCTGTTGACCGCCAGCTGGAACTTCCACGGCCACCACAACGACACCGACCAGCCGATGGCGTGGATCGACGGTCTCGACATCCCGTTCTCCAATTACACCGACGTCGGCTTCTTCGAGTACGGTTCCGAGCGGGTGACGGATGAGGCGTCCCCAGCTGTGTCGCGCGCCGAGCGACTCTGGGGGCACCCCGGATTGCGGCCGCTCTCGGGTCTGGAGGACACCGCCAGTTCACCGCTGGCCGCGTACCGCTGGGAGAACACGGATGCCGCGCTCCGCGAGCAGTTGCTCCTGGAGGACGAAGGCCACCCGGCCACCGTCGAGCAGGGCCACGCCGCCATCCGCTACGTGAACCCGACCACCGGCGGCGACGTCATGCCGACTATCCGCGCCGAGTTCCACCGGCTGCGTGCCGGAGTGGAAACTCCCACGCGTCACGAGGTGGGCTCCTCCGTGTGGCAGGTGTTCGAGGGGGACGGCAGTGTCGTCCTGGGCGGCACCGAGCACAAGCTCGTGACCGGTGACCTGTTCGTGGTGCCGTCGTGGGTGCCGTGGTCGCTGCACTCCACTAGCCAATTCGACCTGTTCCGTTTCAACGACGGACCCATCATTGACCGTCTCAATTTCGCCCGCACCTACATCCCAGGAGAAAACGCATGAAGCTCGCCACCCTTCGCACCGAGACCGGCAATAGCGCGGTCGTCATCACCGACGACAGCGCCATCGAGATCGATGAGGTGGCGGATGTCGGCGCCCTGCTCGGCAACCCGGAGTGGCGCGCCGTCGCTGAGGCCGCCGACGGCAAGGTGCACGCTCTGGACTCGATCGAGGACGCTGCGTGGGCCCCGGTGGTGCCGCAGCCGAGCAAGATCATCTGCGCCGGACTCAACTACCGCAAGCACATCCTCGAGATGGGGCGCGAACTTCCCGAGTACCCGACCTTCTTCGCCAAGTACCCGGAGGCGCTGATCGGCGCCTTCGACGAGATCGAGTTGTCGCCGCTGTCGAACGCCGTCGACTGGGAGGCCGAGCTCGCCGTCGTCATCGGCAAGCCGGTCCGGAACGCCACCGAGGCTGAGGCCGAGGAGGCCATCGCCGGCTACGCGGTGCTCAACGACGTGACCATGCGGGACTTCCAGTACCGCACGCTGCAGTGGCTCCAGGGTAAGACCTTCGAGAACACCACGCCGTTCGGCCCCTACCTGGTCACCACCGACGAGTGGACCCCTGGGCCCACCATGAAGGCAGTTGTCGACGGTGACACTGTGCAGGAGGTTTCCACGGGGGAACTCGTGTTCTCCCCCGCCGCCCTCATCTCGTACTTCTCACAGGTGGTCACCCTCAACCCGGGCGACGTGATCGCGACCGGTACCCCAGGAGGCGTCGGGCACGCGCGCAAGCCCCAGCGCTACCTGCAGAACGGCTCCGTGCTGCAGACGTCTATCGAGGGTGTCGGCGCGCAGCGCAACGTCGCCGGCCTGGCCGGATAGCACGACCATGGGTGCGCGCATCGACAAGACACAGGATCCGGAGATCCTCGCGGCCCTGCTGCTGGCCAGGCGGGGCACAGCCTATTTCCAGCGAAAGCTTGCCGAGCTCCGCGACGACCAGTTCGACGGGCCGTCGCTGCTGCCCGGCTGGAGTCGACGACACGTGATCGCCCACGTCGGTTACAACGCTCGGGCGCTCACCCGGCTCACGGAGTGGGCGGCCACCGGTGTGGAGAACCCGATGTACCCATCACCGGATGCGCGGGGTGAAGAGATCGAGTACGGTGCCACTCTCAGCCCGGCGGCCCTCCGCAACCTCAGTGCGCACGCTGCGGTGCACTTGAACGTGGAGTGGCGAGACCTGGAGCCGACGTCTTGGAATGCCGAGGTGCGCACCGCGCAGGGGCGCATCGTGCCGGCATCCGAAACCGTGTGGATGCGCACCCGCGAAGTGTGGCTGCACGCCGTCGACCTCGACAACGGCGGCAGCGTCACCGACTTCCCGCCCGAGCTGATCGACCGCTTACTGACGGATGTTCTGGGCGCCTGGAACCGTCGACAAGCCGCCGAAAGCATCCCCAACTTCGTGCTTCGCGCGGATGATCGGGCAGACATCCGCTCAGTCACCGGTGACACGGATGATGGCATTGAACTGCTCGGCACGGCGGCCGCCCTGACCCGCTGGGCGACCGGCCGAGGGAGCATCGGCGTCAGCACGGTGGGCTGCTCTCCGGTTCCGAAGTCCCCGCGATGGCTGTGACGCCTGCCGCCGTCCAGCTGGCCGACTACACCGGCTTCCTGATCAGGCGCGCGCAACAGCTGCACGCCGCCGTCTGGCAGCGCGAGGCATCCGCCGAGTTCACCTCAGTGCAGTTCGGCGCCCTCAACCTGGTGCACGCCAACCCGGGAATCGACCAACGCACGCTTGGCGAGCACCTGAAGCTGGATCGTTCGACGATCGCGGACGTCTGTGCTCGCTTGGAGCGTCGAGGCCTCATCATGCGCGACCGGGATTCAGCAGATCAGCGACGGAACGTCCTTTCTCTCACCGAGCAGGGCCAGGCTGTGCTGGTCGATCTGGTTCCTCGTGCCGACCGGGTCCACGAGGTACTGATTGGCAGGCTTAGCCAGCCCGACCGAGCGGAGCTCCACCGCCTGCTGATTCTCCTTCTCGCTAGGGGATAAGCTCGGACTACCGCTCGCCGACAGTCGCAACCCTGACGCGTTGTGAGTTGACACGCGGACACGCTCTCGATTTGGCAAACCGAACCGGCAGTGTGCCCTCAGATGCTACGCCCGATGACATCGGCATAACGGTGAAGCGGTCCGAGGAACTCGCGGAGACGTCGGGCACTTCCACGGGCAACTGGTACGGCAATAGCAACCGCCGCGACGACATCACCCGTGCCACCGCGAACGCCGACGGCGATGGCCCGAAGCCCTTCGTCGCTCTCGCCGCGATTCATTGCGTAGCCGAGCCTCTTGATGTCATCGAGCTCGTCGGTAAGAGTATCCGGCTGAACCAGTGTGTCGCGCGTGATACGTTTCAGCCGACCCGACAGAAGGGCCTCACGCCGCTGTTCACTCGCGTACGCCAGCAGGAGCTTCCCACCTGATGTAGTGTGCGCCGGCAGAAGCACACCGATCCGTGAGGCGACCCGAATAAGGTGCGAACTCTCGACCCCGTCGATGAACCGTACCCCGAAGCCTTCAAGCACCAGCAGGTGCACCGTCTCTCCCACCTCCGCCGCTAAACGCAGCAGGTAACGGCGGGCCTCACGGCGGATGTCGAGATCTCCTACGGCGGAGAGTCCTAGCTCGATCAGCACTCGCCCCGCACGGTAAGAACGGGAGACCCTGTCCTGTTCGGCAAAACCACGCACCACGAGCGTCGACAGCAGTCGATGCGCGGTGGACGGCGCAACTCCGAGCTCCCGGCTGACGTCGACGACTCGCACCTCACCACTCCCGCGAAGCATCATGAGCAGTGTAAGTGCCTTGTCGACCGAATCCAGGGTGGAGCGGGGCGAAACCGCCCGGGAGTTATTCCTCATAGAGGAATAGTGTTGCATACGCGGACTGGGCGCCCGATGGTCCATTACCTTCTGGGGACACCCGTTTGGACAGTATTGGATTTCTGGTAGCACCGATCGGGTAACACCAAATACGCACGGTCGGGAGTCGCATTGGAAGACGTAGCTATTATTGGAGCTGGCATTGGAGGGCTAACCCTGGCGCTGGAGTTACACCGCGTCGGCAAGACCTGCAAGGTGTACGAAGCCGTCCCCAGCGTCGCTCCGTTAGGTGTCGGCGTGAACCTGCTCCCGCATGCTTCCAAGGTGCTGGCCAACCTTGGCCTCGAGGACGCGCTGACGGCGACTTCAGTGCTGACGGAAGAGTCTGCATTCTTCAATCGTTTCGGCCAACTCATCTACAGTGAGCCGGCCGGGCGGTATGCCGGATACGCGTTCCCGCAGTACTCGGTCCACCGGGGTGACCTACAGTTGATGTTGCTCGAGGCCGTACGAGAACGACTTGGTCCTCATTCCGTAGTGACCGACCACCGCGCAACGGGCGTCCGCTCCTTGAGTGATCGCATCCTGGTCCAGATGGAGAACTTCGCCGGAACACAAAAGTACTCGGAGGTTCAGGCTAGAGTGGCGATCGGCTGTGACGGCATACACTCTGCCCTCCGGCGACAGTTCTACCCGGACGAGGCCGAAGCCCGCTACTCGGGCATCATGATGTGGCGCGGCGTGACAGTGCACGATCGCTTCCTCACAGGTGCCAGCATGGTTCGAATCGGATCGCTGGCAACCGGGAAGGTGGTCGCCTATCCATTGAACCCGAGACTCGAAGACGCGCCAGACAAGCAACTCATCAACTGGGTCGCGGAGATCGAGGTTCCCGAGGCCGACCAATCCACCGGCGCAGACTCACGAAGCTACCTCGCTGAGGTCTTCAAAGACTGGACCTTCGACTGGCTCGATGTGCCAGGTCTCATCCGCGGTGCGGACACAATTCTTCGGTATCCGATGATCGATCGCGATCCAGTAGACCGATGGACATTCGATCGCGCAACACTTCTCGGAGACGCCGCCCACCCGATGGTTCCCCGCGGGTCGAACGGCGCCGGCCAGGCGATCATCGACGCTCATGTTCTCGCCGAGAAACTTGTCAGCGAAGACGACCCCTCGCGGGCCCTCGCGGAATACGAGCAGGAACGCTTGCCGGCGACGAACCAGATCGTTCATGCCAACCGCACATTCCCTCCGGATCTGATCCTGCAAGAGACGCTGGAGCGCACGAACGACCAACCCTTCGATGACGTAACGGACATCTTCACCGAAGAGGAACTGCGCTCGATCACTCGTCGATATCAGGACGTGGCAGGATTCTCACTTACTGCCCTCGAAGGTGAGGAATGATGGAGACACCGATGCTCATTGGCGGCGTGCGCCGACTCGACGTCGGAGACAGGTGCAATCCGTGAGCGCGCACCCATCCGACAGCGATGCCAAACGCACGATCCGTAATCCTGCGCGGCTGATCGACGTGGTTGGCGAGCTGCCTCTCACGAGTACCGAGCAAGTGCTATGCGCTGTGGAAACGGCGGAGAATGCCTTCTCGGGTTGGTCGGCCGGAGAAGCGGCGGATCGGGCAGGTTTCCTCAGCCGTGCGGCTGATGCGGTGGACGCCGAGCATGGTGACTGGGCGACCCTCCTCACCCGCGAGCACGGCAAGACGCTGCGCGAGGCTGGGGCGGAGATCGGCAACGCCGCCGGAGTACTCCGCTACTACGCCGGGCTCGCGGAGCAGTACGAGCAGGAGCTCGAGCTCAACGACCACCTTGGACGCCGAATCCAGCGCCGTCACCCGTTCGGCGTCGCCGCCGTCATCGTGCCTTGGAACTACCCCGTGATCCTCGCGCTGCTCATGACCGCCCCGGCTCTGCTCGCGGGCAACACGGTCATCGTCAAGCTCCCCGACCATGCGGCGCTCGCCGTACGCGGAATCCTGGGCCGGCTGGCGGATCTGCTGCCCCCGGGCGTCCTGCAGATTGTTGCGGGCGACGCCAGCGGCGTCGGCAGCGTGCTCACTGCCCACCCGCGGATCCGCAAGGTCCTGTTCACCGGCAGCACCGACACCGGCCGGGTCATCATGCGCGACGCCAGCGCGAACCTGAAGAGCCTGAGCCTCGAACTCGGCGGCAACGACCCGGCGATCGTGCTCGAGGACGCTCGCCTCGACGACGGCATGATCACTGAACTGGTGCGCGGTGCGTTCTCGGCGAGCGGGCAGGTGTGCTACGCGCCCAAGCGGATATACGTTCATCGCTCCCGCTTCGATGAGTTCGTCGACGGCTACCTCTCCGTCGCCGATGAACTCGTCGTCGGCGACGGATTGGAGGCCGACGTTACGATGGGCCCAGTGAACAACGATGCGCAGTTCCGCCACGTCCGCTCGTTGATCCGGGGCAGCGCTGATGGCGGGGGAACGGTGCGCACTGTGGGTCGGATGCATTCTGGTTCAAGCGAGCGTGATGGCTTCTTCATACTGCCGACAGTGGTGACCGGTCTCGGCCAAAGCGCCGACCTCGTGCAGAAGGAGCAGTTCGGACCGGCCATCCCGATCCTGCCCTTCGAGTCGGAGGCGGACGCCGTGCGGATGGCCAATGACTCAGAGTACGGACTCGCGGCGTCGGTATGGTCTGCCGACTCCGATCACGCCTTCGGCCTTGCGCGCCGGATCGAGGCCGGAACAATCTTCGTGAACATCCACCGGGTGGGTGCGTCCGACGTCTCGATGCCGTTCGGCGGGTTCAAGCAGAGCGGCCTCGGGCGCGGCCATGGCTTCGTGGGGCTGGAAGAATGCAGCGAGTCGCAGTTGGTGGTAGAGCGCTCGGACCTGAGGGGGCTTTGATGAGCACGGACGGAACGGTCATTGACATGGAATCCGGAGCGGCGGAGCTCGTACATCTCCTCGAGGCGTGGGGCGTGCGGCACATCTTCACGTGCCCAGGCAGCACGGAGGCCGCGTTCCTCAAGGCAGCGAGCGCCAGCGAAGACATCGAGCTGATCCTCACGACGCACGAAGCCATCGCCGTCTCCATGGCCGACGGGCGTTCGCGCGTGGCCGGAGGCCCGTCCATCGCATACCTGCACGCCAACGTCGGGCTGACCAACGGGCTGAGCCACCTGTTCGCGGCCAAGCTCGCCCACAGCCCCGTGGTCGTGCTCAATGGTCTCAAGTCGACGGCGATTCAGAATCGTGGCGGATTCACGACCGCGGAACACATGCGCGACTTCGTGCGCCAGTACGTCAAGTCCGACTGGCAGGTGCTGTCGCCGACGGCCGTACTCGAGGACGTGAACCGCGCCCTGAAGATCTCGACGACGGAGCCGCAGGGCCCCACGTGGGTCGGCCTATCCCAGGACCTGCTGGAGGCCCCGGTCCCGCGTGCTCGCCCGGACGCGGAGCGCAGCCGAGTTCCGGGCCGCACCCGGCCCTCGCGGCAGCTGATCGAGGAAGCTGCTCGCGTCCTGTCCGCCGGTACTCGCGTGTTGATCGTTGCGGGTGCTGAGGCGCGCACTCCCGAAGATGTCGAAGAACTCCGGACTCTCGCCGAGATCCTCGATGCCGCGGTCGTCGAGGAGGATCGCCGCACCGCCGAACGTCTGGTGTTCCCCACCGGCCACCGGTCATACGCCGGGCGGTACTCCATCGGCCGTCAGAGCGTGAGTAGCGCCGACGTGGTGTTCCTGGTCGGCGCCCGCTCCTTCATCGAGTTCGAGCCGGTCGCGAACCCGGACCTCCCTGCCAACGCCACATTCATCCACCTCTACCCCGACCCGGCCGAGCTCGGCAAGCTGTACGGGACCGACATCCCGCTGGCCGGCACCGTGGCCGAGACGCTGCACGAACTCAACGAGATCCTCCGTGCTTCGGGCCAGACGCCGGCACGAAGCACCGCGCACCTGGAGGCGGCCGTCGAGGAGAACGACCGTCTAACGGCGACCACCCTCGAGCGGCCACCTTCGACCACCGCTGACGCCGGGAAGACGCTCTCCGTGCGCGAAGTGATGCACTCCCTGCCCGGAACAATTCCCTCCGGAGTCACTGTGATCGCCGACGCGATCACGTCGAACGGACTGGTGTTCCTCGCCGCGGAACAGATGGAGGACGTGCAGGTGCTCGCCTCCGCCTCGGGCTCCCTCGGCTGGGGCCTGGGAGCGGCCCTGGGCGCGCAGCTCGGCGATCCGAATCGGCGCGTCCTGGCCGTGCTCGGTGATGGCGGCTTCCAGTTCGGACTCCCCGGCCTCTGGACGGCCGCCCGGTACGACATTCCCACGATCTTCCTGGTGATCAACAATCAGTCCTACGCGGCAGTCGGTGCCGCCGTGCGGCGGTTCGCTGGAACCCTCACGGACGATGAGCGAGCGAGTTTCGTCGACCTCAGCGGAGCAGATCTTGCGGCGATCGCGAACGGATTCGGCATCCCCGGCGTGCGCGCGCGTACCCTCTCCGAACTCGGCGAAGCGCTGCGCGAGGCGTTCGAGCGGAGCGGCCCCAGCGTCATCGAAGTCATGACCGATCCCGTCGACCTCGGGCCGTGACCATGAGCGATCCGGCGAAGAGACCACCGGTGCGCGTCGCGGTGTTCGGCGCAGCAGGCGGCATCGGCTCCAGCATTGCTTTCAATCTATGCATGCGGCTACCCGGTGCCGAAATTGTGCTCGTGGACACGAACACCGCCATGGCCGAGAGCCACGCCATGGACCTGCTGGATGTGCTTGCACTCGGTGAGGCGCCAACGGTGCGGTTGGGCACTGCCGCGGATGCGGTCGATGCAGACGTGGTCGTGATCAGCGCCGGGGTCGCCCTGCACTCCATGCCGTCCCGGGCGGAGTTCCTCGACGCGAATGCCGCAATCGTCGCAGAGGTGGCCGATCCGCTCGCCGCAGCCGGGTGGCGGGGATCGATGCTGATCATGACAAACCCCGTTGACGCTCTCGTCACGTGGGTGCAGCGACGGACCGGCATCGACCGCTACCGCATCATCGGATACACCCTGAACGACACCCTACGTCTGCGCACCGCGATCGCGTCCCAGCTCGAGGTGCATCCAGCTACCGTCGACGCGTGGGTGCTCGGCGAGCACGGCGGCACACACCTGCCGGTCTTCAGCCGCGTCATGGTCGAGGGCCGGCCTGTCGAGCTCGACGCCGCACAGCGCGAAGCCGCCCGGGACTACGTCGACGGCTGGTTCGCCCGGCATGCGCGTCTCGACGTTCGCAGATCGTCCGCCTGGACCTCGGGCGCGGGCGGCGCCGAGCTCGTCGATGCCATGGTGTCGGGGCAGTCCTCCCCGTTGCCGGGGTCGATCGTACTCGATGGTGAATACGGGATCAGCGGAGCGGCCGTCAGCGTGCCTCTCGTCTTCGATCCTGCCGGTGACGCGAGGGTCATCGAGTGGACTCTCTCCGCCGAAGAGTCCTCAGCGCTCAGCGACGCGGCGCGTCGGGTGGGAGCGACCGCGGAACAGGTCGGCTCCGGCCTGCCCGTCAGCGAATGGCGCCTGGGCTGACCGGCGCGAGCGCTCCGACGAAGTCCGTGGCTCGCTCGTAGGTGCGGCCCACTCGCAGCACGAGCGCCTCCTCGAACGGCCGCCCGGTCAGTTGCAAGGACAGCGGCAGCCCAGCCTCCGACCGGCCGATCGGCAGAGCGAGGCTCGGGAAGCCGCTGACGTTCGCGGCCGCCGTGAGCCGGATGACCGCATTCCGCATCGGCTCCTCGCCGGCGGGCCCCCAATCCTGGAACGGGTGGCCTGCCCGCCCACCCGCCATGGGCAAGGTGGGTGACACGAGCAGATCGATATCGCGGAAGAGCTCGTGCCAGGCGGAGAGCACGGCGGTGCGCACCCGCTGGGCGCGGACGTACTCGGTGGCGAAGACAAACTGCCCGGCCTCGAGCACCTGCCGCACGTCTGCCCCGATGAGGTCCCCTTCCGACTGCAGGAGCTCTCGGTAGTAGGAACTGGCCTCGGGGAGCACGATGGATCGGTGGATCGGGAGCATGGCGTCGGCGAACGGCACCTCCACCAGCTCGACATGAGCACCAGCGCCCTGCAGCACCTCGACGGCGCGTACGCAGGCGTCGAGCACTTCCTGATCGGCCGGGCTCGCGAAGGAGGGGCTAGCCACGCCGATCCACACGCCATCGATACCGCGGTCGAGGGTGGCTGCGGAGGAGGGAACCGCCACCCGCAGCGAGCCGGGGTCCAGAGGATCGTAGCCAGCGATCGCGTCGAGCACGAGAGCGCTGTCAAGCACGTTCCGGGTGATGGCGCCTGCGGTGTCCATGGACCACGACAGCGGTGTGATGCCGGTGCGTGAGACGAGGCCGGCTGTGGGCTTGAGGCCGACGGCCCCACAGGCCGCGGCCGGGATTCGAATCGATCCGGCCGTGTCCGTGCCGGTGGCCACGAGACATTGGCCGCTCGCGACCGCCGCAGCAGACCCGCCACTGGAGCCTCCGGCGATGTACTCGCCGTCCCAGGGGTTGCGAACGGTCGGGGTGATGCCGCCTAGGGCGAACTCGTGCGTGTTGGTCTTGCCCACGAGGATCATGCCGGCCTCCTCCAGTCGCCGAACGACGGTCGCGGTCGCCGCGGCGGGTGCGTCGGAGGTGGCGAGCGAGCCGCTGCGTGTGGCGAGGCCCTCGACGTCGTAGAGGTCCTTCACGCCCAACGGGATGCCGTGGAGGGGTCCGCGATAATGGCCGGCGAGGATCTCCGCCTCGGCTGTCTTCGCCTGACGGCGAGCGTCCTCGGCCGTCACCAGGGCGAAGGCGTTCACCTGCTGCTGAGTCTCCTCGATCCGCTCGAGCGCCGACTCCACAACCTCGACGGGTGAGAGCGCGCGCGTGGCGATGAGCTCCGACACCTCGGCGAGGGGGAGCTCCCATGGCCGCACCGTCATCGCCATCGTGGGTCGAAGCCGACGGCCGGCGGCGTGGAGCCGAGCGGTACGCCGTCGAGTCGCCCGATCACCGAGCGCAGGCCGCGCAGAGTCTCCAGGACGGCCGGGAGTCGGTCTTCGGCAAGAGGGAAGGCGGCGTCCGCGGCCATCGTGCGGAGCCCAGCTGCGTTCAGTTCGTGCTCCGCCTCGTGCGCCGGGGTTGTCGGCATCACCGGCCTACCGGGTCACCAGCCCGAGCAGCCTCGTGCGTAACGAGGCGAACTCGGGGTCGTTGCGAGTGGCGGCCTGCTCGCGCGGGTTCGTGAGAGGAACCGTCACGAGCTCTCGCACCGTGCTCGGGGAGGTGGAGAGCACGACGATGCGATCGGCGAGATAGACGGCTTCGTCGATGTCGTGGGTGATCAGCACGACCGTGACGTCGAACTCGTCCCGCACTCGGAGGATCATGTCCTCGAGCTCGAAGCGGGTCTGCGCGTCCACCGAGGCGAACGGCTCGTCCATCAGCAACAGGTCGGGACGGTGGGCGAGGGCGCGGGCGATCGCCACGCGTTGCTGCATGCCACCCGAGAGCTGCCATGGGTAGCGCCGTTCCGAGCCGGCCAGGCCGACCGCCTCGATCACCTCCTGGGCGCGCTTCGCGCGCTCGACGCGTGGCACTTTCTTGACGCGCAGAGGCAGCTCGACGTTCTTGTTGACCCGGAGCCAGGGGAACAAGGATCGGCTGTAGTCCTGGAAGACGATGGACACGCGGTCGGGAACCGAGCGCACCGCTGCACCCTCGAAGAGCGCTTCACCCTCGGTCGCCGGCATGAGTCCGGAGAGGATCCGCAGCAGTGTCGTCTTGCCGCCGCCGCTTGGGCCGACGATGCAGACGAACTCGCCCTTAGCCACTTCAAAGCTCACGTCCTCGACCGCGGTCTTCGCCTCGGAACCCTTGCCGTAGACCTTCTTGATGTTTCTCGCCTGGAGTACCGGCACGGCCGCTTGAGCAGCCGGTGCCTCCCGCTCTGTGTTCGTGTCCACGGTGTCTTCCGATCGGGTTTGGTTTAGGCTCATCCGTTCACCTCGCGTTGTTCATCAGGGTCGATTGGTAGTGCCATTTGAGAACTCGTCTCTCGCCGAGCACAAACAGGATGTTCAGCAGGCTGCCCACGATCGCAAGCACCAGAATGCCCGTCCACATGTTCGTGACCGCGAAGGTTTGCTGCGACAGGAGGATGAAGTACCCGATCCCCTCCGTGGACGCAACCATCTCGCTCACGACCATGAGCACGATGCCAAAGGCAAGGGCGGTGCGCATCCCGGCGGCGATTTGCGGAGACGCCGCCGGAAGCACCACGATGCGAAGCTTCTGCAACACGCTGAGGTTCAGCGTCTTGGCGACGTCGAGTTTGATGTCGTCGGTGGCGCGCATGCCGTCGAGCGTGTTGAGCAGCACGGGCCAGAGGCAGGAGAGGAAGACGATCGCGACTTTCATCGTCATGCCGAGGCCGAAGGCCAGCATGAAGACCGGCAGAAGCGCCGGCGCTGGCAGCACGTAAAGGAAGTAGACCACCGGATGCGCCGCAACGGCTGCCCGGCGGAACCTCCAGAGCACTGACCCTAGCCCGATGCCGACGACGACTGCAAGCACGTAGCCGATGGCGAGGTTGAAGAGGCTCGGCACCAGGTCGTTCACCGCGTGATCGAAGATCCACAGCCGACCGGTTTCGGAGAGGATGGTCGACAGCGGCGGAAAGAACGTCGAGGTCGACGAGGCGGAGGCGATCCACCACCACGTGATGAGCAGAACGGGCAGCCAGAGGTAGCTCGCGACAAACAGGATGCGGCGCGGGATCGTCATGCTGCCACCTCGATGCTCCGGTAGGTGGTGTGCCAGGCAAGGAGCCGACGCTCGACGGCGCCGATGATTCCGGTCAGGAGCATCCCGACCAAGCCCGTCGTGAGGATCAACGCGTACATCGTCGGTAGCGCCGTCCCGCCAGACAGGGCCGCGTTCGAGATCTCGACACCGAGACCACTGCCTCCGGCGACGAGCTCGATGACGATCGTGATCACCAGGGCCATCGCCGCCGCGACCCGTACTCCTGTCGCGATGAACGGCGAGGCGGAGGGAAGCACGACCGAGAAGAACGTTCGCACCGGGCCCACGCCGATCGACCGCGCCGAATCGCGGATCATCGGGTCGATCGACCGGACCCCGTACAGGGTCTGCACAAGCAGCGGCCAGGTCACCGCGAACGCGACCAGGGTCATGCGCATCGAAGGCCCGGTCCCGAGGACGAGGATGCCGAGCGGCAGCACAGCGATGATCGGGATGGTCTTGAAGAACTCGACCGGCGCCGCGATACTCCGCTCCATCCAGACATTCAGGCCGGCGAGGATGCCGAGGGTGATGCCGACGACGCTGCCGATGACAAGACTCACGAACCACGTCTGCAGGGTGTCCCCGATGGCGCCCCAGTAGTTGGGGTCGCCAAGTTCGCCGAACAGGGCTTGGATCGTTGCCGGGAGCGTGGGGATCGATGTCTGATCGGGTACGGCTCCGAACACGAGCCAGATGAGCAGGAGGATCCCGACGCCCGTCCACTTGAGTGGGGTGTCACCGAATTTCCGGCGGAGCATCAGGAGCCTCCTCGCTCGAGGGTTGTCATTCTGGTTCGTCTCAGTGATACGTCGGGCTTACGGCGTGTACTTATAGTCGTCCACAGAGAGTTCCTCCTCGACCCAGCCGTACTTGAGCATCAACTCCTGAACGTACTCGATATCCTCGGGAGCGATTCCCGGTTTCCAGATCGCGCCCGTCACAGTGCCCTTCGCGGCCTCGTCCGAGATGTCGAGGATCTGCGGGAGCGTTGCGAGTGCCTCGTCCACGTGCTCCTGCGCGTAGGTGAGCGTCTCGTCGTGCGCGGCGATGAACTTCGCGACCGTCTCGGGGTTCTTCTCGATGTACGCTTCGCTCGCGGCGTAGCACTTCGTCGTCCGCTCGCTCATCAGGTTGCCGGGGGCCTCGCTCCATCCGAGGCTCTTGAAGCCCTTTTCCATCAATGGACTGGTGAAGGGCTCCGTGATGATGCCTGCGTCGACCTGCTTGCCCGTCAGGGCACCTTCGACCTGCGGGAAGGGGAGCTGCACGAATTCGACCGTACTCGGGTCTCCGCCCGCTCTTGCAATGAGGTCCGTGGCAACGAGGTGGTTGAGCGACCCAAGAGCCAGCACGCCGACCTTCTTGCCCTCCAGGTCCGCCGCAGAGGTGATGGGGCTGTCGGGGGCGACGACGAGGCCATTGTTCTGGATCTCGGGCGACGAGTCGCCGACGCCGTCCGCGGAAGCGAGGCATTTGATTCCGACGCCCTGCTGCACGGCGGAGACGAGCGTGATGATGGTGGTGAATCCGATGTCGAGCTCACCGTTGGTGAGTCCTGCGATGATGGCGGCCGGCGACACTGCCACCTCGCCCTTCACGTTCAGGCCGTGGTCCTCGTAGATGCCGTCCTGGATGCCCAGGAGCGTGGGTGCGATTCCCGCGAATGCCACGTAGGCCATCCGCACGTCGACGTTCCCTCCTGCTGCGCCCTCTTCGTCTCTGCCTGAGCCGGCGTCCTGAGCACACCCGGCGAGCATGAGCGCGGTTACGGCTGCTGCGGCGACGAGCACCGTTGCTCGTGGCTTCTTCATACGTTCTCCTCAGTTCCTCTTCGGTTTTTCCTTGGACATGGTGCAGGCATTCTGGTCCGCGCTTGCTGAGCCTGGGTCATCCTCGGGTCTAGCGTCGGCGGGGTGCTCCTCAGAGCGGTGACGAGAAACTAACACCCGCGTTCGACGCTCGTCGTGGGGAATGTCATCCTTCCTCTCTGCGGAATAAGTCGGCCAAACCTCGGCCTTGCGTGGCTTATCCATCGAGAGTGATTTCACGGACCCGATTGCCATGGGCCGCGCTCAGGAGCATCGATCGAGGGCGAGCCGGCGCATTCGGCATGAGCCGTGAGATCATCGAGAGGACACGAGATGTGGACACTGCAGCAAGACGGGCCCGGCGCGTTCCGGAAGATCGTCATTGATCCTCCCCGGGGCTCGGACCTGCGTGATGGGGAAGTCCTCGTGAGCTTCCTGGCCGGATCGATCTGCGGGAGTGACATCCCCAAGTTCCTCGGCCACATCGATCCATTCAATCAGGAGAGCGGCAGGTCGGGCTCACCCCTGCATGAGCTCGTCGGCACCGTCGTCGAGAGCAGGTCCGACGACCTGGCTCCCGGCACTCGTGTAGTCGGACGCCTCGCGAGCGGGCGCGGCCTAGCCGAGCTCGTCACCTGCCCCGCCGACAACATGATCCCGGTGGACGGCCGGCTCGGCGACACCACCGCAACAATCGTCCAGCCTCTGGCGACCGTCTTCAGCGCGCTCGACCGCATCCCCGACCTCGCATCCAAGCGGATAGCGGTCATCGGGCTCGGCCCGCTCGGTCTGCTGTTCACCCACGTGCTGAGGAGCCTCGGCGCTCGAAACGTCACTGGCATAGATCGCGTCGACCGTTCCGATTGCGCGGAACCGTTCGGCATTAACGAGGTGGTGGCCGACGACGCCACGCGCTGGGCGGCCGGGCTCGGCGAGCGCACATTCGACCTCGTCATCGACGTGGTCGGCCACAGCCAAGAGGTGATCGCGGCAGCCGTTGACGCCTTAGCGCCCCATGGGCACATGCTCGTCTACGGGCTACCCGATGCGCAGTACGTTTTCCCGATCCGCCCGTTCTTCCGAAAGAACGCGACGATGCACGGATCGCACACGGACGACTGGCGCCCCTACCTGCACCGGGGACAGGCCTACCTCCTTGAGCATTCTCGGCTTCCCGACGACTACATCACCCATATCTTCCCCATCGATGACGCTCAAGAGGCGTACCGTCTCTATTCCCTCCCGGCGGTTGGACGCCTGAAAGTGAGCCTGACCAGATGACCGCGAAACAGTGGAACCGTGACGGCATGACGCGGGATGCGGACGTCATCATCATCGGGGCGGGACCAGTCGGATTGACTGCGGCCATGGACCTCGATTCGCGCGGGGTCTC
Source organism: Glaciibacter superstes DSM 21135 (assembly GCF_000421145.1). Taxonomy (GTDB): domain Bacteria; phylum Actinomycetota; class Actinomycetes; order Actinomycetales; family Microbacteriaceae; genus Cryobacterium; species Cryobacterium superstes. The sequence continues at coordinate 31,698 of NZ_ATWH01000018.1, read as the reverse complement.
CGTGATCGTCGTCGAGTCCCGACCGTACTTGCAACCACCCAGCGTCAAGAGCAACCACGTGGCCGCACGCACGATGGAGCGCTTCCGCACGCTCGGCATGGCGCAGAAGGTACGCCAGGCCGGTCTGCCGGACGACTACCCGAACGATGTCGCGTTCCGCACGGTTCTCACGGGAACCGAGATCGCCCGGATCCACATTCCCGCGCGACAGGACCGATACACGTCCGATCTCGGGCCGGACACCGGCTGGTCGACCCCTGAACCACCGCATCGAATCAACCAGACCTTTCTGGAACCGATCCTCGTCGAGCATGTGGCGGGGCTGCCGAACGTGACCTTGCTGAACGAGACCACGTTCCTCAGCTACCACGACAGCGCGGACGGAGTCACGGTTCTGGTGAGCGGCGACCCCGATGGACAGGAACGCACGCTCTCCGCCCGGTTCCTGATCGGGGCGGACGGCGGACGTTCGGCCGTGCGCAAGCAGATGGGCGCCTCCCTCTCCGGCGACCCGGTGCTCCAGCACGTGCAGTCGACCTGCATCGAGGCGCCCGGGCTTCCCGAGGCGATGCCCGGCGAGCCCGCCTGGGGTTACTACACCTACAATCCGCGACGCAACGGACACGTCTACGCGATCGACGGACACGCGACTTTCCTCATCCACAACCATCTCTCCGACGAGGAGGCCGAGAACGGCACCGTCGATCGCGACTGGTCCATCCGGACCATCCTCGGAGTCGATGACGAGTTCGAGTACCGGATTCTCTCGGAGGAGGACTGGGTGGCGCGCCGGCTCGTGGCCGACCGGCTCCGTGCGGGCAACGTCTTCATCTGTGGCGACGCAGCGCACCTGTGGGTACCATATGCCGGCTACGGAATGAACGCCGGGATCGCCGACGCGTTTAACCTGGGCTGGGTGCTCGGGGCATACCTCCAAGGCTGGGGCGGGGAGGGCATCCTCGATGCCTACGAGGCCGAACGTCTTCCGATCACGGCTCAGGTGTCCAAGTTCGCCATGGAGCACCAGCGACGGACGGCTCGCTTCGCGGTCCCGCCCGAAATCGAAGACGACACGGATGCTGGGGAGGCTGCACGCCAAGCGGTCGGCAAGCTCGCCTACGAGGTGAACGTCAGGCAGTTCGCGGCCGAGGGCCTCAACTTCGGGTACTCCTACGACGGCTCACCCCTCATCGCATATGACGGCGAGTCGGCCCCGGCCTACACGATGTCCGAGTACACACCTTCTACGACCCCAGGCTGCCGGGCGCCGCACTTATGGCTCGAGCCGGGGGTCTCTCTGTACGACAGGTTCGGAAGCGGATACACGCTCTTGCGGTTCGATCCCGTGATCGACATCGAGCCTCTGATGGGTGCCGCCGGGCGGGCGGGGATGCCACTGGCTGTCATCGACGTCGACCGCTCCTCCGCCCCCTCCGCCTATCACAACGGTTTGGTGCTGTGCCGCCAGGATCAGCACGTCGCGTGGCGAGGTGATGTGGTGCCGGCCGACAGCGTGGCGCTCGTGCGCATCCTCTCGGGAACGGTGACTCGGACGCTCTGAGGAACAAGCCCGGCCCGGCTCACGGTCAGGCAGCGCTCAGGGCCGACCGGAGCTCACAAGCGGAGCTGGCTGGAACCCGCCGAGTGTCTGCTCGACGAGGCCGGCGAACTGTATGCCGAGCGCATCCGCGCCGTGCGGGGCGACGACCTGCAGGCCGCAGGGCAGGCCAGACTGCGTGAGACCGAACGGAACCACGGTGCTCGGAAGATAGGCCACCCCAGGCCACAGAGCCCAGTAGAGGGGTTCGTGTCGGACACCGGGTTGTGCCGACGGAGAGGGGGCGAAACGATCGGGCCGGTGATCGTGGGCAGGAGCCGCCGACGCAGACGTCGGGCACAACAGCAGGTCGTAGTCGCGGAAGAACGCGGTCCAGACGGCACGTTCCCGCTCCCGCTCGTTGTGCAGCTCCCACCACTCCCGATACGAGAGGTCGTGGCCTCGTGCCTCGAATGCTGGGCGATCGCGAGCCCCGGCCCGGAACCGCTCGAGGTCGGCGGCGATGTCGGCCGCCCGAGGCGCGACGGGCTTGGCAGCGCCGGTCGCGGCGCGGAGGAGAAGCATGTGGAGGTCAATCGTCCGTTCCGCGTCCAGGTCGGGCCGGGCGTCGAACTCGACGGTCAGGCCGGCGTCCTTCAGAAGGTCGATGCCCGTTCGCAGCTGTTCGGTGAGTTCGGGGTCCTGCCTGAGGAAGGGGCTCTCGAGCACGACGGCGACCCTGAAGTTGGCGAGTGTCCTGCCGCCGGACGTTCGCCGGTAGGTATCGCCGGCCAGGATGCCCATCGCGAGATCCAGGTCGGGAGCCGTCCGAGCCATCGGGCCCACAACCTGGATGTCGAGATCCGCGTGAGTTCCTGGCAGTCCGTGCCCGTCGCTCGGAACCATCCCGTACGTCGGCTTGTGACTGAAGACACCGCAGTAGTGTGCGGGGTTGCGTAACGACCCGGCGATGTCGGATCCCAGTTCGAGCGAGGTCATCCCCGAGGCGAGCGCCGCCGCGCTCCCTCCGGACGAGCCTCCCGCGACTCGATCGAGCGCCCAGGGATTGTTGGTCGTCCCATAGACATCGTTGAAGGATTGCGCGTCGGCCAGGTGCAATGGGACATTGGTCTTTCCATACACGATCGCGCCTGCAGCCTGCAGCCGCTGGACGGGCACGGCCGTCGTCTCAGGGAAGTTCCCCGTGAAGGCCGGGTCGCCGACAGTCGTCGGCGTGCCGACCCAGTCGAAGCTCTCCTTGACGGTCATGGGGATGCCGTGAAGCGGGCCACGGATGCGGCCGTCGCTGAGCTCCTGGTCCGCCTGCCTTGCCTGGTCGAATGCCTGCTCGATCTGCGTCACCACCACGGCGTTGACCAGATCGTTGTACCGGTCGTACGCCGCAAGGCTTTCCTGCAGGAGCTCGACGGACGAGATGTGTCGATCCCGCAGCATCCGCGCCAACGCGGTGGTGCTCTCGAAGGAGACCCCCATGCTCCCTTGCTGCGTCACTCGGTGTCGCCCGGCGAGTACACGTAGTCCTTCACGGAACGGGTCTCATCGACCCAGCCGAACTCGACCATCTTGTCCTGCAGGTACTCGACGTCGGCAGGCGCGATTCCCGGCTGGAAGATGAGGCCCGTCTCGGTTGCCAGCGCGGCTTCGGGGGAGAGGTCGAGGATCTGCGGAAGCATCGCGAGCGCCTCGTCCAGATGATCCTGCGCGTAGGTGAGGGCCTCATCCTGTGCGGCGATGAAGTGCTTGACGACCTCCGGGTTGGCCGCGATGAATTGGTCACTGGCCGCGAAGCACTTCGTCGTGCGCTCGCTCGTCAGGCCGCCCGGCGCGTCAGCCGAGCCGAGCATCCGGAATTTTTTGTCGAGGAGGGGGAGTGTGAAGGGCTCGGTGGTGATCGCCGCGTCTACCTGGTGGCCGACGAGCGCATCTCCTGTCTGCGGCAGAGGAAGCTGAACGAACTCGACCGTCGAGGGGTCCCCGCCCGCCTGGGCGATCAGATCCATCGCGATGAGGTGGTTCAGCGAGCCAAGGGCGATCACGCCGATGCGCTTTCCCTCGAGCTCGGCTGCCGAAGTTACCGCACTGTCGGGGGCGACGAGCAGGGCGTTGCTGATGTCGGCGGGGGGCGCCGTAGCTCCGATGCCATCGGCGGAGGCGATGCACTTGATCGGCACCCCCTCCTGAACGGCCGAGATGAGGGTCGGGATCGTGGTGAACCCGATCTGAAGCTCGCCGTTGACCAATCCTGAGAGAATCGCAGCGGGCGAGGCCGCGATCGATCCCTCTACGTTCAGCCCGTGACGCTCGTAGGTGCTGTTATCGATCGCGAGCAGAGTGGGTGCGATGCCGCTGAAGGCCACATACGACATCTTCACATCGGTTGTGCCGCTCTCGTCCTCAGCCGCAGGCCCCGGCTCAGCCGCGCAAGCGCTCAGGGAGAGGGTCGCAGCGATGACGACAGTCAGGATTCGGATGGACCGATTCATTGTCTCTTCCTTTGGAGTGCGGCTACCTCCTGCGCACGCAGGCAATCAGGAGATCGACTGACACTGAGCCGGATGACGCAGGGTCTTGAGGCAGACCATACAGCCGCGCTCGATACTCGCCCGCCGAGGTGGGGGGGATTCCTCAGCGCGGAAAACCGGCCTGCCGCGAGGTCAGGCGATGACCAAGCGGAAGCCGGCTGAGGCATGAGAAACTCGATCAGCAAGGCAGACCTTTCGACCATAGCAGCGGCGCCAATCGGTCTGCCAGGTCATACGACTTGGACGCAGACAGCGGGCGACGGGCATTCACTGCCGCAAAGCAAATCCTCTTGCCAAGCCTCTGCGATACAAGAGCTGCCTCCGCGGGGAGCAGCTTCAGACGATCAACGGCCGCCTTGTTGCTCCGATACTGCAAGGCGATGAACCGGCCCCTTGTAGCGTTGTCGGACCTGATATAGCTCGGCAACGACATAAACAGCTAGGGTCCCAATGGTTCGTATTCAAGGTGATTCGTGCTAAATGCGAGTTTGCGGAACGGCTCCGACACCCCGGGCAATCGGGGGCGAGCACCAATTCCTCTTTCGGTGGCAACGGATGCTCAAGAAGCGCGACCGGGTGGGTCGCCGCAAACCAGAGCAAGCAGTCGACGAGCTCGGACGGGGTCAGCGCTCCCGGGTCGGGGAACGATGGGACGCCGGTGAGTCTTGGCGCCAGCGGCTGTCCGGGCGCTATAAGAGTAGTGGTCGCGGCTTCGGTCACGATAGCGCTGCGAGGGCCGTCCTCGAGGATTCCCGACATACCCGAATCCACGGTCGGGGCGTCCACGTTCAGAAGGATTTGAGCAGCCGCAGCCGGCATCCCTGCAACACACACCGCGCCCACTACGGCAAACGCCGCATCCTCGATCGAGGCGCACACTGTCTGCTTGCCCGTTGCGCCAGTGACAACCCACGAGTCGCCAAATACGCCGACCCGAAAATTTGGGGCGCAGCGCGAGGAGAGCTCGCGTGTAACCTGCGCTTTGATGCCCCGAAGGGTGACGTGAGCACTTAGGGGTGAGATCACACTACCTCCGGGGCATCCTCCGCACATATGTATTTCCTCCAGCCTGGGCCGCAGTTATGGCATCACGTCGCCGCTGTTGGGGCCGAGCGTCTGACCCGTGTATAGGTTGCCGCCGGGGTCGCTCGCGAGCAGCAGCGCGGTTGGCGCAATTTCGTAGGCGTAGCCGAAGCGGCCAATGGGCAGCTCGGCCTGCTTGGCGGCCTTCCAATCCTCAGAGAGACCGTCAATGAGCGGCGTGAAGATGGGCCCAGGGGCGATTACGTTGGCAAGCACGCCGTGTGGAGCGAGCTCGAGTGCGAGCGACTTGGTAAATCCGATGACGCCCGCCTTTGCCGCGGCGTAGTGCGTGAGCCCAACCCCGCCCTTGAGCCCGAGCTGCGAAGCGATGTTGATGATCCGGCCACCAACTCCAGAAGCAACCATCACGGGCGCCGCCCATCGGCAGGCGGTGAAGATTCCCTTGAGGTCAACCTCGATCGTGCGGTCGAAGGTCTCCTCGGACATTTCGAGCAGGGGCGTCTGGTCCAGGATGCCCGCGCTGTTGACGAGGATGTTGATACCGCCGTGTGTGGCGACCACCGTATCCATGACCTGGCGAACCGACTCGGAATTGGTCACGTCGACGGCGTGAGCCGAGGCGATTGCACCTTCCTGCTCGCAAAGAGCGACGCTTTCGGCGAGGCGCTCAACTGAGAGATCGAGCAGGGCAATGGTGGCACCCTCGGCGGCGTAGAGCGAGGCGATAGCCTGGCCAATGCCGCTCGCGGCACCGGTGATTACGGCGACCTTCCCGGCGAGCTGACGCATTCCCGCGTTCGAGACTGTCATCAGCTTGGCCACCGAATCGTGAGGCCGCCGTCGACGATGATCTCTTGGCCGGTGATGTAGGCGGAGTCGTCGCTCGTAAGGAAGCGGAGCACGCGCGCCGCCTCGTCCACATTGCCAACTCGGCCCAGTGGGATACCAGCGTTCGCTGCATCCAGCCCCTCTCTGCCAAGCGAGTTCTTGGCGTCGAGCGACTGCGGGCTCTCGATGAGGCCAGGAATGACCGTGTTCACACGGATGCCCTTTGGCGCGAGTTCAACGGCAAGCGAGCGGCATAGCCCCAGCAGGCCCGATTTGGCAGCCGCGTAGTGAGAGTGCTCCTCCCAGCCATAGACGCCGCCCGCGATCGATGAGGTGGCGACCATGGCGCCGCCCTCGGTCATGCGAGCCGAGCAAGACCGGAAGACGCGCATGACGCCCGAGAGATCAACATCTATCATGTCGCCCCACGCTTTGTCGGTCATGTCGGCGAGGGAGTTGCGGCGAAGAATGCCCGCCGCGGCAACCGCAATGTCCAGCCTTCCGAAGGCATCAACAGCAGCCTGGGCGAGGGCCTCGGTCTGCTCGTAGTCGCGCACGTCGACAGGAACCGTAAGGCAGCGGCCACCAACGGCAGCAACCAGCTCCTGCGTCTGGGTCTTCGAGTGCGGGTCGCCAGCAAAGTAGCCGATCACGCTGTGTGCGTCGGCTCTGGCGTATGCCACAGCGAGAGCTTGGCCGATGCCGCTCGCGCCGCCGGAGATGACGGCTACTTTGCCCGCAAGATTATCGTCACGTCGGATACTCATGCTGCTGCGTACTCCTTTGCCTTCTTGTGGTCGCCCAACCGATTGGTCGTGCGGGTACCGAGCATGCTCAGGCCGGCGAGGAAGAGGCCGAGCGAGCCGGTGAAGAACGCGGCCCACATCATGTCTACATCCGCGAGTAGCAGCGCCCCGAGGAAGAACGATCCGGCGATGCCGCCGACGGGAGCCATAACGTGTGCAACGTTGGTGCCCATGCCGCGAACGTGGGCTGGAAATGATTCACCCATGTGGAAGAGCAGCGCAGCGAAGGGTCCGGTGAGGAAGAACAGGGTGATCGCGTACAACGTAATAACAAATGTTGCGTCGCTCGGGCCGAAGAGCATGACCGTCGACGAAACTCCGCCGAGCACCCAACCGAGCGTGACCGTGAGCTTGCGGCCGAGGCGGTCGCCAACCCAGCCGTGCACGAGGTAGCCGAGGAACGCAACTGCGTTTGCAATCACAAGGATGAGCAGGGCATTGTCGAATGAAACGGCCTTGGCCTCAACGAGCACCGTGGTGCCAAGCACCGAGAAGACCTGGATGGCGACCCAGCTGAAGAACCAGGCGAGCGACAGGCAGATGGTGTTCATCCGCAGTTCCTTGGTGAAGACATCCTTGAGGCCGGTCTTGTACTGGCTAGCCACTTCCAGGTCGTGTTCGGCGGCGAGCGAGTTGGCGCCCTCGATGTCGTCGGCCGCGCGGCGGCGGCGAACTTCCTTCATGGCAGCAAAAGTAGGAGATTCCGGCAGCCGTGTGGCGACGGCAACAACGATGAGCGACAGCGCGGCGGCAAACACGAAGCTCCAACGCCATCCGATGATGGGTAGCAGGAGGGCCGAGAGGCCGGCCGACAGCAGTGCGCCTACTGGCCAGCCTGACTGCACGAGGCTGAACATGAAGCCGCGGCTCTTGGCCTTCTTGTATATCTCGTTGAGGTAGACCGCGTTCACAACCTCTTCGGAGATCGAGAAGCCTGAGAAGGCGCGAATGATTACCAGGCTCGCAGCACCCACAGCGGCACCAGTGAGGCCGGAGGCAACCGCGCCGCCGATCATGAGGAGGATAAGCGCGCGTTTGCGGCCGAGACGGTCAAGAATCGTGCCAACAACAAGCGACACGATGAATACGCCAACCGTGGCAAAGGTGTTGATCATGGTGGCTTGGCCGGCATCCCAGCCGAAGTCCGCGGCGATCACCGGGAGCAGGGTGCCGAACAGGGTGTAGTCGTACACGGAGGCGACCCATGCGATGAAGCAAACGATCGAAACCTGAGTGATGGTTTTTTTGGTGATGGGCACGTCCCAGGGCGCCGTTTGCCCCGTTGGAGGTGTGGATCGCTGGTTTTGGGCGTCTTTTATCGCGGAAGGTGTGGTCATGAGAAAAGTTCCTTTCAGTAGGGAGGCCGCGGCTTAGCGCGGGAACCTCTGGTCGAAATCGCGAGCGATGTCTTTCATGGTGGCGAATTCCACGCCATCATGGCTGCTCATGTGCTCGATCAGGCGTTCGATCATGAGGAGGTTCTGTGGGCGTCCTGAAACATCGGGGTGAATGGTGATCGGGAAAACGGCGTAGTCCATCTCGCGGTAGACCCAGTCGAACTGGTCCTTCCACATCTGCTCGATGTCGCGGGGGCTCACGAAGCCGTGGCTGTTGGCCGAGCCCTTGATGAACATCATGGGAGGCAGATCGTCGAGGTACCAGTTGGCGGGAATCTCGATGAGGTCAGTCTCCTCGCCGCGCACGAGGGGTTTCATCCAGTCGGCGGCCCGTGGAGCGTTGTAGTCGATCTTGGTCCAACTGTCGCCAACGCGCACGCGGTATGGCGTGAAGTCGTTGTGCATGAGTGAGTGGTCGTAGAGGAAGCCCCGCTCGAGCAGGATTTCGTTGGTGACGGTGGAAAACTCCCACCACGGGGCCACGTAGCCCTCGGGGCGAACGCCTGTTTTGCTCACAAATAGGTCGATGCAGTGGTCGAGCACCTCGGTCTCCTGCTCGCGGGTCATCGCGAGGGGGTTCTCGTGGCTGTAGCCGTGCACGCCAACCTCGTGGCCTGCGGCGACGGTTGCGTCGAACTGCTCGGGGAAGGTTTCGATCGAGTGGCCGGGCCAAAACCACGTGGTGGGCAGGTCGCGGTCGGTCATGAGCTTGAGTAGACGGGGAACCCCTACCTCGCCGGCGAAGAGACCGCGCGAGATATCACCGGGGGAATCTTCGCCGCCGTAGGAACCGAGCCAGCCCCCAACGGCGTCGACATCGATTCCGATACTGACATAAATCTTCTTTGACATGTTGCCTCCGAGTGTCGCGATGCGTTGCGTTTGTGGTTTAGCGATGCCGAGCGAAATGCTCGGCGAAGTCTGCTCCGGTATAGCCCTGCGAAACCAGTAGAGCAGTGAGAATTCGGGATTGGTAAGGGTTGAGATCGCCCGCAAGAATCGCCCCGGCGGCAACCAGGTCGATACCGCCGCCGTTCCCGTACATTGGCACGACGGGCCCCCAGGGCACGCGGGTTGAGAGCACGATGGGCTGAGGGGAGGCCTGAACCACCTCGGCGAAGCCGGGGCCGGCGTTGCCAACGCCTGTTCCGGAGATGACAACGGCGGCGGAGCGCTCGAGAGCCGCCGTGAGCAGCACCGGTTCGGCACCTGGGTAGGTGCTCACAATATCCACCACCGTCTCGTCGAATGCCTCGGACGGCAAGTCGAGGGGTACGCGATGGATGGTGGATGCGGTTTGCACCAGCCGCATGCCGGCGAAGTGAGCCACTTCGGTGCCGCCTCCGAAGGGCGACGCTGCAACGGTGTGGCTCTTGCGCGCTCCGCGTGCCGTGCGCACGGTACCGCTGAACGAGATAAGAGCCCCTAGTTCGCGCATATTTGGGTCCGCGGCAACGGCGATGGCTTCGGCGATATTGCCGGGACCATCGGGGGCGTCGTAGTCTGCTGTGCGCTGCGCGCCCGTGATCACAACCGGTTTTGGCGAGTTGTGCACAAGGTCGAGTAGGAAGGCGGTCTCTTCGAGCGTGTCAGTGCCATGGGTGACAACGATGCCGTCAACATCCGGGTCGTTGGCGGCCGCAGCCACGCCCCGCGCAATGAGGCGCAGGTGCTTGAGCGTGAGCTGGTAGCTGCCGAGGGTGAAGATATCGCGGTGGGAAACGGCGTGCTCGATGACAAGCCCTGAGATGAGCTCGGCCGCGCCTGCCTTGGCGACGGCGCCCGCTGCCCCATTTGAGGAGGACGCGATGGTTCCTCCGGTGCCAAGAACTTTAATGTGTGCCACTTCGCTGCTACTTCCATGTAGACAAGGCTTGCTTCCGGCTCCGCGATGCGGTGGGCCGCTATTGAGAAATTAAGCAAACGTATGCGGCAAACGTGTGCCGCAAACGTATGTGTTCGACGTAGCGTTGATACTATGGCAACGGACGTCGCTCACGCAAACACGACTATCAGGTCGCGCGGCAGAGAATTGGAGACTGACCATGGACGTCACGGAGCCCGTCACGCTCAAATCCCTCGCCAGCGAGCTGGGGCTCAATGTCTCAACTGTCTCTCGGATCATCAATGCCGAACCGGGCACAGAAGCTAAATGGGCATCCCCCCAAACCATCCGCCGCGTCCGAGAACTGGCGGGCGCGCGCGGCTATGCGCGTAACCCGCACGCGGCCTCGCTTCGAACCTCGCGTTCTGATCTGGTTGGGGTGATCGTGCCGCGCCTGCAGGACTACGTGCTCGCCACTATCTACGAGGGCATCGACGCGGCGGCCGAGGCGTGCGGGCGGATGACGGTGGTTGCCAACTCCCTCGACGACCCCACCCGCCAGCGCTTGCGAACCGAGGCGCTGCTGGCCCGCCGTGTCGACGGACTCATCTTTGGTGACGCGAGCCTGGATTCGCCGTATCTCGATGAGCTAGCGGCGCGCGGCGTGCCGCTCACGCTCGTGTCGCGTCGGAGGTCCGGCCACGTTTCAGTCACCTGCGACGACGTTGCCGGCGGACGGCTCGCAGCTTCGCATCTGCTCTCGACCGGACGGCAGCGCTTCGCCGTGATAGCAGGCGCACAGTACGCCTCGACCACGGTCGACCGCGCTGGAGGCTTTCTTGAGATGCTGGAGGAACATGGCGTCGGGGGCTCGGATGTTGACATCCACTACGCAGGCTTCGACGCGCCTGCCGGACAGGCAGCGATCGCCGAGATTCTGGCCGCCCACGCCCGCCCTGAGGCGGTGTTCGCGGTGAACGATTTTGCGGCAATTGGCGCGATTGGAGCCCTGCAGGCGCTCGGCATTTCGGTGCCAGACGACATCGCGGTCGTCGGCTACAACGACACCCCCATCGCGGAGGCCGTGAACCTCACCACCGTTCGCTCGCCAATGGTCGAGATGGGGCGTTTGAGCTTCGAAAAGCTACTCTCGCTGCTTGACAACAGAGGGGCAGAGAGCGAGCTCCTAGCACCGGAGCTTATTGTGCGGTCGACGGCGTAGGCATGCTGCGCTGGGGTGTTTGCCTGATGGCGAAATCTCGATCAGCGACCGGGCGACCGAGATTGTGAACTATCGCGACGTGATGGGTATGTATGCGCGTATCGAATCGCGTGACCAGCAAACCGGGCGGCGAAGAACGGTGGGCGTAGGGTGCGGGGACTGTCATGCTCTCCATAGACGGATTCACTTCCTCAGGATCAGTGGAAACGTCACCGCGGGTCGAGTGGAGCAGAAAGCATAAAGGTGGGACGAATTCCCGGTCAGACTCCTATCAAGTCATATTCAGGCCGGCCCACAGCACCACCGGCGTCAGTGACAGATCCACAGTAGGATCCGTGGATTTGTTGGGCGCTGAGGGCGCCAATTTTGGTGGGTTCCTCCATTCTTGGTCGTGACGGCGGTGAGACGTGAGCGGCTTGGTACGTCGATGCCGAGGTAGGACGTCCCTCAGTCCATTCGTCATCGTGCTCTTCGGCCCAGACCGCGCCGACGGGGTGGACCATGGACGCGCTTCGGGAAGGCGCCCACGACATCGGTCCGACGCCGGATCTCGCGGTTGAGGCACGCCTGAGGGTTTTTGGACCAGATCTTGCGCCAGATCACTTTCGGGAAGCCGGTGAACGCGAGTACGTTCGCGCGGGTGCGCCCTCGAGGCGCTCGGCGACTTCCGGGACCTCCTCCTCGAGGGCGTTCAGGATCTACTCGAACTGGGAGTGGGTCAGTACGGGTTCGGCGTGAGCGTGTATTTCGTCTGCAGGTACTCGTGAATGCCCTCGGCGCCGCCCTCGCGGCCCAAGCCCGACATCTTCCAGCCGCCGAAGGGCGCCGCGGCGTTGGAGACGACGCCGAGGTTGAGCCCCATCATCCCGGTTTCGAGTCGCTCGATCATGCGCTGGCCGCGCGCGAGGTTCTCGGTGAACACATACGAGACCAGCCCGTACTCGGTGTCGTTGGCGATGCGCACCGCTTCGTCCTCGGTGTCGAAAGAAACGATCGCGAGCACCGGTCCGAAGATCTCCTCACGAAGGATGTCGCTCCCCGGCTGCACATCGGTCACCACGGTGGGTTCGAAGAAGGTGCCCGGCCGCTCGACGGCGGAGCCGCCGGTGCGCACCTGCGCACCACGCTTCACGGCATCCTCTACGAGGTGCGCCGCCTTCGCGACCGCGCGGTCATCGATGAGCGGTCCGACAGTGACGCCGTCCTCGGTGCCACGACCGATCGAGAAGCCCTGGACCCGCTCGGTGACGCGGCGCGCGAACTCGTCTACGACGGAGCGGTGGACGACGAATCGGTTCGCGGCCGTGCACGCCTGCCCGATGTTGCGGAATTTCGTCGCAAGCGCGCCGTCGACGGCTTTGTCGAGGTCGGCGTCTTCGAACACCACGAACGGCGCGTTGCCGCCCAGTTCCATCGAAGTGCGCAGCACCCCCTGCGCCGACTGCTCGAGTAATGCCTGGCCGACCGGCGTGGAGCCGGTGAACGACAGCTTGCGCAGCCGCGGGTCGCGGATGATTGGCTCCGAGACTGCGCTCGAGGTCGAGGTCGTGATGACGTTCACGACGCCCTTCGGCACACCCGCGTCATCCAACAGCTTCGCGAAGAAGAGGGTCGTCAGCGGAGTGAGAGCTGCCGGCTTGATGACCACCGTGCAGCCGGCTGCGAGCGCCGGGGCGATCTTGCGGGTGGCCATCGCCAGAGGGAAGTTCCACGGAGTGATCAGGAAGCAAGGCCCGACCGGATGCTGCGACACGATCATGCGGCCGGTGCCCTCCGGGTTCGCGCCGTAGCGGCCCTGCACGCGCGGGGCCTCCTCGCTGAACCACCGGATGAACTCGCCGCCGTACGCGACCTCGCCGCGCGCCTCAGCGAGGGGCTTGCCCATCTCGATTGTCATGAGGAGTGCGAAATCTTCCTTGAGCTCCTGTAGCAGGTCGAACGCGCGGCGGAGGATCTCGCTGCGCTCGCGCGCCGAGGTCGCCGCCCACGCCGGGAACGCGTCGGATGCCGCGTCCATCGCTGACTTCCCGTCGGAGGGCGAGGCATCCGCGATCGCCTTGACGGCGTCACCTGTCGCCGGGTCGGAAACGGTGAGCGTCTTGCCGCCCTCGGCGGCGCGCCACTCACCCCCGATGAACAGTTCATTCGGCACGCTCGCCAGTAGTTGGGTCTCACGGTTGTCCGTCATCAGGACTCCTTCGTTCTCGGGCGGATGCCTTGGCATCCGTTCCTTTTCGGGTGGGGGTGGTGGGGAGGGCATCTCAACGGCTGTGCCTGCCAACCACGCGGGCTCTGCGCGGGTATGGCTATTGAATAGCGGGCGATCCGCACGGAGCGCAACGTCGGAGTCATTTTCCGGTGGGGGGCTACCCAGCATCCTGGAGTCGGTCGAGCGGTGCACACCTGTGGCGTCGCCGATGAAACGGTCGGTAGTGCGGTCAGGGAGGCTGGTTGTTTCGTACCCTCTCTGATCAAAGCGATTTTCTCGAAGTCGGATCGAATCCGATACGGGGCCGAGCCATCGCACGCGACGTGCGAGCCGGCGGTGATGAGACTGATCTGAACCATGTCCTCTAGACCTTCACGACTGGAGAAGCGTTTCTGGCCAACGGCTCGAGGTGATTCACGACGGCGTCCGTGAATGAGCGCGTTGTCCCGGTACCGCCGAGATTTCGGGTGCATCGGCCAGGTACGCTCAAGACGGTCTCCACCGCCTCGATGAGCTCCCTCGCGGCATCGACCTCGCCCAGATGTTCGAGCATCATGGACGACGCCCACAGCTCGCCGGTGGGGTTGGCCACTCCGAGTCCGGCGATATCGGGAGCGGACCCGTGGATGGATTCGAACATCGATGGGTGATCGCGTTCGGGATTGAGGTTCGCCGACGGTCCAAGTCCGATTCCGCCGGTGAGCGCGGATCCCAGGTCGCTTAAGATGTCGCCGAAGAGATTGGAGGCGACAACGACATCCAGACTTTGAGGTGCAATGACGAACCGAGCAGCCAGCGCGTCGATGTGTTGGAGGTCGTTAGGCACGCCCCGACTTTCCGCCACCTCTGAGGCGACCTCGTCCCAAAACGGCATGGTGTGGATGATGCCGTTCGACTTGGTCGCCGACACGAGCTTCCCCTTGCGCTCCAGCGCGGCATCTGCGGCGAAGTTCACGATCCGATCGATACCGGTCCTGCTGAAGACTGACTCCTGAACGGCGAGTTCGCGTGGCGTTCCGGCGAACAATCGCCCTCCCGCTTCGGAGTACTCGCCCTCGCTGTTCTCTCGGACGATGAGAAAGTCGATCGGTTCCGGGGAATTGAGTGCGGAGCGCACGCCGCGCACGGAATGAACCGGTCGTAAGTTGACGTACTGGTCGAACCTCCGCCTGATGGGGATTAGCAATCCCCAGAGGGACACGTGGTCTTTCACCTTCGGAGAACCGACCGCGCCAAGAAGAATGGCGTCGTAGGACTCGAGCGTCTCCAATGCGCCGGGCGCCATCATGGAACCCGTCTGGAGGTAAAAGTCGCAGCCCCACGGAAATTCGGTCCATACGAGTTCGAAGCCGTGACGGCGGGCCAGCACGTCGAGGACCAGTACCGCTGACTCGCACACTTCCTGACCGATGCCGTCACCGGGCAGAAGTGCGATGCGGTGTTTCGCGTGGGTCACTTATTGACCGCGATCTTTTTGCGGTCGAGACGCGACGCGGAGGTGTGGAGGAGTGTGGGCAGGACCTTCTCCAAAGTTTCGGTCGTGTAGTCAGCGTCCTCGAACCAAGTCGTGTTCACCAAGTTCTGGACGACGGACTTGGTTGTGCTGATCCCGATTATGATTGTTTCGTTCAAGGCCCGGTTCATTCGGAGACTCGCTTGCTCACGCGTCGGTGCGTGGACCATGACTTTCGCGATGAGGGAGTCGTAGTGGGGTTGCACGGTGGTACCGGTCTCAACGAACGTGTCCACGCGAACTCCGGGGCCCGACGGTGTGCGGCAGTATTCGATTTCGCCGGGACTCCCGACAAAGTGAAAGGCCGGATTCTCGGCATTGATTCGCGCCTCGATGGCATGACCAGCGACAGTCACCTCCGCCTGGGTGAATGACAGTTCGCTCCCAAAGGCGACCCGAAGCTGTTCCACACAGATGTCGATCCCGGTAACCATTTCCGTTATGCCATGTTCCACCTGAATTCGAGCATTCACCTCAATGAAGTAGATACCACCGTCCTTGTCTACGAGGAACTCGACGGTGCCTGCGGAGACGTACTCCATCTTTTCGGCGAGCGTGACGGCGTACTCGTGGAGTTTCCGACGGGTTTCTGGCGCCAGGTTCGATGCGGGGGCTTCTTCCACTACTTTTTGTCGGCGCCGTTGGAGTGAGCAGTCGCGTTCGTGAAGGTGCACGATGTTGCCGAATCGGTCTCCGAGGACTTGGACCTCGATGTGTCTGACGTTGCTGAGTGACTTCTCGAGGTAGATGTTCGCTGCGCCAAAGGCGGCAGTGACCTCCCGAACCGCTTCGGTAAATGCCTGCTGGAGTTCACCCTCGTTCGCTACTGCACGGATACCTTTGCCACCACCGCCTTCGGCGGCTTTGAGGAGAACCGGGTAGCCGAGCCGAGAGGCTTCGTCGGTAGCGTGCGCGAGGTCGCTTAGCACCACGCTTCCCGGGACGACAGGAACGTCCGCTTCAATCGCGAGAGCGCGGGCCTGCGCCTTATCGCCCATACGGTCGATCGTGTCGGAGCCGGGTCCAATCCAGATGAACCCTTCGTGCTGAACAAGATCGGCGAACTGGGCGTTCTCCGCGAGGAACCCGTAACCGGGGTGGACCGCGTCGGCATTTCCCTCGCGGGCGGCAGCGATGAGGGCTTCCTGGTTCAGGTAGCTCTCAGGGGCGGCCGCTTTACCGATGTGGACGGCTTCGTCGGCCAGCTGCACATGCAGCGCGTCACGGTCGACGTCCGAGTAGACGGCGATAGCTTCAATTCCGGCGTCGTGACAGGCGCGGATGATGCGCACCGCGATCTCGCCACGGTTGGCGACAAGGACTCGCTTCATCTGGGTTATGCCCCCTCGAGCTCGACGAGGCTGGCGCCCATGGGTATGCTCTGGCCGTTGTCGATCACATAACGCTTGACGATGCCGTCACGATCGGCGTGCACCTCCACGAACATTTTCATGATCTCGATAATGCCGATGGTTTGGCCGATACGAACTTCCTGACCCGGCGAAAGGAAGGGTTCTGCGTCGGGGCCCGGTCGTTGCCAAAAGACCCCTGGTGCCGGGGCCGCGATCATTTGTGTGCTCATGGGGTTTCCTCTCGTTCTGCCCCAAATACCCACGGGTACTCTAGGGATTTTGCAATCTGTGCCAGCTCATTGTGGGCGTGTCGCCGTTTAGCGTGCGCTTCAGTGACGGACACGGAGTTGAAGGTCACCGTATCCGGTGTTTTCAGCTGCGCGAGTGCATCAAGGTCGGTGGAGATAATCGTGCCGAACGTGACGTATCCACCACCAGTGACTGCATCACGAAGCAGGCAGATAGGCTCGCTTCCACTCGGGATCTGGATCGACCCGAGGGGGTAGCCGAGATTGACGACGTTGCTGGGGTCGCTCCCGGCTCCGAAGGGTACGTCGCGTTCTACGAATTCGAGGGCCGGTCCGATCAGGCGGTAGGCGGTGCGGTTGGCTTCATGGGAGACGGTGAAGTTGGCTTCAAAGAAGAGCTGCACCGACTCGGGAGTGAACCGGTAGTTAGCCAGGCCGATGACAACAGCCAGGTCCGCGCTGGAATCAAGCGATGGCAGGTACTTCGGGTCCAACTCACGGATGCGATCGCCATGACCGTCCTCCGAGTGGATTTGGGTGCCGATGGGAAGCACATCACCCGGTTTCAAAGCACGGCCCATGTGCCCACCGAACTGAACGGTTTGGTATGTCGAGCGGCTCCCCAAGAGTTTTGGCACATCGACCCCGCCGCGCAGAGCAATGTACCCGCGACTGCCGCGGGTCATCGGCCCGAAAGACAGAGTTTGTCCCTTCTTGATGGGCACACTCGCCCACATCGGCTGTGGCTCACCGTCAATAAGGGCGGTCACTTCAGCCCCCGTCACCGCGATAACGGTGTCGGATTGGAACTGGATCGCTGGCCCCATGAATGCGAATTCCAAGCTGGCCGCTCGGGGATCATTTCCGACGAGCATGTTCCCTAGCGTGTAGGAGCGCTGGTCAAGGGCACCGGCGGGCGGCATCCCGAGGGCATAGTACCCGTCGCGCCCGCTGTCCTGAACGAGGGTCTGCAGGCCGGGCATGATGATGTGCATCATTGGAGTGCCTCCAGGAGTTCGTCGTTGTAGCCTTCCCAGTCCTCGATGTGCTTGCCGACCGAGAACTCGATATCAGCGATGCGAACGCGGTACTCGTCCGCCTCCACCGCCGCCCGGATATCGAAATATTCCGCTTCGGAGATAGCTCGGAAGGAGACGAGAGTGCCTGCGGGGAGCAGAACAGGGCGTTCCCGGAAGTCGGCACGCGTCTGCGCCATGTCCACGACGTTGATGGGGGTTCGGCCGAGTAACTGCACCCCGCCGGCGCCGGCGGAGGGGTAGATGTTCGCGAAGGCGCCGCCGTGCCCGACCGCGCGGGAGGGCGTTTCAGTCCGGGGGGACTTGTACTTGGGAACTTCTATCTGAAGGTCGCGCGGCACGAGCTGCACGCTCTCCGCATTCCCCGGAACGAAGTTCATGAATGTGACGAGGAATGGGTGTCTAGTGTGAGCGGCAATGAGCTCGTCGATGCTCTCGAACCCGTTGACTCGGGCCGCGTACTCGATGTCTGTGCTGCTCGGGTCCTGGTGGCGGTCTCGAAACTTCATGAGCGTTTCACGAGTCCACGGATCGTTGTAATAGACAGGCACATCCACGATGCAGGTGTTGATCGTGGCCGGGCGCCCGGTGACCATTTCCTCGTGAACCTCCTGAATCGTGGCGAGCAGTTCTGGTAGGTTCACTCGTTCCGGGGTGTAGCGGATCATATAGCTGGCGTGCGCGGGACACACGTCAGTCACACCAGGAAGGTTCATCGCGGTGAGGGTGCGCGCGAGCGTCTGAATGGTTAGCGCCTGCTGGATGCGCATCTCCTCGGACAGTTCAACGAAAATAAACTCATCACCGCCGAAGCTCAGCCTGCCGCCGCCGCTGAGCTGACGATACATTTCGGTCATCGATAATTCCTATGCATTCAAGGGGCCGACGTGGACACCCGCGTCAATCAGTGCCGCGCGCACCTGTCCCGCGATACCGGGGGCGTTCACCCGGTCGCCGTGCACACATATGCTCTCTAAATGCATGGATACCGTTTTCCCAGTGTTCGTGAGCACATGTCCTTGGGTGATCCGCACCGCCTGTTCGGCGATGGGACCGGGCGCCTTCTCCTGTGGGACTGGGTCGATCACGTTCATCCCCTCGTCGTCGAACTCGAGGTCGACAGCGTTCTCCCGCACGACCCGCACCCCGGCCATTTCCAGCGCATCGGCACCGACACTCGGGGTGAGATAGACGGAGAGGTGTGGGTAGCCGCGCACCAGCGAACGGCCGATCAAGTCGGCGAGTTCCGCATCGCGGGCAATCGTCCCATACAACGACCCATGGGGTTTGATGTGACGAAGGGTCCCACCACGAGCGGTAACGATCCCGTCGAGCGCCCCGACCTGATAAAGAATCAGGTCAACGACACTGAGTGGCGCCATCGGAATTATGCGCCGCCCAAATCCGATTAGATCCTGATAGCCCGGGTGTGCACCGAGGCTAAGCTCGTACTCCATCGCTTGGTCAACGGTCTTTCGCATCGTGGTCGGGTCGCCAGCATGGAAGCCGCACGCAATATTCACGGCGTCGATGTGCTTGAACAGCTCCGCCTGGTCGCCGAGGCTCCAACGGCCGAAGCTCTCTCCTGCATCCGCGTTAATTTCCATTGTTTTCGTCTTCCTTCTCTCACCTGATTGGCGGTGGGAGCGGCGCGGCCGCCCCCACCGGTGTTCGTGCTCCTACGGTTGAACGCAACCAGGCAGGCCCGCCGGAATCTGGTTCTCGGTGACCGTTCCTTCCGCCCAGCCTTCATCACAGGAATCACGGGTGTAGATACGGCGCCACTCGGCCTGTGCAAAGTCCTTCATTTTCGGAAGGTCCTGCACTTCGGTGATGCCGGTCCCCGTTTTGGCAGCATCAAGGGAGGCTTCTGGTAGTAGGTCCACCTGGAACACCTCGGTGACGAACGTGTCGGCCTCGCCGGGGAAGAAGTTACAGCCGTCAACGAAGTCGGTACCCTCGCACGGCTTCGCGGTTTCGGTGGTGACCCACGGCAGCGGCACCTCGATGTTTTTCGGAATGCCATCGGCGCCGTGTTCTAGAATGTGCAGGCCAACCTTCATCGCGATGCCAGCCTGTGCGGGCGGGGAGCCGGAGGAAACCCCGGGCCAGCCCTCGCTGAGCCGTTGCCGGAAGTAGTTGCTGTTCTCACCGGTGACGGGAATTTCCAGTCCTGCCGCCTCGAGGGCCTTCAAAACGCCCGCTTCGCCGTCCTGCGACCAGACGCCTTCGACATCTGGGTGAGCGGCGAGCGCTTTCGCGGTCTCCTGTTGGCTCTGCGAGGAGTCCCAACTGCCATAGTATTCCGCGACGATCTCGATCCCGGGATACTTGTTGAACACGGCCATGGCGGTGTCAAAATGGACGGTGTCGGTTGAGGTGCCGGCGACGCCGCGGTTCAGGAAGATTTTGCCTTCCCCCCCCAAAAGGTCCACGAGGGCTTGGGCGGTCTGCGCGCCGAAGAAGGCCCGCTCGGGCTCGTCGGCAAGGGCCCCTGTAATGAACGCGACGTTGTAGGCGCAATCTGCGTTTACGGTGGAGTCGTAGAACACAAAGGTGACTCCCCGGTCGCAGCCTTCCTGAATGACCTGGTCGAGCGCGGTCGGTGAAATCGGATAGGAGACGATGAGTTTCGCGCCGGATGCGATCATGGATTGTAGGTCAGAGATCTGCTTTTGAACATCGGTGCCGGAGATCTGCTTCGTCACGTCGTATTTTTCGGCGTTCTCCGGCGCCTCAGCGATAGCCATGGCGAGGTTTGCGGCCTCGTCCTGCCAGTTGTTGCCACTGTAACTGAGGTTCAGGAACACCTTGTCTTTCTGCCCGTCACCGCCGCTGTCTCCCGGACCGGCGGTACACGCCGCGAGCATGATTGTCGCCGACGCCAGCGCCGCGATGGCACCGACCAGCCGACTCAATTTTTTTGTTTTTGACGCCATTAGTAGCTCCCTTGTTCAGGCGGTTTGTGATTCGAATTAGGTTCTGGCAGCGCCAGCGTCCTTGCCCAATCGGGCGGCAATGAGCGCGATCAGGATGATGACGCCATAGAGGATTTGTTTCACCCCTTCGGAGAAACCGGCGGCACTAATGTCGATGCCGAGGACGGTGATGAGGAGTGCCCCTCCGATAGTGCCGGCGTAGGAGCCAGCACCGCCGCGAATAGCCGACCCGCCTACCACGACAGCAGTAATGCTCGGCAAGAGCCACGAGGCGCCGATGTTCAGGTCTGCTCCGGAAGAATAGCCAAGGAGCATGATGCCGGCGAGACCGGAGGAGATGCCCGCGAACGTGTAGACGATGATGAGCGTTGAGGAGACGGGCACCCCCGCGACCCGGGAGGCGATCTCGCTATTGCCGACTGCGAAGGTTCGGCGGCCAATCGTTGACCGCATCTGAATGAGATAAGCGATGAGCGCGAATATGACCAGTGCCCAGATCGGGGTGGGGATGCCAAGGAACGATTCTTTCCCACTGAACAGGCTCGATAGTGCGGCTGGGGATGGTTGGGCGGGTGTGCCGCGGCTGACTCCGAGTAGCACCGAACCCAGAATCGAGCCGGTGGCGAGTGTCACAATAAACGGCGGAAATTTCGCATAGGCTACGAGGAGCCCGTTGATCAGCCCTATGAGGGCGCAGCCGATAGTGGCGGCCACAATTGCCCCCATAACCGGCCAACCGGTGTTCGCGAGGTATCCGGTGAGAAACGCCCCAAGCGCGATGGTTTGTGGTAGCGACAGATCGAACCCGCCCGTGAGGATCACAAAACCCTGCCCAAAAGCGACCACGACGAGGAAAAGTCCGAGGATGAGGGTGCTTTCCAACTGCCCGAGGGAGGGAAAACTTGGGCTGACGATCCGCGACAGCGGAAACATGAGCACAAATATGATCCAAACGATCACGACCGGTTGCGCGAAGAAGGCCCCGATCCGTCGCGGTACGGTCTCCTGACGCGGGTCGGGGAGGATCGTGGCGCCGGTCTGATCTGTGGGAAGCGTGTTATTCGACATCGGCCAAATCCTTTCGTGAACGCGTGTCCGTCACGGCCGCTACGGCTGGGCGGCGGCGGCGTATAGCGACGCGAGACACAAGTGGCAGGCTTAGCGCCAAGAGGATAGTGATCCCCAGAATCGCGCCCGACCAGAAGTCCTGAATGCGAAGCCCAAACAGCAGCTTCGGGAGTGCGATGAGGGACCCGGCGCCAAATACGGCAGCGATTGCGGAGCCTTTCCCACCGCGGAAGCTCACCATTCCGAGAGCGACCGCGGCAAAGCTGGTCAGGAGGAACGGGAACCCCGCGTTCGGGTCGCCCGAGGCTGTCACCGCAGTGAGGAACAGCCCGGCGATCGCGTACATAACGCCTGCGAAGGCGTAGGCTCCGACCTCAGTGGCGCGAACGGGCATACCGGAGATCACGGCCGCCTGGCGGTCTGAACCGATTGAGAATAGCGTCGCCCCGAAGCGCGTCCGCCTCAGATACGTCCATAGCAAGCACAGCAATATGAGCGCGCCTAGCGCGGCGGGGAACCCGCCGATGGATAGCTTGAACATCGTGGTGAACTCGATCGGGACGGAACCACCGGGTGCGGGAAGGAGAATGAGCGCGACCCCGGTCATGCAGATATATGAGGCGAGCGTCACCGCAATCGACTGCAACCCAAGAAGCACGATGAGGACACCGTTAAACAGCCCGACAACGAGCCCCAGCCCGAGAATCCCGATCGTAATCGGCACGCCCATGTCCGGGTAAGCCGAGGTGAGCACGGTGGCAAGCACATTGGACAGGCCGAGCGTACCCGCCACCGACAAGTCGAATCCACCGGTAATCAGCACCGTGGAGGTGCCGATCACCGCAACCGCCAAGGGCATCATCAGGAGGACAAAGTTGCTAAACGAGTACAGGTTCCGCTCAAACGGTGCAATCGCCAATAGGAGGCTGTAAATCACCACAAAGATCACGACCGCGGTGACAAGGTCACCGGGTATGCGGCGGCGGCGCGCTGAGATGGTCGATATTGTCATACGATGCCCCTTCGCGCCGACATAGATTCGAGGTTGAGGGCGCCCGTGAGGATGCCCGATTCGGACACGAGCGAGCCTGTGAACTCACCGGTGAATTGACCACTGTGCATCGACAAGACTCGGTCGCACACCCCAACGAGTTCAGGGATCTCCGTGGAGTACATGAGCACAGCCCGACCCGATTGCGCATACGAGCGAATGAGGTCGTACAGTTCCACCTTCGTAGGTACGTCAACACCGCGAGTGGGGTCGAAGAGTATTAGACAGGCGGGATCCTGTGACAAAGCGCGCCCGAACACCACCTTTTGTTGATTGCCGCCGGAGAGCGCACTTACAGGCTTGTCAAGCATCGTGTGCGGCAGGTGGACCCCGTCCGCACGGGCGGTCCCAAGCGCGCGTTCTCGCTTCTTCGACACGATGCCGACGCGGCTCAGGTCGGACAGCGTCGAAACGGTGAGGTTGAATAGGGAGCTCAGCTGCAGGAACAACGCCTCAGCTTTGCGTTCCTCCGGCACGAGCGCGGTGTCGCGCCGCGCACTACCTCGGGTGATCTGGACCTGACCGCCCGTCCTTGGGGTGATGCCAGCGAGCGCGTAAAACAGATCGTGCTGCCCTTGCCCCTCCAGCGCCGCGACACCTAGGACTTCGCCCGGGTAGATGGAAAACGACACGTCCTCGACCTTGCCGGCTGACAGGCGATTGACCCTGACGATCGGTTCGACTGCGCGGACGTCGGCGTCTCGTTTCTTCGGGAATGTGTGCTCGAACGAGCGACCAATCATGAGCTCGACGAGCTCCTTTTCACTTTCCTGCCCCGCTGTAAAATTGCCAACATTGCGGCCATTTCGAATGACCGTGCCCTGAGAGCAGATCTCTTCGATCTCCTTTAGCTTGTGGCTGATGTAGATAATGCTCGTTCCCTGAGCGGCAAGATGACGCATCCGCGCGAAAAGCCAAGCGGTGTCTGGTAGGGCCGCGGTCGGTTCATCGAGGACCAGGAGTCTTTTCGCGTCCCGCATTCCCGCAATGATTTCGATCTGCTGCTTCGTCGCCAAATCAACTTCGGAGATGAGTGCATCCACGGGGATATACGGGGCGTGATACTCATCCAGTATTGTGCGCGCGTGGGACATGAGGCGTTTTTGGGCAATCATGCCGAGGACGTTCTTCGGGGTATTCCGGAGGCACAGCTTCATCGCAACGCTGATATTAGGTGGCGAACTCAACTCCTGGAACGCAATACCGATGCCCGCCTCACGTGCCGCTGTGGGATCGCCGTGCTTAAGCACCTCACGATCGATGACGACAGTGCCTTCATCGGGAGTGACTACACCCGAAAGCACCTTCATGAGAGTCGACTTCCCTGCGCCGTTTTCTCCGAGGAGACCGTGAATTTCTCCGCGGTCCAGCGCGAGACTCACTCCCTGAAGCGCACGAGTGGCACCGAAGTGCTTACTAACATTTTGGATTTCTACGAAGGCCACGCTGCCTCCTTTCTGTGGTCGGGGCGGATCATTCGCTCTGGTATATGTCCAGAACGATGTCAAGGGTCTGGATGAATTTGTCAACGTGCGACTCGTCGAACACCATCGGCGGCTTTATTTTGAGGACGTTGTTGTACCGGCCATTCGGGAACATGATCACCCCGCGGTCTTTGAGCATTTCACTGACGGTACTCGCGGCGCGCTTATCGGGGTCGGTCGTGCCCGGTGATTCCACAAGCTCGACGCCCAGATACAGTCCGTACCCGCGGACGTCCCCGATACGCCAGTGCCTGAGTTGGAGCTGCTCCAACTGTTCTTTGAAGTAGCCGCCGACACGCAGCGCCTGCTGCTGCAGGTTGTCGTCTTCCAGGATGTCGAGCACGGTCATTCCGACCACGCATGAAACCGGGTTGCCTCCAAATGTGTTGAAGTACTTAACGCCGTTGTCGAACGCCTCCGCAATTTCGCGAGTGGTCACAACCGCCGCAAGGGGGTGCCCGTTGCCGATAGGTTTCCCCATCGTCACGATGTCGGGAACGACGCCCTGCGTTTCGAAACCCCAATAGTGTGTGCCGAGGCGGCCGAACCCGATTTGGACCTCATCTGCGATGCACAGCCCCCCGGCATCGCGGACGCGCCGGTAGCTCTCTTGAAGGTAGCCCTCAGGGAGCACATAGTTGCCGCCCGTGCCGACAAGTGATTCAGCTATGAACGCGGCTGGTGGCGTCCCCTCAGCTACCAGTGCGTCCACCTGTTCGCCGACAAGCGCCGCGTACTTCTGACCGAGATCGGGATCACCGTACCGGTAGGGGCCACGGAACGCGTCCGGCGTGGGAACCTCGCGTGTGCCGTCGGGCACACCTTTCCCCGCCACGTGATATCGGTTCGGGCTCACGTCGGTGACCGCGCGTGTGTTGCCGTGGTAGGCGGAATCGATTACGAGTATCTGCTCGTTACCGGTAACCTGCCGAGCAATTCTCAGCGCCAAATCGTTCGCTTCACTTCCCGTGCACACGAAGAACACAGTGTCGAGCTTGTCGGGAAGGAGTGCTGTTAGACGTTCTGCGTACTGTGAGATTTGCGGGTACACGAGGCGACTGTTGGTGTTCAGTCGCCGCATCTGACGATAGGCCGCGTCGGCGATGCGATCGTTCGCATGCCCCACATGAGTGACGTTGTTGATCGCGTCCAAGTAGATCTGCGCGTTCGAGTCCATCAGCCAGACCTCGCGGCCACGCACGAGAGTCATCGGCTGGTCGTAATAGCTCTTTTGGGAGGGCGCGAACCGCTCCGCCCGAACCTTGAGCACACGCTCCTGATTCCACGCATCCCCCGCATCGAACTGATTGATGAGGGGCGCCGCGAGGCGCATATCAAACTGGCTAGACCAGTATTCACGTTCAAAGACGCGCACGTATGCTGGGGCCGCCAGCTGAATAAGAGTCGGATCGCGGAAGAACTGTACGATTCCAGCCAAGACGGTGGGCACGTTGCCAGGAGCGCCCACCCGCACAACGCGTTCTCCTGCCGAAATGCTGTCGCCCTCCGAAACGAGCGGGGTGCCCCCGAGCCACACGGAGTACACCGACGCCTCATCTATGTCGTGGCGAACAACGACGCGATCATCAGCGACGGATTCGACCGTGCCCTCAAGGGGCACCAACAACGCCGTTTCGCGAGCAACGCTCACCCCGATACCGTTAAGGATCGTTTTCGGCGCTGCGCTCCCGACCCCCCGCAGCGCCGACTCGGTTACGACAGCAGAGAACGGAAGAGTGATGCCGACGCAGTCGCCCAGCAGAGAGACCGCAGCATCAGTCGCCGCCGTGATGGCGGCGTTATCGAAAGCGACCCCGTCAATGAAATCTGCGTTCGGCGACAGGTCGAAGTGACGGGTGGGAGGTGCGACTATTGCGGCCGCCGCCACTTCGGAACTGCTCGAATCGTAGTGTGGCGCCGGAGTACCAGCCATTTCCCGGAACGTGTCAGCAGCAACATTCGGATGCACGCTAAGTAGTTGCTCGAGGGCTGGCCAGGTGGCCGCAATTCGCGATTTCGCGTAATCGCCGTTCATGCCCGAGCTACGGTAGGTCCACGTAGACGCGTTAACTGCAAGCCGCGCCACCGCTAACGGAAAAACCAGTTCAAGCTCGGTGTCGGTGAGCTTTGCACATGACAAGTAACCCCTGACAACATCACAGAACGCACCAAACGCGTCCTCCTGCCGTAGCGTCGCATAGGCGGCAGCGATTGCGAGCTCGGCGATCCTGACCGTATACACCGCGTCGTTGAAGTCGACCACGCCCCTCAGTTCAACCCTCCCGAGTTTGTCCCGGCTCGCCAAGAGGTTGAAGTCGTTCAGATCCTGGTGCACCACGGACGACGGCAGTTCCGGGATGCGTTCTTTCACCGCTTCAAACATGGACAGTGCGTGCAACAAGAGGCCACATTCTGTGGCGTCACCGGATGCGGATACCGTTTCCCGGATCGCGTCGCCGCTACGAACGACCATCCAGTGATGGTCGGGGCTCGTGGCCGACGCGGTCAGCTCGCTCAGACTGGAAGTAAGTTCGGCAGCGAGCTCCCCGAGTTGCGTACGATAGTGCCGCCCGGTGATTCCGACCTTGGCGACGACTTCGCCGGGGACCCAGTGGAAGAGGCGCGCCACGAAACGCCGTCCGTCGTCGAGCGCAAGGGAGGAGTGCAGCGCTCCATCCCTTTGCAGCATCATGCGCGGGAAGTCAACGGAGACTGGTCTCTTCTCAAGGTGCGCGAGCACCTTTTCTTGCCATTCGATTTCGTCCATATCTGCCGGTTCGGGCGTCAATCGCAGCAAGTATTTTTCGTTCGCGGTTCCGGCCACCGCAAAGTTCCAATCAATCTCCCCGCCGAGTCGGTCGAGGTGATCGATGCGGACTCCATAGCTTTCGTGAATTGCGCGAACAATGGCTTGCTGCTGATCACCTGACAGGCTGTGAAGGGCGGGCACGCTACTCCTCATCGAACGTAATGGCTATGGGTACAGGACCCAATCAAACCAAACGGCGATACACAAGAATAGGGCTCAGGTGCCCCCAATTCAGCCATTAGGATGTGCATCATGCACAGTTCTCACGAGGGATCGTACTTGGTCAGCGCCGCGCAACGCCTCCTGAATGACCACTTGGAGGAGCTTGTTCGCGCGTCGATTCAACGCTTGCGAGACGCCGATTCGGTGTATCAACAGGTTTCCGACAAGAGTCTCAACGATCAGATGCGAAAGACTATTTCCCTCACGCTGATGCGCATCACAGGTGAACTGATCCCGGTGTCACTTGCCTCAGTGGCGTTCGAAACTGGTCAGCTTCGCGCTATCCAGGGGGTTGACCTGCAGGCAGTTCTGCGTTCGTTCCGGATCGACCTGCGTGTGCTCTGGGAAGCGTTCCTCGCCGACGCTCAAGCCAACGGCTTGGGCGAGAACGCGGCCTACCTGTCGGAGCTGGTCGGGGTGTGGGAAGCCATCGAGGCAAATATTAATGAGGTGAGTGAGGGCTACCGGATCGCGACTGACACCTTGAACCAGCAGACGAGCGAACTACGCACAGCCGTCTTTCACCGGCTCCTAGCCGGCTCGGAGGTCGACAGTAGAATCGTGTCGAAACTTCTGTCGACCCTCACCTTTGACCCGTCGGAATCGCTGTTCTGTGTCGTCGTTGATCTCCACGAATCCGAGTATTCTTTGCTTTCGGCATGCCAGGCTCGTCTTAGCCAACGGGGAATCAAGAACTACTTCAGCTGGCACGGACAATACCTCGTCGGGTTCATTCAGTCCCGCGCCGTAAACGAAGACTCTCTGATGGTGCTGCTCACCGAGTTTCGCGAGTACAAGACCGGGTTGACCGAGGTACGCATCCCGACCACCGTGCGCAGCGCAGTCGACAACACCCGCACCTTGGTGGCGGCCCTCACATCTCCAGGGCTGCACAAACTTCGCAAAAACTGGTTGACTGCGTTCACTTACGCTGAACCCACGCTCTCGCGAGCGATTGCCGACGACGTGTTCTTCAAATTCGAACAGCTCACCCCGTATGTACGCGGGGAACTGCTGGCTACGATTCAAGCGTTCTTTGACACAGACGGGACCGTAAACGTCATTAGCAAGAACACTTTCCGGCACAGAAACACCGTACGAAGTCGGCTCGCTCAGATAGAGGAGCTTACGGGCCTTCGTCTTGACTTCCCCCGCGATATTGCTGTGCTCGCCGTCGCATTCAGCGCCAACAAGTTGGAAGACTAATGCAGACTGACGTCACCCCGAACTCGCCGGCGGACGGTGTCGAGGTTCGACAGCGGGCCGTCGAGAAGCATGACACGCGGCTCCCCCGCGCTCGCGCGCGAGCACAATCGGCTGCTGCCGGCCGCCGGGAAGTTGCCGCGGCATCCGGTCGGCGAAATTGCTCCTCCGAGACATGCGAATCGCGTAACGACGCTGAAACCAACAGAGAGCCTGTGTTCACCTTGGCCGACGTTAGTGCATGGGGGATGTCTCGCTCGCGATAGCGGCGGGAGACGTGGTCCATGGGATTGCGGGAAGATCTCGTGCCGCATGGCCAGTTTGAGCGCCAGCCGCAGCACGACCCGAGCCTGCTTCGCCCAGTGAGGGTTGACTGTGTAGCCCACTCAAAGGCTAGCCTCGCGACGATCGGGCCCCTGGCCGACACGTTCAGTATCAGGTCCGTGGCCGCCATGCGCCTCGACACCGAACTTGCTCAGCGCAGAGAAGGAGTCATCGTCGAGGCGATCGATCAACGCTTCGCTCGCGGCTTTGATGAGGAGGACTCGCTCGCCGGGCTTCAGGCGGCAAGTCTGCCCAACCGGAGCGCCAGTTCGCGTGTCGCGCGCTGGGGACCGACGCGCGTCATCGGCCCCGGCCGGATACACCCAGCCGCGCAATGCGTCCGCCGGGATCCCGAGCTGCTGCCTGATCCTCGAACGCGCGCCCCACGGACTGCCCTCCTGCTCACTGGTATCCAAGGCCAGACGTAGCGTCAGTTCCTTCAGCTCCGGTGGACACCTCTTAAACGCTGGGATCACTCTCAACCTTTCCAGTGCTCAAGAACGTCCCTGGCTGGTCAGGGGCCGCCCGTGCCAGTTCATGGAGATGTGGGAGAAGAGTTTGTGTTCGATCTTGTTCCATTTGCTGGTCCCCGGTGGCAGATGACAGACCGTGATGGTCAGTTCGGTTTCGTCGGCCAGCGCGGCGAGTTCGGTCTTGAACAGCCGGGTCCGGTAGTCGTTGGAGTCGCCGCCGTCGGCGGTGATCAACAGACGGGATGCGCCCGGGTAGCTGGTTTTGCCGACGATGTTGAACCAGGCGCGGATCGTGTTGACCGCGAACGCGGCGGTGTCATGGTCGGTGCGAGCTATTTGGACAAGAACTCCAACGAGGACCGCAGGTACACCATCACCGGTGGGGAGCTGCATGTTCACGCGACTGGTAACACCTCGTGGGCAGACAGTCGCTACACAATCGACTTTGTCGCCGACGAAGACCAGGCTCATCGGTACCTCCTCGGCAATCTCGACCTGCTCAACCAGGACGACGTCATCCAGACTGCAGCCGTTAGGCCAAAGCGGCCGTCAGAATCGGTCGCATCATCTGGTGTGCTCGTCGAGGACGATGCGCACGATGACGAAGGCTCCGATGATTCAGATGACTCCGATTCGACTGAGGAACAGTTCGTTGGCCCGACCTCCAGCGAGAGCGACAGGCTGGTCTTCGCCGGGATCGTTGCCGGGGCCGTGGTACTCGTCGTCGGTCGTCTCGCCTATGTCTTCGGCAAACCCGTGTGGGACAACCGAGTGAATCCCGCCATCGAACACCGGCGCGCCGAGCGTGCGCAGCGCAATGCGGCAGCTGCCAGTGAGAGAGAACGAACCAAGACGCGCGACCGCATACCGAACGACGAGGGCTGATCACTCGCCGAAGAATCGGATATGCGCAGTGGTTGGCTATACACGGTGGCTCGCAATGCCAGTCACGCACTTCTGGTTTAGTTGGGCTCATGGCTTCCAACCCCGCTGATTCATTCGAGACGTACTTGGTTCCACCACGAAGTTTCACGAAGTCAACCCTGGATGTCCTCGTGTGGTGTGGGGTGGCCCTCACTGCGGGAGTCGCTCTGCCAATATTCAGCTTCTTACAAGCGCCCGAGAATCAGGGCGCCTGGACCACCCTCACCACTGGCGGCGCCGCCTTGTACTCCCAGATCGGGTGAACATCGACCCTTTACGTCACCGCATTGATCGGATTCTTCGCTGTCACGATTGGCGGCCAGATCTTCGGCGGACCCGTTGAGGCAACGCGTTTGCGGCGCAACCTCGGCAACACAGGCTTGCTGCTGGCTGCTTCGTTGATACCACTCCTGGTGTACGTGACGTGCTACTGCCTTTCTTCTGAGGAGCACTGGGCCGGACTCATCGCACTCATCCCCGCCAACGCCCTAATCGTCTTTCTAGTGTCCTGCGCCGGTAGTTCGTTGTAGAAGTCGTTTGAGGGATTCGAGGATCTGTTCGGCGGATTTGGTCCAGATGAATGGCTTCGGGTTCTCGTTCCATCCTTTGACCCATTTGCGGATATCGTTTTCGAGCGCTTGAACGCTGCGGTGGTCGGAGCGTTGGAGGAGATCGGCGGTGACGTAGGCAAAGAACCGTTCGACTTGGTTGATCCAGGACGAGTACGTCGGGGTGAAGTGCAGGTGGAACCGGGGATGGGCTTCGAGCCATTTGACGATGCTCGGGGCCTTGTGGGTGCTGTAGTTATCGCAGACCAGATGAACCTCCAACTCGTCAGGGACTTCAGCGTCGATCTTGGCCAGGAACTTCTTGAACTCGATCGCCCGGTGCCGTCGGTGGATGCTGGAGATGACGGTGCCGTCGATCGTGTTGAAAGCGGCGAAGAGGCTGGTCGTGCCGTGGCGCACGTAGTCATGGGTGCGTTTCTCTGGCATGCCCGGCATCATCGGGAACGCCGGCTGCGAACGGGCCAGCGCCTGCACTTGAGACTTCTCGTCCACACAGTAGACAACCGCAGCCTCGGGTGGGTTCAAATACAGTCCGATGATGTCGTAGACCTTCTCCACGAATCGCGGGTCGTTGGAGAGCTTGAAGCCGTCCTCTCGGTGGGGTTTGAGCTCGAATGCCTTCCAGATCCGTCCGATCGTGGACTTCGACAGCCCTGAACGATCGGCCATCTTCGCCCTCGACCAATGGGTCGCATTCTTCGGAGTCGACTCCAACGTCGCCACAACGACCTCCTCAACCCGCTCGGCCGTGATCGAAGGCGGCCGCCCGGGACGCGGCTCGTCGACCAAGCCATCAAGACGGTCCGCCACAAAACGGGCACGCCACTTGCTGACCGTGTTCGACGAGCAACGCACCTGCCCAGCCACCGACTTGTTATCCAGGCCCTCACCACACGCAAGGATGATCCGGGACCGCACCGCCAACGCCTGAGAGGCCTTCGCCCGCCGCGACCAGCGCAGCAACTGCTCCCGCTCCTCATCGCTCAACATCAACTCGGTCCTCGGGCGTCCAGTTCTGGCCATACCTCAATTCTACAACTTAACCAGATAATTTCAGGCGCACGACACTAG
>NZ_ATWH01000017.1 GCF_000421145.1 Glaciibacter superstes DSM 21135 | reverse complement strand
GCCGGTACTGCCGGTTCGGCGGGTGCCGGTACTGCCGGTTCGGCGGGTGCCGGTACTGCCGGTTCGGCGGGTGCCGGTACTGCCGGTTCGGCGGGCGCCGGCGGCGCCGGGTCTGCATCGGCAGGGTCGGGGCGAGCGGCCGGAACGATGGGCACATCGTCCGCCGTTGCGAAAGGAAGTGCGACGGGAGGTGCGACAGGAGGAGACGAGGGCGGCGCGACGGGCGCGGCCGGTCTCAGCGAATCGACGTGCGTCAGCGAATCGGCTGGTGTTGCTGCCGAAGCTGGCGCGGGTTCAGTTTCCGACCCCGATGTCGGCTCGGGCTTCACGCGAGGCGTGATCTTGGGGTCGGGTTCGTCGGTCGGCGAAAGACCCCAGGAGAATGCCGAGGTGGGCGCTGCGGCATCCGTCACCGGTTCTGGATCGGAACCCGGTGCTGGAGTCGTCTGGGCGCCGGGGGTCTCAGGGCTGCGGGTCTCAGGGCTGCGGGTCTCAAGGCTGCGATTCTCAAGTCTGGCAGTCGGCGGCTCGGCGGTGTCGAATACCGCAGCCGCGGGCTCCGCAGTAACGGGCTCCGCAGTAACGGGCTCCGCAGTAACGGGCTCCGCAGCACGTGGCGTGACCTTCTCGGTGCGGGCAGGCAGTGAGGCGAACCAGGCCGGCTCCTCGGCTGAGGCACGCTCTGGCGTGTCCGAATCACGAGTTTTATCCGGGTCGCCGGGTTCGTCGTCGTCATTATGCTCGTTGTCCGCGCCGAGCTGCGACTGCAGCCAGTCGAGCCCGCCGTCGTCCGGCTCGTCGCTCTTCGCCATCAGGCGAGTCCCAGGTCTTCGAGTCCGATCGCGGCGAAGTACGGGTAGCCGGCGGCCTCGATGACCTCCCGCGCTCCGGTATTGCGGTCGACGACCACGGCGACGCCGGCGATCTCAGCGCCCACTTTGAGGAGCGCTTCGATGGCGGCCAGCGGTGATCCGCCGGTGGTTGAGGTGTCTTCGAGCACGATGACGCGCTTGCCGGCGAGATCCGGACCTTCGACCTGCCTGCCGCGACCGTGATCCTTCGGCTCCTTGCGCACCACGAACGCGTCATAGGCGACGCCGCGGACAGCACCCTGGTGCAGCACAGCCGCCGCCACCGGGTCGGCGCCCATGGTCATGCCGCCGACGGCCGCTACATCCGGAACGTCCTTGATGAGGTCGAGCATGACCAGGCCGATGAGTGGCGCAACGCGGTGGTCGAGGCTCACCTTGCGGAGGTCGACGTAATAGCTGGCCTTCTTGCCGCTGGTGAGTGTGAAGTCACCGTGGAAGACGGCGTCGGCCGCGATGTAGTCGATGAGCTGGGCGCGTGGGTCTGTCACGTCCCCAACTTTAGAGCATTGACCAGCACGTGCGCCGGGCGAGTGGTCGCGTGCGCGCATAGGGCAGCGGCTTGAATTCGCTTCATCTACCCGTGGATCGTGGCTTGGATGATGAGAACCACGCCGATGACGACCGTTCCAATGGCGGGGACGATCATGTGGCGGGCCTTGCCGGCTTCCGCGAAAGATCGACCGATCTCGCCGACGTTTTGTCGCAGATGCTTTTGGCTCCACCGAAGCATCCGGTCTCGGTTGAGGAGTACGAATGTTCCCAATAGAATCCATGCAATTCCAAGCGCGAGCATCCAGATATTCACGGGCGTGACGCTACCATCTCCAGCGGATGTTCCCGCGCACCTACTTGCCCCGGTTCTCTCGTCGAGCTCCCGCTTCGGCCAGCACAACGCCAGTCTTCGAGTCGAGGAGCGGAAGCTCGGGATACAGCCCGACTGCAGTCGTATAGCCGTGCTTCGATTCACGAATCGCTTTAGCCAAGAAGACGAATACCAAGGTGATCACCACAGCAAAGTTGACACAGGTCAAAAGCATCAGGCCAGCGAGCCAAACCGGCAGCGTCTCCGCGGTGGCACCGGATGCGAAGTATGCGACTCCACTTGCCACGATTAACAACATCAATGCTGTTGACAACGGCCACAGTGGCCGACTCCATTGCCGTGCTGAAGGACCCCCCAGCATGTGCATCGAATTCTCCTCAGCCCAATCACCATGCCCGACTAACGTACCTACTCGTATCCACGGTAAGGCTTGTGGCGTCGGTCATGTCGACCGAGCACCCGGGCACCCGGAAATACACTGGGCACCCACAATTTCGGGTGCCCAGGGCAAGATCGGGTGCCCAGGCCGGGTCGGCGCACACGGCTCGGGTGGCCGGGCTACTCGGCAGGCGCCGGCGGCCGGTGGGCGCGCCGGTCTCGCGCACCTGGCCCGTGGCCGGGTCGGCGAACGGCTCGAGGCTCGCCAGGGCGGCCGCGACCAACTCGTCATCGCCGACCTCGGCGAGGCGCTCGGCGGATTCAGCGGCGATCAGCCGCATCAGCACCGGTTCCCCGGTCAGAAGGTCGAGGTTGAACCAGGTGGCAAAATCGGATACTGCCGGCTCGGCCTCGGCGTCAGAACCGGAGCCTCACGACGACTTCGGTGTCGGCGTGCTGGCTGCTGCCGCGGCATCCGTTGCTCTGACGGTCGTCCACTCGCATACTAGGGCTGTCGGCGCGACCCTCTAGAAGATGCGAACGAGGTTGCGCTCTGGCATCTGGCGGTAACCGTCTTTCTTCACGTCAACGAAGACGGCGACGGCAGAGGTCAGAACAAGGACGGCGAGGAGAGCAAGGATGATGAACACGATGGTGCCTTTCGAAGTGGGGTGATGCCGAATGACGGTGGCGCCATTGCTCGTGTTCGACGTTCTCATTCCACCACTCAAGACCTTGCAGCACAATCGCATAGTTCTGCATTGAATATGTAGGCTGGCTTCATGAACGCACAACGCCTCGACGTGCAGCGACTCGAACTTCTCCGCGAGCTGGCAGAACGGCACAGCGTGACCGCGGTCGCGCGGGCGACGCACCGCACGCCATCCGCTGTCTCACAGCAGTTGAAGGTGCTCGAACGCGAGGCCGGCCTGCCGCTCACCGAGCGCAGCGGGCGTGGCCTGGTGCTGACGGATGCCGGGCGCGCGCTGGCCACGAGCGCCGCCGATATCGCGGTCGCCCTGGAACGCGCAACAGCGGTCTGGGACGAATTCCGCAACCACGCAACGGGCGATGTCAGCGTGGTGACCTTCCCCACAGCCGGGCAGATGCTGCTGCCCGGCGCGCTGCAGGAACTCGCGGAGGTGGAGGGGCTCATCGTGCACTGCACCGACATGGACCCTGAGCTGGCCGACTTCCCCGCGCTGACGGCCGACTTCGACATCGTGCTCGCGCACACCATGCGCGGCCAGCCGGCGTGGGGTGGGCGCGGCCTGCGGGTCGTTCCCCTCATGAGCGAGCCACTCGACGTCGGCATGCCGGCTGACCACCGCCTGGCCGGCCGCGCGTCGGTCGGGGCGACGGATGTCGTCGGCGAGACCTGGATCGGCGTTCCCATCGGTTTCCCGTTCGAACGCATCCTGCACGAAATCGAGCAGCAGACCGGCGAGCGCGCCGATGTGACTCAGCGGATCGCCGACCTCCGCATGATCGAGGCGTTCATCACGGCCGGGCTCGGTATCGCGCTGATGCCGCGCTACACCTCGGGCGGCGGCCAGTCAGAGGAGCTGGTGCTGAAACCGCTGCGCGGGGTCGACGCCGAGCGCCAGATCGTGGCGCTGATGCGGCCAGACCGCGCAGAACGCCTGGCCGTTCGCACGGTGGTCGACGTGCTGCGCGCCCAGGCGGCCCGCGTGCAGGCCCAGCACACGGCATCCGTCAGCGGCCTGTGAGGAGCCAACTTTTCCTAGTGCCGCGACGTCCACACTAGGAAAAGCTGACCCCTCACGCGACTAGTGGTTCTCGGGGAAGCCGAGGTTGATGCCGCCGTGGCTCGGGTCGAGCCAGCGACTGGTCACGGCCTTCTCGCGCGTGAAGAACGAGATCGCGTTCGGGCCGTATGCCTTCGCATCACCGAATGACGAGTCTTTCCAGCCACCGAAGGAGTGGTACGCCACCGGCACCGGAATCGGCACGTTGATGCCGACCATGCCGACCTGCACCTCGTGCTGGAACCGGCGCCCTGCCCCGCCGTCGTTGGTGAAGATCGCGGTGCCGTTGCCGTAGCGGCCCCGGTTGATGATCTCGAGCCCTTCTTCGTAGCTGGCCACCCGGATGATCGACAGCACAGGGCCGAAGATCTCATCCTGGTACACCTTGGAGTCGGTGCTGACCCTGTCGAAGAGGGTCGGGCCGAGCCAGAATCCGGATGCCTCGCCGTCGACTTCGACGCCGCGACCGTCGACGACGACATCCGCTCCGTCCTCGGTGGCGAGGTCGATGTACGAGGCCACCTTGTCGCGGTGCGCCTCGGTGATCAGCGGCCCCATGTCGGTGCCGCGCATGCCGTCGCCGATCTTCAGGCCCTTCATCCGTTCGGTGATCTTCGCGATCAACTCATCGGCGACGGGTTCGACCGCGAGGATGACGCTGATCGCCATGCAGCGCTCACCGGCGGATCCGAACCCGGCATTCACCGCGGCATCCGCCGTCAAGTCGAGGTCGGCGTCTGGCAGCACCAGCATGTGGTTCTTGGCACCGCCGAGGGCCTGCACGCGCTTGCCGTGCGAGGACGCCGTTTCGTAGATGTACTTGGCGATCGGGGTGGAACCGACAAACGAGATCGACTCGACGTCTGGATGCACGAGCAGGGCGTCGACGGCCTCCTTGTCACCGTGCACGACGTTGAAGATGCCGTCTGGGAGGCCGGCCTCGTGGAAGAGTTCTGCCATCCAGTTCGCGGCAGACGGGTCTTTCTCACTCGGCTTCAGCACGACGGCGTTGCCAGCCGCGATGGCGATCGGATAGAACCACATCGGCACCATGGCGGGAAAGTTGAACGGGCTGATGATGCCCACAACGCCGAGGGGCTGGCGCAACGTGTAGACGTCGACCCCGGTGGAGACGTTCTCTGAGAACTCGCCCTTCGACAGGTGCGGCATGCCGAGCGCGAACTCGACCACCTCGAGTCCGCGAGCGATCTCGCCGCGAGCATCGCTCGTGACCTTTCCGTGCTCGGCGGTGAGGATGTCGGCCAGCTCGTTCTTGCGCGAGTTCAACAGTTCGCGGAAGTTGTACATCACCGTTTGGCGCTTCGCCTGCGAGGTGTCGCGCCAGGCGGGGAACGCGGCGTGCGCCGCGGCGACGGCGGTGCCGACATCCGCTGCGCTTGCCAGCCGCACCTGCTTGGCGACGGCGCCCGTTGCCGGGTTGTAGACCGGCGCCGTGCGCGTGGAGTCGCCAGCGGCGCTCGCTCCGTTGATCCAGTGGTTGAGAACTGCAGTGTCGTTCATTGTTCTTCTTTTCTGTTTCTGTTGTTGGTCTTCAGGTCGAGTGGGAGTGTGACCATTCGACGGAGATTTCGGAGAAAACGGCCGATTTCACAGCGATTCCGGTCGTCTGACGCAGAATCTCCGTCGAACGGTATGGGGTCAGGTGCCGAGGAGCAGGTCGAGCCCGAGCACCTCGTCGTAGATGCCGATGGCCTCGGCGACCTCGGCGTCGGTGACGACGCACGGCGGCACGACGTGGATGCGGTTTTCCTGCACGAACGGCAGCAGGTTGCGAGCCAGCAGTTCAGACTTGATCCGCCCCATCACCGCGGCGCTCACGGGCTCTCGGGTCTCCTGATCTGCCACCAGCTCAAGCGCCCAGAAGACGCCAGTGCCGCGCACCTCACCGATGATCGGATGCTTCGCCTCGAGCCCTGAGAGCGCCGGCGCCAGCACGTCAGCACCGATTCGCGCCGCGTTCTCGACGATGCCTTCCGCGCTCATCGCGTCGAGCGCACCGACGATCGACGCCATGGCGAGCGGATGCCCGCTGTAGGTCAGTCCGCCGGGGAAGACGGTGTCGTCGAAATCGGCGGCGATCGCGTCAGAGATGATGACGCCACCGGTGGGCACATAACCGGAGTTGACGCCCTTTGCGAAGGTGATCAGGTCTGGCACAACGTCATAGTCGTCGAAAGCGAACCATCGGCCCGTGCGCCCGAATCCGGCCATCACCTCGTCGAGGATCAGCATGATTCCGTAGCGATCGCAGAGTGCGCGTACTCCCTCCAGATACCCCGGCGGCGGCATCATGATGCCGGCCGTGCCGGGTATCGTCTCCAGCAGCACCGCCGCAATGGTCGCGGCGCCCTCGCTCTGGATCACCCGCTCCAGGTGCCGAAGCGCCCGCTCCGACTCCTGCTCAGGTGTGGTCGCCCAGAACTCGCTGCGGTAGAGGTACGGTCCGAAGAAGTGCACGTGGCCGCGCGCGTACTGGTTGTGAATGCGACGCCAGTCTCCCGTCGACACAATGGCCGCGCCGGTGTTGCCGTGGTACGACCGGTACGTCGAGAGCACGGTGTCGCGGCCGGTGTGCAGCCGCGCCATCCTGATCGCGTTCTCGTTGGCATCCGCTCCACCGTTGGTGAAGAACACCTTGTTGAAGCCGTTCGGCGCCCGTTCGGTGATGCGCTTGGCCGCTTCGCCACGCGTCAGGTTCGCCGTCGCAGGGGCGACCGTCGTCAGCGTGTTCGCCTGCTCGATGATCGCCGCGACGACAGCCGGATGCTGGTGGCCGATATTGACGTTGACCAGCTGGCTGGAGAAGTCGAGGTAGTTTCTCCCCGAGTGGTCCCAGACGCGGCAGCCGAGGCCGCCCGCGATCTCGATCGGCTTGAGGGCGCCCTGCGCCGACCAGGAGTGGAATACGTGCGCTCGGTCGAGTTCGATGGCGCGGGCGCCCGCCTCAGCCGAAATGGTGTCGTTCACACTGATGTCGTTCACGCTGATCGTGCTTCTTTCTTGTTCTTGTTGGGACTTCGCGCCGCGGTGACGGATGCCGCTGGCCGCGGCGCGAAGCGATAGTTGTTGTCGACGGGTCAGTTTCCGCCTTCTTTCAGGGTGACGTCGACGGGCGCGTAGTCGGTACCCATGATGTCGACCCCTTCTTCGGTCAACTCATCAAGCGCCTTCTGCACGTACTCGTTGGAGTACGCGGTTTCGGGCGGATCGGCCGTGATGATGGTGGCGCCGGTTTCATTCTTGGTGTTCAGCGCGATGTCCACCGTGCTGGCCCAGGCAGCCTCGTCTATCAATCCGACCCCGTTCGTGGACGGCCAGATCAGCTTGTTGACCTCGTTGGTCATCCAGAGTTGGTGGCTCTGGCCGAGGGTCGACCCGGCAGCGGTCACAATGTCAGCAGCCTCCTGTGGGTTCTCTGCCGCGTAAATCCAGCCCTTGATCGAAGCCTTGATGAACTTCACCGTGGTTTCGGCATAGTCAGCGTCGCTTTCGAGTTTGTCGGCGTTGGCCCAGATGGCGTCCTGCAGCATCGCGGTACCGGCGTCGTTCCAGTCGATGACGTTGAGGTCTTCCGGCTGGTACAGCTCCCCCGTTTCCGGGTTCACGGTCTCGAGCACCTGCGCGTACTCGTTGTAGGTCATCGCCTGCGCCGCATCGATGTCGCCGGAGAGGAATCCGGTCATATCGAACGCCTGCTGCACCAGGCTGATGTCCTCGAGCTTCACACCCTCTTTCTGCATGCCGGCGAACAGCTCCCACTCGTTGCCGTAGCCCCAGCTGCCCACGTTGGTGCCGGCCAGGTCGGCCGGCTTGGTGATGTTCTTGTCCTTGAACGAGATCTGCGTGGTGGCGCTGCGTTCGAATATCTGCGCAACGTCGGTGATGTTGGCGCCCTGCTCGATCGAACCGAGCACCTTGGGCACCCACGAGATCGCGAAGTCGACGTCGCCGGAGGCGAGTACGTCCTGCGGAACGATATCGGGTCCGCCCTCCTCGATCGTGACGTCCAGGCCCTCTTCTTCGTAGTAACCCTGGTCGACGGCGGCGTAGTAGCCGGCGAACTGGGCCTGCGCCACCCACTGCAACTGGAGGGTCACCGGGGTGAGGTCGCCCGCCCCGTCGCCGGATTCGTCAGACCCGCCACCGCCGCCTCCTGAACTGCA
Organism: Glaciibacter superstes DSM 21135; assembly: GCF_000421145.1. Taxonomy (GTDB): domain Bacteria; phylum Actinomycetota; class Actinomycetes; order Actinomycetales; family Microbacteriaceae; genus Cryobacterium; species Cryobacterium superstes. The sequence continues at coordinate 86,050 of NZ_ATWH01000017.1, read as the reverse complement.
TCCGGTGAGGACAAGCGCGCTGGCCGTGGCGAGGGCACCTACGGTACCCAGCCATCGTGTGCTGTGTTTCATGTCTTCCTCCTTGCTCGGTCGTTCACGGGTGGTGCTGGTAGTGCGTCTAGCCACCCGGCCTGCGGGTGACGAGCTTTTCGAGGCCGATGGCCGCGCAGTAGAAGAGCAGCCCCAGGATGATCGACCCGAGCACATACGCCCAGGCCAGCCCATAGTTGCTGCTGGAGGCAGACGAGGTGATCGCCCGGCCGAGGCCGCCAACCGGTCCGCCGAAGTACTCGGCGACGAGGGCCGAGATGACGGCGAGCGACGACGCGATGCGAAGTCCGGTGAAGACGAATGGCAGCGCGGTGGGCAGCGTGACGGTGCGCGTGGCCTGCCACCTGCTGGCGGCGTATGAGCGCATCAGGTCGCGATGCACTGGCCGCACCTGCCGAAGCCCCCTCAGTGTGTTGAAGTACACCGGTACGAACACGGCGAGCCCAGCCACGATCTGCCGCGCGGTCTCTGCTCCGGCGCCGAACATCGTGTAGAGCACCGGCGCGAGCGCGACGATCGGCACCACCGCGAGCGCAGCCACGATCGGGGCCGCTATCTCGTCGAGCACCCGGATGAGGGCTGCAATGATCGCGGCAACGATGCCGATCACGGAGCCGACCACGAGGCCGACGAGCGAATTCCAGCCGGTGACGGCCATCCCTTGCAGAACGTTGCCGATGTTGGTGGTGAACTGCTCTCCGATGGCAAATGGGCCGGGGAGGATAAACGGTTTGATCGCCAGCGCCGTGACCGCCCACTGCCAGAGCAGCACCACCACAACTCCGAGCACGATCGGAGCGAGCGCGGTGCGTGCCAAGCCCAGCCCTGGGCGGGCGACCAATCGGGATTCAGCGGTCATCGCGTCCGCACCTCCCGCGTTCCGGAGCCATCATCGCGTCTCCACTCCGCGCACGCCGTTCGGCGATTCACTATTCGGCGATTCACTATTCGGCGATTCACCGTGCAGCAGTTCACGCACCTGGCTCACAGCATGGAAGAACGACTCCTCCTCGCGCAGGTTCTCGCCGCGCTCCCCGGTGTCGCCGAGCTTCACGCTCAGGATGTCCCGGATGCGTCCGGGACGCGGCGACATGACGACCACGCGGTCGGCCAGGAACACCGCCTCAGGGATCGAGTGCGTGACGAAGACCACGGCAGCGCCGGTTTCTCCGCAGATGCGCACGAGTTCGTTCTGCATCCGTTCCCGCGTCATTTCATCGAGGGCGCCGAACGGCTCGTCCATCAGCAGCAGACTGGGGCTCTCGGCCAGCGACCTGGCGATGGCGACACGCTGCTGCATACCGCCGGAAAGCTGGTCTGGGTAGTGTGCAGCGAAGTCGGAGAGCCCAACCAATTCGAGCAGTTCGGCTGCGCGTGCCTTCCTGGCCGCCTTGTTCACGCGGTGCAGTTCGAGCGGCAGGTCGATGTTTCCGCTGACCGTGCGCCACGGCAGCAGGCCGGCCTGCTGGAACGCGATTCCGTAGGCCTGGTCGATGCGCGCCTGCCTGGCGGTCTTGCCGAAGACCTGGATCTGCCCGGCCGTCGGCTCGTCGAGGTCGGCGATCAACCGCAGCAGCGTGCTCTTGCCACAACCGCTCGGCCCGATCAGCGAGACGAATTCTCCCGGCGCGACCGTCAGGCTCACGTCGTCGAGCGCGGTGACGGATGCGCCCTTCCGCCCGCTGAAGACCCGGCTCACGCCCTGCACGTCGACGGCGCGATGGCCGTCGGTGGCGCCGCTGCTAGTGGCGTTCTTGACCGCGTCGTCAGCAGCGGCATCCGTTGCCCGGGGTCCAGCGGCATCCGTTGCCCGGAGTGCAGCGGCATCCGTTGCCGACGATTCGGATTCTGTGGACTGGGATCTCATGCCGGAACTTCTCCCCTGCGGAATCGACGAAGGAACAGGCCGATCAGGCCGACAAATCCGGCGGCGACCAGGCCGACCAGCACGGATCCGAAAATGGGCGCCCAAGGCTTGCCTGGGTCACCGCCGGCCGCGCCGGCATACTCGACGATGAGTCGGCCGATGCCGCCACGAAGCCCGATCGACACCTCGGCGACGACTGCACCGATCACGGCGCTTGCCGCAGCGAGGCGCAACGCGGGCAACAGGTAACCGACACTGGCCGGCAGCCGCAGGCGCCAGAGCGTCTTCCACCAGCCGACCGAATAGCAGCGCATGAGGTCGACGTGGGCGGCGTCGGGTGAGGAGAGGCCACGGAGGGCGCCGACCGACACCGGGAAGAACGCGAGGTAGGAGGCGATCATGGCCACCGACATCCAGTTCTCCCAGGTGAACTCTCCGAAGTGGATCTGCGCGCCCCACCGACGCACCAGCGGCGCGATGGCAATGAGCGGCACGGTCTGGCTGAGGATCACCCAGGGCAGCACGGCCTGCTCTGCGAGCCGGAACCGCTGCATGAGCAGGGCGAGCGCGAGCCCCACCGAGACCCCGACCAGCCAGCCGACGGCCGAGATGCCGAGTGTGAAGAGGGATGCCTGGAGCACGGCTTCCCACATCGGCACGGCGTTCGAAGCGCCGGTGACCGGTTCGAGCACCCGTTCTGCCATGGTCCACAGGTGCGGCATGGCGAGGTCGCTGGTGCGCGGGAGGATCGTGAGGCCGCCGACGACAACACCATCTGCCGGGCCGAGCAGTTTGTACAGCTCCCAGGCAGCGCAGAGCAGCACGATGCCCAGGGCACCGGTTGCAATACGGCGCCACGTGGTACCCCGGCCGGAACGATTCATGCCTTCGCCACGATGTGTTCCGCGATGGCCGGGATGACGGTCTCCCCATAGACCCGCAGGGTCTCTTCCTTGTTATCGTGCTGCAGGTAGCCGGCGAACTGGTCGACGCCGAGGGCCTTCAGCGCCTTCAGCTTCTCGATGTGTTCCTCTGCCGTGCCCAGCAGGCAGAACCTGTCGACGATCTCATCGGGCACGAACGAGGTGTGGGTGTTGCCCGCTCGGCCGTGCTCGTTGTAGTCGTACCCCTCACGGTTCTTGATGTAGTCGGTCAGAGCGGTCGGGATGCCGCCGCCCGCGCCGCCTGCAGTGCCGCCGACCGAGCCGCCGTTGGTGCCGTACTTGGCCACGATGTCGGCGACGTGGTTACCGACCATGCCGCCGAACCAGCGGCACTGGTCGCGCATATGAGTCACGTCGGTGCCGATGTACATCGGGGCGGCAACGCAGAATTTCACGGCCAGCGGGTCGCGCCCGACGTTCGCCGCGGCATCCCGAACCGTCTGGATCATCCACTTCGCGATGTCGAGGTCAGCCAGCTGCAGAATGAAACCGTCGCCGACTTCACCAGCCAGCTTCAGCGCAAGCGGCCCGTATGCCGCAACCCAGACGTCGAGGCTCGACCCGGTGCTCCACGGAAATTGCAAGGTCGCGCCGTTGTACTCGACCGGCCGCGAGTTCGCCAGTTCACGGATGACGTGGATCGATTCGCGCAGCGTCTTCAGTGTGGTGGGCGCCCCGTTGGTGACCCGCACCGCGCTGTCGCCGCGGCCGATGCCGCAGATCGTGCGGTTTCCATACATCTCGTTGAGTGTCGCGTAGGTGGACGCGGTGACCGTCCAGTCGCGGGTGGCCGGGTTGGTCACCATGGGGCCGACGATGATCTTGCGGGTCTCGGCGAGGATTTTGCTGTAAATGACGTATGGCTCCTGCCAGAGCAGGTGCGAATCGAAGGTCCAGACATGGCTGAACCCGTGGTCCTCTGCCAGCTTGGCGAGCTGCACCGTTCTGGCCGACGGCGGGTTGGTCTGGAGAACTGCTCCGAAATCCATCTGGTGTCCTGTCGCTGTCCGGGTCGGCTGGGCTGGTGGTGTGGTGAGGTGCGGTGTTCGGTCTACGGCTAGATCAGGTACTGACTCAGACCGCGCTTGAAGAACTTTCCGTCGCCCTTGGTGCCGAGGTACTGGTTGTCATCGATGACGACCTTGCCGCGCGAGAGCACGGTGTCGACGTGGCCGTCGATCTCGTAGCCCTCCCAGGCGGAGTAGTCCATGTTCATGTGGTGGGACTTGTCGACTCCGATCGAGGTGTGGCCTTTCGGGTCGTAGACGACGATGTCACCGTCGGCTCCTGGCTGGATGACGCCCTTCTTGCCGTACATGCCGAACATGCGCGCCGGCGTGGTGGAGGTGACCTCGACCCAGCGTTCGAGGGAGATGTTGCCGTCGACGACACCCTGGTAGAGCAGGTCCATCCGGTGTTCGACCGACCCGATGCCGTTCGGGATTTTGGAGAAGTCGGTCAGGCCCATGTCTTTCTGGCCCTTCATGCAGAACGGGCAGTGGTCGGTGGAGACCATCTGGATGTCGTTGGTGCGCAGGCTCTGCCACATGTGGTGCTGGTGGCCTTCCTCCCGCGAGCGCAGCGGTGTCGAGCACACCCACTTGGCACCCTCGAAACTGCCCCATTCATCACTCTCGGCGCCGAGGTTGTCCTCGAGCGAGAGATAGAGGTACTGCGGGCAGGTCTCACCGAAGACGTTCTGGCCGTTGTCACGTGCGGTGGCGATCTGCGCGACGGCCTGCTTGGCCGACACGTGCACCACGTACAGCGGTGCACCGGTGAGGTTCGCCAGCATGATCGCCCGGTGGGTGGCCTCCTCCTCCGCCTGCCACGGCCTCGTGAGGCCATGGTAGTACGGCGTCGTGTTGCCTGCGGCGACCGCCTGCTGTACCAGCAGGTCGATCACGGATCCGTTCTCGGCGTGCATCATGATCATGCTGCCGTTCTGGGCAGCCCGCTGCATGGCTTTGGTGATCTGGCCGTCGTCGGAGAGGAAGACGCCCTTGTACGCCATGAACAGCTTGAAGCTGGAGACGCCCTCCTTGACCAGCTCGTCCATCGCCGTGAGCGAGGAATCCTGCACGTCGGAGAGGATCTGGTGGAAGCCGTAGTCGATGGCACAGTTGTCGCGGGCCTTCTCGTGCCACAGCGCGAACTGGTCGAGCACGTTCTCTCCGGCGTACTGCACGACGAAATCGACGATGCTGGTGGTTCCGCCCCAGGCGGCGGCCCGGGTGCCGGTTTCAAAGGTGTCGCTGGCATTGGTGCCGCCGAAAGGCATCTCCATGTGGGTGTGGGCGTCGATCCCGCCAGGGATCACATACTTGCCCGCCGCGTCGATGACGGTGTCGACGTTGTTCTCCACGTCGAAGCCGAGCAGGGAGGAACCTGGCGCGAGCACGGCCGCGATGGTCTCACCGTCGATGAGCACATCGGCCTGCGCTGTGCCGGTGGAGTTGACGACCGTGCCGTTCTTGATGAGGGTTTTCATCCTCTGCTCCTTCGCAGTCGTTACGGCTGAGGGATCGACGTGTACGAGTCCGGGCGGCGGTCGCGATAGAACTGCCAGTCGTCGCGCACCTGGCGGATCATGTCGAGGTCGAGATCGCGGATGACGACCTCCTCTGAATCACCGCTGCCGTAGCCGCCGACGATGTTGCCCTGCGGGTCGGCGAACTGGCTGTTGCCGTAGAAGGGAACCGCGAGGTCGCCGTATTCGTTGTCTTCGGTGCCGACACGGTTCGGCGCGGCGACGAAGTAGCCGTTGGCGGCAGCGGCAGCGGGCTGCTCAAGCTCCCATAGCCGGTTCGAAAGTCCAGGCTTCGTGGCGTTGGGGTTGAAGACGATCTGGGCACCATTCAGGCCCAGTTCGCGCCAGCCCTCCGGGAAGTGCCGGTCGTAGCAGATGTAGACGCCGATCGGGCCGACGGCCGTCTCGAAGACCGGGTAGCCGAGGTTGCCGGGCCGAAAGTAGAACTTCTCCCAGAACCGGTCGAGGTGCGGAATGTGGTGCTTGCGGTACTTGCCCAGGATCGTGCCGTCTGCGTCGACGACGACGGCCGTGTTGTAGTAGACGCCCGGCATGTCCTCTTCGTAGATGGGGAGAACCATCACCAGGTTCAGCTCTTTGGCCAGCGCGGCGAACCTCTGCACGATTGGCCCATCAGCGGCTTCAGCGTATGCGTAGTACTTCTTGTCTTGGGTGATGCCGAAATACGGGCCGTAGAAAAGCTCCTGGAAGCAAATGATCTGGGCACCGTCTGCCGCGGCGTCCCGAGCAAACTGCTCGTGCTTGGCGATCATCGATTCTTTGTCGCCGGTCCAGGTGGTCTGGGTGATGGCGGCTCGAACGGTTCTCGAATCCGCTGCCGTCACGTTCGGTGTTGTCACGTTTTCTGCGGTCACGTGTGGTGCCATCCAATCCTCGTTGATCGAAATCTGATTGTCGTTTCGGTTCACGAACCAGGATGCGTTACCCGGCTTTGTTATTATTCAACGTGAACATTTCTATTGTGTTTCTCTGTATGACGCACGCGTTAATCATCCTGTCGCCTGAACCAGCCAAGGGCAAGTGATCATGCAAATCTTTATCGACGAGATCGAGACCCGCACCCCTGCCGGCATTGCCGCAGCGCTCGGGCGACTGATCGCATCCGGCCGCCTGTCACCCGGCGACCGCCTTCCCACCGTGCGCGAGTTCGCCAGCACGCTCGGAGTGAGCCCGGCGACCGTCAGTCAGGCGTGGCGCGCGCTGGCGTCGGTGGGCCTGATCGCGTCGCGCGGGCGCAGCGGCACCTTCGTGCTGGACGCCGCGCCGTCGTGGCTGCCGGCCAGAAGCAAAACGATGGCGCCGAACGCCCAGGCGACGCGGCTCGACCTGTCGCGCGGCACTCCAGACCCCCTGCTGTTGCCGGCGCTCGGGCCGGCGCTGTCGCGGGTCTCTGAGCGGGCGGTGACGCCCAGCTATCAGGATCTCCCCGTGATTCCTGAGTTGTTGCAGGTGCTGGCGGAGTCATGGTCGTACCCGGCCCCCGCGATCACCGTCGTCGACGGCGCCCTCGATGCCATCTCCCGCAGCCTCGACCAGGTGACCAGGTTCGGCGACCGGGTCATCGTGGAGAACCCCGGATTCCCTCCGTTTTTCGACCTGCTCGACCAGATCGGGGTGGAGCGGCTGCCGGTGGAGATCGACGAGCACGGGATTGTGCCGGCGTCGTTCGCAGCCGCACTAGCGCTGGCGCCGGCCGCCGTCATCCTGCAGCCAAGGGCGCAGAACCCGACCGGCGCTTCGATGCCGGCCGAACGGGCGGAAGAATTGGCCATGCTGCTCCGGGCGACGCGACAGGCCGTAGACACGGTGGTGATCGAAGACGACCACTCCGGCGAGATCAGCGTCGCGCCAGACGTGAGCCTCGGGCGCTGGCTCCCGGAGCGAGTGCTGCACGTGCGCAGTTTCTCGAAATCGCACGGCCCAGACTTGCGCATCGCGGCGCTCGGCGGGCCGGCCCGCCTGGTCGACCCGATCGTGTCGAGACGGATGCTGGGGCCAGGCTGGACAAGCCGCATGCTGCAGAAGATTCTGCACGACTTGCTCACGAACCCCGGCAGCATCACGCAGATCAGCGAGGCCAGGCACATGTATTTCGCCAGACAGAAGGCGTTGACGGATGCCCTCGCTTCGTTCGGCCTCGCCGTGCCTCAGGCAGACGGAATCAACATGTGGCTGCCTGTGGCCGATGAGCGCGACGCCATCGTGCGGCTGGCGGCATCCGGCATTCGGGTCGCGGGAGGTGCACCGTTCTTCGCCGCGCCACCGGCTGGTGGCGCTGACGGCGCGGCCTTCGTGCGTGTGACGGCGGGCGCCCTGCCAGACGACATCGAGCCGGTGGCGCGGGCGCTGGCCGCGGCTGCGGCCGGTCCGGAGCCCGCCGTGACTCCCGGCCCGCACACGCTCACCGCCCGTTGGGCCTGATCCGTCGAGGAGATCCGTCGAGGAGGATGAGTCGCGACCGCGCCCCCGCCGATTGGGCATAGGCTGGAAAGCGACCACCGGTTAGCTCTGACCGGGTGAGCCCGTCCGGATTTGGGCGGCAGGTCGCATCCGTCGCCGCCTATCGCACGGCCCCGCTCCCCCAATCGAAACGCCCGCTCGCCTTCGCGAGTGCGTGCGCATCGTCGCTTTGGCGCTGTCAGACCGACGATGTGACCGCACGCGTGCGCGGCCGGGCCCACTCAGAGCGAGAATTCATGTCACCGAAGCGCCGCCACCGTCTCCCCCTTGTCGCCGTCGCCACCGCGGCATCCGCCCTGCTCCTGGCCGGATGCGCCGCGAGTGTGCCGGAGCCGGCTGCCGACCCCACCGAAAGCCCGTCGGCTTCGGGCTCTGGCTACCCGCTCACCATCGACAACTGCGGCACAGAGGTGACCTTCGACTCGGCACCAGAGCGTGTGCTCACGATCAAGTCGACCTCCACCGAGATGCTGCTCGCCCTCGGGCTCGGCGACCACATCGTCGCCTCATCGTTCTCCGACGGGCCCGTCTCAGAGCAGTGGGCGGATGCCGCTGCCGACGTTCCGGTGATCAGCGACAGCGTTCCCGGCCAGGAAGCCGTGCTCGAGCAGAACCCCGACCTCGTCTATGCCGGCTGGGAGTCGAACTTCTCGGCTGAAGGCGCCGGTGACCGCGCGGCCCTCGCCACGCTCGGCCTGAACACCATTGTGTCCCCCGCCGCCTGCCAGGAGGAGGGCTACCAGCCGCACCCGCTCACCTTCGACGACGTCTTCGACGAGATCACCCAGGTCGGTCAGATCTTCGACGCGACGGATGCCGCTGCCACGCTGGTCGCCGACCAGCGCGCCGCGCTCGACGCCGTCAAGCCTGCGAAGGGCGAGACCACCGCCCTCTGGTACAGCTCCGGTTCAGACACACCCTTCGTCGGCGCCGGCTCCGGCGCCCCGCAGATCATGATGGACGCGGCCGGCCTCACCAACATCGCCGAAGACATCGACGAGACCTGGTCGTCGCTCAGCTGGGAGGTCGTCGTCGAGGCCAATCCAGACGTGATCGTGCTGGTCGATTCGGCCTGGGGCAGCACCGAGAAGAAGATCGGCGTGCTCGAGGCCAACCCGGTCACGGCGCAGCTCGACGCCGTGAAGAACAAGCGCTACCTCATCGTTCCGTTCCCCGCATCGGAAGCCGGCGTGCGCAACGTCGAAACCGTGCAGTCGCTGGTCGACCAGGTGAAGAAGCTGGATGACGCGGCCAACTGACCCGCGGGCACCAGACGCTCGGGGCCCCACCGCGCAGGCACCTGGCGTGCGGGCTCGGTCGAAAGGCCGAGCCGGCACCGCGCTCACCGGTGCGCTGCTTGCGGTGCTGCTGGTGGCATCCGTCACCCTCGCGGTCGCCATCGGACCGGCGTCGCTGTCGGCGACGGATGTCTGGGGCTCCGTACTGCATCACCTCGGCTTCGGTGAATCGCCCCTGCCCGGACTGCTCGACGGCGTGGTCTGGGAGCTGCGGCTCCCGCGCGTTCTGACCGCGGCAGGGGTCGGCGCCGGGCTCGCGATCAGCGGCGCGGTGATGCAGGCGGTGACGCGCAACCCGCTGGCGGACCCGTACCTGCTCGGTCTCTCCTCCGGCGCGTCGCTCGGTGCGGTTGCCGTGCTGCTGCTCGGGCTCGGCCTGGTGCTGCCGCTCGCCGCGTTCGCCGGGGCGATGCTGGCGCTGGTCGCGACTCTCGGGCTGGCGAGCTCGCTCGGCGCGATCACCCCGACCCGCACCGTGCTTGCCGGCCTCGCGGTCTCCGCCCTGGCCGGCGCGGCGACGTCGTTTGTGATCTTCTGGTCGGCGCAGGGTGATGCGTACCGGGAGATCCTGGGCTGGCTGATGGGCTCGCTGGGTGGTGCGACCTGGTGGTCTGTGCTCATCGTCGCCGTGGCGATCGCCGTTGTCGGCACGCCGATCCTGGTCACCGGCAGGGTGCTGGATGCGTTCGCCTTCGGTGACACGGCGGCATCCGCTCTGGGTGTCAACGTGAACGGAACCCGCTGGCTGCTGCTGGCGGGCACCGCCGTGCTGACCGGCGCCATGGTCTCGGTGAGCGGCTCGATCGGGTTTGTCGGGCTGATCCTGCCGCACGCTGTACGGCTCGTGGTGGGCGGTGCGCATCGGGCGCTGCTGCCGCTCGCCGCGCTCAGCGGTGCGGTGTTCCTGATCTGGGCCGACACGCTCGCTCGCACGGTGTTCGACCCGCGGGAGATTCCGGTCGGCATCATCACCGCGCTGATCGGCGCGCCGGTGTTCGCCGTGCTGCTCTGGCGGCGGAAGGCGATCGCCTGATGCTCGAGGCGTCGCGACTGAGTTACACGATCGACGGGCGGATGCTGGTCGACGGTGTCGACGTGAGCGTTCCGTCTGGGTCGGTGTCGGCCCTGCTCGGGCCGAACGGCGCGGGCAAGTCGACGCTTCTCGCGTTGATCGCGGCGACGCGGCGGCCGAGCGGCGGCACGGTTCTGCTCGATGACACCGACCTGGGGTCGCTGCCGCGGCGCGAACGGGCGAGGCGGGTGGCGCTCGTGGAGCAGGATTCGGCGACCGATGTTGAGCTGAGCGTTCGGCAGGTGGTGCTCCTCGGACGCACGCCGCACCAGTCGATGCTCGCCGGCGACAGCGCGCAAGACGGCACGATTGCCGACGAGGCGCTCGAGACGGTGGGCATGTCGTCATTCGCGGCGCGGCGATTCCACACCCTGTCTGGCGGCGAGCGGCAGCGGGTGCAGCTGGCGAGGGCGCTCACCCAGCAGCCGTCGCTGTTGCTGCTCGACGAGCCGACGAACCACCTCGACATCAGCGCGCAACTGTCAGTACTGGCGCTGGTGCGATCGCTGGCCACCCAAGGGGTCACTGCGCTGGCCGCACTGCACGACCTGACCCTGGCCGCGAGCTACAGCGATCACGTGATTGTGCTGCAGCGCGGCCGCGTTGTGGCCGCTGGGGCGACGGATGCGACGCTGACGCCAGACCTCATCCGTTCGGTCTTCGAGGTCGACGCCGTCGTGCTGCGGCACCCGGAGTCCGGCCGCCCGGTCATCGCGTTCGGGTAGCGGGGTGCGGAGCGCCGCTGCATCCGCACCCGCGGCATTCGTCAGTGCGAGAGCTGGTTCGTCTTCAACCGCACCGGTTTGCCGGGCTTGTAGTGTTTCGTGATGTTGACGCCGTCGCCGGTCACCCTGATCTCGTTGCCGGTCACCATCACTTGCAGTTTCTTCCCGTGCCAGACGAGGTTCTGAACCCCCGCCTCGCTCAGCGAAGACGGCAGGTTCGGCGTGATCACCAGGCCATCCGGTTCCGCCTCGATCCCGATGAAGGCGTACAGGAAGCTCGCCGGTGCCAGGCCGCTCTCCGGGAACGGAATGTCGGTGCCGACCTGCGTGCTGTTCGTTCCGCTGTCGACCGTGGTCTCGCCACGGAACAGCGGCGTGCCTCCGCACAGGTGGTCTGGTTCGCTCCACCGGTCGAGAATTGCGGTCATCCGCGCCCAGGCGTCGTCAGCGCCCTGGTAGCGGGCGCGAGCCATCACGTCGAACCCAGAGGTGTAGAGGATGGTGCCGCCGTCCTGCACCTGGTTGCCCCACGGTACGGTGAGGTTGTTCAGGAAGAACCAATAGCTGTTTCGCCTGGTCGTCGCCCGCGGGGCATATACCCACGCCGAGTAGATGTCTGCCGGGCCCTCGAAGTGCTCGCCGAGCGCTGCAAGGAAGCGTGACCTGGCATCCGTTGCCGGCGACCCATCTGAATACGCCAGCGCGCCCGGCTCGACGGTCATCGACGACCACCACGCGAGCGTGCCTGTGACGTTCGAGACCTCCAGGTAGTACACGCCAGGCGCCTGCTTCGGCAGATCGATATAGGCCACCTGGCCGTCACCCCAGTCGCCGAATTGCTTTTCTGCGACCTGAACGGATGCCGGGTCGCCCGGCAGTCCCTGGTACAGCACCATCCTGAAGGCGGCGCCGCGCTCGCTGTAGGTGGCAAAACGCGCGGCCACACTCGTGAACGCCGCATTGGCCGTGAAGCTCTGCCCCATGGTGTGGTCAGGCTGTATCTTCGGCGCGAGGCCCCCGCCCTCCATCAGCACGACCGAGTTCTGCAGTTCGGTGTGACCGTTGTCGAGCCAGTCGAAGATTCGGGCGGCCTGGTCGGCTGATGGCAGCCCGAAGGATGCCGCTTCCAGGTTGACGTAGGTCGAACCGAAGTCGTGGGTGACGCCGTCAACGTCGATGCACTGCACGTATCTGCCGGCAGTCTCGTTCCAGAACAGTTCGTTGTACTTCTTCTGAACCGACGGACGCAGCGCCCGCAACTCTTTCGCACGCTTGTTGTTGTGCACGTGTTCTTCGAGCTGGGCCATGGCCTCGAGAGCACCGTAGAAATAGGCATTGAGGAAGGCATCCAGATGACCGTATGAGGTGATGTCCCAGTAGTTGGACGGCACGGCGCCGTCTCGCCCGCTGTGGTCTGGCGACAAGATCGTGACGATGCCGCTGCTGCCACCGAGGGTGTCGAGGTAGAAGTCCATCGCCCTTCTGACCCGCGGCAGCATCGTGTCGAGAAAGGCGGCGTCGCCGGTCCAGGAGTAGTACCGCCAGGCGGCGAGGATGTACATCGCGTTCGATGTGAAGTGCCTGCTGTCGTAGACAGCCGGGTCAGGGAACGGCCAGCCCTGCGAATCCGGCCATGACCAGACGTATCCGTCGTCGTCCTGCTTCGTGTTCAGCAGGCTGTCCACCTGGGCTTTGGCACCGATCGTGCCGGTCCAGTCGAGGATGCGGCCTTCCCAATCGGCCCAATCGGCTGCGTGCCCTTCGAAGCGGAAGCTCAGCGCACGCTCCCAGTAGAACGTCGAGAGTTGCGCCGCCCTGCCCTGGTCGGACGCCACGAAGACCGGGAAGACCTCCGGCAGCGCCTCGGTGTGGGCTTGAACGTCGATGGCGATCGACCGCGAGATGACGGATGCCGGCTCGGCGTCGCCGGTGTTCAGCGAGAGCGCCATGGCGTCGCTGGTGATTGCGCCGTCCATGCTCGGCGAGGGTGCGGTGATCTTCAGGTCATACGGCCCGGTACCGGTCGCCGCTATCCACTCCTTTCCCACCACGGGCGTTGTCCAGGTGGTGCGGCGCTTCAGCTGGTGCGAGGGCATGTAGTGGCCGTCGTCGCCGAAGAAGCGACTGAACAGCACGCCATCCGCGTAATCGATGGAGTACCCGTCATAGAGCCACGAGGTGCCCAGCATCATTCCGAGGTCAGCACGGGGATCGGCCTGCCACTGGATCTCATACGACATGGCCAGAGTGGGGCCGGAGAGCTCCAGGTCCCACGTTGCGATGCCGTCGACTTCAAATCCGACGACGTCGATGGTCATGGTGCGTCCGGACAGCTTCTGGCGATCGCTGAATGAGGCCCCGCCAACGTCGACGGTGACATCGCCACTTCGGCACCACCACCCAGGGGTGCCTGACGCCTCGGAGACTTCGAGGTAATAGATGCCGGCGGGCTGAGCGGGAACGTCGAGGTATCCCCAACCGTTGTCCTGCAACGGGCTCAACACGGTGCTGCCGATCTCCGTGAGACCGGTCGGAGGGGTACCAGCGTAGAGGGTCAGCTTCATCGAAGAGTTCGGGTTGCTCCAGGTCGGAAACTGGCCGCCGACACGGGAGAACTGGCTTGCCGTCGCAGTGAAGGACTGGCCAAGCGTGTGGCCGGGGGCCAGCTGCACGGGCGCGTTCAGCTCTTCCTGGCGAAGGCTCACCGGCGCGGGAATCTGGATTCCGGCCAGGCTGAGCTTCGTCTCTGTGACCGTCGGGGTGACTCCCTCGTTGAAGACGGCGTCGAAGTAGTCGGTCTTCCCGAGGAAGACCGAGCTGAACGTCGTTGGCTCGTAGTTTCCGGCGCCGGTCGGGTCGCAAGACAGTTCGGTGAGCTTGCCGTAAGCGCCGGAGAGGCGTACAAATCCGTTCTCCAGGTGGTAGGTCGCGGCTTCTTCAGCGGCCGCCGCGTCGGCGGCGGCGGCTTGCATGGGTCGCACCAGGGCTGCCGTCGTGGCGACGAGGCCCGCCCCCTTGAGGAAAGAACGGCGGCTGGTGGTGAAACGACTGGTGCTGATGCTCATCGGAATTCTCCAATTACGGGATCAATGCCTCGATCTCAGCCCGAATACGAGCCGAAACCGGGCCTGAACCGGGGCGAAATGGGCAGCGTCGTACCACTTCCGTCGTGGCGACGCTGACACCGTGTTCGAGAAAATGAAAGGTTTCAAGCAGCGTATTCACGCGCGCTGGAACTGTCAAGCACTTTCCCCCCTATTCGGGTGCAATCGGCTGTGAGTCGCCGCACTGCGTACCGCCGCGCACGGCCCGGCAGTCGTCACGGTGCGGGCCCGGCCCTGAACCGGGCGCCAAGGCCACACCCGAACGGGCTAGCCGAGCACGCCAACGTCGAGGAACGCGTGTGCCACCTGCGCACCGTCGACCTCGAACCAGATCCACAGCCGGCCAGTGTTCCGATCGTCGGGAAGCACGGCCTGCACCGTCACTGCGCCCGAGAGTACGAATGGACTCACCGCAAGATCCACGGCGACAACCTGTCCGGCCGCAACCTCCGGCAACGGCGATCCGGCCGGTGTCCATGCGCTGGCGATTCGTCCCACTAACGCCGCCCGGCCGTGGTGTGAAACATACACAGGCACCTCGAACGCCTCCCGCCCCGGCGCGCAATCGGTCCCTGCTTCCAGCGGCACCACGTCGAGCACAAGGGTCGTCTCCGAATTCACCATCGACAGCGGGAACCCGCCGAGGTCCTTCAGCGACCGGTCAGCGTAGAGAAAACCAGCCGTCTCGTGCTCGACATCGGCGAGTTCGGTGTACACGTAGCCGACGATCCGATTGTGCCTGCGCAGCTCCTGCGTCTGCCAGCGCAGGTGCCAGCCGCGCTCGAGGTTGGTGAATCCGCCGCCGTACTCGCTGTTCAGGAACGGGATGCCGGTGCGCGGCACCCGGTCGTCGGCGTAGATCGCCTTGTCTGGGATGTAGTCGGGCGCGAGGCGCACAGGGAAGGAGTCCTCGCTGCCGTCGGCGAGCGCAGCCACGCGCGCGGCCCAGCCGGCCGGGGCCTCGTCGTAGCAATGCCAGTCGACGAGGTCGGTCTTGACGTGCGTCCAGCCCGAGTTGTCCACGATCGGACGCGAGCTGTCCAGCGCCGCGAGCAAGTCATACGCCCTCTCAACAGTTGCACCCTTGTCAGGGTCGCCTGGAATGTCCCAGTCCATGCCCCATTCCTCGTTGTACAGCCCCCAGACGATGACACTGGGGTGGTTGCCGTCACGCTCGACCATCGCCTCGATCTGCTCTTCGAAAGCGTCCACCGCCGCTGGCAGGAACCGGCTCGTCGACGCGGGCTCGGCCCAGACCAGCATGCCCTTCACGTCGGCGGCGTGCAGCCAACGCGGGTCCTCGAACTTCAGGTGCTTGCGAACGAGGTTGTACCCGGCATCCGCCGCCCGATCGATGTCGAGCTCGAGCGCCGACTCGTCCGGCGCGGTCAGCCCGCTGCCCGGCCAGTATCCCTGGTCGAGAACGCCACGCAGGTACAGTGGTTCGCCGTTGAGCAACAGCCGCTCTCCGTCTCGTTCGATGCTCCGCAGCCCGGCGAACGAACCGACGGTGTCCGTCCCGTCGCTTGTGGTGACAGTGACCGTCACGGTGTACAGGTGCCGGTCCTCAGGCGACCACAACACCGGGTCGGCAATCGGCAGACGCACGCCGGCACGGCCGTCGGCAACGGATGCGACATCCTCCACGCTGCGCCCGTCGCGGTCGACGGCGCGAACGGTGACCGTCGCGGACCCGGCGTTTGGCCCGCCCACGGTCACGACCGCATCGATCCCGTCGAGGCTGTCCCCGCGCAGGCTCACGACGGTGGCGTGCGTGGACGGACGCGCCTCGACCCAGACCCCCTGCCAGATTCCAGAAGTCGGGGTGAAACTGACGCCGTCGTAGTCGTCACGCGGGATCGACCGCTGCTTGCCGTGCGCGATCTCGCGCTTGTCGGACGGTGCGCTGACACGGACAACCACCTCAACACCGGATCCGCTTGCGGTGGCTCCCGCGGCATCCGTGATGTCGAACTCGAACGGTGTGTACCCGCCGGCGTGCGAACCGGCGAAAACACCGTTGACCCAGACCCGGGCCTCGCGGTGCACTGCGCCGAAGTTGAGAATGGCCCGTCGGCCAAGCCACGCCTCAGGCAGGGTGAAGGTCGTGCGGTACCAGGCGGTCTCCAGCCAGGACCTGGCGACCCCGGATGCCTGGGTCTCCCATGAGTACGGCACGACGATTCCGGCATCCCATTCACCGTCGGGGAGCGCCGCAGCATCGCCGAACTGGGCGCCGACATCGGCGAGGAAGTCCCAGGTGCCGTTAAGGTTCAGCCAGGCGCTCGAACGGTCGCGATCCGGCCGCGGAAAGGAGGGATACGGCTGGAGAGCGCCGTCGGTTCCCGGCTGCGCGCGGTCCGTACGGACCTGATCGCGAGTGATGGTGTGACGCATGGTGTTTCGATGCCTTTCTTCGGTGGTGAGACACGCGTGGTGAGACAAGCGTGATGAATCGTGGCGAGAACGATGCCAGGTCAGCCCTTGACGCTGCCGGCCAGGATCCCGTTGATGAAGTGCCGTTGGAGGAGGATGAAGATCACGAGCAGGGGAACGAGGGCGATCGTCGACGCCGCGAGCAGTTCGCCCCAGACCGTGGCGAAGTCGGCGCCGATCTTGTTGCCGGTGATGTTCTGGGCAAGCGTCGAGAGCACAACCTGCAGGGTCTGCATGTTCTCCCCCGTGGCGATGACCACCGGCCAGACGAAGCCGTTGTAGATATTCATCACCGTGAGAACGGCGATGCCGGCGATGCCAGGGCGGATGACCGGCAGCACGATGCGCCAGAAGATTCCGAACTCGCTGCAGCCGTCGACCCGCGCCGCATCGAGGAGTTCGTCCGGGACGCTCGTGATGACCTGGCGCATCCAGAAGATGGCGAAGGCGTCGATCGATCCCGGCAGCACCAGCGCCTGGTAGGTGCTGACCCAGCCGAACTCCTTCATCTCCAGCAGCAGGGGGATGATGAGCACGATCGTCGGCAGCATGAGCGTCAGCAGCACGGCGCCGAAGATCACGTTCTTGCCGATGAATTCATACTTGGCGAAGGCGAAGCCGGCCAGCGGCGCGAAGAACAGCGTGATCGCGCCCTTGAAGACCAGGACGATGCCGGTGTTCAGGAACCCCGTTGCGATCGGAACATCCTGGAACATCGCCGCGTAGTTGCCGAGCGAGAAACTGGATGGGTCGAACCCGAGCGGGTCGGTGATGATCTCAGCGGCCGGCTTGAACGAGGAGAGGATGGCCCAGGCGACGGGTGCCAGGAAGGCGATCGTGAGGATCACCAGGAACACATGCTGGCCGATGCCGAAGCGAGGACGGGGACGAAGTGTTGTCAGCGTGGTCATCTCAGTCCTTCGCTCTGAGCAGGCGGACGAAGAACAGCGACAGGATCATCGCGATGATCACCAGCAGGAACGAGTTCGCCGCACCGGTTCCCAGGTCGGACCGAGTGATGTGATTGTAGAGGTAGAAGCCCGCCGTCGTCGTCGACCCGTACGGCCCGCCATCCGTCATCACGAACGGCTCGGCGAACATCTGGAACACCGCGAGCGTCTGCATGACGGTGAGGAACATCAGGGTGCGCCGAACCATCGGCACGGTGATGCTCACCAGCTGCCGCCAGCGGCTGGCGCCGTCGAGCGAGGCCGCCTCGTAGATGTCTGCCGGGATCGATTGCAACCCTGAGAGCACGATGATGATCCCGAAACCCGTGGTCTTCCACAGGAACAGGAGCGCCAGCGTGGGCTTCGCCCACTCCGTCGATGTGAGCCAGGCGATGTCGGGAAGCCCGAAGAGGTTCAGGATGCCGTTGACTGCGCCATAGTTCGTGTCGAAGACGACAATCCAGATCTGCGCCATCGCGACCAGCGGCGTGACGAACGGGACGATGAACGCGGTGCGGTAGAAGCCCCGCATCCGCAGCTTCGAGTTGTTGAGCACGACGGCGGCGAGCAGGGCAAGCACCAGCTGCAGAGGGACGATGAGCAACCAGAGCACGCCTGAGTTGCCGAGCGAAGACCAGAACGCAGGGTTGGTCAGCAGGTAGGTGTAGTTCTCCCAGCCCCCCCAGCGGGCGACCCCTGACCCGTTCCAGTTCGTGAGGCTCAACCGGAAGGTGAAGACCAGCGGGTAGATGCTGAACACCAGGAAGAGCAGCACGAACGGGAACACGAAGGCGTAAGGGGCCAGCCGCCGCGAGGTCAGGCGCCGGGCGCCGAAACGACGCTGGTGGAACTCATCAGGGTGTCTTTCCTCTTTGCCTGTGCGCCGGCATCCTGACCGGTGTCAGGACCTGTCGATCAGGTTGGTCTGGATCTCTTCCGTCGACTGTTCGATGACCTGCTCCGGAGTGAGGTCGCCGTCGAACATCCTCTGCAGGTTGTTGCCCAGGTAGTCGACGGCGCCCGCCCACCACTGCGGAATCGGAGCGCTGCCCGGAATCTCGTTGCCGGCTTCGATCGCGGTGGTCCACAGGTCCTGGCCGCCGAGTCCGTCGATCGGTCCGAAGAGGGGTGTTGCCGGGTCGGCAGCGGGCGAGTACGCCGGGATGGAGGTGTTCAGGCCGTTCGGGTAGATGTCGTTCGGTCCGTAGACGGCGGCGTAGCCCTCAGGGTCGAACGCCAGGAACTCGTAGAACAGCCAGGCAAGGTCGCCATTCTCGGCATCCTTGGGGATCACAAAGCTCGCCCCGCCCATCGCGCCGCTTCGCGAGCCGCCGTCTTCCCAGGCCGGAAGACGCATGGCCGCCCAATTGCCCGTCGTCTCCGGCAACAGCTGTTGTGGGGCGAAGTCCCACCAGATCGACCACGGAACGAACACCTGCTGGCCGCTCTCCAGTGTCGCCAGGTCTGTCGGACCGAGGTATTCCGCGCGTGTGCCGAGACCCGCTTTGTTCACGTCGTCGAGTTGTTCACGTCGTCGAGCCAGGTGAGGATCTTCAGGTACTCGGGAGAGTCCAGCTGCAGTTCGCCGTTCTCGTCGGCGAGGCTGGCGCCCTGCTGGCTCGCGAACATCTCCAGCCACAGCTGCCCGAGGAAAGCCGACTGTTCGAGGTGGATGGGCCCGGCATCCGGATTGGCGTCCTTAACCTTCTGGGCGGCATCCGTCAGGTCGTCGTAGGTCTCGATCGACTCCGGGTCCACCCCCGCAGCCTGCAGGATGTCTGCCCGGTAGAAGAGGGGCCCGGGGTTGAGGTCCCACGGCACTCCGTAGACGTTGCCGTCGACGGAGTTGACATCGACCTTCTGCGGGGCGATGTCTTCGAGGTAAGGCGTGAGCACGTCGGACAGGTCGTAGAGCTGGTCGGCGAAACCGGCGACCTTCGCATCGTCGAGGAACACCCCGTCCGGTACGTCGGTGGCGGTGATCAGCGTGTTCGGCAGTTTTGCGTCGATGTCGACCGCTTCATGGTTGACCGTGATGTCCGGGTACTTCTCGTTGAACTTCTCGATGACGCCGTCGAAGACATTGAACAGGTCGCCGGAGCGGTCCCAGATCGTGATCTCGCCCGATGGGGAGTCCGATGTCGGCGCACTGAGCACGGCTGATGCGCTCTCCGCGCCGATGTCTGGGCCGCAGCCGGTGAGCACAAGAACAGAAGCGGCCAGCATGGCCGCGGGGGCCACCGTCTTCCGCAGGATGGACGGGGCGCGGCGGGCACCGTCGTTGACGTGGGTGATGCGCTGTGGAACGGGCATGACACTCCCTCGTGTCTGAGTGGGATGGGGGTTATCGGACGGGTGCGGTGCATTTGCTACGATGCAAACGTAGCGGGAAATTTGCCACGATGCAAATGTAGACTTGCTGGAGTCGAAGGAGTCTTGTGAGCACTGTCACCATGAAGGACGTCGCGAAGCTTGCGGCCGTCTCGCCGCGCACCGTGTCCAACGTGGTCAACGGATATCTCCACGTCAGCGACACGGTTCGCGCCCGGGTTCTCGCCGCGATCGACGAGCTGGAATACCGTCCGAACCTGCTCGCGCGCAACCTCCGCACCGGGCGGACTCACATGCTGGCGCTCATCATCCCTGAGATCGACGTCCCGTACTTCAGCGAGCTTGCCCGCGACGTGATCGATGTCGCAGGCGATGCCGGTTACCGGGTGATGATCGACCAGACCGCACACGATCACGAACGCGAACGCGAACTGCTGGTCGGCAACGATCGCAACATGCTCTTCGACGGCATCCTGTTCAGTCCGCTCGTGACCCAGTCGGAGATCGCCGAGATGGACCAGGCGACCACGCTCCCGCTGGTGCTGCTCGGAGAGCACACCTTCACCGGCCGCTTCGACCACATCGCGATCGACAACGAACGTGCGGCGCACGATGCCACACAGCACCTGATCGACCGGGGCAGGCGCCGCATCGCGGCGATCGGCGACCAGCCGCTCGAGGACTACCAGACGCCTCGGCAGCGAACCGCCGGGTACCTTGCCGCCTTGGCGAAGGCCGGCGTCACCCCGGATCCCGCCCTGATCGTTCCCGCCGCGCGCTACCATCGCGTCGACGGCTACGAGGCCGCGGCCAGGTTGTTGGCCGAGGCCGGGCGTCCTGACGCGATCTTCTGCTACTCAGACCTGCTGGCAATGGGCGCGATGCGGGCGGTTCTCGACGCCGGCCTGCGGATCCCGGAGGATGTCGCGGTTGTCGGCATCGACGATATCGAAGAGGGCCGCTTCTCCAACCCCTCGCTGACGACCGTCTCGATCGACAAGCGGCACATCGCCGCGGCATCCGTTCACCGCCTGATCGAGCGAATCGACTCGCCTGACCTGCCTGCGGTGCAGATCGTGGTGCCGCACTCCCTCGTGGTGCGTGGCAGCAGCTAACAGCCGCCACCGGAATCCGAAGTGGCGCCTGAATCCGAGGATGGTGCCGCTGGGCGCGAGGATTCCGCATCATGGGCATTCTCCTGGTACCGATAGGTGGCGCTATCGTCCTGGACGAGGAAGGTCTCTCCATCGTCGGTCTGCCAATGCAGGATCAGCGACCCGAATCGCTCGGCCAGCTTCACCAGCGACTCAAAGTCGGCCACGTCGAAGACCCGTCGACCCGATAGCGGGACGGGACCGACGCTCACAAGCAGGCTGCCGTATCGACGTCGGATAACGGCGCGCTCCCCCGCGGCAACCGCGTGCTTGCCGCCGAGCAGGACGATCACGCCGCCGAGGAGCGCAATCAGGAGGAGCGCGAGGGAAAGGACCCGAGCATCCATCGCCGAGATGCTCCAGTTGCCGAGCTGAAGGAGCCGAGCGGCAACGGCGGGCTGCGCCACAGTCGCCGTATCGCGCACCGTCAAGGCCGCAGGGCCGTCCTTCAAACTCACCTGCAATGGCGCAAGAACCAGGTGGAGTGCGGGCGAAAAACTGTGCCCGGCCGCAGTTTCGATGTGTGGTGTGACGGAGACGGTGATCGGTCCGGCAGGAATACCGGTGACCTCGGCGGCGGCCCGCGCCCTGGCTTCAAGAGCGTCGAGGTCGAGCAGCACGCTTCCTTCGTAGCCGTCATCGGTGAAGTCGGACGGTGGGCTGAGGGGGATGCTGGTATGCCACCCACTCCCTGCGGACAGCTCTGCCGTGACCTGCACCGATCCCGGTTCGCCGTTGTAGACGTAGCCGATCTCGAGTGATTCGGTGAGGTTGCGGAAGACCGGGTCTGGCGACGTGACCGTCGTGCCGTCGTAGACCGGGCTCTGCGCCACGGTGGCTTGATACGAGAAGCTCATCTTGCCAGTGCTCGGCGTCTCGGCGATGGCTGTTCGTTCGACAGGTCCACCGAACCAGGCCGGCAGTCCGATGGCGACACCCAGGGCGGCGGAGAGAACGACCACAGCTCCCCCGATCCGCACCGGTGCCGGAAAAGAACTGAAAGAGGGCCGCGATGTGGTCTTGCGTGACATAGATGGTCTTCCTGGTCTCCGGTTTCGCCTGGACAGGGACGCCGTCCCGGTTCCCGCGATCAGCAGTATGAATGCCGCAACCCCGAGGCCGGCCGGTGATGCGAGGTGCTCGAGCCACGCGCCGCCCTGCGGGATCCGAACGACGAGTGCACCAATGAATTCGGAAGACGAGGGTGTCTCTGGGTCGATGAAAATGTTGTTATCGCCCTTGAAGCTGTACTCCCCGTCGTTGACGGCAACAATGCGATGCATCACGATGGTGTCCATACGCGCGCTACGGTAGGCGACGACGTCTCCCGGGTTGTAGCTGTCGGCCCGGTGGAGCACGGCCAGATCGCCGGTTTGGAACCCTGGCTCCATGCTGTTGCCGGTGGTCACCACATAGGACGCACCCCCGCCGATAGCGGTCGGGAGCAGCCAGAGACCGGCGGCGACGGCGAGGAGAACCACGAGGATTCGTAGAGTACGCATAGGTGATAGCGGATGCGGTGCGGGGGCCGGCTGGCAACGCCGGCCCCGGCATCGCTGGGTGCTAGCTGGCCGAAATGTCCAGACGGATGACGTTGACAAGCCCCGCGAAGGTGCAGACGACATCGGTGCTGGCAGGAACGACCGGGTCAACGGACGCAGCGACCGCCGTCTGAGTGCAGTTGGTCGCGGCCTGCGTCGTCGTGCCGTCGCCGATGGAGGCCGTGATTGTTGCCGGCGTGGTGGCGAGGTCTTCCGCGACGTGGAATGCGACGGCAGTTGTCGTGTCGGTGGTCGCGTCGGTGGTGTATTCCACGCTGGAGACGCTGACACCGCTGATCGTCTGGTTCGTGGAACCGACAATCTTGTTTGCCTGGTCGATGGTGCTGGTGGCCGTGAAGGCCGTTCCGGCGACGGCGACGAGGCCCGCGATGCCGAGAGCGGTGATGAGCTTGCTGGACTTACGCATAGTGGTTCCTTAGTTTTACCCCGGGGCGCACGAAGGCGTGCCTATGCACGGTGCGCACCGGGGGGATTCGGATGGGACGCTCGCAGGACTGTCGCACTGAAGAATGTGTATCAAGCCACACGAGAACAAGGAAACGATAACATAAGCAATCTATTCGTACAACTAACTTGACCAGCAATCTTTTTAATTAGTTGGTCCGAAATGGCACTAGACAGCATGTGCAATCGGTAAACTTGGAGGATTATCAACCAGCTTGGGAGTCAAGAGAAGTGACCATAATGAATGCCCTTGATCCACCCGATGATCAGGTCCAAGCACTCACCGTCGCGCTACGGCGGCTCCTTGGAAGCGGGGAACAGTTCCGTCATTCCCGCGCACAGCAGTTACAACTTGGCCGCAACGACCTCACCGTTCTGGCCCATCTCTACGACAGCGGTCCGCTTACCCCGCGGGACATTGCTGCGCTGTTGGGAATGACCTCCGGCACCATCACGCCGCTCTTGGACCGTGTCGAGGAGGCCGGGTTCCTCAACCGGAACAAGAATCCTGCCGATCGTCGGAGTCTGCTGATCACGATCACGCCAGCCGGACAGCACGCGCTGGATTGGATTCATGATCAGCTCGATGTCGCGATGCGTGAAGTGTTGGCAGAGATCAGCGAGCCGGATGCCGAGACCCTGGCCATGGTGCTCGACCTCTTCAGCCGGGCACTGGACGCTCGAGTTCAGGCCGCTCCAGGCGTCGAACCAGTATCCCCACCGCCTCCCCGCACTGGGCCTCACGCGTTGTAGCACGGCGCTTCACTTATCCGGCTGCCAAGCCGGCGGCGACCAGGACAAGGGCCGTTCCGGCGAGCATCGACGGACCGAACGGAACGTTCGTGCGCAGTTTGGCGCGCCGGAACGCGAGCAGAACGAGGCTCACGCACGCACCGATGATGAACCCGGCAGCGGCACCGAGAATGAGAGCTGTCCAGCTTTGAAAGCCCAGGTATAGACCCACAGACGCGGCCAGCTTGACGTCGCCCATGCCAAGGCCGGTCGGTGAGACGAGCGCAAGAATCAGGTAGGCCAGGAACAGACCGCTCGCCCCGGCGGCTCCTCTGATCAAGTCATCCCATCGCCCTTCGGTCAGCGCGGCGAGAAGCAACAGCCCCAGCCCAACGATCGCCGCCGGTATGACCAGAATGTTCGGGATCAGACTCGAGCGCCAGTCGACAACGGCAATCTGGACGGCGAAGAGGGCGAAGATGCAGTAGGCAAGACCCGACCAGGTCGCCCCACCCATGGCAGCAGCACCGGCTGTCGCGACTGCCGTGGCCACAGAGGTACCGATGTCAGCGGCCAACCCAGGAGGCGGCGCCTCGCCCAGTTGCGGGAGATGCCGCCACAGCCAGCGCTGGAGCACGCCGCCCGCTATCCCTCCCAACATGAAGACAAGGCATACGAAGAGCGCGGGGATCATCGCCACCTGATTCCTGTCACCACGTCACGAGCTTATTCACATGCTGCCGACCACGGTGATCACTGTTGGGCCAAGGACCGCGATGAACAGGACGGGGAGGATGAAGAGCATCAACGGGAAGAGAACCTTCACGGGGATCTGCATTGCCTTCTCTTCGGCTCGCTGGCGCCGCTTGATGCGCATCTCTTTTGCCTGAGTACGGAGAACAGCGCTGATTGAGATGCCGTAGCTGTCTGCCTGCACAACCGCTCGAATGAACGCACGAAGGTCGGGCACCGACGTGCGCCGCGCCAACGATTGATACGCCTCTTTCCGCGACATCCCCACGCGCATGTCCTGCAGGGTACGGACCAGCTCCTCGGCCAACGGGCCTTTCCCATTCTGGCCGGCCCGTGACATGGCGGCTTCGAAACCCAGACCGGCCTCGACCGCGATCAACATCTGGTCCAAGGTGTCCGCGAGTTCGAGTCCGATCCGCGCCTGGCGTTCGATTCCCCGACTGTAAAGCAATAGGTCTGGCACGAAGTAGGCGATCGTGATGACCGAAAGGACGAGCGCCAGCATCCAGCCGGTCGGGGCTGCGCTGAAGAGCGCTGCCCCGAGGAAGCCTGCGACGAGAGCCAGGAGCGGCTTGGCTTTAAGGATCTTAGGCATGGGCCATCCGGCGGGCCGGCCGGCGAGCGCGAGGAGTTGATCGAGCTTGCTTCGATTGGCCGGAACCACGAACCATCCAGCGATTCTCCACCCGGTGGGAGATTCGGAGGCGCCTGGTTGGTCGGGGCCGCCGAGCCCTTGAGCGAGGTTCTGGCGAATGTCCCGGCGAGCTCGACGGTCGCCCGGCGTCAGCAGCCATGCCACCAGGGGCACGGATACTGCGACGAGAATGATCGCAACCACGAGGGTGATCGGCATCACAGCCTCCTCTCTCGGCTCGATCTGCCAGGCGGGCGCGCCGCCCTCGGCCGCGGCATCCGCTCAGAACTTGAAACTGACAATTTTCTTCATCCAAAGTCCGCCGATGATCAGCATCACGACAGCGGCGGCAATCATCCCGAAGCCGACGGGGGACTCGACGAACTTGGCAACGTAGGTGGGGCTCGTCACGCTGAGGATGCCCAGGACGACAAATGGCAAGGCCAAAAGCACGTAGGCAGAGGTCTTTCCTTCTGCGCTCAATCCGTCGACCTGTCGGCGCATCTGATTGCGCTCCCTGATGGTGTGTCCTACTTCATCGAGCACGCCGGAGAGGTCACCCCCGACCTCGCGATGGATGGCGATCGCTTGGCCGACCCAGCTGAAGTCCTCGCTACGCATTCGGGCCGCAGACGTCTCAAGCGCATCGTCCAGATCGCGTCCTAGCCGCGTTTCGTTCACGACGCGCGCGAACTCCTCGTTCGTTGGTGACTCTGCCTCGTGCGAGACCGCATCGATCGCCCGCAAGAGGCTGTGGCCGGCACGGAGGCCGCCAGCCAGAAGCTGAAGCGTGTCGTCGAGCTGGTTGGCGAATGCCTTCCTCCGGCGCGATTCTCTGGTCGCCAGAAATATCTTGGTAACGAGAGGACCGATGACACAGAAGAGGAGACCCATGCCGAGGCCGCCGAGCAGGAAACCGATCAACAGTGCAACGAACATCGCCGATGCGACCAGGATCAGGAATTCCGCCGGAGCCATCTTGATTCCGGCCCGTTCGAGCGCGGCGGCCAGTGGGCGCGACCACCCCTGCTTCGACAGGACTCCGGAGATCGTTTCGGCTGCCGTCTCCGTGGCGCGGCTCAGGGTCGTCATTGATTCGGCTTCCGGCGGACGACGGCGTTCCAATGGGATCGGGCCATTTTTCGCACGAGCGACGCCGAAGATCACAACGGCTGTGGCGAGATAGAGGAGTGCGACAGCTGCGATGAGCATCAGAGTCGCCCGCTCGCCCGGGGAGCGAAAACGCTCGGGGACACCGTGATGCCGAGGTCGATGAATCGGTCGACGAATCGCGGTCGCACGCCCGTTGAGACCGGCTTCCCCAGGAACCGTCCTGAACTGTCGATTCCGGCCGAGTAGTCGAACACGAATGCGTCCTGCAACGTGACGATGTCGCCCTCCATTCCCTGCACCTCCGTTACGTGCGTCACCCGCCGGCTCCCATCGCGCATTCTCGTCAGCTGTACGATCACGTCCACCGCCGATGCAATTTGCTCGCGGATGGCGCGTAACGGGAGATCCATGCCGGCCATGAGAACCAACGTCTCCATCCGGGAGATGGCATCTCGCGGTGAGTTGGAGTGCACTGTGGAGAGGGAACCGTCGTGTCCGGTGTTCATCGCCTGCAGCATGTCCAGCGCCTCACCACCGCGACATTCCCCGACGACGATTCGATCCGGCCGCATCCGGAGGGAATTGCGGAGAAGATCGCGGATCGTGATCTCGCCCTTCCCCTCAATATTGGACGGTCGGCTCTCAAGACGAACGACGTGCGCCTGCTGGAGTTGCAATTCGACGGCATCTTCGATCGTGATGATCCGCTCTCCCGGCGGAATGAAGGATGAGAGCACGTTGAGAAGCGTCGTCTTCCCCGTCCCCGTTCCCCCTGACACGATGATGTTGAGGTTGGCTCGCACACAGGCCTCCAGGAGTTCGGCCATTTCGGGGGAGACAGAACCAAAGGCGATCAGGTCTTCGACCTTGAGCGGATCGGCGGCGAACTTGCGAATGGTGAGCGAAGAGCCGTTTACCGCCAGGGGCGGAATCACGGCATTGACGCGTGACCCGTCCTCGAGGCGGGCGTCGACAAGCGGCGATGACTCGTCGATCCGTCGCCCTACTCGCGAGACAATTTTTTCGATCACCCGTCGCAGCTGTTCTTCAGAGCGAAAGGACGAAGGGCTGAGCCGCAGCCGCCCGTCCTGCTCGACAAAGATCTGGTCGGGGCCGTTCACCATGATCTCCGTCAGCGATGGATCGTCGAGCAGCGGCTGCAGCGGACCGTACCCGAGCACATCGTCGCTGATTTGCTGCACCAGCCGCTGCCGTTCGGCGTTGCTGAGGGGGACCCTCTCCGCCTCGACGATTTCGGTGAGCGCTTCTCGAGCGAACGTCAGCAGGTCCTGCTCGGCGAGGTTCGGATCGTTGAGGCGACTACCCAGCCGTTCGAAGAGCGCCGCTCCGACCCTTGCCTTCAACGCTCGCAATGCATCGACCGCTGGGATCTCACGATGTATGGACGCGACGGAAACCGGAGTGCCGGACGGTTCCTCGCGGCTCGGCGGGAGGGGCTCATGGCCGGCTTGGGCAAGCTTTTCTGAAAGCTTCATTTGAGCGCCTCCCGTTTGTGCCGGCCTCTCTCCATCTCCGCCTGGCGCGCAGGATCGAAGCGGCCGGCGAGGCGATCGAGGGCTTTGGCGGCTGCGCCCTTGGTCGTCCGCTGGAGAAGCGGCTCGCCGGTATTCGTCGAATAGGCGACATCTTTGGATCGCGGCACCACGAGATCCACCCGCGCGCCAATGGTCGCCTCGATATCGGAAACAGAGAGTCCGCCGGATGGGTCGCCCATGTTCACGACGAGACAACGGTTGCTCGCGAAACCGAGTTGATTCATTACGTCCAGCTCCTTGCGTAAACCGCGCACGCTGGGAACGTCCATGGTGCACACGAAGACACCTTCGGTCGCTTTTTCGAGCGCCGCGAGCGTCTGTTCACCCAATCCCGGTGCCGTGTCGACGACCACGTAACGGAATTCGCTGGCCAATTGTTCGAGGAGGTGCGCAACGTCATCACCACGGATGCCGTCGGCCTCGGCAGGAGAGCCTGGTGCGCACAAAGCGTAAATGGAGCTGTGGTGCACGCTGAGAAACGCCTTCAGCACCATGGAGTCGTCCTTGGCAGCGCCGGTCACGGCGTCCAAGAGGGTGTGTTCGGGATCGATTCGCAGTGCGCTTGACACGTCACCGAACTGAGCGTCGAGGTCGACGAGCACGGTGGACATCGGAGCGATCCGTCCAAGCGAGACGGCGATGTTTGTCGCCAGAGTGGTCTTGCCGACTCCACCCTTCGACGATGCGACGACGATGATCAGTCCCGATTTCGGCGCGCTCTGCTGCTTGCGGTTCGTGCCGAACATCCGGCTTTCGGCCGAGCGGCAGGCTCGCTCCACCAGAACCCGGATCGCCTCGGGCTCTGAGCCCGGGTCGAGGATGTCCCGAATTCCGGCGCGCATCGCGGAAAGTGCCAACTCTGGATCGGGGCGAGCAGCCAGCACCAGGCTGATCTCGGGATGCTGGACGTCGACAATGGAAGCGAGCCGCAACGCATCCTCGGTCGCCATTCCAGGGCCGAAAAGAAGCACCTCGGTCGCCTCGCCCGGGTCGAACAGCACCTGAGACAACTCGTCCGGCGCCAGGCCGGCGGCAACATGCAAGGTGCCGGAGAGGCCACCCATGATCGCTGCCCGGACACGATCTTCAAGAGCTGAATCGCTGGTTATGAGAACGAATCGGCTCATCGAAACACATCAGCCCTGGTGACCCCGCTCGTCTCAGGGTCTGGAGCGTCGCGCGACTGCTTCGACAGCCAGATCGAACCGTACTGGGCCGCAAAGATGATCGATTCAGAATCGGCGGCCGATCGTGCCAGTGTGACGAGCATGACCTCGGTCGATGGCGCATCGGCGGAGGCCTCACGTGGACCGCCCTGGACCCGGGTCACGAGGACCTCCTGGAACGCCAGTCGCGTCATCCCAGGAGTGCTCGGGGATTCTGCGAACGAAATGAACACGCCGACCGCGTCGCCTGCCTTCACCTCTCCGCCGACAACCTGGGCCGCTCCCAGCTGAATCGTCACCTCTTCGAGGCCGTCAGGCACCGGGATCGCTGATCCGGCTTCCAGTGTCGCCGGATCAACCAGTCGCGAGCTCAGGAGTTGTTCGCCGGAGACGAGCCCGACGGAGGTCACCGTGCTGGAGAAATCGCTGAGGTCTGCGATGGCCTCGTCTGCGATTGCCATGATCGGGAGCGTCTTCAACTGAACGTAATCGGCGAGCTGCTCGGTCGGCGTACCCGCCGGGATGGCTTCGGAGACGACGAGCACATCTCGCGTTTCGGCGCCGGCCAGAGCCCGATGGTCGGCATCCTGAACATAGGAGGCGATAAGCGCAACACCAACGACGGCGATCGCGAGCGCAATCAGGGCGCTGATCAATCGAATCTTCACTCTATCGGCCTTACCTTGTTAGGGTCACGATGGTTGCCCCGAGGTTCGGGCCGCCCATCGTGAATCTGTCGTCGAGGGACACGAAGCTCACGAACCGCCCGATCAGTCCCTTGCAGGTGTTGGCACAGTTCGCGCCGGCGTACATCGTGTTGTGGTAACTGGACAGTGATCCTGGGAAGTTCCAACCGAGGATGGTGAAGGCGGCCCAGCCCCGAATCTTGTACCAGCCGCCGCTCCCGGTGCTCCCAACGTCTTCATAGACGGGCAGGAGCACGGTTTCGTCGGCCAGCCCGGAGAGAACGACTGAACACGCGGAGGAAATGCTGACCCCGGTGCTGCCGCTGACCGCAGCGTTCGTGCTCGTGCTCACTGTGGTGCTGCATGTTTGGGTTGGGTCAGCGAGCCAGCCGAATCCCCCAGGAAGCACACGTCCCGATGGGCTGATGCTTGAGCAGGTTCCTCCGCCGGAGGCACCATGTGTGCTGACTACCTGGATGGCGCCGTCAAGCTGGAAGTTGCACGGCGCGAAGGCCAGGGGCAGCACGGCAGGACCGCTCGTCGGGCTTCCCCAGGCCGCCGTCGCCTCAGCTTCGACCTTGGCATTCTCGATGCCGAGCAAGGGCGCGAAAGTCAATGCGAGCTCACCCGCGTTCGAACCGTCCTCGCGCGTGCTCGTTGTGACGTGCACCGCGCCCGTCGCGGGAAAGTCAACCGCCTCGATGGTGGCGGCGTCGTCATTCGCGTTGGAATCGGCCAGATCCTGGGCGGTAGCCGTGGGATCGCCGCACGCCCCTCCGGCACAGTCCTCTGCAATCGCGAGGGCCGCGGCGTCTGCTCCGTTCTGGAGTTGCGCCCGCTCGGCATAGATTGCGCCAACGTCGACCGTCACTGCTACCGCGGCGAGGAGCGCCACCATCGCCAGGGCAACAATCACCGCCATGCCGCCGCGTTCTTCCCGGAACCGGTCGTTCGTCAGCCGCCGCATCGCATGGCCGCCTTACCGCTCATCGTGACGGTCGCCCCGAACATCCCGGTGAGGAACGTATAGGGGTAGGTGACGGTGATCGTTGTCGTCTCGCCCGGCTTGCAGACGTTCATCAAGGCTCCCGCCGATGTCGTGATGCTGATCTGAGAGTCGGTGATCGTCGGATCCAGCGCCGGCGCTGCGGCTCGTACGGCGTTTCGGGTTCGTGCCGGGTCACTCTCGATCGCCATGGTTCGGGCGCCGTCACGGGCAGCGCCGGTGATGCTGATCTGCGCGCCATAGGCAACGCCGAATTCGAGAATGCCGACGAGGAGGACGACCAGCACCGGCAGCAGGAGGGCGAACTCTACAGCGACCGCGCCACGCTCGGCACGCAGGTCAGGCATATAACCCCCAGGAGGACGAGTGGATGGAAGCGGTGTGCGTCGGATCCGCCGGGAACCCGCGCACACCGCCGCGGGAGCTACGGGGTGGTGACGGCAGGGAGCTTGGAGGAGACACCCTGGAAGAGTGCCGCGAGCTGCGGGCCAAGAACGACCAGCACGGCGACGATCGCGACGGCGATGAGTCCGATCAGGAGGCCGTACTCGACGGCGGTGGCGCCGGTCTCCTCACGCGAGAGGCGAGCTTTGGCGGAAACGAAGAACGACTGCATGGCAACGAGAGAAGACAGCATAATAGGATTCCAAATCTTTTGGGTGGGGAGCGAAGTAGCTCGGATATTGGTAAAAAGCTAACACAAGTAAAACGCTGATGCAACTAACTTGCTCATCAATCTTGTTGAGGCCTGTAATTATGCAGAATTCTGGGCATTTCGCAGCTGACCCGCTAAGCTTGACGGAACTCAAACAGCTTGGGAGTAAAGAGACATGGAAGAAGAAGCAAACGATTTGCCTCGGAAGCAAGATCAGGCTCGTGCATTGTCGGTGAGCTTGGGCCAGTTGGTTCGAAGTGGAGAGACCTTCCGGGATGCGCAGGCCAAAGAGCTTCATCTTGGACGCAACGATCTGGCCGCCCTCGGTCACCTCTATGAGAGCAGTCCGCTCACCCCACGAGATCTCGCCCTGAAAATGGAAATGACCTCAGGAACCATCACGCCTCTGCTTGACCGGGTTGAACGTGCGGGGTTCTTGGCGCGCACCAAGAACCCCGATGACCGCCGCAGTCTCTTGATCGTGCTGACTCCGGCGGGTCACCACGCTGTGGAATGGGTATACGAGCAACTCAGCGCTGATATCGCAGGGGTCACCGCCGAGATGGATGCGTCAGAAATCGCACGGATCACCGAGACGATCGATTTGCTCAGTGACGCTCTCGGTGCCTGGCTGCACGCCCCCGTCCGCGGCAACCCGGTCCCCGCCCCGGAGCGCCCGATGACCGGACCGCACGCCGTCTAAGGTCCGCTTCCGGCGATCCCCGCGGCTCTGCCCGCGGCTCTGCCTGCGGCGAATCCTTCGGCATACGCCTCTGCGCTCCCCAGACGGAACATGTCGTGCTCACCAGAGCGCTGCAGCGCCCGCGCGCCGCGCGCCGAACCCGGCGTCGCCAGCACGCCGACCAGCCGGCCGAGCCCGCGTACCACTGCCACCGGGTTTCCGCTGGTTTTTCCCTTCACCAGGTCGGCCGCGGCGGCGATCTCGTCGGCGACCGCAGCGACCGTGACATCGAGGCGGCGACCGCCGGCATCCGTCGTACCGCGCAGGTCGTCGAGCACGGCCAGTCCAGCCGCACCGATCGCGATGTCGGTCTGGCCCTCGCGCCATGGGCGGCCTGCCGTATCGGTGATCAGCACGCCGAGCCGCAGCCCCGTGAGATCGCGGAGCCCGACGCACAATGCCCGCGCCGACGCATCCGGATCGACGGGCAGCAGGAGAACCGTGCCGTCCGGCGTATTACTCGAATCGACTCCGGCCGCGGCCAGCACGAGACCCTGGCGGTTTTCGACGATGCGGGTCACCCCACCGGGGTGCTCGCGCGTTGCGACCACGCGCACCGTCTCGTCGGTGATGGCCTGTTCGCGGTCGGCCGCGGCCACCGTGCGACCCTCGGCCTTGGAGACGATCTTGCTGGTCACCGCAAGAATGTCGCCGTCTTGCAGGAGCCAGCCGGCAGCATCCGTCATCGCTATGTCAGCAGCGGTGTCCGGAACAGCGCCACCACGGGCTGACGCCGCAATCAGCGCCACCAGGTCGTCGCCGGCGACGATCTCGCCGAGCCCCTCGAGAACGAAGACCTGCAGCGACTCTGGCGCCACTATCTGGCGAGTTTCGGCAGCACGTCGCGTCCGAAGACCTCGATCCACTCGCGCTGGTTGCGCCCGACATTGTGCAGGTAGATGCGGTCGAAGCCGAGGTCGACGAACTTCTGGATGTACGCGCGGTGCTCGTCTGGATCGGCGGAGATGATCATGCGGCCCTCGAAGTCCTCCGGGCGAACCAGCTTGGCCATCTGCTCAAGCTCGAACGGTGAACGGATATCGCCCTTGGGAAACTTCATGCCACCGTTCGGCCACTCATGCATGGCGTTCGCCATCGCGATCTCATCGGTCTCGGCCCAGCTCATGTGCAGCTGCAGCACCTTCGGCATGATCGACGGGTCTTTGCCTGCATCGCGGGCGCCTTCGTCGAACTTGCCGAACAGCATCGAGATCTTCTCGAGCGGCGCTCCCACCGTGATCAGCCCATCGGCGTGACGGCCCGCGCGCTTGGCGGTGACCGGGCCAGCCGTGGCGACCAGGATCTCTGGGGCAACCTCCGGCATCGTCCACAGCCGGGTCGACTCGAGCTTGTAGAACTGGCCGGAGTGCTTGACGTCTTTGCCGGCGAGGGATGCCGTGAACAGCTTCGAGATGATCTCGATGGCCTCGAACATGCGGTTGATGCGCTCCGGCGCCTCTGGCCAGTAGCCGCCGACGACGTGCTCGTTCAGCGCTTCGCCGGAGCCGAGCCCGAGCCAGTGCCGCCCTGGGTACATGGCGGCCAGGGTGGCGGATGCCTGTGCCACCATGGCCGGATGCCAGCGGAACGTCGGTGCCGTCACGCCGGGCCCGAAGTCTCCCTTGGTTCGTTCCCCGACCGCGGTGAGCACGTTCCAGACGAAGGAGGACTGCCCCTGTGCGGGCACCCACGGCTGGAAGTGGTCCGCCGCCATCACGCCGCTGAAGCCGTGTTCCTCCGCATACGCAGACAGCGCCACCGCCTCGGTCGGAGCGAACTGTTCGAGCATGGCCGCGTAGCCGATCTGCAATCCCGTCATGGACCCATCCTGCCTGTTGAGTGACGCTGGTGTTGAGCGACGCTGTTGGTTGGCCGTCTCCCGATCATTCCATCGACCGGCGCCGCTGGCTACAACGCGACTCGGCGCATCCGTTGTTCCCGTTCCGGTCGAGAGCGTCACTTCCGGTCTGTTGAACGAAAGTGACTACGCTGAGACGCGCGGCTATCCGACCGGTCGAGTCTGGCTGCGCCGATCTTCGAATCGGCCATGCCGTAGAAGACATATGTCTCGGCCCCAATCTCTTCGATGGCGGTCGGGAAGATCACATTCGGCACAATTCCGCTGCGCTCATCGTCGGTTTCCGCGGCCAGCAACGGCGTCTCCGTGCGCGCCAACACCCGCCATGGCTCGTCTCCGTCGAGAATCATGCCTCCAGCGGCATAGTTCACGTTCTGTTGCTGTTCCATCGCATTCCGAATAACGCCGGTGACACCGTGGTGCAGCATCAGCCACCCCTCCGGCACCCGTCGCGGTGCCGGCCCGCCGCCGATCTTCACGGCTTCGAACGGGTACTCGGGAGCCGCGAGCATGCGGTGACCGCGCCAGTACGTGAGCGAACGGATGTCCTTG
Organism: Glaciibacter superstes DSM 21135; assembly: GCF_000421145.1. Taxonomy (GTDB): domain Bacteria; phylum Actinomycetota; class Actinomycetes; order Actinomycetales; family Microbacteriaceae; genus Cryobacterium; species Cryobacterium superstes. The sequence goes on along the minus strand of NZ_ATWH01000017.1, from coordinate 51,648 downwards.
GCAACGTCATCCGTGTGCACGAAGCTGATCCAGATGCTTTGTCTCTCGTCGTCGATGCCGGCCGGCACGCGAACGCCCTGGCCTGGTCGAATTTCGCCAAGATCCCACATCGGCCGGTGCAGCACCGCGAAGCTGCGCACACCGTCAGGGCCGACGACAGCCTCGGGAAAGAACACCGTGTCTTTGTTGTGGAACAGGTTCAGGTCCATGTCGAGCGCGTCGTCGTATTCGAACAGCACCGGCCCAAGTCTGGTCCACTCCCGCAGATCGGGCGAGGTCGCCAGGGCACTCCGTGGACCGAGCGGGCCGTAGGCCACATATGTCATCACGTGCAGGCCGAGTTCGGCGATCCAGGTGACGCGGGGGTCTTCGACACCCGCGTTGTCGACACCACGTTCCCAGCCCCGATCGGGCTCGAGTACGATTCCCTGGCGCTCGACGGATGCCGGCACACCGTCTTCGACGATGACCCGCGCCAGGCCGACCCGCGACACGTTTCCGGTGGCGACCATCCGGGGCAGCAGATAGAGCTCGCCGTCCGGACCCCGTCCGCTGCCTGGGTTCAGCACACCCTCGGCTTCCTGCGCATTGCCCGGTTCCGGTGTCATGACGACACCGACGCGGGTGAGTGTGTATGGGAATGACATTTCTAGCCTTTCACGCCGGACCCGATGTCCGTCGAAATGAAGTACCGCTGGAACACGATGAAGAGCACGACGACCGGCGCAGCGAGCACGACGGCGCCCGCAAGCATCGCGCCGTACGGATTGGCGGTCGACGCGGCCACCGTGCTGATGTAGTTGGCGAGGGACACCGCCAACGGCTGCATGCTCGCCTCCTTCGTGATCAGGAACGGCCACAGGAACTCGTTCCATGGGCCGATGAAGGTCAGCAGAACCACGGTGACCAGCGCTGGCCGCACCAACGGGATCGCCACCTGCCAGAGCAGCCGGAAGTCTCCGGCGCCGTCGATCCGCGCCGCGTCGAACAGCTCCTTCGGAACCTGCAGGAAGTACTGCCGGAAGATCACCACCGCCGTCGAGTTGATGAAGAACGGCAGGATCATGCCGAGATAGTTGTCGGCGAGCCCGTAGTTCCTGGCGATCATCACGTAGAGCGGGATCATGAGCAGCTGAAACGGGACCACCTGCACCAGCAGCGCGAGCGCGAACGTGGCGCCGCGTCCGCGCCATTGCAGAACCGCAAGCGCGTATCCGGCGAGGAGCCCGAAGACGACGGTTCCGAGCACCACACCGCCCGTGAAGATGCTCGAGCTGAGGAGTCCCTGGAACAGGTTCACCCTGCTGTTGATCGCGACGTAGTTCTCGCCGGTGATGTTGCCCGGGTTGGGGAACGCCCCGCCGAGAGAGGTGTCAGGAGACGCCTGGAGCGACCCGATGACCATGTAATAGAAGGGGAACAGGAACACGACCGCACCGACGAACAGCACTACGCCGCGAAGGATGGACTGGCCCCGAGTTAGTTGGCCCGGTACGCGATGTCGGATGGCCATCAGTCTTCCTTCCCGCTCGCAAACCGATACTGCAGAAACGCAAGAACCAGCACGAACAGCACCAGTACGACGCCAATCGCCGCCGCATAACCCGGTTTACCCTGCTGGATTCCCTGCTGGTACATGATCAGAACCGGTGAGGCGGATGCCCCGTCAGGACCCCCGCCCCCCGTGAGCAGATACGGCTCGGTGAAGAGATTCGCGCCGGTGACGGTCGCGAGCAGCAACACCAGCACGGTCGCCGGCCGCACCCCAGGCACGGTCACGGAGAAGAAGGACCGAAACGCGCCTGCGCCATCCGTCGATGCCGACTCATAGAGCTCCTTCGGCACGTTCTGAAGCGCTGCGAGGTAGAGCAGGATGTAGAAGCCGAGCTGTTTCCAGGTGACGAACAGGGCGATGGTCGGCATCGCCCAGGCCGAGTTGATCAGCCAGGACGGATCCGGAGCCAACGGCCCGAGAAGGCTGTTGACCAGCCCGCCTCCGTTGAACAGGAACAGCCACACCCCCACCACCGCGACGCTGGCCGTCACGTATGGCACGTAGTAGCTCACCCGCAGAAATGCCCGGAAGTGAACCACCTTGTTGAGGGCTGAGGCGAGCACAATCGACAGCACGACGGTCAGCGGCACGTTGATGAGAAGGAAGATGCCCACATTGCCGAACGAACGCAACACCCGCGGATCAGTCAGAGCCGTCACATAATTGTCGATTCCGGTGAACGGCCGGTCGACGGTGGCGCCTGGGGCGGAAAAGAAGTAGTCGTGCAGCGATATATACGCGGCAAAGACCAGTGGATACGCAAATACTGCGATCACAAAAATGAGGTACGGTGCGCTGAGCAGCCAGCCAAGCGGATGCTTGCCGAAGACTCGCTTGGTCAGCGAACCACGGCGCCGCCGGCTGACCGGGCCGCGAGAACCTGTAGTTTCCGCGGCCGGCCGCACCCCTGTGGTGGAGGACATCGGTCGCTACTTCGCGGCCAGCGCGTCGACCTTGTCCGCGGCATCCTGCAGAGCCTTCGTCAGGTCGCCGTCGCCCGAAATGACCGCCTTCGTGTACACATCGCGGAGGTCCTGGAGCATCTCGACGGTGTTACTGCCCGCCGGAACTTCGATCGTGCGAGACGCCTGGTCGCCGAACTGCGCGTATGCCGGGTTCGCCGCGAAGTAGTCAGCGTAGACAGCGGGCAGGTCCGCACGCATTGGCATCTGTCCGGTCAGTTCCAGGAGCTGGCCGTCTTGCTCCTCGCTCGTGGCGAACTTCAGAACGTCCCACGCCGTTGCCTGGTTCTTGCACGCCGTGTAGAGACCCACGTTCTTCGCATCGCTGAAAGTGTAGGTCTCTTCGGCTGCTGTGCCGTCCTTGGTGGGAACAGGCACAGACCCCCAGTTCACCTTGCCGTCGTATACGGAGATGGCCCACGGCCCGACGATGGCCATTGCGGCCTTCGCGTCGGCGAACGAGTCGCCCTGATATTGCTCCTTGCCGGCCAGCCCATCAGTGTAGAGGGTCTCCCAGAAGGTGGCTACGTCGACGCCCGCTTCATCGGCGAAGGTCGCCTTGCCGTCTTCGACCAGACCGGTACCACCTGTTTCGGCGGCGTACAGCGGAAGGAAGTCGAATTGGGTCTGGAAGAATTCACTGGTCGGTGCCGGATAGATTGCGAAGGGTGCTGCGCCGGAATCCACCAGTATTTTCGAGGTGGCCAGGAACTCGTCGTAGGTCGACAGTGCCGGGTTTTCCGCGTCGAGCCCTGCCTGGGCGAACATGTCCTTGTTGTAGAAGATCATTACCGGGTTGGACTTCCAGGGCATCTGGAAGTAGCCACCATCGGCTGACGTGTACTGGTCGGCGATGTCGCCACTGCGTTCCTCGATGTATGAAGCGCCGTCCTTGAACGTGGTCAGGTCGACGAGACCGCCCTGCTTCTCGAACTGCCCGACGGCAGAGGGCGCAGTGTTGAAGACCAGGCAGGGCGCGGTGCCGGCGGTGATCGCAGCCCCGATGACCTCCTCACTGCTCTTTCCGGCCGGAATCTCCTGCCCCTTGACCTGTTCATCCGGGTGGTCGGCGTTCCAGGCCTCGACCATCGCCTTGCCCCAGGCGACTTCCTGTTCATTGTTCGAGTACCAGATCGTGATGTCTCCACGACTGGTGAGCGCATCGGAGTTGTCGGCTCCCCCTCCGCTGCATGCGGTGAGGGCGAGGAGGGCTGCGGCGGACAAGGCGGTCATGCCGATGAGTGTGCGTCGATGCACGATGTACTCCTTATTTGTGTGCGGCTGCGGTGCCGCGTGCGGATGCCGGAACTCCGGCGGGAAACGCTCCGTCATGACGGGCGGGTGGACTCGTGGATTCGCGGATGAGGAGAGCAGCGGGCGGCAGCTCGACGTCGTCGGCTTTCCCGTTGGCGATGTAGGCGAGCAGCGTTCGTGCCGCGACCCTGCCCCACTCGACCGGGTCGCTTGTGACGGTGGTCAGCGCGGGGAAGACGTAGCCAGAGATATCGGTGCCGTCGAAGCCGGTGATGGAGAGGTCGTCCGGGACCCGCAGGCCGCGGCGCTGCGCCACACCGAGCCCGGCGACGGCCATGGGGTCGTTGGCATACACGATCGCGGTCGGCGGGTGAGGGTTGTCGAGCAGCCTTCGTGTCGCTTCTGCCCCGCCGCCCGCCGAGAAGTCTGTTTCGATCACGAGCGTGCCGTCCAGTCCAGCCTCAGCGATCGCCGCGTCAAACGACTCACGCCGACGGCCGCCATGCACCATTGCCGGGTCGCCGGCGACGTGGCCGATGCGGGTATGGCCGAGGCCGACAAGATGTTCGACTACCCCAGCAATCCCCCGGGTGTCGTCGAGCTGAACACACGGAACGGTGACACCCTCGCCAGGGCGCCCCAGCGCGACGGCCGGAACGCCGAGTTCTTCCAAGAGCTTGAACCGTGTGTCGTTGTGCTGGAGGTCCGTGAGGATGAACCCGTCAACGCGGCTGTCCTCGGCCAGGGTTCTGTAGGTTCGGAGTTCGGCTGCCACGTCAGACACGACGCTGAGCACGAGTACGCGGCCTTCCGATGCCAGCACGGATTCCAGCCCGGCAATGAAGGCAGGAAAGAACGGGTCGGCACTGATGAGGTCTTCCTTGCGCCTGATCACGAGCCCCAGCGCGAAGGACGTCTTCAGCGACAACGACCGTGCAGACGGGCTGGGTCGCCAACCCAATTCACCGGCCGCGTCGAGAATGCGCTGACGCGTCTCTGGCGCCACCCCAGGGCGATTGTTCACCACGAACGAGACAAGGCCGTTGCTGACACCGGCCTTCCGGGCGACGTCTGAGATATTCGGCTTACGTGCGCCCATTGCCCCTCCGCGTCGAGATGCCGGATTGAGGCGATGGCCTTAACCGGTTTAGACCAAACTAAACCGGTTTACACGCTCCGTCAAGCATCCGTTGTTCCCGTTCCGGTCGAGAGTGCCCGTTCCGCCGGTCACTCGGGGCCGGAAGAGGCACACTCACGACGGATCCGCGCAACCAAATAGGCTGGACCCCATGCGCATCGCCACCTGGAACGTCAACTCGATCCGTGCTCGCTCCGGCCGCGTCGTCGACTGGATGGTGCGAGAAGACATCGACGTGCTCGCCATGCAGGAGATCAAGTGCAAGCCGGAGCAATTTCCCGCCCAGCTCTTCGAAGACGCCGGTTACGAACTGGTCATCCACGGCTTCAGCCAGTGGAATGGCGTCGCGTTCGCGAGTCGTGAGCCGATGACGGATGTCGCCACAGAGTTCCCGAACATGCCCGGCTTCCTGAAAGGGGAAGAGGGGCCCGGCCTGCCGCTCGAGGCCCGCGCGCTCGGAGTAACCGTCGCCGACCTGCGGCTGTGGAGCCTGTACGTGCCGAACGGCCGCGCACTCGCCGACCCGCACTACATCTACAAGCTGGACTGGCTGGAGAAGCTCGAAGAGCACACCCGCGCCGAACTTGCCGCGAACCCCGGGCTTGCCCTCGCGCTGATGGGCGACTGGAATGTGGTGCCGCTGGACTCAGACCAGAACGTGCCGGAGCTGATCCCGGGGGTCTCAACGCACATCTCACCGCCAGAGCGCGCCGCGTTCCACGCGTTCGAAGCCGCCGGCCTCACCGACGTGGTGCGTCCGATCGTGCCAGACGGCTACACCTACTGGGACTACAAGCGGCTGGCGTTCCCCCGCAACGAGGGCATGCGCATCGACTTCATCCTCGGCTCGCCGGCCTTCGCCGACCTGGTGACGGATGCCTCCATCCACCGCAATGAACGCAAGGGTGACGCCCCCAGCGACCATGTTCCCGTTGTCGTCGACATCGAGCTCGATGGTGAAGACGACGACCGCCCGATGATCTTCTAGCCGAACCGCTCGGCCGCACCACAGCGCTGGCCCGCCCCAGCCCCGGTCGACATTCGCCCAGAATCGCCATTCGCGCCCGGAATCGCCGGAGCAGCGGCGACCCTCGGCGCAAACGGCGACTACCAGCGAGCGAGCAGCCGCGTCAGGCCAGCATCGTCAGGCCAGGCCCGTCAGGCCAGGAGCGCCGCGATCAGTAGCAGCACCGGGATCGCCGCGACCGTCGTGACCAGCACGGTGTCGCGCGCGACCACCACTCCGCGCTCGTAGCGCACCGCGAAGTTGAAGGTGTTCTGGGCGGTCGGCAGCGCTGAGACGGTGACCACGGCGAACAGGTCGGCACCCTCCAACCCGAACACGAAGCGCCCGAACAGCCAGGCCAGCATCGGCATCACCGCAGATTTGACGACGGATGCCGCCGCCACCTGCTTCCTCCCAGACCCTGCTTTCAGCGGACGCTGCCCGTGCAACGACATCCCGAACGCCAGCAATACCATCGGGATGGCCGCCCCGCCGATGAGCTCGAGCGGGGCCATCACGGCGTCAGGCACCCCAACACCGAAGGTCGCGAAACCGGCGCCAAGGAGCGACGCGATGATCATCGGATTGCGCAGTGGCTGGGTCAGGATCGAGCGGAGCGACACTTTGCCCCTGGTTGAGATGTCGAGGATCGCGAGGATGATCGGCGCAACCACGACCACCTGCACCAGCAGGATCGGCGCTACGTACTGCGCGCTGCCGAGCACGTACATGGCGACCGGCAACCCGATGTTGTTGGCGTTCACGTAGGTGGCGCTCATCGCGCCGAGCACGGTCTCTGCGACGGGGCGTCGAAAGAAGATGCGGGCCGCCAGCATGTACAGCACCATGCCGATAGCGGCTGCGCAGACCACGGTCGCGAGAAACGACGAGAAGAGGATGCGCACGTCGGCATGCACCAGCACGGTGAACAACAGTGCGGGATTCGCGACGAAGAACGCGACCCGGTTGAGTACCGGCCCGGCGCCGGGACCGGTGATACCGAGTCGACCGACGACGTAACCAACCAGGATCACGAACCCGATGATCGCGAACCCGATCAGCACTCCACCCATTCCAAGGAGTCTACGGTCACGTCGTCGGCGAGTTCCCCGGCGGCCAGGTCACAGCACCGAACCCCGGGTCGGCATCAGTTCGCGGTGCCGATCGTGATCACAGCGCTTCCGCTCTTGTGGCCGGTCTCGACATGGCGGTACGCATCAGCCGCGTGTTCGAGCGGATGGACGGTATCGATCACCGGAATGAACTCCCCGGATTCGGCGAGTCGCGCGACGGAGGCGAGATTGCGCGCCATCTCGGCAGGCTTGGCAAGACCGGTGAAGACGATGGCGGCCTTCCTGCGTCCGACGCGTGACGTCCACAACATCTGCAGCAGGATCGGCAGTGTCGGCACCGTCGTGAGGTAGATCCCACCGCTCTTCAGCGCCCGACGGCTCCGACCGAACGAGCTGGTGCCGACGGTGTCGAAGATGACGTCGTAGGAGTCCAGGTTTCGGGTGAAGTCGTCACGCGTGCGGTCGATCACCTCATCGGCCCCGACCGACTTCACAAGTTGGAGGTGCGCGGTGCTGCACACCGCGGTGACGATGGCGCCGTAGTGTTTGGCGAGTTGGATTGCCGCTATGCCCACCGCGCCGGATGCGCCGTTGATGAGAACCGTTTGTCCGCTCTGGAGCCGGGCGCCCTCTCGCAGGAAGGGCAGCGCGGTGATCGACCCGTCGAAGGCGGCTACCGCCTCGCTGTCGGTCAGGTTGGCCGGGGTCGGCACGATCACCCCGTCTTCGCGAGCGCACACATATTCGGCATGGGCTCCGAAGTCGGTGACGTTCACACCGGAGACCCTGTCGCCGACCCGTAAACGCGTAACCGAGCTTCCTACCGCTTCGACAACCCCGGCGTAGTTGGTGCCGAGAATGGTCCACTTGGGCTTCGTCAGACCGAAATGCAGTCGGGCCATGAACGGATTGCCGGCTCGCGCGGCACAGAGTGCCTTGGTGACGACGGAAGCGTGGTTTCGCACCAGCACCTCGCCGTCGTGCGGCACCGGCCTGGCCACTTCTTCCAGCCGGAGAACATCGGGTGAGCCGTAGGTGGCAGAGACGATGGCTTTCATTGTGTGCTCCTTCGGGAGAGACGGATGTCGGCGGCAGCAGTTAGCGTGCAGCCACGGAAGTGTGCGCGGAGAGGCGGCGGCCCGCAATGAGCAGCCAGAAGATGATCGCCACTTCGCCCACGAATGTGAAGGTGGCGACGGTGGCGGTGTAGTCGCTGATGAAAACCATGCCGAACGCATCCGCCAGGTAACCGAGCCCGGCGATCACCAACAGGATTCCGAAGACGCGAGGCACGAAACCCGAGCGGAATGCCAGGTAGCCGATCAGCAACAGGTGGAGACCGAAGAGACCGAGGCTGATGACCCACATGGTGTTGTATCTCTCCAGTGCGGGCAACGCCGCCTCCGGATCGCCGAGGAGCGAGAACCCGATGACGAGCTGGCTGATGGACACGATGAAGAGCAGCGTGTAGACGACCCTCAACCACGCTGCCACGGCCGAGAGGCCGGAGCGCACGGGCTTGAACAGCGTGTACCAGGCCCCGGCCACGATGAAGTCGAGGCCGGTGACGATGAACAGGCTGAGGATGCCCGCGAGGAACAGTCCGGAAGACTCAGAGATCGCCGTCGCTGTCGCTGTCGCATCTCCCGGCGTGATGAGCGGAACGATGGCACCGAAGTTGCCCCAGCCTCCCAGCACCGCCATGAGCGCGAGTGCGACTCCCGAGACGAGCGCCGCGGTGCGCGGCGACCACCTGGTGAAGTTCGGGCCGGCGGGCCACAGCGACAAATCTGTGCGATTCGAGGTGTGCTGTGTTGTACTCATGATTACTTCCTTACGTCGTAAGCTTATGTTGTAAGTAACGTATATGTACGTAGTAAGCTTGTCAAGAGCAACGACAGGAGAATAATCAATGGCGTCACTGGGCAAGACCACCGCTGAACCTCGCACCCGCTTGAATCGGGACCGTGTGCTTCACACGGCGATAGCCCTGGCCGACGCCAACGGCATTGAGGCGCTCACGATGCGGAGGCTCGGGGAGGAACTGGGGGTCGAAGCGATGTCCCTCTACAACCACGTTGCCAACAAGGATGACCTCCTGAACGGCATGGTTGACGCCGTCTTCGGCGAGATCGACCTGCCGTCGCACAGCGACACCTGGAAGATCGCAATGAGAAAGCGCTCGGTGTCGTTCCACGACGCGCTCTCGCGGCATCCGTGGGCCATCGGCCTGCGCGACTCTGGAACCCAGCCAGGCCCGGCCACGCTGAGGCACCACGATCGGGTGATCGGAACGTTCCGGAACGGCGGATTCTCTCTGGCGCTGGCGGCGCACGCGTTCTCAGCGGTTGACAGCTACATCTACGGATTCGCGATGCAGGAGAAGAGCCTGCCGTTCACCACAGAGGAAGAGACCGCCGTAATGGCGCAGATCATGCTCGCGCAGCTACCGGCGGATGAATACCCGTACCTGGCCGAACTCACAGCGAACCATGTTCTCCAGCCCGGTTACAACTACAGCGACGAGTTCACGTTCGGACTCGACTGCATGCTCGACGCGCTCGAGCGAGAATCGCAAGCCTCGGATTGAGCGAGCCGGTAGAGTCGCGGCATGGATCTCACCTGGTTGTTCGTCATCCTGATTCTGGTTGTGCTGTTCGCAAGTATCAGCGTCATCGGCGCACTCCGCCGGATAGCGGACGCCACGGAGAAATCCGCCGCACACCTCGAAACGCTCGCCGCGGCATCCGTCACTGAATCGGGCTCCCCGTCTGACCAGAGCACCTCACTCTGATTCTTTGCGCCGTTTCTCCAGCTCGGCCTCGAGGCGTTCGATGCGCGCCTGTTCATTGTGGAACTCGATCTCCCGATCGAGTTCTGCCAACTCTTCCTCTGTGGTGCGAGCCGGACGCATGTCATAAGCCGCCTGTCTCGGTGCAGGCGCGGGCGCGGGCGACGGACGACGACGCAGATCGGCGAAGGTGCCGCGATCAACCGGCGCGTTGTACTCACGACCGATCGTGAACCACAGGATGCTTCCGATCAATGGCAGGAAGATCACCAGGAAGATCCATACCAGCTTGGGGAGATGTTTCACCTGCCCGTCCTGCTTCGTGATGATGTCGATCAAGGCGCCGACGACGACCAGGAAGAGAACGGCGGATATCAGCACTGGCATGCGAAACCGACCCTCAGCCGGCAGACGAAGGAAGAGCGGGGCCGGGCATTGCAGGTGCTGAAGGCAGTGACCTCGCTATGAAGACGCCGAGGGCGAAGAGAGCGGTGTTGATGATCCCGTCGACGACGGGATAAACGAGGCCGGAGTACACGATGTTCATCAGGAGGTAACTGAAGTTGTTGTTGGTTGCCAGCGTCACGATCAACCCGACGATCAGCGTCGCGATCGTGCCGAATGCACCGCCGATCACGAGCCTCCCGAGCAGCGATTTCAGGCCGAGTGATGCGGTGAGTGGCGCGATAAAAATCCCAGCCACTCCCGCTCCCGCCACGAAGAACACGGCACTCACCAGACCGATGAGAATCTGGACGACGTACATCCCTCCGAATACCCCTGAGGGTTGTCCGGCAGCGACCGCCAGGTTCCCAAGCGCGATGATGAATTCGGTGACAAATCGCAGAGCGATGACGATGACAGCGCCGAACAACACCTGGCGCAGGCGATACCTGTCCACGATGGGAGTGCGGCCGGATTGAAGGTCTCTCCCTGAGTACAGGTCTGGACCATGGCTGTCATGCGGAGGCGTGTCGCTGGACATGGATTCACCCTATCGGCCCTCCCGGCCTCTGCAACGGTCCCGCTACGCTCGAACCATGCCGCACATCGACGTTCCAGGTGCCTCGCTCTACTACGAGGCCGACGGCCACACTTCGAAGCCCGCCTTGCTCCTCATCCACGCCGGCATCGCCACCCTCCGGATGTGGGACCAGCAGATCGCAGCTCTGGCCACCGACCATTACGTCATCCGTTACGACACCCGCGGCTTCGGCCAGACCAAAACCGAGAACGTGGAGTACTCCGACCGCGCAGACGCACTCGCCGTCCTGTCCCATCTCGGCGTCCTGAAGGCAACGATTATCGGCGCATCCCGTGGCGGCGGCATCGCCATCGACATCGCCGTCGACAGCCCGGAGCGAGTGAGCGGGCTGGTCACGATCGGTTCCGGTCCAAGCGGATTCCCCGATGTCGAACTCAGCGACGCCGAGAACTCCCAGGGCGCTGGCCTCGACGCTGCGGTCGAAGCGAAAGACTAGCACCTGCTCGCCCGGCTGGAGACCGAACTGTGGGCATTCGGCCCGCGTCGAGACACGAACAACCTCGACGCCGACTTTGTGCGCACCGCCTACGAGCTGAACCGCGTCAACGTGGTGCACGCCGAAGAAGACCCGACCGCACTCCCCCTAGACCCGCCGGCCTTCGACCGCCTCACTGACATCGAGGTGCCGACGCTCATCACCGTCGGCGAGTACGACCTGACCCACCACTTGGCGGAGTATGAGTTCCTGCTGTCGACGATTCCGACTGCCAGCGGATGTACCTTCCGCGATACCGCGCATCTTCCGAACGTCGAGCAGGCGGCCGACTTCGAGCGTGTCCTCCTCGGTTGGCTGGCTGAGAACCAGCTCTGAGTGTCCCCCCTGATAGGGTCATGGGGTCATATTTTCAGATTTCTTGGGGGACTCACATGCTTACGCAACGCACAAAATTCGCATCCGTCATCGGCTCACTCGCCGTCGCTGGACTGCTGCTCACCGGCTGCGCCGGCGGGCAGAGCAAGGCCGACGCCTGCACTGTACTCATCGAGGGGCTGGACACTCTTCAGACGGAACTCTCTGAGAACGTCTCAGAACTGCAGGCTGACCCTGAGGCAGCGGCAGCGGCGATCGGCAAGACGGCCGACAAGTTCTCCGAGAACGTCGGCAGGATCTCGAACGACGACGTCAAGAAGACGGCCGACAAGGCCGACGGCGCGCTGGGTGACCTGTCCGACGCATTCGGCGACTACGCCGAAGACCCGGAGAACGCAGACACCTCCGCACTCCAGGACAGCGCCACCGCGGTTCAGGACTCGTTCATGGACCTCCAGAAGACCTGCAGCAGCTAACAGGCGCTGGGGTCAGGCGCTGGGGTCAGCGCGGCCGGTGAACCGGTCCATGGAACGGTAGACGCCGAAGACCCGACCGGCAACCACATCCCAGACCGGCAACGGCAGTATGCCGCGAAGGGCTCGTGCCAGGCCAACGCTGCGTGGCATGAAGAGCAGAGGACGGCCGGCGAGCATGGCCGCCCACACCCGGTCGACGACGTATTCCGGCGTCAGGATGGGAGTGAGCAGCGGGCCGCGGGCTCCGGCGAACATGCCGGTGGAAATGTAGCTCGGGCACACAGTGGTGACCTTGACGTTGCCGTGGTCCTGCTGCACGAGCTCGAGGCGCAGGGAGTCGCTCCAGCCGATGAGTGCGGCCTTCGACGCCGCGTAAACGCTCATCCGCGGGTTCGAAAGTGTGCCGGCGGCAGAAGCGATATTCACGATGCGCGCCTCACGGTAGGCGTTGTCGATCATGCCAGGCAGGAACTCCCTGGCGATGTACATCGGCGCCAGCGCGTTGACCTGCATGGTCGGACGGGTGTCGTCGCCGTTGTCGTGCTCCCAGAAGAACTTGCCGCGCACGATCCCGGCGTTGTTGATCACGATGTCGGGATTACCGACCTCAACGCGCACGCGCTGGGCCGCTTGGGCGATCGCGCCGAGGTCGGCGATGTTGACCTCATACGGGGCGACACGGGTACCGGGGCCGGCCATCTGATTCAGTTCGGATGCCGCGGCGGCGAGCGCCGGCGCATCCGAGTCCCACAGGATCACGGCCTTCGCGCCCTCGGCGACGGCCCGTTCTGCGTACAGGCGGCCCATGCCGCCCGCCGCCCCCGTGATGAGGATGCGGGCGCCGGCAACAGTTCGAGTCATGTCTCAATCATCGCAAGTTTCGCTGCAGACAACGCACGGACACCAGCCTGAAGCGTTACGCCGGGTTGCAACGGCACTGTGTCTGCGCGTGGTGTCTGCGCGTGCGGGTTGCCAGCGCGACGTGGGCTCAACCACCCGCATCCCGCCCGACCGCCCGCCCGCCGATGTCCACGCCACGGCCACCGACCATGACGCAGCCGGACCTCCCGCGCAAGTAAGGTGAAGCTCATGCGATTTGGACTTTTCATACCCCAAGGCTGGCGTCACGATCTGGTCGGGATCGACCCCGCAGAGCAGTGGGCGGCGATGAGCGGCCTCGCCGCGCACGCCGACGCGGGCCCGTGGGAGTCCATCTGGGTGTACGACCACTTCCACACCGTTCCGGTGGCGACCGAAGAGGCGACACACGAGGCATGGGCACTCATGTCAGCGTTCGCCGCCACGACCAAGCGGGTTCGTCTCGGCCAGATGTGCACCTGCATGAGCTACCGCAACCCCGCCCACCTCGCGAAGATCGCGGCGACGGTCGACATCATCTCCGGCGGCCGTGTCGAGATGGGCATCGGCGCCGGCTGGTACGAGCACGAATGGCTCGCATACGGCTACGGTTTCCCGCGCGCCGGCGAGCGCCTCGCCCGCCTCGATGAGGGCGTGCAGATCATGAAGCAGGCCTGGACGACGGGCACCGCAACCTTGAACGGCGAGCACTACCAGGTGGACGGCGCCATCGTGCGGCCGCTTCCGCTGCAGGAGGGCGGCATCCCGATCTGGGTCGCCGGCGGCGGCGAGAAGGTGACACTGCGGATTGCGGCGCAGTACGCGAACTACACCAACTTCGCCGGCACTGCGGAGGAGTTCTCGCACAAGAGCGACGTGCTGCGCGGGCACTGCGAGACACTCGGCACCGACTTCGAGGCGATCACCAGGTCGGCGAACTATTACACCATCATCGGCTCGACCGAGGCGGAGGTCGCCGAGCGCATCAACGCCGTCGAAGCACGCGTTGCGCCCTACATCGGAGACGCGAAGGCAGCCGAGTATGTTGCTGCCTACCGCAACGGTGTCGAAATCGCCGCAACACCAGAGCAGGTCATCGAGCGACTGACCGACATGCGATCGCGCGGACTGACCTATTCGGTCCACAACTTCCCCGAGGCGGCCTACGACCGCTCCGGCATCGAGCTCTTCGAGCGCGAGGTCGTGCCGGCGCTACAGTAACGCGGACGGCGGGCTCGCGCGGCCGCGCAGCAGCGAGGCTGAACGTTCAGGTGCGGCTGCGATACTCGGGGCTCAGCAAAGCGCCGGGCATCGTCCTGCTCGATGGTGCAGTACAGGAGCGGACGCCATGTCCAGCACGTCCCAACGGTCACTCCCTCTGAACCTCAGGCGACCACAGCACCTGCCGTTCACCTGGACCGAAGACGGCGAAATCCACACAGGACTGTGGCATTCGGAGGGCGGCTGGCCAGCTCCAGAGCGTCTCGAGATCATTGATGACCGCACGAACACGGATGCCGCGTACCGGCTCGCCACGTCGGGTACAGCGATGCTATGGCGCGGCGATTTCCACAACGCCCGGCAGCTACTCGGATCACTCGGCCGACGCATCGACCGCGGCACGAGGAAGCCGTCGCCTGACCTCACCGCGGCCTTCCGCAAACACCGGGCGGATGCCGCCCACCGCGCGCAATTGCTCGGGATGCTCCTGATCCCACTTGACGCCGACTACACGATCCCCTTGCGCCGCTCTCCCGACGTCCGACTGGCCTGCACCCAGAGCTACGGGAAAAGCGACCAGCCATCCGTGACCTCGCTCCGCGAACTGATCGGCGTCATCGGCGCCCACGAGTGGCGCACCAACGGAGTAGACATCCCTGCGCTCGGTGCACTCATCCATCCGCACTACGGAGTGTTCTCCCCGGTGCGCGGCGAGTACCTCGACCTGGTCGCTGCCGCACCGTTGCCGTCTGGCACCCTCGAAGACCTGGTCGCGTTCGACATCGGCACAGGAACCGGAGTGCTCTCCGCGATTCTCGCGCACCGTGGCATCCGTCACGTGATCGCAACCGACCAGGAGCCACGCGCCCTCGCCTGTGCAATCGAGAACATCGAACGACTCGGTTTCACCGATCAGGTCGAAGTGGCCCCGGCCGACCTGTTTCCGGTCGGCCGGGCAGACCTGATCGTGTGCAATCCCCCGTGGATACCGGCTGAGGCAACCACGTCGACCGATCACGCCGTCTATGACCCAGACAGCCGGATGCTGCGGGGCTTCCTGGGTGGACTGGCCCTGCATCTGGAACCGGCCGGCGAAGGCTGGTTGATCCTGTCTGACATCGCGGAGCGCATCGGTCTCCGTTCCCGCAGCGAGCTGCTCGACCTGTTCGAGGATGCGGGTCTCACGGTCGCCCAGCGCATCGACACACGACCGACTCACCGGCGTGCGTACGACACGACAGACCCGCTCCACGCCGCGCGATCGAACGAGGTGACCTCGCTCTGGCGTTTGCGTTCGGTCAACTCCGGCACAGAAGCTGGCACCGCCTGAACGACGATCCCCCCGTCCAGTAGTGAACGGGGGGATCGACAGGTGAAGGGGAACGTCAGTTTGTCGTGACGATGGCTCCGCTGGCAGCGACGACGCCGAGGGCGATGAAGAGGATGATGAAGAGGATCGCCGAGGCCAGGCCGATGATGATGGCGGCGATTGCGAAGCCGCGGCCGCGCTCACCGGTCTTCTTGACCTGACTGAGGCCGATGAACCCCAGGATCACGGCGATGACGTTGAAGCCGACCAGGGAAAGGACAAATCCGACGATGGAGAGGACATTCCACGGCGCCTCGGTTGCGGCGGCGGATGTCGTGGGAACTGCAGCGGACTCAGACATTTCGATGCTCCTCGATTGTGTGGTGGATGTACTGCTGTGGGGCCACAGTGACTCAAGGGATACAGTGACACAGGAGATTCACAGGTGTCAATCACCCGGAAAATTTTCCGAACCAGAAGCCGATCTTCGTGTACGCTGTACACATTGAGTTTTCGCTCCGAATCCGACCTGGGGCCGGCCGGATCGCCACGTCGCCAGCGACGAGACGAACAGGCTTCGGATGCGACCAGACTCGAACCTCCTTCTGTCGACCCTCACCTAAGGACTTCTGTGGCCCTCCTCTCACTGGCGCTCCATCACGCCAGGCCCTACAAAGCGTGGATCATCGCGGTCTTCGTGCTGCAACTGATTTCAACGATCGCCGCCCTGTACCTTCCGAGCCTCAACGCTCAGATCATCGACCAGGGAATCTCCAGGGGCGACACGGGTTTCATCTGGTCAACGGGCGTGATGATGCTCACGGTCTGCCTGGTGCAGGTCGTCACCGCCATCGGTGGCGTCTACTTCGGCGCACGCACCGCGATGGCCATCGGTCGCGACCTGCGCCGCGAGGTGTATCGCAAGGTCGATTCGCTCAGCGCCCTCGAACTGGGCAAGTTCGGCTCTGCAACCCTGATCACCCGCGGCACCAACGATGTGCAGCAGGTGCAGATGCTCGTGCTGATGACCCTGAACTTCATGGTGTCAACCCCGATCATGTGCATCGGCGGCATCATCATGGCCGTGCGCGAAGATATCGGCCTTTCCTGGCTGGTGTGGGTGTCCGTACCGGTTCTTTTTGTGATCGTCGGCATTCTCGTCTACCTGCTGATGCCGCTGTTCCGTCAGATGCAGGACCGCATCGACGGCATCAACAGCGTGCTGCGCGAGCAGATCATCGGCATCCGTGTTGTGCGTGCGTTTGTGCGCGAGCCCTTCGAAAACGAGCGCTACCGCAAGGCCAACGAAGGTCTGACCAAAGTCTCGGTGCGCGTCGGCAACATCTTCGTGCTGATGTTCCCCGTGATCATGATGGTGCTGCACCTGGCGACGGCCGCCGTGCTCTGGTTCGGTGGGCAGCGCGTTGAGACCGGCGACATGCAGGTCGGTTCGCTCACCGCTTTCCTGCAGTACCTGCTGCAGATCCTGGTGGCCGTCATGATGGGCGTCTTCATGGTGATGATGATCCCTCGCGCGGTCGTCTGCGCCGAGCGCATCAAGGAGGTGCTCACCACCGACTCCAGCCAGGCGCTCTCGCGCACCGAAACCGTGGCCACACCGACGCGCGGCCGGGTCGAGTTCCAGGATGTGACCTTCGGCTACCCGGGAGCGGAGCGCCCAGTGCTCGACAACGTGAGCTTCACCGCCGAACCCGGCCAGGTGACCGCCATCGTCGGCTCCACGGGAGCCGGCAAGACCTCGCTCATCAACCTGATCCCGCGACTCTACGACGCGCAGCAGGGCAGCGTCACCATCGACGGCGTCCCCGTGTCAGACCTCACGCGTGCGCAGGTGTCGAAGGTGATCGGCCTGGT
Source organism: Glaciibacter superstes DSM 21135 (assembly GCF_000421145.1). Lineage (GTDB taxonomy): Bacteria > Actinomycetota > Actinomycetes > Actinomycetales > Microbacteriaceae > Cryobacterium > Cryobacterium superstes. The sequence continues at coordinate 34,274 of NZ_ATWH01000017.1, read as the reverse complement.
GCCGCAGAAGCCCTACCTGTTCTCCGGCACCATCGGTTCCAACCTGAGATTCGGGCGAGCGGATGCGACGGACAACGAGATCTGGAACGCGCTTCGCATCGCCCAGGGCGAAGACTTCGTGCGTGACATGGCCAAGGGGCTCGATGAGACCGTCGCCCAGGGCGGAACGAATGTCTCCGGCGGCCAGCGCCAGCGCCTGTGCATCGCGAGGGCGCTGCTCGCCGAGCCGCGTGTCTACCTGTTTGACGACTCGTTCTCCGCTCTCGACGTTGCGACGGATGCCCGGCTGCGCGCAGCCCTCGGAGACGCGACCAGCAACGCAACGGTGATCATCGTCGCGCAGCGCATCTCAACCGTCACCGGTGCAGACCAGATCCTGGTCATCGACAACGGGGCGATCGTCGGACGGGGAACTCATGAGGAGCTTCTCGAATCGAACGAGACCTACCAGGAAATCGTGGAATCCCAGTTGAGCGTGGAGGCGGTGGCGTAACCATGGCCAGAAACGAAAAGAAGAAGAACGAAGCGCCCGTGGCCGACGGGGCAGGCACCGACGGAACAGGCACCGACGCCGCGACCACCACCGAACTCGAGAACGAGTACGTGCCGCAAGAGGGCGACGGCGACATGTTCGGCGGTACCCCCTCAGCGCGGAAGGCCGAGCACTTCTGGCCGTCGGCGAAGCGTCTGGTCGGCCTCCTGCGTCCAGAGCGCGCGAAGTTCATGATCGTCGTGGCACTGGTCGTCGCTTCGGTCGTGCTGACCGTACTTGCTCCGAAGATTCTCGGTCAGGCCATGGACACCATCTTCAACGGTGTGCTCGGCGCGCAGATGCCGGCCGGTGCGACACTCGAGCAGGTCATCGACCAGGCCCGCGCCTCCGGCAATGGCCAGTTCGCCGACATGCTGCAGGGGACATCCGTTGTTCCTGGCGAGGGAATCGACTTTCTCGTGCTTGGCCGCCTCATTCTTGTGGTGCTTGGCATGTACACGGTCGCGTCCATCCTGATGTGGGCGCAGGGGTACATCCTCAACGGCCTGGTGATGCGCGTGGTCTACAAGCTGCGCCAGGACATCGAAGAGAAGCTGAACCGGCTCCCGCTGAGCTACTTCGACTCCCGCCAGCGCGGCGACCTGATGTCGCGGGTCACCAACGACGTCGACAACATTCAGAGCGCGCTGCAGCAGGCGTTCTCCCAGTTGGTGCAATCTGCGCTCACTGTGATCGGCATCGCGGCGATGATGTTCATCGTGTCGTGGCAGCTCGCGTTGATCGCGCTGATCGCGCTGCCGCTCTCCGCAGGCATCGCGGCCGTCATCGGCGTGCGTTCGCAGAAGCTGTTTTCCGCCCAGTGGAAGCACACCGGCTCGCTGAACGGGCACATCGAAGAGACCTTCTCCGGACAGGAGCTCGTGCGCGTCTTCGGTCGTGACAAGGAAATGCTGGAGGAGTTCGACAAGCGCAACGATGAGCTCTTCACGGCCTCGTTCGGCGCACAGTTCGTCTCCGGCACGATCATGCCGGCGATGATGTTCGTTTCCTACCTCTCCTATGTACTCATCGCCGTGGCCGGTGGCCTGAAGGTGGCAGCAGGCCAGATGACACTGGGTGACGCGACGGCGTTCATCCAGTATTCGCGCGAGTTCTCGCAGCCCCTCTCTGAAATTGCGGGCATGGCGAACATGCTGCAGTCCGGTGTGGCATCGGCCGAGCGCACCTTCGAGTTCCTCGACGCCGACGAGCAGGATGTTGAGAACAAGACCGCTGAACTCCCCGAGCGCACCGACGGTCACGTGGAGTTCGAGAACGTTTCGTTCTCCTACAACGCGGACCAGCCGCTCATCGAGAACCTCACCTTCTCGGCCGAGCCGGGGCACACCGTCGCCATCGTCGGCCCAACCGGCGCAGGCAAGACCACCCTGGTCAACCTGGTGATGCGCTTCTATGAGCTGACCGGAGGCCGCATCCTGCTCGACGGCGTGGATATCACCTCGCTGAGCCGCGGCGAACTGCGTTCGCAGGTGGGCATGGTGCTGCAGGATGCCTGGCTGTTCGGTGGAACGATCAAGGAAAACATCCGTTACGGACGCCTCGACGCAACGGACGACGAAGTGATCGTCGCAGCGGAGGCGACCATGGTCGACCGCTTCGTGCGCCAGCTGCCCGACGGTTATGACACCGTGATCGACACCGACGGCGGCAGTGTCTCGGCCGGTGAACGCCAGTTGATCACGATCGCGCGTGCGTTCATCGCGAACCCGTCACTGCTGATCCTCGACGAGGCGACGTCATCCGTCGACACCCGCACCGAACTGTTGGTGCAGCACGCCATGGCAGCGCTGCGCACCGATCGCACCTCGTTCGTGATCGCGCACCGCCTGTCGACGATTCGCGATGCGCACACGATCCTGGTGATGGAGGCCGGTCGCATCGTCGAGCAGGGTAACCACGAGACTCTGCTCGCGCAGCGCGGTGCGTACTACTCCCTGTACATGTCGCAGTTCATGGGCGCTGCACAGGAGGAGCCGACGACGGATGTTGGCGCGGACATCGCGGCGGATTTCGCGGGAGAACCTGCGCCCGTCGAGTAGCCGCCTGGAATCTATCCACCTGAAGCGAACGAGTAGGCAGGTTCAGCCTCCATGCTCGAGCCGTGCCCATTGCCCGGTCGGCCGTACGTCTCGAGCAACCGCAGCCAGATCTCGCTGATGGTCGGGTAGGCGGGCACCGCGTGCCACAGTCGATCGAGCGGCACTTCGGCGACGATCGCGATCGTGGCGGCGTGCAGAACTTCGCTCACGTCCTGCCCGACGAATGTGGCTCCGAGAATCACGTTGCGATCCTCATCGACGACCATCCTGGCGCGGCCAGCGTATTCGTCTGAGTGCACGCTCGCTCCGGCAACATCACCGATCTCGTAATCGACCGCGCGGACCCGGTAGCCGGCGTCTCGAGCTGCGCTGGCCGTCAACCCGACCGAGGCGACCTCCGGGTCGGTGAATGTCACTTGCGGGACGGCCTGATGATCCGCGCTTGCGACATGCGTGCCCCATGGCCTGTCCGAGAGAGATGCGCCATTCGCCCGCGCAACGATCGCGTCGCCTGCGGCGCGGGCCTGGTACTTCCCCTGATGGGTGAGGAGCGCCCGATGGTTCACGTCCCCTACGGCGTAGAGCCAGTCGAACCCTGTGACGAGGAGCGTGTCGTCGGTAGTGATCCAGTCTCCCGGTGTCAGCCCGATCGCGCCCAGACCGATGTCTCGGGTGCGAGGCGAGCGGCCGGTCGCAACGAGCAACTTCTCTGCCGTGATGGTTTCACCCGTGTTCGTCTCCACGGTGAAACCCTGCTGATCGCGGCTCACTCGCGTTGTCTCGGTTGCGAGATGGATGGCAACGTCGAGTTCGGCGAGTGATTCCAGTACTTTCTCGCCCGCGAACGGCTCCATGCCTTCAAGAAGGGCGCCCCGTGAGATCACGGTGACGGATGCGCCGAGTCCGGCGTACGCGGTTGCCATCTCAGCGGCGATGACGCCGCCCCCGATGATGGCAAGACTGGCCGGAATGCTCCTGGCACTGGTGGCGTCGCGGCTGGTCCACGGCTGTGCGGCCCTGAGCCCGTCGATGTCGGGGATGAATGCGTCGGATCCGGTGGCGACGACGACCGCGTGACGGGCGGTCAAGTGGATCTCACCTTCACCGGGGAGATCAACCAGCACCTGCTTGGGAGCAGTGATGCGAGCGTGCCCGCGGAGGACGTCGATCCCAGCGCCTTCTGCCCACTCCGCCTGACTCTCGTCTGACCAGTGGTTCGTGAATGCGTCGCGCCTCGCGAGCACGGCATCGGTGTCGAGTGCTCCGGTCACGGCCTGGGCAGCGCCAGGCACGCGTTGCGCGGCACGGATGACGGCGGCCGACCGGAGAAGCGCCTTGGAGGGCATGCATGCCCAGTACGAGCATTCTCCGCCGACGAGCGCGTGCTCGGTGAGAAGCGCGGTGAGCCCGCCTTGCCTCGCTCGGTCGGCGACGTTCTCGCCTGCAGCACCCGCGCCCAAGACGATCACGTCATAGTCCCTGATGTCCATTGTTTGTGCCCTTTTCGTTTCGTTAATCCTCAGGATCCGGCGCCACGTCAGCAAACGCTTCAACGTCGAACGATTCGGCGCCAAAGAATGCCAGAGCGAGTTCCGACCGGGTCACGTGACCCACGATGGCCGTCATCAGCGAGCCACCGAGTCCGGTGTAGCCGTAGTTGCCGCCGAAGATTCGCGCAAGCACGCCAGGGTTCTGGAGTTCCGCCCGCGTCGCCGCCTCAGCAAGGGTGGCCGGCCTCGAATCGGTCGGTCGCTCGTCCGGAGACTTGGCGAAGTCGACGAACACGTCGAACACGCGGGCGCGCTGCACAGAGGTGAGCATGGCGAATGCTCCGGCATGCATCTGCTCGATGGTCTCCGGTAATACGGTTCGGATCAGGTACTCGTACCTCTCGAACGTGATCTCGTTCTCATTGAGTCCTACGGTGTTCGGGTAGACAGCTTCCCGGAGGTCTGGCCTGCTGCGCCCGAAGAGTGCGTCGATGAATTTCATTGGGTGCTCCAGATCGATGGTTGCGGCATAATGGTCGGCTCGTTCATCGTCCCGGTGCCCGGTTCTTGATCTCCTGGAGCACCCATCCGTTGCCGTCAGGGTCATTGAAAGCGGCCCACGAGCCATAATCGGCGCGGCTCGGCTCGAGTCCAGGGAGCCGCTGCTCGCCGCCGGGCGCGTGGTAGAAGATTCCACCGGCATCGTGAAAGAAGTCCGACACTGGGGCGCCACGGGAAACGAGGTCGGCGCGTGCCGCCTCGATGTCGAACACGACGAGCTGAAGACCCTGCATGGAGCCGGGTTCGGCCTCGGTGACGCCGGTCCCGAAGATGATCGATGCCTCGGAGCCGGGCGGGGTCAGTTGCACGACGCGAAAGTCGTCACTGATCACAAAGTCGGCATCCAGGCGAAAGCCCAGACCCTCGTAAAACGCCTTTGCCCTGTCGACGTCACCGACGGGAAGGACGACTACCTCAAGTTTCATGTCCATGATCAGTTCCTTTCTATTGCGGGGCGTTTGCCCTCCCCTTAAGAGTCGCGCCAGGCTCTGTGGGTCGCACCCGTAGAAGCCACTGGTGTCACCCCGGTGGGCACGGGTCGCACGCCCCGCAACCGCATCACCCACAGCCGCATTCCTTTCGCGTGCAATGCACCGAGCCGCCCGAATCGGCTCTTCGGCCGAGCGTTTAAGAGCAGAAACGGGCGGCTCGGTGCACGTTCGTTGCGCGCGATCGCAGGAAAACGCCGGGCGTCGGGCGATACGCTGGAATGAGCGCACGATTTGCGCCATATCACCATGAAGTTGCCGCGACCGCGGCCGATCCACGAGGACGGGAGGTTCCCATGTCGAATTACGTTGCTGAAAGTCACATTTCTGAAGCACTGATCGGTGAGCCCGAGGTTGTCGAGGATGCCGCAGCCGTCGCCGGGATCTCCCTCGCGGCAGACGTCGAATCCAACCCGGCGTGGCTCCGCCTGAAGGCCGCCGCCACGGCAATGCAGGTCGTGCAGGTAAAAGACGGCTCGATCCCCGAGGCGTCAGATCACACGGATGCCGCGGCACAGGTGGAGACGATCACTTCTGCCATCGAGGAACTCGCCCCGCTGTTCCCGCACGATTCCGCCTACCTCAAGGTCGTCGTCACTGACTTCAAGCGCTGGGCTGCGGGTACCGACGGCACTGATACGAACGGGGCCAGCGGCTTCGGAGTACCCGACTTCTACGACTCCCTGATGGCTTTCCAGCCGCAGCAGAGCCGGGCCGACGGCATCCGTCACCTGGTCGTCTTCCCGATGTACACGCAGAATGGAAGCACAAACCGGCTGGTCGAAGCGGTGCTGGTCGAGGTCATCTGGCCGGAGTTCATCGTGGAGCTGGAGGAGGAGTACACGAACAAGCTGTTCGTGCCGATCCGTTTCCTCGACTTCACGCCCGGCTACGACACGAACTCCGCGGTGCTGTTCCCGGAGACCGTGGCGATGCGCGAGATCCCGACGTTCACCTGGGGTGCGATCTTCTCCGACCGTGAGGCCGCGAGGTTCCGCCGGGTGGTGCGCGCAGCTGCCGAGATCACGCGTATCGAACTGCCGGAGGATGCGGCTGCCCTTCTCGACGACCAGTCTCTCGCCGAGGAGATGTTCGTCATGTGGGACCTCATCCACGACCGCACGCATATGCGCGGCGACCTGCCGTTCGACCCGTTCATGATCAAGCAGCGGATGCCGTTCTTCCTCTATTCGCTGGAGGAGCTGCGCTGCGACCTGACCGCTTTTCGCGAGTCGGTCACGATCGAACGCGACGAGAACGCCAGCCCGGAGGCGCGAAAGCACGCCAAGCTGGTGCAGTACGGCGTGATCTTCGACCGGATCTTCCGGTTCGCGATCACCGGCACCCGGGTGCGCAACTACGACGGCCTCGGCGGGCAGCTGCTGTTCGCGTGGATGCACCAGCATCACGTGCTGCACTGGACAGACACCAAGCTGACCATCGATTGGGATGGAGTACCGGAGGTCGTGATCGCGCTCGGCGCGCAGATCGACGACCTGTACTGGCGTTCGATCGACCGGCCGAAGAAGGCGCACTGGCTGGCCGCGTACGAGATGCTCACGCAGACGCTCACACCGAACCCCGCGTCGAACTGGGCGCGCGGGCTTTCGGATGACGTGCTTGCCGGGGCGCCCAAGGGGTACACCGACGAAGTGCTCGACGACGAGTTCCCGTTGTCGATGTTCTTCGAGGCGCTCGACAAGAAGATGAAGACCGTCATCGAGTCGACCGTGGGAATCACCGGACGTGACTGATTCCGCCGGGCTCAGCCCACTCCCCGCCGCTGGTCGCACCGTGCTCATCGCCGGTGCGACCAGTGCGGCGGGGATTGCCGTGGCGTCGGCGCTGGCTGAGGCCGGCGCGAAGGTCGTCGCGGTCGGGTCGAACGCCTCGCGTCTGGACGCGGTGCGCGGCGCGGTTCCGGATGCCGCCACCTACGTCTGCGATCTCGCCTCCTTCGACGCCGTCGCCGAGCTTGCGGCGACGATTCACGCGGAGCACGGAACGATCGACGGCCTGATCCACCTTGTGGGCGGCTGGCGCGGTGGTGGCGGTCTCGCGGGCCAGACCGACGAGGACTGGGATGTGCTGCACCGCAACATCGTCACGACCCTGCGCAACACGACGCGCGCGTTCAATGCCGACCTGCTCGCATCAGTGGCCGGTCGGCTCGCGATCGTTTCGTCGGTATCGGTGGAGAAGCCGACGCCGGGCGGCGCCAACTATGCCGCGGCGAAGGCCGCAGCCGAGACCTGGACCAGGGCCGTCGGGCAGGGTTTCGCGAAGGCCGAATCTGCGGCAGCCGCCGTAGTGTTCGTCGTGCGTGCCCTGGAGGGGCTCGAGGCCGAGCTGGCTGAACACGTGGTCGGCCTGTGGGACGCTGAGGCGGCATCCGTCAACAACACCCGGGTGCGGCTCGGCGCGTAATCGCCGTTTGCCCAGCACGCGCGTGCGCGCAAATCGTCGGTCCGCGGCGTTCAAAGCGACGATTCGGCCGCACTGGCGAGGGCTCGGCGACGGGTGAGCCCTTCATTCCTCACCCAACGCGGGGTAGGGTCGAGCCACAACCGGCACTGACGACGGAAGGTGACCCATGACCTCGCTCTGGCTCGATCGCCCACGAACCATTGAGCCTGATCTCTTCGTGGCGGACGCCTCATTCGACACGATCGTGGTCGGCGGTGGCCTCGCCGGGCTCTGCACCGCACTGCTGCTGGCCCGCTCGGGGGAGTCGGTCGCGGTGTTCGAAGCGCGGCAGCTGGCATCCGTCACCACCGGAAACACCACGGGCAAGCTCAGCCTGCTGCATGGCGGCCAGCTCTCGAAGGTCGCGCACCACAATTCCGCCGAGGTCGCACGCGCCTACGTCGAGGCGAACCTCGAGGGTCAGAAGTGGCTGCTCCGCTACTGCGTTGAACACGAACTGCCGTTCCAGATGCGCGACGCGTTCACCTACGCGGGCACGGCGGAAGGTGCTGAGTCGGTGCAGAAGGAGTTCGAGGCCTGCCGGAACGCCGGTCTCGATGTCACTCTCGAGTCGGAGAGCGACCTGCCGTTTGCCAGCTTCGGCGCGGTGCGGCTCGCCGAACAGGCGCAAATCAACCCGCTCGACATCGTCGAACGCCTGGCTCGCGACGTGCAAGAGCGCCGCGGCAGGGTGATTGAGAACACCAGGGTGACGGATGTCGCCCATCACGGCGACGGCCTCGAGGTCACGACATCCGCTGGTCGCGTTCGTGCCCAGCGTATTGTCCTCGCGACCGGTACTCCGATTCTGGGCCGTGGCGCGCACTTCGCCCGCTTGGAGCCGTCGCGGTCGTATGCGCTGGCGTTCACCGTGCCGGGGCCGATCCCGGAGGGAATGTACCTCTCGATCGACGAGCCGGGGCGGTCGCTGCGCACGGCGCGAGTCGGCGACACTGAGTACCTGGTCGTCGGCGGGAACGGGCACCTTGTTGGCAGGGAACACTCGCCCGCAGCGCAGGTGCGCGACCTCGAGGCGTGGACGGCCCTGCACTTTCCGGGGGCGGTGCGCACCCACGCGTGGTCTGCACAGGACTATCGCTCGCTCGACTACGCGCCGTACGTGGGGTCGATCGTGCCGGGCGACGAGCGCATCTTCCTGGCCACCGGTTTCAACAAGTGGGGCATGACGAATGCGGTCGCGGCCAGTCTGGCGCTGTCGTCGCAGCTGCTCGATGGCGAGATGGAGTGGGCGCGAACGTTGTACGGGCGCAGGGTGACGCTCTCTGATGCGGCCGATGCCGCGGGTCTCGGTGCCGGCGTCGGTGTGGAACTGGTCAAGGACTGGCTGGCGCAAACGGTGTCTCGTCCGCCCGCCTCGCCGCTGTCTGATGGAGAGGGCGACGTCTACCGGGAGGGAATGAGCCCTGTCGGCTTGTGCCGGGTCGACGGCGCACTTTCGAAGGTGTCTGGAGTGTGCACGCACCTCGGAGGTGTGCTCGGCTGGAACGATGCCGAACAGTCGTGGGACTGCCCGCTTCACGGCTCCCGCTTCTCGCATGATGGGCAGCGGCTGGAGGGCCCGGCGCTGAAAGACCTCGAACGGTTCGACGTCGCTGCCGACGCGGCAGAGTAGCGCGCCGCCAGCACGATCAACCGGGATTCTGCCGTGCACGCCGGAACGTTTCGACCGCCCGAAATCGGTATTGGTGAGAGTCTGCCCCCGTTCGGGTCAAACAACGATTCCGGGCTCGACGCGCCACTAGTCTTCGCTAAGGGGTATCTTGGCCGACGGCCTGTGGCCTACCGCTTTCGTGCGGCCACAGTCTGGGTCAACTAGCTCATTAAGCGAGTCAGATCTAGCGATTGAGGTATCGACACTATGACTATGGCCACACTCAAGACACGGCTGGGCCGGGCCGCCGCCCTTGGGCTCAGCGCGGCACTGATCGGCGGGGTCTCCCTCGTCGCAGCCGCGCCAGCGCAGGCCGCGACCACCGACGTTACGGTGTACGCGAGCCAAATTCGCCCCGATGAGAGCACGTATGCCGGCTGGCACCAGGGCTACGCCGATGCAGCGGACCGGGCCAGCGTCACCACAGAGGGACTGAAGCTCACAGGCGAATCGCAGATCCTCAACGGACTGGACGAGGGCGCTGAACTCAGCGTGGACACGCTGGTTGAGTCGATCAATGCAGGCGAATTGTCGTGGACGACAACGGCGGACAGCGACCCGGCCTTCTTCCAGATTGCCCTCGCGTTCGGTGACGGCAAGTGGACGACCCTGCGTCCGTCCGCTCCCTTCACTGGCACCAACAATGCCTCTCTTTCCGACGCCTGGGTGACGTCCAAGGCCATCGGCGACATCGCGGCGAACTCTGTCGTCTCGCTCCAGGCCCTGACTGATGCCCTGCTCGCTGAAGACGGCGCGGTCGTTAACGGCTTCGGTGTTCTCACGACCACCGGCACGGAAAGCACCGTCACCGGCATCAGCTTCAACGGTGCCCGCTACGTGTTCCTGCAGGATTCGGTTGTCGCGGGCACCGTCACCATCTCCGGCACACAGGCCGTTGGCAGCACGCTCACCGCCGTTCCGGCAGGCTGGGCGGCAGATGTGACGCTCAGCTACGGGTGGGGTGCGGTTGCTCCCCACCAACAGAACTCGGGTGACATCGAGGGCGCCAACACGTCGACCCTCGTTGTGACCGCTGACATGATGGGCAAACAGATCTGGGTGGCGGTCGCCGGCCACAAGGACGGCTTCGCAGACAGCTACACGAGCGGCTTCCTCGCCGCCCCCGAGCTCCCGACCGCAGCCGCACCGGTGGCAGATTCGGCCGACCTGGCGGCGTACCTCGAGGCCAACGGTTCAACGCCGGCGTCACAGACCTCCACGGGACTTCCCGCCGGCGCCCTGGACCCGACGAAGAGCTACACCGCCAACGTGCGCTTCGACGGTGCGGACAGCTTCGTCGACGCCTACCTGTACTCGTCGCCGATCTCGGTCGGAACCTTCCCGGTCGTCAACGGCGTGGCACAGATCACGTTGAGTGCCGACGTGCTTACCAAGCTCGGCGCCGGGGCGCACACCCTCGTTGTCGTCGGTCAGTTTTACGGTGATGTCTCGAGCGTGTCGCTGAACGTCGCCGCAGTGCTTGCCGCAACCGGCTTCGATGCCGGTGTGCCGTTCGGCGCGGCCGTGCTGCTGCTCCTGGGCGGGTCGATGCTGTACGTCCGTCGTCGCCGCATGCACGCGTAGCAGTCGAGCGATCCGGGGCGCGGCCGGCTGGCCGTGCCCCTTCGTTGCCCCGTGCCGCAAGACGCCCGGCTACCGGCCGGCATCCGCCGCGCGACGGATGCTGCGGCGGGGGGACCCGACTAGCGTTGAGTAATGACCGCACCGACTGTGGCGACCGCGCAGAACTCCCGGGCGACCGACCCGCTCGGCGACGGGTGGCGTCGGCCGAGCCCGACTCCAGCCGGCTATCGGGCCGACATCTGGATCGCACTCGCATTGGCGGTCGGCACCGCAATCAGCGCCTTCCTCACCCGTACCGCCGGCCTATTCGATGACGCACCAGTCTGGCTCACGGCCCTCTGGGTCGTCTGCATCGCCCTGCCGCTCGCCGTTCGCAGGCGCTGGCCGGAAGCGGTGGCCGTCATCGTCGCCGTTGTCTTCGTTGTCGGCGCCACTCTCGGCGCGATGGACACCCTGTTCTCGAACATCTGCCTCTATCTCGCCATCTACACTGTCGGTGCCTGGAGCCGGCGACGCCTGCGCGCCCGGTGGGTTCGCATCATCATCATTGTCGGCATGTTCATCTGGCTATTCTGGTCTCTGCTCACCACAGCGAACCAGGTCAATGTGCTTCCAGACCTGTCTCGCGAGGGAGCATTCTCACCGTATGCCGCTTACGGCATGCTTCAGGTGTTTATCAATCTCATCTACTTCGGAGCCGCCTACCTGTTCGGCGAATCCGGGTGGCAATCCGCCAGGCGAAAAGCCGCGCTCGAGGCTCGCACACGTGAATTGGAAGTTGAACGAGAGCGCTCTGCCGCGCAGGCTGTGGCGCTGGAACGGGTGCGCATCGCCCGCGAATTGCACGATGTTGTTGCGCACCACGTGTCGGTCATGGGGGTGCAGGCCGGCGCAGCCAGGCGCATCCTTGACCGCGACCCCATTGCAGCTCGCCAGTCCCTCGGCCAGATCGAGCAGAGCGCACGGAGCGCCGTCGAGGAATTACACACGATGCTCGGCGCGCTGCGTAGCGACGACCAGCCGACGGATGCCGCCCCGGCGAGCGAAGGCAGCAGCACGCGGGGCGTGGCACAGCTCACGGAACTCGCCGAAGAGTCACGATCGGCCGGTATTCCGGTGACGCTCAGCATCATCGGGCAGCCACGTGACGTACCGGGGACCATCGCGCTGAGCATCTACCGGATCGCCCAGGAGGCGCTCACCAACACGCGCAAGCACGCCGGACCTGGTGCGACCGCCGACCTCCGCCTGCGTTATGAATCGGATGCCGCGGAGCTCGAGATCACCGACGACGGCGTCGGCCCTCGCGCGGGTTCCACAGCACATGTCGCACAAGGAATATCATCGGGCGTCGGGCTCGGACACCAAGGGATGCGGGAACGGGTGGCGGCCGTTGGCGGCGAGATCCACATCGGAGCGCGGCCGCGCGGAGGCTACCTGGTGCGTGCCCGATTCCCGCTGGCGAGCGCGGCACGCCCGACCCCGCCAGAGGACGCGTGATGACGGCACCAATCAGGGTTCTGCTGGTAGACGACCAGGAACTGGTGCGCGCCGGATTCCGCATCATCCTCGGGTCTGAGCCCGGTATCGAGGTTGTCGGCGAAGCGGCTGACGGTCGCGGCGCAATCGACAGGGCACGAGAGTTGAACCCCGACGTGATCTGCATGGACGTGCAGATGCCCGGCATCGACGGCCTCACCGCCACCCGTGAGATCGTCGCCGATCCCGGCATCCGTTCTGCCGTCCTCATCCTCACGACGTTCGACCGTGAGGATTACCTCTTCGACGCGTTGCAGCACGGCGCGAGCGGATTCATCCTGAAGAACTCGTCGCCAGAAGCGCTCGTCGAGGCCGTGCAGGTGCTGGCCAGGGGGGATGCGCTTCTCGCTCCCGATGTGACGCGCCGAGTGATCGAACGTTTCGCACGGTCGGCCGACGCGCAGGCGGGCCCGGCCGCGGCATCCGTTCGCCCGATGCCGACCACGGTCGACGAGCTGACCGCGCGTGAGGCCGAGGTGCTGGCGCTGCTCGCACAGGGGTTGGCGAACTCCGAGATCGCCCGGCGGCTGTACCTCGGCGAGGCGACGGTGAAGACGCATGTGTCGAAGGTGCTGATGAAGCTGGGGCTCCGCGACCGCATCCAGGCCGTCGTTTTCGCCTACGAGCACGGCATCGTCACGCCGGGCGCGTCTCCAGCCTGAGCGTCGTCACCCCGTTAGTCGGCCACGGCACCCGGCCCGCAGAATCACCGGCAGAATTGAGGGATGACGACGCCCCTCTCCGGAACCCAGTTCGAGCTCGCCTTCGGCGACTACACCGCCACGATCGCCAGTGTTGGCGCAACCCTCCGCCGCCTGCAGCACCGGGGCCGCGACCTCGTTGTGCCGTTCGAGGCAGACGAAGTGCGACCCGCATACCGCGGCGCAACGCTGGCGCCCTGGCCGAACCGGGTCGTCGACGGGCGCTACAGCTTCGGCAGCACAGCGGCCGGCAGCACAGAGGCTGGCAGCACAGAGCACCAGCTCGCGCTTACGGAGCCCGCCCGCGGGCATGCGTTACACGGACTCGTCGGCTGGCTCGATTTCATCGCCATCGGCGAGTCGCCAGAGCGCGTGTTACTCGCGACCACCGTCGAGGCGCAGGCCGGCTACCCGTTCCGCCTACAGGTGCGGGTCGAGTTCGCGCTCGGCGCCGATGGCCTGCGCACCACGATCACCACCCGCAACACGGGCACGGATGCCGCACCATACGGCACCGGTCCGCATCCGTACCTGGTCGCGGGTGAGGGTCGCGTCGACGACTGGACACTCACTCTCCCCGCCGCGCAGGTGCTGACGGTGACCGCCGATCGCTTGATTCCGGTCGAGCTGACGGATGTCGCGGGCAGCGCCTTCGACTTCGGCGCGCCCCGCGTGATCGGCGACACCTTCATCGACCACGCGTTCACCGAGTTGGAACGTGACGCGGGCGGGGCAGCCGAAGTGCGCTTGACGGCCGCATCCGGAACCGGCGTCGTCATGCGCTGGGACACCGCCTGCCCCTGGGTGCAGGTGCACACCGCCGACCAGCCAGACGCGGCGCAGAGCCGGATCGGCCTCGCCGTCGAGCCGATGACCTGCCCGCCAGACGCCTTCAATTCCGGCACCGACCTCATCGTGCTGGAGCCCGGCGAGCTCGCCACCGCGCGCTGGACCATCGCCGCTCTGTAGCCGACCTGTAGCCGACCTCGCAATTCGTACACAGGGGCGCGCGTCACCCGGGTCGGCGCAGGCTCAGGCCGCGCATCACCCAGGGACGACGCAGCGGCTCTCGGCCGTCAGCGTCACGAAGCCGAACGAGTACCGAACGTGCAGACTGAGCGCCGGTGCTCCCTCTGGCGCGCCGAGGTCGAGGTTGCCGCCGAGTCCGCTGTCTTCGTTGTAGCCGAGCCGCTCCCAGGCGGCCACGATCCGCTCGGATGCCGCCACGTTGCGGTCGGTCACCTCCCTGTCGTGCTCGTCGGTGCTGGTGTCGGTGATGACACCGGTGGCGAAAGTCGCTTCTGGAAACGGATACGAGACGCCGGCGCCGTCGAGGCACGCGACCGGTGACAACGTGAGACTTTCCGGCCCCAACCCGGCGTTCCAGTCGGCGGCCGGGCCAGCGGCATCGACCGCTGTGTCGAGCAGCGCCTCCATCCCCGCTCGAAGCCCGGCTTCTGTGAGGAGGGTGCTCGGCGCCTCAGGAGTGGGCACAACCACGGCGCCCTCCCCAGGGGTCGGGTCAGGGGCGACCGGCCCCGTCTCATACGGCGGCAACGAGTCCAGGTGCGCGAGGCGTGCCGCTCCCGTGACGGTCGCCGACACCAGGGACCCGCCACTCCACACCGTCAGGGCGAGCGTGCACACCGACAGGATGGCGAGCACCGCCGGCACCTGCTCGCGCGTGCCGCGCCCGAGCGCGGAGGCCGCCGGAAGCGACGACGGCAGCGACAGGCCCAACAGCACCAGCGACGTCAGTGGAATCGCGGCTGCCACCAGCAGCTGAACGAAATACCAGGTCGCGGTCTCCGCAGACGACGTCGCGTACTCAGAGCTCAGTCCCCAGCCGAGCAGCAGCATCCAGACCGGCGACATCACACCGACCGCTGCCAGGAACACACCGGCACTCCGAGACCGCGAGGCAAACGGATGCCGCGCGCGGCCGACCGCATCCGCCGCCGCAGCCGTCGCCGCAGCCGCATCCGTCAGCGCAGCGGCACGGTCGGCCCGGTCGACCGACCTGGCCAGCAGCACCGCGCCCAGCGAAATGAGCGCCATGGCCAGCACGATGCCGATCGTCAGCAGTGGCGCGACAAAAGGCGGCACCACCTGCACGGTGCCACCGGTGAGCTGGCACACGGTCTGCGGCGGGAAGGTGGTCCACTCGTGGGCGAGATACCTGCCGCCGCCATACGGTGGGCACTCCTCAGATGGGTCCCAGCCCGGCATCCAGAACACCAATGCCAGGTCAACGACCAACAAGGCGAACGCCAGCGCCAGCCCGACGAAGACAAAGCGAGCGCCTGAAGAACGGGCGAACGACCCTGGTACGACGATCGCCCGCGCGGGAAGGTCTGCGTCGCTTGCCAGCGGCCGCACGTCGGCCAGTGCCGGTTGGATGCGCGAGCGCTCCGCCCAGCCGATCGCCAGAGCAGCGCTGACGGCAGCGAGCAACGACACCAGCCGCACATCGAGCAGTGGGAAGGTCATACTGAATTGGCCGTACATCCAGTGGCCGACGACCAACGCGGTGGCGAGCACCCCGAGCACGGCTCCGACGGCGCCCAGAATCGGCTTCCCCCACCAGGGAACGCGCACCAACAGCGCACTCGCCACCAGGACGAAGGCGGCAACGGATGCCGAAACCAGCCCGATCGCGGCGCCGACGATTGCACCGGCGAAGCCGCCGAGCACGGCGAGAGTCGGGGCGAAGGCCAACCCCGCTTCGTCGTATGTCAACCCGAGCAGGCCGAACATCACGGCGCCCCAGATCAGACCGAATATGGCTGCGAGGGCCACACCGACCGCCAGCAGGTAGGTGAATGAGCTACCGATGCCCCGGCCGCGCAGGATCACCCCGCGCGCTGCCTGCTGTGCGTTCGACTGTCGCGTGCCGGGCCGCCCCGCGTCTTTCCCACTCACCAGACTCACCCGACTCAACCTACCGGCGAGCGCAGCGGGCTGCGGCCTCGCCGGATGACCCCAAGGCACATTCTCATATCGGTCGCGTCGGCAAATGATCGTCGGTGCATGATCGTCGGTGAATGATTCTGGCGCGTGCGTCTCCGCCGCCAGGCGGAGCATCCGTTCACCCTGGCGACGGATGTGGCAACTGACGCGCCTGCGTAGCGTGGAAGCACGAAGCAAACGAAAGGCTCGCCAATGCTGGAGATCTCCAACGTCAACAAGCACTACGGCTCACGCCAGGTGCTGACCGATGTCAGCTTCACCGTCGGCAACGGACGGATGACCGGCTTTGTCGGCGCCAACGGCGCAGGCAAGACGACCACGATGCGCATCGTCCTCGGAGTGCTCCAGCCAGACTCCGGAACCGTACGCCTCGACGGCGAGACCCTCACCACCGGCGACCGGCGCCGCTTCGGGTACATGCCGGAGGAACGCGGCCTCTACCCGAAGATGAAGGTGGCCGAGCAACTCGTCTACCTCGCCAGGCTGCACGGCCTCAGCACGCAAGCGGCCAAGGCCAACACCGACACCCTGCTCGAACGCCTGGGGCTCGGCGAGCGCGCCGGCGACCTGGTCGAAGCACTCTCGCTCGGAAACCAGCAGCGGGCGCAGATCGCTGCCGCCCTCGTGCACGACCCAGAGTTCCTCGTGCTCGACGAACCATTCTCCGGCCTCGACCCGATGGCGGTCGAAGTTGTGGTGAACGTGCTCAAGGACTACGCAGCGTCCGGCGTACCGGTGCTCTTCTCCTCGCACCAGCTCGATATCGTCGAGCGCCTCTGTGACGACCTGGTCATCATCGCCGAGGGCGAGATCAGGGCGAACGGGCCGCGCGAACAGCTGCGTGAGCAGTACAGCGAACCGCGCTTCGAGATCCAGACCGCGCACGATGCCGGCTGGATTCGGGAGGTTCCCGGCATCTCGGTCGTCGACTTCGACGGCGGCTTCGCCGTGTTCGAGGCCGAGACGGATGCCGCCAGCCAGACCGTGTTGCAGCAAGCAATAGCGCGCGGCCCGGTTCAGTCGTTCAGCCAGCAGCGCCCGTCGCTGTCCACCATCTTCAAGGAGGTCGTCCAGTGAGTACCGCAACCACCATCAGGCCGGGAGGCCACGGCGGGCCCGGCAGCCCGCGTGCGGGCCGCCCCACACACACGGCACCGACCTTCGCCCAGAGCACCTGGCTGGTCGCGACGCGGGAGATTCTCGCGCGACTGCGCAGCAAGTCCTTCCTCATCTCCACCGGCATCCTGCTCGCCATCGCCGTCGGCTCCGTCATCGTCGGCGGCATCGTCGGGGCCAATCCCAGCCTGCCGAAGGTCGCCGTCGTCGGAGCGGCGAGCCAGGCCGTCGAAGACACCAAGGCCTTCGAGTCCGTGCCGGCCGACGACATCGCCGCCGCAGAAGCACTGGTGCGCGACGGCAGCGTCAGCGCCGCCGTTGTCCCCGCCTCGAACGCCGACTCCCTGCTCGACGTCGAGGTCATCGCCCTCGACTCCGTCCCGACCAACGTGGTCGGTGCCCTGAGCGTCAGTCCGGATGTCACGCTGCTCGACCCGGCGTCGCAGGGCGGTTTCCTCATCTACCTGGTGGCGATCGGCTTCGGCCTGGTGTTCTTCATGTCAGCCATCACCTTCGGGTCGACCATCGCGCAGAGCGTGGTCGAGGAGAAGCAGACGCGCGTCGTCGAGATTCTGATGTCGACCATCTCTGTGCGGGCACTGCTCGCCGGAAAGGTGGTCGGCAACAGCATCATGGCGTTCGGCCAGATCGTGCTGATCGGCGTGCTCGTCTCCGCCGGATTGGCCGTGACCGGGCAGAACGTGCTGCTCGTCGACATCGGGCCGTCGATCATCTGGTTCGCTGTGTTCTTCGCCTTCGGCTTCGTGCTGCTCGCCTCCCTCTACGCGGCGACGGCGTCGATGGTCTCCCGGCAGGAGGATGTCGCTTCGGTCACCTCGCCGGTGATGATGCTCGTGATGATCCCGTACTTCCTGGTGATCTTCTTCAACGACAACGAGACGGTGTTGGCGATCATGTCGTACGTTCCGTTCTCCGCACCGGTCGGGATGCCGATGCGCGTCTTCCTGGGATCCGCCGAATGGTGGGAGCCGATCCTGTCGCTGGCGATCCTGCTGGTCACCACCGCACTGGTGATCGCCTTCGGCTCGCGCATCTACCGCAACTCGCTGCTGCGCATGGGCACCAGGGTGCCGCTGCGCAAGGCACTGCGCGCCTGACGCTCGGTCACCCACCAATCCCCGCATCTCGGGCCATTGCCACGGCTTCGGCCCGAGTGCTCACGTTGAGCTTTCCCAGTGTGCTCGACACCACGTTGCGAACCGTCTTGTCGCTGAGGAAGAGTGCGGCGGCAATCTCCCCGTTCGACCGGCCACGGGCCACCAGCTCCAAGATCTCACGCTCCCGCGGCGTGAGTTGCGGAAAGTGGGTGCTTTGTCCCACGGCACCGGCAAGCGCCGATTGGAAAGCGGCGGCGAGGCCCGACGCTATGACGAGTTCACCGCGTCTCACCGCAGTCAAGGCTCGCATAATGTCTTCGTGTCCCGCACCCTTGAGCAGGTAACCTCGCGCACCAGCCCGCAACGCAGCGAATAGCGACACATCGTCTTCCAGCATCGAGAGTATGAGGACAGCCATGCCCTTGTTCTCCTGGAGTATGCGCCTGGTCGCCTCGACTCCGCTGATCCCGGGCAGATGCAGGTCCATCACTACAACGTCCGGACTCGTCGTCCTGGCGAGGTCGACGGCCTCATCGCCGTCGCACGCCTCACCGATCACCTCCACCCCAACTTCGAGCAGCAGCAAGCGAAGGCCAGCGCGATAGACCGGATGATCGTCGCAAATCAGCACGCGCATCAGGTGCCTCCGGCCGACGCCCAAAGAGTGGCCCGCACCACCGTGCCGTCGGCTCCCGACACGATGCTCAAAGCGCCGCCAAGCTCTTCACAACGTTCCCGCATATTGGGCACTCCGATCCCGGTGGTCGTAGCCCCGACATCCCAACCCCGACCGTCGTCTGTGACAGTGACGATGACGCCGCCATCCGCTGCTGCAAACGAAACCCGAACATGTGCGGCTCCCGCATGCCGAAGCGAATTCGTCACCGCCTCGATGGCTATCCGATACATGGCGACCTCGACGGCGGAGGCAAGGCGGGGAAGGGTGCCGTCGACCGAGATAAGCGCACTCTCCGGCGACGACCGCGCGTCACAGAACTCCTTGATCGCACCGATCAGACCGAGTTCGGTGAGAGAGGGCGGCCGCAGATTCTCGATAATTCTGCGAACGTCGCCCATCGCATCCGTCGCTGTTGTGCGCACTTGCTCCAGAATGTCGCCCATTTCTCCTGTGCGTTCCTGACGCAGGATCGCGATGTCCGCTTGGGTGGCGACTGCCGCGAGCATCGGGCCGAGACCGTCGTGGATGTCGCGCCGCAACCGGTGTCTCTCCTCCTCCCTGGCAAGCACAAGGCGTTCATTGGATTCACGCAGGTCGCTCACATAGTGCCGGGATGCCAGTGTTGCGGCCAGCGGCGCGAGAAAAGCCGAGATCAGCCTCTCATCAGCACCGTTCAGTGTCTCGCGCGGTGACCGGCGGCACACGGCAAGCTGTCCGCGTGGGCTTCCGAGGTGCAGCAGTTCCCGCGTGCTGATCGCGTTCGCCGACCATGCCGGCGCCGATCCCGACGAAGCGACGAGACCGGCATCCGAAGAGTCATACACTCCCACCCAGGGAACCCGTAAAGCATCACGCAGGCCTTCCGCTGCAATGTGCAGGGCAGCGTCGGGGTCGCTGGCGCCCGCCATCCGCTCGCCGATGTTCGTGATGGCCGTGATCGGTGTATCGCGTTCCCCATAAAGGGAGCGGTTCGCCAGCGTCTGCAGTGCGATGCGTGCGGGCTGGAAGGCGAGCGCCACCGCGCCGGCAGCCAACAACGATTCCGCCACGGCGTCTTCGCTGCGAAGCAGCGCACTGAGGCCCTGCACGACGAGTGCGTAGCCCGCGACGACGAGGATGGTGAGCCCACCCCAGATCACCGAACGTCGAACGATGATCTCCAGGTTGTAGAGCCGATACCGCAGCAGCGCGAGCGCAGCGGAGAGTGGAAGCAGGGGGAGCGCCACCAGCTGGATGACGGGTGCCCAGCTCGGCAGGATCGGCGCAGCGGTCAGGGCGAGGATTGCGATCGCGCTGGCGACTGCAACGGGTGCGAGTTGCCGACGGGTGTCACCGTTGGAAGCCCGTAAGCGCAGAATGAGACTCGTGATGGATGCGATGCCAGTGAACACGACCACCATGATGAACACAACAAAGCCCACGTCGGCACCCAGCACGCCGATCGGATTCTCGGCACTCTCCGCAGGTCCGAGCGCTATCCGCGGATCAAGCGCGAGCGATGCGCTCACGCCGATGACACCCGAAATGCCTATCCATAGCGCGAATTTCCATCGCGGTGAGGCTACCCGGCCATCAGGAAACAGCAGAAGCAATACAGTCAGGGGTAATAACATTCCCGGCGCCCAGGCCCATTGCGACACCCAGCCCGCGATGAGGCGCCCCGGCCAGCCGTTCACTCCCGCGGCGAGCGCGAATTGGCCGGCCGCAACCGCGAGGCCATGACTGGCCCCGACGAGAATGAACAACCAGCCGATCGGATGCCGTGGCATCCGGTGGAGAATCAGGCTCGCCAGTGAAGACCACACGATCGCGAGGATGACGTCTTCGTACACATGCCCGCCAATAGCAACGGCCACATCGGTCTGGAGTGATAAGACCAGTCCAACGACAGCGAGTACCGCCGCGGGGGCGGCCACTATGGGCGCCAGTCGGGCTACGCCCGTCCGCGGCGGCACGCTGACTTCGACTGGGCCCATGAACTCAGAGCTCATGAACTGAGACTGACTGAGCCCAGCAGACGTGTCAAGGCTTGCGCCTCGCTCACTTTGAGACAGCTTTCGTGCGGCGGGCCGTCAGCACGCCCATGCCCCAGAACGCCGCGATGATGGGGAGTCCCGTGACCAGGGCGAGCAGACCCATGCCGGCGAACGTGAACGAGAGCAGTGCTCCGAGAATCATCAGCAGCGGCATCCAGAGGGCAATAGTGCGGGCGATCAGTAGCCCGATGGCAAGCAGCAGCACGCCCACGCCGAACACGATCACAACAAAATAGGAGATGGGCAGCGCGACCGCACCGAGAGAATCCAGGGCAAAGACCACCGACTTGCCGGACTCGAGTTCGACGTCGGGTGACGTTGCGGCGTGGGTCGCGTAGCCCAGGACTGCTTCAGAGAGCCCGTTGCACCATGTTCCGACGGCGAACACAATACCGCCGACCAGGCAGAGCCATGATGCCCGCGCGGTTCGCGGAACCAGTGACCAGATACCGACGATGGCCGGAACGAACAGGAACGCGCCAACCGCAGTGAGCAGACGGGAGGCAAGCAGCGCATCCCGATGCTCGACCATCCCTTCGTATGCTCCCGCGAAGTTATCCGGGAGGGAGGGCAAAATCGTCTGCCCTACCGTGAAGAACACGGGTGCCGCGAAGATGGCGAACAGTATCCATGACTTCCTGAGGCGGAAACCGACGGGTGACGTGATGGTGCGAACGGGAGCAAGTGTGTCAGACATATCGACCCTTTCTGATGGAAATGAACCTTTCCGTTCAGGGTCGCTCGCCCCGTGTCCCGGGTAACAGTGTGCTGAGTCCCGACTTTGCGGGCGTGTTCGGGGATCATGGCGGTGGCGACGGAGGCGGATGGGCGGCGCCGACGGATGCGCGAAGATAGATAGGTGACTCCACTTCATGACCTGCACTCGCGCGGCTTCGCTTCAGACAACTACTCCGGCATCCACCCTGAAATCCTCGACGCGATCGTGGAAGCGAACGGCGCCCACCAGATCGCCTACGGCGAAGATGTCTACACGGCCAGGCTGCATGAGGTCTTCGCCAGCCATTTCGGCGAGGGAGTCGAGGCGTTCCCGGTCTTCAACGGCACCGGCGCCAACGTCATCGGCCTCCAGTCGATGCTTCCACGTTGGGGCGCCGTCATCTGCGCGAGCACCGCACACATCAACACGGATGAGGCGGGGGCGCCTGAGCGCGTCGCCGGCCTGAAACTGCTTCCGGTCTCCACCCCGAACGGCAAGCTCACCCCCGAGCTCATCGACCAGGAGGCCTGGGGCTGGGGCGATGAGCACCGCGCCCAGCCACTCGCCGTCTCCATCACCCAGACCACAGAGCTCGGCACCGCGTACACGGTTGACGAGGTGCGGGCCATCGCCGACCACGCCCACGAACGCGGCATGAAACTGCACATGGACGGCGCCCGCATCTCCAACGCCGCTGCCACCCTCGGCGTGCCGCTCCGCGCGTTCACACGCGACGCCGGCGTCGACGTGCTCAGCTTCGGGGGCACCAAGAACGGGCTTATGCTCGGCGAGTGCGTGCTGGTTCTGAACCCTGAGGCATCCACCGGCCTCACCTACCTGCGCAAGCTCAACATGCAGCTCGCGTCGAAGATGCGGTTCGTGTCTGCGCAGTTCATCGCGCTGCTTGAGGGCGACCTGTGGCTGCAGAACGCCGGCCACGCCAACGCGATGGCGGCCAAGCTGCGCGCGGCGCTCGAACAGGGCGTGACGGATGCCTCCATCACCGGCCTGTCATTCAGCCAGCCGACCGAGTCGAACGCGGTGTTCGCGATCCTTCCGCCCGGTGTCGCCGACCGGCTGCGTGAGTCATTCCGCTTCTACGACTGGAACCCCGCCACGGGCGAGGTGCGCTGGATGTGCGGCTTCGACACCACCGAAGACGACATCGACGCGTTCATCGCGGCCGTGAAGCAGGAGTTGGCGGCGGGCTGACCCCACCAGCACAGGCGCACTGGGTCGTCTCCATTGGTGCGAGACGACCCGGTGCACTGGTGCATCCCCCCGGGTTGTTCCCCTCAAAAAGAGGTTAGCCCGGTCTTTCGCGGAATCCTATGGGGACGACTCCCCATGACGCTGCCTGCCAGGCGTCATCTATCAAGCACGCAAGATCGAGGGAGAGAATGGCAGGGTGACCGATCTCTCATCCAAGCCCTGGCTCGCCGCGTACGCAGAGGGCGTTCCGCACACCATCGAACCGCCAACCGAGTCGCTCGTGGACATGATCGAGACCGCCGTGAAGACCTACAGGGGCCGGGTCGCCCTGAGTTTCTTCGGCGCTGACACGACGTACGCAGAGTTGGGGGAGCAGATAGACCGGGCGGCCGAAGGCCTGCAGCGTCTTGGCGTCAACGCCGGCGACCGCGTTGCCATCGTGCTGCCGAACTGCCCGCAGCACGTCGTGGCGTTCTATGCGATCCTGCGCCTGGGCGCCATCGCCGTCGAACACAACCCGCTCTACACTCCGCGGGAGCTGCGCCACCAGTTTGAAGACCATGGTGCGCGTGTTTCCATCGTCTGGGACAAGGTTCACGGCACCGTTCAGGCCTTTCCCGATGACATCGGCGTCGACACGGTCATCGCCGTCGATGTCACCAGGGCGATGCCGTTCGGCACACGTCTGGCGCTGCGACTTCCGGTCGCCAAGGCGCGGTCCGTCAGGTCGGCGCTCACAGCGGGGAAGCTGGGCAAACGCGCGATCCTCTGGGAGAGTCTGCAGGGCAACCGTCGTCTGAAGCGCTCCCACCCACGGCCCGGCGTTCACGACATCGCCATCCTGCAGTACACCAGCGGAACGACCGGCGCCCCGAAGGGCGCAGTGCTGAGCCACTTCAACCTGCGCGCGAACGCTGTGCAGGGTGAAGCCTGGCTGCCGGGGCTGCGACGCGGGCACGAGGTGTTCTACGGAGTGCTTCCGATGTTCCACGCCTACGGCCTCACCCTCTGCCTGACCTTCGCCATGAGCATGGGTGCCAGGCTGGTGCTGTTCCCCAAGTTCGACGAGGGCCTGGTGCT
This sequence comes from Glaciibacter superstes DSM 21135, assembly GCF_000421145.1. Lineage (GTDB taxonomy): Bacteria > Actinomycetota > Actinomycetes > Actinomycetales > Microbacteriaceae > Cryobacterium > Cryobacterium superstes. The sequence continues at coordinate 10,252 of NZ_ATWH01000017.1, read as the reverse complement.
CGACGCGGTGAAGAAGACGCCGCCGACGTTCCTCCCGGCCGTGCCGCCGATCTACGACCGCCTCGTTCGCGCTGCCGCGGAACGGAAAGTGAACCTGGCCGGCATCCGTTTTGCCATCTCCGGCGCCATGAACCTGCCGGTGTCGACGGTGGAACGCTGGGAGGAGGCGACCGGAGGGCTGCTGGTTGAGGGCTACGGCATGACCGAGACCTCGCCGGTGGCAGCCGGCAACCCGGTTGGGCCCAGCCGTCGCCCCGGCACCGTCGGAGTGCCGTTCCCGAGCACAGAGATCCGGGTTGTCGATCCAGAGGACGTGACGGTCGAACGGGGAACGGATGCCGAAGGCGAACTCCTCATTCGCGGGCCGCAGGTCTTCGCCGGTTACTGGAATCGCGCCGACGAGAGTGCAGCGGTGCTGTTGCCGGGCGGGTGGCTGCGCACCGGCGATATCGTGCGGGTCTCCGGCGACGGCTTCATCACGATCGTCGATCGGATGAAGGAGCTCATCATCACCGGCGGCTTCAATGTGGCGCCATCTGAGGTCGAAGTCGCGCTGCGGGAGCACCCCGATATCGACGACATTGCCGTTGTCGGCTTGCCGAGCGACGGCGGAGGGGAAGAGGTGACGGCAGCCGTGATTCTCGCGGCGGGGGCGGAGCTCGACGTCGACGCGCTGCGTGGATTCGCCAAGGATCACCTCTCGGCCTACAAAGTACCGCGCCGGTTTGTCGCGGTGGACGAGCTGCCGCGCTCACTGATCGGCAAGGTACTGCGGCGCGAGGTGCGGAAGCAACTCACCGAGCGCTGATGCTCGCGGTAGCCTCGCGCGCGCGTCGGCTTGAGCCTCGACCCTCCTGTGTGACGAGTGCAGAATAAGAGGGTGTCTGACATTCTTCCTTTCCATGTGAACGTTCCTCAAGCGGACCTCGACGACTCGCGTGCCCGTGTTCGGGCGACGCGCTGGCCCGATCGCGAAACAGTGAACGACTGATTCCCTCCGTGCCCGGCTACGGGTTCAGTTCGCGGCCGGAAGAGACCGGGTGGGGGATTGAGAGAATTGCAGCGGCCTGGGCAGTATTGATGGCACGCCTGGGTTACAGCCGCTACGGGGCAAGCGGCGGCGACTGGGGCACCAGTATCAGCACGATACTCGGGTTGCAGGATGCAGAGCACGTGCTCGGTATTCACCTCACTCCGCCGCTCGTCTCCCCGGAGGCCACCACGCTTGATGATCTGACTTCGACGGAACAGGCGGGTCTTGACGCTCTTGCCAGCGCCGCGGCCACCGGTTCCGGCTACGCTGCAGTGCATTCCACGCGCCCGCAGACCCTCGGGTACGCCCTGTTCGACTCTCCAGTAGGGCAGGCGGCATGGATCTTCGAGAAATTCGTCTCGTGGACCGACTCGGATGGCGACATCTTCTCCGTGCTCAGCCGTGACCAGATCCTCGACAACATCTCGCTCTACTGGCTCACCGGCACCGGCGCGTCGTCGATGCGGCTGTACTGGGAGAGCTTCGCCACGGTGGACGGATGGTTCACCCTCGGTACCGGTGAGGCAGTGCATGTCCCGACCGGAGCGGCAGTCTTCCGGGACGTCCCGCGACCATCGCGGAGGTGGGCAGAGCGCCGGTTCCTCGACATCCGTTACTGGGGTGAGCCGGAGCGCGGCGGGCACTTCGCCGCCTTCGAACAGCCCGAGATCTTCGCGCGCGAGCTGCGTGCTTCGTTTCGAGCACTCACAACGCCGGCTGAGTAACGGTCGATGAGCTGTGCGCTTCTCAGCCGGATGCCGTTGGCGAGATGAAGCCGGATTCGTAGGCCTCGATCACGGCCTGGGTGCGATCGCGCACCCCGAGCTTTGCGAGGATACCGGCCATGTGCGTTTTCACCGTCTCGACGCTGACGAACAGCTCTGCGGCGATCTCCGCATTGCTGAGCCCACGCGCGACCAGGCGCAACACCTCCTGCTCTCTCGCACTCAGGGTCGTCGCCACGCGGGTTCCCTGTCCGCTCCCGGCGCCGCGCAGGGCGGCCAGCCGCCGCACCGCCACCGGGTAGAGCAGTGCGTCGCTCGTCGCGACCGTGCGAATCGCCTGCACGAGTTCCTCTGGCTGCGCGCGCTTCAGCACAAAGCCGTCGGCACCGATTCGCAGCGCCTCGTAGACGTAGTCGTCACTGTCGAACGTCGTCAGGATCAGCACCCGCGGCATCCGTTCGCCTGAATCGCCACTGGCGATCGCGCCAGACGCGCCGCGCGCGACCAGCCGCCGAGTCGCCTCAAGGCCATCCGTCCGGGGCATTCGCACGTCCATCAGCACGACGTCTGGGCGCACTTGGGTGACCAGGGCGTCGACCTCATCGCCGTCTGACGCCTCGCCGACCACCTCGAACCCGGGTTCGGTCTCGAGGATCGCGTGAAGGCCGGCGCGCACCAGCGGCTCATCGTCGACGATCAGCAACCGGATCGGTGTGGACAGGGTCACAGGTTCTCCTCCGTGGTTTTCAACTCCGCCGTGCGCTGAATCGGTGCAGTTGCCAGCGGCAGGCGCACCGTGAGCCGCCACTCGCCACCGATCTGGCCGACGACGCACGTGCCACCGAGCAACGCGACGCGCTCACGGATGCCGGCGAGACCTCGCCCTTCTCTCGCGTTGCCGCCTCGTCCGGTGTCTACTGCACGTTCGTTCACGCGCATGGCCGGGTTGACCACCGTGATCGACACGTCATCCGTTACCGTGACGGTCAGCGTCGCCCGAGCGATGGACGCGTGCCTGAGCGCATTCGTCAGGCCCTCTTGTACGATCCGATACGCCTCCCGGCCGAGACTGGTGGGCAGCGCGGAGAGGTGGTCTGCAATGATCACTCGCAGGTCGATTCCGGCCGCCCTGGTCTCGGTGACGAGCTTGTCCAGCTCGCCGAGCGTGCGCTGCGGAGCCGTCGAAGCGGTGCGCCGACCGGCTCCCGGCTCCCCCGGTTCCGCCTGCCGCAGGATGCCGAGGGCGTAGTCGAGATCGGCGACGGCCGCACGACCGGCACGTTCGACCTCGGCGAGCGCTGCGAGCGCTGCGAGCGTGCGTTCCGGTTCGGACTCGAGGGTTCGCCGAGCCAGCGCAGCCTGCATGGTCGTCACCGTGAGTGCATGCCCGATGGTGTCGTGCAGTTCGCGAGCCAGGTCGTTCCGGCGCGCCAGTGTTGCAGCCCTGGCTGCTGCAACACGCAGCTGCTCCTCAGCCGAAGGGCCAAGGAGCATGGTCGAGTACCACGGCAGCAGGATGCCGGCACCCACAGTGCACACCAACGCAACACCGGTTGTCGCGAGAGTGAGCATCACCGCGGTATCCGTGTCTATCCCTGGCAGGATCCCGCGCGCAAGCCCGACCGCGTCAGCAGACCCGGTCCCGGCGTCGACGACGAAGGTCACCGCCAGCGGCAGCGCGAAGCCGAGCGCGAAGAGCAGAAGTCCGCCAGAGAGCAGATGCCCGGCGAAATACAGGGCGCCCCTGGCCACGTCGACCGGACTCGCACGGTGCGTCGGTTCGGGAACCGACAGGTCGAGTAGCTGGTTTGCGGCAGTGCGCTCGAGCGTGCGGGTGACCGGGAGGAAAGCCGGGACCGCGAGCAGCGCCACGATGAGGAAGACAGCAGCCCGCAGCCAAAAGATCCCAGGGACGCGCGTCTCGACAGGGGCGAGCCATGCTGCGCCGGCCCAGACCAGGATGATTGCGTAAGGGATCGCAACGAGCCCGCCGATCAGGAGGAACAGGCCTCGGCGCCACACCACCGCGATCCAGCGGGACGCGCGTCGAGTGCTGCTCACCCCTCCATCGTGCCCGATTACGCCGACAACCGCTTCACCCGTGCGAGGGAACCGATGGTTCAGCTACCGAGTGCCGAGGTCGGCGGGGTGCGTGAAGCGCGAACTGCCGGGTACATCCCTGCGATGGCCCCGATGACCACGGTGGCTCCGATACCGGCGCCGAGCACCGGTAGTGGGATCACGGCTTGCCAGCCGTTGACCACCGCGAACATCGCTGTGGCAGCGGAGCCGATGGCGGCCCCGCCAACTCCACCCAGTGCGGAGAGCAGAAGAGCTTCGGTGAGGAATTGCGCACGAATGTGTCCTCGTGTTGCACCGAGCGCGCGCCGCAAGCCGATCTCTCGCCGTCGTTCGAGAACGGAGATGACCATGGTGTTCGCCACACCGATTCCGCCGACCAGCAGTGCGACGGATCCCAGGGCTAGTAGCAGTCCGGTGAAGGCCTGATCGGCTGCGTTCTTTGCGGCAAGCGCGTCAGAGGGTCTCACAACATCGACTTCGTCTGGCGCGGCCGGGTTCACCGTCCGTGGCAGGAGAGAACGTACCTGCCCGACGAGTTTGTCGGCGGAGCGTTCGTAGATCGTTGTGGGGTGGTGGTCGAATCCGAAGAGCTCAGCGGCGATCGTTTCGCCGATGAGTGCCGTGGAGTCAAGCTCTGGTGCCAACACCACGGGGTCGAGAACGCCAACGACGCTGAATTGTTGCCCGCCAAGCCAGACGAGCGAGCCGACCGACACGATACCCAGGCGCGCCGCGGCCTTCGAGCCCAGTACGACAGCAGGGTACTCGGAGCTGGCCGCATTGAGCCAGGTGCCCGTGTCGAAGGTTGCGCCGACAACGGCGGGCAGGCCGAGTGAGGCAACGTCGACACCCAGACCGCCGCTCGCAGCGGTGTCGATGAGATTGCTGCGGTAGATGCTGATTCCCGTGACCCTACCCGTTGAGCCAACCCGCAGCACGCCGTCGAGTGCGGCTACCTTGTTGACGGAGTCCTCGGGAAGCTGAGCATCTTTACCGAAGAGCGTCTTCCCAGCCTGCATCGACAGAAGGTTCGTTCCCAGCGTCGAGAGTTGCTCATTGAGCTTGGCCTGACTTGACGAGGAGATACCGACAACGGCAATCATCGCGGCGATACCGATGGCGATCCCGAGCGCGGACAGCACTGCCCGCGTCGGGCGCGCCCTGAGACCTGCTGTACCGAGATAGAGCACGTCACCGCCCCTGAGCCGGGATCTCTTCCTGCTCGCAGGATTGTTGATGCCGCTCATGCTGCACGTCCAGAATCGACACGCCCAGAATCGGCGACGATGCGGCCGTCACGGAGTGAGACGCGTCGAGGGAGTGATTCCGCGAGATCAATGTCGTGCGTGATAACGATCACCGTCGTACCGGTTTCGTTCAGATCGCGGAGCAATTCGACCACCCCGGCTCCGGAAGTCGAGTCAAGGTTGCCCGTTGGCTCGTCGGCGAGCAGCAGCGAGGGCTCACCGACGACTGCCCGAGCAATGGCAACGCGTTGGCGCTCACCGCCCGAAAGCTGGTTCGGCTTATGGTCAAGGCGGTGATCGAGCCCCACCCGTTCCAATGCCTTCCGCGCGAAGAGCCGCCGTTGTCTCCGGGAGATCCCGGTGTAGATCAAGCCGTCGGCAACGTTGTCAATCGCGCTGAATCCTTCAGTGAGATGGAACTGCTGGAAGACAAAGCCGATCCGGTATGCGCGCAACGCAGACAGACGCACATCCGACATTCGGGAGACATCGGCTCCGTCGATGAAAGCGGTGCCGCTCGTGGGTCGGTCGAGCGTTCCAATCAGGTTGAGCATCGTCGACTTACCAGAACCGCTCGGTCCGACGATGGCGACGAGTTCTCCCTCCTCAACGGTGAGATCGACACCCTTCAGCGCCTGGGTCGGCGGTTCACCATAGCTCCGAGTGACGTCGCTGAGCGCAACGATGTCTCGGGTCACGACGGCACCACCACGTCAAGGCCTGCCGTGATCCCCTTGCCGGAGATCTCGACCTTGCCGTCGGCAAAAAGGCCGGTCTCGACGGGAATCTTCTTCAGATCCCCGTGGGAGCCCCGAACCTCCACACCAAAGGTTTCACTGTCAAGGGCGATCAAAGCTTCAACAGGGACATAGAGCACGTTCTCACGTTGCTCAGCGGGGAATCCCACAGTGACAGCGGCTCTCTGCAGGGTGCCGACAGCAGCGGCGTCATCAATCGCTATTCCTACTGGTACAACGACAGACGTTTCACCGTTCGCTTCCTTCTCCACAGGGACACTGACGTCGGTGATCGTTCCCGCGGTGGTCGTCCCACCCGGGAGCTGAATCTCGACCTTGTTTCCCACGACACCCAGTGCCTGGTCGCTCAGCCTGAGGTCCGCCTCAACGCGTTTCGTCAGGGAAGACACCTTCACGACAACAGGGCCGGCCTGAGAACCAACCGCAGACTCAAGGGATGAAATCCGCACGTCGCCAGGCTGGAACACCACAAGGCCCAGATCGATTCGACCCGTTTCCTGGAGCCCCAACGCTTCCTGCCATCTTTCAATTGCATTCATGGTGGACCAGGCGAATTCCTCGTCTGGCTCGCGGTCGAAGAATCCAAGGGCAGTAAGGTTCTCCTCAAGTTGCCTGACGTCGGGGCCGTCTTCCATGCCCGCCTCAAACGGCCGCCACGCCGGAAGCGCACCGTGAAGCAAGATCACCGGGACGTTGTTCACCGAGAAGAGGCTCTGGCCCCGGCCGATAACAGCGCCTGGTTCTGGTGCCGCCGTGACGATACCCGAACCGCCTCCCCCGAGCTCCCGAACATCCGAATAGTCCATGGTGGCCGAAACCTGCTTCACACCCGAGAGAGTGCCCTTCCGCACCTCGGTGGTGGTGATACCGGTGTTCGAGGCAGCCTGCCCCTGCGCGGTCTGTGCCTGTGCGGTGGTCACGACCACTGCCGCGCCGGCAGCCGCAAGCACCAGCACGCCGATGCAGATGCTTGCCACGACCACCACCCGCCTGCGAGGTCTCTTCTGCGTTCCCATGCCGGTAGAAGACGGGGGCGCGAGTTCCCGGAGTTCGTCAGACATCACGATCCTTCCGGCCGCACCCCAGTAGTACCGCCGTTAGAGCCTCCGCATTCCTCGCGGACGTCGGCGGGGATGTCCATGCTCAGCGTCAGCGCCTCACCCTTCTTCGGATCTTCGACATCGATGCCGTGCTCACGGAGACACTCCGCCATGTCCACCTGCGACTCGAGGAATTCCTCGTCGCTCAGTTCACCGCCGGGCGAGGCCGGCGGTTCGCCGATCTGAGACGTGCACGCCTCGTACGCAGCCTCAAAGGCCTCCATGCCGCCCTCATCGATTTTCAGGCCCTGTTGCATCCCGTTCTCGGTCGGGTCAGGCATGTCGATGCCCTCGTCGCGCATGCACGAGGCGAACTGCACCTGCCAGTCGTCGAAGGACAACTCAGACGAATTGGAACCGCTCGAGGATTCTGGCCCGGATTCTGTGTTCTCTGCACTCGGACTACACGCCGAGAGCATTCCCACGAGCAGTGGGACTGCGAAAAGCGCAGCAAGCCCCGCACCACGATGTCGATTCGGGTGAGCAGCGTTGTTGTTGAGCATGGTTTTTTTGGTCATGGGCTTCAGTCCAGCCGAGGGGGAGTACTCACAGCGTCAAGGAAAACCTTTATGAAAGCGCAACAGCAGTCGTGCTTCACTGGATCTAGACCGTTCAGCCGACGAAGGGAAGAGGGAGACATGCGCGTGCTCATCGCCGAAGACGAGTTATACCTGGGCGAAGCCATTCGCGCGGGGCTCCGGCAAGAGGCAATCGCAGCCGATCTCGTTGGCGACGGAAACGCTGCGCTTGAAGCGATCGTGATCAACGACTATGACGTCGTCATTCTCGATAGAGACCTCCCAGGCACTCACGGCGATGATGTCTGTCGTATTGTCGTCGCTGAGCACCCCGCAACGCGTGTGCTGATGCTCACGGCGGCGCGTCGACTGAACGACAAAGTGCTCGGCCTGAGCCTGGGCGCCGACGACTACCTGTCCAAGCCATTCGAGTTCCCAGAGCTCGTCGCCCGACTGCGTGCCCTGGCTCGCCGGAACCCAACGGCCACGCCCCCGATCCTTGAGCTGGCCGGGATTCGCCTCGACGCCTTCCGGCGCGAGGTGTACCGCCACGGCGACTACGTGAAGCTTTCTCGAAAGGAGTTCGCGATTCTCGAGCAGCTGATGCTCGCCGCGGGAGGGGTGGTCAGTGCAGAGGCATTGCTGGAAAAGGCCTGGGACGAGAATACCAATCCGTTCACGAACACCATCCGAGTGACCATTTCGAACTTGCGGCGTCGGCTCGGCACACCGTGGATCATTCAGACGGTGTCGGGAAGCGGGTATCGGATCGTGGACGCAGATTGAGCACTGCCAACGCCGTCGTCGACACTGGGGCGACAGAGTCGAACGGGCGCAGGAAGAGACTCACCGTTCGGATGCGCCTGACGCTGACTTATGCGCTGCTCTTCAGCGGAGCGGGCGCCCTGATGCTTGGGCTCATTTACGCCTTCATGCGCTATGTGCCCACCTATGCAATTCGGGCGGCGACGCCGATCACTGGGGGTTCAACCGACTCCGAGTCCGCGCGGCCGGTGCGTGACGCGATCCAGTCCACCCCGGCGCCCCTCGGCGAGGCTATGCCTGACGCTCAGACTTTTGCGATTATCGTCAGTGATGAGGCCGATATTCTCGACACATTGCTCGTGTCTTCGATTGTCATTCTGCTCGTTCTGACCGTCGCGAGTGCATGGGCAGGATGGTTGCTCTCAGGCCGACTTCTGCGGCCACTGCAGGAAATCAACGCTGCGGCCGGGCGCGCAGCGTCAGGCTCTTTTGACCACCGCATTGCGCTCGCGGGCCCACGAGACGAGATCACCAACCTGTCCGACACGTTCGACCACATGCTGGAGCGACTCGACAGGTCGTTTCACGCTCACCAAAGGTTCGCAGCGAACGCGTCACATGAATTGCGCACCCCACTCGCGGCGACCCAGGCCATGCTCGATGTCGCCGCGGGCGAAGAGTCCTTCGATCAGCAGGCGTCCCGGGAACTGATCAAGAGATTGCGCGCAACAAACGACCGAAGCATCGAAACCGTTGAGGCGATGCTCGATCTCGCAGACCTGGACAACCTCGAGCTTCACTCGCAGGAAATTGACCTTGGCGCACTCGTTTCAGACGTTGTTGCCGACTCGCAGGCCGAGGCAGACGCCAGAGGGATCACCATGAAGACCGCGCTGGATTACGTGCCCGTTGAGGGCGAACCGACGCTGCTGGCCCAGGCCGTCGCCAACCTCGTCGCCAACGCGATCCGCCACAATCACGATGGTGGCGTCGTCACCGTGTCCACGTCATTCACCGGAAGTGGGAGCGATGAGGCGCCGACGTTGACGGTGTCCAATTCGGGTGCAATCGTTCCCACGGATGCGATCGGCAAGCTGACAGAGCCGTTCTACCGCAACACGGGGCGGATCGTCGACGGACATCACAGGTCTCGTGGCCTCGGGCTGGCCATCGTCGAAAACATCGTCAGCGCCCACGGTGCAGAGCTTCACCTGGTGCCGGCCGAGGGTGGCGGACTCGTGGTAACGGTGAAATTCAAGCGCCACGCACCTGACGGTCACGCGCTCGACTGAACGACTGACCGCTTCGAAGCGGACCGTGTGTTAGGCGCTGCCAGCCTTTGTGAGGAGGCGCAGGAGCTCGGTGCGCTCGTGCGAGGTGAGTGCGCCGATCGTCTCGTCGAGAACTGTGTCGAGCACGTCGGCGCCGGCGGCCAGCGCCTGCTCGCCGTCGTCGGTGTGTCTGTGCTGCACGATCCGGCCCGGACCGGCCTCGCGCCGGAGCAGACCGCGGTCGACCATACGCCTCGCGAGTTCGCCCATCGCCTGGTCGGTCTGGAAGGTCAGCACCGCGAGCCGGTGCAGCGACGCATCGGGCTCGAGTGAGAGATGGCGCAGCACGTCCCACTGCACGAGAGAGAGGCCGACCGGAGCGAGTCGTCGGTTGCCCTCCCGGTGATGGCACCACTGCAGCCGCTTCACCGCGAGACCGACGTCCTTGAGCGAAGTCGTCATGGGTCAAACATATCAGGAACCTTGCATATATACAGACCCTTGTATAAGGTTCTTGATATGATGAACGCAAGCAGCCCGACTGCCCCGAAACAGCGCACCACCGTCGTCGACGTCGGCGGCGTCCCCGCCACAGCGAGCCGAGTTGGCGCCGGGCGCCCCGTGCTCCTCCTGCACGGCGGAGGAGGCGCACTTAGGGCGTGCCAGTAAATAAGCCGGTGTTTCGTGGTTTGGGCTTTATCGTTGTGTTATGGCCATTGGCGTAGGGGTTGAGGCGGCACTGCGGGCAAAGTT
>NZ_ATWH01000016.1 GCF_000421145.1 Glaciibacter superstes DSM 21135 | reverse complement strand
CAGAACCTCGCAAACTGGGACCACGCCCACCGGTACTGCATCCTCGTCGACGGCGCATGGCCGAGCGGACTCATTGCCGCGTCTGCCTGCGCGATTAACTCGCCTATTGAAACACTCATCTCCGGCTCACCTCCAGTGAAAATCGAAAGAGATGAGCCAGCGTAGGCGGGCCGCGATTATCCCGAGGAAATCAGCTCTCAGGCCGCCATTGCACACGCCCGCAGAGCAGGACTCGGGATAACAGACTCCTCGGGATAGTCGCGCGGGTGTCGCACTCTGCCGGGCAGCACCGCGGCCGAGTAGTGCGCCGCCATCTCCCGGTAAGCATCGTTGAGAATGACCTCACCCTCGCGGGGGTGCGAGATCACTCCGGTCTTCAGATTGTCGGGCACCAGGCGCGGGACGCTGCCGCCGAAGAACGCAAACATCGCCGTATGGGCGCGCAGCCAGGACTCCTGCCGCATATCCAGGGTCGCTTCCACGAACGCGTAGCGGCTGAAGGGTAGGCAGGAGACGAACAAATACACCGTCGACATCTCGCCCGTTGTCGGATCCAACAGTTTCATTGTGGGCCCGGACCAGTCGACCTCGATACTGCGGCCGGCTTTATGGCCGACCCGGGACGTCGCCCCCGAGACCGCCGCGTGCTCACCATAAAGCCGACAGAAGCGGTCGTAACTCTCATTCTCGATGTCGGCCGGAGCCGTGGCCTCGGTGACGACCTCCTACCCGACTTCCTGGGCTTCGGTGATCAGCGACTGCAGATCGTTTATGAGGCCGACCGCGTCACCGATGACGATCTCCGCGAATCCATCGACGAGAGTCTTCGAACGCTGTCGGGGCGCGAAGATCTGGATATCCGTGCCACCGAACGCGCGTTGATTGGTACCGCGAGAGTGGGGCAACAGCAATTCGCACGCAAGGTTCTTGCCAACGCCGCCTTCAGCTGCGTGTTCTGCGGTTTGAGTACTCGCGCGTCGGGCTTGCCGAGCGCACGGATGCTGATTGCCTCACATGTGAAGCCCTGGAAGCAGAGTTCCGCCCGGGAGCGACTGGACACTCAAAATGGATTGGCTGCTTGTCCTACACACGACGCAGCATTCGAGGCGTTCTTCTTCTCGGTCAACGAGCGAGGACGCGTCGTTCGCTCGGCGCCGCTGATGCGGGCGATCGAGAGCGACGCGGGCATGAGGCGGAATTTCGATGCTCCCGGTCTTTCGGGGCGATTGCTCTTGCCAGAAGCAGGAGTAGCCCCTGGGCTCAGCTATACGTCCTGGCATCTCGACCAACTCGTGATGTGATCCGTCTTCTTCAAGTCATCACCCAGCGCTAATCGCAACGTCAATCTAGAAGCGCCGCCGCCAGGCCGCGAGCAATGAACTCCCCGAACTGCGTGCGAGTCCAAGCTCGATTGACGACCAGGTTCTCGTAGAACTCGGGCGCTGTGTACGCCCACATCACGTCCGCCGCTTGATCAACGCTCAGGCCATAGGCGAGGATGCCCCGCTCGGCCACAACGCGGGCATTGCGCAGCATGCGCTGGTAGCGCGACTGCTCGATTTCCCTCAGCAACTCGCGCATCGCGGGGTCGCCTCCGGCCGCGGCATCCTGAATCAACCGCACCACCGGCGCAACCAGCGGAGCTACCTCCGACGCCAGCTCTCCCAACCGGTGCATGAGTGCAAAACCGCTCGTCTCCTCGACCTGCGCCAGGTCGGAGCGCTGTTCCGCAGAAACCTCACCCTCACCCAGGAGGCTGCGTTCGTGGATGGCAGACACGAGGCCCGACTTTCCGCCGAACGATTTATACACCGATTCAGCGGAGACCCCTGCGCTCGCCGCTATCGCCGCGATGGTGGTCGCGCCGTAGCCGTCGTGCAGGAACAAGGTTCGCGCCACCTCAAGCACGCGCTCGCGGTTGGCCACAGCGCGAGCCCTGCGACCGGTCGCGTCATATGACCGTGAACTGTTGACCGTCTTCTTCACCAGGCGTACACTCCAAATTAGATAACAGCTACTGTATCGAATATGGGTTGGTGATCCAATGAACCCGAACCCCGCGGACGCAGCCGGCATTCTCGAGCCGGTCAACCGCCTCCTGGCAGCCGTCAACGCCCATGACCTCGACACACTCGCCGACTGTTTCGTCGAAGAGTACGTCAACGAGACCCCCGTGCACCCGCGGCGCGGCTTCACCGGGCGCGCGCAAGTGCGAGCGAACTGGGCCCAGCTCTTCAGCGGCATCCCCGACCTTCACGGCACGATTACCGGCACAGCCATCGACGGCGACCGCGTCTGGAGCGAATGGTCCTTGAACGGCACGCGCCTCGACGGCTCCGCCCACACGATGGCCGGAGTGGTCATCTTCACGGTGCACGGCGACGTCTTCACCGCAGCACGCTTCTTCCTGGAGCCAGTGGAGACGGGCAGCGGCGGCGTCGACGACGCGGTGCGTCGCCAGGCGATGGGGGAGACGGAGCCATGATCCTCCTGGTCGGCGCAACCGGCAGGCTCGGCGGCGTGCTCGTTGACGGGCTGGTGCGTGATGGTGTGCCCGTGCGAGCCCTCACCCGCAGCACGGATGCCGCGGCGCGGCTTCGCGCGATGGGCGTCGGTTGTGCAGTTGGCGACCTGCGCAACGCCTCCGATGTGGCACGTGCCGTTGCGGGCTGCACTGTTGTGGTCTCCGCAGCGAGCGGATTCGGACCAATGGGCTCCTCCACGCCGAAGAGCGTGGACCGTGACGGCAATCTGAATCTCATCCGTGCCGCGGCAGCCGCCGGCGTTCGACATTTCATCCTGGTGTCCATGCACGGCGCAGCACCCGATGCCCGACTGCCACTACTGCGAATGAAGCATGATGCCGAACAGGCGCTTCGTGCGTCCGGGCTGGGCTGGACGATCATCCGCCCAACGGCCTGCCTCGAGACGTATCTCGATGTGGTGGGAGGACCGATCGAACGCCGTCGTTCCACGATCGTCTTCGGTGCAGGCAACGTGCCAGTCAACTTTGTGTCGGTCAAGGACGTTGCAGCCCTGGTGCGCCGAGCGATCGACGATCGAACGCTGCGCGGGCGATTGATCGACTGGGGTGGAGCCGACTTGACCCTGAACGAGTTGTCGAGCGCGGTGCATGCCACGGCCGGAACCGACGGGAAGACCACCCGCATCCCGCTGCCCGCTCTGCGCGTGATGGCCGTCGTGGCGAGACCCTTCTCGCCGTTCCTGGCGCGGATGGCGCAGGCGTCCGTGATCATGAACACGACGGACATGACCTTCGACGCGGCGCCCGAGCGCGAAGCCGTTGGCGGTCTTCCGTGGACAGGCATGGAAGAAGCGCTCGCCGGCAGATGAGCCGCTGAACGCGTGCGGCAGGCATCCGTGGCCCCATATTGGGGGCGTGGCCAGATCGCGCCGCGAGGCGTCGAAGGCGGCGGCGTCCGCTACGGTTCAGAAGCGCCGGAATGCCAGCGCCAACATTCGCATGCGAACAATGGAGTGAACATGACCGACATCAACTACCCCGCGCCCGCCGCTGCCAACGCTGCCTCTACTGCACAGCCACAGGTCTCCCACAAGTCCTTTGTGGTGACCTGGATTCTGGCCCTGCTGCTCGGCACCCTCGGCATCGACCGCTTCTACCTGGGCAAGATCGGCACCGGCATCCTGAAGCTGATCACTGCGGGCGGATTCGGCGTCTGGACCCTGATCGACATCTTCCTCGTGCTCTCCGGCTCCACCCGCGACAAGAACGGTCTGCCGCTCGCTGAATACGCCCAGAACAAGAGGGTCGCCATCATCGTCACGATCGTCGTCCTCGCGCTCGGCGTCGTGAGCAGCATCATCAGCGCCGTCGTGCAGGCCGCCCTGCTCAACAACTGACCCCGCTCAACTGACCCCGCACGGCTCCGCGACGAAGCGCGACCAGAACGACTTCCGTTGATGACGTTGCGTGCTACGGACCGCCTACAGCGCGAGCGTTCGCTTCAGCCAATTGGTTCGGGCCTCGATGGCAGCACGTGAGACGGATGCTTGGGCGAACATCTCAGACCCGTGGAAGGCACCTGCCCAGACGTGCAACTCCGCCTGCACACCCGCCGCCCAGAGTGCGCTCGCATAGGCGACGTCTTCGTCGCGGAAGACCTCTGCCGATCCCACGTCGATGAACGCGGGCGGCAGGTTGCTGAGATCGGTGGCCCGAGCTGGCGCGGCATAGATGGAGACGTTCTCTGTCTGGAAGTCGTCGCCGAGCAACGCCCTCCATGCGGTGTCGTTGCTTCGGCCAGACCAGATGGCCCCGTCGACGTACTGCTTGCTCGAGACGGTGACATCACGGTCATCGAGCATCGGGCTGCTCAGCCACTGGCCAGCGACCTTCGGGCCGCCGCGGTCGCGGAGGAGCAGTGCGAGGCCGGCGGTGATTCCACCACCCGAGCTGCCGCCTCCGATGATGACGCGCTCCGGGTCAATACCGAGGTCGGCGGCGTGTTCGACCGTCCAGAGCAGGCCGGCATAGCAGTCTTCGACCGCAGCGGGATAGGGCGCTTCGGGAGCGAGACGGTACTCCACGGAGACCGCGACGATGCCGAGATTCTCCACCCAGTCGAGCACCCTCCCGATGTTGGCGAAGCGGTCTCCCATGATCATGCCGCCGCCGTGCGCGTGGTAAACGACCGGAACTGGTGCGGCGAGACCACGCGGAGTGAAGACGGAAAGCACGACGTCTGGCTCGCCGCCCTGCCCGGGAACGGTGTGCTCGACATGGTCGACGGCCCTACCGGCGAGCAGCTCATCGACGGACTGCGTCGGCCGCGAGGCGCGAGCCGCCGGAAGCGTTTCGAGGGTGACCGAGATGTAAGCGAGGTCGCCCATCGCGGCCAGGCTCGCGGTCAGCTCTGGGTCATAGGGCGGCTTCGCGGGCGTGTGAGACATGGGCTCCTCCGGGCGGTCGGTGACGCTGCGCCGCAGCGCCGCAGCGCTGGTTAACACGATGCCGGATGTCGCCGGCGCGAAGCGCTGCAGGTTCGGCTCGAATTTTACCAGCGCACCGCGAACCGACGGTGGCCTTCCTCGGTCGGATTCCATTCAGAGCACAGGCGGCGCCTCCAGACGCATATCCCTTGGCGCGGGTAGGCTATACCCGAGATTCACGTAATACTGTATGACACTTGAAAGCGTTTGGAGGAACTCATGCTTCAGCGTCAGGCCGCGCCCCTGCGAGAGCAGGCGGTCGCAGTACTTCGGCAAGATATCATCCGTGGCGAGTTCCACCCTGGGATGAGATTGACCGAGAAGTCACTCGAGCAACGCCTCGGGGTGAGCCGCACGGTGGTGAGAGAGGCTCTCCGGCAGCTTGAAGCAGAACGGCTCATTCGAATAACGCCCAATGTCGGACCCATCGTCGCCGAACTCACACGTGAAGACGCGGCGCAGCTCTACGAAGTGCGGGCGGCGCTCGAGGCCGTTGCTGCGAAGCTGGCGGCACGCAATCGCACCCAGGAACAGCTGGAAGCCCTGACCTCCACGTTCCAAGCGATCGCTATGGCCGAGAATGCACCGGTCCAAGACATGGTCGCACTCAAAGACGCGTTTTACGCCGAACTGATCACTGCGAGCGGCAACCCGATCATCGGGGAGATGCTCGCCAACGTGCAGGCTCGGATCAGCCAGCTCCGCACAGTGACGCTGTCGAGCCCAGGGCGCGGGCACGATACCACCCAAGAGTTGCAGAGCGTGATCGACGCCATCATCAATCAGGACGAGGAGTCCGCCCAGGCGGCGAGTGTCGCCCATGTGCAGTCTGCGGCGCAGATCGCTCTCAGTCACCTGAGCGCGAAGCAAGAACAGAGCGAACTCGAAGCGGTCTGATCACCGCGTGGCGCTGAGGGGCGGCCCTCTGCATTGAGTACGATTGTAGTATCGTATTACAATAGTTGGATGCGAGGTGGATTGGCGTCCGCCGGCACCGACATGGCTCGAGGAGGCGTCGTGAGTACCCAGGCAGACCAGACCCACTGGGAGGTCATCGCAGTTCGCTTCGGGACTCGCATGGCGCGGAAGAGTCGTGTCTACCTCAATTACCAGATCTACCATGAGCCGGACGCCGATCTGGCAATGGACTACTACTACTGGATCGCCCGCCGAGGTGATCAGGTTATTCTCATCGATACCGGTTTCAACGCGGTGTCCGGCGAAAAACGAGGGCGGACCCTTCTGATCTCGCCCCAGGAATCCCTGACGGAACTCGGCATCGATGCAGGCACGGTCGAGCACACGATCATCACGCATATGCACTACGACCACGCAGGAAATCTCAACCTCGGCTCCAACAGCCAGCTCTATCTCTCGCGTCTCGAGCACAACTTCTGGACCAGTCCGATGGGTCAGCGCCGTCTCTTCGCCTCCGCAGTCGAAGACGATGACATCACTGCGGTGTCTGAGCTGATCGCCGCAGGAAGATTGACGCTCACAGATGGAGACTACGAAGTTGTCCCCGGGATCCGGGCACTCGAAGTCGGCGGTCATACCGCCGGCGAGCTGATCGTCATCGTGTCCACAGCGATGGGAGACGTCGTGTTGGCGTCCGATGCCATCCATTACTACGAGGAGCTCGAACTCGACCGTCCGTTCGTGGAGCTCGACGATCTCCCAGACGTGTTCACGACCTTCGACACCGTTCGTGGGCTTGTCGCGAATGGTGCGACGCTCGTCCCCGGCCACGATCCGGAGGTCATGCGCCGATTCCCGACCGTGCCTGGCGCACGATCCGACCTCGCCGTCGTCATCGGCGGCACCGAAACGAAGGCAGATTCATGAACTTTTCACTGTCCGGCTCAGAAGGAGCAGTCATCGTCACAGGAGCCGGAAGCGGACTCGGTGCCGCCAGCGCGAGAAAACTGGCGTCGCTCGGCGCATCGGTCGTCGCGGTCGACGTCGACGGCGCATCCGCTCAGAAGACTGTCGACTCTCTCGCGACCAAATCGATCGCCGTCGAAGCCGACATCTCGAACCCTGAAGGGGTCAGCCACTATATGGCCACGGCGGTCGACAGCTTCGGCACTGTCGTGGGCTATCACTTGAATGCCGGCATCATCGGTTCATTCGACCCGCTGCCGCTCGTACGCGTGGAAGATTTCGACCGCGTGATGGCGGTCAACGTGCGCGGTACGTTCCTCGGCCTGCAGGCGGCATTTCGCCAGTTCGAGGCTCAGCGCACGGCGGGGTCGATCGTGATCACGGCATCCATCGCCAGCCTGCGCGGCAGTCACGACGTCATCGCATACCAGACGTCAAAACACGCGACGCTCGGTCTCATCCGTTCTGCTGCAATGTATGGCGGCCCTGTGGGAATCCGCACGAACGGAGTCGCCCCTGGCCTGGTACCGACGGAACTGCACACCGCCGCAGCTGACCTGCCGGGCGGTGGAAGTGACATTTTTGAGCGTGGCGCGACCGTGCCGATGCGGCGAACGGGTAAGCCGTCTGAAGTGGCCGAAGCGGTTTCCTTCCTGCTCAGCGATGCTGCGAGTTATATCAACGGCGATGTCATCTCCGTCGACGGGGGATCAGCATTTGTGAACAGTGTTCGACCGTCGGGCGGCGCGGGCAAATGGGATCCCAGTGAGGCAGACGCGTACGTGCGCACGGCGATGGGAGGGGACTCGTGACCACGGATGCGACACCCGGGGCCACTGAAACGGGAGACGCGCTGACGACAACCGGGAACCTCCGAACGAACACGGGCACCCGAGTGCTGCAGGTGAAATACGGAGAGCGTCAGGTGCGGCTCAGCGACGCATTCCACGACTTCGAAGCCCACGGGATGCCCGACGCAGAGGTCACGATGGACTACAACTTCTGGACTGTCGAGCGGGATGGCCGGATTGCTCTTGTTGATACCGGCTATGACGTCAGCGAGCGCGATTGGCTCGGCGAAGTCAGCGTGCTGCCGGTGCCTGCCGGGCTGAGCCTCGCCGGCATCGACCCACTAGACGTGGAGCTCGTCGTGCTCACGCACTTCCATTTCGATCACATCGGCTGGGTGCACTTGTTCGAGAACGCGCGAATCGTCTGTTCCCGCATCGAGTACGAGTATTGGATCGGCAAAAAGCGCGCGGGCGAATTGGCGGGAGAGTTCACCACCGCAGAGCTGCTGCAGCCCATCGAGGACGCGGCAGAAGCTGGACGACTGCAGTTTGTGGACGGTGAAGAGGAGGTCTTCCCTGGCCTCTCGGTCACTCCGATCGGCGGACATTGCCCCGGGGAGCTGTTTGCCACCATCGTGGACGGCGGGCAGGGGATCATCCTCGCAGCGGACGCTGCACACTTCGGGATCCAGATCGAGCAGGGTTGGCCCTTCTTCGCCTACACGGATCTCGACGACATGCTCGCAGGCCTGGCGCAGATCAAGGCACTCGCGGATGCGACAGGCTGGGCCGTCGTGCCGGGTCACGACCCAGCCGTTCGAACCAGCTTTCCTGCCGCGCCCGGCGAGGCAGGATCAGTCATCAACGTCCTGATGGACGTTCAAGCGTAAGGAGGAACAGTGGCACTCGATCAGCGTCAAGAACAGGTGAAGCAGGATTTCATCGACCAGCGTGGAACCTGGGGAACGCCCTGGGAATCGATTCTGCGATTCGATCCAGACTTCCTCGAGGCGTATCTCGGCTTCTCGACCGTTCCGTCGAAGAAGAACCAGCTCGACGACAAGGTCAAAGAGTTGATCTTCATCGCTGTGGATGCTGCCGCGACGCACATGTACCTTCCCGGCGTGCGGCAACACATTCAGGCCGCGCTGCGGCTCGGAGTGACGCCTGCCGAGATCATGGAGGTCATTGAGCTCGCGTCCACGCTCGGCATCCACGCCATGAACATCGGCGTCCCGCTGCTTGTCGAGGTACTCGAGGAGCGTGGACTCCGTTCTGGGCCGGCGCCGCTGGGCGACGAGCAACAGCGGCTGAAGGATGAGTTCGTCGCCGCGCGAGGCTATTGGATTGACTTCTGGGACCCGATCCTCGAACTCGACCCGGAGATATTCGACGCATACCTTCGTTTTTCGACGGTGCCGTGGAAGACCGGCGTGCTTGAGCCCAAGGTGAAGGAGTTCGTCTACATCGCTTTCGATATTGCGGCCACGCACCTGTACACCCGAGGTGCGAAGCTGCACATGGAGAACGCTCTCGACCACGGCGCGACACCAGAAGAGATCATCGAGGTGATGGAGATCGCCAGTTGCATCGGTATCCATGCGGCGACAACGGCTACGCCGATCCTGGCCGAAGAAGTCGACGCATTCGGTGGCAGCTGAAGCGAGTTTCAGGCAAGGAAAGAAGGGGAGCGGATGTCCGCTCCCCTTCTTTCCTTGCCTGGTTGTTGCACGGCCCGGTAATCGCGCTCAGCGCGTAAACGCGGTGGTGCCCCGTGGCCGCTACCACGGGGACCAGTCCGGAGGTGTCAGCCGTTCGAGATTGCGCCCCCAGGGTTCGCGTCCTTGAAGTAGTGCGGTGAGCGAGCTTCGCAAAAACGGATGAACCGAGGTGCGAATACTGCCAGGATGGCCGCGATGACGAAGAAGCTCGAGAGGAACAACAGCCCGGCGTTCGTCGATCCCGTGAGCTCGACGAACCATCCCAGGATGGGCGGGCCGGCGAGACCGGCGAGGTTCGCAACGGCGTTCACAAAGGCGAATGCGACGGCGATCATCGTGATCGGGAAGTGGGAGCGCACCAGCACGAACACGATAGGCACCGATGCCTGCTGAACTGTTGCCAGGCACAGGCCGATGAAAGCAATAACCGGGTTTCCGGCTGTGCTCGCGATGAACATCCCTAACGCACAGGTGAGCATCGATACCACGATGATCCACGACGGTTGTTTCACCCGCTTGGAGATGATCGAGGCCAGGACGAGTGCGATGGTGCACACGAACCACGGGATCGATGAAAGCAAGCCGGATTCGATCGGGCCCAGGGCGAACTGCTCGTTGATGATCGTCGGAGCCCAGTAGTTCACTGTGAGGAAGCCGACCAAGGTGCAGAAATACATCGCCGTCAGGTACCACGCGACCGGGCTCTTGATCACACTCGCTGTGGCCTTCCAGCCATGGACCTCCTTCTCGACGCTGACATCGAGGGCACCCTCAACCGCGGTGCGCTCCTCGACCGTAAGCCACTTGGCATCCTTGGGCTTGTCCGGCAATGCAAAGAAGATGAGCACGGCCGTGAGTAGTGTGATTACGCCCTCGATGATGAAGACCCAGCGCCAGCCTTCCAACCCCATGACGCCGTCGAGGTTGAGCAACATAGAGCTGAAGAGAGAGCCGAACGCGAGTGACAAAGGCAGGCTGATCTGGAACAGCAGCCAGTTCGAGGCGCGCCGGCGTTTGCTCGCCCAATACCCGAGGTAGAGGAGGAGGCCGGGGTACATTCCCGCCTCGGCAAGGCCAAGCAGAATGCGCACGGTGACGAGCGACCCGTCATTCCAAACGAAGGCCGTGGCGATGGTGATGATGCCGAACGTCAGAAGGATCCTGGCGATCCATTTTCGGGCTCCGAAACGTTCGAGGAAGATATTGCTCGGGATCTCCATGATGAGATAACCGACATAGAAGAGCCCGGCCGCGAGTCCGAAGGAAACCGGCGTGAGGTTCAGGGTCTCTTCCATGCTGGTGGCGGTGATGCCGAGGTTGGCACGGTCGATGTAGGTCACGAAGAACGCGAAGAGTGCAAGGGGGATGATCCGCTTCGCGATCTTGCGATAGGCAGACCGCTGGACGGGTGTCTCCTCCGCCTCGGGTTGCGTGCCGACCGGAGTCCGCAGGGTATTGGACATCTTTGTCTCCTTATCAAGTCGCACGTGGTTACTCGTTGTTCGACGGTCATCGTCACGTGCTGCTGTTCGAGTCGTATCGTATGACAGTATTACGTGATTAGTCAATCAGCGAAATTCGTGAGACTCAATTGACCAGATCTTAATGTTGTCATACGGTATTATCATCGGAGTAGCCGTGAGCAGTCCAAGAGTGCGCACAGCTCTCGTCCAATATGGAGGTACCCTTGAGCAACGCCGCCCAGCAGTACATCGATGACATGGCCGCCAAACGCGGCTACGTGCTCGACTATCACAAGGTCATGGCCAAGCAGGACTTTGATGTGCTCAAGGCTGCGAACGGCCTTGTGTCCGCCGCCTATCTCGATGAGCGCACATTGGACAGGCGGACCAAGGAACTCATCTTCATCGTGAGCCTCACGGTCATGCGGGCGGCGAAAGGCCACATCCAGAGTCATATTCGCGTTGCACTCGACCTGGGCGTTACTCCGACTGAGATTCTCGAGGCGATTGAGATTGCCCTGCCAGAGGCGGGTATCGTCGCGTTCCAGGCCGGCTTCGAAGCCTGGCGCGATGTGGTCGGTGCCGACGGGCTCGAACCGACTGTCCTTGTGCACGAGGGTGGGTCCGGTATTGATTGACACCGTGGCATCCATCATCTCTGACTGCGCCGCATTCGGGCGCGAGCTAGCGGTGCGAACCAGCGCAGACGGAGCCTTTGCCGACCTTGCGCGCGGTGTCACCGTCGCCTTCGAGCTTCGGGGGCAGGATTGGGCCGTCGGAGTGAACATCGTGGACGGCGAGATTACTGGCGCCGAGTCCGAACCGTGGTTCACCTTGGAAATGTTGGATGACGACTGGCGGTCGACCTTCGCAGCGTCACCCTCGCCCGGAGATCAGAGCATCCTGGCCGCGATCAAGACCGGCAGGGCGCGGCTCATTGGCGACGAACTCGCCTTCGCGCAGCATGTGCAGCTGGTGCGACGGCTGATCGAAGTCATCCGCGGAGACCTCCCAACTCACCAGGCGGAGGCATCCCATCGAGAGCTCAGCTTGCGAGGGGAGTATGTTCGTGTCGAGATCCCGCAACTGGGCATCTGTGATGTGTTTGTGGAACGCGCCGGCAGCGGCGTGTCACTGGTGTGTCTCGCCACGGCCGGGAGCGACTCTCGTCAATATCACGGCCTAGTGACCGAGACGGATATTGTCGACCGGCACGAGCTCATTGCCTTCGACCTTCCCTGGCACGGCAAGTCGAATCCGGCGTGGGGGAGGCGTTCGACCGAATACAGCCTCACGTCGGCGAGTTATGTCGGGGCCATCACCGCTGTGGTTGAGGCGCTCGATCTCGACGACCTGCCCATCCTCGTCGGCTCGTCCATGGCCGGCGCCGTCGTCGTCGAGGCCGTCGCCCGGCGGCCGGAACTCTTCCGAGGAGCGATAGCGTGCCAGGCCGGGCCGCGCGTCACCGGCCGGCGTACCGCGTGGCTTCGGAGCCCGGTTGTGAATCAGGCACTTCATATTCCTGAGTGGACATACGGGCTGATGTCTCCCGAGTCTCCCTTCGAAATGCGCGACCGCGTCTGGTGGGGATACTCACAGGGCGGGTTCGGAGCATACGACGCGGACCTCGGCTACTACTCGCAGAGCTGGGACATCGACAATGTGCGCCACCTCCTCTCGGGGTCGAGCCCGCACATCGTCGTGATGTCCGGCGCCTACGACACGAGTGTGCCCACAACGGCGAGCGAAGCCCTTGCCGCGGCCATCCCGAACTCCAGTTTCCGGGTCATGCCGGAGCTGGGACATTTTCCGCACGCGGAGAACCCCAGGGCTTTCGCTCCTCACCTCCAGTGGGCGATCGGCCGAATCCTTGATACAGCCCCATCGGAAGGACACGACAAGTGACTGCACATTCAATCGAGCGCGCCGGAACGCGGCGCCACCGCATCGTCATCATCGACGGGCCGAACATGACGAATCTCGGCGCGCGCAATAAGAAGGTCTATGGGGCGATCAACAGCATTCAGGACCTACAGCAATTCTGCACAGGGCTGGGCGAGTCACTCGGCGTCGAGATTGAGACCTTCGTCAGCAACTATGAGGGCGCCATCCTCGAGTTCATCCACGCGAACGCCACCAACGCAGACGCATTCATCATCAACCCCGCCGGCCTCACGGAGATCGGCATCCCCACGAAGCACGCGCTCAGCGAAACCGGGAAACCCGTCGTCGAGGTGCACTTCGCGAACGTGATGGCACAGCCGAGCGCTCCCCGCGGGTTGCCGATCGGCCCCTGGGAGTCGGTGTTCAGCCCACAGGTGACCAGCGTCATGATGGGAATGCGTCAATACAGTTACGCGGCCGCCATCGTCGGGCTTGTCCTCGCTCTAGACGACGAGACCTTCCTCGGGGGAGAGATCGCCCAGTGACGATCGCGCAGGAAGTGACGAGCGCGCGGGAGGCCGAGCTGCTCGCACGGATCCCGAACCAGCTCTATGTCAACGGTGAGTGGGTCGACGGCGAGGACGGCACGATCGAGGTCGCTGACCCCGCGACCGGCAAGGTCCTCCGCACCATCGCGAACGCCAGTGTGGCAGACGGAGTGCGGGCGCTTGATGCCGCCAGCTCCATTCAAGCGGAGTGGGCGCGTACGCCTGCTCGCGTTCGCGGGGAGATACTCCGCAAGAGCTTCGACTTGTTGCAGGAGCGCGCAGAAGACTTCGCGCTGCTCATGACCCTGGAGATGGGCAAGCCCCTGGCCGAGGCGCGCGGTGAAGTGGCCTACGGCGGTGAATTCCTCCGCTGGTTCGGCGAGGAAGCGGTGCGGATCACCGGGCGGTACAACGCCAGCCCAGAGGGCACAGGCCAGATGATCGTGACGCATCGCCCTGTCGGGCCGTGCTACCTGATCACGCCGTGGAACTTTCCCCTGGCGATGGTTACGAGAAAAGTTGCCCCTGCGCTCGCCGCCGGGTGCACCGCCATTGTGAAGCCCGCAACCTTGACTCCACTCACCACCCTTGCACTCGTTGCGCTTCTGGAGGAGGCGGGCTTGCCACCGGGGGTGGTTAATGTCATCACGACGACGTCAACTGCTGCGCTCAGTGAGCGACTGATTGCCGATCCACGTCTGCGTAAGGTCTCGTTCACCGGCTCGACTCCGGTTGGAGTCCAGTTGCTCAAACAGTCGGCCGACAACGTGCTCAGGACCTCCATGGAGCTCGGCGGCAATGCCCCCTTCGTGGTCTTCGCCGATGCTGACCTGGATGCCGCGGTCGATGGGGCGATCATCGCGAAGTTCCGGAATATCGGACAGGCCTGCACGGCGGCGAACCGCTTCATCGTGCATGAATCGGTTGCGGCCGAGTTTGCCGTGCGTCTCGCTGAGAAGGTCAATGCGATGACGATGGGGCGCGGCACGGAAGATGGCGTGACAATCGGCCCCCTCATCGACGACAAAGCGGTGGCGAACACCGCTCGGCTCGTCACCGGGGCCGTCGCCCAGGGGGCGACGCTGATCGTCGGTGGGAATGCCGTCGCCGGGGGAGGGTCGTTCTTCGAGCCGACGGTGCTTGATGGGGTCACACCCGAGATGGCGGTGAGCGCGGAAGAGATTTTTGGCCCGGTCATCGGTATCCAGCGCTTCTCGACCGAGGAGGAGGCCGTGCGCCTGGCGAACGCGACCGAGTATGGGCTCGTCGGCTATGTCTTCACCGCCGATGCGAAACGAGGGCAACGGATGATCGAGCTCATCGACACCGGAATGATGGGTCTCAACGCCGGCGCCGTTTCGAATGCCGCCGGACCGTTCGGCGGGGTCAAGCAGTCGGGACTGGGTCGCGAAGGCGGCCTGGAGGGCATCCATGAGTACCTGGAAACCAAATACACCCTCATGCCGAGTGCGTTTGCGTGAGATTGACATACCGTATGACAATCCTGTTGACTGGGCGGGACGAAGACACAAATGGGCAAGGGAGTCCTGATGGCCGAGAATGACAGAACACGATTGGGTTTCATCGGCCTCGGGAACATGGGCGGTCGAATGGCCCGTTGCATCACCCGGTCCGGCGAGCCGCTTGTCGGCTTCGACATGCGAGCGGAGTCGATTGAAGCCGCTGGCGCGACGGGCGTGTCGTCCGCGGCCGAGGTCGTCGCCCAAGCCGACATCGTCATGATGTCGCTTCCAGACAGCACGGTCATCGAGGCAGTCGTCTACGGTGAACCGGCCTTCCTCCACAATGTTCGTCCCGGCCAGGTGATCGTGGATCTCAGCACGGCCTCGCCGGAGTCGACCAAGCGCATCGCAGCGGATGTCGCGGAGCGCGGCGGTTTCTACGTCGACGCTGGAATATCGGGCGGAGCCGCCGTGGCAGAAAAGGGCCAGCTCACCCTCATGGTCGGCGGCGACGCCGGAGCACTCGAGCGTGCCAGGCCTGCGCTCGACTACTTCGCGAAGACGATCTACCATTGTGGCGCTTCCGGCTCCGGTCACGTGGTGAAACTGCTGAACAACTTCCTCAACGCCATCTCGCTCTCGGCGACCGCCGAAGTCATGGTTGCCGCGAAGAAGGCCGATCTCGACCTGCAGACCGTACTCGACGTGCTCAATGCAAGCTCCGGCGTCAACTTCGCGACGATCAATCGCTTCCCCAATATCATCACGGGCGATTACATGGAAGGTGGCCTCACCAACACCCTCATGCTCAAGGACGTCACCCTCTACGTCGACCTCCTCGCCAGGCTCGGCGTGGCCAGTCTGAACTCGGCTGGCCCGGTTGCATGCTTCGGGCTCGCTCGGTCGCTTGGCTACGCTGACGCGATCAGTAACACGGTGGTGGATGCAATCGGCGACATCTCCGGGGGAGTGCGACTGCACACCCCACAGAAAACAACGGAAGGAACCCAGAAGTGAAGATCACCCACCCCCCGCAGCAGGAAGGGATCGCGGGCAAACGCGGCACCCAGTTCACCGGCACGGCATTCCCCTATCTGACGATGAACGAAACAGACGGCGTCACCATCAATACGGTGAACTTCACGCCCGGGGCGCGAACCTACTGGCATTCCCACGAACGGGGCCAGATCCTGCAGGTGTTGGCCGGTCGCGGACTCATCCAGGCCGAAGACGGAAGCGTGCGCGTCATCCGTGCCGGTGACACCGTCTGGTGCCCTCCCGGGGAGCGTCACTGGCATGGTGCGTCGCCGGAATCCTTCATGACGCATACGGCGATCTCGCTCGGCAAGACAAGCTGGGAAGGCGCTGTCGACGAGGCCGTCTATACGTCAGAGGCCAGCGACGACGCACGCATCACCCCGGCATGACCGTGAACCGGGGCCCTGTCCGCCCTCACGGGTGACGCCCGCCGAAGGGTGGGCGCAGAAAGCGAGAACGCGGTGTCCGCAGAATATGAAGTCACCATCGTCAAGTTCGGCACACGCCAGGCGTTCAAGAGCGACGTGTACCTCAACTGGAGCATCTATGGCCGACCCGATGAGCCCATCGGCATGGACTACTACTTCTGGGTGATTCGGAACGACGTGCGCACGGTGGTCGTCGACACCGGATTCTCAGAAGCGGGTGGCCGTCGCAGGAACCGCACTTTCCTCGTCCGGCCGCTGGATGCACTGGCCGCCCTCGGGATCGCTCCGGCGGACGCACCGACACTCATCGTCACTCACGCGCACTACGATCACATCGGCAACCTGCACGAATTCCGCAATGCCCAGGTCGTCATGGCGCGCAGCGAGTACGACTTCTGGACTTCCCACCTCGCGGGGCGCCGCCAGTTCAGCTTTGTCTCTGAGCCGGTTGAGATCGAGGCGCTGCGCCGAGTCAGTAACGACGGTCGCCTCACGACCTTCGAGGACGAAATACAGGTGGCACCGGGTATTCGCATGCTCAGGATCGGGGGGCACACTCCCGGTCAGAGCATCGTGCTCGTCGACACAGCGGAAGGCACGGTAGTTCTCGCATCCGACGCCGTGCATTACTACGAAGAGTATGAGGGAGACGTCCCGTTCGCCTTCACTGCCGACCTTCCGGCCACCTACCTCGGATTCGACCGCATCAGGCGGCTCGTCGATCGGGGGGAAGTGCGCCACATCGTATCCGGCCACGATCCGGATACCCTCGCCCGTTTCACACCGGTCGAACACGGGCAGCTCGCCGGTCTCGCGGCGACCATCGGCAGACGATAGATGTCATCGCGGCCTCACACAGAGAACTCATCAGACAGCACACCACAGGAGGGAATCGCATGACGTCACACGGCACACATGAGGAGTCTTACGACCGAGGGCTCGCCATCCGCAAAGAGGTACTCGGCGCCCAGCACGTTGAGCGTTCGCTCGCACGGGTGAGTTCCTTTTCACGACCGATCCAGGAGATGGTCACGGAATACTGCTGGGGTGAGGTGTGGTCGCGTCCGGGATTGAACCGACGGCAGCGCAGTCTGTTGAATCTGGGCATCCTCACCGCGCTCAATCGTTCACACGAACTGGGAGTGCACGTGCGGGGGGCGATATGTAACGGTGTCACCGTCAGCGAAATCCAGGAGGCGCTTCTACAGGCCGCGATCTATGTCGGTGTGCCGGCGTCGTTGGAAGCCTTCCGTATCGCGGAGGAGATCATCCGCGATGAACTCGGTGAGGACGCACTGAACGGAGTGACGACTGAAGTCGCTGGGGGCGAGGAGTCATGAGCCAGAACCCACTCACCATCGCCATCATCGGGCTCGGGCATATGGGTACGCCCATGGCGTCTCGTCTCCTCAAGGCCGGCCAGGCCGTTCGCGGCTTCGACCTGAGCGAGTCTGCCAGGGCACTGCTCACCAAGGCGGGCGGAGTGGGCGTCGCCTCGGCGGCCGAAGCCGCGACGAGAGCCGACGCAGTGATCCTGATGCTGCCAAACTCCGCGATTGTCACGGCGGTCGTCGAAGAACTGCTCGAGGCCGAGGCGCTTGCCACCGACGCTCTCGTCATCGATATGAGTTCCTCGGAGCCGTTCGCGACCCGGGCATTGCACGAGAGGTTGGCGCAGGCGGGGGTTCGCCTTGTCGACGCGCCTGTGTCCGGAGGCGTGCGCGGTGCCGAGCGGGGAACACTCACCGTTATGGTCGGAGGCGACGATGTCGATGTGACTCGCGCCATTCCCCTCCTTGCCTCCTTCGGTCGCGTCGTCGAGTGCGGCCCCATCGGCGCCGGGCATGCGCTCAAGGCGCTCAACAACTTGCTGTCGGCCACGCATCTGTGGGTGACCAGCGAAGCAATCGAAGCCGGCAAACGATTTGGGCTCGACCCGGAGGTGATGTTGTCGGTGTTCAACGGCTCGAGCGGCAGGAGCGGTTCCACCGAGAACAAGTGGCCGAACTTCATCCAGCCCGGCACCTTCAATTCCGGATTCGGGCTGAGTCTCATGCTGAAGGACATGATGATCGCCACCAGTCTCGGACGCGCCGTCGGTGCACCGATCGCACTGGGAGAGGATGCGGTCGACCTGTGGCGAAGTGCAGGGGAAGACCTGGACCCCGGTGCCGATCACACGCAGGTTGCTACGTGGATCGCCGACCGTGCCGGTGAAACGGGAGCGGTGTAGCCGGCAACTGTCCATGAGCACGACACTCAGGCTGCGTTGATGTCACCCTTCACCCGCCAGGGTTATCGTGCGGGTGCTGATGACGTTGTGTGCTGCGGACCGCCTACAGCGCGAACCGGCGGGGCCTTCCTCGGTTCCGCGCGACGGCATCCGTCGTCTTCGCGTGGACGGCCACCCGTGTGAACCTCGCCACAGGGCGTCAGGCGGCGCCGGTCGCGCTCACTCCTGCGCTGCCTCCTGCGCTGACTCCCGCACTCATGTTCGCGGCGCTCAGGCGCCGCACCGCCAGCGTCGCCAGGAACGTCGCCTGGTCGCCTAACACTCGATCATCGAACTGCGCTCGCGAAGAGTGCAGCGGCGCCCACTCGGACGGGTCGACGTCGGGGGAGCCGGCACCGATGTGACCGAACGAGCCCGGCACCTCAAGCAGAATCTTGGAGAAGTCCTCAGAGCCGGCCTTCGGAAACTGCAGCGTCTCGAACCGCTCCTCACCGAACAAGTCGGCCGCCGTGGCCGCCCAGAACTCCGCCTCACCGGCGTTGTTCTCGGTCACCGGCAACTTCAGGTCGAACACCGCATCCGCGGTCAACTGATGCGCCCTCGCAATCGACTCCACCAGGTTCGGCAACTCCACGGCCAGTCGCCCCTGCACCTCAGCGCTGAAGCAGCGAATTCCGGCTTTGAACGTCGCCTCATCAGGGATGATGTTCGCGGCCGAGCCACCGTGGAACTCGCCGACAGTGAGAATCACCGGGTCGAACACGTTGAATCGACGGGTGATGTAGGTCTGCAGCGACCCCACGATCTCCGCCGCAACCTGAATCGGATCCAACGCCTGGAACGGACGGGAACCGTGACCTCCGCGCCCCTGCACAGAGACATCCAATTGCCCGAACGCGGCCATGTATGGGCCTGGCCGGGTCGTGAACAGCCCAGCCGGGGCATCCGACGCCATGTGAACGCCGTACGCGGCAATCGGCCTGCCGCCAGAGGCCCGCAACACGCCTTCGTCGAGCATGGCCTGCGCACCGGCGAAGATCTCCTCGCCGGGCTGGAACATGAACACCACATCACCGGGCAGCTGGGCGCGCACAGAATGCAACAGCTTCGCGGCACCCACCAGTCCGGCGGTGTGCAGATCGTGCCCGCACGCGTGCATCGCGCCGTTCACCGACGCGAAGTCCACGCCCGACTTCTCGGTGATCGGCAGGGCATCCATGTCGCCTCGAAGTAGCACGGCCGGCCGGTCACCAGCAATCACGCGATCAGGCACGGCGCCTCCGCGAAGAACGGCGACAACGGATGTCGTTGAGGTTCCGAGCACGATCTCAAGCTCGAGGTCTTTCAGCGCCTCAAGCACGCGCGCCTGCGTGCGCGGCAGATGCAACCCGATCTCCGGGTCGGCGTGCATCTCACGTCGGAATGCGATCAGCTCGTTGGTGAGGGCGACGTCGGCGCTCACCCTTAGTGGCATGTCGGTGGTCACGGTGTTCCTTCCAGTCGGTGGTGCCTATAGCGCGCGGGCGGCCATGGCATAGGCGTCGGCCACGCGCTC
The DNA here is from genome assembly GCF_000421145.1 of Glaciibacter superstes DSM 21135. GTDB lineage: Bacteria > Actinomycetota > Actinomycetes > Actinomycetales > Microbacteriaceae > Cryobacterium > Cryobacterium superstes. The sequence continues at coordinate 95,363 of NZ_ATWH01000016.1, read as the reverse complement.
AGGGTCGCTCAGTTCCTTGCCGATGCCGAGCCGGGCGACCGGTCGGTGGGTCAGGATGCTGCCCTCTTTGCCGGTCTCGGTGGCGATTCCGTATGAGGCGAGAACCAGCAGCCCCTGCTGCTCGCTGAGAATCGGGACGACCAGGCTGAGGCCATCCCGCGGCTTCACGTCGAGGCCGCGCTCGCCGAGCAGCGAGGCCATGTGCAGCCGCCGGCTCTTGTAGACCTCGCGCGCGTGATCGACCCCCGCCCGGGTTGCGGGATCCGTCAGCATCCAGGCCAGCGCACTCTGCAGCATCCGGCTCGTCCATCCGGACCCGAACTGCTGGTAGAGCCTGGCGCGCTCGACGGGCAATTCTGCTCCGCCCATCACCGCAATTCGAAGGTCAGGACCATGGGATTTCGAGTAGGACCGCACGACAACGCTGCGGTCGGGGAACGCGGTTCCCAGGCTGACGCCGGCATGCAGGTTGAGGTCGCCGAGACCGTCGTCTTCGATGATGAGGCAATCCGAACCGCCCAGCACTTCAACGAGGTCGGTGTGACGTTCGGGGGACAGAGTGGACCCGGAGCGAGACCCGGAGCGTGGCTCGTAGATGAACGCGACCGGCCTGTGTTTCAGCGCCTGCTGCAGCGACTCGGCCACCGGCCCGTCTGCGTCGGTCTTCACGGCGATGACGCGCGCGCCGGCGAGCTCAAGAATGTCGAGAGTACGGGGTGTCGACGGATCGGCGACCGCCACATATTCGCCCGGCACGACGCCAGACGCGACCAGCAGCCTGATCGCATCGTAGCCGCCGTTTGCCACGAACCACGCCTCCGGCTGCCACGGCCAGGTCGGCGCAACGGCGTCACGCAGTGCCGGGATGATGCTCGGCCGCTCATACCAGTTCAGTCGTTCATCAACTGGTGCCTTCGCGATCGCATTCTGCAGATCGGGAAGAAGATCGGGGTCTGGGGTGGCAAGCGACAGGTCGAGCACGTTGCCGCCCCACAGCCGCACCACGTTCTCAAATCTCTTGGGGGCAAGCATGCGGGGCGCATCGAGAACCCGCATCCCCTGCCGGCCGGTGCCCTCCACGACGCCGTGCTTTCGCAGGGTGGCCCACGAAGCAGAAACGGTTGCGGGGCTCACGTGCAAAACCACGGCCAGGTCTCTGACCGTCGGCAGCCGGCATCCGCTCGCTATCTCGCCCTGGCGCACCATCCTGATGATCGCCGACGCTATCCCCAGCGCCGATGGCTCGTCTATTCGTGCGGCCAGCCAGGCGGCCGACACTTCCGTCGCCGACGCTTCCGTCGCCGACGCTTCCGTCGGTGGTGCGTCATTGCGATCCACGAATTCTCCCGGTTCCGGAGTCGAAGTTACGAGTTACGTTCAGTAACAATAGCTTATATTGTGCTAGTTCGTCTATTGAGCATATGCTCTCCTCTCAATACCCATCGACGGCGTTACCCATCGACGCGTAGAACGACGTCGACCGGGCACAGCCACCACGAGGAAGACACCGACACCATGCGCCACCTGCGCCTCGCAACCCGCCACTGGGATCACGTGATGCCCATTGCCACCAAAGAAGTCTCGGGCTACGAGAACTACGACCTGGAGACCCGCGCGCTCACGCCGGATCTCTGGACCGAGCGCGACCTCGACGGCGGGGAGACCTCGTTCAGCCGCTATGTGCGAGCCCGGGCGGCCGGCGACGACAGCGTGACGGCCTTGCCGGTCTTCATCATGCGCGGCTTCCGGCACCGCTGCATCATCACGGCGACGGACAGCCCGTTGGAGACGGCCGCCGACCTGCGCGGCAAGCGGATCGGCCTCACCGGCTGGGCAGACAGCGGCAATACCTGGACCAGGGCGATCCTTCGCCAGGACGGCGTGGACATCGCCGACGCCGATTGGCGAGTCGGCGCACTGACCGCCAACCATCCGATCATCGACCGCATCGGCCCGATCGACGTTCCGGAGAATATCGCCCCCACCGAGAACGACGAGCCCATGGTCGACATGCTGGCGCGTGGCGCCCTCGACGCGGTCATGACTCCGTTCATGCCCCCGGGCTTCTACGACGAAGGATCGCCTTTCCGTCCGCTCTACCGAAACACCCAGCAGGCTGAGGTTGACTACTACGCGTCTACCGGGTTCATTCCGGGCATCCATGTGCTCGCCGTGCAGACCCGAATACTGGAGGAAGACCCAGAACAGGCAACAGCGCTTGTGGCGGCCTTCGAAGCGGCCAAGATCATCAGCTCTGAACGCCGGGGCAAGCTGCTCGACATCACGCCGTGGCAGAACGAAGCGATGGCGACAGCGACGCGCGTCTTCGGCTCCGACTGGATGTCATACGGGCTATCGGAGAACGCCACCATGATCGCGGCGTTCCAAACGGAACTGATCGCCCAGGGCCTGCTCTACAACGAGCAGGGCGTCGACCAGCTGTTTCCTGCATTCGACGCCGTGACAACGAACGCCGTGTTAACGAAAGGTATAACCGTATGACCGACCTGAAGGTCGCAGCAGCCCAGTTCGCAGTGAGCGACGACTGGCACACCAACATCGACCAGATTCTGCCGCTCATTGCGCGGGCAGAGAGCGACGGCATCGACCTCCTGGTTCTGCCAGAAGGCGTACTGGTGCGGTTCATGGGCGAGAAGGAACGCATCCGTTACGCTTCGCAGCCACTCGACGGGCCATTCATCACCGAGCTTCGCGCAGCCACGCACGGGCTTCGGGTCACGGTCGTGCTTGGCATTCACGAGAAAACGGATGCCGAGCGCCCGTTCAACACGCTGGTCGCGTTGCGAGGCGGCGAGATTGTGCACCTCTATCGCAAGACCCATCTGTACGACGCCTTCGATGCCCGCGAGTCAGACAACATTCTCGCCGCAGACGTGGTGCCAGAGCTTCTCGAGGTCAACGGCTTTCAGGTCGGGCTCATGACCTGCTATGACGTACGGTTTCCTGAGCTTGCTCGTCTGCTGGCCGTCAAGGGTGCCGACGTCATCGTGCTCCCAGCTGCTTGGGCGAAAGGGCCCTCGAAGGAGTTCCACTGGAGCACGCTCGTCAGCGCCAGGGCACTCGACAACACCGTCTATGTGGTTGCCTCCGGAGAATCCGGCGCCACCTGCATCGGCCGCAGCATGATCGTCGACCCCCTGGGCATCCCGATCGTGCAGGCCCTGGCCGGCCCGGAGATGATCACCGCCACGATCTCACGCTCACGTCTCGATGCGGCGCGCAGCAGTCTGCCGGTTCTGGCAAATCGGCGATTCGATGTCGATCCCACCCCGCGGGCGCTCGCCGGCGCATCCGTTTCATCCGTTCCATCATCCGTTTCACTCTGATTAGGAGAAATACCATGCGATCAGTACGAATTATTGCCGTTGGCGCCACAGTGTTGTTGGCTCTTGGGCTCACCGGCTGTGTCGTTGACGAAGGCGAGACCGGCACGCCGGACGCCGGATCAACGGCCAAGGCCCAGGAAATGAACCAGAAACTCCACGACGCCCTGCCGCAGGAGATACAAGACGCGGGCACCATCGTGGCCGTCAACAACGGATCGTTCCCGCCATACACGGTTGTGGAAGGCGACGGCGATCTTCAGGGCGCTACCGCTGAGATCTCAGTCGCCCTCGGCGAAATACTCGGCGTGACCATCGAGCACACCACGGTAGACGGGCTCGCCAGCGTGCTGAGCGGAATGGATGCCGGGCGCTACGACCTCAACGTCGGCCCGACCGGCGACTTCAAAGAGCGCCAGGCGCAGGCAACGTTCATCGACTGGGTGCAGGAGTTCGTGGTGTTCGCCGTGGCGAAGGGCAACCCAACCGAGATCAGCGACCTGGATTCCACCTGCGGCAAGAAGGTCGCCGTGATGGCGAGCGGTTCGGCTGAAAAGGTCATCAAGACCCAGGCCGAGAAGTGCGCGACGGATGGCGCTGCCGAACTTGTTGTGCAGTCGTACAAAGACCAGCCCAGCTCGATCCTCGCGGTGCAGTCTGGCCGAGCGGATGCGTTCTTCTCCTCGCAGGCTCCTCTGACGTACTTCGTCGAGCAGTCAGACGGCGCCCTCGAACTGACCGGAACCGGCCAGAAGAACGGGTTCGAAGACCTGCACCAGGGTGCTCTCGTTCCCAAGGATTCCCCGATGGCCGATGTGCTGCTTGAGGCGTTCCAGGTCTTGTTCGACAACGGCACATACGCCGACATCATGAAGGCCCACGGTCTTGAAGACAACATGGTCGAGGCGCCCGGAATCAATCTCGGAGTCTCTTGATGCCTGTCACCTCCAGGCCTGTCACCTCTGCTGACGCGACGCGAGGGGGCGAGCGCGTAACGGCTCGCTCTCTCAGTCTCGACGTCGCGAACTCGGTTCGCCGCAAGCATCCGTGGCGCATCGTTGCCGTGCTGGTGATTGCGGTCCTCCTCGCCCAGCTGGTGCAGTTGCTCGTGACCAATGAGCGGTTCGGGTGGCCAACGGTGGCCAAGTACCTGTTCTCCATCCAGGTGATGCAGGGCCTTGGCATGACCATCGTGCTGACGATCATCGGCATGATTCTCGGCATCGTGCTCGGTGTTGTGCTGGCGATCTGCCGCATCTCGAAGAACCCGGTTCTGCAGGCAACGTCGTCTGCTTACATCTGGTTCTTCCGGGGCACGCCGCTGCTGGTGCAGCTGATCTTCTTCTACAACCTGTCGGCGCTGGTTCCGCAGCTCTCGCTCGGGATTCCGTTCGGCCCGGCCTTCGTCTCGGTGGCCACGAACACCGTGATCACGCCGATGCTGGTGGCGATTCTCGGACTGGGCCTGCACGAGGCCGCGTACATGGCCGAGATCATTCGAGGCGGTCTGCTCTCCGTTGATCCCGGGCAGCGCGAGGCTGGCGCGTCGGTGGGCATGTCGAACGCGCGCATCATGCGCCGCATCGTGCTGCCGCAGGCCATGCGCTTCATCATTCCGCCCACCGGCAACCAGGTGATCAGCATGGCGAAGGCGACGTCGCTGGTGTCGGTGATCGCGATGTCCGACCTGTTCTACACCGTGCAGGCCATCTACAACCGCAACTTCGAGACCATTCCGCTGCTGCTGGTCGCGGTGATCTGGTACCTGATCATCACGAGCCTGCTCAACATCGGGCAGTCCTTCATTGAGAAGCGGTTCTCGCGCAGCGCCAAGCAGGAGAACAACAGCCTCTGGAGCTTCCTCACTCGCAGAAGCGGGCGTCGACCCGTTGCTGCCGCCGGTGCGGCCGGCTCTGTGCCGGCATCTGTCACCGAGGCATCCAACACCGAGGCATCCAACACCGAGGCATCCGTCACTGAAAGGAGCGACGCCTGATGACCCAGACATCGCCAATCCAACACGAAACGGATGCCGCGGCCGGCGGCCCGGTGCTGGTCGCCGAGAATGTGCGCAAGAGCTTCGGTGACGTCGAAGTGCTGTCGGGAATCAACCTTGAGGTGCAGCAGGGGGAGACGGTCGTCGTGCTTGGGCCGTCGGGCTCTGGGAAGTCGACGTTCCTGAGGTGCATCAACCTGCTCGAAGATCTGAACGGCGGCCGCATCCTCGTGGACGGCCGCGACGTGGGCTTCGAGGTTCGGGGCGAACGCCTGCACGAGCTGTCGGGCAACCAGATCGCGATGCGTCGCCGGGACATCGGCATGGTGTTTCAGCAGTTCAACCTGTTCGCTCACATGACGGTGTTGCAGAACATCATCGAGGCGCCGACCGGTGTCAAGGGTGAGCCGCGGGAGCAGGCCGTTGCCTATGCGAAATCGCTGCTGGCCAAGGTCAACCTGAGTGGCAGGGAAGACGCCTACCCTCGGCAACTGTCCGGCGGGCAGCAGCAGCGCGTCGCGATTGCGCGTGCATTGGCCATGCGCCCGAAACTGATGCTCTTCGATGAGCCGACCAGTGCGCTCGACCCGGAGTTGGTCGGGGAGGTGCTGGCGACGATGAAGGAGCTTTCCGGCGAGGGACTCACGATGGTGGTCGTCACCCACGAGATCAGTTTTGCGCGTGAGGCGGCCGATCGAGTGGTGTTCATGGACGGTGGCGTCATCGTTGAACAGGGCACGCCAGAGCAGGTCATCGACAACCCGCAGCAGGAGCGCACGCGGGCCTTCCTGTCGCGGTTCCTCTAAGAGGAGGTGCGCCTCACAGTGAATCGCCGCCCCGCGGCCATAAATATACGTATGCATGGAATACTGCCGTCGATTCGGAGTTGAATTAAAGGAGCGGCCGATACGGTCGGCCGTTCACGCGCCCGCTCTGTTGAACCGAGATCCGTCTCGGCACCGGGCACGAAGGAGGACACCGTGGATAACCAATTCGCAGGCAAAACCGCCATCGTCACCGGGGGAGGGTCTGGCATCGGCAAGGCCGTCGCCGTCGCACTCGCCGGAGAAGGCGCCAACGTGCTCGTCAACGACATCAAGCTCGACGTGGCCCAGGCCGTCGCCGACGAGATCACCGCTGCCGGGGGCACAGCCATCGCGCTGGCAGGCGACGTCTCCAAGGCCGACGACGTGAAGGCATCCGTCGACGCCGCTGTGGCCGAGTTCGGCGCGCTGCACCTCGCCTTCAACAACGCCGGTATCAGTGGCCCGCTCGGCCCGCTCGCCGACGTCGACATCGACGGCTACCTCAGCGTGATCGGCGTCAACCTCAACTCCGTCTTCTACGGCATGCACTACCAGATCCCGAAGATGTTGGAAGCGGGAGGTGGCGCGATCGTGAACACCTCGTCGATCCTCGGCGTGGTCGGAGACCCCAACGCCGTGCCCTATGTCACCGCCAAGCACGGCGTCGCCGGAATGACCAAGGCCGCCGCCCTCGGTTACGCCGATAAGGGCATCCGGGTGAACTCCGTGCACCCCGGCTACATCGACACCCCGCTCCTCGGCAACCTGCCCAAGGAGGCCTACGACGGCCTGGTCGGCAAGCACCCGATCGGGCGCCTCGGCACCTCTGAGGAGGTCGCAGAACTCGTGCTGTTCCTGCTGTCGGACAAGGCCAGCTTCATCACCGGCTCGCAGTACCTTGTCGACGGCGGGTACACCGCGCAGTAGCGAACGGATGCCTGTGGCCGCGGCATCCGTCTACCTGAAGTTACTGTCGTCGTTGCGATCACTGCCGCCTCACCTTCGGGGAGGCGGCAGTCTGCGCCTCTGGGCCTGCGTCAGGGCACCTGCGCTCTTCCCACCACGGTGCTTAGCTGGAGAGAACGACCCACTATGAAGGGCTGACCGATGACCACGAAATTCTCCGTTGGCGACCACGTGCGCTGGAACTCCGAAGCCGGCCATGTGAGCGGCACGATCACCAAGGTGCACACCAAAGACGTCGACTACAAGGGTCACACCCGCCGCTGCAGCCCCGACGATCCGCAGTACGAGATCAAGAGCGACAAGACCGACCACGTTGCCATGCACAAGGGCGACGCGCTGTCGAAGGGCTGAACCTCAGCTCGACCACGGAACTGAGGTGGCGCGGGCGCCGCGGGCCCGCGTTTTGGGGCCGGGACCGCCTTCTTTCACGTGCCCGGGCCCATTTCGCGGGTCCGGGCGGGGCGGGCTCAGACGGTGGTCGCCAGCCAGCGGCCCACGATGTCGGCGATCGCCTGCCGCTGCAGGGTGATCTCGTCGAGGCTGTCGAACGACATGCTGGCACGGATGTTGGAGTGCCACTTCAGCAGGCCCGTGGCGCCGCCGTCGAAGGTGGGCGCCGCCGTCTTGTCTTCGACGATCGACGGGCCGGCGTGGAGGATGAGATTCACCGCCTTACCGTGCGCGTTGACGGTGACCCGGTCTTCGCCGTCGAAGACGTAGCTCGGCGAGTTCCACTTGATGTGCTCGACGAGGTCGGGGTTCGTGCCGAGCACGATCTCCCGAAGGGCGTTGATCTCGGCCCTGCGAACATCCGTCTGGCCGGCGAGAAACTCGTCGACGGTGCGATAGCTGGTGACCATAGCGGAACGATAGCGGATGACCTCGCCGCACCGCGGCATCCGTTCGCCTCGCGAGTGCGGTCAATTCGTCGCTCTGAGCGCTGAGAACGACGATCTGACCGCACTCGCGGTCACTGCCGGTTCGTCGTCGGCTAGACGGCGCTGCCGGTCGGTCGTCCGTCAAGCAGATTCCGCGTGAAGCGGGCGATGTCGTCCTGAAGGCCGGGATGGGCCCTGTCCACGGGAGTCTCGGAATTGACGAACGCCTCGACGGCCTCGAGAGCGTCAGCGATAGTCGGACGCGGCGAACGCACCTTCCACGATTCGCCTTCCGCAACAAGGTCGTCGACGGTGATCGCCGTGTGCAGATATTTGCGGTTGATGGCCAACGCCATCTTCCCGTCGCTGTCGAGGTGCGACTGCGGAACAACGTCGTAGGCCGGGGCGATCCTCGTGCCGCCGTCTGGCAGGTGCAGCATGCTGATGTTCTTTGCGTGCATGTCGAGGTTGCCGAGAGCCTGCGAAACCGTTAGCAACGCAAGCAGCTGGTGCACGGACTGCTGATCTCCGCTCTGTCTCAAAACATCCGCTATCCGTTTGAGAGAGACTTTCCCGCCGAATTCCTGATACTTCTCGTTCTTCGATGCGCCGAGCGCCTGATTCATGTCTTCCTGATGGATGCGACCCTGCGGCGCATTCGGCGACCTGTCGTACCGCTCGATCACAAGACCGGAGATACCGTCGAAGTCTTCGATCCACGCGTCATAGGTCGTGAGGCCAGCCGCCCTGGCTGCTCGGAACCCGTACTCCTCATCGAAGGTGACGGTGGGATGGCGAAGCGATGGGGGCTTGACGATGTGAGTAGAAGGGTAACCGTCGAGAACCTGGTTCCAGAGGTTCTTGCGAAGCGCGAGCACGATCTTGTCTTGCACTCCCGCCAGTGAGGTGCGGCCGGACTTGGGGCGGTTTCCGAGGGGAGCAGCCTGGGTGTTCGTGAGCATCCTGCCCACACTGGCAGCATCGACGGCCGCCAGGCGCGGATCGCGGGGTTCGCCAGGCGCATCGGGATCGTAGATCTGTACGGCACCGGCAACGTCGCGGCCGAACTGCGCGAGAAGGGGGATGATGTCGTCGGCCCCGACCCGGATCTCAGCGGCGAGATTGTCGAGTGCGGTGCCCTCGGGAAGCAGCTCGGCGAAGAAGTTGCGGCGGCGCCCAGCCCGGCCACGGTTGGCGACGAGGTCGAACGGGACCGACTCCGAGAGCACGGTGCTTCCGAGACCGAACGCCTCGATCGCGTGCGGGTCAGTGACGAAGTCGAAGGTGCGGCGATCTGCGCCGACGAGGTGACCGACGAGCTCGCCATAGATCTCTACACGCAGATCAGCCATGGAGTTCGTCCACCACGTCCTGGGTGGGTGGACCGGATGGCGGGTTCTCGACCTCCATATACATCCTGACTCCGGTCTCTCGCATGATCGCGAAAATGCGCTCAAGAACGATGGTGTTCTTTCCCGATTCCAACGCCCAGATGTACTTCTGGTCGGTCTCCAGGCTGTCGGCGAGCTCACGTTGGGTCAGCCCGCTGACAAGGCGGCCCTGTTGCAGCATCCGGCCGAGGCCTTCGGGACTTCTCACTTCTCCTCGTGCTGCCATGGTTGTCCTCCTGACGGCGTTATTGCCTTCATGGTACCTGACGCCGTTATTGCCGTCAAGCAGCTTGACGGTGTTATCGCCGTCGCCGGGAGGGTGATCGCGATCAGACTGCGCCGCGTAAGGCCTGGGCGCCGGCCGACCGGCCGCGAGGAAGAAAACACTTGACGCCGACGCTTAATTGATGTCCCCTTATAGGGACATGAAAATAAAGCGCCGGTATGCGATGACAACGAGGGCTGCGGCGGTCGAGGAGACCAGGCACCGCATTCTGAGCTCGGTGCTTGCCCTCAGCGCCGAGAAGTTCACGCTGGAGATCGTGCTCGCCGACGTCGCCGAGCGAGCGGGCGTCACGACGAAGACGATCCTGCGACATTTCGGAAGCCGCGAGGGGTTGTTCGACGCGGCGTCCGAGTTCAACCGCGGTGAAATCGTGCGGGAGCGGGTCGCGCCCGTCGGCGACATACCGGCGGCGATCGCAACGGTCGTCGACCATTACGAGGAACGCGGCGACTGGGTGATGCGGATGCTGGGCCAGGAGCATTCAGACGACCGGGCGCGCGGCGTGGTCGGCATGGGGCGAGTGGTGCATCGCGAGTGGGTGGCGACGACGTTCCGCCCTCAGCTCGAACGCGTGCCGGTCGCTGATCGCGAGGCCGTGGTCGACCTGCTCGTGATGGCGACCGACGTGTACACGTGGAAGCTTCTGCGCCGCGACCGAGACCTCGGCCGCGCAGACACCGAACAACGGATGCGCACACTGGTTCAGGCAATCGTGACCAGCGCGACTCAACCCAGTTCGTCGAAAAGGCAGGGAGATGAGTGAAATGAACAGCGTACTGTTCGTCACCTGGGACGGTGGCGGAAACGTACCACCGGCGCTCGGGATCGCCGCTGAGCTGAGCAGGAGAGGGAACGCGGTGCGCTTCCTGGGCCACCCGAGCCAACGACAAGCCATCGAGGCCGCGGGGTTCGCTGCGGAAGCGTTCCGGCACGCCAAACCGTGGTCGGTGCTCGATGCCAGGTCAGGTATGACGGCGCCCCTCGGCTACGCGGCCGTCTTCACTGATCGTGGGATAGGCGACGACCTCGTCGCATCCGTCAAACGTGAACGCACCGACCGGGTGATCATCGACGGACTGCTGATCGGCGCGCTGGACGGCGCGCGGCGCGCTGGCATTGGGTACACGGCTCTCGTGCACACCCTCTATGGAGTGATGCACAACACCCTCACTCGCGGGCCGCTGGCGCTGATCGCCAGAGGAAAGAGGTTCAACCCGGCGCAGCTCTACCAAGCGGCCGACCACATCCTGGCGGTGACGCTGGAGGAGCTCGACTTCGGTCCGCACGACGGCGTCGACTACACGGGGCCTGTGCTGCCTAAGCCGGTGCTGCCTAAGCCGGTGCTGCCGGAGGCGGTGTTGCCGGAGTCAGTTTTGCCGGAGGCCTCGCTTCCGCAGCCCGCAGGCCTTGGCGTGCGTGGCGACGCGCATTCGGCATCCACCCCCGTCGTCCTGGTCAGCCTGAGCACCACCTATATCGAAGGCCAGCGGGAAACGCTGCAACGGATCCTCAACGCACTGAGCAGAATGCCGGTGCACGCGATCGTCACCACCGGGCCCGCGGTCGACCCGACTGGCCTGCGTGCGCCGGAGAACGCGGAGGTGCATCAGTACGTGCCGCATGACCAACTCATGTCGACCGCGTCTCTCGTGATCACCCACGGCGGGCATGCCACCACCATGCTCGCGCTGTCCCATGACCTGCCATTGCTGATCATGCCGATGAACCGGGCCTTCGACCAGCCTGTCATCGGCCGCGTGATCGCCGATCAGAACGCCGGCCTGACGATCGACAAGAAGGCGACGGAGGCCGAGATTCGCGGCGCGGTTGAGCGCCTGCTGCCGGATCCGAGCCCGTATCGGCAGGCCGCCGCTCGCCTGGGAGCACGCATCCGTTCGCGAAACGGAGCGGTTGCCGCCGCAGACCTGATTGAAACGGATGTCCCGGCACGGCAGGTCTAACCTGGTGCGAGTTCCGTTTCAATAGCGCAATCGCCTTGGCCCAACGCTTGCTGATCCGTGAGTATTACTTCGAATGGTAAGACTTACACTGGACTCATGCGCATTACATCGAAAGGGCAGGTCACCATCCCGCAGTGGGTTCGCGAGAAATACGGCCTCATGCCTCACACAGATGTCGAGTTCATTGAAAGCGACGGCACCGTGACCATCACGCCAGCGGAGACCCCGTCGAAACCGGATCGGGCAGAACTCCTCCTCTCCCGCCTTCGCGGGTCGGCCGAGCGATCTCTCACCACGAACGAGATCATGCAGCTCACCCGCGCCTACGACGATGATTGAGCCACTCGGCTTCCTCATCGATTCGAACGTTCTGCTCGACATCATCAACCGCGACCCGGTCTGGGCGGAGTGGTCGGAATCCGCCCTCGCCGATGCCACGCGACGCGGTGAGGTGTGGATCAATCCGATCGTCTATTCCGAGGTCTCGCTGGCATTCGATTCAATTGATGCGACGGATGCCGCGCTGCCGTCAGACACGCTCCGCCGCGCACCACTTCCCTGGCCGGCAGGATTTCTCGCCGCTCGAGCGCATCAGGATTACCGCAAACGCGGCGGTACCCGAGCCTCGACCCTGCCCGACTTTTTCATTGGGGCACATGCGGTTGTGTCCCGATTCACGCTGATCACGCGTGATGCCCGCCGGTACCGCACGGCGTTCCCGAGCCTTCAACTGGTCACGCCTGGAGCGTGAATGGCGTTTTCTCGACCCTCCGCAAGGAGTAGCGTAGGACAGTTCTCGTTGCCGGGTTCGCGCAGACTCGTCACTGCACCGACGGCGACAGGGTGAGCGCAGCACCGAACGCAAGGAAGGCTCTCAGATGACGGCGGAATCCGCCCAGCCCACGGCATCCGGAACAGGATCTGTCGTCACCCGCCGCGCCTGGAACGCACTCATCGTGCTGCTGATCGGCATGTTCATGGCGCTGCTCGACACCACGATCGTGAACGTGGCCTTGCCGACCATTCGCACCACGCTCGACGCGTCTGAGGCGACCCTGTCGTGGATCATCTCCGGCTACGCGCTGGCATTCGGGCTCGCCCTGATTCCGGCCGGGCGCATCGGAGACCGCATCGGCCACAAATGGGTCTTCTTCACCGGGCTCGCCCTGTTCACGATCGCGAGCTTCTTCTGCGGACTCGCCCAGAACGACCTGCAGCTGATCATCTCGCGGGTGCTGCAGGGTCTGGCCGGCGGTGTGTTCGTGCCGGCGGTGACCGCGCTGATCCAGCTGATGTTCCCGCTGAAAGTGCGCGGCAAGGCTTTCGCCATCATGGGCGCCGTGATCGGGGTCTCGACGGCGATCGGCCCGATTCTCGGTGGCTTCATCATCGAGTGGTTCGGCGATGAGAACGGATGGCGCCTGGTCTTCTGGGTGAACCTCCCGATCGGCGTGATCGCCCTGGTCGCCGCGGCGATTCTGCTCCCCGGCGGGCGCGAGGGGTCTGCGAAGGCCGGCACCGACCTGGTCGGGCTTGCGCTGCTCTCTGGTGGTCTCGTTGCCCTATTGGTTCCGCTGATTGAGGGCGAAGACCAGGGTTGGCCGCTTTGGATATTCGTGACCCTCGTCGCCGGCGCCCTGCTGATCGTGGCGTTCGCGTTCTGGGAGGTGCGTGTGGATCGCCGTGGCGGGTCGGCGCTCGTGCCGCCGCGCCTGTTCACGCACCCGGCGTTCACCGGCGGGGTCGTGCTCGCGCTGGTGTATTTCGCGGCGTTCACGAGTATCTTCTTCACAATATCGATCCTGTGGCAGGCGGGGCTCGGGCACTCGGCGCTGGAGTCTGGCATCGTGTCGGTGCCGTTCGCCATCGGCAGCATCATCGGGGCGACGCAGAGCGACCGGCTGGCTCGGTTGCTCGGCCGCAATGTGCTGGTGGGCGGCACCGCTCTCGTGGCGATCGGCCTGATCTGGTTGTGGCTGGAGTTGCTGCTGGTTCCGCCTGCCGACCTCACGAACTGGGTGTTGCTGGCGCCGCTGTTGATTGCGGGACTCGGCAACGGACTCTTCATCGCGCCGAACGCGCAGTTCATCGTGGCGACAGTGGAGCGCTCGGAGGCCGGTGCGGCCAGCGGTGTGATCGGGGTGATGCAGCGGATCGGCGCGGCCATCGGCATCGCAGTGATCGGCAGCGTGCTGTTCGGAACGCTCAACGTCTCTGGCCCGTCGCCTGCGGCGCTGGCGGATGCGTTCACCAGCAGTTCGGCGGCGGCGCTGGCCGTGAGCGCAGGGCTCGCTGTCGTGGCGTTCCTGCTGGTGTTCGCGCTGCCTCGGCGCACTGCGGGGGAGTAACGGGGCCGGCTGCGCCCTTCGGCGGCTGCGGCTGGTCGGCCAATCTGTGGTGCATGCGCGCCGACCCGCCCGTTTCTGCTGTGATTCGTGCCCGCGGAGAGCAGAAACGGGCGGGTCGGCGATGTGTACGGCGGCATCCGTTGCCTCGCGTTTTAGCCGCTGACAGGTCGCAAATCGGGTAATATGGCTAGCATATCTAGCCAGATTGGAGAGGCGCCATGGAGCCGATCAACATTCTTGAAGCGCGCAATAATCTTTCGCGCCTTGTGACGGCTGCCGGCAACGGCGAGGAAGTCGTCATTGCCAATCGTGGAAAGCCGGTTGCGCGACTGGTGCCGATCGCTGCTGACGAGCCACGACACACCGCAGCGCAAGCCGCGAAATGGCTGACATCGCACCGGGTGCCTGCTCACGCGGCTCGCGACGCCGCACAGCTAGACGAACAGATCGCGCTCGAACGCGAGGGTTGGGAGTGATCTACCTCGATTCGTGCATCCTGATCTACGCGGTCGAAGACGACGGGGAACGCGGAATAGCGGTGCGTCAGAACCTGGCAGACGCAGCTGACGAAACGGTGGCGATCAGCCCCCTCGTCACCCTGGAATGCCTGGTCAAACCACTTCGAGACGAGAACCTCAGCTTGCACGACCACTACCTCGCGGCTCTTGATGAATTCCAGCAGTTGTCGGTGGACGAGTCACATTTCATTCGAGCTGCCGAACTCCGCGCACGGTACGGGTTGAAGACTCCCGAGGCGCTTCATCTCGCAGTGGCTCAATTGAGCGGGTGCGACCAGCTGTGGACCAACGACGGTCGCCTCGCATCCGCTTCGCGCGGTCTCGCCGTTGACGTGATCAATAGCCCGCGCTGACCGACCGTGCCCTCCCCGGAGCGGATGGATGTGCCATCCGGCAGGTGGGAACAGCGTGGAACGCACGAAGCGAGAATGCGGTTGTCGGCGGCATGTTGGATGATTGATCGCGGGCGCCGATCGGGCGTTCCCAGCCAGCGCAGAAACGGGAGGAGAGCCGTCGTGTCAGCATTGAGTCAGACCCACGCTCTCAAGAGCCTGGTTGAAACGGATGCCACCTGGCGGCTCCTTCGCGCAGACAACGCCCCCGTCATCGCAGCACTGCTCAGCGAGCACCTCGGCGGCGAAAACCGGCGCCTGCCCGCCGCGGAACTCTACGAACTCATAGACCACGACCTCGACGCCCTCCGGGCGCACGGATTCGACCTCCCACAGGTTGCCCAGAGCTACTGCGCCGAATGGCGGAAGGCCGGCTTCCTCACCCGTCGCCCAGCGGAGGAAGCACGCGGCGAAACCTTCGAACTCGCACCTGGAGCCCTTGGCGCCATCCGTTTTGTTGAACAGCTGGCCGCACCCCGCCAGACCCTCACCGAATCGCGCCTCTCCAGCATCGCCGCCCAACTCGGCCAGCTCGCCGTCGACACCGACCCGGATGCCACCCGCCGACTCGAGCAACTTCACGCCCAACGCGACCGCATCGACGCCCAGATCGAACGCATCAACGCTGGCGAACTCGACACTCTTGACCCGGCACGCGCGCTCGAACGGGTGCGCGACATCCTCGCCCAGGCCGAGGAGATTCCCTCCGACTTCGCCCGCGTGCGCGAACGTTTCGAGAACCTCAACCGCGAACTCCGCGCGCGCATCGTCGAATCCGACGACACGCAGCGCGTGGTGCTCGACGAGGTCTTCCGCGGTGTCAACCTCATCGCAGAGTCCGACGAAGGTCGCAGCTTCGACGGCTTCTCAGCCCTCGTGCTCGACCCCGCCGTCGGCGCCGCATTCGACGACGACATCTCTCGCGTGCTCGGCCGCGATTTCACTGCGCAACTCACCTCGTCAGACCGACGGTTCCTTCGCCGATTCATCGGCACCCTCAAGGAGAACAGCGGCGAGATCCACGACGTGATCACAGCGTTCGCCCGCGGGCTCCGCCGATATGTTCAGTCGCAGGACTACCAGCGCGACCGCGTCCTCCGCGGACTGCTCCGCGAATCGCTCGGCGCCGGCGTCGACGCCTCAAACCACATCAAGCCTTACCGCCCAACCGGCCTCCACCTCGAACTTTCCGGCATGCCGCTGGCCAGCGTCGGCGCCATCCAGCTGCACGACCCGGCCGACCTCGACGCCAGCGCCCCAATTGCCGAACACGTCGCCGAAGTCGCCGACCTTGAGGCCCTTCGCGCCCTTGCCCGTGAAACCGAGATCGACTTCACCGAACTCACCGCCCACGTCAACGACCTGCTTGCCACCGCCGCGCATTGCACGGTCGGCGAGGTGCTCGAGCGATACCCGGCCAGCCAGGGAGTGGCCAGCGTCGTCGGCCTCCTGGTGCTCGCGGCCACGCAGGGAACGTCTGGCGAGACATCCGACACCGAACTCAGCAGCGAAACCGTGCGCTGGCGCGGCACAGACGACATCGGCCGTGCCGCCACCATTCCCATCCACCGCTTCACCGGGAGGCTCCTGTGAACACCGAAACTATGACAGACGAGACAGCAGACACCGCGATGACGGATGCCGAGATGACGGATGCGACGGCAGCGACGGCCCTCTGGCAGGGAGATACCGGCGTGCTCGGCGAGCAGTCGCGGCGGGCGCTGCTCGAACTGGTCAAGGGTCCGTACCTGTCTGGCGCCAAGACGTCGGCACTGTGGTCGGCGTTGCTCGCGGACGAGGGGGCCATCCGTTCGCGCCTGCACGAACTGTTCCTCGAGCTCGTGATCGACCGAGTCGGAGAGTTCGCGTTCGTGCGCAATGTCAGCACCGCCGAACTGGCTGTACCGCGCACCGTGCGCACCGCACCGCTGACCTTTCTCGACACGGCAATGCTGCTCGTGCTGCGCCAGATGTTGCTCGCCAGGGAAGGCGACGGCCGCGTCATCGTCGGGCAGGAGGAGGTGTTCGAGCAGCTGCGCGTCTACCGCACCGCCGACCGCGACGAGAGCGACTTCGACCGACGCCTCAACTCCTCGTGGATGAACATGAAGAACAAGTTGCGCGTCATCCACCAGGCCGGAACGGATGATCGCGCAGAGATCTCGCCGGTGCTGCGACTGATCGTCGACGCCGACCAAATCAGCGCCATCGGTGCCGAGTACCGGCGTATCGCGGCGGGCGGTGGCGACAGTTCCCGCGAGGGGAACGAGGTCGGGATCGACGTCAACCTTGGCGCTGGCTCGGTGTTTGATGCTGACGACGTGGCTGACGGCGCAACGGCTGACGACACAACGGCTGACGACACCGCCGCCGACAACACCACGGAGGAGGAATCATGACTCTGCTCGAAATGCCCGGCGCCGACGAGACCCTCGACCCACACGCTGTCACCGACGCGAATCGCACTATTCACCCCGGCCAGTGGCGGCTCGCCCGCCTCGAGGTGTTGAACTGGGGCACCTTCCACGGGCTCTACTCCATCGACATCGCACGGCAGGGGCACCTCTTCACCGGCGCATCCGGCTCGGGCAAATCATCGCTCCTCGACGCAATCGCCACCGTACTCACCCCCGACAAGTGGTTGCGCTTCAACGCGGCAGCGCAGGAGTCCTCCGCCCGCAACGACGACCGCAGCCTCGTCAGCTATGTGCGCGGCGCCTGGAGCAAGGAAGCAGACGAGACCCTCGACCGCGCCGTCAGTACCTACCTGCGCAAGGGCGCAACCTGGAGCGGCATCCTGCTGCGCTACGAAAACGGCACAGACGCGCCGGTCACCCTCGCACGCCTGTTCCACCTGCGCGGCTCCAGCGTCGACAAGAGCGATCTCAAAGACCTCTGCTTCATCGATCGCAGCGAGGTGAAACTTCTCGACTTCCGCGAACACGTCGAGGCGGGCATCGAGGCCAGGCGCATCAAGGCCGCGTGGCCGGATGCCGTGATCACGACATCCGGAACCCATGCGCCGTTCTATGCACGCATCCGTCGCCTGCTGGGCATCGGCAACCAGAATGCCCTGCACCTGCTGCACAAGACCCAGTCGGCCAAGAATCTCGGCAGCCTTGACCAGCTTTTCCGCTCGTTCATGCTCGACGAACCGGCGACTTTTGCCCGGGCGAAGAACGCCGTCGAACAGTTCGGCGAGCTCAATGAGGCGCACCGGCATGTCGTCGAGCTCCGCAAGCAGGCCGAGCACCTGCGGCGACTCGAGACCTCAATCAGCGACTACGAGAGCGCCGCTGCAACAGCGGCAGAAGCTGAGCGCCTCGGCGGCCTGATCGACCCGTTCCAAGACCACTTCACCCTGCAGCTCGCCGAAGACGACCGAGGCGCACTGCGCGCGCAGCACGCGCGAGCCGAACAGAAATCCGGGCGAGCGGATGCCGCGCGCTCAGAAGCTGAGGAGCACCTGCGCGCCGCCGAACGACGGGCGATGAAACTCGGCGGAGCGGATGCCGCGCAGCTACAGGACCGCATCGCGGATGCCGAGAAGGCGTCAGCAGACACCATTGCCCGGTGGAATCGCTTCGCCGAGCAGCTGGGCAGTGTTGGCATCGATGCGCCGCCGACAGATGGATCCGAGTTCGCCGAACTGCGGGAGTCGTCGCGCCGCGCGCTCGACGAGGCCGCGCCGGCAGCAGCCCACGAGCACGATGACAATAAGCACTTCTTCACGGCGAAGTCCGACCTCGACCGGATCGACCGCGAACTCACGGAGCTGCGCTCACGCAAGAGCAATCTGCCGGCAGCGCTGCTGCTCGCTCGACGGAAGCTCGCCGAAGAACTCGGCCTCAGCGAGTCAGCGCTTCCGTTTGCCGGCGAACTGATCGAAGTACTTCCGGAGTTTGCCGAATGGACCGGCGCGATCGAACGCGTGCTCTACCCGCTGGCCAGCGCCCTGCTGGTGCGCGACGAGCACCTCCGCGAGGTGCGGAGACACGTCGAGCAGCGCAACCTCGGTGCCCGGCTGGTCTTCGAGGCGGTTCCCGCAATCGCCGAGGCACCGCGCGCCGCGAAGACCGAGCGCTCACTGCTCCACCGCATCCGGGTGAGTGACGGCGGTTTCCGTGACTGGTTGCAGTCTCGCGTGGCCGCATCTTTCGACTACGCCTGCGTCGACCACCCAGACGAACTCGACGGCGTCGAGCGCGGCGTGACCATCGGCGGCCAGGTCAAGAAGTCGGCCAGGCGCTACGAGAAGAACGACCGTCACGCGGTCACCGACCGCAGCCAGTGGATCCTCGGCGCCGACAACGAGGCCAAGGTCGACCTGCTGCTTGAGCAGCGCCGCGACGCGGAAGTGCGTCTGAAAGGCGCGCGCGGGCGTCTCGACCGAGCCCAGGCCGAGCGGGATGCCGCAACCAAACGGCGCACCGTTCTGGAGAGTGTGCTCAGCCAGGAATGGGCAGAACTCGACCGCGCGGCCGCCGACGAACTCGTGCGCGCCCGCCGCCGCCAGCTCGACGAACTGACCACCGGTAACACCGAGCTGCAGGGGGCGATTGAGGCCCAGAACGCTGCCCGCGAGCGGTACACCGAAGCAGACAGGGAGGCGAGCCGACTGCGGCTGGCTCTCAGCCAGGTCGAAGCCCAGCTCGCGGAAGTTGAAGAGCTCATAACCGGGCTCGCCGGCCGATGGGCAGCAGATGCGCTGACGGGTGCCGACTCGGCCACGCTGGAGGCACGTTACCGCTCCGTGCAGCGCAAGATCGACCGTCGAAACATCGGTGACGTCGGCCGAAAGGTCAGTGACTCCCTGCACGGGGAGGCGCGTGCCGCCCAGAAGCGCCTGAACGACGCGCAGTCCTCGTTCGTCGACGGAGCCGGCGATTTCAAGCGCAACTGGCCCGCGGCATCCGGCGACCTGACAACCTCGATCGACGACCGCGGTGGCTACCGTGCCCTACTCGAGGGCATTGTCGCGCGCGGACTTCCAGAGCACGAAGGCAACTTCCTGAAACTGCTGCGGGAGAAGTCGCGCGACCTGATCGGCCACCTGCTCTCCGACATCCGTGATGCGCCGAAGCTGGTCGAAGACCGCATTGAACCGGTCAACGCGTCGCTCGGGCGCTCGCGGTTCGACGTCGAACGTTACCTGCGCATCGAGGTGAAGACGCGTCGTGCGCCGGAGGTCAAGGAGTTCATGGCCGACCTGAAGACGGTTGTCGACGGCGCCTGGAACGATGAAGATCTGGCTTCGGCCGAGCGTCGCTTCGCGGTATTGAACGGCATCATGCAGCGGTTGGCTTCTGGCGACAATGCCGACGCGGCGTGGCGACGACGCTGCCTCGACACCCGCGAGCACGTCACGTTCATGGCGCATGAGGTCGACTTGGCGGGGCGCACCGTGAACGTGCACGACTCGAGCGCGGGGCTCTCTGGCGGGCAGCGGCAGAAGCTGGTGATCTTCTGCCTCGCGGCAGCGTTGCGCTATCAGCTGGCCGCCGACGAAGACGACCTGCCATCGTATGCGACGATTATCCTCGATGAGGCGTTCGACAAGGCAGACAGTCGCTACACCCGCATGGCGATGGACGTGTTCGTCGAGTTCGGATTCCACATGATCCTCGCCACGCCGGAGAAGCTGTTGCAGACCATCGAACCGTATGTCGGCGCGGTGACGTCGATCACGAACCCGACCCGCAGGGAATCCCACGCGGCCAGCGTGGCGTTCCGGGTGGGCGACGAGGCCTGATGGTGGCCGCTCGCGCCATGGCTGGTCGCGCCATGGCTGGTCGCTCCATGGTGACCGTTGTCGAGGCGCGGGAACGGGCTCGCAAACAAGTCGAGCAGAAGCAGCGGGAGTGGGCGGCCGTCGGCGTTGCTGGTGGTGACGACGCGGTGCTCGAGATTGTGTTGCACCCGCCGACCGAGCGATCCGCGCTGGCCGACCAGGCAGGCGCAATCGGCTGGGTGCGTTCCTGGCGGGCGGTGTCGGATGCCACCGACAGCGGCGCCGCTGTCGGCACGGGTGTCACCGTGCACTGGGGAGACCGGCACTGGCCGAGTATCGGAGCCCAGAGTGTGCCGGAGCGGTGCGTGCTGCGGGGAGCGGATGCGATCGCCGCCTTCGCCGGAGCGGCTCCAGCACGCGAGTGGCGAACGCTGCGTGAACGTGCGGTGCGGCTGCGCGCGGCCTTCGCCTCGGCATCCGTCGCCCCGGTGCCTGCTGACCCGGTGCCTGCTGACTTGGTGCCTGCTGACCCGGTGTCTGCTGACTTGGTGCCGGTTGACCCTTCGACGCCGGTGCCTCCCGACACGCTTGCGGCAGCGATTCGCACCCATGCCCGCACGCTACAGCGCTTGGCCGAGAAGGACTTCGCGACCCTTCTCGAGGTGGTGAGATGGCTGGCCGAGCATCCGGCATCAGGCTGGCGGATTCGGCAGTTGCCGATTCGGGGGATCGACACGAAGTGGCTGGAGGGGCACCGGTCCGTCGTTGAGGCACTGCATTCTGCGGTCAGCGGGCGGGAATCGCTGGGGTTGATTGAGGCGCCGAACCTGGTGCGGGTGCGATTTCTCGACCCGGCGTTGCGCCCTGGCGGGTTGTGCGATGTGATCGCACCCGTTGACGAGCTGGCAGCGCTGCATGTCACGCCGCGCACCGTGTTTGTGTTCGAGAACCTCGAGACGGTGCTCGCGATGCCCGAGCTGCCGGGGGCCGTCGTGGTGCACGGTGGTGGGTATGCGGCGCGGCGGCTGCGGGGTATTCCGTGGATCCAGACTGGGCACATTGTCTATTGGGGAGACCTCGATTCCGACGGCTTCGCCATCCTGCACGTGCTGCGCACCGGCTGTGCTGACGTGACAAGCGTGCTCATGGACGAGGGGACGCTGCTCGGGTATCGCGACCTGTGGGTGCCGGAGCCAAAGGCGGCGGTGGGAACGTATCCGACGCTGGCGGCCAGTGAACAGCAGACACTGGAGCGCATTCGGGCCGAGGGAAACGTTCGGCTCGAGCAAGAGCGGATTCCGTGGGCGGTCGCGCTCGAGCGACTGGTGGCCTTCACTACCTGAGTATGCAGGGCCGTCCGGCGCCTCGCGGTCTTGAGCTAGTCCAGTGGACTAACTAAAGTGGAAGCATGGCCGACCTGGTGCCTCACTGCGATGAAGTGGTGCGCTTCGGAGGCTTGCGGGGTCAGGTCTGGGTCGCCGATGATGCATTCGCCTGGCCAGGTCCTGAGATTGAGGCCATGTTCTACGGCGACGAGCCACCCCACCTGAGCGTCGCCGGCAGCCGTGATCCTGCTGGATACGAACGCGCTGTTGGAGAACGGATGCCGGCTACGCCGGCCAGACGCCGATGATGATGGCCATGATCACGACGGTGACGAGCTCGTGCGAGATGTTGAGGATCGTCAGCCCGCCCGGACGCTGATCGAACGCGTCGTGGGTGACGAAGCGGGCTGCGGTGAACCCGGCCCAGAGCATCAGCGCGGTGACGATGGCGTTGACCAGGAAATTGCCGCCGTAGAAGTCCCAGGCGATGTAGGCGGCGCCGGCGAGCACCCATGCGGTGATGAAGCTCACCAGGAGGGTGACCACGATCGGGATGACTGCGTCTGACGTCTTGCCAGACGGCTTCGACCCCGACATCTTCATCCAGTAGTTGCCGAAAACCTTCGGCGTGTACCAGATCGAGCCGACGATCATGCTCGAGAGGGTGGCCAGGATCACTGCCCAGTAGTTGATCTCGGGAACCATGATCGTCCTTTCGGCGTGGGGTGTGCGACACGGCGTCGTGTTGCAGCCCAGCCTATGACCGTTCGCTTGCCTGCCGCCGTCGACACGGTGTCGACACGGGGTCGACTCTCCGGAAGTGGCCGACGAGATGAGTGCGTCTAGCGGCTGAGCAGCCCCTGTCGCTCCGGCCTGGCTTCGAACCATTCGCCGACGAACCAGCAGCTCGGCACGACTCGGTACCCGGTGGTGGCCTCGATGTCGTTGACCGTGTACTCCACCAGTTCAGACGCGAAGCCGTTGCCCCGGAACGGCGGCTGCGTGAAAGAACGGGTCAGTGCGATGGAGTTGCCGCTGATCGCATAATCGAGCACACCGACCAGCTGATCGTCGATGCGCAGCGCGTAACGGCGGGCATCCGGTTCGTGGGTGAAGTCCTTGGCCATGGTTCCAGCGTAACTCGAGACGCGTGCAGCCGACGGCGTGCGTCGAACGGATGCCCGGAGCCGCAGCATCCGTCACCGGAGCGAGCCGGCAGACTGGCGCGTGCGCGGCGCTGCCCGGCGGGAGGCGATGTCGGTGGGTGTGTCTACTGTCTGAAGCATCTACTCGATGACGCTCGTGCCAGAGAACATGGAGAAGGTCATGAAGGCTCTGGTAGCGACTGGCGAGACGCAAGGCGCTCGGCAAAGCGATTTCACCCACTGTGTCGACGGGGAACTGGTGTGGATGCTCGATCCGTGCCCGACCAGTATGCGCAGTCCCGACGGTCCGTGTGCGTGTGGGCGTTCGTTCTCGGGGATGAGCTCCCACGGGTACACGACCACGGCGCTGGTGCGCGACATCCCCTGGCTCACGGAGGGAAACTATGCGGCGGCGATGCGGGCCAGCTTCGACGCCAACGGATGGTGCTCGTGCTGTCGGATGCGCCCGGTTCCGACGCTCATCCGCGAACTGACCGAGCGTGCGGCGGCGCTTCCGGTTGGCGCGGTGGTGGAAAGACGGCTGAACGAGGTGGTCGAACGCGCTCCGGCTGATTCGGCCCGTGAGTGATTCGGGACGCTGCCGGGGTAGGGCAAGGAACAGGGTCAGGGAATGTCGGGGCTGGCGAGTTGGATCGAGAGCACCGCTTCACCGGGCACGGAGGCGTCGGCGCCGACGACGACGAACCAGGCAGACGCCTCTTCTGTGCCGCTGGTCATGGCATTGAGGAAGACGCCGCCGTCGTTCGAAGTCTCGAGTGTGATCCACCCTGAGGGTTCCAGTGACGCGACCAGCGCGGTGGCAATCGAGACGGCATCCGCCGCCGGATCGAGCGTGATCGTGCGCAGGATGCCGTAATAGCGCCCGTCGGATTCGGCCTTCTCCACGAGCTGGGAGTGGTCGTCGACGTTGACGATGAGCGCCGGGTCGACGAGCGCCTGGATCGCATCGGCGACGCGCGTCGATTCCGCCTGCGCGGAGGCGTCGGTGAGCTCACCCGGCATGACCGGCGTGAGCGCCGTAGGGGTGACGGATGCCGGTGGCGCCGTCGCAGAGGGAGCAGGCGTTGACCGGTCGGCAGGCGGGGGTTCGCTGCTGATGCTGCCCGTGCAGCCGGTGAGGGTGAGCGCACCGAGGAGCACCACCGCTGCCAACACCGTTCTCATTCGGGCAAGTCTAGACGCGACGGCTCACAACAGCATGGCAACGGATGCTGCTGCTCGCGAGTCGTCGTGGTCGCGTTAGCGACGCGCGATGCGCGACGCCGCGCAGCGCTCGCCAGCCCGGCACCCGAAAATGCCCTGGGCACCCACAATTTCGGGTGCCCAGGGCACGATCGGGTGCCCAGGCCGGGTCGGCGCGCACGAGTTGCGGCGGACTACAGTCGCGTGTACGCCGACCGGAACCGTATCAGCGGCCGAGTGGCCGGCCCCGCCGAGCTCCCCATCGCGGTGACCTCGCCGATGAACAGGCTGTGCGTCGCGGCCTCGTGCACCGCGATCGTGCGCAGCTCGAACCAGGCGAGCGAGCCGATGATCAGCGGCACGCCGTTCTCTTCGCGGCGGAACGTTGGCACCTGTGCCAGCTGACCGATCAGCGGCCGACCCGACCCGCTCAGCTGGTCTGCCACCGAGATCTGCGATGAGGAGAGCAGGCTCAGGCCCCACCGGCCAGAGCCCTGCACCGCCTCCGCGATCTGCGAGAGCGAGTCGAGGCTGACCAGCATGGTCGGCGGATCGAACGAGACCGCCAGGTAATCTGTGACCGTTGCGGCGCTGTCATAACCGCGGTGGCGCGTCGAAGCGACGCCAACACCCTTCGCAGACTGCCCGCTCAGCTGGCGGAACGCATCCGTGTCGGTCTGCGTGAATGTGCCGGCCAACGGATGCTCGGACCACTCCGGTTCGGAGCGCGGCGTGCCTCGATCAGACTGCATGATGCCACCTTAGACGCCGAGGGCGGGGCGGGTGTCGGTGGCTGCGGATACGCTCGGGTGACGAGTAGACGAGAGGACTTTCGATGTTCCTGCTTGACGGCGATGTTGTCACCAGCGCGAGCGACCTGACCGCGGCCTCGAAGTGTGAGTTCGCCTTCCTGCGCAAGCTCGACGCGAAACTCGGCCGCATCGAGGCCGTGCCAGACGCGGAAGACGCCATGCTCGAACGCACCGCCCGCCTCGGCGACGAGCACGAGGAACGCGTGCTCGAGAACTATCGGCGGCACCGCACCACCGGTGGTGGCGCAGCCGGCGCCCGAGACACCATCGGCGTCGTGGCCGAGATCGAACGCCCAGAACGGATGTCCCGCGACCTCCTCGAGGCGGCCGCAGGCGAGACCGAACAGGCCTTCGCCAGCGACGCCGACGTCGTCTTCCAGGCCACGTTCTTCGACGACACCTTCGGCAGGGTCAGCGGCTCGGTCTTCAACGGCTCAGTCGCAAACACGGCATTCATCGGGTTCGCCGACTTCATCGTGCGCCAGGGCGACGGCTCCTGGCTCGTGCAAGACACCAAACTCGCCCGCACCGCCCGCGTCACCGCGCTGCTGCAGGTCGCTGCATACGCGGAGCAACTCGAACGCATCGGGCTGCGTCCCTCAGAGAACGTTGAACTCCTCCTCGGCGACGGAACCGTCAGCACCCACCGGCTCAGCGACATCCGCCCGGTGTATCGCAAACGCCGTGAGCGCCTGCTGCAGATCATCGACGAGAGGCTCAGTTCGCCGGATGCCGCGCCCGTCGCGTGGGGCGACCCGCGCTACACCGTCTGCGGACGCTGCGACACCTGCGAAGCCGAGGTGCAGGAGCACCGCGACCTTCTCCTCGTTGCCGGAATGCGCCCCACCCAGCGGGCAAAGCTCGCCGAAGCCGGGATCCACACGATCGACGAGCTCGCGGCACTCGTCGGCCGCGCCGGTTCTGACGCCACGGCCGGCGAATCCTTCATCGGCAGCGTCGAGGGTATCGCCGTCTCCACACTCACGGGCCTGAGCGTGCAGGCCCGACTGCAACTCGACGCCGTCGAAGGCGAACCGCCGCCGGTCGTCGTCTACAACGCACCCGGTCTCGCCGTGCTGCCGGAGCCGAACCCGGGCGACATCTTCTTCGACTTCGAGGGCGACCCGCTCTACACCGAGGGCGCCGGCGAACAATGGGGACTCGACTACCTGTTCGGCCTCATCGAACCCGACGGCACATTCCGCGCCTTCTGGGCACACACCTGGCGTGAAGAGAAGCAGGCGCTCCGCGATTTTCTCGACTATCTCGCCGATCGACGCGCCCGGTACCCGGGCATGCACATCTACCACTACGCCTCCTACGAACGCACTCACCTGCTGAGCATCGCCGCCCGCCACGGCATCGGCGAAGACGAGATCGACCAGCTGCTGCGCGACAACGCCCTCGTCGACCTCTACCCGCTGGTGAAGAAGACCGTGCGGGTCGGGTCGCGCTCCTACTCGATCAAGAAGCTCGAACCGCTGTATATGGGTGCCCAGTTGCGCGAGGGCGAGGTCACCAACGCCGCCGATTCGATCACCGAGTACGCCACGGCACGCCAGCGGCACGAGCTCGGCTCGGTCGTCGAAGCCCAACGGATGCTCGACTCCATCGGCGATTACAACCGTTACGACTGCGTGTCCACGCTGCGCCTGCGCGACTGGTTGCTTGAGCGGGCGAGTGAGAACGGTGTTGCCATCGCCGGTCCGCTGCCCGAAACGGATGTCGTCGATCTTCTGCCATCACCCTTGCGTGACGCGCTGCTCGTGCTGGCCGGGGGGACGGGCGGCTCAGCGGAAGGTGCAGCGGACGGAGCCGAGCCACACGGGATGCCGATCTCGTCTGGCGCGCCGGTCATCCCCGACCGCACGCCAGATCAGACGGCCGCCGCGTTCGCCGCCGCCGCCATCGACTATCACCAGCGAGAGCACAAGAGCTTCTGGTGGGGACACTTCTTTCGCCTCGAGTATCCGATCGATGAATGGCAAGACACCCGCGACGTGCTCGTGGTAGACGATTTCACGGTCGTGCGTGACTGGTATCGCGAAGGCAACCAGCGCACCGACCGCCGTGAGTTGCGGCTGCGAGGGCGACTCGCGCCCGGCAGCAGTATCAAACCCGGAAATCAGCCTGGCCCGTACCTTCTCTATGAGCACCCTGGCCCGTTCGAGAACTCCGACACCAGAGACGACGCCCGCGCGTATTGCCGCGTGCGAGTGCTCGAGGTCGCCGACGACGGGAGCATCCTCGTTGAAGAGATGCTTGCGAAAGACACGGCGCCCTACAATCGTCGGCCGAGTGCCCTGGCTCCGGCCGCCCCGCCCCCGCCTGGCCAGCAGAAGCCCGCGATCGCCGAGTGGGCACAGGCCATCGTCGACACGCAGCCGGCCTGGCCGCAGGAGCCGATGGTCGACATCCTGCGCCGTGTGCCGCCGCGCACGCGATCGGGCGTGCTGGCACCGGTGCCTGACGAGGCTGATGCACCCGCACTGATCAGCGGAACCGCCCGCATCGACGCGGTGGTGGCGAGCCTCCAGGACCTCGACCGCTCTTACCTCGCCGTGCAAGGGCCTCCTGGCACCGGGAAGACCTACCTCGGCGCCCACGTGATCACCGCGCTGGTGCGTGAGCACGGCTGGAAGATCGGAGTCGTCGCCCAGTCGCACGCCGTCGTGGAGAACCTGCTCGGCGCCGTGGTCAAGGCCGGGCTCGACCGATCGCTGGTCGGCAAAGGGCTGAAGAGTGGTTCCGATGTGACGGATGCCGAATTCACGATCCTGCCCAAAGACGGCCAGCTGATGTTCGCGGCCGAGCACGCCAACACTGGGTTTGTCGTCGGCGGCACCGCCTGGGACTTCAGCCACCCGGCTCGTGTTCCCCGCCACTCGCTTGACCTGCTCGTGATCGACGAAGCCGGGCAGTTCTCGCTCGCCTCGACCATCGCCGCGAGCGTCGCCGCCGACAACCTGTTGCTGCTCGGCGACCCGCAGCAACTGCCGCAGGTCAGCCAGGGCACACACCCGGAGCCGATCGACCAGTCTGCCCTCGGCTGGGTGAGTGCCGGGCACGATGTGCTGCCGGTCGAGCTCGGATACTTCCTCGCCGAGAGCCGTCGCATGCACCCGGCGGTCACCGCGCCGGTGTCGCGTCTGTCGTATGAGGGGCAGTTGCACGCGCATCCGGTCGCCGCCACCCGTTCGCTTGAAGGCGTCGAACCTGGCTTGCACGTTGTGCCGGTCGTGCACACGGGCAACTCTGTAGAGTCGCCAGAGGAGGCCGAGGTTGTGGTGTCGCTCGTGGGGGCCGCACTCGGCAGGCGGTGGATAGACCCAACAGAAGACCGCTTCGATGAGCCGATCACCGAAGACGACATCATCGTGGTCACGCCGTACAACGCACAGCTCGCGATGGTGCGGGATGCGCTCCTCGACGCCGGATTCCCGACGGTGCGGGTGGGCACGGTTGACAAGTTCCAGGGGCAGGAGGCAGCGATCGCCATCGTGAGCCTCGCGGCATCCTCTGCAGACGACGTGCCCCGCGGCATGGGGTTCCTGATCATGAAGAACCGCCTGAACGTGGCGATCTCCCGGGCGAAATGGGCGGCATACCTGGTGTATTCGCCGGCGCTCACCGAGTACCTGTCGGTGACTCCGGCCGGGGTTGCCGAGCTCAGCGCATTCATCACACTCGTCGAATCGGGGGAGAATGACCCCTCTCCGATGCCCAAGACGGAGAAAGAGTCGCCGCAGCACCCGAAACCCGCGTAACGTGGAGAGGTGGACTCCTTTCTCCCCGAACTGGGAATGGAGCCGCACAACGAGAGGGTTCGCCTTTGAGCGACGAGTGTATCCACGGACTGGAAGATCAACTCTGTGCAACCTGCTTTCCGAAGGCGGTACCGGAAGGGGCCAGGTCCGCTCCGCAGGCCAAGCCGCGTGCAAGTCGTGCGCGGGAAGCGGCTAGCCCCACCACGCTTCGCACGGCACGGGTCGCCCCGGTCGCAACAACCGCTTCAGCGCGCCGCACTGCCTCCACACGCACGGCCAGGGCCGGCCGCGGCGCCGGCGCGGCTTCTGCTTCCGATGTTGGCGAACTACGCATCTACCACGTCACCCACATCAGCAACCTCCCCGGCATTCTCGGCGCAGACGCCCTGTTCGCCGACGCGAATGAGGCCTGGAACCAGCGCCCGACGGTCGACATCTCCTCCGCTGAGAACCGCGCCGCGCGGCGCGCAATACCGCTCGCGGGCCAGGACGATCGCAACGTCGCCGGCTTTGTGCCCTTCTTCCTGTCGCCGAATTCGAGTGTGTGGAACAACATCCGTTCATTCGAGGCTGACCCGCGGCTCTCCCCAGACGCCCAGGAATGGACGATCTTCGACTTCGTTGTTCTGGTCAGCACGGTCGGCGCTGCTGACACGGCAACCGACGACACGTCGGCGTCCGTTGCGGTGACCGACGGAGACGCGGTCGGACCCCTCACTCGGTTCGCGACGACACCCGAAGCGCGCGCACGGATGCTGAACAAGCATCGGGCAGACCTGACTGCGGTCTCGACTCTGGCGGCCGAATTTCTCGTGCCAGAGGTGTATCCGTTCGAAAAGGTCTCGCTCATCGGCGTCGCGAACGACAAAGTACGTGAGGTGGTCAGGGGAGTGCTCGCCACCGCGGCACACCGACCGAAGGTGTCGGTCTACCCGCCGTGGTTCCAGCCGACGGATGATGGTCCGCTCTAGCCTGCAGAGCTCGCCGCTCCGCGCCGACTGCAGTAACTGCTTCGGCGAGCCACTGGCTCGACGGGAAAGCTGCGTTTTCGAGATCGGCTTGCGAGGGTTTCGAGCGCCGGATTGAGGAGCGCGCGAAGCGTGCATCTCGAAATTACGCCGCTTCGTTCCTCAGCGGCTCCTCAACCAGCGAAATTGGAGCCTGGCTTCGCCGTCCCGGTGCGTCAGGGCTCCGGATGAAGCGGCGACGGCGCATCTGGGATGCCGTCCCCGTCGGTATCTATTGTCAGGTGCGGATCCGTCACTTCGTCTGTCACCGGGCGGGTGAATGGCACCGACGCCAGGTTCTCCGACGCTGTACGGACGGGGCCCAGCTGTCGCTGCCGCAGCGGATCTCGGCGCAAATCGACATAGAGCGACACGCACAAACCGATGATGATCAGCACAAACGGTGTCGCTGCGAGGATCGTGAATGTCTGCAGCGCTCCGAGTCCGCCGACGTACAGCAACACCGCCGCGACCGCACCGGTCAGCACAGCCCAGAGGATGACCAGGGGTTTCCACGGTTCCTTGCGGCCGCGACTCGACAGGGTTCCGAGAACGAGCGCGCCGGCATCCGCCCCACTGACGAAGAAGACCGCGGTCAGTACCATGACGACAAGCGCCGTGCCGATGAAGAACGGATAGTGCTGCAGCGCAGCGAAGAAGCCCGCCGCCTCATCGCCGGTGCCGGCGATATCGACACCGTTCAGCTGCAGGTTCAAACCGGCGCCGCCGAAGATCGCGAACCAGAGCACGCTCACCCCGGTCGGAACCAGCATCACGCCGAGTACAAACTCCCGGATCGTGCGGCCGCGTGAGATGCGAGCGATGAACGTGCCGACGAACGGGGTCCACGAGATCCACCACGCCCAGTAGAAGATGGTCCAGCTGGCGAGCCAGTCCGTTCCGCCGAACACTGCGGAATGGAAGCTCATCGGAACGAGTTCGGTCAGGTATGACCCGATCGACGACGGGATCAGGTCGAGGATAAACACGGTCGGTCCGGCGACGAAGACGAACGTCAGCAGCACGGCAGCGAGCACCATGTTGGTGTTGCTGAGCCACTTGATACCTTTCGACACCCCGCTGGCCGCTGAGAACACCACACCGACCGTCAAGACACAGATGATGATGATCGGCAGGCCCGTGCCTGGGTCGTCGACGAACTCTCCGGTCTGCAACAGGGAGATTCCGGCGGCGATCTGCAGTGCGCCGAGGCCGAGCGAGGTTGCCGACCCGAACTTGGTGCAGATGATCGCCAGGATGTCGATCGGCTTGCCCCAGCCCTTCTTCTCGATCCGGTCCCGGCCGAAGAGCGCTTGGAACGGCGCACTCATCAGGTTGCCACGACCCATGCGATAAGTGGAATATGCCAGGGCGAGTCCGACGACCGCGTAGATCGCCCAGGGGTGCAGGCCCCAGTGGAAGAGCGTGTATGCCATCGCGGCATTGGCTGCCTCCGGGCTCCCTGGCGCGGCATCCACGAACGGAGGTGGGTCCGCCAGGTGTGTGACCGGTTCATATACCCCGAAGAACATGAGTCCGATGCCCATGCCGGCGCTGAACATCATCGCCACCCAGGAGAGGGTCGAGAACTCGGTGCCCTGACCCTCGCGGGAGAGCGGAATGCTGCCGTAGCGCCCGAACGCCAGCACGAGCGCGAACACCACGAATGCCGACGCGCCGAGGATGAACAGCCAGCCCAGGTTCGTCGTCACCCAGGCGAGGGCGGATGCGGCAACGCCACCGATGGCCTCGGTGAAGAAGACGCCGAGCAGGCAGATGACGAGGATGATGCCGGCTGACACACCGAAGACGGTCTTGTCCACCGTTGCCCAGCCCTGTCGTGGCGGCACCGAAATAGCATCGCCGAGCGCCGAGTGGCCGGCTACGTCATCCGTCTCCCTGTCTTCGGGCTGCGGGTCTGTTGCTGAGTCATCCGATTTCTCGTGGGACATTTTCCCAATCTAACCCTCCTGCGGGGTTGTGACTATAGTGGCCGTTATGGCTGAACTCGAGAATTCCGACGCGGCTGAACCGGCCTACTACACGCGCGAGGGTGATCACGGGCGCACAATCTTCGGCCGGCACGGCGAAGTATCGAAAACGGATGTGCGGGTCGCCGCGTACGCAGACTGTGACGAAGCAAACGCCGCAGTCAGCGTCGCAATGGCCGGAGGCGGGCTGCCGATCGAGGTGACGTCAACTCTCGCCAGCGTGCAGAACGACCTCTTCGACGTGGTGGCAGACCTGGCCGTGCCGTTCGACAGTGACGAGGAGGCGGCCGCGCGCATTCGCGAGTCGCATGTTAAACGGCTTGAGCGAGCGGTCGACCATTTTGCGCAGGAGGCGAAGGACCTGAGTGGTTTTGTGCTGCCTGGCGGCACGATCGCGGCTGCCCTGTTGTACATGGCGCGGTGTGTGGTTCGTCGAGCCGAGCGCGCGGTGTGGCTATCCATCGAGGCGCATCCCGATGCGGTGAATCCCCTGACAGCCGTGTACCTGAATCGACTGTCTTCGCTCTTGTTCGTGATGGCGCGCGGTGCGAACGTGGAGCACGGCGACATCACGTGGGTGCCGGAGGCCTCCGCTCTGGCAATGGCGCAGGAAGACCCTGCCAAGGCCGATACTCCGGCAACACCGTTCCCCACCGAGTCGGGTGCGGAGTCGGGTGCGGAGTCGGCGGAGGGTCACGCCGAATAGGTGACTCTGCCGCGTCATCCGCAGGGCAACTTGGCGATCTCGCCTGCACGCGCGAGTGCTGAGCGCGAGAGCGAATAGTGCAGCGCACTTGCGGCTGGCCGTGGGTGCTGCCGACGGTGTCGGTGGTCGCGGTTACCGTGGAAACATGAGAATCCTGCACACCTCGGACTGGCACATCGGCCGCACGTTCCACGCGCATTCGACGCTGGCGAACCTGCGCGGCGTGCTGGGCGCGCTGGTCGAGGTCGTGCGCGAACACCGGGTGGATGTGGTGGCCGTTTCGGGCGATATCTTCGACTCGGCGACACCGGCTGCCGAGAACATCCTGGCGCTGACCGACGCACTGGGCGCAATTCGCGGCGCAGGGGCATCCGTTGTCATGACCAGCGGCAATCACGACTCAGCGGCCCGCCTCGGCTACCTGTCTGAGTTCGCCGGACTCGCCGGTATCCACATCATCACCCGGCCTGAGCAGCACGATCAGACGGTCACGCTCAGCGACGAGCATGGGCCGGTGCAGTTCTACGGCATCCCCTACCTTGAGCCGGCTCTTATCCGCAGCCGGTATCCCGAGGTGGAGCTGCGCAGCCACGAGCAGGTGCTGAGCTTCGCGATGGACAACATCCGCACCGACCTCGCCGAGCGCGGTGGGCGTTCGGTTGTGCTCTCGCACTGCTTCGCCGTGGGCGTCGGCGCCGAATCGGGCGCCACCGACGTCGAACGCGACATCACGGCCGGCGGGCTCGACTACGTGCCGCTCGGCGTCTTCGACGGGCCAGACTATGTCGCCCTCGGTCACATTCACGGCCGGTCGACACTCAGTGAGCGGGTGCGCTACCCCGGTGCGCCGCTGCACTACTCATTCTCCGAGGCCGGAAAACCGCGCGGCTGCTGGCTGGTCGACCTCGACGAGTCTGGGCTGGCATCCGTCGACTGGGTCGACCTGCCCGTTCCCCGCACGCTGCGCGTGATCACCGGCAACATCGACGAACTGCTGACGGATGCCGCCCTCGCCGCCCATGAGGCCTCGTGGGTGTCCGCGGTGCTCACCGATCAGGTTCGGCCTATGGACGGCATGCGCCGGCTACAGCAGCGATTCCCCTGGTGCGTGACGCTCGAGCACCGCCCCGCGGTGTCGGCCGCAGCCACCATCGCCACCTACGCCGAGCGGATCAACAAGAAGTCCGACCGCGAGATCGTGGCCGGGTTTCTCGAGCACGTGCGAAACGGTGTCGGTCCGAGCGAGTTCGAAAGCGAGCTGATCGGCGAGGTCATTGCGAGCGTTGCGGCGTCCGAGTTGGACGTGTCCGCCGTCGCCACAGCCAGCGCCACCGGCGACAACGACACGACGGCCGACACGACGGCCGACACGACGGCCGACACGACAGCTGACACGAAGACGGATGCCGC
Source organism: Glaciibacter superstes DSM 21135 (assembly GCF_000421145.1). Taxonomy (GTDB): domain Bacteria; phylum Actinomycetota; class Actinomycetes; order Actinomycetales; family Microbacteriaceae; genus Cryobacterium; species Cryobacterium superstes. Next base: position 61,380 of record NZ_ATWH01000016.1, on the reverse strand, counting down.
GGAGCAGGCCGCGTGAGAATCAAACGTCTCGCCATCGCTGGTTTCGGCCCATACAAAGAAGAGCAGCGAGTCGACTTCGAGGGCTTCCGCGACGACGGTCTCTTCCTCATTACCGGCAAGACTGGCGCGGGCAAGTCGAGCATTCTCGACGCCATCTGTTACGCCCTCTACGGCAGCATCCCACGCTACGACACCACGCAGCAGAAGCTGCGCAGCGATTACTGCACCGCAGACGACCCGAGCTACGTCGAACTCGAGTTTGCGGTCGGAGACGTCGACTACCGGGTGCGCCGCACCCCGGAATACGAACGGCCGAAAGCGCGTGGCACCGGAACCACCACTCAGAAGACCACTGCCGAACTGTTCCGCTTCGCTGACGGGGTGTGGGAAGGGATGTCAGCGCGCCCGGTCGACGTCGGCCATGATCTCGATCGCATTCTCGGGCTGTCGAAAGAGCAGTTTCTGCAGGTGATCCTGCTGGCGCAGAACCGCTTCCAGCAGTTTCTGCTCGCGAAGAACGAGGAACGCCAATCCGTGCTGCGCAACCTGTTCGGAACGAGTCGCTTCGAGCAGATGGAGTCGGTGCTCGTGGAACGTCGCAAAGCGCTCGAAGCAGAACTGGGCACGGCAAGGGAACGGCTGGAGCAACAGGCAGTGCAGGCAGCTGCTCTAGTGCACCGTGACCCGCCCGAGTCGCCAGACCTCGAGTGGTTCGACTCCGCTCTCGCCGCCCTCGATGAGGAGCGCGTGCAGGCAGCGGTCGCCGCCACCACGGCAGATGCAACCTTCACGGCCGCCGACGCTGCGCACCGTGACTTGGCCGACGTACAGAAGCGGCAAATCCGGCGTGACAGTGCGGCGGAAAAGCTCGTTGCCCTGAACGCGGATAGTGCGGCGATCGATGGCAACCGAGACAGCGTCAACGCTGCCAACCGCGCCGCCCTGGTGTGGTCGCAGGTGAAGACGCGACGCGAGGCGGCGTCGGCACTTGCGACCGCGGCATCCGCTCTGGACGACGCTCGTGATGCCTACGCGCCGTACGCTGACGACTCGGAAGGCGACTCGGAAGCGGCCTCGGATTCGGTCTCGAGCGCGGCCCTGAAGTCCACGATCGGCCGAGTCACCAAGAAACTCGGTACCCTCGAATTTGTCGTGGCGGAGGAAGCGCGCCTGCCCGCATTCGTCGCGGAGATTGGCGACCTGAAGGAGCGGCTCGAGGGAGCGGAGTCTGCTGTCACGGCGGCGACCGAGCGGATCGAATCTCTGCCAGAGCAGATCGATGGCGTCGGAGTCAGGCTCTCGGCCGCGCAGATTCGGGCCGCTGGGGAGACCGAAGCCAACCTCAAGGTTGACCGGCTGGCGGCGGCGCGAAAGTCCGCTGCCACGGCAGCCAAGCTGGAGAAACAGCACGCGGAAGCACTTCGCGCTGCGACGGACGCCAGCGGACTGAACGCCACGGCGACAGCGCTCGTGCACTCCCTGATGCAGCAGCGGCTGAACGGTCACGCGGCAGAACTCGCCGCCGAACTTGTTGACGGCGAGGCGTGCAGTGTGTGCGGTTCGACCGCGCACCCTGCCCCGGCCGAGCCCAACGCAGAACCGGTCACCGACGACGACATCGAGCGTGCGCGCCTCGCGGCCGACGAGGCGAAGGCCGTCGCCGATGACGCGCACGGTGAGACGCAGCGAATCGCCACCCGGTTCACCGAATCGCGCACCGCAGCCGGCAAGAAGAGCGTCGAGACGCTCGATGAAGAACTCGACGCTGCCCACGCGACGCAGGCGGATGTGCGCGCAGCAGGGGAGGAAGCAACAACGCTCGAGGCCGATCAGGTTCGTCTCAGAGCCGAGCTCAAGGTTGCGCAGGAGAGTCTCTCGCAATTGCGCTCTGCGCATGACGACGTGTCGAAGTTGCTTGCCGTGAGTCAGGCTGAATTCAGCGCGCTCGATGAGCGCGTTGCCAGGCACCGCGGCGAATTTTCGAGTGTGTCAGAGCATGTCGCGGCGCTCCAAGCCGAGCTGGAGGCCGCGAATCGCCTCGCCGAGGCCAGCGGCGGGAAGCTTTCAGCAGAGAAGACCCTCGCCGATGCGGGCGAGACTTTGAACACGCAGCTTGAGGAGCACGGTTTTGCCGATGAAGATGACGCTGTGGAGGCCAAACTGCCCGCCGCCGAAATTACCGGTCTTGAGAACCGCATTCGTCAGCACGACCAAGCGGTGAGCACGTCGCAGTCGACGCTGGCCGAGCCCGACCTCGCCGAGTTGCCCGATGCGTCGGTCGAACTCGACGCGAGTCGCGAGGCTCTCGCAGAAGCCAGGTCGGCCCGCGACCTGGCGCTGGCCACAGAGAGCTCGCTGAGGGAGAGGCAAAGTCAATTGGCTCGGGTCGTGACCTCTGTGCGCACGCAACTCACGGCATCCGCTCGCCTGCACGATGAATATAGGCAGCTGCGGGAGCTTGCGAGTGCGATGCAGGGCAATGAGCCGAATACCAAACGGATGCGGTTGGAGACCTACGTTCTCGCCGCGCAGCTCGAGGAGATCGTGGCGGCGGCGAACGTGCGACTGCGGTCGATGACGAGCGGGCGGTACACGCTCGAGCACGATGACTCCCTGCAGTTTCGGGGTGCGAAGTCGGGGCTCGGGCTGGCGATTCTCGACCAGCACACCGGGCGCGCACGGGCGACGCATTCATTGTCGGGCGGCGAAACGTTCCTGGCGTCGCTGGCTCTGGCGCTCGGGCTGGCCGAGGTCGTCACGAACCAGGCCGGGGGGATCACGCTCGACACGCTGTTCATCGACGAGGGGTTCGGGTCGCTCGACAGCGACACGCTCGAGATCGCAATGGGAACGCTCGACAGCTTGCGCTCAGGCGGGCGCACGATCGGCCTGATCAGCCACGTCGACGCGATGAAGGAGCAGATCCCTGCACACCTGCGCATCACGGTGACCGACCAGGGGCACAGCGAGATCGCCGAGGCGGGAGCGCTCGTTTAGCCTGCCGAGTTCGTTCCGGCTTCCTCTTCGTCCGTCACTCCTCCGCACCACCCGGGCTTCTGAACCGTTCGACGGAGATATTGCCGGTAACGACCGATCTGGCGGTCAGCTTGACGTATTCTGCGAAAATCTCCGTCGAACGGTTCGGGATATCGGGCCAGCGGCTCGGATTCGGGTGGGCTCAGGAGCGGTTGGCTGCAGCGAGTTCTGGCTCGCGCACCTCGCTCGACTCGAGTTCCAGCGTGAGTTCGCGGCGCGCATCCCGCCGCCTGGTGACCCGGGTGAGCACGGCGTCTACCACGAATCCGATCACCAGTGCCAGCACGATGGCCACCCCGGCACCGAGCAACGGGTTGTCGTGCACCCAGGCGCCAGCCAGCACTCCGATGAGAATCGAGTACGTCGCCCAGCTGAGCCCGGCGAGCATGGCAAGTGGGAGGAAACGTCGCAGTGGGAAGCCGGTCGCGCCCGCGGTCATGTTCACAGCGACGCGGCCGACCGGGATGTACCGGGCAGTCAGCAGCAGCATCGCAGCGCGACGATCCAGCGCCGAGCGGGCACGCTCGATCGCCCTCGCGACCCGAGGATGACGCATCCACCTGAATCGGTCGACTCCGATGCGTCGGCCGATCAGGTAGGCGATGGTGTCGCCCGTCGTTGCGCCGACGGACGCCACCAGGAGCAGCAGAAACAGGTTCGGTGCCCCCGTCGAGATGGCCAGCGCGCCGAGCGCCACGACCACTGATTCGCTCGGGATGGGCGGGAAGAACCCATCGATGATCACGACGGCGAGCGTGATGAGGTACACCCAGGGCGAGCCGGCGAGTGAGACCACGAACTCGTTCAGGGTGTTTAGAAACGTCATGGTTTCAGAGTAGAAATCGGAGGACCCCCACCGCGTCCATCTCTAGAGCTATCCGTCCCATACCCAGGTATGGGATTCTGCCGACGCGACGCACGCAGGAGGGCGTCCGGACTCCCTATGATCAACACCATGACAACTGCTGCTGCCGTGCTCATCTGCGTGATACTCGGCGCACTCGCCATCGGCCAGGTGCTGCTGATCGCTGGTCTTCCGCTGGGGCATTTCGCCTGGGGAGGGCAGTCCAAGGTGCTGCCGACCCGGCTGCGCGTGGGGAGCGCCATCTCCATCGTCCTCTACGCGCTGTTCGCGTTCGTGACGCTCGAACGAGCAGGGATCACACGTCATTGAACCGGACGGCGTGGTCTACGTCGCGATGTGGGTACTGACCGGGTATTTCACCCTGGGTATCGTGCTGAACGGGATCTCGCGCAGCAAGCCGGAGCGGAACGTGATGACCCCGGTGTCGCTGCTGCTGGCGGTGCTGTGCCTGATCGTGGCGCTCGGATAACCGGGTAGGTGCAGCTCCTCAGGCGCCGAGAAGACCACGGATGTCGTCGGCCGTCAGCGCGGAACTGAACATGGCGTCGTCGTCCATCACGGCATTGAAGAGTTTTGCCTTCTTGTCCTTCAGCGCCATCACCTTCTCCTCGATCGTGCCTGTCGCCACCATCCGGTAGACCATGACGTTCTTGGTCTGGCCGATGCGGTGCGTGCGGTCGACCGCCTGCGCCTCCGTCGCCGGATTCCACCACGGGTCGAGCAGAAAGACATAGTCGGCCTCCGTCAGGTTCAACCCGAAACCGCCCGCCTTCAAGCTGATCAAGAACACCGGGGCCTCGCCGTCTTTGAACTTTTTGATCACCTCGGCGCGCCGCCTGGTCGACCCGTCGAGGTAGGCGTACGGCACACCCAGTTCGTCGAGCCGGGCCGCCGCCTTGCCGAGGAACGACGTGAACTGGCTGAAGATCAGCGCCCGGTGCCCCTCCGCCACAACGTCTTCGAGCTGCTCGAAGAGTGCGTCGAGCTTGCTTGAGGGGATCGCCGCATACTTCTCGTCGACCAACGACGCGTCCAGGCTCAGCATCCGCAACAGCGTCAGCGACCGGAACACGATGAACCGGTTCTTGTCCATGTCTTCCAGCAGGCCGAGCAGCTTCTGCCGTTCGCGCTGCAGGAACGTGTCGTACAGCTTGCGGTGCCGCGGCTCGAGGTCGATCTGCAGCACCTGCTCCTGCTTCGCCGGCAGCTCAGTCGCCACGAGATCTTTCGTGCGCCGCATCATCAACGGACGGATGCGCCGGCGCAACCGCGCGAGTAGCTCCGCCCTGGTCACCGTGCCGGCCGGCCTCTTCTCGCCCTTATTGCTGACTCCCTTGTCGCCGACCTCGATCGGCCGCTGGTACTCCTCGGTGAATCGCCGCGCTGAGGGGAACAGGCCGGGCGCGACGATCGCGAACAGCGACCACAGCTCCATCAGGTTGTTCTCCATGGGGGTGCCGGTGATGGCCAGTTTGAACGGCGCCTTCAGCTCCCGCGCGCAGATGTGCACCCTGGCGGCACGGTTCTTCACGAACTGTGCCTCGTCGAGGATCAGCCCCGCCCAGTCCTCGGTCTGGTACGCCTCGAAATCGAGCCGGAAGAGCGCATAGGAGGTGACGACCACATCGGCCCCGTCGACGATCTCGGCCAGCGGCATCCGCCCCTTGGCCTGCGTCGTTGTGATGGCGACAGCGGCCAGGCCGGGGGTGAATCGCGCGGACTCTGTGAGCCAGTTCGAGACGACGGATGTCGGGGCAACGACCAGGAACGGCTTGCGAGGCTGCGTGGTTGGCCTGTGCTCGACCGCGTGCGCGAACAGCGCCAGGGTCTGCAGCGTCTTGCCGAGCCCCATGTCGTCTGCGAGGACTCCGCCGAGGCCGTGTTTCCAGAGGAAGGTCAGCCAGCCGAATCCGTCAAGCTGGTATGGGCGCATCGTGGCGTCCAGTCCGGTCGGGAGCGGGGTCGCTTCGATGACAGTGTCGAGCGACATGAGCCGGTTGAGCCCGGTGACCGCGTCTCGCCAGGACTGGGCCTCTTCCGTCTCCTCGGCGAGGTCTTCGAACTCTTCCCAGAGGGAGGCCTGGTAGCGACTGATGCGCACGCCGGTCTCCCACTCGTCGAGCGCACCGGCTTCAGCGATCAGATCCTTGAGCTGTTCGAAGGCCGGGTGGCTGAGCGAAAGGTAGGAATTGTCGATCAGGAGCAGCTTCTTCTTGCCCGTCGACAGGGCCTTGAACAGCGGGCCGAACGGCACCTTCTTGTCTTCGATGGTGACGATGACGCCGAGATCGAACCAGTCGCGCTGGTCGGTCTCAACGGTGGTGAATTTCAGCTTCGGCGCGTCGGTCAGTTCCCGGTATTCTGGCTGCTCGCCGACAACATCGACCCGCACGCCGCCCAGGCCATGCAGCAGCGGGAGTGTCTTCTCCGTGAACTCCGCCGCGTCGATGCCCTGCAGAGTGGCGTTCGCCGCAGGCACCGTTCCCAGCGTGGCCGTCACGAGGTCAAGTGCTTTCGCCTCGGCTGCGACGTCCCGTGCTCCGCCGCTGGCGGCGTGAGATCCGTGCGGCGCTGACGGCGACAACGGATGCCGCGCCACGGCCGAGCCGCTGCGGTACTCCCACGCCCACTCGAGGTCGAGGGTGTGCTTCGGCCGGTAGGTGGCGGTGAGAACCAGCGACGGTGGTTCGATCTCGGGGAATTTCACCGACGCATCCGTGCTGGTCACCAGGATCGACTGGCGGAGCGCGGGGTAGTACTCGGTCAGGAACTCGTCGACGTCAGACGCGGGAATCTCAACCGACGAGGGCTGCCCGAGCAGCCGGCGCTGTTCCCGGCTGAGCGTTTCGGCCGTCGGTGCGAGTGAGATGGAGGTGTGCGGCACGAGGTTCCAGGCGTAGACGCCGTGGTCGCCAATCGTGCCTGCAGCGTCTGGCGGATGCCGCTCACCGTCGAGCGTGAGCGTGGTCGTGAGACGGAGCCCGGCCTCGTCGCGCGCTGGAGCCTCGTCGCGCGCTGGGTCCGTGCCAGCGGCATCCGTTTGCGCATCTGAAACCACACTCGCATCGAGACTGACCGTTGCGTCTCTGGCGATAGTGACGACGGCATCCTTCGCACTCCCGGCGAAGCGGATGCCCAGATCAGCCGCCTCGTCGAACAGCGTCCACAACAGTGGACTCGGGAAGTCATCGAGGTAGACCCAGTCGGCCTCCCCGCCACCGACGTATGCCTCGCGGGTGGCCCGGTGCAGGGCGATGAACTGGCAGAACCAGCGGTGCTGCGCCGGCTCCAGGTTCAGCCGGTTCAGCTGGTAGGTGATATTGTTCCAGGCCAGGTTGGCTCGTACCCAGTTGCCTCTGCTGTTGCGCATGACCGGTCGCACGCCCAGCCGAAAGGTGCCGATCTCGGAGCGTTCGACCGTCGCGGTGCGCACAGACGGACCACGCCAGCGCTCGTTCGGCCTCGGTATCTGCTCCCGCAGTTCGAACTGCAGACCCATCGGCGCACTCTGTGTGTTGTCTGCGGGGAAACCGCCGTTGGCGGTGACGACGGATGCGTCGCGAGAGCCGCTGAGAGAGCCGACGGCCGACTTCCAGTCCGGTTGAACCGGCGCGGACGGCTGCGCTGGCTCTCTGGAGGGAACCGGCAGCCCAGTGTTACCCAGGGGAGTGAGCGGCAAGCCAGCCGCTAACTGGGCGCGATGCAAGTCGGTGAGTGGGCCGGGGCTCCCTTGGCGCACGTGGTCGGTATTGCTGGCGAGGATCGTGGCGGCGACGTGTTTGCAGTCGTAGCTCATAGGGCAGCTGCACGAGCTGGTCCCGGGGCGGCTATAACCATTCTTGCTCGCGACGAGGTCGACGCGGCAGTGGTACGGCAGCGGTTCACCGCCCTGCACGGCGCCGCTCAGGCGCTGCGAGTCGGCGTCCCAGGTGATCTCCTGCACCGCACCGTTGCGGGAGTAGGCGCGTCCGCGGTCGAAGGCGGCCTTTCCGACCAGGCGCACGATGTCGGCGACATCCACCAGGGGAAAGTTTGTCGGCATCCGTTAATGTTCTCACGCAGCACTGACACCCGGCGCTGGCCGGCCGGGATGCGACGCGCCAATTAGGCGTGGATGCGCCATGCGCGCGTGGTGCATCCGCGCGTTAGTGGCGCGCGGCGAGCGGGTGCCTCGCGGGTTCCGAACGCTGGCATGATTAAGGGGTGACCTACCTCCCCGCTGAATCCAGATACGACTCCATGCCCTACCGCCGCACCGGGCGGAGCGGCCTTCAGCTACCCGCGATCTCGCTCGGGCTCTGGCAGAACTTCGGCGATGTGAAGCCGCTCGACACGCAGCGGGCCATCCTGCGCCGGGCGTTCGACCTCGGCATCACGCACTTCGACCTCGCCAACAACTACGGACCTCCCTATGGCTCGGCAGAGACGAACTTCGGCCAGCTGATGCGCGAGGACTTCTCCGCCCACCGCGCCGAACTGGTCATCTCCACCAAGGCCGGCTACGACATGTGGCCGGGCCCATACGGCAACTTCGGTTCGCGCAAGTACCTGCTGTCGAGCCTCGACCAGTCGCTCGGGCGCATGGGACTCGACTACGTCGACATCTTCTACTCGCACCGTGCAGACCCCGACACTCCGCTCGAAGAGACGATGGGCGCGCTGCACACCGCCGTCACCAGCGGCCGCGCGCTCTACGCCGGTATCTCCTCGTACTCGCCAGAGCGCACTCGACGCGCGGCCGAGATTCTCGCCGACCTGGGCACCCCGCTACTCATCCATCAGCCGTCGTATTCGATGTTCAACCGCTGGGTCGAAGACGGACTCCTCGACACCCTCGAAGACCTCGGCGCCGGCTGCATCGCCTTCTCGCCGCTGGCGCAGGGGCTGCTCACCGATCGTTACCTCGGCGGCATCCCGGAGGATTCCCGCGTCGCCCGCGAGGGGTCGGCAGGCAGCCACATGGTGAACGACGAGACGCTCGCGAGCATTCGCGCGCTGACTGAAATAGCGGATGCCCGTGGGCAGTCACTCGCGCAGCTCGCGGTTGCCTGGGTGCTGCGACACCAGGGCGTGACGTCTGCTCTGGTCGGCGCGTCATCCGTCGCCCAGCTCGAGACCAACGTCGCCGCCCTCGACAACCTGACCTTCAGCGACGACGAGCTTGCAGCGATCGACGAGCACGCCACCGACCAGGACATCAACCTCTGGGCCCCCTCCAGCGCGGTGCTCTAGCTCCTGGCGGGGTCGTCAACCGTCCCGCCGCATCCGTTGTGGCCGGGCCGGTGGGTAATTCAGGAGATCTCGTGGATGTGGGGTTGAGACTGCGCTGATCGTGGCTGTTCTGTCGGAATCTCCTGAGTTGGCCACGCGTCCGGCCGTGGATAACTCCTGCAGCGTCCGCAGCTGAGGCGACGGATGCCGGTCGGTGCGGGGTGGCGGCCGGCGGGCAGCCGCATTCTGCAGGAGTAGTGCAGACGCCGCACGTGCGCGCTACTCGAAGGCGGCGGCCACGCCCGGAATCTCAGCGCGGTACGTGTCGAACAGCTTCCGGGCGACACTGATCGAGTCGACCAGCGGATGCGCCGCGATCGCGCGCCACGCCAGTGCCCTGTCGCGGCTGACCGATGCCGCGATGGTCAGCTGCTCCACCGCCTTCACCTGCTGCATCAGCCCGAGCATGTCGCCCGTGACCGGCGCAACGTTGTGCGGCGCGACGCCGCCGGCCCCGACGGTGCACGCCACCTCGATCACGGCCTCATCCGGCAGCTCAGCCACGTTCCCGCGATTGGCAACGTTCAGAATCATCGTGGACTCGCGCCCGTTCACCAGCGCCGACATCAGGTCGAGGGCCACCGTCTGGTAGCCGCCGCCGTCGATGTCGCTCTCCTCGCGGTTGTCGCGCTCCTCCTCCGGCCGGCTCTCCGCCATATAACTCGACTCGCGGTCGTGCTTGGTGCGGTTCCAGAGCGCCAGCGCGCTGCCAGGGTGCTGATGCGCCTCGCGGTAGAAAACCGATTGCTGGCGTTGCAGAAACTGCCCGCGCGTTTCCGCAGACGAACGGATGCGTTCGGTCGCCTCCCGCTCGAAGTAGTAGTAGTACAGGTACTCATTCGGAATCGCGCCCAGCGCCCGCACCCAGTCGAAGCCCATCAGGCGGGCCTCTTCGATGCCGCCGAGAGCCTCGTCGCTGGCGAGCAATCCCGGCAGCAGGTCTTGCCCGCCGACCGAGACCCGGCGCAACCATCCCAGGTGGTTGAGGCCGACGTAATCGAAGTCAACGGCATCCGGCGTCGAACCGACCGCGTGCACGGCCCGCCGCATCAGGCCGATCGGGGTGTCGCAGATTCCGATAACGCGGTCGCCGAGCGATGCACGCATCGCCTCCGTGACCATTCCGGCCGGATTCGTGAAATTGATCACCCAGGCATCCGGTGCCAGCGCGGCGACTCGCTCAGCCAGGCGCCTCGCGTGCGGCAGCGTGCGGAGCGCGTAGGCCAGACCGCCCGGACCGATGGTCTCCTGGCCGAGCACACCGAGATCAAGCGCGATGCGCTCGTCTTTGATCCGACCCTCGGCGCCGCCGATGCGCATCGCAGAGAACACAAACTGGGCGCCGGTGATGGCCTCATCGAGATCGGTCGTCAGCGTGACCCGCGGCGGACGAGCCAGCGACTCGGCCAGCTGCATCAGCACCGAGTTGATGATGTCGAGCCGCTCACGCGACACGTCGAACAGGCACAACTCGGTCACCCTGGCGTGATCGCCGTCGGACGAGATTGCCTCAAAGATTTGCGGCACACGGAATCCGCCGCCGCCGATGATGGTCAGTTTCACGCGAGAACCACGTCGCTTCCGCTCTGGCGAAACACCTCGAGCGTCGCGCGGTCCGCGGCATCGGAGGTGATCAGGGTGTTGATGGCTGAGGGTTCACAGACGGAGAGGATGCCGGTGCCGGGGAACTTGGTCTCGTCGGCCACCAGCACAATGTGCGGCGCAGAGGCGAGGATCGCGCGTTTGACCGGAACCTCGATGCCGGTGGAGTCGAGAACCGTGCCGTCAGGCCGGATTCCGCTGGTGCCGACAAAGCAGATGGTGGCCCGCAGCTGGCTCAGTGCGCCTTCGGTGAGCGACCCGACCAGCGAATGGTACGAACGCCGCAGCACGCCGCCCAGCATGATGAGTTCGATGCCAGTGTCTGCCCGCAATTCGTCGAGTACGGCGATGCTCGAGGTGATCACGGTGATCGCCTTGCCGCGGAGCGCCCGCGCGATGAGGGCGGTGGTGGTGCCGATGTCGAGCACGACGACGTCTCCGTCTGCCACCAGCGAGGCCGCGACGGCGGCAATCCGCTCCTTGGACGAGGCGGACCGCTCTGCCACCTCCTGGAAGGGGACCTCGTCTGGCTCGACGCTTCCGCCGCCGCGCACGCGTCGCAACAGTCCGTCGGCGCTGAGCGAGTTCAGATCTCGACGGATCGTGGAGGGGCTGACCTGCATGATCTCGGCCAGGTCGGTGACGGATGCTTCGCCGGTTTCCTTCACTCGGCGCAAGATCGTCGCCTGGCGCGTGGTGGTGAGCATGCGCTCATAGTAGCAAGCAGGAGTGAGCAGCTTCAAGCAGAAACTGTGGCTTGTTCTGCTCAATCCTGCGTGATAATGTCCTGACGTAAGCAAGGGAGCTCACACTCCACTGCACCCGCAACAGGCAATTCCGTCACACCGTCCGCGCGCATTTCGCGCCGCTGGAAGAGGATTCAGTGGAAAACGTCCACCCACGCGTCGAAGCGCCGACCGACCCCGAGCCGACGCTCGAGCAAGACCTCGACCTGTTCCTCGCCGGCCCACTGTTCTTCGACATCGTCTTCACCGGTCTCCCCTCCGAACCGAGGCCAGGCACCGAGGTCTGGGCAGAGGGCATGGGCTCAGTTCCCGGCGGGATCGCCAACCTCGCGGTCGCGGCATCCCGTCTTGGTCTCAGCACCGGTCTGGCTGCCGGATTCGGCGATGACGTGTACGGACACTGGTCATGGTCGCTCCTCAGCCAACAGGAGCACATCGACCTCAGTAGGTCGCGTATTTTTCCCGACTGGCACTCCGCGGTGACGGTGTCGATCGCGACCCAAGGCGACCGCAGCATGATCACCCACGGTCATCCCATCCCGGTCAGCCAGCTCGAACTGATCGGCACGCCACCCCGGTCGCGAGCCCTCGTGACCGACCTGATCGCACCGGGCGAAGACGAGCCGTGGTGGTTCACATCCGCGGCCGACCAGGCGAAGGTCTTCGCGGCCGTGGGCTGGGACCCCACTGAGAAGTGGGACCAGGCCGACCTCGCCAATCTCGGCCGTTGCCACGCGTTCCTGCCGAACCACGTCGAGGCGATGGCATACACCCGCACCGAGACGCCGGAGGCAGCGCTCGCACAACTCTCCGACCTGGTGCCGTTTGTGGTGGTCACCAAAGGTAAAGACGGTGCCATCGCAACGGATGCGACCACGGGCGAGACGGCATCCGTACCCGCCCTTCTCGTCGACCCTGTCGACCCGACCGGCGCGGGCGATGTGTTCTCCGCCGGCATCGTGGTCGGAACACTGGGGGAGTGGCCGCTCGAACAGAGGCTCCTGTTCTCCACCCTGTGCTCCGCCCTGGCTGTGCAGCATTTCGGGGGCTCGCTCGCGTCTCCTGGATGGGGGGATATCGCAGACTGGTGGGAAACTACCAAGAGGGATTCTGGGCGGAATGCAGAGGCAGCCAGGATCGCCGCGAGTTACGGATTTCTGGGCGACCTCATTCCTCAAGCAAAGACTCCCGCGGCCAGACGCGATGCCGTTCGTCGCGCGGAGGCCACCATCGGCCACAGCAGGCACCACTGAACCGCACCCGGTTCCCGAGAAAGGAAATCGCATGAACTTCACGCGCAGATCACGGACGGCCACGTCGCGGATATCCCGTTCGCTGGCAGTTGGCCTCGCCGGAGCGGCCGCCATCGCCATGACCCTCACAGCGTGCACGCCGGGCTCCGGTCAGACCGCCGCGCCGTCGCTCGACCCCGACCGCACGGTGCAGACGGATGTCTCGAAAATGGGCGATCTTACGCTCACCGTCTGGGACCAGGAGGTTCGCGGCGGCCAGGACGAACAGATGAAGCAGCTGAATGCGGCTTTCGAGAAGGCGTATCCGAACATCACCATCAAGCGGGTGTCGCAGTCGTTTGACGACCTCGGGAAGACCCTGCGCCTCGCACTCAGCGGCGATGACGCCCCTGACGTCGTGCAGGCAAACAATGCCCGCAGCTCGATGGGCGCGTTTGTTGAAGCGGGACAGCTACTCCCGCTCGACGCCTGGTCTGAGGCGTATGGGTGGGAGGACCGGTTCCCGGAGAGCATCCTGAAGTACTCGCAGTACAGCGAAGACGGCACGACCTTCGGCAGCGGTTCCACCTACGGCCTCCCGCAGGTCGGCGAGGTCGTCGGCGTGTTCTACAGCAAGGCGAAACTCGCCGGACTCGGCGTCGAGCTTCCGAAAGACTGGGCGGGCTTCGAGGCGGCGCTGGCCACCGCGAAGGGTGCCGGCGAGACGCCGCTTCTTCTCGGAAACATCGAGAAGTGGCCTGCCGTGCACGTTTTCGGTCCGGTTCAGGGCGCCCTCGCGCCGAGCGACCAGGTCGAGAAGCTCGGTTTCGGCAACGCCGGCGCGTCGTGGGAGACGCCGGAGAACGAGGCTGCCACCGAGACACTCAGTTCGTGGCAGACCAACGGTTTCTTCAATGATGGGGTCAACGGAACCGACTACGACGCGGCCTGGCAGATGCTCACGAAGGGTGAGGGCGTGTTCCTCATGGGCGGCTCCTGGCTCGCGGCCGACCTCGAAGATGCCATGGGTGACGACGTCGGATTCTTCACCCCGCCGGCAACCGCAGGCGAAGGTGCCCACACCACAGGTGGCACCGGGTTGCCATTCACGGTGACGAGCGCCACCAAGAACCCCGACCTGGCTGCCGCGTACATCGACTTCATCACGAACGACGACGCAATGGCGATCCTGGCGGACACCGGCAACCTTCCGGTTATCGACACCCAGAAGTACGCCCCGGAATCCGGCGTGCTGCGCGACGTGTACTCCTCGTTCGGGTCGGTGACCACGGATGGCGTGCTGCTGCCGTACCTCGACTACGCAACGCCGACGATGGGTGACACCCTCGGCGAGTCCCTGCAGGGCCTGCTCGACGGCCAGCTGACCCCGAAAGCGTTCACCGAGGCGCTGGAAACCGACTATGCCGAGTTCACTGCAGCAGGCTAGAACCGAGAATGGCGGGCGGAACGGCACAGGCCGTTCCGCCCCGCGCGGCGGCGCAACGCGTCGTCAATCCCGGCGCCGTCCATCAACGCAGGGCAAGTGGTTCCTCCCGTACCTGTTCATCCTGCCCGCGTTCCTCGTCTACGCCGCCTTCCTGCTCTACCCCCTTGCCCGCGCTGTGCACCTGTCACTGTTCGAATGGGACGGCCTGACCCTCGCCACCTTCGTCGGGTTCGACAACTACGCCGCAATCATCAGCGACGAGCGGCTGCGGGACGCATTTGGCCACGCCCTGGTCTTCGTGTTCTTTTACGCGATCCTGCCCGTGAGCATCGGACTGGTGCTCGCCGCTGTGCTCAGCCGTGCCAGGGTGCGCGGCCTGTCGCTGTTTCGAACCGTCGTCTTCCTGCCCCAGGTCATCGCCATGGTCGTCGTCGCGGTTGCGTGGCGACAGATCTACGCCCCAGACGGCCAGCTCAACATGGTGCTTCGCGCCGTCGGCCTCGACGATCTCACCCGCGCCTGGCTCGGCGACTACACCTTCTCTCTGCCTGCCGTCGGCATCATTGGCACCTGGGTGTCGACCGGACTGGTCACGGTGCTCCTGCTCGCCGGCATGGCAAAAATTCCGCTCGAGCACTTCGAGTCCGCGCGGATGGACGGCGCAGGTCCGGTGCGGGAGTTCTTCTCGATCATCGTCCCGGCGGTGCGCGCTGAGATCACCGTGGCGCTCACGCTGACCGTCGTCGCCTCCCTCAAGACCTTCGACCTCATCTACGTGACGACGAGTGGCGGGCCCGGCAGCTCGACGACGGTGCCGAGCTACGAGGTGTACCGCCGGGCCTTCGAGCTGGGGCAGGTGGGGTCAGCCGCGGCTGTCGGAGTGACACTCACCGCACTCATCTTCTTGATCAGCCTCACCATCAACCGCATTGGAGACCGAAGCTCCTCATGAAGGTCAGCAACACGGAACGTTTCCTGAACTACGCGATCCTGATCGTCTTCTCGTTGATCGTCCTGGCGCCCATGCTGACGATCCTGGTGTCGGCTTTTGCGCCGCCCAGCGCCTCAGCGGCCAGGGAGGGCGGCCCTTTCCACCCGGGCAACTTCATCGACGCCTGGCAGGAGGGGCGTTTCGGACAATACATGACGACATCCGTCATCGTCGCCGTCATCGTCGTGACCCTCACCGTGGTGCTGTCCGTGCTCAGCGGATACGCGTTCGGCACGATGTCATTCCGCGGCGAACAGGTGCTGTTCTACGTGTTCCTGCTCGGCATCATGGTGCCGGCCGAGGCGATCGTCGTACCGCTGTTCTTCGACCTGCGGAGCCTGGGGCTGACCGACACCATCTGGGCGGTGGCGCTGCCGCAGGTCGCGCAGTCGGTGGCGTTCGGAACCTACTGGATGCGCACCTACTTCAAGGGTGTCAACCGTTCGGTGCTCGACGCCGCGCGGATGGACGGGGCGTCGCCGAAACGCATTCTCTGGTCGATCCTGGTGCCGATGGGGCGTCCGGCGATCACCACGATGGTGGTGCTGGTGTTCATGTGGACGTGGAACGAGTTCCTCATTCCGCTGGTCATGTCGCCGACCGGGGCCGTGCGCACCGCGCCGCTCGGGCTGGCGTTCTTCCAGGGCCAGTACACGCAGGGAACGGCGCTGCTGGCGGCTGGAGCGGTTCTGGTTGCGCTGCCCGTCGTGGTGTTGTACTTCATCCTGCAGCGACACTTCATCAAGGGAATGCTCGAGGGCGCGGTGAAGGAATAGCCGGTGCACACCGCGACCCCTGATAATGTCATGACAAAGGGCACTGCGGCAGAGGCGCGGCAGGTCGGCCAGGAGAGCGGGGTGCTGTGTGAAGCAGGCGGAGAGCACGTTGCCTGGCGGGTTGTTCATGGATCTCGACCGCTCCGGCCCCGTGCCGCTGTATTTTCAGATCGCGAGTCGTATCGAGAACGCGATCCTCGAAGGCGACCTGCCGCCCGGGTCGCGACTGGAGAATGAGATTGCTCTGGGGGAGCGGCTTGGACTGTCCAGGCCGACCGTGCGACGGGCCATCCAGGAACTCGTCGACAAGGGGATGCTGGTGCGCCGGCGCGGTATCGGAACCCAGGTTGTGCACGGCCAGGTGTCGCGCAAGGTGGAGCTGACCAGCCTCTATGACGACCTGGCAAGTGGTGACCGGCATCCGTCGACGTCGTTGCTGCTGCACGAGGTTATCGAAGCGGATGCCCGTATCGCCGAGGTGCTCGGTGTGCCGGTCGGAGATCCCATCCTGCACATTCGCCGGGTGCGCGGGGCAGATGACGTGCCGGTCGCGGTGCTGGAGAACTATCTGCCGCGGGATCTGGTCGATCTCTCGGAAGAGGACCTCGCCGAGCACGGGCTGTACCAGCTGCTTCGCGCGCGAGGCACGATGATTCGCGTGGCCAGGCAGCGGATCGGCGCGAGACGGGCGAGCGCGGAGGAGACCACGCTGCTCGAAATCGATAAGGGCGGCCCGGTGCTGACGATGGAACGCACCGCGTTCGACAACTCCGGCAGGGCGATCGAATTCGGCAGCCACTGCTACCGGCCAGACCTGTACTCCTTCGAGGTCACCCTCGTCGACAAATAAGCGGGCCGGGGCCGACGGCATCCGTTCCACGGCCTCCGTTCTTTTCGCACACCGCACTATCAAGGGCCTCTTGACGAGGGCGTCAAGGGGGGATAGACTCGATCATGCCGAAACCGCAGGAGACTCGAGATGTGATGAAGGTCGTGAAGGAAAACGGATGGGTATACCTGCGTGACGCGAAGGGCAGCCACGAATTGTGGGGGCTGCCCGACGAGTCAGTCAAAGAATCGATCCCTGTTGGTCACCGCGAGACCAGCGCCGGAATCGTCGGCCAGCTGATCAAGAAGCTGCCGAACACCCCCAAGAACTGGCGTTAGGAGGCCGACACCGTGATTGACCGAAAGACGTATGACGTCACCGCGAGCAAAGACGGCCGATGGTGGCTCGTGCAGGTTCCCGAACTCGATACGGTGGGGCAAGCCCGCAGAGTGACCGAAGTAGAGGAGGTCGCCCGCGAGGTCATCGGGCTCTGGCTCGACGCCCCGCCAGACACGTTCGATGTCGCGGTGTCGATTGAGATTCCAGGCGAAGCCCGCGAAGCGTGGAAGGAGGCCAAGCAACGCGAAGCGGTCGCGCGCCAGGAGAACGCCGCAGCGGCCGCGCTCGCGCGTCGCGCAGTTGCAAGTCTCCGCGCGGACGGACTCACGTTCAAAGACGCCGGCGCAGTGCTCGGACTCACAGCGCAACGCGTGCAGCAACTCGCAGCAGGCGGCGAGACCGACGCGGTGCACGCCGCAGCCGCAGTTGGAGACGTGCGGAGCCATCGAGCGGCGACCAAGGTTGAACGTCGGCGTTCGGGGGTCTGAGCCGAGTGGCTTACCTTTGTTGGTTTATGGACGCAGCTCGGAGAGGGAGAGATCGTCCGCGGCTGGCGTGTCTGAATCGACTGGCGCCGAGCGCGGTAGTTTTGAGAACGCAGGCACGAGGAACATGGCCACGCCAACGCCCTGGAGCACCAGCCCGGTAACGCGGAGCGGAATGGACAGAGCTGCGAACGGGGAGCCGACGGTGCCAGATGGGCCAGAGACGAAGAGCGACCCAGCAGAGCTGATCGAGAGCAACGCCCAGCCCAGCGTCACCACCAGCGCGCCAGCGCCCACGAGAAGTATGGTGCGGTTCCGGTGGTGTTGCAGCCAGGAGTCGGCGTTTTTCCGGTCAGGGATGCTGGACACGCGTCGTCTCGCGCTCAGCCAGAGCGCGACGAGCGTGACAGCCGCGAGCACTGCGATGCCGATCAGGATGGGGACGCCGAAGTACCACCCGAGGAATGTTGTGCTGCCGGAGACTTCGCCGACGTTGATCGTGAAGATCGCGTGGCGACCGTCGTTGTCGACGCCGGCGAACAGTCCGGCGACAATGGCGGTCACAGCCAGGATCGCGGCGGTGGCGCTCCAGCCGACGAACCACCAGGTCTTGCCAAAGGAGTATGCGGGGCGTGCGCTCGAATCGGCCAGTTGCGGCGATCCTGCCGTTTCGCGCGGCGATGTCGTCGGCGCCAGCATGAGAACGAGGATGCAGGCTGTGGCGACTGTCATCGGCACCAGGAACGAGGTCCAATGGTCAGAGACCCGGCTCGGCAGCCACACACCTTCAACGCTCAGGACGACCACGACGAACGCTATTGCGCTCGCGATCCGCGTGAGAAGAACCTGGCGACGCACTGCGCGGTACACCCCGGCCGACGGAGAACCTTCTGACGCGTGAGTGAAGAGATGAGCGGCATCCGGACGCCGCCAGTAATGCACCAGGATGCCGAAAGGCACCATGACCGACGTGACCAGCGACAGGTGCCAGATCCACATCCACTGTGGAAGTCCCATGCCCAAACTCTCCCACCCCGCGTGCAAATCGATCATATTGTCGTGCGTCGGTTCCCACCATACATACGGGATGGCCGGAAGCCGACCGACGGAGGGCCTGCAAACCGAGCCGCGATGCTGATTCAGCGATGTCGCTAGGCTCGCGGGATGGGGAACGGAGCAACGCAAAGGTCGGGGTGCGCCGTGGCTGCGAGCATTCTTGGGCTCGTTGCGGTCATCGCTTACGCGGTTGCCGGGGCACTCCAGACTCTGGTGTGGAATCCACTCGCCGCGGTTCCCGGCGCGCGCCTCGAGGAAATCCATGCTGGGCTTGAGCGCGCAAACGAGACGCTCGCCGCGCCGTGGGTCGTCACCTGGGCGATCATCGGGCCGGTGTTGGCAGTGCTTGTAGTTGTGCTTGCCGCGGTGATTCCGAAAACCCGCGCGAAGTATGTGGTCGCTGCCGACCTGGTGCTGATCGTGCTCGCGGCGCCGTCTCATTGGTTCGCTGCCTTTCCCGCCGGCATGGGGATCGCAGACGCGTTCGCCACGTCAGGGGGAGATCACGCCCCCTGGGGCATGGTGCTCTACGGCGTCAGTTTCGTGGCGCTGGTGCTGGTCTTTGTGGCCGCCCTTGTTCTCATTGTGCGGGCGGCGTCGAAGTGAAGGTGGCCGGTCCACCGGCCTGCCTTGTTTTGGGGGATCTTGCCGCTCGCGTGGCGCCGGGCATCGATGTCGTCATCGAGGTAACGTTCGAGGCAATGCGAGCTCCACCAGGGTGGTATCGGCACGATGCGCGCCCGGCGCCTGCCTCGACGAGGAGTGAGAAAACATGACGATCACCGAACGCCCGGCCCACATCACCGCCGGGCGGCACACTGCGGACGACGGTCTGTTCGGCCCGGCGAGTGTGACCTGGAAGGTGCACTCTGACCCGGCGATGATGCTGGTCGGGATCCTCGCGGCCACGACGCAGATGCTCCATCCACGCGTCATGCGAATGATCGACCAGGCGTCCGCCTTCCGTACGAATCCGGAGTCGCGTGCTCGGCAGACCGGTCTCTACATGCAGACGATCACCTTCGCCGACGCGGAATCCGCCCGGAACGCGGGGGCGACGCTTCGCCGTATTCACCAGGCGGTGAAGGCCGTTGACCCGGAGACCGGGAGCACGTACAACGCGGAAGTGCCTGAGCTCTTACTGTGGGTTCAGAACTCGCTCACGTGGGCGGGGTTGCGGGCTTTCAAGCAGTACGGGGCCGGAAAGCTCACGGATGCCGAGCGGGACACCTACGTAGCCGAGCAGAAGATCGCGGGAGAACTGCTCAGCCTTGATCCGGCGGTGCTACCCAGCACCGTTGGGGAGCTCGACGCATACATGGCGGCGATGCTTCCGACGCTGCACGCGATCCCGGAATCGGTGTGGTTCCGCGACATGATGACATCCCGCACGAGTGTCACGCCAAAGGATGGCAAGAAGCCGCGGCGGATCGACCTGTTTATCGGACGCATGATGAACGATGCCGCCCTCGAGCGCATGCTCCCAGAGCACCGCGAGCTGTTCGGCATCGACATCCCGCGCCGACGCTTTTGGATCGGCAAGGTCGGCGCACGCCTGCTCCTCGCCCTGGTCAGGTCCCAGGTACCCACCGGGAAGACGATTGCCCAGATGCGCGAGCAGGTTGACCTTCAGGTATTCGGCGGTCGCCGCAGCACGTGAGCCTCGGACAAAGATATGGGAGACACGCCCAAGTGCTGAGTGGTCTCGCGAAAGTAGGAGATGCCTCGCTTGAGGGTGCAATATCTCCTCGTTTGCGCGCGCAAAGGCTAATTCTTCCTACTCTCGTGGCCGGCGACGGCCCAGGTTCGGAGATGCGACTCGCGCGCGGCGCGGGCGGCGGCTCAGAGGTACGGGCGCTGGGCGCGTCGGTCGCGCTCGTAGTCGCGACGAGCGGCCTGCGTCGACTCGAGTTCTGACACCTCGGCGACCGGAACATCCCACCACGCACCGCCGACCGAGCCGGGAGCCAGTGGATCGGTCTGCACATACACGGCCGTCGTGGTCTCAGCCGCCAGCGCGGCCTTCAGCGCGGAGCGGAACTCCTCCGGCGACGAGGCACGCAACACTTTTGCCCCCAGGCTCTCCAGGTTCGCCGCCAGGTCGACGGGCAGCATGCCGCCCGCTGACGGGGAACCGGCGTCGTTGTACCGATACCGAGTGCCGAAACGCTGCGACCCCACCGACTCCGACAAGTTGCCGATCGACGCGAAACCCTCGTTGTCGATCAGCACGATCACGAGCTTCAAGCCCTCCGCGATCGCCGTCACCAGTTCCTGCGCGAGCATCAGGTACGAACCATCGCCGACGAGGGCCACCACCTGCACGCCCGGCTCGGCCAGCTTGATCCCCAGCGCGCCAGCGATCTCGTAGCCCATCGTCGAGAAACCGTACTCCACGTGATACTGCTTCGCCGACCCCGGCTCCCACAGCTTGTGCAGGTCACCCGGCGCAGAACCGGCAGCGTTCACGATCACGTCGTGCTCACCGAGCGTCTCGTTCAGGATGCCGATCAGCTCCACCTGCGAGGTGCGGCCAGTCTCTCCCCGGGCCTGCCAGTCACTCGCGAACACCTCCGCGCGGTGCCCGGCCCACTCGTCGCGAAGTGCGTCGATCTCGGCGCGGTATGCGGCATCCGTCGCGTAATTGGGCAGTGCATCACCAAGCGCGGCCAGCGTTGTGCGTGCGTCACCTGTCACGGCCAGGCCAGCGAATTTCACCGCGTCGAGCTGCGCGACGTTGAGGTTGATGAATCGCACGTCGGGGTTGGCAAAAATCGACCGGGATGCCGTCGTGAAGTCCGAATAGCGAGTACCGACGCCGATGACGACATCCGCCGCAGCGGCCAGCGCATTGGCAGCCGTGGTGCCAGTTGCCCCAACCCCGCCGACGTCGAACGGATGCCCGGACGGCAACGCCCCCTTCCCCGCCTGTGACTGCCCGACCGGGATTCCCCATCGCGTCGCAAGGCCGGCCAGAACGCCCTCGGCTTCGGAGTAGTGCACCCCGCCGCCCGCGACGATGAACGGCCGCTTGGCCGACGCGAGCAGGGCCGCAGCGTCGTCGACGGATGCCGCATCCGCACCCTGGCGCATCACCCGCCAGACCCTCTTGTCGAAGAACTCGACCGGCCAATCGTGCGCCTCCGGCTGAACATCCTGAGGCAGCGCGATGGTGACTGCGCCGGTCTGCGCCGGATCGGTGAGCGCCCGCATCGCGCCAAGCAGAGCGGCGGGCAGCTGCTCTGGACGCCAGACCCGGTCGAAGAATACCGAAACCGGGCGGAACGCGTCGTTGACCGTGACATCCTGCGCGTCGCTGCGCTCGAGCTGCTGGAGCACCGGGTCGGGGTTACGGGTGGCAAAGACGTCTGCAGGAAAAAGCAACACCGGAATGCGGTTGATGGTGGCCAGCGCGGCACCCGTGATCATGTTGGTGGCGCCCGGCCCGATCGACGTCGTGACCGCCAGGGTGGAGAGGCGGCCCCGGTGACGGGCGAAACCGGTGGCCGCGTGCACGGCACCCTGCTCATTGCGCGCCAGCCAGTAGGGCATGCGGCCGGGATCATTCAGGTCGCTCTGCAACAGGGCCTGACCGAGACCGGCCACGTTGCCGTGCCCGAAAATGCCGAAGAACCCCTCGACGAGACGATGTTCGACGCCGTCGCGCACCGTGTGCTGGGCGCCGAGGAAGCGCACGATGGCCTGGCCGACGGTCAGCCTGACGGTGGAAGTCGCGGCTTCGGAACTCTCGGGTACGGATGTCGCCGGTGTGGATGTCATAGGTTGATCGGCCTTCATTCGGTGTAGCGGTGTAGCGGTGTGTCGTGCGAGTCAAGGGCTGGGGCTCAGCCGAACGGCAGCCTCGGGTCGACGGCTTCGTGTTCCCACTGGCCGCGGATCCAGGCGTGATCGGCGTCATCGCTGATCAGCCACTCCCGGTCGGGGTGCAACGCCGTGCGTGGCCCCGCCATCACGTTGAGGTAGTACAGGTCGTGGCCAGGGGCGGCGACCGTGGGGCCGTGATACCCGAACGGGATGGTCACGACGTCGCCGGTGCGCACCTCTTCGGTCACGTCGATGTCGCCGGCGACAGATCCGTAGACGCGCTGCAGCGCAAAACCGTCTGTGCCGGCGGGGGAGGGCGCCACCTCGTAGTAGTAGATCTCCTCGAGTTGGGTCTCGGCCTCGCCGTCGACGTCGTGTTTGTGCGGGGGATACGACGACCAGTTTCCGCCTGGCTGCATCACCTCGCAGGCGATGAGCCTGTCGGTCTGGAGCGCGGCTGGTGTGCCGAAGTTGTTCACCTGCCGACTGCAGATGCCGGCTCCGCGCAGTTCAGAAGATACGGCATCCGCCGCCAGGTATTGCACCGGATGCGCCTCGGTTGCCACCGCCCACGGCAGCGCGATGCGGGCGCCGGCGGCCCCGGTGATCGTGGCTCTGGTGTGCACCGGCAGGTAGAGCACGTCGGTCACGCCCCACGGGGAGTCGCGGCCCGCGAGGCGATATTCGGTGGCGCCGGCATCCGTTGTCGCTGAAACCGAGACCGACACGCTGCCCGCCAACGGCACCACGATGCTTTCGCGCTCACCCTGCTCGACAGTGACACTCTGTCCAGGCGCCAGGGTGAGCACCTCCAGCCCGGTGTACAGCCAGCTCGTGCCGTTCGGCGCGAAGATGACATCGTTTCGGTCGTCGGCGAGGGTTCCGCTCGGGTGGAAATACGTCATCGGTTCACACACATCGTGTCAGGCATATGGTTCAGGCACGCTCCAGTTCGTGGGCGAGAGTTTCAAGTTCGGCGCCACCGGCCATCAGCCGTGTCATCTCCTCGATCGTAATCTCGTTCTTCGCGAACTCACCGAGGCTGGTGCCGCGCTTGAGCAGCAGGAACCGATCGCCGACCGGATAGGCGTGATGCGGGTTGTGGGTGATGAACACCACGCCGAGCCCACGGTCCCTCGCCTGGGCGATGTACTTCAGCACCACCCCGGCCTGCTTCACCCCCAGCGCAGACGTCGGCTCGTCGAGGATGACGACCTTCGCCCCGAAATACACGGCACGCGCGATGGCGACGGACTGGCGCTCGCCGCCAGACAGCGTACCGATCGGCTGGTCGACGTCGCGCAGGTCGATGCCCATCTTCGCCAGTTCGTCCTTGGTGATCCGGCGCATCCCCTTCACGTCGAGGCGGCGGAACGGCCCGACACCGCGGGTCAGCTCAGAGCCGAGGAAGAAGTTGCGCCAGACCGGCATCAGCCCGACGACGGCGAGGTCCTGGTAGACAGTGGCAATGCCGATGTCGAGCGCCTCGCGCGGGCTTCCAAAGGTGCGCTCCTTGCCGTAGGCGAGCAGAGTTCCCTCTGTGTGCTCGTGCGCACCGGAGAGAATCTTGATGAACGTCGACTTGCCAGCACCGTTGTCGCCGAGCACGCACAGCACCTCGCCGACTCCGAGCGACGCGCTCACATCGCGCAACGCGATGATGGAGCCGTAGGACTTGCCGATGCCCCTCACCTCGAGAATCGGTGGGGCGGCGGATGCGATGGGTTCGGTCATGATCTCACTCCTGCCTGTCTGCGCACATACAGATTGACCAGCACAGCGAGCAGCAGCATGCCGCCGAGGAACGCCTTCAGCCAGTTGTTGTCCCACTGGGCGAACACGATGCCCTGCAACGTCATGCCGTAGATGAGAGCGCCGATGGCCGCGCCGATCGCCGACCCGTACCCGCCGGTCAGCAGGCATCCGCCGACGACGGCGCAGATGATGTAGATGAACTCCTGGCCGATGCCGGTTGTGGCCTGCACAGTCGACACGTCGAAGAGCTGCAGCATGCCGACCAGCCAGCCGGCGCCGGCCGTGGTCATGAACAATCCGGTCTTGGTTTTCATCACCGGCACGCCGACCTGGCGGGCGCTGGTCATCTGGCCGCCGACCGCGAATATCCAGTTTCCTGCCCTGGTGCGAAGCAGGATCCAGCTGGCGAGGGCGGTGAAGGCGATCCACCAGACGACCGAGACCTTCACGTTCATGCCGAGGAACGGGAACGACGAGCCAAAGATGACCTTGACCTGGTCGAAGCCTGGGACTGCGCCCATGCCCTGGATGGCGACCGTGCCGGTGATCAGCTTGGTGACCGCCAGGTTGATGCCCTGCAGGATGAAGAACGTCGCCAGAGTCACGATGAAGCTCGGCAGCCCGGTCTTCATCACGATGAACGCGTTTCCGGCACCGACCAAGAGCGCGATTGCCAGCGAGATCACCAGCGAGAGCCAGATGTTGACTCCCCACTGCGTGGTGATCACGCCGACGATCAGTGCTGTGGTTCCGGTCATGGCACCGGCGGAGAGGTCAAACTCCCCGCCGATCATGAGCATCGCCACGGCAACCGCCATGATGCCGAACAGCGATGACGAGTACAGCCACGTGGAGACGCCGGCCGGGGTCAGGAACGCCTGGGTCGAGAGGGAGAAGTACAGGAAGATCGCGAGCGCGGCGACTGCTGCGCCGACCTCAGGCCGGCGCAGCATCGCTATGAACGGATTTGTCCTGATGACCCGCTCATCCGTCACTGCTGGTGCAGTGGCAGTGGTCATCGCGTTCCGTTCTTCGCAAACTCGGCGACCTGCTCCGCGTTGTCCTTCGTCACGAAGCCGGGGCCGGAATAGACCGGCTGGCCGCCGCCGACAACGTCGCCGTTGCGCTTCTGCAGAGTGAGGAAGACGACGGGGAGGTAGCCCTGCGAGTACGGCTGCTGGTCGACGGCGAACAGGATCTTGCCGTCGATGATGAGCTGCGTCACGTCTTCGGAGACGTCGAACGTCGCCAGTTGCGCGCTGCTGGCTGCCTCCTCGATCGCCTGGTTCGCCGCGACCGCGATCCCCGGGTTGAGCGTGAGCACTCCGTCGATCGACGGGTCGGCGAGAAGGCTGGACTTGATGGTGTTCTGGGCATCCGCCACGTTGGCGATGTCGACCTGCACGTTGCTCACGGTTCCGCCGAGGGTGTCCGCGGCTCCGGAGCAGCGCTCTTCGAGGCCGGTGTTGCCTGCCTCGTGGATGACGCAGATGACGTTGGTGGCACCGGCCGTCGCCAGTTCCTCACCGGCGCCCTGCCCGGCGATGAACTCGCTCTGCCCGACGTGGGTCGAGGCGCCGAACTCCTTGGACTGGTCGAGCCCGGAGTTGATGGTGATGACGGGGACGCCGGCGGCGATGGCCGCTTCCACGGCTCCTTGCACGCCCTCGGGGTTCGCCATGGAGACGATGAGGCCATCCGGGTTGGTGGCGACGGCAGAGTCAATCAGCTGGCTCTGCTTCACCGGGTCGCCATCACCCTGGTAGGTGACCGTGACACCGAGGTCTTCGGCGGCCTGTTCCGCGCCGGACTTGACGACGTCCCAGAAGGTGTCGCCTGGAGTGCCGTGTGTGACCACGGCAATGGTGATGTCGTCTCCACCCGCGGGTGCCGCGGCGTCATCGGAACTGGTACCGGTTGGCGTGGTGGCCGTGCAACCGGCCAATGCGAGCGGGACAACGACCAATGCCGCGAGCCAGCGTCTGTTGAGCTTCATCTGTGGTTCCTCCTTTGGATACCGGTGATTGGTGCCTGTTGCGGTGGTGCTTACTGCGATGGTGCTTTTCGGATAGTGCTGTGGAGTGACGTGGGTCAGGGGAGCGCGATGCCCGTCATGAAGTCGAGGCTGCGGCGAACGTCGGTGAGTGGTCCGGCATCCGTCGCCGGTTCGCTGGTGAGGATAGTGTCCTGTTCGAGCACGTAGTAGCCGGTGTAGCCGGCCGCCTCAAGCGAGCGCACGATGGCGGCGATATCGATGTCGCCGTCACCGAGCGGTGCGTACAGGCCCTGGCCAACGGCATCCGTGTACGTCAGTTCGCCTGCCTGCACACGCTTGGCGACGTCGACGCGCACGTCTTTCAAGTGCACGTGAGCGATGCGATCGGCGTGGCGCGCGGCCAGGTCGACGGGGTCGGTGCCGCCGATCAGGAGGTGCCCGGTGTCGAGGCAGAGTCCGATCGACGAGCCGGCGAGAACGCGATTGACGTCATCCGTCGACTCGATCATGGTGCCGACATGTGGGTGGAGGGAGGCGACGATGCCGTGGGCGGAAGCGACCTCGGCCAGGCGGTCGAGGTTGGCGAACAGGGTCGTCCGCTGCTCGTCGGTGAGTGTGGGGCGCGAGTCGTAACCGACCTGGCCGGTGTCAGCAGAGAGAACCAGGCGTGTGGCACCGGCGGCCACGAACGACTCGAGCTCGGCTTCGATGGCCGGCACCGGGTCGACGGATGCGTCGTGCAGGATGACCGGGACGAAGCCTCCGACCGCGCTGAGGCCGTGTGCGCGGAGGGTCTCGGCTTTCTCGGACGGGGCGGCGGGCAGAAAATCGTCTGGACCGAACTCGGTGGCGACCACGCCGAGCTCCCGCATCTCCGTGAGGACGCGCTCGGGCGAAAGCTGCACGCCCCAGCCCGGAACCTCGCAGACTCCCCAGGAGATGGGGGCGGAGGCGATGCGGTCGGCGAGGGAAGTGGCCTGCGGCGTTGACGGTGTCATGGTCAACTCCCGACCGCTGCGCCGCGGCGAATCTCATCGAGTCGAACGACCCGCTCTTCGCGGAGTGAGAGGTCTGCAGCTTCGGCGATGAACAGGGCTTCGAGGGCGTCGCGCGGGGTGCAGGGGCTGGGCAGTTCCCCGGTGGCGACCCGCACGAACGTCGCCAGTTCGGCTGAATAGGCGGCGGCGAATCGTTCCTGGAAGTTCGGCCATGGCGCGTCGGAGGGGAATGCCACGCCGGGTTCTGCGCTGGTGAGCGGCACGCGCTCGTCGAGTCCGACAGTGCGGTTGCCTTCGGTGCCGGCCAGCTCCATGCGCACGTCGTAGCCCGCGCCGTTGTAGCGGGAGCCCTGCAGGGTGGCGAGCGTGCCGTCGTCGAGGGTGAGCAGCGCGGCAGACTCGTCGACGTCGCCGGCTTCACCGAAGAAGGCCGCCCCACGGTTGGCGCCGGTCGCGTAGACGGAGGCGACCTCACGGCCGGTGACCCAGCGCAGAATGTCGAAGTCGTGGATGTGGCAGTCGCGGAAGATGCCGCCGCTGGTCGGAATGTACTCGGCCGGGGGAGGCGTCGGATCGCAGGTCAGCAGGTGCAGGCGTCGCAGCTCACCGATGGCGCCGGACTCGAGCGCTTCCCTTGCCGCGCGATAACCGGCATCGAAGCGGCGCTGGAAACCGATCTGTACCGGCACGTCATGACGCTCTACCTCGTCGACGACCGCGAGGCTCGACGCGAGGGATTCGGCGAGCGGCTTCTCGCAGAACGTCGGTATTCCGGCTTGCACAGAGCGCACGATGAGCTCGGCGTGCACCGACGTGGGCGCTGCGATCACGATTGCGTCGGGTCGCGCGGCAAACGCGTCGTCGATGCTGCCCGCCCGCACGGTGCGACCGGACAGGTCGAGGTTGGAATCGGCGCTGTTGGAATCGGCGCTGTTGGAATCGGCGCTGACGGATGCCGCGACAGCCTCGGCACGCGACGGGTCGAGATCGGCGATCAGCAGTTCGGTGATCGCCTCCTGATCCAGCAGTGTGCGCACATGCGCCTGCCCGATCCGACCGGCACCGAGAATGACAACTCGCACTGACTTACCTCCACATTGAGAAACTTCGAGCAGAACCGGCTATCGGTCCTGAACCTAGCCCCGCGAACCCGGGCCGTCAATCTTTTGTTATGACATTTGCACAAACGTTATCCAGTCGGGTGCACCAGGGCGGCTGCCGTGTCGACCGCTGCCGTGACATCGCCGTGTGGCGGGTAGAGAAGGGTGCGCCCCACCACCAGTCCGCGCACCCCTGGAAGACCGAGCGCTCGCCCCCACGACGCGTACGTCTCGTCGGGAGAAATGCTCGGGTCTCCGCCCAGCAGCACGGTCGGCAGTGTGGTCGAGGCCATCACGCGCTCCATCTCGGCTACCACCGGAAGCTTCAGCCAGGTGAAGGCAGACGTCGACCCGAGACCGGATGCGATCGCGATCGACGTGATCACGGCATCCGTTGTCAGGTCGTTGACGATGCGGCCGTCGTGCCAGTCGCTCATGAACGGTTCGAGCATGATCGGCAGACCGGCGGCGGCTGCGGTGTTGACCGCGGTGGCGGTGGCCTGCAGCGTTGCGGCGCTGCCCGAATCGGCGAGGTTGACGCGGAGGAGTGCCTTGGCGAAGTCGAATCCGCAGCTGACCATGCTGTGCACGTCGTAGGCGGTGAAGCGATCGTCCATCTCGAAGGCCGCGCCCTTGAGGCCGCCGCGGTTCATCGAGCCGACAACGATCTTGCCGTCGAGGGCGCCGAGCGCCGCGAGGTCTTCGATGATGTCTGGTGTGCCGAGCACTCCGTCGACGCCGGGGCGGGAGAGGGCGAGGGCGAGGCGCTCGAGCAGCTCGTAACGGTCGGCCATGGCCATCGTGTCTTCGCGAACGCCCAGCGCGCCTCGAGCCGGGTGATCGGCCGCGATGATGAAAATCCGTCCGTCGTCGTGTGGCGTCGCCCGGCGGCGGGAGGTAACGAGTTCGCGAAGCCGCGTGGGGTCGGTCGCCCGCAGCTCGCGAAGGCGGGCGAAGTCGTCAGCGGCCAGCATGTGAGATCTCCTGCAGCACGGCATCCACTTCGGCGGTTGTCGGCATAGCTGTCGAGCACTCACGCCTCGTGGCCACGATGGCACCCGCGACGTTGGCGAACCGGATCACGTGTTCGAGGGGCCAGCCGGCCAGCAGGCCGTGGCAGAGTGCGCCGCCGAATCCGTCTCCTGCTCCCAGGCCATTGACGACCTCGACTTCATAGGGGGCGACTTCGACGGTTTCGTGCCTGGTCTTCGCGAGTACACCTCGTGGTCCCTGCTTCACGACGGCGAGTTCGACGCCCCGGTCGAGAAGGGCGTCGGCTGCGCGGTGCGGGTCTGTCTCGCCGACCGCGATCTCGCATTCGTCGCGATTGCCGACGGCGACGGTGACCTGTTCGAGTGCGCGCGATACCTCGCGGGTGGCTGCTTCCGGCGACTCCC
Source organism: Glaciibacter superstes DSM 21135 (assembly GCF_000421145.1). Classification (GTDB taxonomy): domain Bacteria; phylum Actinomycetota; class Actinomycetes; order Actinomycetales; family Microbacteriaceae; genus Cryobacterium; species Cryobacterium superstes. The sequence goes on along the minus strand of NZ_ATWH01000016.1, from coordinate 31,634 downwards.
AGAACATCGGGCGGTAGTCAAGGTCAAGAACGGTGAGGGGGCGGCGCGCGCGGGCCTGCCAGGCGGCGTGGTGTGCCGAACGGCTGGGTTCGCGGCAGAGACCGGTGACCGTCGACCAGTAGACGCCCGCATTTCTGATGGCGTCCAGGTCGAGTTCTTCCGGGTTGATGACCAGGTCTGGGGCGATCGGGTCGCGGTAGAAGTAGATCGGGAAGTGATCTGGCGGGAAGATCTCGCAGAAGGTGATCGGGGTCTTCAGGTCGGGCACATCGGTGACGAACCGGTCGCTGACGCCGAGCCTGCGCAGTTCGGAGTGCACGAAGCTGCCGAACGGGTCGGCGCCCGTGCGGGTGATGATGGCGCTCGCCCGGCCATGCCTGGCGGCGGCGATGGCGACGTTGGTGGCGCTGCCGCCGAGATATTTGCCGAAGGTGGTGACGTCGGCGAGTCCGACGCCGTCCTGCAGAGGATAGAGGTCGACGCCGCTGCGGCCGATGGTCAGCACGTCGAGAGTCTCTGCGCCGGTCTGGTCTGTCATGCTGCTCTGCTCGTCATACGGCTCTGTACAACTCTCTCGCTGGTGGGCGGGTGCTCTGAGGTTCAAACTATGTCATTACATAAGCACATAGTCACTCTAGAGCGCTGGCATCGCGCCCGCAAGAGCACCATGGCTGTAGGCAATGTCGTGGACAGCACCGGCGAACGGTGTGCGACATGCATAACTCCTGCAGGGCGCGGTGGCATCAGCGTCGAAGCCCGGATTCCGTCTTCCGTCTTCCGTTGAGCCGATCTGCAGGAGTTCTGCCAGAACGTCGGGGTGCGCAGAAGGGGTCAGCGGGTGGCGGCGTGCGTGCCCTCGCCGGACGGGTGTGCACCGGCGACGTCGATCACCCAGGAGTAGTCGAACGCGCGCTCGCGCCAGGCGGCATACCGGCCTGACACGCCACCATGGCCGGCCGACATCTCGGTCTTGAGCAGAACATCCGCTCCCACCTCGCGCAGCCGCGCGACCCATTTTGCGGGCTCGACGTAGAGCACGCGGGTGTCGTTGATGCTGGTCACGGTCAGGATGCGCGGGTAGTGCGTGTCGTGCACGTTCTCGAGCGGCGAGTACGACTTGATGCACGCGTAGGCCTCTGCGTCGTGCAGTGGGTCGCCCCATTCGTCCCACTCGATCACCGTCAACGGCAGTGAAGGGTCGAGAATCGACGTCAGTGGGTCAACGAATGGCACGCCGGCGAGGATTCCGGAGAAGAGCTTCGGTGCCATGTTCGCCACCGCGCCCATCAGGAGACCGCCGGCGCTGCGCCCCTCGGCGACGAGCCGGTCGGCGGAGGTGTGGCCTTCATCGATCAGCTGCTCTGCGCAGGCGATGAAGTCGGTGAACGTGTTGCGCTTGTGGTGCTTCTTGCCGTTCTCATACCAGAGTCGGCCCATCTCGCCGCCACCGCGCACGTGGGCAACGGCGAAGATCATGCCGCGGTCGAGCAGGCTGAGCCTCGCGATGCTGAACCCCGGGTCGATGCTGTGTTCGTACGAGCCGTACCCGTAGAGCAGCGTCGGTGCCGGCACTCCCGGCGTGACCAGGTCGCGCCGGTACACCAGCGAGATCGGGATGCGGGTGCCGTCGGCGGCCACGGCCCATTCGCGACGCTGTTCGAAGAGTTTCGGGTCGTACCCGCCGAGAACCGGCTGCTGCTTCAGCATCCGTAGCTCGCCGCTGGCGACGATGTAGTCGTACACCGTCGACGGCGTGACGAAGCTCGTGTACGCCAATCGAACGGTCGGCTGCTCCCACTCCGGATTGCCGAGCGTGCCCACCGCGAACAGGGGTTCGTCGAACTTCAGCTCAGTGAGGCCGTCGGACTTCTTGTTGCCGTTGCGGGCGATCGCAACCCGGGTGAGACCCTCCTTGCGGTATTCCACGACGACAAAATCGCGGAAGGCGTCGATGCCCTCCAGCCGGATCTCGTCGTGGTGCGGCAGCAGCACCTGCCGTTCACCTCGCGGGTCGGTTGCGGCCACGCTGATGAGCTCGAAGTTGACGGCACCGTCGTTGTGCACGATGAGTAGCCGGTCGGCGCCGCCGACTTCGGTGTGCTCGACGTCGTACTCGACGCCGTCGCGCCGCGGCCAGACGACGGTGAACTCACCGGTTGGGTCTGCGGCGTCGAGCAGGTGGATCTCCGAGGTCACGTTGGAGCCGGCCTCGATCATCAGGTACTTGCGGCTGCGGGTGCGCCCGACGCCGATCCAGAAGCGCTCGTCTGGCTCGTGGAAGATCGAGACGTCGCCTGCGGCGTCGCTGGGTGTGCCGACTTCGTGCCGCCACACGGTGTCGGGCCGCCACGCCTCGTCGACGGTGGTGTAGAAGAGGTATCGGCCGCTCGTGTCGAACATGGCGCCGCTGGCGGTGCCCGCGATCTCGTCCGGAAGGTTCTCGCCGGAGACCAGGTCGCGAATCCGGATCGTGTAGCGCTCGTCGCCCTCGGTGTCGACCGCGTACAGCAGTCGGGTGCCATCTGTGCTGATGTCGAAACTACCGAGCGAATAGAAGTTGTTGCCCTCCGCCTCGACGTTGTCGTCGAGCAGGATCTGCTCGCCCGGGAGGGCGGTGGCTACGTCGGCCGAGGAGTCTCCGTCGGTCGTGACCTCCGGAAGCACCGGCGGAGTCCAGTCGTCAGACCTGGTGATCGGGGCCCGGCAGTGGATGCCGTATTCGGATCCCTCCACCGTGCGGGTGTAGTACCACCAGTCGCCGCGGCGAACCGGCACGCTGAGGTCGGTCTCCTGGGTTCGGTCGCGGATCTCCTCGAAGAGCTGCTCCTGCAGAAGTTCCAGGTGTGACGTTCGCGCATCCGTGTAGGCGTTCTCGGCTTCCAGATGCTCAACGACTTCTGGATTCTCCTTCTGGCGCATCCACTCGTAGTTGTCGACGTAGACATCGTTGTGATGCACGCGCTCGGTGGGCTTCTTCGCGGCGATGGGAGGAACGGTCATGGGATTCAGCGTACTTCGATCCGCCCCGCGCCGTTCCTCTCAGTCGCGGGGAGCGACCAGCGCCGCCGACGCTGCCTCAAGGCTCGACGTGGTGACGATGCGGGCGAAACCACCGCCCGAAAGGTTCACCGCGGTGGCGGTGGCGAGCTCATCGGCGGTCATTGTTGTGCCGTCCGAGCCCGTGAGATCGAACGTGTGAGTGGCATCGAGCGCGACCAGCACGTCAAAACCGAGGTTGCCGCCGACCCTCGCCGTGGTCTCGACACACATGTTCGTCTGGATTCCGGCGAGCACCAGCTGACGGATGCCTTCGGCCTCAAGCCACGCCCGCAGGTCTGGCGTGCCGTGAAAGGAGGAGTTGACCACCTTCGTCACGACCAGGGCAGGCGAAACTGCGCCAACGGCATCCGTCAGCTCGTTGCCGTTCTGGCCGGTTCGCAACGGTGAATTCTCTGACTGCGAGTCGTGTCGCACCACAACAATCGGGCGGCCGGTGTGTTCCCAGACGTTGATCAGGCGCTCGAGATTCCACTCGAACCCTGGGTTGTTGCGGGCGCCCCAGTAACCCTTGTCGGCGAACCCACGCTGAACATCGATGATGACCAGGGCAGCGTTCGTGGTGAGAACGGGCGTCGACTCAGAATCAGGGCTCATCTCCTCAGCTTCGTCGACATCGTGACGCACCACCAGTGGGCCGCTGGCATTCTTCGACACGACACTGCCACCGGCGAAGTGTGACGGATCAGAACGGGAACAGCAGGCGGTGCAGGAACTGCCTGGTGCGCTCCTGCTGCGGGTCGCGCAACAACTGTGACGGATGCCCGCGCTCGATGATCCTGCCGCCGTCGACGAAGGCCACTTCGTGCGCCACCTCCCGGGCGAACTCGAGCTCGTGCGTGACGATCACCATGGTCCAGCCCTCAGCCGCCAGCTCCTTGATGAGGCGGAGCACGTCGCCGACAAGTTCAGGGTCGAGGGCCGACGTCGGCTCGTCGAACAGAAGCAGTTGCGGTTTCAGCGCCAGGGCGCGCACGATTCCCACCCGCTGCTGCTGACCGCCGGAAAGCTCGAACGGATAGGCATCTGCCTTCTCGGCCAGCCCGACCCGCTCGAGCATCGCGACCGCCTCATCCGTCGCCTCGGATTTTGGCCGTTTCTGCACCATCACCGGACCCTCGATCACGTTCTCGAGCACCGTCATGTGCGGAAACAGGTTGTAGTGCTGGAAGACCATCGCCGAACGGTCACGCAGGGCGTTGAACTGCTTCTTGGTCGGCCGCGCGGCGAAATCGAGCGTCAGCTCACCGGCCACGTCGACAGTTCCGCCGTCGGCGTGCTCCAGCCCGTTCAGGCAGCGCAGCACCGTCGTCTTGCCTGAACCGGACGACCCGATCAGCACCAGCACCTGCCCACGCTCGACGGTCAGGTCGACTGAATGCAGCACCTGGTTGTCGCCGAAGCTCTTCTGCAGCCCGCGCACGGTGAGAAGAGCGGATGCGGCACCAGCGCCAGAAGCGCCGCCCGCGGCAGGCAGGTCAGTGGGCGACATAGCGGTCCAATCTCTTCTCCAGCATGCCCTGCCCGCCAGAGAGGGCGAGGCAGATCACCCAGTACACCAGCGCGGCTTCCAGGTAGAGCAGCATGAACTCCTGGCTGAACGCCGCCACCTGCTGTGCCTCCCTGAACAGCTCTGTGACCAGGATCAGCGACGCCAGGGAGGTGTCTTTGACCAGGCTGATGAAGGTGTTCGACAGCGGCGGCACCGACACCCGCGCCGCCTGCGGCAGGATCACCCGGCGAAGCGCCAGCCGGTGGCTCATCCCCGCCATGTACGCCGCTTCCCACTGCCCGCGCGGAACCGAGAGAATCGCGGCGCGAATGATCTCCGCCGCATAGCCGCCGACGTTGATCGAGAAGGCGACGATGGCGCTCGGCCACGGGTCGATGAGCAGCCCCAGCGACGGAAGGCCGTAGAAGATCACGAACAACTGCACGAGCAGGGGAGTGCCGCGCACGATCGAGATGTAGACCCTGGCAATGGCGGACACCCATTTCAGGCGAGAGAGCCGCATCAGGGCGACGCCGAGTGCGAGGAGGAGGCCAATCACGAACGAGATCAGGGCGAGCGGAATCGTTCCGAGGATCGCCCCCTGCGCGATCGGCCAGAGGGAGGTGAGGAAGAGTTCCCAGGCGGGCTGGTTCATATTCGCGACTCTACTGCGTCAGTGCGCGGTGACAACGGGCGACCCGGCGTCGTTCGTAGTCGCCTACTCGCACCGCCTACTCGCACCGCCTACACGCACCGCCAACTACTCGGTGACGTCGTCGCCGAAGTACTTCTCGGAGATCTCGGCCAGCGTGCCGTCGGCCCGCAGCTCCTCGAGCGCGGTATTGACGGCATCCGTCAGCGCTGTGCTGCCCTTCGCAAAGGCGAAGGCGCTTTCGGACTTCTCCTCGGTCTCGGCGGCGACCTTGAGGCCCTTGGCGCCGGTCTCCTTCTTGTAGTCGAGGAAGGTCAGCTTGTCGTTAATGGTGGCGTCCACCCTCCCCTGCTCGACGAGCGCGACCGACTGCGCCCAGCCCTCGACCCCTTCTACCGTTGCACCGCTGTCTTCGGCGAGGGTGAACCAGTTGCTGGTGAGCGATTGTGCGGTGCGCTTTCCGGCGAGGGAGTCGAACGAGGTGATGTCGGTGTTGGCCTCCGGCACCACGATCACACCGGTCGAGATCGTGTACGGGTCGGAGAGCTCGTACTTCTCGCTGCGCTCGTCGTTGATCGTCACCTGGTTGGCGATGGTGTCGAATCGGCCGGCTTCGAGGCCGGCGAAGATGCCGTCCCACTGTGTCTCTTCGAACTTCACGTCGACGTCGAGCTTGTCGGCAACGGCCTTGGCGATCTCCACGTCGAAGCCGGTGATGTCACCGGATCCGCCCTCGTGGAACGAGAACGGACGATACGTTCCTTCGGTGCCGACCGTCAGCACACCGGCATCCTGCACTGCGGTGAGAGAATCGTCGGCCCCGCCGGTGGCTGTGCCGCCGTCGTCAGAACCGGTCGAACCGCCACCCGCCGCGCAGCCCGCCAGCGAGATCGCGATAACGGAGAAGAGTGCTGCAGTGACGAGACGTGCCTTCATGGTGGTGCCCTTTTGCTGAGTGTGGATTCGAATTGGCGATGACCTTCGCAGACTAACAACCCCGCCCGACGGCGCGTATTCCTGTTACGGGCGGTTACCGGCCGATGCCGGGCGGGGATGGCATGCTGGACGCTGTGACGGGCACCGATATGACCATGGCGGCGGAAGTGAAGCCTGCACTCTCGTGGGGCCTGCTTCCCGCTGCGGGGATGTCGGCATCCGGTGTTCTGCTCTTCGGGGTGCAGATTCCGCTGGCGGGCTATCTCGTTCTCGTGCTGAGCTTGGTCGCGGCATTCTTCATCGACCGGGCGCTGTTTCGCAGTCTGCTGCTGATCGGCCTCGGCCTCGGCATCATCAGCACCATCTCGCTCGAAGCCAACATCAGCTACGCCAACATCGCGCTCATGGGGATCGTTCTGGCGCTCGCCGTGGCCGTGCCCTACCTGGTGGAGCGCGGGATCTATCGTGAGCACAGCATCCGTTTTCCGGTGAATACCGGACATCGCTGGTCGCGCCTGGAGCGCTGGTATCTGGTGATCGTTGTGGTGCTTGGCTGGTTGATTCTGCCGCCATACTTCATCGGCACCGGCGCCTACCAGAACTGGCCGGCGATCAGCGCACCCGATGAGCTCGCCCGATTGTTCGTCGGCGTGAACGCGGTCGGCATCTGGGACGAGCTGTTCTTCATCTGCATCGTGTTCACGCTCCTGCGCAAGCATTTTCCGATGTGGCAGGCCAACCTGCTGCAGGCGACGATCTTTGTCTCTTTCCTCTGGGAACTCGGCTACCGCGGCTGGGGGCCGCTGCTGACGATCCCGTTCGCGCTCGTGCAGGCGTGGATCTTCTCCCAGGTGAAGTCGCTCACCTACGTGGTGAGCGTGCATCTCCTGTTCGACCTCGTGGTGTTCCTCGTGCTGGTGCACGCCCACAACCCGGAGTGGTTGCCGATCTTCCTCTACTGAGTTTCGGGTGCGTATCGCCATGCCACCTATCGGGCGTGGCGGGGACCGGCCGGACGTTCGTCGGCCGCACCAGATCGGGAGTGTGTGCTGGAGTCGGCGTCTGGGTCGGTGTCTGTCGAAACTTCCTCGCTCTCCAACCGCACCTCCTCGTGCGCCACGGGAACGGTCATCGTCTTCTGCTCCGTCACGACATACTTGCGCAACCGCACGCGCCCGGTCTCGACTTCACGCTCCTGCGCTCCGCCTGCCGCCAGATCGTCGTCGGGGACCGCCCGCTCGTCTGCCACGGAACTGTCGCTGATCGGCTGCTCGTCAGAATGATTGCGAGCATCGGTGTCTTCGCGAACGCCACCACCCGCACGATCACCGTCATCCTCGTCGCTGAGGCCGTAGTACCGGTACAGGCCCGCCTCGGCGCTTGGTTCGAGCGGTGCATCCACGTCGATACGAGGAGCACCCTTGATGACGTCCTTGTCGATGTCGACGTGCACGCGCTCGTGATCCCAGGTGGCGTTGTCGAGCGGCACAAATGTCTCGTGTCGCCCGAAAAGGCCGGTGTGCACGGTCATCCAATTGGGGTGTCCGTCGTCCGGGTCGACGAAGATCTGGCCGACGGTGCCGATCTTCTCGTCGTCCGGTCCGAGCACTGGCGCCCCCATCAAGGCACCGAGGTTGGTGGTGGAAATCATGGTTGACTCCTGTCTGTCTGACGACTGTTTGCGCAATACGGTCGTGCCTGCGAAACGGTGAACGGATGCCCCGGGTCAGCGACCCAGTCCGGCCCGGTCGACCTTGCGGTGGTATCGCATCCCTGCGATACCGCCGAGTACGGCACCGGCCAGGCTGGCGAGTGCAACGACGATGGCCGTGATGATGCCGCCGGCCGTCAGGGTGCCTTCGTTGATCGGAATCCGCGGGAATCCGTTGAGATTCGCCAGGATGTTGAACTGCGACCCGGCGATGGCGCCGAGTACAGCGACGACGATGGCGATCACTACGGCCCAGAGCCACACGGCGACACCCTGCTTCGCTCCGGCGAACCTGGCCATCCGGCCAGCCACGTACCCGCCGCAGTAGTAGGCAATGAATACGACGACGACCAAAGCACTGGCGCCAACCAGGCCGACCGTCGTCGCGTTCTCGGCCGTGGCATCCGTTGCCTCATCGATGTCGCCCGTGACGCCGAGTCCGATGGCAGCGCCGGTGGCGGCCACGAGAGCGGTCAGGAGAACGGCGGTTCCTGTTGCCGTCAGCCAGCCGAAGAATGCCGAGCCGATCTTCACTCCGCCGAAGCTTTCCTCTTCGCGCGCGACGACGTCTTCGCGCAGCGACGGGCGCTCTTCGACCGGCACCGCGGCGGGTGGCTCGTTGTCACGGTAATCGGAGGCGCCATCGGCAGGATCCGGCCTGCCGTCGCCCGCACGGCGGTTGCTGTCTGGGTGCTCGGGAGTAGTCATGATCGTTCCTTTCCACAGTGTTCGAGTGAATCCAGGTTCCAGTGAATCCAGGTTCCAGTGAATCCAGTTGCTTCCAGTGAAGTCCCCAATCACCGTTTCAGAAAGGGGTACCGTTTCGAAGCCGCGGCAGAACCGGGTTGAATGAGACAATGACGACAATGATTCCCGCCGATTTCAGCCACCTGCTCGAGGAGCCGAACTTCGGTGTTCTCGGCACCGTCCGCCCCGACAACACCGTGCAGGTGAATCCCATGTGGTTCGAATTCGACGGCGCGAGCCTCCGTTTCACTCACACCACGCAGCGCGCCAAGTTCCGCAACCTTCGGCACAATCCGTCGATGAGCCTGGTCGTGTTCGACCCGGAAGCGCCGCACCGATACATCGAATTGCGCGGCCGTCTCACCGAGGCGATCGCCGACCCGACCGGCGCGTTCTATGTTCGCCTCGGGAAGCGGTACGGCAATGCCGGGCAGCAGGCGCCGGCGGACAGCGACGTGCGCGTCATCCTTGTCATGAACATCGACAAGGTGATCACGCACTAACGGTCAGTTTGTGCGGTGGCGACCTCCGCTGCGTGGGCGAGCTCGATGCCGTCGAGGATCAGGCCGATGCCGAAGTCGAATTCGTTGCCGTAGGCATACTCCGGCTGCAGGATGAGCGTTGATCCCATCTCGGCGAGGTGCGGGAACGTGCCGGCCATCATCTCTTGCTGCGCCATGATCTCTTCTGTCACCGCACTGATATCGCCGGTGGGGTCGAGCGGCAATGACGCCTCCTGCAACGCGAATCCGTGCACGTAACTGTCGACGACAGACAGCGCGTGGCCGACCATCGGCATCGAGAAACCCGCGGCGCGGAGGTTTCCGATGATCGCGTCGTGGTACCTGAGCGTCGCCTGCGTGGTGCGGGCATCCATTTCGCTGATGGCCCACGGATGCCGGATGAGAACGTCGCGCTCTGAATAGGCGCGCTCCCGAAGTGCTGACTTCCAGTCGGTATCGGCGGAGGCGACGGCCATCTCGCTGACGACGATCTCGACCATCCCGTCGAGTATCTCGTTTTTGTTCTTGACGTGATAGTAGAGCGACATCGCCTCGATGCCGAGTTCGCCGGCGAGCTTTCGCATGCTGAGTGCCTCGATCCCGCCTTCATCGGCGAGGCCGACCGCCACCTGGAGCGCTCGTTCCCGCGTGACGGGTTTCCGGGAAACCGCAGCACTGTTCACACCTGTCACAACGTTCTCCGATCTGTGCGGCATCGTGCGCGGCACCCTCTAGACAATACCTTACATCGTATGGTAGTTTCGCCTTATCGACCTTACACCGTATGGTCGCACGAATTTCCAGCAGAAATCACTCACACGAAGGCGGAAGAACAATGAACACGACAAGCAGCACAATTATCGGCGGTCCCCACGGGCGCTCAGACGCGCGGGCGGCCACGATGAAGGCGATCGTGCAACAGGCGTACGGCTCAGCCGACGTTCTCAGGGAGTCGGAAGTCGCCACCCCGGTGATCACGGCCGATGAGGTGCTCATCAGCGTTCGCGCTGCGTCGGTCAATCACGCCGACTGGGTCTACACCAGTGGTCGCCCGCTTATCGCCCGCCTGGCTTTCGGTCTTGGCAAGCCAAAGCAGGTCATTCGCGGAAAGGACGTCGCCGGTGTGGTCGCCTCAGTCGGAGCGAATGTCACTCGGTTCCGGGTGGGCGACGAGGTATACGCAGAGTTGGAGGCCGGAACCTTCGCAGAGTTTGCGGTCGCAGCCGAGAAGCTGTTGGCACACAAGCCGGCAAACCTCACCTTCGAGCAGGCGGCCACGGTGCCGTTGGCGGCGCGAACTGCGTTGCAGGGTCTTCGTGATGGCGGGAAGCTGCGGCCAGGGCAGAAGGTGCTGATCAACGGTGCATCGGGCGGGGTCGGCACGTTCGCCGTGCAGATCGCCGCGTCGATGGGGGCCGAGGTCACCGCGGTGAGCAGTGGAAGGAATGCTGCTCTCGTGCGAACGCTCGGTGCCGCGAACGTCATCGACTACGGTCGGGAAGACTTCACCGCGAGCGGTCGACAGTACGACGTCATCCTCGACCTGATCGGCAACCACTCTCTCGGAAAACTACGCCGAGTCTTGACCCGCACCGGCACGCTGGTTCTCTCCAGCGGCACCGGGGGCCGCATCATCGGGCCGATGGGACGCATCATGAGGGCGCTTCTCATGTCGCCGTTCGTCAGCCAGAACCTGCGGACGTTCACGCCCTCCGTGGGAAGCGAGAGCCTCGATCAACTGCGCGATCTCATCGAATCCGGCGTGGTCACACCGGCAATCGACCGGACCTACCCCCTGAGCCAGGTGCCCGAAGCCATACGATACTTTGCCGAAGAACACGCGAGCGGCAAGATCGTCATCACGGTTGCCCAATAGTCGGTGGCGGATGTCGACCGCTGGCCACTCACGCTGACCGTTTATGAGGGGGCTTACGTGGTGCGCTTACGAGAGTGCCCAGACGCCCAGCTCATTGTCGCTCGGGTCGGCGAAATGAAGTCGTCGACCACCGGGAAACTCGTATGGCTCCTGGAGAATGCGACCGCCCGCCGCCACGATGGACTGAGCCGTATCGTCGAGATTCTCTGAGTAGAGCAGGACAAACGGACCGCCCTGAGGCCGCGCCGTCTCCGCCAACAGGAGCCCTCCGACTTCTTCTCCCTCGTGGTCGGGAGACGCGATGCCTGAATACTGCGGCCCATAGTTGTTGAACCGCCAACCGAATGCATCGGTGTAGAAAGCCATCGCCTTCGCCATGTCGGTGACGGTGAGTTCGACGTAGTTCAGTGAGTGGTGTCGGGCACGGCCTGTTGTCATCTCTCGATTGTAGGGTCGGGATGGCGGTGGCGTTGCGCCCGGGGAAGCGCGGCGAGATGTCCGAGTCAGGAGCGGAGTGCGAGGGCGAACGGCAGCACAGCGGATGCTCCGGCTCGGCGGAGCAGGCGGCCGGCGACGGTGAGCGTCCAGCGGCTGTCCGCGATGTCGTCGACCAGCAGGATCGGGCGACCGCGGTATCCGTCGATTGACTCTGCGAGCTCTGCGCCGACCGCGAACCGATCCCAGACCGCCGCCAAGCGATACGCACTGTTGCCGCCTGGATCGCCCTGCGGGCCGCCGTTCACGGGCTCGAGGGCACCGAGCCAAGGGAGTTTTCCGAGCTCGGAGAACGCCCGCGCGACCGAGTCGACGAGCAGCGGATGCCGCCGGCTCGGCATGCTCACGACGGCAGCAGGTCGCTCGTCCCAGTCCCACTCGGCGAGCACGCGTACGCAGGCCTGCACCATGGCTGGCGTTGCGGGCGCATCCGGAGCCGCGGTTGCGAACACCTCGCGCAGCGGGCCACCCCAGCCGAGGTCGGTGAGCCGGGCGAGGGCGCGGCCAGGGGAGAGCCGCTCTGCCGGCGGGATATTGCCGCGCACATCCACCCCGAGGCTGGCCACGCCAGTCGGCCATTGCGCGCGCGGTTCGATTACCACGCCGGCCCGATCGAGCGACTTTGCTGCCGCAGCAGCGGCATCCGTCGCAACGTCGCTCGGGTACCACACGCCGGCGCAGTTGTCGCAGCGGCCGCAGGGCGCGGCAGTCTCGTCGTCGAGTGAGCGTTGTAGAAACTCCATGCGGCATCCGTCGGTGCGTTCGTACTCGAGCATCGACTCCTGCTCGGTGACGCGCTCGGCGGCGATTCGGTCGTAGCGCTCGGCGTCGTAGACCCACGGGGTGCCGGTTGCACTCCAGCCACCTTTCACCCGGCGAACGGCACCGTCGACGTCGAGCACCTTCAGCAGAAGCTCGAGCGGGGTGCGGCGCAGGTCGACCCTGGCTTCGAGTGCGGGCGTCGACAGCGGAGCGCCGTTGGCCTGCAGTTCGGCGATGACGGCCTCCGCTTTGGATTGCTTCGGCATCGACGAGGTCGCGAAGTACTGCCAGATGTCTTGGTCTTCCTGGCCGGGAAGGAGCAGAACGTCGGCGTTGTCGGTGGCGCGGCCCGCGCGACCGACTTGCTGGTAGTAGGCGACCGGGGAGCTCGGGGCGCCCAGGTGCAACACGAAGCCCAGGTCTGGCTTGTCGAATCCCATGCCGAGCGCGCTCGTGGCGATGAGCGCCTTGACCTTGTTGTTCTTGAGTAACTGCTCCGATTCTTCCCGCTCGGTAGTGTCGGTCTGGCCGGTGTATGCGCGCACCTCGTGACCGGCCTCGCGGAGCAGTCTGGCGGTGTCTTGGGCGGCGGACACCGTCAGCGTGTAGATGATGCCGCTGCCTGGGAGATCGGCCAGGTGACTGAGCAGCCAGGCGAGGCGGGCGCTGTTGTCGGGCATCCGGAGCACGCCGAGGCGAAGGGATGCCCTGGCCAGCGGGCCACGGATCGTGACGACGTCGGTGTTGCCGGGTTCGCCGGGTGAGCCCGCGCCGCTGGTCGAGCCCGCGCCGGTCGAATCTGTCCCGGAGGTCGAGCCTTCCCCGACCTCGCGCGGTCGCTGTGGCGGTGCTAGCTGCTCTGCGACATCCGTCACCACCCGGCTGTTCGCGGTGGCCGTTGTCGCCAGCACCGGCACCCCGGCCGGCATCTCGGCGATCAGGTCGCGCAGGCGCCGGTAGTCGGGACGGAAGTCGTGGCCCCAGTCGGAGATGCAGTGCGCTTCGTCGACCACAAGCAGGCCGACGCGGGCAATCAGGGCGGGCAGTTGTTCGTCGCGGAAGGCCGGGTTGTTCAGGCGCTCCGGAGAGACCAGGAGCACGTCGACCTCATCGCGCTGGAGCTTGCCGAGCACCTCGCCCCACTCATGCGCGTTCGACGAGTTGATCGACACGGCGCGCACTCCGGCTCTGGCGGCGGCCGCGACCTGGTCACGCATGAGCGCAAGCAGCGGGGAGACCAGGATCGTCGGACCGGCGCCCTGCTGCCGCAACAGCAGTGTGGCAACGAAGTACACCGCCGATTTTCCCCAGCCGGTGCGCTGCACGACCAGCGCACGCCGCCGCTTCTCGACGAGGGTCTCGATCGCCTCGTACTGGCCCTCGTGGAAATCGGCGTCGGCGCGCCCGACCAGCGTGCGCAGGATCTCGAGCGCGGATGCGCGGGTATCGGTCATGCCACCCAGCTTGTCAGGTGCCGGTGACAGCCGACTGGCCGTGGTGCGGCATCCGTCGCCTGCTGGTCGACGACGGTCGTGGTTGTGTACGTAACTGCTGGGATTTTGTCCAATGACGGGTGAAAAAGCCTGATTCCGCGCCGATTGACGAAAATCCCAGCGGTTGTGCACGCCGCGAGTACGAGGGGTGCTCAGGCGACCGGGGTCTCCGGCATCTGCGACATGTCCATCCAGGAGACTTCCCACTGGTGGCCGTCTGGATCGAGGAAGCTGCGCCCGTACATGAAGCCGAACTCCTGAGGGTCGCTGGCGACGCTGCCGCCGTTGGCCAGGGCGGTGTCTGCCAGCTTGTCGACGGCTTCGCGGCTGTCGGCGCTCAGTGCGATGATCACTTCGGCGCTCGACGAGTCGGCGATCTCCTTCTTGGTGAAGGTCTTGAAGTAGTCGCGGGTGAGGAGCATTGCGTAGATGTGGTCTTCTTCGATGATGAGCGAGGTGGCGTTCTCGTCGGTGAACTGCGGATTGAAGGAGTAGCCGAGGGCGGTCCAGAAGTCGACGGACCGCTGGAGGTCTGCGACCGGAAGGTTGACGAAGATCATCGTTGACATGGCGTCTCGTTTCTCTGCTGGTGGATGAGGCTGCTGGTGGATGAGGCTGCTGGTGGATGAGGATGAGGCGATGCACGGCCCCGGATTCGCAAGGCCACTGTCAAGTACAGCGCAATTGGTGCTTCAGCAACAGGTGCATTCGTCGCCGGGTGTGGGGTGACGCCGCGAGTACAGCAAGAGGGTGACAATCCTTGATGTCTTGGCGCCGCATCCGGACGCGGTTGACGGGCACGGCGCGTGATTGGATGCGTGATTGGATGGACGGATGGATGCCACAAGCGACTACACGCACGACTACATCGACGGTTTTGGCCGGTACATCAGCGATTCGCCCTCCTCGTATCACGCAGCCGCTGAGGCGGCCATGCGGCTTGAAGAGGCGGGATTCGCCCGGCGGGGCGAATCCGAGGAGTGGGACGGGGCATCCGGTCGCTTCTTCGTCGTGCGCGACGGTGCGATCGTGGCCTGGATCCAGCCGGAGGGCGCGGGGCCGACCACGCCGTTCCGCATTCTCGGCGCGCACACCGACTCGCCCGGCTTCAAACTCAAGCCGAAGCCCACGACCGGTTCGCATGGCTGGCTGCAGGCGGGCGTCGAGGTCTACGGCGGTCCGCTGTTGAACTCCTGGCTCGACCGCGAGCTGGAACTCGCCGGGCGAATCGTCACCGTCGACGGCACAGAGCACCTCGTGCGCACAGGACCGTTCCTGCGTATTCCGCAGCTCGCCATCCACCTCGACCGTGAGGTCAACGACGGGCTGAAACTCGACCGCCAGAAGCACCTCTCCCCGGTGTTCGGGGTCGGTGACGCCAGCGAGGCCGACCTGCTCGGTCACCTCGCGGCGGTAGCCGGCCTCGAGGCGACGGATGTCGCCGGCTACGATATTCTGACCGCCGACACCGCCGCTCCGGCGCGGTTCGGTCTCGACGCCGCGCTGTTCGCCGCCGGTCGAATGGACAACCTCTCGTCGGTCTACGCCGGGCTCCGCGCGCTGCTCGAAGCGCCGTATGACGCCGGCCACATCAGCGTTCTCGCCGCATTCGACCACGAAGAGCTCGGTTCGCAGTCCCGTTCTGGTGCGAGTGGTCCGCTGCTCGACGACATCCTGACCCGCATCGGGGCCGGGCTCGGGGCATCCGTCGGCCAGCGGCTGCAGGCGTATGCGGAGTCCTGGTGCGTGTCGGCCGACGCCGGGCACGCGGTGCACCCGAACTACCCGGAGCGGCATGACCCCGTGAACCACCCGGTGGCCGGTGGGGGACCGCTGCTGAAGATCAATGCGAATCAGCGCTATACGACGGATGCCCATGGCGCGGCCCTGTGGGCGCGGCTGTGCGCTGCTGCAGGTGTGGACTACCAGGAGTTCGTGTCGAACAACATGGTGCCGTGCGGCTCGACGATCGGACCGCTGACGGCGACGCGGCTCGGCATTCGGGTGGTCGACGTCGGCGTGCCGCTGCTGTCGATGCACTCGGCACGCGAGCTGGTGCACGTTGACGATCCGGTGGCGCTCTCCGCAGCGATCGGGGGCTTCTTCGCCGGGGCCTGACCGCGACTGAGTTCGCGCCCGCAGTCCCCGTTTGCACCGAGAATCGCCGCAGCAGCGGGAACTGTCGGCGCGAACGGCGACTCTCGGCGAAGCGTCGGCCCGCTACAGCCGGCCGGTCAGCTTCCCGTGGAACTCCGCGCTGCGCGCATCGAGACCCTCGAAGGTCACGGATGCACCGTGCTCCCGGTACTTCGTCTCGACCGAGTCGAGCACGGCGACCGTCGAGGCATCCCAGATCTGCGACCCGCTGAAGTCGACGATGACCTGCGCCGGATCCTGGGCATACGAGAACTGCTCGACCAGGTCGTTGCTGCTGCCGAAGAACAGCGGTCCGCTGACGACGTAACGCACAGAATCGCCGTCGGGCGCTACCACCCGGGCAACCTTGATGACGTGCGCCACCCGCCGTGCGAAGAGCACCATCGCCAGCAGGGCGCCGCCGGCCACTCCGATCGCCAGGTTGCCGGTCGCAACAACGACCGCGACCGTGGTGAGCATCACGATCGTCTCCGGCAGGGGCATCCGTTTCAGCGTTGACGGGCGAACGCTGTGCCAGTTCACGGTGGTGATGGCCACGATCATCATCACTGCGGCGAGTGCCACCATCGGAATCTGCGCCATCACTCCGCTCAGCACGGTGACGAGCAGCAGCAGGAAGGCACCGGCGATGAACGTCGAGATGCGGGTGCGCGCGCGGCCGAGCTTCACGTTGACGATGGTCTGCCCGATCATGGCGCACCCGGCGATGCCGCCGTAGAACCCGGCGAGGATGTTCGCGATGCCGAGCGCCCAGGACTCTCGGCCCTTCGGTGAGCGGGTGTCGGTGATGTCGTCCACCAGTTTTGCCGTGAGCAGCGTCTCCATCAGCCCGACGAACGCCACGCTGAGGGCGGTGGGCCAGATGATTCCGAGAGTCTCCAGGTCGAGCGGCACCAGCAGCGGAGTGATGCCGGGCAAGCCACCGGAGAGGTCGCCCTGGTCGCCGACGTCCGGCACGGCCAGGTGGGCGATCATGGTGATCGCGGTGACGACGACGATCGCCACCAGCGGCGCAGGCACCGCGGTCGTCAGGCGTGGCAGCAGCACGACGATCAGCACGGTCAGCGCAAACAGCGGGTATACCAGCCACGGCACGCCCAGCAGGTGCGGCACCTGCGCGACGAAGATCAGGATGCCGAGCGCATTGACGAAACCGATCATCACCGACCGCGGGATGAATCGCATCAACCGCGCCAGCCCGGTCACGCCGAACAGCACCTGGATCAGGCCAGCGAGCACCACCGCGGGCAACAGGTACTCGACGCCGTGCTCCTTCACCAGCGGGGCGACCACGAGCGCGACGGCTCCTGCGGCGGCGGTGATCATCGCCGGACGGCCACCGAGAATCGACATCGAGATCGCCAGAACGACGGATGCGATCAGGCTGACCTTGGGATCGACTCCCGCGATCACCGAGAACGAGATGACCTCGGGAATCAGCGCCAGTGTGGTGACGATGCCGGCCAGAACCTCGATGCTGAGCGCCTTCGGATTGCGCAGGGTGGCGCGCACCGTTGGCGCGGAAAGCGACGAGCCCCGAGCGGATGGGGTGGACAGGCTGGGTCGTTGAGGCACCGTGCAACCCTATGCGGTGCGAGGAATTCTTTCCCACCCCCCTTCCCGCCTCCGCTCCCACCGTGCTTACGCCCGAGCGCGGGTGGCACGCCTGGCGAACAACGGCGCCGTTCGCGCGGCAGACGCCACTGGTCGTGCGCGGGGGAGCGGCGTAGCGTGGAATGACCGCGTGCGACGTCGCAGGCGGTGGCGCCGCATCCGTCGGAACCCGGTCGGCGAATGGCAGAAGGAATGGAGCGGATCATGACGGTTACAGAGGAGATGCTGAACAGCCACCCGGGAGCGGATGTCGCGGCCTCCGACCTTTTGATCACAGCGATCGACGCCTGCTACGAATGCGCGCAGGCGGGCACGGCCTGCGCCGACGCCTGCCTGGCCGAAGACACGGTCGCCGACCTCGTGCGGTGCATCGGCACAGACCACGATTGCGCGGACGTCTGCGTCGCGACAGGAGCTGTGCTTTCTCGGCAGAGCGCGTCAGACGACAACCTCACAGCCGCACTGCTGGCCGCCTGTGTGACGGCGTGTTCCACGTGCGCCGACGAGTGTGAGAGTCACGCCGACATGCACGAGCACTGCCGCATCTGCGGTGAAGCGTGCCGCCGCTGTCAGAAGGCGTGCCGCGCGTTGCTGATCGAGATCGGCTGACCGGGGTTCGGCTGACCCGGGTTCGGCTGACCGGGGTTCGGCCGCCCGGGGTTCGGCGCCAGGCGTTTCCGGCACCGTCGAGCGATCCTACCGATCAGCGAAGCCCGCGTCGCGATCAACCCCGTGACGGCCGTCGCGCGGCCCGGGGTCAGGCAGTTCGGGGAGCTGATCATCTTCGTTATAGGTGGTGACCGTGCTGGACACCAGTGTGCGTTCGACGGTGACCGCGGCATCCGTTCGGCCGTCGAAAACTGTCGTATCGGTCACGGTGACCGTGTCGACCTCCAGCTCGGCGACGACAGTGTCGGCGGGCGCGTCGGCCGGCACGTGGGCCGGCACCAGGGCCGGCACCAGGCGTGCGACAGGATGCCCGTGGCGCGTGATGATGATCTCCTCGCCGGTCTCGACCCGGTCGAGGATTCTTGCCAGGTGCCACTTGGCGTCTTCGAGGCTGACGTGGAGGACGCCGCCGGCGGTGTCTTCGCCCATATGCCGTGACGGGTATGGATCGAATTCGGCATCACGGTCCACACCGTGCCGGCCGTCGCGAGGTCCCGGGTCCGGCAGCTCTGGGAGTTGATCGGGGTCGTCCTGGTACGGCATATCGGACCTCCTCGCCATGCGGCGGCGAATTTCAACGACGCCATCTGTCAACGATGCCGCTCATCAGCGGCTACGCGTGTTTCCGGCTTCCTGATGCTGACCGTACGCCCCTGCCGCCTCAAGCGCCAGACCGCGCTCCCCATCGTTCGGCAGCCGTGATTATGCTTGCCGCATGCCCTCGTACCGCGTCACGCTGACCATCGGCGCGCTTCGGCCAGGAGTAGCACCCGATGCGGTGCTGCCCGCCGCCGCAGCTGCTGCAGCGGAACTGACTACCGTCGAGGCATCCGATGTCACCGTGGCGTCTGGCATGGCCCGCATGATCGTGCGATTCACCGCGGACGACGCCGAACTCGCGGTGCAGATCGGGCGACATGTCGCACAGATGACGGATGCCGTTGCCGAGCCGTTGGCCTGGCGCGTCACCGAGCGGGTGAGGTCGCGCTGGCTTCCCGTTCGCCTGGCCTGACGGCCGCTCCTGATGCCGTGGTTCAGCGCCGGGAGAGATTCAGTGGTGAGGGTGCTTTAGCGCTGTGACTCGAGTTCGCGGGCACAATCGATGCAGAGCTCGGCGGCTGGGCGGGCTTCGAGCCGAGCGCGGCCGATGACCTCGCCGCGACGGGTGCAGATGCCGTAGGTGCCGTCATCGATGCGGGCCAGAGCCGCGTCGATGGCGGCGGACGTGCGAGCGAGTTCGTTCTGGATACCCGAGATCTTCGACCATTCCATCGACAGGGTCGGCCCCTCCGGGTCGTGCTCGTCGTCGGCCGATGTATCGCCACGCGCCGAACGCACGTCGTCGAGCGTGCCGGTCAGCTGGAGCAGCTCCGTGTCGATGTCGGCCCGCTGCGCTCGCAGCAGCTCCTCGAAGTGCCGGAGGCCGACATCCGTCAGTCGCGTATGTGCCATGCCCCATCCTCCCACTCTGTCCATCACGCGCCATTAACGCGCGTATGCGCCCTGCGCGCGTGGCGCATACGCGCGTATTTGGCGCGTGGCGAGGCAGAGGTGCGCGGCGGCCGGCGGAGGCGCGCGACGAATTCTCGCGGGCCACTTGCGCTGCGGCGACTCTCGCCAGTACAGTCGCTGTAAACGTTCTCGTAAACGTTTACAGGAAATCTGCAAGAACAACCGAACACCCCTCCAACGACGCATGGGAGCACGATGGCCGAGAACCGGAAGTCCACCCTGGTGCTGGTTGCCGAACGCGCCGGCGTATCAATCGCCTCGGTGTCGCGCGTTCTGAACGGGCTCCCCGCGTCGGTGAGCGTCACCGAACGGGTGCAGCGCGCGGCCGAAGAACTCGGCTACGTCGCGGATGCCACTGCCCGCTCCCTCAAGGTCGGCAAGACCGAGCAGATCGCCCTCGCGGTCGCCGACGTCGGCAACCCGGTGTACGTCGCGATGATGCACGAGATCTCCCGCGTGGTGACGGATGCCGGCTACCGGCTGGTCGTGTCCTCCACCGGAAGTGACCCTGACGAACAGATCACACTGCTTTCGAGCCTCAATCGCGGGTACGCAGACGGCCTCATCCTCAGCCCCCTGCGCGTGACGGAGCCGCTCATCGACCAGCTGGGTTCCAGCCGTCTGCCGATCGTGGTCATCGGCTCGCTTCCCGCCGACGTGGAACTCGACAGCGTTCGCGCTGACTCCGCCGCCGGCATGGGGCTTGCGATCAAGCACCTCGCCAAGCACGGGCGAGCGCGCATCGCCTTCATCAACGGCCCCGTCGACACCGTCCCGGGCGCCGCCAGGCTCAGCGGGTACACCAGTGCCATGCACAAGCGCGGCATGGCCATGCACGGCGACCTGCAGGTCAACGCCGACGACTTCACCTTCGCAGCCGGACTCACTGCCACCACCACTCTCCTCGACCAGGCGACGCCAGACGCGATCGTCTGCGCCAACGACCTGCTCGCCGTCGCAGCGCTCAAGGTCATGTTGAAACGTGGCTTGAAGGTTCCAGAAGACATCGCCCTGGTCGGTATGGACGACACCGACATCGCCGAACTGACGACGCCCTCGATCACCAGCGTGAACCTCGGATCCATCAAGCGCGCACGCACCGCCGCGAAGCTGCTCATCAGAAGACTCGCCGACCCGGATGCGCCGGTGAAACGGGTTGTGATCGAACCGAAGCTGACCGTGCGAGAATCGTCGGTCGTCACCCACGACGCGACAGAGACCAAACGGGCCTCGGCACCACCTTCCTCCGCAACCGCCGGCCATGCCGAAGGAGGTGGCGCCCGGTGACCACCACAACCCTGACCGCCCCGCCCACCCCGACCAGGCGCAAGCGGCACAACATGGGCCACACCGGTGGCGGCCGCGAAGCGTGGATGCTGGTGCTGCCCGCCCTCATCCCGGTGGTCCTGTTCAGCGTCTATCCGCTGGTGCAGGGCCTCCTGCTGGGCTTCACGGATGCCAAGGCGGGCCTGAACGCCGTCGTCACCTTCAACGGGGTCGACAACTACGTGCGCCTCGCCGGCAACGAACTGTTCTGGAACTCGTTCCGCATCGGCCTGATCTGGGCGTTCGGCGTCACCATCTTGCAGTTCCTGGCCTCGCTCGGCCTTGCCCTCCTGCTGAACCTCGACCTCAAGATGCGCTGGCTCGCCCGCACCCTCGCGCTGGTGCCGTGGGCCATGCCGCCGGTCGTCATCGCGATCATGTGGCGCCTGATGCTGAACCCCACCTACGGCCCCATCAACGAATCGCTCAGCTTCCTCGGCCTGCCCAGTGACATCAACTGGCTAGGCGATTTCTCGACGGCACTGCCCGCGGTGATCGTCGTCGGAGTCTGGGCAGGGATGCCGCAGACCACCATCACTTTGCTGGCCGGCCTCCAGAATGTGCCCGCCGAGCTTCACGAAGCGGCGTCGATCGACGGAGCGGGCGTTTGGAACCGGTTCTGGCACGTCACGCTCCCAGCCCTCCGGCCGATCATCGTCGCGATCACCACGCTCGACCTGATCTGGAACTTCAACTCGTTTGCCCTCGTGTTTGTGCTCACCGCGGGCGGGCCGGGTGGGCAGACGATGCTCCCGATGCTCTTCGCCTACAACGAGGCATTCCGATACGGCAACTTCGGCTACGCGGCGGCGATGGGCAACGTCATGGTCATTGTGATCGCGGTGTTCCTCTTCCTCTACCTCCGCAGCCAGTCAAGGAGTCGGTTGTCATGATGATGACCCAGGCAGTCTCCCTGAAGCCGGCCAGGCGAAAGATGGCAGGGTCGACGACCCGCACCAGGCGAATCGCGCGCCCCCTGCAGTACCTCGCACTGGCCGCGTACATCGTCTTCCTCGGATTCCCGCTGCTATTCCTGCTCACGACGGCATTCAAGTCGCAGCAGGAACTCCAGTCCCCGAACCCGACTTTCCTGCCGTCGACGCTGAACTTCGACAACTTCCTGGCCGCGATCGACAAGGCCAACCTGATCCAGGCGGCGGGCAACAGCCTGTTCGTCGCGGTCTGCACCACAGTGATCGTCACCGTGATCTCACTACCGGCCGCCTACGCGCTGGCCAGGTTCCGCACCAGGCTGCGGGGAATCGCGACCGGCTGGATCCTGCTCAGCCAGGTGTTCCCGTTCATCCTGATCATCATTCCGCTGTTCCTGGTTCTCAAGCAGATCGGCCTCGTCAACAACCTGATCGGGCTGATTCTGGTCTACACGGTCTGGTCACTGCCCTTCGCGCTCTGGATGCTGCAGGGATATGTCGCCGGCATTCCGGTCGATCTCGAGGAGGCCGGCGCCATGGACGGAGGAAGCCGCCTGCTCATCCTGCGCCGGATCGTGCTGCCGCTCCTCGCTCCCGGTCTGGTCGCCACCAGCCTGTTCACCTTCATCTCCGGCTGGAACGAGTTCTTCTTCGCGCTCGTCCTGATCCAGGACCCGGCTCTGCAGACGCTCCCGCTCACCCTGGCGAGGTTCGTCGGCGCCGAAGGACAGGTGCAACTCGGTCAGCTCGCCGCGGCATCCCTGCTCGCCACCATCCCCAGCCTGGTGTTCTTCGCGATCATCCAGCGTCGCCTCACCTCTGGCCTGCTCAGCGGCGCGGTCAAGGGCTAGCCCACGGCATCCAGACACACCCACACAGAACCCAGCACACAGCAGTGCGATCACAAGAAGGAGACAGAACAATGAAAAGACAGGCTGCACTAGCGATCGGCGGACTCGCCGTCGTCGGGCTCATGGCCGGTTGCGCGTTCGGCGGGGGAGGAACCGCGAACGACAGCGGAGGCGACGACGGGCCGGTCACCATCACCTTCCAGAGCCTCGCGTTCCAGGACACGACCATCGCCGCCACCGAGGAGATCGTCGACAGTTGGAACGCCGACAACCCCGACATCCAGGTCAAGCTCACTCAGGGCAGCTGGGACAACGTGCACGACCAACTGGTCACCCAGTTCCAGGGCGGCACTGCTCCAGACGTGATCCATGACGAGTCCTCCGACATCCTCGGGTTCGCCGACCAGGGCTACCTCGCCGACATCGGAAAGTACCTCAGCGACGACACGAAGAGTTCCGTCTCCGATGACGTCTGGGAGACGGTCACCACAGACGACGGCCAGATCATCGCCGCTCCGACTCTGCTGCAGACCTACGTCGTCTTCGCCAACACGGATGCGTTCGCCGCGGCAGGCGTGGAGGTTCCAGCTGGTGAAGAACTCAGTTGGGATGACCTGGCCGACGCCGCGAAGAAGCTCACCGCCGACGGCAAATTCGGCGTCGGCTGGGGCCTCAAGCAGCCCACCGCCGCAATCATGAACACGGCGCTCGGGTTCGACGGCACGTTCTTTGACGGAACCGGCGCCGAGGCCACGATCGACGTCGGCGAGAACGAACTCGAAGTGCCAGAGCGCATCCACGCGATGGCGTTCGACGACGGCTCGCTCGACCCGGTCACGCTGACCCAGAGCGGCAGCGACGTCATGCCCGGCTTCCTCGGCGGCCAGTACGCAATGTACATCGGCGGCAACTACCTCGCCCAGCAGCTGACGGAGTCCGCTCCGGAGGGCTTCAACTGGGCGGTACTGCCTCCGCTGGCCGGCTCAGCTGGACCAGTGCAGGCCGCAAACCCGCAGACCATGTCGGTCGCGGCGGAGAGCAAGCACGTGGAGCAGTCGGCGAAGTTCGTCGACTACTTCATGGGTGCGTCGAACCAGGCGAAGCTGGCGCAGGGCGACTGGCTGATCCCCGCGTCGAGTGCTGCCCGCGAGGAGGTCGCCACGCAGACCGACGGGCAGAACGGCTGGGCCGAGATCCTGGCCAGCGGTGAAGACCTGAAGGGCGCTCCGTTCCAGAAGGCGGCCAACTACCCGCAGTGGAAAGACCAGTACGCCACCCCCGGCCTGCAGCAGTACTTCGCGAACTCGATCTCGCTCGAGGACCTGAAGAAGCAGCTCACCGATGGCTGGGCATCCGTCGGCGGCTAACGGCAACTGCTGGTCGAGCGTGTCTCGACAGGCTCGACCAGCGAAGGCAGGCTCGACCGCCGGGGCCCCGAACACGCTCGACCAACGAATGGAGAAGAACCAATGGACCTGCTCGAGGATAAGGCGACCGGCGCCCTGGCCGGCGCTGCCGTCGGAGACGCGCTCGGCGGCGCGGCTGAAGGCAACACGCCGGAGGCCATCCAGGAGCGCTACGACGGGTTCATCACCGGCATCGTTCCCCCGTTCCTGGCCGATTGGAAGAACGCCAGGCCGATTGCGCCGTACCACAAGGGTGACGGGCATGTGACGGATGACACCCTGATGACGAACGCGCTCGTCGAGGTTTATGCCACGGTGCGTGATCATCTCGACGCCTACGCTATCGCTGAGCACCTGGTGCCGCTCTTGATCGGGGAACGGCGCTGGATACCGGAGCTCGAGGGCGAGGCGCTGCTGTTGCACCGCATCTTCCTCGCCGAGAAGTGGCTGGTCGCCCGGCTGCACTACGGCCACATCGACCCGCGTGAGGCCGGAGTCGGCAACATCGTCAACTGCGGCGCAACGATGTATGCCGCACCGATCGGCATCGCCAACGCCGGTTCCGCAGACAGCGCATACGCCGAGGCGATCGACGTGGCCGGTGCCCACCAGTCCAGCTACGGACGGGAGGCCGCCGGCGTGTACGCGGCCGCCGTCGCCGAAGCCATGCGCCCAGGTGCGAGCGTCGACTCCATCGTCGACATCACACTGCGGCTGGCCAAGGACGGCACGAGAGACGCGATCGACGCCGTGGTGACGGCCGCGGCATCCGTCACCGACTGGCGAAGCGGCCTGGCGACCCTGCGGTCGGCCGTCATACCGTTCGACACCGTCGGACCCGACTACCGGGCGCCGGCCCGCGATGCACGCATCCCGAGCCGCACCAAGTCCATCGAAGAACTGCCGATCGCGCTCGGCATGCTGATCGCCGCCCGCGGCAACTATCGAGAGGCCGTGCTCGGCTCGATCAACTACGGCCGCGACTCCGACTCGATCGCCGTCATGGCCGGGTCGCTCGCCGGTGCACTCGGGGGTCTCGCGAGCGTGCCGTCCGACTGGATCGCTGGTGTGCACGAGGGCAGCCGCATGGACATCACGGCATCGGGGCCCGTCATGGCTACTGTCACCAGGGAGATCTTGGCCAAGGACCGCGCGCGATTCGACGCGCGAAGTGCGGCCATCGATGACCTGGCGGCAGTCGGTGACGCGGCAGTCGGGAGCCGCGCCTAGTGCTTCGCCTGAGCTGGACCCAGCCGGAAGACCTGCTTCCGCACGCACTGGTGGCGGCGGAGCTCGACGGCCGGGACGTGTCTGCAATTCGCGCGCGGTGGATCGAGGCCGGCGGCGCCGCAACGGCCGCGGTGAGCGGGGCGACGCCGACACCGGCGTCCGCCGAGTTGCGCACGCTGGCCAGGGAGCTGCTCGCGCGCATCGACACCGTGCCGGTTCCGGCGGAGCTGTTGCGGAACGAACCGGATGACCTCGACGCGATCTTTGCGGCGGCCCCCGGCGCAGCGGCCTCCACTGTGCAGTCGGCAAGCAATGGCAGGGCGAGTGACGACTTGGTCGACCGGGTGCACGGTGCCTGGCTCGGCCGTGCGGCGGGGTGCCTGCTGGGCAAGCCGGTGGAGAAGATCCCGAGGGAGGGAATTCGCGCGATCGCCCAGTCGACCGGGAACTGGCCGCTGGGCGGCTATTTCACCGACGTCGGCCTCGACCCCGCGGTCGCGGCAGCGTATCCATGGAATCGGCGGAGCCGTCCGACCAGCCTCGCCGAGAACATCGACGGCATGCCGGAAGACGACGACCTCAACTTTCCCTTGATCGCCCTCGACCTGCTCGAACGGGTCGGCGACGGCTTCAGCACCGACTCGCAAATCAGCACAGATGATGTTGCGCAGTCCTGGCTGGCAAACCTTCCTGGCGGGCGGGTCTTCACAGCCGAGCGCATCGTTTACCGCAATCTCCTCGACGGCTACGAGCCAGACGTCGCCGGCACGGTCGGCAACCCGTTCCGCGACTGGATCGGCGCGCAGATCCGAACGGATGTCTACGGCTGGGCGAACCCAGGCGACCAGCACCAGGCTGCACGGCTGGCCTGGGCCGATGGGCGCCTCAGCCACGGGCGCAACGGGCTCTACGGTGGCATGTTCGCAGCCGCGGCCAGCAGCGCAGCGGTTGTCGCCGACTCGGTCGACGACGTGATCGAGGCCGGGCTCTGTGTGGTTCCGTCGAACAGTCGGTACGCGGCGGCGATTCGCTACGGCGTCGAACTCGGCCGTGGCGACCTGGACACCGAGGCCGCACTCGACGCGATCTACGCCGAGTACGGACACCTGCACTGGGTGCACGTGCTGAACAACTCAGCACTGCTGGCTTTCGCGCTCACCCGCAGCCGCGGTGATTTCGAAACCGCGATCACGCTCGCGGTGACCGGCGGCTGGGACACCGACTCGACCGGCGCGACGGCCGGCTCGATCTGCGGTGCGCTCGCCGGCGCATCCGCGCTGCCTACCAGGTGGATCGACCCGCTCGGCAACCAGCTCGCGTCGAGCGTGCCTGGCTTCGACCGTCTCGGCTTCGACGAGCTCGCCCGGCGTACCGTGGCGGTAGCGACCATCTGAACCCACCAGCCGCATCCGATTCATTCAGAACGATGATCATCCAGAACGATCAAGGAGCCAGACGATTTCCGCCCAGCCAACCGTTCCGTCCGCCGCATCGTCCGCTGCACCGATTGATGCTGACGAAGCAAACACCAACGAGTTCAACCCGCTGGTGCCGCGGGCGATCGACCTGCCGACGGTGCTTCCACCGCACGGGCGCATTGACCCAGCGACAGGCGATATCGCGAAGATCTTCGCGGCGCCTGACGACCCGGAAGACTGGCCGGCATGGCGCACGGCGCTGGCAAAGTGGCGTGCCGAGGCGCAGGAACGACTCGGCTACAGCGGCGCAGCCTACGAGGCGGAGAGCTCCCGCTGGACGCGGTCCTGCTACAGCGTCGCGCTGGTCTGGCTGTGGGACGAACGCCTCTTCGATCACAAGAACCAGTGCTTCACCGTCGACGCATTCCTCGACGCGACGGCCGACCACGGCGGGTTCGACGGCATCGTGCTCTGGCACGCCTACCCGATCATCGGCATCGACGACCGCAACCAGTTCGACTTCTACCGCGACGTACCCGGCCTTGCCGACGTCGTCACCCGCCTGCACGAGCACGGCCTGAAGGTCTTCATCGACTACAACCCGTGGGATACCGGCACCCGCCGCGCTCCGCACGACGACGCGGATGAGCTCGCCATGATCGTCGGCGAACTCGGTGTTGACGGCGTCTTCCTCGACACCATGAAGGAGGGCGATTCCGGGCTTATTCGCGCGCTGCAGACGGCCGAGCCGCCGCAGGTGCTCGAGGGAGAGTCGCGCGTGCCCAACCAGCGCATCGAAGACCACCACCTGAGCTGGGCGCAGTGGTTTTCTGACAGCGATGCCCCCGGCGTGATGCGCGCCCACTGGTACGAACGCCGCCACATGATGCACTCCACCCGCCGCTGGAACCACGACCACAGCGCCGAACTGCAGTCCGCCTGGATGAACGGCACCGGGATGCTGGTCTGGGACACCGTCTTCGGTGTCTGGGTCGGCTGGAACTCACGAGACAAGGCAACACTGCGACGGATGCTGCGGGTGCAGCGGGCGTTCAACGAGGTACTGGTCGACGGCGAATGGACCCCGCTGACCGATGCTGCACCGGAGGCACTCGCCGCCGGTGTCTACGTCTCACGCTTCTCGCTCGGCGACCTCACCCTCTGGACCATCGTCAACCGGCACGACACCGACTACACCGGGCCGGTGCTCGAAGCTGGCGCTGCCGGGCTCGACAGGGCGGACCTGTTCGACGTCACGGCGGGCACTGCCGTGCGCGGTGGTGCCGCCGTTGATGCGGCATCCGTTGCTGCTGCATCCGTTTCGGTCACGGTGCCCGCTCGCGGCATCGCGGGCATCCTTGCGGTGAGCGGAGCGCGTCCTGGTTGGCTCGACGCACTGCTCTCCGAAGCCGCCGCCGACGCGGCATCCGTCGCTGACACCGATTCCGGAGAAATCACAGACGCCGCGTTTCCGGCACGGCTCGCCGATCGTCTGGCCGTCGTGCCGGCACCGGTGGAGGTTGTGCCGCCCGGCGCGATCGACGTCTCGCCTGGCACGCGCGAGCTGACGGTGACCTACCGGCGCCGCGAGACCGGACTCTACCAGGGAGCTCCGTACGTCGAGGAGTGGAAGCCGCTGCCGCCGCGACTTCACGATGATCGGGAGAAGGTCGTGGAGGTGGCGCTCGGCCGGGTGGCGGTGGCCGCGACCGAGGTGACCGCTGCCGAGTTCGACGGGTTCGTGCGGGAGCGCGAGTATGTTCCGACGAGCGTCAACCGATTCCGGGTGACGGATGCCTCCGGTGCGGCTGCGACGCCGGTCACTGCAGCTCACTCCGGGCCGGCAAGTGCGCCGACCTCTGCGCCGGCCACCCTCGTGAGCCTCGACGATGCCCGGGCGTATGCGGCCTGGGCTGGTGCGCGGCTTCCCACGGAGTTCGAGTGGCAGGCTGCGGCGAGTGATCCGTACTTCCGGCGGCTCGAACCCGTCGTCTGGAACTGGACGGAGAGCGAACACAGCGACGGCGTGACCCGTTTCGTCATGCTCAAGGGCGGGAGCGAGCACGTGTCGCGCGGTTCGGACTGGTACGTCGACGGGGGAGCGCGTCCGCCAGAATTCAGCCTGAAGTACCTGCTCGCCGGACTCGGAATCGAACGCTCGACGAGCATCGGGTTCCGCCTGGCATGGGACCTGAAAGAAACGCCGGTGACCGGTGGTGAAGGCAGCGACGGAGAGGCCAGCGCAGTGCGGAGGACCAGCAATGAGTGAGCAGAGCCGGCCGGCAGAAGACGCGAGCGGTGCTACGGGGCCGCTCACCGGCATCCGTGTCCTGGATATCTCGACGCTCTTTGCGGGTCCGTTGGCAGCGACGTTCCTCGGCGACTTCGGTGCTGATGTGATCAAGATCGAGCACCCGGCGAAGCCAGACGCATCGCGCGGACACGGGCCCGCGAAAAACGGCGTCAACCTCTGGTGGAAGACCCTCGGGCGCAACAAGCGCGCAGCGACCATCAACCTCGGTGCGCCGGCCGGCGCCGAGCTCCTGCTCGCGCTGGTCGCAGAGGCCGACGTGCTCATCGAAAATTTCCGGCCTGGCACCCTCGAACGCTGGGGGCTCGGGCCCGAACAACTGCACGCGGTGAATCCGCGTCTGGTGATCGCGCGGGTGACCGCGTTCGGCCAGGTGGGGCCGTACTCCGGGCGACCGGGATTTGGCAGTCTGGCCGAGGCGATGAGCGGTTTCGCGGCGCTCACCGGCGAACCGGACGGCCCACCGACACTGCCGCCATTCGGGCTCGCAGACGGTATCGCAGCTTTGGCGACCAGCTACGCGATCATGGTGGCGTTGCGAGCCGTTGAAACGGGCGGTACCGGCCAGGGCGGTACCGGGCAGGTGATCGACATGGCGATCATCGAGCCGATCCTGATGCTGCTCGGCGGCCAGATCACGGCGTACGACCAGCTCGGAACGGTGCAGAAGCGCACCGGCAACCGGTCAGTCAATAACGCCCCGCGCAACGTGTATCGAACGGCAGACGGCGACTGGGTTGCGGTGTCGACAAGCTCGCAGTCGATCGCCGAGCGGGTGCTGCGACTGGTCGGCAGGCCCGAGCTGGTGGACGAGTCGTGGTTCGCCTCCGGCCACACCAGGGCAGAGCACGCCGACGAACTCGATGGCGCCGTCTCGACCTGGATCGGGGCGCGTACGACGAGCGAGGTGCTGACCGCGTTCGAACAGGCGCAAGCCGCCGTGGCTCCGGTCTACGACGTGCGCGGCATTCTCGCCGACCCGCAATATGCTGCACTCGAAACCGTGCGCACCATCGACGACGACGAGCTGGGGGCGATCAAGATGCAGAACGTGCTCTTCCGGCTGTCGGGGACGCCAGGTGACATCCGCTGGGCAGGACGCCCGCACGGACGCGACACCGACGAGGTGCTCGAACAGGTCGGCGTGACACGCAAGCAACTGGCGGCGTTGCGGGAGAAGGGTGTCATATGAGTGACGCCAGACGGCCGGCCGCCGGGCCATCTCCGGCCACCGGACGCCCGCTGATAACCGGCTTGTATGTGCCTGGCGACCGCCCTGACCGATTCGAGAAGGCAGTGGCGACTGGCGCTGACCTGGTGATCCTGGATCTCGAGGATGCGGTGGCTGGCGACAACAAGCAACTCGCCCGCGACGAGGTGGTGCGTTGGCTGTCCGCGCGTGAGGTCAGCGCTCGGTCACCGGTCGTGCAGGTGCGGATCAACCCGCTGCACGCCGATTCAACTGCTACGGCCGAATCAACGAGCGCAGTCGGCGCTGCTGACCTGGCGGCGCTCGCCCGGGTGAGTGCGAACTTCGAACTGCGGGTGCCGAAGGTTGAATCGGCTGACGATGTCGATCTGGTTGTCGATGCCGCACCGGGGCATCCGGTGACGGCGCTCCTTGAGACGGCGCTCGGGGTCGAGAACGCTGCCGCCATCGCCCGGCATCCGTCGGTCACCAGGCTTGCCCTCGGCGAATCGGATCTCGCCAGTGACCTCGGCACCTCCGCTCCCGAAGCGATGGACTATGCGCGGGTGCGGGTGTTGTTCGCAGCTCGCGCCGCCGGCCTGGGCGCACCGATGCTGTCGGCGTTCACCGGCATCCGTGACCTGGACGGTCTGCATGCGGACACCGAACGCGGCCGTGCGCTCGGCTGGGTGGGGCGCACCGCGGTGCACCCGAGTCAGCTGTCCGTGATCGTGGAGGTGTTCCGGCCGAACACCGCTGAGGAAGCGTGGGCTCGCGAGGTGCTCGCTGCAACCGCGACCGGGGGAGTGGCGACGCTTGCCAGCGGCGAGATGGTCGACGCTGCGATGGTCGGCCGGGCGCGCGGCATCCTCGCGCTTGCTCAGGGAACCACGCTCGAATAGCAGCACGCGCCACCTGCGCGCCCATGCGCCATGCGCGCGTGGTGCATCCGCGCGCTAATGGTGCGCGGTGGCGGACGGGGGGCTAGATCCAATACCGTTCAATTAGATCATTACAGCTTGTTCGGGAGTCCGATCCGGTTGGGGCCATTCGCGGTGACGTAATCGTTTGACGTGCCATTTGGTGTACTTGCGTTTGACGACGCGGGGGTTTGACCTGGGTCGGCGTCGGGGTAGCAGGCGGCGTACGAGTTCACGGATGGCGTGGCACCAGAGCAGTTCGACGGGGTCAGTTACGTCAGGGGGGAAAAGCTCCCTGCTGGGCGATGGACCGGCGGGAGATGCGGAGGGCTGCGACGAACGATATCCGGTCGGGGTCACGGCCTGCTTGAAGGG
>NZ_ATWH01000015.1 GCF_000421145.1 Glaciibacter superstes DSM 21135 | reverse complement strand
TGTTTCTAAGTTAAGTCCGGCGGTGTCCTACTCTCCCACAGGGTCCCCCCTGCAGTACCATCGGCGCAGAGAGTCTTAGCTTCCGGGTTCGGAATGTGACCGGGCGTTTCCCTCTCGCTATAGCCGCCGAAACACTTGTGATGTTAATCAAAGTGAATCAAACAAGCACAACGTGATGTTGTGTGTTTGGTTCTCGACCGTACATCGAGAACCACATAGTGGACGCGTAGCATCTTCGATTCGAACGAAGTGTTATCAAATTATTGGCTTATTAGTACCGGTCAGCTCCATGAGTCTTTAGTCCTCACTTCCACATCCGGCCTATCAACGCAGTAGTCTAGCTGCGAGCCTCTCCCCCTAAGGGATGGAAATCTCATCTCGAAGCCGGCTTCCCGCTTAGATGCTTTCAGCGGTTATCCGTTCCGAACGTAGCTAATCAGCGGTGCTCCTGGCGGAACAACTGACACACCAGAGGTTCGTCCATCCCGGTCCTCTCGTACTAGGGATAGATCTTCTCAAATTTCCTACGCGCGCAGCGGATAGGGACCGAACTGTCTCACGACGTTCTAAACCCAGCTCGCGTACCGCTTTAATGGGCGAACAGCCCAACCCTTGGGACCTACTCCAGCCCCAGGATGCGACGAGCCGACATCGAGGTGCCAAACCATGCCGTCGATATGGACTCTTGGGCAAGATCAGCCTGTTATCCCCGAGGTACCTTTTATCCGTTGAGCGACAGCGCTTCCACAAGCCACTGCCGGATCACTAGTCCCGACTTTCGTCCCTGCTCGACTTGTCAGTCTCACAGTCAAGCTCCCTTGTGCACTTACACTCGACACCTGATTGCCAACCAGGTTGAGGGAACCTTTGGGCGCCTCCGTTACTTTTTAGGAGGCAACCGCCCCAGTTAAACTACCCACCAGGCACTGTCCCTGAACCGGATCACGGTTCGAAGTTAGATATCCAATATGACCAGAGTGGTATTTCAACAGTGACTCCACCTGAACTAGCGTCCAAGCTTCACAGTCTCCCACCTATCCTACACAAGCCACACCGAACACCAATACCAAGCTGTAGTAAAGGTCACGGGGTCTTTCCGTCCTGCTGCGCGTAACGAGCATCTTTACTCGTAATGCAATTTCGCCGAGTTCGCGGTTGAGACAGCTGGGAAGTCGTTACGCCATTCGTGCAGGTCGGAACTTACCCGACAAGGAATTTCGCTACCTTAGGATGGTTATAGTTACCACCGCCGTTTACTGGGGCTTAAATTCTCAGCTTCGCACCGAAGTGCTAACCGTTCCTCTTAACCTTCCAGCACCGGGCAGGCGTCAGTCCGTATACATCGTCTTGCGACTTGGCACGGACCTGTGTTTTTAGTAAACAGTCGCTTCCCACTGGTCTCTGCGGCCTTCAAACGCTCCCGGAGTAAATCCGTTCACGCCTCAGGCCCCCCTTCTCCCGAAGTTACGGGGGCATTTTGCCGAGTTCCTTAACCACGATTCTCTCGATCTCCTTAGTATTCTCTACCTGACCACCTGAGTCGGTTTGGGGTACGGGTGACTAAAACCTCGCGTCGATGCTTTTCTTGGCAGCATAGGATCACTGATTTCCCCCCTACGGGGTACCCATCGGGTCTCAACCTTCATGAGAGACGGATTTGCCTATCTCTCGGCCTACACCCTTAGACCGGGACAACCATCGCCCGGCTCAGCTACCTTCCTGCGTCACACCTGTTAATACGCTAACCGCACCAGAATAGGGTCGTACGCTAGGCCCACCCCCTCCACCCGAAGGCTTTGGTCGGCGGGATTCAGATACTTAGCATTACTGGATTGGTTCGGACGGTTTTTCGCCAGTACGGGAATATCAACCCGTTGTCCATCGACTACGCCTGTCGGCCTCGCCTTAGGTCCCGACTTACCCAGGGCGGATTAACCTGGCCCTGGAACCCTTGGTCTTTCGGAGGACGGGTTTCTCACCCGTCTTTCGCTACTCATGCCTGCATTCTCACTCGTGTGGCCTCCACGGCTGGTTTACACCGCCGCTTCGCTGGCCACACGACGCTCTCCTACCCATCAACACGGCTGAACCAACCACACAAGGTGGCGGCTTACCAAAAATGCTAATGCCACAACTTCGGTGGCGTGCTTGAGCCCCGTTACATTGTCGGCGCGGAATCACTTGACCAGTGAGCTATTACGCACTCTTTCAAGGGTGGCTGCTTCTAAGCCAACCTCCTGGTTGTCTGTGCAACTCCACATCCTTTCCCACTTAGCACGCGCTTTGGGACCTTAGTTGGTGGTCTGGGTTGTTTCCCTCTCGACGATGAAGCTTATCCCCCACCGTCTCACTGCTGCGCTCTCACTTACCGGCATTCGGAGTTTGGCTAACGTCAGTAACCTTTTAGGGCCCATCAGCTATCCAGTAGCTCTACCTCCGGCAAGAAACACACAACGCTGCACCTAAATGCATTTCGGAGAGAACCAGCTATCACGAAGTTTGATTGGCCTTTCACCCCTATCCACAGCTCATCCCCTCCATTTTCAACTGAAGTGGGTTCGGTCCTCCACGTGCTCTTACACACGCTTCAACCTGGCCATGGATAGATCACTTCGCTTCGGGTCTAGGACATGCGACTGAATCGCCCTATTCAGACTCGCTTTCGCTACGCATTCCCCTCTCGGGTTAAGCTCGCCACATATCACTAACTCGCAGGCTCATTCTTCAAAAGGCACGCTGTCACAGCAACAAGGCTGCTCCAACGGTTTGTAAGCAAACGGTTTCAGGTACTATTTCACTCCCCTCCCGGGGTACTTTTCACCTTTCCCTCACGGTACTTGTTCACTATCGGTCATGTAGGAGTATTTAGGCTTATCAGGTGGTCCTGACAGATTCACACGGGATTTCTCGGGCCCCGTGCTACTTGGGATACTCTTCGGGCGATTACTGCATTTCGGCTACGGGGTTCGCACCCTCTATGACCAGGCTTTCAATCCTGTTCGCCTATACAACGCTCTAACCCTCACCATCTCGGCAGAGACAGCAGAAAAGTCCCACAACCCCGACCATGCAACACCTGCCGGCTATCACACATAATCGGTTTAGCCTCGTCCGGGTTCGCTCGCCACTACTAACGGAATCACTATTGTTTTCTCTTCCTGTGGGTACTGAGATGTTTCACTTCCCCACGTTCCCTCTACCCGCCCTATATATTCAGGCGGGAGTCACCAGATCACCTCACGGGCCTGGCGGGGTTTCCCCATTCGGACATCCTCGGATCACAGTTCGTTTATCAACTCCCCGAGGCTTATCGCAGATTACTACGTCCTTCTTCGGCTCTACATGCCAAGGCATTCACCGTTTGCTCTTAGAAATTTGAAATCACATGAGTTCGAATCGATTAAGGTCACGAATAAATTCGCGACAGAAATTGACCAATGAAAGAGCCAACAAAAAAGAACAACCCAAAGGCTGAACGATTTCGCCGGCTCAATCTTTGTGATTCGAGACCGAAGTCTCGAATCTAAGATGCTCGCGTCCACTGTGTAGTTCTCAAAGTACGGGCGGTACCCTCCCCCGCCCCAAGTAATGGAAACGAGAAAAGGTCCAGAGGAACAGTCCAACCCAATGGCCGGCCCGGTCCCTCAGGACCCAACAGCGTGCGGTATACCAGCCCCCGTCCACCCCACCATTCCAACCGACAGTGAATAAACACTGGGGCGTACTAAGTGAAGCGAACTTCATCCGGCATCTATGTCAATGTTCCACCCATGAGCGTTGTCCAACCCGAACAGGCTGGTACAACTTGGCAGTTAATTCTCGCTTCACTCCGTGTAAACAGCAAAGACTCCACGAGACTGCACATGCTCCTTAGAAAGGAGGTGATCCAGCCGCACCTTCCGGTACGGCTACCTTGTTACGACTTAGTCCTAATCACCGATCCCACCTTAGACAGCTCCCTCCCTTACGGGTTAGGCCACCGGCGTTGGGTGTTACCGACTTTCATGACTTGACGGGCGGTGTGTACAAGGCCCGGGAACGTATTCACCGCAGCGTTGCTGATCTGCGATTACTAGCGACTCCGACTTCATGAGGTCGAGTTGCAGACCTCAATCCGAACTGAGACCGGCTTTTTGGGATTCGCTCCACCTTACGGTATCGCAGCCCTTTGTACCGGCCATTGTAGCATGCGTGAAGCCCAAGACATAAGGGGCATGATGATTTGACGTCATCCCCACCTTCCTCCGAGTTGACCCCGGCAGTATCCCATGAGTTCCCACCATAACGTGCTGGCAACATAGGACGAGGGTTGCGCTCGTTGCGGGACTTAACCCAACATCTCACGACACGAGCTGACGACAACCATGCACCACCTGTATACGAGTGTCCAAAGAGTTCCACATTTCTGCGGCGTTCTCGTATATGTCAAGCCTTGGTAAGGTTCTTCGCGTTGCATCGAATTAATCCGCATGCTCCGCCGCTTGTGCGGGCCCCCGTCAATTCCTTTGAGTTTTAGCCTTGCGGCCGTACTCCCCAGGCGGGGAACTTAATGCGTTAGCTGCGACACGGAGACCGTGGAATGGCCCCCACATCTAGTTCCCAACGTTTACGGCATGGACTACCAGGGTATCTAATCCTGTTCGCTCCCCATGCTTTCGCTCCTCAGCGTCAGTTACGGCCCAGAGATCTGCCTTCGCCATTGGTGTTCCTCCTGATATCTGCGCATTCCACCGCTACACCAGGAATTCCAATCTCCCCTACCGCACTCTAGTCTGCCCGTACCCACTGCAGGCCCGAGGTTGAGCCTCGGGATTTCACAGCAGACGCGACAAACCGCCTACGAGCTCTTTACGCCCAATAATTCCGGACAACGCTTGCACCCTACGTATTACCGCGGCTGCTGGCACGTAGTTAGCCGGTGCTTTTTCTGCAGGTACCGTCACAACTCAAAAAAGAGCCACTTCTTCCCTACTAAAAGAGGTTTACAACCCGAAGGCCGTCGTCCCTCACGCGGCGTTGCTGCATCAGGCTTGCGCCCATTGTGCAATATTCCCCACTGCTGCCTCCCGTAGGAGTCTGGGCCGTGTCTCAGTCCCAGTGTGGCCGGTCACCCTCTCAGGCCGGCTACCCGTCGTCGCCTTGGTGAGCCATT
Source organism: Glaciibacter superstes DSM 21135 (assembly GCF_000421145.1). Classification (GTDB taxonomy): domain Bacteria; phylum Actinomycetota; class Actinomycetes; order Actinomycetales; family Microbacteriaceae; genus Cryobacterium; species Cryobacterium superstes. The sequence continues at coordinate 127,266 of NZ_ATWH01000015.1, read as the reverse complement.
ACCTCACCAACAAGCTGATAGGCCGCGAGTCCATCCCCAACCAAAATTCTTTCCACAACCAGACGATGCCGTCAGCTGTCATATCCGGTATTAGACGTCGTTTCCAACGCTTATCCCAGAGTCAAGGGCAGGTTACTCACGTGTTACTCACCCGTTCGCCACTAATCCAAGGAGCAAGCTCCCCTTCATCGTTCGACTTGCATGTGTTAAGCACGCCGCCAGCGTTCGTCCTGAGCCAGGATCAAACTCTCCGTAAATGTTTGACAGACAACCAGGCGAACCCAGCGTCACATCTAGTGTGAAAGGCCACCGGAATAGGCGAACCAAACACAAGTTTGAAACTGACAGAACAAATCATTACTGACTTGCTTCTATCCATTAATCTTTTCCAAAGGAATCTCCTCATCAGACCGAAGTCCAACGACGAGGTTTTTGGCATTTGACATAGTGCACGCTGTTGAGTTCTCAAGGATCGGACACCCCAACCTCAGACCTCCCGGCCATCGCAATGGGGCAACTTCTCTACGGTGTTTCTTTCGTTCCGGCCCTTCTCCGCTAGGAGTCGTTCCGAAACTCATCAAGCACTATCCACGGCGAATATCTTCGCTGTGTTCTGTACTTGGGAGTGGTCCCGCTTGAAGCCGAGAAGCTCTTCCGCTTCTCGCACCTTTGGGGTGACAAGGGATTACATTACGGCGATTCCGGTACCCGTGCAAATTGCGACCGCATCCCGGGCGTGTCGCCTCCTGCGCCAGGAAATTTGCGCCGGACGACTACTCGACGAACACACCGGCAAGGGTCTTTTTACCCCGACGCAGTACGGCGAATCCACCCGGCAGAACCGCGCTGTCGATGGTCACGTCGTCCTCACTCACCTTGGTGTTGTTGAGGTATACGCCGCCCTGCGCGATGGCCCGCCGTGCCTCCCCCAAACTCCCGCTCAGCCCGGTGTCCACCAACAGCTGCACCACCGTGGCGTGCGGGGCCGTCGTAGTGTTCGGCAACTCCCGGAGCGCAGCTTCGAGGGTTATCTGATCGAGTTCGGCCAGGTCGCCCTGCCCGAAGAGCGCCTGCGCGGCGCTGATCGCGGCATCCGTCGCTTCGGTCCCGTGCACCAGGCTGGTAACTTCCCAGGCCAGCGCCCGTTGCGCTTCGCGTTTGAACGGTTCGGACTCGACCAGTTTCTCCAGGCGCTCGATCTCCGTACGTGGCAGGAAAGTGAAGACCTTCAGCCGGAACATGACATCGGCATCATCGCTGTTGAGCCAGAACTGGTAGAAGGCATACGGGCTGGTGAGAGTCGGGTCAAGCCAGATCGCATTGCCCTCGCTCTTGCCGAACTTGGTTCCATCGCTGTTCGTGATCAGCGGCGTACCAATGGCGTGAACGCTCACCCCCTCTGCGCGATGGATGAGGTCGGTTCCGCTGGTGAGGTTTCCCCATTGGTCACTGCCGCCGGTCTGCAGCACGCAGCCGTAATTGCGGTAGAGCTCGAGGTAGTCCATGCCCTGCAATATCTGGTAGCTGAACTCGGTGAAGCTGATTCCGGCGTCGGAATTCAGCCGTGTGCTGACGGCATCCTTCTTGAGCATGGTGCCGACCCGGTAGTACTTGCCGACATCGCGCAGGAAATCAATGGCGCTCATCGGCGCCGTCCAGTCCAGGTTGTTCACCATGGTGACCGAGTTCTCACCTTCGGAGCTCAGGAACCGCGACACCTGAGCGCGGAGGTATCCCACCCACTCCGCAACGACGTCTTTGGTGTTGAGCACACGTTCGGCGGTCGGCCTGGGATCACCGATCAGGCCGGTCGATCCGCCGACGAGACCGAGTGGTCGGTGCCCCGCCAATTGCAGGCGTCGCATGACCAGCAGCTGCACCAGGTTTCCGAGGTGGAGACTGGGCGCACTGGGGTCGAAGCCGCAATAGAAGGTGATCGGCTCACCCGAGAGCAGTTCCTTCAACTGCGCCTGGTCAGTCGAGACGTGAACAAGGCCGCGCCAGATGAGGTCGTCCCACACGTTTCTGAAGGCGGGATCGTTGGTCTGGTTGGCAAGGATGACGGGGTCTGACACGCAGCCCAGATTACCAGCGCGGTCACACTGTCACTGCTCACCCACGAATCGGTGGCGAGGAGGCCGTGATTCAGCCGTCGTGTGAAATGATTAAGGTGTAATGCTTAATTTGTGTTACTTTAGGTTATAGGCTTGATTTTAAACAATTAAGGATGGAAGCTCATCATGTTCGTCATCACCGCCGACCAGGTTGACAGTCGCAATGATCGAGACCGCGCCGGAGAGCTCATCGAAGAACTCGCGGCGCGCTTCGAGGGTACCTTCACGCTTCCGCCCGACCAGACCTCTGGCGATGAGATCCAGATATTGATTCCATACGCACAGGCTGCGCTCGACGCTGTGCTCGCGATCCACCGCACCGGATACTGGAGCGTCGGTCTCGGGATCGGTTCCGTGCGCACTCCCCTGCCGGCAGCAACGAGGCAAGCCGCAGGTGGTGCATTCATCGCGGCACGGGACGCCGTCACGAGGGCGAAGAGGGCCGACGCGAAGTTCGCCCTGCAGACTGAGCCGGCCACCGGCATCCGTCACCCAGCGCGCTCATCTGGTAACGCGGACGCGAGCACCCTCGACACGAACACCCTCAACACGAACACCCTCAACACCGACGAGGTCGAGGCGCTGATCACCATGCTGCTGCTGCTGCGCCAGCGCCGAACCTCAGAGGGATGGGAGGTTGTCGACTCGCTGCGCCACGGCCTCGCCCAGGTCGACGTCGCCGATCGCCTGGGCATTTCTGCGGCAGCCGTCAGCCAGCGGGTGAAGGCGTCGCTGTGGAAAGTCGAGGAGTCAGCACGCCCGGCACTCGTTAGGCTTCTGGAGAACCTCGATCACGCCATGAGCGGAACGGAACCGGACGAATGACCCTCCTGCACCACTTCGATGTGCTGACATACCTCTACTGGCTCGCGCTGCTGCTGGTGACGCTCGGCTCCCTCGCCGCGGCCGTGATCGCATTCCGCTTCGAGAAGCGCACGTGGGCGATCATCTCGGCCGGCGCACTCGCTGCCGCGGTGTTCATCGCGGTGATACCGGCACCCGGCGACCTGAACGGCGTCCACATGGTGCTCGGGCTGGTCGCCATCGCACTGGCCGTGGTCGGCGGCGGCCCCATGGCCGTGCTCTCGCTGAAGCTCGCGACAAGAAACACGGTTCCGGCCGGCACCCACGGCGGAATCATGGTCGAGAACAACGGCGAATTCGCCCGGTCGGACGCCCTGGCTTCCGCGGGGAATGCCGTGCACGAAGTGCTGCGCGGTGGGCTCGCCATCGGTGTGCTCGAGCGGCTCGCAGTCATCGGCACAATCCTGGCCGGCTTCCCTGAAGGCATTGCCGTGATCGTCGCGATCAAGGGTGTCGGTCGCTTCACCGAACTGGCAGCAGCCGAAGCGCGGGAACGGTTCATCATCGGCACCCTCGCCAGCCTGATCTGGGCGTGCGCCTGCGCAGCCCTCGTGCACTTCGCCGTCATCTGATCAGCGCGGGCGGTTCGTTGGTGACCTGCCCTCTCGCAGCTGTCCCTTCGCGACCTGACCCTTCCGGCCTGTCAACGTGGAAGCTTCGGATGCCGTTTGTACGGTGAGACCGACGGCTCACCTGGGATCCAGAATCGCCAGGGGAACGCGTCAGTGCCCCCTTCACCGCTGAGGCCCGTTCGAGGCCCCGTCTCGTAGACAGCGGATGCCGCCGGGAACTCCAGGTCGAAAGGCGGTTCGTTCAGGTCTGCGCCGTTGTCGGACAGGCTGATGCCGAGCGCGAGCGTGAGGAGCGCGGGCCCCCTGGCCAGGTCCCGGTCTTTCTTCGACGTTGGGCGGCGTCCGTGTGCTACATCGACACCGTCAACAACCTCGCCAGCGCGAACCAACACACCCGACGCCGTGCCGTCGGGTGAACAGACGATGTTCGCGCAGGTATGCATGCCGTAGGTGAAGTAGGCGTAGAGGTGACCGGGTGGTCCGAACATGCTCGCGTTGCGGTTCGTCTTGCCGCGGTGGGCGTGCGAACCGGGGTCGACTCCTCCGCCGACGTAGGCTTCGAGCTCGGTGATGCGCACCGAAACCCCGCGATGGGTCAGGATGGCGCCGAGCAACAACGGCGCGGCCGCAACGGCGCCCCGCTCCAGAACTGTCCGGTCGAAGGTCACGGCGCGAGCGCGGCCGCCAGGCCTCGAACCCGCTCGACGAGTGCAGCGCGCTGTTCGGCCACCCGCACAGGCGCGGTGCCGCCGTGACCGTCGCGGCTCGATACCGAACCCTCGATGGTCAGCACATCGCGAACGTCGGGGGTGAGATGCTCCGAGATTGAGCGGAGGGCGTCGTCGTCCACCTCGTGCAGCTGGAGATCATGGTCTTCCGCGTATTTGACGAAGGATCCGGTGATCTCGTGGGCATCGCGGAAGGTGACGTGGCGTTTGACCAGCCACTCCGCGACATCCGTCGCCAGGGAGAAGCCCTGCGGCGCAAGCTCGGCCATGCGATCGGTATTGAACCGCAGGGTTGCCACCATCCCGGTGAAGGCAGGCAGCAGCACCTCAAGCGTCTCGATCGAGTCGAAGACCGGTTCCTTGTCTTCCTGCAGGTCGCGGTTGTACGCGAGTGGGAGACCCTTGAGGGTGGTGAGCAGGCCGGTGAGGTTGCCGATCAGCCGGCCGGATTTTCCGCGCGCGAGCTCGGCGATGTCTGGGTTCTTCTTCTGCGGCATGATCGACGAACCCGTCGAGTAGGCGTCGTCGAGAGTGACGAAGTCGAACTCCCTGGTGTTCCAGAGGATGATCTCCTCTGCCAGGCGGGAGATGTCGATGCCGATCTGCGCGGTGATGAACGCGAACTCCGCGACGAGGTCGCGGCTGGCGGTGCCGTCGATCGAGTTCTCGACGACCGCGCCGAATCCGAGTTCGGTTGCAACCAGGCGGGCATCGAGACCGAGTGTGTTGCCGGCGAGAGCGCCGGAGCCGTACGGCGAGAAGTCGGCGCGTCTGCCCCAGTCGGCGAAACGTTCGAGGTCGCGCACGAGCGGCCAGCAATGGGCGAGCAGATGGTGCGAGAGCAACACCGGCTGCGCGTGCTGCAGGTGCGTGCGCCCAGGCATGATCGCGGCCTCGTGCGCTTCTGCCTGGGCCGCAAGCGCATCGATCAGGTCGACGAGCAGCCCGGCGAGTACTGCAGCGTGGTCTCGAAGCAACATCCGGACCAGAGTGGCGATCTGGTCGTTACGGCTTCTGCCTGCACGCAACTTGCCACCGAGTTCGGGGCCGGCAATGTTGATGAGCCCACGTTCCAGCGCAGAGTGCACGTCTTCATCCGTCGTCGCCGGCAGGAACTCACCGTTCACCACGGCCGTCTCGAGTGTGTCAAGGGCGCCGATCATGCCGGCCAGCTCATCGGCGTCGAGGTAGCCGGCAGCCGCTAAGGCCTTGGCGTGCGCCCGCGACCCACGGATGTCGTACTCGGCCAGCTGCCAGTCGAAGTGGGTGGATTTGCTCAGCCGGGCGAGCTCCGGCGATGGTCCGCCTTCGAAGCGGCCGCCCCAGAGCGCTCCGGCCTCACCGGCCCGGCTTGCTATGTCGTCACCTGTCATCGTCGTCCTACTTCCCGCCGCAGCCGAGTGAAGTTTGAGTGCGCGAGAGTCCGCGAGGGCAGTCCGCTCCCCCATGTTCTCCCGCGAGTTGAAGTCTCCGCAAGTTTACCGGCTTGACGGCGGCGGAGTCCCCGCGACTGTTGCCGACGACCCGGCCTTCGGGGTGTACCCGCCGCGCTCCAGTTACGCGCCCATGCACCACGCGCGCATGGCGCATGGGCGCGCAAATGGAGCGTGCCGTGCGCGTGTGACAGTCGAACGGCGCTTGGCGCCTGCGCGAGCTACGCGGCGTTCTTCTGCAGCAGCCAGACCAAGAGGGCCTTCTGCGCGTGAAGGCGGTTCTCCGCTTCGTCCCAGATGATGCTCTGCGGTCCGTCGATGACCTCTGCCGCGACCTCGAAGCCGCGGTCGGCCGGGAGGCAGTGCAGGAAGTGCGCGTCTGGCTTGGCCAGCGCCATCAGGTCTTCGTCCACCCGGTACTGGCCGAGCTCGCTCAGGCGCGCGGCCTTCTCCTCTTCTTTGCCCATGGAGACCCAGGTGTCGGTGACCACGACATCCGCACCGGCGACTGCTTCGAGCGGATCGGTGTAGAGCGTCACAGAGCCACCGGTCTTCGTGGCGATCGCGTCGGCATCCGCCACAACCTGGCCATTCGGCGAGTACTCGGCGGGCGAGGCGATACGCACGTGCATGCCGGCCGTCGCCCCCGCGAGCAAGTAAGACTGCGCCATGTTGCACGCACCGTCTCCGAGGAAGGTGAGGGTCAGCCCGGCGAGTTCGCCGCGGTGCTCGCGAATGGTGAGCAGGTCGGCGAGCAGCTGGCAGGGGTGGAAGTCATCGGAGAGTGCGTTGATCACGGGGACAGTTGTGCCGTTCGCCATCTCTTCGAGGCCGGACTGCGCGTAGGTGCGCCAGACGATCGCGGCGACCTGGCGTTCCATGACACGAGCGGTGTCAGACGCGGTTTCCTTGCCGCCGAGCTGACTGTTCGCTGTCGTGATGATCAGCGGGCTGCCGCCGAGGTCTGCGATGCCGACCGCGAAGGAGAGCCGAGTGCGGGTCGACGACTTGTCGAAGATCACGGCGACCGTCTGCGGCCCGGCCAGGGGCTGCGTCTGGAATCGGTCTCGCTTCAGTTCCAGTGCAAGGTCGAGGATCTCGGCCTGTTCGGCCGGTGTGAGGTCGTCGTCGCGCAGGAAATGGCGGGTCACGGTATCGCTTTCTCTTCGGGTAATTCGTCAACTCTAGAGGCTGGACAATGCGAGCCCGAATCGCTTCTCGAATTCGGCGAGTTCGTTGTCGCCGACGATCAGCGGGGGTGCGATGCGAATACTCGACTCGTTCGCGGCGTTGACGATCAGCCCGGCATCCATGGCCGCGGCCGCCAGCTTCAGGGCGACGGGCTCTGTCAGGCCGACACCGATCAGGAGACCGCGACCACGCACCTCGTCGATCAGCGGTGAGCCCAAGCCGCCGATGATGGCGCGCAGTTCGCGACCACGACGCTCGGCGTTTTCGACCAGGTGCTCGTCTTCGATCACGCTGAGCACAGCGTTGGCGGTTCTCGTGACGAGCGGATTGCCCCCGAATGTGCTGCCGTGCTGCCCGCGGGTGAAGAGATCGGATGCGGCGCCAAAAGTCACCAGCGCACCGATCGGCACGCCACCGCCCAGCCCTTTGGCGATCGTGACCGCGTCGGGCAGGATACCGGCGTGCTCGTAGGCGAACCACGCCCCGGTACGCGCGATCCCGGTCTGGATCTCGTCGAGGATCAGTAGTACCCCGTGCTCGGTGCAGAGCTCACGCGCCCGGCGAAGATACCCGTCTGGCAGATCGATGACGCCGGCCTCACCCTTCACCGGTTCAAGGAAGAGCGCGGCCACCGTGTTGTCAATCGCAGCCTCGAGCGCCAGGGTGGTGCTGTCGATGTGCTCGACTCCCCCGGCTACCGGCTCGAACGCCTCTCGCATGTGCGGTTTGCCGGTCAGCGCGAGTGCGCCCATGGTGCGGCCGTGGAACGCGTCATGCAGGGCCAGGATGCGGGTACGCGGCTTCTGCACAGTGCCGCCGGTGTTCAGTCGCGCCAGCTTGAACGCCGCTTCGTTCGCCTCAGCTCCGGAGTTGCAGAAGAAGACCCTCCCTGCGTCACTGGCACCGGTCAGCCGCTTCAGGCGTTCCGCGAGCTCGATCTGGGGTGGGCTGGCGAAGTAGTTCGAGACGTGTGCGAGGGTACCGATCTGCTCGCTGACCGCCGCGACGACAGCGGGGTGCGCGTGGCCGAGCGAATTCACCGCGATGCCGGCAAGGAAGTCGAGGTACTGCTTGCCGGTGTCGTCCCAGACGTAGCACCCCTCTCCGCGCACCAGCATTGCCAGCGGCGTGCTGAGAGTGCGCATCATGGAAGCCGAGAAACGTTCCTGCCAGGTCGTCACGCCGGTGCTCCTTCTGAGTTGGGTGCCGCTGGTGGGTTCTGGGCACTGTCAACGACTTCCGTTCCGATGCCGCTCTGGGTGAACACCTCGAGCAGGATGGAATGCGGAATGCGGCCGTCGATGATCGCCGCCTTTGCGACACCGCCTTCGACCGCGTCGAGGCAGGCCGTCATCTTCGGGATCATCCCGGACTCAAGCGCCGGGATCAGAGCACGGAGCGAATCCGTGTCGATCACGGAGACCAGCGAATCGCGGTTCGGCCAGTCGCTGTACAGTCCTGCGACGTCGGTGAGGATGACCAGTTTGGCTGCGCCCAGCGCTACCGCGAGGGCCGCCGCCGCGGCATCCGCGTTGATGTTCAGAGACTGTCCTGGGACATCCGCGTCTGGCGCGATGGAGGAGACGACCGGGATGCGGCCGGCCGCGAGTTCGGCGTGCACCGCGGCCGGGTCGACGCCGATGACGTCGCCGACCAGACCGAGGTCGATTTCTTCGCCGTCGATCACAACGCCGCGCCTGCGCCCCTGGAATAGCCCGGCGTCTTCGCCGGAGATTCCTGCGGCGAGCGGCCCATGCTCGTTGATGTGTCCGACCAGGTCACGGCTGATCTGGCCGGTGAGCACCATGCGCACGACGTCCATGGCTTCTGGAGTGGTCACGCGGTAGCCACCGCGAAACTCACTTTCGATCCCCAGTCTTTCGAGCATGGCCGAGATCTGCGGCCCGCCGCCGTGCACGATCACCGGGCGGATGCCGGCGTACCGGAGGTAGACCATGTCTTCTGCGAACGCGCGCTGCAGCTCTTCGCTGACCATGGCGTTGCCGCCGAACTTCACGACCATGATCTGATCGTGGAATCGTTTCAGCCAGGGCAACGATTCGATCAGGGTGGCCGCCTTGACGGATGCCTCGGCGTGGGTTGATGTGGTCTCGTTGTCGCCCATCAGCTGGAGTACGCGCTGTTCTCTTCGACGTAGTCGTGCGTGAGGTCGTTGGTGAGGATCGTGGCCGATTCAGCTCCCTCGTGCAGGTCAACGATCACAGAGACCGCTCGCGGCGAGAGATCGACGAGCTCGCGGGGCTGATCTGGCTCCCCCGCGCGGCAGACCTGCACACCGTTGATCGCCACGTCGATGCCATACGGGTCGAAGGCGGCATCCGCCTCATCGACGGTTCCCGCCGCAGCGAGCACGCGCCCCCAGTTGGGATCGTTGCCGTAGATGGCGGCTTTGAACAGGTTGCTGCGGGAGATCGCGCGGGCCACGAGCACGGCCTCGTCTTCCGTTCTCGCGTTTCGCACCTCGATGGCGATGTCGTGCGAAGCGCCCTCGGCATCGGCCTGCAGTTGACCGGCGAGGTCGGCGCAGAGCGCGGTGAGGGCATCCGTGAACTCGGTGAGGTCGGCGTCAATGCCGCTCGCACCGGAGGCGAGCAGGCTGACCGTGTCATTAGTGGACATGCAGCCGTCGGAGTCAAGACGGTCGAAAGTCACCCTGGTCGCCGTGCGCAGGGCGATGTCGAGCTGCGCGGAGGTGAGGACTGCGTCGGTGGTGAGCACGACCAGCATGGTGGCCAGACCGGGGGCGAGCATTCCAGCGCCCTTGGCCATACCGCCGATGGTCCAGCCGGTCGGCGAGCGGTGCTCAGATTGCTTCGGCCGCGTATCGGTGGTCATGATGGCCTGCGCAGCGGCGAGCCCGCCTGACGGCGTGGCCGCGGCATCCGTCGCCAGCGTGCCTGCGGCCACGGTGATGCCGGTCGTGAGTTTGCCCAGGTCGAGCTGCTCGCCGATCAGCCCGGTGGAGCAGACGATGACGTCGCCGGAGGAGATGCCCAGCTTCTCTGCCACGAATTCGGCGGTCGCGTGGGTGGTGGCGAAACCGGTGGCACCTGTGTAGCAGTTTGCGCCACCAGAATTCAGCACGATGGCGCTGACAACGCCGTCTTTCATGACCTGCTGGCTCCAGATGACCGGGTTGGCGAGGCAGCGGTTGGAGGTGAACACCGATGCGGCGGCAGTGAGCGGACCGAGGTTCTGCACGAGCGCCAGGTCAAGGCCACCCGAGTTCTTGAGTCCGGCGGTGGCACCGGCTGCGACAAATCCGGCGGGGGCGGTGACACTCACGGTGCAACTCCATTCAGGCTGAGGCCCGTCGTCTCGGCGAGGCCGAGGGCGATATTGGCAGATTGGATGGCGGCTCCCGCCGTTCCCTTTGCCAGGTTGTCGACGGCGGTGACGACAACCACCCTGCCCACCGCTTCATCGACGGCGAGGCCGATCAGCGCGGTGTTGGCGCCGAGCACATCTGCCGTTCGCGGGAAGTGACCCTCCGGGAGCAGGTGAACAAACGGCTCGTCAGCGTACGCGCGCTCCCAGGCGGCGCGCACGTCTGCTGGGCTGGTTCCCGGTGTGATTCGCGCGGTCGTCGTGGCAAGGATGCCGCGCGACATCGGCACGATCACCGGCGTGAACGAAATGGTGGGGCTGGTCGCTCCGGCCCAGCGCAGGGCCTGCTGAATCTCGGGGATGTGCCTGTGCATGCCGCCGACGGCATACGGGTTCGCCGAGCCGAGGATCTCGCCGGCGAGATACGGCAGCTTGAGGCTCTTCCCCGCACCAGACGGACCGACGGCGAGCACGGCGGAGAGGTCGGTCGGTTCGATCACACCGGCACGGATGCCGGGGGCAAGTGAGAGAGAAACGGTACTGGCATTGCACCCAGGCGCCGCGATCCGGCGCGCATCGACCAGGTTTGCGCGTTGTTTACCACCGATCACCGGGAGTTCTGGCACACCGTATGCCCAAGCGCCGTAGTAGTCGCCGCCGTAGAACCCCGCCCAGTCGTCTTCGCTCTCGAGCCGGTGGTCTGCGCCGCAGTCGACGACGAGAGTCTCAGCAGACAGGTGAGAGGTGAGTTCGCCCGACTTGCCGTGTGGCAGCGCAAGGAAGACGACGTCGTGGCCGGTGAGGGACTCCGGCGTCGTGTCCGACAGGGTCAGGTGCGCGAGGGAGCGCAGGTGCGGCTGCACGTCGACCAGACGCTGCCCGGAGTTGCTGTTCGCGGTGACGGTGCGGATCTCAAAGTCTGGGTGTCCGGCGAGCAGACGGAGGAGTTCGCCGCCCGCATAACCGCTCGCGCCCGCCACTGCCACCGAAAAAGTCATACCCCAAATCTATCGCGCGCGTCGCCCGCCCCCGTCACAGGCCTCTCCAGCCCACGCGAGAGTGACAGTGACGGTCCGTCGACCGCGAATGCAGGCCACGGGGTCGGCTCCGCTCAGGCCGCTACTCGCGGATCGTGGCGTCGAAGCGCTCGGCCGCGACGGCGACGCCAGCGAGCTTGGCGTCACTCGCCTCAGCGGCGGTCAGAGTGCGATCGGGCGCACGGAAACGCAACGCGAAGGTGAGTGACTTCTGCCCCTCACCCACGCCGTGGCCCCGATAGTCGTCGACCAGCTCGACATGCTCGAGTAGCTCTCCGCCGCCCTCAGCGACGCCGGCACGCACGTCGCCGGCCGGCACGTCGACGGGCACCACGAGCGAGAGATCCTGCGTCGCCGCCGGCATGGTACCGATCGGCTTCGCGATGATCCCCGCGCCGGCGCGGTCGAAGACAGCCGTCAGGTTGATCTCCGCGACCGCGACGACTCCGGGCAAGTCATGCTCGTGTGCGAACGCAGGAAGCAGCTCGCCGGCATATCCGACGATCTCGCTGCCGGCATCCGTCGTCACGAACAGTTCGGCGGTGCGCCCGGGGTGCATGGCCTGGTGTGAACCCTGCCGCACCTCGATCTGCATGCCGGAGGCGACGGCGATCTGCTGCACCGCGGCGAGTGCGTCTTGCCAGCTTGCGGCGATGGCAGGCTGCCCCGGCTGATGGTGCACAGTATTGCCGGTCAGGACCACTCCCAGCGACAACGGCTGCGGCGGTATGCCCGCGTTCAACTCGGCCAGCAATTCGTCACTCGGTCGTTCTGCGCCGGGCGGAACGATCGCGCTGCCGTATTCGAAACCGACCTCTGGACGGAACACCAGCCCGAGCTCGAAGATGGCCAGGTCGGTGAGCCCACGAGAGCGATTGCGGTGTGCGATCTGCAACAGGCCAGGCAGGATCGAGGTGCGCAGATAGGGCGCCTCGCCGTCGAGCGGGTTGGCGACCTTGATCTGGGGAACGTCGGCACCCGGTGAAACGGATGCGGCGCCGAAGCGATTGTTCGCCGTCTCCGACACGAACGGGTAGGCGAGCACCTCGGTGTGACCGGTGGCAGCCAGGGTGTTCGCGACCGTGCGTCGAAGTTGCTGCGAGAGCGTGAGTCCTCTGCCTGGAGGCGCAACCGGGAGCACGGAAGGGATGCGGTCGTACCCGACGATGCGGGCGACCTCCTCGGCGAGTGTCCACTTGTCGGTCAGGTCTGGGCGCCAGCTCGGCGGCGTGACGGCGAGGCCATCTGTTGTCACTTCGAGGGTCGCACCGATTTCGGCGAGTGAGGTGCGCACCTCTTCCGCCGTGTATTCGAGGCCGATCAACCGCGAGATGAAGCCGGTGGGCAGGTCGATGGCCGTCGCATCCGGCGTCGCGTCGTGGAGCGACCCGAGATCGTCTGCCTCTCCCCCGGCAAGTTCAACCAGTAGTTGCACGACGCGCGCGGCCGCGACAACGGCGACGGCGGGGTCGACTCCGCGCTCGAACCGCTTGGATGCCTCGCTCGGCAGCTTGTGGCGACGAGCTGCCCGTGCGATCGACACCGGGTCGAAGTTCGCGGCCTCGACGAGCACGTTGGTCGTGATGTCGCTGATCTCGGTTGATGCTCCGCCCATCACGCCGGCCAAGCCGATCGGCCCGGACTCGTCTGTGATCAGCAGGTCTTCGGCGTTCAGCGTTCGGGTCACATCGTCGAGGGTCACCAGCTCCTCCCCGACGCGCGCACGGCGCACGGTGATGCCGCCAGTGAGCTTGTCGAGGTCGTAGCCGTGGGCCGGCTGACCGAGCTCGAGCATCACGTAGTTCGTGATGTCGACGATGAGCGAGATCGAACGGATGCCCGCCAGCTTCAACCGGGAGATCAGCCAGGCGGGAGACGGCCGGGTGGCGTCGACGCCTCGCACCACGCGCGTCACGAAGACGCTCGCGCCCGTGCGGCCCCGGATAGGCGCCTGGTCGTCGATCGTCACCGGGAAGATCTCACCGGACACGATCGGCGCCACAGCGAGCGCCGGGTCGCGGAACGACACACCGGTGGCGTGCGAATACTCGCGGGCGATCCCGCGGATCGAGAAGGCGTAACCACGGTCGGGCGTGACGTTGACTTCGACGGCCGCATCGTCCAGGCCCAGCAGGCTGATCGCATCCGTACCCACCTCGGGGTCAAGCCCCAGCGTGGCCAGGCGCAGGATGCCGTCATGCTCGTCGCCGAGCCCGAGTTCGCGAGCGGACGCGATCATCCCGTCTGACACGTGCCCGTAGGTCTTGCGGGCAGCGATCGGGAACGGGCCGGGCAGGACGGAGCCGGGCAGCGTCACGGCGACCTTGTCGCCTACGAAGAAGTTGGCGGCGCCACAGACGATGCCGTGCACGGCGGGTCCGCCGTCTGCGGCGGCCTCCGCACCCTCAGGCGCCACGCGCACCTGGCACCAGCGGATCGTCTTGCCGTTCGACTGCGGTTCTTCGGTGAATTCGAGCACCTCGCCGACGACGATCGGTCCGGACAGATCGAAGCGGTGGATCTCTTCTTCCTCGAGGCCGACGCTCACGAGGGCAGCATGTACATCTTCCGGCGTCGTTCCCGGCTCCAGGTCGACGTACTCGCCGAGCCAGCTCAGTGGTACCCGCATCAGACAGCCATCCCATACTGCTGGCTGAAGCGGATGTCGCCCTCAACGATGTCGTGCATATCCTTTACGTCGTTCCTGAACATCAGGGCGCGGTCGATGCCGACGCCGAAAGCGAAACCGGAGTACACCTCTGGGTCGATGCCGGCCGATCGCAGCACGTTGGCGTTGACCATGCCGCATCCGCCCCACTCGATCCAGCGCGCGCCGCCCTTGAAGGTCGGGTGCCAGAAGTCGAGCTCTGCGCTCGGCTCGGTGAATGGGAAGTAGTTCGGGCGCAGTCGCACGGTCGCCTCGTCGCCGAACAGCGACTTGACGAAGTGATCGAGGGTGCCTCGCAGGTGCGCCATGGTGAGGCCCTTGTCGATGGCGATGCCCTCGGTCTGGTGGAAGACCGGAGTGTGCGTGGCGTCGAGCTCGTCTGTGCGGTAGACGCGTCCGGGCGCCACCACGTAAACGGGGAGTTCCCGGCTGAGCAGCGCGCGCAGCTGTACCGGCGACGTGTGCGTGCGCAGCACCAGGTGCGCGCTCGTCGGCTCGGTGAAGAAGGTGTCCTGCATGGCGCGGGCGGGGTGGTCCTCGTCGAAGTTGAGCGCGTCGAAGTTGAACCATTCGCTCTCGAGCTCCGGCCCCTCCGCGATCTCCCAGCCCATACCGACGAAGACGTCGGCGATGCGGTCTTGCAGCAGGGAGATCGGATGCCGGGCGCCGGCCTGCCAGGTCGAAGCGGCGGCGGTGACGTCTACGGCTTCGGCTTTCAGCCGGGCTTCTGCCTCCGCCGCGAGAATCTCTGCCTCGCGCGCCGTGAGCGCCTGCCCGACCTGCGCCCTGGCCTGCCCAACGAGCTTGCCGGCCGCTGCCTTCTGGTTGTTCGGCACGGTACGCATCAGTGCGTTCAGCTTCGCAAGCGGTGAGGCTTCGGCCGCGTGGGCGGCACGAGCAGCCCTCAGCGCCGTCGAGTCGCCGGCGGCCGCGATGGCCGCTAGGGCCGCGTCGACGGCTTCGGTGACGGCTGGTTCGGTTATTTCAGTGGGCTCGGGGGTAATAGGCACTGCGCTCATAGGCTCTGACACAAGGCACAAGTTTACCGGGAATCACCCCGCGCGCCGTCGCCTCCGGCACCACCAATGCCGAGTGCTGCCGACTCGCCGCCGAGCGTGGTCGAATCAAGCTCTGCGATCGCGGTCACCCCGCCAGAGTGCGAGCCCGTGCGTCGAGCGATGATGCGAGCCAGCCACGACAGTGACAGGTTCATCGCCAGGTAGATCGCCAGCACCACGAAGAAGAACGAGAACGCGTAGCGGTTGCCGAAGAATCCAGAGAGGTTGTAGATACCTTCGCGCAGCAGCTCAGGGTACCCGACCACGAATGCCAGCGAAGTGTCCTTCAGCAGCACCACGAGCTGCGCGATGATAATCGGCAGCATCTGCCGGAAGGCCTGCGGAAACTCGATCCGGAACCGCGTGGCGAGGGGAGTGAGGCCGATGGCAAGACCGGCTTCCCGTTGCCCGCGGGGCAGAGATTTGATGCCGGCGCGCAGCGCTTCACCGATGATTGCCCCGTTGTAGACCGCCAGGGCGGCGACGCCAGCCCAGAACGAACCGGTCGAGAACACGAGCAGGATGAACAGCATCATCAGCAGAACGGGCATTCCGCGAACGAACTCGAGGATGATCGTCGCCGGGCGACGGATCCACGCATTCTCCGAAGCGCGTCCGAACGAAAACGCGATACCAAGGAGTATCGCGAAGACAGCGGCCACCCCGGCCATCGACAGTGTCGCGAGGGCGCCCTTGCCCAGGGCGCGCCAGACAACCAGGTCATTGAAGACGTCCCAGCGGGTCGGATCCCAGAGTCCCGGCTGCACAGCGCCATTCGCACTGGTCTTGGGTGCGCCGAGCGCAAAAGCCAGCCACACCAGTCCGCCGACAATCAGCAGGATACCGACAACGGAGATGACACGGGAGCGTGTCATCGCCTTCGGCCCAGGCGCATCGTAAAGAACCGAGGTACTCATCGGAGAACCGCCACCCTCTGCTCGACCTTCCCGGCGATCAGTCCGAGAGGAATGGTGATCACAAGATAGAAGAACGCGACAGCGAGCAGAATCGCAATCACTTCGTCTCCTCGGTCATTGGTGACCTGCCTGGCTGCGCCGAACAGCTCGAAGACAAAGAAAGCGCCGGCGACCGAGGTGTTCTTGGTGAGTGCGATAAAGACATTGATCAGTGGCGGAATCACCATTCGAATCGCCTGGGGCATGATGACGAACGACAGGCTTTGCCCGAAGGTGAGGCCGACACTGCGAGCGGCCTCTGCCTGACCGACCGGAACGCCGTTGACTCCGGAACGGAGCGCCTCGGCAATGAACGGCGACGTGTAAACGGTAAGGCCGATCGCGGCAAGTGTGAAGTAGCCAGGCTGAAACTGCAGGTACGGCAGGAGAGTCGCACAGAAGAACAACACCAGGGTGAGTGGTGTGTTGCGGACGAGTTCCGTGTAAACGGTCGCGAATGCGCGGAAAGACGGCACAGGGGAAATTCGCATTGCAGCGACGACTATGCCGATGACCAGGGCGCCGACGCCGGCTAACCCGAGCAGGGCAAGGGTGTTCCCGAAGCCCTCAAGGAACTTGGGCAGGTTTTCAATGACTGCGTCCACAACTCACCTCCTCTTTCAAACGTGTTGCGAACCGGGTGGCCCGCCCGGAGTGCGGGCGGGCCACCTGGCTCTTCTGGATTAGTAGCGGTCGATCGTCGGCGGCTTCGGCGTGGACAGCACCTTGCCGGCCGTCGACTCCCAGGCAGCAGCCCATGCGCCGTCTTCGAAGGATTCTTCAAGGACGTCGTTGACGAAGTTGCGGAACTCGGTGTCGTCGAGCGCGAGCCCGATTCCATAGGGCTCCTCCGTGAACGGTTTGTCGAGAACTTCGAACTCGCCCGCGTTCTGGTCGGCAAGGCCGGCCAGGATCACGTTGTCCGTCGTCACCGCGGCGACCTCACCGCTGCGCAGCGGGCCGAGACAGTTCGAGTAGGTGTCGGTTGCGATCACGTTGGCGGTGTACTCCGCGATGTTCTTCTCCGACGTCGAACCGGTCACCGTGCAGACCGCCTTGTCAGCGAGATCCTCAGGGCCCTTGATGTCTTCCGGGTTTCCGGCAAGTACAAGCAGGTCCTGGCCGGCGCTGTAGTACGGGCCGGCGAAGGAGATGACTTCCTTGCGCTTGTCGTTGATCGTGTACGTTGCCACGACGAGGTCGACCTGGCCGTTCTGGATGAACGGCTCGCGGTTGGCCGACACGGTCTCGACCCACTCGATGTTCTCCGGCTTGATGCCGAGCTTAGAAGCGACCAGCTTGCCGATCTCGACGTCGAAGCCGACCGGGGTGCCGTCCGGGCCCTTGAGACCGAATAGCGGTTGGTCGAACTTGGTGCCAATGGTGATCTTGCCCGCGTCACTCAAGTCGGCCATCGTGGTGCCGGCCTCGAACTCCGGTACTTCCTCGACGGGCGCTTCAGACGATGGCGCGGCGCCGGAATCGGCACACGCACTGAACGTCAGAACGCTTGCGAGGGCAATGGCTGAGATCATCAGACCTTTTTTCAGCCTCATGGTTTCCTCCTGTTTGCTGTGTTGTCCTGCTCACCGATTAGTGGGCAAGTATCTTCGAGAGGAAGTCCTTCGCTCTCGCGCTCTGGGGGTTGGTGAAGAACTGCTCAGGGGTGGCTTCCTCAACGATCTCGCCCTCCGCCATGAAGATGACGCGATCCGCTGCCTTACGAGCGAAGCCCATCTCGTGCGTCACGACGATCATGGTCATGCCGTCTTCGGCGAGTCTGATCATGACCTCGAGCACCTCGTTGATCATCTCGGGGTCAAGCGCGCTGGTCGGCTCGTCGAGCAGGATGACCTTCGGGTCCATCGCCAGCGCACGCGCGATGGCCACGCGCTGCTGCTGGCCACCAGAGAGCTGGGCGGGCATCTTCTTGGCCTGATTGGCCACGCCAACGCGCTCGAGCAGCTCCATCGCGCGCTTGTCAGCATCTTTCCGCGACATCCCACGCACCTTGATCGGCCCGAGGGTGACGTTCTCAAGCACGGTCTTGTGTGCGAAGAGGTTGAACGATTGGAAGACCATACCGACGTCGGCCCTGAGGTGCGCCAGCGCCTTGCCTTCCTTCGGCAACTCATGGCCATCGATCGTGATGATGCCGTCGTCGATGGTTTCGAGGCGGTTGATCGCCCGGCACAGGGTCGACTTGCCCGATCCACTCGGACC
Source organism: Glaciibacter superstes DSM 21135 (assembly GCF_000421145.1). Lineage (GTDB taxonomy): Bacteria > Actinomycetota > Actinomycetes > Actinomycetales > Microbacteriaceae > Cryobacterium > Cryobacterium superstes. The sequence goes on along the minus strand of NZ_ATWH01000015.1, from coordinate 109,074 downwards.
GATCACCACAACGACCTCGCCGCGGTTCACCACCGAGTTGATGTTCTTCAGAACGTGCAGTTCCCCGAAGTGCTTGTTGACGTCTTTGACAACAACGAGTGGTTCGCCTCGACGCACACTGATGTTCGAGGTAGCCGGTGACGGCGCTGTAGGCTCCATATCCCCAAACATAGGGGACCAGCGAACCGGATGCCCCCACATTCTCCGGACGGTTACTTATTTGTAATCGAGCTTCGCCCGCAGCCGTTCGACGGAGATTCTGTTCTAGAAGAGCACAAATCGCCCTGATTCACGCTATTCGACGAAAATCTCCGTCGAATGGTCAGGCGGTTGTATCTAAGAGCGGTGGGCGAACGCGCTCTCATACAGGCAGACGGAGGCCGCGGTCGCGAGATTCATCGATTCTGCGTTGCCGTAGATCGGCACGGTGATGGCACGATCCGCTAGTTCGATGCTCTCGTCCGTCAGGCCGCGGGCTTCGTTTCCGAACAGCCACGCGGTCGGAGCAGCGAGCACACCGGCCGAGCGGGCGGTGAGCAGGTCATCGCCCTTGACGTCGGCGGCGAGCACCTGGAGCCCAGCGGCCCGTGCCCGGCCCGCCACATCGTCGAGGGTGGCGCCGACGGCAACGGGAACATGGAAGATCGAACCGGTTGAGGAACGGACGACCTTGGGGTTGTACAGGTCGACACTGCGACCGGTGAGGATCACAGCATCGGCACCGGAGGAATCTGCCGCCCTGATGATGGTGCCGGCGTTGCCGGGGTCGCGCACCTCTTCGAGGATGGCGATGAGCTGTGGCTCCCCGGCGAAGATGTCTTTTACCGAGGTCGGGAACTGACGACAGACGGCAACGAAGCCTTGCGGAGTCACCGTATCGGCCATCGCCTCGAGTACCTGCTCGGTGACAAACTCCACCTCGATGCCGGCTTGGGTTGCCGCTTCTGCGATGTCGGGATAACGCTCGAGTGCTGTCGGAGTCGCGAAAAGGTCGACCACCAGCTCCGGGCGGAAGGTCAGCGCCTCTGCGACGGACTGCGGCCCCTCGAGGAGGAACAGCCCGGTCTCGGCTCTGGCGCTGCGCTTGGCCAGTTTGGCCACGGCGCGCACACGCGGCGAACGGGGATTATCAAGCATGTTCTAAGCCTACTTGGCGCTCACTCGTTCAAGGGGCAACCCGCCGAGGGGCCCAGACACAGAACGGGAGCCGCCGACCAGATGGCCAGCGGCTCCCGTGAAAACTGCAGGTATTGCTACGCGGCGTCAGCCTTCGGAGCCGACGTGTCGGCGGGAAGAGCAGCCTTGGCGGTCTCCACGAGCCCCGCGAACGTGGCGGGCTCATTGACGGCCAGTTCGGCGAGGATACGGCGGTCTACCTCAACGCCGGCCAGGCCGAGGCCCTGGATCAGGCGGTTGTAGGTGAGGCCGTTCGCGCGCGACGCGGCGTTGATGCGCTGAATCCACAGGCGACGGAAGTCACCCTTGCGGGCACGACGGTCGCGGTAGCTGTAGACGAAGGAGTGGGTGACCTGCTCCTTGGCCTTGCGGTACAGACGCGAACGCTGTCCGCGGTAGCCCTCGGCGCGCTCGAGGATGACGCGACGCTTCTTGTGGGCGTTGACTGCCCTCTTTACTCTTGCCATTTTCCTGAATTCCTTACGTTACGAAGGTCTAGCGACCGAGAAGCTTCTTGATGACTTTGCTGTCGGCCTTGGCCAGCACCTGGTCCTGGTTCAGGCGTGCCTTGCGCTTGGAGGCCTTGACCTCCAGGTTGTGACGCATGCCGGCCTGCTGCTTCATGATCTTGCCGGTACCGGTGACCTTGAAACGCTTCTTGGACCCGGAGTGGGTCTTCTGCTTAGGCATTCTTTTCCTCCTGTTTCGCTGCTTTGTCAGCAGCACGATGTGCGAGGGCCTCGCCCTTGACCTCTGATTTGTTTTTCAGGGGGCCAATGACCATGACCATGTTTCGACCGTCAATGGTCGGAGTCGATTCGACAGAACCGAACTCCGCGACATCTTCGGCAAATTTCTGGAGCAGTCGCACACCCTGGTCTGGGCGGGACTGCTCACGACCACGGAACAAGATCATGGCCTTGACCTTGTCGCCTCCCTTGAGGAAGCCTTCTGCGCGCTTGCGCTTGGTCTCATAGTCGTGCTTGTCAATCTTGAGACGGAACCTGACCTCTTTCAAGATCGTGTTCGCCTGGTTGCGCCTGGCCTCCTTGGCCTTCTGCGCAGCCTCGTACTTGAACTTGCCGTAGTCCATGATCTTGGCAACCGGCGGCTTGGAATTAGGGGCTACTTCGACCAGATCGAGGTCTGCCTCCTGTGCCAGTCGCAGGGCAACATCAATCGCCACGACCCCGACCTGCTCGCCGCCGGGACCGACAAGACGAACTTCAGGGACGCGAATACGGTCATTTGTACGGGGATCGCTGATGCGTCACTCCTCTACTCAATACTTCGTGACTACAACCAGACGACGGATGCCGCTGGCGACGAAGCGAGGAGAATCACGTGCGCAGGCACTCGCGAATTGTTCTCGCAACCTAAACACGACACCCTGTCTACCTTCGCAATGCTGGAGACCAGCGCCGCGACGGCGGAGTGTAATCGACCCGGTAACCTTGATGAAGCGGTATGCGCGGGTGGGAGATTCTCCACTTTCGTACCGAGATTTACATCTCGGAGCCCGGATGAGTCTAGCAGAGGATGGCAGTGAGCGACACTACGGCACCGAATACCCCCGATCTCCGGTTTCCGGATGAGGATGACGCCGCCCAGGCGACCAGGGACATCGCCGATGTCGCCGCCGTGGAGGTCATCACCACCACGGCCGTACACCTGATGAGCGCGGCAGCCGTCAAGTGCGGCCTGGCTGACGACCCGGAGTCACAGACAGACCTCGACGAGGCCAGAAAACTGATCACCGCCCTCGCCGGCCTGGTGACGGCATCCGCCCCCGACATCTCCGACATGCACGCCAGGAGCCTGCGCGACGGGTTGCGTTCCCTGCAACTCGCGTTCCGCGAGGCATCTGCCATTCCAGACCCGATCGGCCAGGGCCCTGGCGAGAAGTACACCGGCCCGGTCAACTAGGCGCATTGCGCGCCATCTGCGCGCTCATGCTCCACGCACGCATGGCGCATGAGCGCGTAGTTGGCGCGTCGTGATAAACCGTCAGTCGCAAGCGCTCCTGTGCAGCAAGAAGACGAGGTCACCGCGATCGTCATTCTCTATCCGGTCCTGAACGAACCCCACTCGAGCCAGCGCGTGCAACGAGGCAACGTTCCATCCACGGACGGTCGCCCAGACCTCGGGGAAGCCTGCCCGATGGGCTTCAGCGACCACGGCTGCCGCTGCAATGCTGCCGTAACCCTGGCCTTGATCTGCGTGGCGGACCTCGAAACCGATCTCGGGATGCGGCCCGGTCCGGCCCATGAACAACCCGGCACTCCCAACCAAGGCCCCATCGCTGCGTCGAACTGCGTACCAAGCGACACCGTGCTGCTCGCGCCTGGGAACGATCGCGTTCACATTCGGAACTCTAATCCTCGTCTCACCGCCGCGCGCCATTTGCGCGCGCATGCGCCATGCGCGCATGGCGCATGCGCGCGCAATTGGCGCGTCGTGATGGACGACCTGGGGCGGACGGGGTTGACGCTGGGAAACGGCGGCGTAGGCTCCGAAATATGACGAACGAATCCTCCAACGAAGAAGCAGACGCGGCCGGCGACACGACACCGGATGACAAAGCGAACCTCGGCGACCTGGGCGATGTGAGTCACCCATTCGACCAGACGAATGGCATCGTCGACGGATTGGAAGGCAACAGCGACGGTCAGGCGGAGGAAAATACGTCTGACTCGACAAAATCCGACGTCGATGCCAGCCGGCCAGGCGACGAAAGCGACGAGGGCGGCAACGTCACCGGGCCGATTCCGCCAACACCCATGCACTGAGCACAATCAGACCTGGCAACGGGGGCACCAGAAGGTGTCTCGCAGCTCCAGTTCTGTGCGACCGAGCCGGCCTCGCTCGATGCGCGTGCCACAGCGCCTGCACGGTTCGCCATCCCGCCCGTAGACCCATAGCTGCCTCCCCCGCCTGGTGTCGCCCGTCGTCGTGCGCACCCGTTCCCGGTTCGCCGTGATCAGGCGGTGCGCCAGCGCGATCATCCCTGGCACGTCTGACACCCGCGATTCCGGCTGGGTCGGTAGCACTCCCCTCAGGAAGCACAACTCGTTGACGTAGACATTGCCGAGCCCCGCGATATTGCGCTGGTCGGCGAGCGCCACCGCAACCGGCACGTCGCCATGCTCCTCAAGCCGGCGAACCGCTTCTTCCGCATCCCAGCCTGCGCCGAGCAGGTCTGGCCCGAGGTACGCGAGCAGCTCCGCCTCACGCTCGATCGGCACGATCTCGAGCACCCCGAGTTCGAAACCCACGGTGACCCATTCCGCCGTCTCCAGCACGGCCCTCGCCTGGAAAGCCGGCCGCTTCCAGGAGGTGCCATGGCGGTAGAGGTGCCAGGAACCCTCCATCTTCAAATGCGAGTGGATACTCACCTCGCCGATCCGCATCAGCAGGTGCTTACCCCTGCTGGCCACCTCGTGCACGGTCTGGCCGGTGAGGTCGACGGTGGCGAACTCCGGCACCCTGATGTCGCACCGCGTCAGGACTGCGCCGTGCAACGCTGCATCCAGCGTTCGTGCCGTCTGGTAGACGGTGTCGCCCTCAGGCATCCGTTCCCCTGGACAGCAGCGGTCGCACGTTCAATTCGAGAACCGTAGGCCCTGTGGCGTGACCGAGAAGCCGGCGTCTTGGAGTGCCTTTCCGAGCGGTGTTCCGATCACAAACTGCCCATTGGCGGTTTCGACTCGGATTCGGTCCACCCCTCCCCCGGTGACGATGTCGGCGAGCGATCGCGCAGCACCGACCAGGCGGTCTTCCGCGTCGGTGAAGGCCAGCATCGACTTGCCCCCGCGTTCGATATAGAGCGCCAGCTCGCCGTCGACCAGCACCACGAGAGCCCCTGCTTTCCGCCCCGGGCGATGAGTGGTGCCCTCCGGCAGCGCCGGCCACGGCAGGGCGGCGCCGTACGGGTTCGCCGGATCGGTCGCGGCCAACGTGAAGATCGAGGCCGCGCCGGCCCGTTCATTCGAGCCGTCTGACACGTAGCTGCGCAGTCTGTCGATGGTGCCCGCCGTCGCGAACTGCGCCGCGCCCAGGCCCTCGATGAAGTAGCCACGGCGGGCCCGGCCGGTCTCCTCGAAGCCGCTCAGGGTGCGGTAAACCAGCGCAAACCCCCCAATGACGCCCTCATTGGTGACGGCGCCTCTGGTGACCACGCCGTAGCGCTCCAGCAGGGTCTCACCGAGGGCGTGCGCGCGCCTGGTGCTCGACTCGTCTGCGAGTGGAACGATCGACCAGCGCCCTGCAACGATTGGCGGCCCGCCCCTGCTCGGCAGGCTCGGTCGTGGCAGGCTGCGTCCGCGGCCCATTCTCGCCCTCGGCGCCGACCTCGTGGGCTTGTGCGCACTGCGACCGCCGGAGATCAGCGAACGCACCGGCGCGAAAGTATCGTTGTTCACGAGACCGGCCCACACCAGTTCCCAGAGCGCGAGCACCAGGTCGGCGTCGTCCTGGCTGCCGACCGCATCCGCCAGTTGCCGGAAGAAATACCCCCCGCCGCCGCCCAGCGTGGCGAGAACCTCCTGCTGCATCAGTGTGGCGTCGAAACCGAGAGCGACAGGCAGGGTGAGAGGGGCCGTCTCCGCCAGGTGCAGGCTGATCCAGCCGTCCCTGGCCGCCGAACCGGTGGAGCCGGAGAGCGACCCGGAACCCGCCCAGAGCACCTCCCCCGTCGCGGTCAGCTCGTCGAGCATCGCCGAACTGTAATCGGAGACCCGCGCGGGCAGAATCAGCGACTCCCAGGCCGACGCGGGAACGCGAGCGCCCTCCAGCTGTTCGATGACGGATGCGACGCCGTCAAGTCCTCGAAGCCGGCCGCCGACATGCTGCCAGGCCGGCAGGAAGCGCCCGAGCGTGGCGTGGTCGACCGGTTCCACCTCGTGCCGAAGCGCGGCAAGGGAACGCTGGCGAAGCCGGCGCAGTACCTCAGCATCGCACCACTCTGCTCCAGCACCGTGCGGCCGGAACTCCCCCTCGATCACGCGGCGGGAATCGGCGAGGCGACGAAGTGCGCCGAGGGCGACGGATGTGCCCAGGCCGAAGCGTTCGGCGACATCCGTAGCGGTGAACGGGCCGTGAGTGCGGGCGTAGCGGCTCACCAGGTCGCCAAGAGGCTCGGCGACCGACTCGGTGAAGACCGAAGAAATACCGAGCGGAACCGGCACGCCAAGGGCATCGCGCAGCCGGCTGGCGTCTTCAATCGCCGCCCACCAGTCGTGCCCGGCGAAGCTCACCCTGATGGCTCTCCGCGCTGCTACCAGGGCGGTGAGGTGTTCCAGCGCCTGGTGTTCCAGCGCCTGGTGTTCCAGCGCCTGGTGTTCCAGCGCCTGGTGTTCCAGCGCCTGGTGTTCCGGCGCCTGTGCGTCGGTGGTGGCTCCCTCAACGGGCGCCAGCCGTTCGCTGACCTCCGCGACGGTCTGTGGTCCGAGTGTGCGCAACAGGTCGGCGACGCCCTCCAGCCCGCGTGCCTTCCGGTCGTCGGCCAGACGCTGCAACTCCCGCTCGGTCAGCTCGAGCACGCCCGGGTCGAGCAGCTCACGGAGTTCAACGCGACCGAGCAGGTCGGCCAGCAGGCCGGCATCGAGCGAGAGCGCGGTGGCGCGGCGTTCTGCGAGCGGGGAGTCGCCCTCGTACATGAAGGCGGCCACGTAACCGAACAGGAGCGTCGACGCGAACGGGCTGGCGGCATCCGTCGTCACATCAACGAGGCGCACGGTGCGGCTGGCGATCTGTCGGGCGAGGTCGGTCAACGCCGGCAGGTCGTAGACGTCTTGCAGGCACTCGCGAACGGTCTCCAGGATGATCGGGAACGTCGGGTAGACGCGCGCAACCTCGAGCAGCTGGGACGCCTTCTGCCGCTGCTGCCAGAGCGGCGAGCGCTTGCCGGGGTTGTACCGCGGCAGAAGCAGTGCACGAGCGGCGCACTCACGGAAACGGGACGCAAAGAGGGCGGAGCCGCCGACCTCCTCCGTCACCAGCTGCTCGAGCTCGTCTGGGTCGAACACGAAGAGCTCTCCGCCCGGCGGTTCGGACTCTGTGTCTGGAATGCGCACGACGATGCCGTCGTCGCTGGCCACGCAGGCACCGTCGATGCCGAACCGCTCCCGCACCCTGGCACCGACGGCGAGCGCCCAGGGCGCGTGGACCTGCATGCCGAACGGTGAATGCAGCACCACCCGCCAGTCGCCGAGTTCATCACGGAACCGTTCGACGACCAGCGTGCTGTCGGTGGGAAGGTGCCTTGTCGCTGCCCGTTGCTCGTCGAGGAAGGCGAGCAGGTTGTTCGTCGCCCGTTCGTCGAGGCCGCCTGCTGCACACCGGGCGCGAGCTTCGGTCGGTTTTGCCGTCCCGATTTCCCTGAGGAATGCGCCGACGGCGCGGCCCAGTTCGGCCGGCCGGCCAAGCCCGTCGCCCTTCCAGAACGGAAGCCGACCCGGTTGCCCGAATGCCGGCACCACCAGAACGCGGTCGTGAGTGATCTCCTGGATGCGCCAACTCGTCGCTCCCAGGGCGAAGACGTCGCCGACCCGGGATTCGTAGACCATCTCTTCGTCGAGCTCGCCGACCCGCTTGCCGGTTGCGGTATCCCCGCCGACCATGAAGACACCGAACAGGCCGCGATCGGGGATGGTGCCGCCGCTGGTGACGGCGAGACGCTGTGCTCCCGGTCGGCCGGTCAGTGTGCCGTTCTCCCGGTCCCAAAGGATGCGCGGGCGCAACTCGGCGAACTGGTCGGAGGGGTATCGCCCGGCGAGCAGATCGAGTGTGGCCTCATACGCGGATCGCGGCAGGGTGGCGAAAGGGGCGCTCCGGCGCACGCTCTCAAACCACTCGTCTGCGTCGATCGGCTCCAAGGCGACGGTGGCAATGGTCTGCTGCGCGAGGATGTCGAGGGGGTTCGTCGGTACGGCCAGCGACTCGATCAGACCGGCCTTCATCCGCTCGGCCGCGACAGCTGAGTGGATCAGATCGGCCCGGTGCTTGGGAAAGATCACACCGCGTGACACTTCACCCACCTGATGCCCTGCCCTGCCGACGCGCTGGAGACCGCTGGCGACGGACGGCGGCGACTCCACCTGCACGACAAGGTCGACGGCCCCCATATCGATGCCGAGTTCGAGGCTCGACGTCGCCACGACACAACGGAGCCAGCCCGACTTCAGGTCGTCTTCGATCATCGCCCGCTGTTCCTTGCTCACCGAACCGTGGTGCGCACGGGCCAGCAGCGGCGGAGCGCCCTCGCTCTGGCCGCTGCCTCCCATTATCTCCGCGGGCGAGCGGCGAGGCGAACTGCCTCCGGCCTCGAGAACGGCGCCGGCTGAGACGTCGCTTGACACAGCGACGGATGCAACCGGCTCACCCTCCGCTTCCGCCTCCATCCGCTCGGCATAGATCTCGTTGAACCGGGCTGTGAGCCGTTCGGCCAGCCGCCTCGAATTCGCGAACACGATCGACGACGAGTGCGCGAGCACCTGGTCGACGATCGCCTCCTCCACGTGCGGCCAGATCGAGCCGGTGCGCGGCGTGCTTGCCGCCGCCGAACCCTCTTGGGGCGGCGCGGCACCGAGCTGGCTCATGTCTTCGACCGGCACGACCACGCGCAGGTCGAACCGCTTCTGGGCATCTGGCGCGACGATCTCGACCGGAGCCGACCCGCCGAGGAATCGCGCGACTTCCGAATGCGGCCGCACGGTCGCCGAGAGACCGATTCGCTGAGCGGGCGTGGCCAGCAGTGCGTCCAGTCGCTCCAGGGAGACAGCCAAGTGCGCGCCGCGTTTGGTGGCGGCGACCGCGTGGATCTCGTCGATGATGACCGTCTCGACACCTCGCAACGACTCGCGCGCGGCCGAGGTGAGCATCAGGAACAACGATTCCGGCGTGGTGATCAGGATGTCGGGAGGAGTCTTCACGAGCGAGCGCCGGTCAGCGGAGGGGGTGTCACCGGAGCGCACGCCGACGCTGACGTGTGGCGGCTCGGAGCCCAGCCGGTGAGCGGCCTGGGTGATTCCCACCAGTGGAGCCTGCAGGTTACGTTCGACGTCGACACCGAGGGCTTTCAGCGGGGAGATGTACAGCACCTTGGTGATCGGCGTCGCCGTCGCCGTCGCCGCGGCATCCGTCACATGACTCGCGGCGAGACGGTCGATCGCCCACAGGAATGCCGCGAGGGTCTTGCCGGAGCCGGTCGGGGCGACCACCAGTGCGTGTGAGCCGCGAGAGATCGCATCCCAGGCTCCGAGCTGCACGGCCGTTGGCGCGGCGAACGCCTCGCCGAACCACGCGCGAGTGGCCGGCGAGAAGCGCCCCAGTACCTCAGCCATCTCCCCATCTTCGCCCACTCCACTGACACTCCCAACCGTGCAGCAGGGCGACTACTTGTGTTCTATGCGGAATCCTCCTTCACCAGAAGGTGCTGACGTTGGAGGAGTCGGCGCGGAGGAGGATGTGAGGTCGTAGCTCGGACCTTCCGCCCGGCGTTGTCTATTCGGGAAGCGAGTCGACGGGCGGGTCTGCCTCTCCCTGCCAGAAGTTCCATTTGTAGCCCCACGGATCCGCGACCGTAAAGGTCCACGGCCCATATGGTTGCTTCTCGGGCGGAGCCAGGTTGAGTCCAGGGGCCGCCAGGGCGACTCTGGAGAACTGAGCGTCAATGTTGTCGACGTGCACCACCAGAAGCGCGCCGCCACCCTCGTTGGCTCCGGGCGCGCGGCCCGAAATAGAGATCCGGCAGTCGCCGGCGACGATATCGGCTTCCTTCGTGGTCTGACCACCCATTTTCCATCGAGTGGAGGGGCCGAATCCCAGCACGCGTTCAAGCCAGTCAAGTGCGGCGTCGGCATCCGCGTAATACAGGTAAGGGATTACTTCGGTGATTGCCATCGCAACTCCTTCGTATGCAGGGATCATATTGCGAATTGCTGATTTGGGGCTGCTCGGCACGATTAAGAACCATGGAGAATTACAGAATGAACTCTGGATTCTTGCTCGACATACCTCGAAAAGACGTCGATGAGCTCCGCGACCGGCTCCGGCACACTCGATGGGCGCCAGAGTGGCCGGTCACTGGCTGGACGGCGGGCACCGACCAGTCCGAGCTGCGCCGCCTGGTCTCCTACTGGGAAGACGGTTTCGATTGGGAGGCTCAGCAGCACCAGATCAACGAGCTGCCCTGGCAGAGCGCCACGATCTCTGGCACTTCCTTGAGTTATCTGAGATTCGAGGCTGAGAGCCCCGGGGCGCTTCCGATCGTCCTGACCAACGGATGGCCGAGCACAGTTCTCGAACTCGTCGAACTCGCGAGGCGCCTTGCCACCCCGTCCGCGTATGGCGAAGACGCGGCAGACTCATTCACTGTCATCGTGCCGGCCCTGCCCGGGTTCCCGTTCTCCCCGCAGCGCCCGACTCATGCCGAGCAGACCCACGAGATCTGGCACCGGCTGATGTTCGACGAGCTCGGCTTCGAGCGCTACGCCGCCCACGGGGGCGACCTGGGCGCCGGCATAACGTCGCGACTTGCCGAGGCCCACCCGGAGTCGGTGGTCGGAATCCACCTTCTCGCAGTGGCCGCCCCAGCCGACGTCGATTCAGCGTCGCTCACGAGCGGAGAGCAGGCATACCTGGATGAGGTGCAGTCCTGGGTGAGCGCGGAGGGTGGGTACCAGCACGAGCAACAGACCCGTCCACTCAGTCTCGCACCGGCACTTTCCGACTCTCCGGTTGGCCTCCTCGCGTGGATCATCGAGAAGTACCGGGCGTGGAGCGACTCCGACGGAGACCTGTCGGCGCGATTCAGCGACGACTTCCTGCTCGCTCAGGCGTCTCTGTACTGGTTCACGAACTCGACTTCGACGTCGTTCCGGCCCTACTGGGAGTTCGCGGCCGGTCTGACGACGCGGGTACGGAGAGTCGACGTGCCGACTGCCGTCGCGGTGTTCCCGCGCGATCTCACGCAGCCGCCTCGCAGCTGGGCTGAGAGGACATACAACGTGGAGAGGTATTCGACGATGCCGCGTGGCGGGCACTTCGCACCACACGAAGAGCCAGACCTGCTCGCTATCGACCTGAGGGAATTTCTCCGACCGCTGCGATAGAAAGAGCAATCACGCGACAGCGAATGCACCCGTGTGTTTTCCGTCTCGATAGCCGGCAGTACGCTACACCGAGGCGACGAGCTGCACCTTCAGGGAGTCGACCCCTGTCGCGATCGGGTCGCTGGTCGACCACCTGGTCGCCAGGCGCGCGAGGGTGGCGTCGAGTTCAGTCTTGGTGAGGCCGTCGACCAGCTCCAGTCGCACCACCAGTTCAGGTCCGGCCAGGCGACCTTCTGGGTCCCCCGCTACCAGGGCGACCGAGAGAACTGAAAGTTCGGTCGCGATCGACTCCGCGAACGCATCCGCCACCTGCCGGCTCGCGTAACTCGGCGTCCAGGGCTGGGACTGCGCGATCGCCCACAGTGCAGGGCGACGGATGACGTACTCCGTCTCCGCGGTCGGGTCGAGCACCACAAGGTCGGTGTTCTCCTGCGCGGCGGCGAGCGCCACCCGCACCGCGTCTGCCGGCACTGGGCGTGCGTCGGCATTCCACGCCGACATCGCGGCGGCCGAAGAGAACACCGGCATGACATTTCGACCGTCTGGCCCTGCGACAGTGATGATCGACAGCTCCTGGCTTTTGTCGATCGTCACCCCCTGCTCGTTCTCACCGGCCTCGCCGAGCCGCGCAACCAGGGGAATCAGCAGGCGCGACTCGCGGAGCGCGTCGATGACGCTCTCCTCGCCGACCTCGCGCAAGCGGTACCGGCGAAGTGCCTCCATCAGCGCGGCGGGGGCAGAACCGTCGTCGTCCGAGTGCGTGCTCGCCTCGAACTCGCGGCCTGCCCACGGCTGGCCGGCGGAGTCTGACGCCCCGTCTGGCCGGCCGGTCGATCCGAGGTTATGAGCCGGAGACATCCAGTGCCTCGGCCAGCGTGAACGCACCCGCATACAGCGCCTTGCCCACGATGGCGCCCTCGAGCCCGAGCGGAACCAGGTCGCGGAGTGCCTGGATGTCGTCGAGGCTTGAGATGCCGCCCGAGGCAATGACGGGGCGGTGTGTGCGTTCCATCACCTGGCGGAGCAGGTCGATGTTGGGTCCCTGAAGGGTGCCGTCCTTGGTCACATCCGTGACGACGTAGCGTGCGCACCCGGCTTCTTCGAGGCGGTCCATGACGTGCCAGAGGTCGCCGCCCTCTTTGGTCCACCCTCGCGCAGCGAGTGTCGTGCCACGCACGTCGAGGCCGACGGCAACGGCTTCGCCGTACTGCGCGATCACGCTCGCCGCCCACTCCGGGTTCTCCAGCGCGGCCGTGCCGAGGTTGATTCGCTTCACGCCGGTGCTGAGCGCGGCCTCGAGCGACGCGTCGTCACGGATGCCGCCGGAGAGTTCCACGTTGACCCCGCGCACCTGTTTAATGACCTTCTTGAGCACGCCGGTGTTGTTCCCGCGTCCGAAGGCTGCGTCGAGATCGACGAGGTGGATCCACTCCGCTCCCTGGCTGGCCCAGTCGGCTGCGGCATCGACCGGATCGCCGTAACTGGTCTCGGTGCCTGCGGCGCCCTGGGTGAGGCGAACGGCCTTGCCCCCTGCGACATCGACGGCGGGAAGCAGCACCAGGCGCGGCGCTCTGTTGAACTCACTCATGATCGTTGTTCGTGTCCTTGGGTAACGGGCGACCACGGAAGGCCGTGACCGAGTAAACACTCGATACTACCCGCGAAGCGAGCCGAGCCAGTTCGCCAACACCCGGATGCCGGCCTCGCCCGATTTTTCGGGGTGGAACTGGGTGGCAGAGAGCGGTCCGTTCTCCACGGCGGCGAGGAAGGGCACGCCGTGCTCTGCCCAGGTCAGCCGAGGTGCCGGGAACGGCGGCTGCACGTCGAGGGTCCATTCCTGGGCGGCGTAGGAGTGGACGAAATAGAAGCGCTCGTCCTCTAACCCGGCGAACAGCACCGAGTCCGGGTCTGGCTTCACGGTGTTCCAGCCGATGTGCGGCAGTACCGGTGCGTCGAGTTCGGTGACGGTTCCCGGCCATTCACCGAGCCCTTCGGTGTCGACTCCACGTTCCACGCCACGCTCGAACATGACCTGCATTCCGACACAGATGCCGAGAACGGGCCTGCCGCCCGCGAGACGCTTGTCGATGATCTCGTCCCCACCGACATCCGTCAGCGCTGCCATGACAGCACTGAAAGCGCCGACGCCAGGAACCAGCAGACCGTCGGCCTCGAGTGCCTTCTTGCGATCGCCGGTCAGCGTCACGTTCGCGCCGGCGTGCTCCAAAGCCTTGACGGCCGAGTGGATGTTGCCGGTTCCGTAGTCGAAGACGACAACGGATGTCACAACGCGCCCTTGGTCGACGGGATGCCGGACACCAGCGGGTCGAACGCCTTCGCCTGTCGGAACGCACGGGCGAATGCCTTGAACTCGGCTTCGGCGATGTGGTGCGGGTCACGGCCTCCGACGACGGTGACGTGAACGGTCAGACCCGCGTTGAAGGCGATGGCCTCGAACACGTGGCGCACCATTGAGCCGGTGAAGTGGCCGCCAATGAGGTGGAATTCGAAGCCGGCCGGTTCACCGGTGTGCACCAGGTATGGCCGCCCCGAGATATCGACGACGGCCTGCACGAGTGCTTCGTCGAGCGGAACGAGTGCGTCGCCGTAGCGCGAGATGCCGGCCTTGTCGCCGAGTGCCTGCTTGATGGCCTGGCCGAGCACGATGCCGATGTCTTCGACGGTGTGGTGCACGTCGATCTCCACATCGCCCCGTGCGGTCACCGTGAGGTCGGTCAGCGAGTGCTTGGCGAACGCGGTCAGCAGGTGGTCGTAGAACGGCACGGAGGTGTTGATGTTGCTGGCTCCGGTGCCGTCAAGGTTGAGCGAGAGGTCGATGCTCGACTCGCTCGTCTCGCGTTGGAGGTGGGCGGTGCGGTCTTCTGTGGAGACAGGCTCCGTGCCGGGAGAACTCATGGCTCTAGCCTATTCGGACCCGGCCGCCCGGTCTGCGGCGTGCCCAGTCGCTCGAGGGCATCGAGGAAAGCAGTCGTCTCCGGTTTGGTGCCGACACTGACCCTGAGGTGGTTCTCGATTCCGGGGTCGCGCACCAGGATGCCCTCGGCAAGCAGTGCTTCGAACACCGCTTTCGGGTCGTCAACCCCGCCGAACAGCACGAAATTGCTCGCGGTGCGGTGGGGAACGTAGCCGAGTCGCTTCAGTTCGATCACGAGCCGGTCACGCTGCTGACGGATGTCGTCTACCATGGCCAGCATCTCGTCGGCGTGGGCCAGGGCGGCCGTTGCGGCGCCCTGGGTCAGCGCAGACAGGTGGTACGGAAGCCGGACGAGGCGGAGGGCATCCGTCACCGCGGGGTCTGCGGCCAGGTAACCCAGGCGAACGCCGGCGAACGCGAACGCCTTGCTCATCGTGCGGGAGACGATCAGTCGCTCCCGGCCGGGTAGGAGGGTGAGTGCACTGGGTGTTCCGTCTGGGGCGAACTCGGCGTACGCCTCGTCGACGACGACCATGGCGTCGGTTGCGTCGTACACGGATTCGATCGTCTCGAGCGAGAGGGGTGTGCCGGTGGGGTTGTTCGGGGAGCAGAGGAAAACGACGTCTGGTGCGTTGCTTCGAACCTGTTCGGCTGCGGTTGCAGGGGAGATCTCGTAGTCGGCGTCGCGCTCTGCCGCAATCCAGCCGGTGACGGTGCCGGCGGCCAGGATCGGGTACATCGAATAGGTCGGAACGAACCCGAGGAGCGTGCGCCCTGGGCCGCCGAATGCCTGCAGGATCTGCTGAAGCACTTCGTTCGAGCCGTTGGCAGCCCAGATATTGTCGGCGGTGAGGCCGTGGCCGAGGTAGCCGGCGAGGCTCTCGCGGAGGGTCGTGAATTCTCGGTCCGGGTAGCGGTTGACCGTGAGGATGGCCCTCGCGACGGCGGCCACGATGTCGTGGGCGACCGCCTCAGGGATGGGGTGGGTGTTCTCGTTGACGTTGAGGGCAACCGGAACGCGCAGTTGCGGGGCGCCGTACGGGCGTTGGCCGCGGAGGTCATTACGCAGAGGCAGGTCGTCGAGGCTGGTCACCCGTTCGATAATACCGGCACCGTTCTCCGCCGGCGTCGGTGTGATCAGTACCGCGCTGAGAACGCTCCGTCGGCTTTGAGGAGTTGACCAGAGACCCAACAACCCTCCTTCGACACGAGGAATGAGACGACACCTGCGATATCGGTGGAAGTGCCCGGACGACCGAGCGGATGCTGCGCGGCCAGTTAATTCGGCAGCCCCAAAATCGCAGCCTGGTTTTCTCCCTCGCAGGGGTGGGCAGAACGAGCTCAGCCGGGCCCCCGGTCAGCCACTCTCATTTGGTGAGCCTGGCGTGACGCTTCCCATGGATCCATTGCTTCCAGGACGCACTGACAGGTGCCCGCTACTCGGTTGCACGAGCAGCCTCAGCTGTCCGTCTGGGCTGCGGCCGAGCCAGGCGAAGAGAAGGAGGACGAGTGCGGTTCCGGACAACACCCCGTCGGCAAGACCGGCGGGCAGCATGAAGACCATCAGCACCAGCGTCACGACGCAGTTGATGATGGAGAGCCCGAGGCCCCATAATCGGTTGCGCAACAGCCCAATGGCCCCCACGACGCGCAGCGCGGCGAAAAGTCCACTCATCGCCATCATGAGATAGAGGTTCTCCTGCAGGTAATTCAGGGCGAATACGTCGGCACGTTCAAGGATGAGCGATTGAGGAACATCAAGAGCGACAAGAACGATGAGCCCGACAACCACCAAGCCCTCCATGAGAACGCCCTGAGCCAGGAGCAAGCCGGCAGCCCACCGATACTGCAGTCGCTGAGTTCTATGCACGCTGCGACTCTACCGGTGGCGAGATGGCCCGAACTCGTGCGGATGTGCGCGGTGCGCTTCCCAGCGGCGCGGCGTGTCAGTCGAGGGGCAGGGCCAGCCGCTGGCCGGGCTGCACGTCTTCTGACCGGAGCTGGTTGAGGTTGACGATCTCGGCGATGAGGTCGCGGGGGTCGGCCGTCGGATCCACCCATTCCGCAAGCTGCCACAGGGACTGCCCGGCTTCGATGGTCACGTATTCAAAGGGTGCAGCCTCAAAGGGAGCGGCGCCGGAAGCGCCGTTGTTCGCCGCCGCCATGCCGCCGTTGAGCGCAACAACGAGCGCACCAGCAACGAGGGGCAGAGCCGCGAGAGTCGTGAAGACGACCCGCCCACGACGGGTGAGGTGCAGGCGGGTCGTGCGGACTGCATTGCCTGCCCGTGCTGCATTGCCTGCCCGTGCCGTGTTCACTTCTACTGCTGCGCTCATGACGAACCTCCTCTGAGTTACGCATCCGACCCTCGGCCGGGAGGGCCGGATACGAATCTATGTTCCGAACATACCTACGATTATTCGAACAGTCAACCCTGTTTGCGGTATTTCTCGAAAGAATTTCCCGACACACTCGAATAGATGTTTGCCCAATCACCCTGCGAGAGATACAGTTTCGATTGTTCGGTTGAACCCAACCAGACACCACCGACATTCCAGCCGGGACGGCTCATGGCCCCGCGGAACCGGCAAAAGGAGCGATGAACGTGACGCAGGAAAAGCGGGTTCCCCGCGAGAAGAGCAACACCAGGCGACGCAAGAGCCTGAGTGAGAAGCAGCTCGCCATCCTCGATGTCATCCAGCGCTCGGTCAGCCAGCGCGGCTACCCGCCGAGCATGCGAGAGATCGGCGATGCGGTCGGGCTCTCGTCGCTCTCCAGCGTCACACACCAGCTCAACCAGCTGGAGCTGAGCGGCTACCTGCGTCGCGACCCGAACCGCCCCCGCGCACTCGAGGTGCTCATCGAGCTTCCGAAGCGGCCGGAAGAGCCGATCGAGGGCGACTCAGAACGCTTCCAGAACACCGCCACCGTCGCCGACGCCGCAATGGTTCCGCTCGTCGGGCGCATCGCAGCAGGCGTTCCGATCATGGCAGACCAGATGATCGACGAGATCTTCCCGCTACCGCGCCAGCTCGTCGGCAAGGGCGAACTGTTCATGCTCAAGGTGATCGGCGAATCTATGATCGACGCCGCCATCTGCGACGGCGACTGGGTGGTCGTCAGGCAACAGAAGACGGCAGAGAACGGCGAGATCGTGGCCGCCATGCTCGACAACGAGGCCACCGTCAAGGTCTTCCGCCAGCGCGACGGCCACACCTGGCTGCTCCCTCGCAACAGCAACTTTGAGCCCATCGTCGGCGACTTCGCCGAGATTCTCGGCAAGGTGGTCGCGGTTCTCCGAGCCGTCTAGCGCTTGCACGCGCGCCGAGAATCGCCCTCCGCGCCGGGAATCGCCGGTGCAATAGCGATTCTCGGCGTCACGGGCGATTCTCGACACCGTGGCAACCTCGCCGCGCCATGGGCGGCGGGCGATCAGGCGGGAACGACTGCCCCGGCCTTGGCGCGCACGGCGCGGGTCGCCTCGAGGATGTTCTTCAGCGACTCGACCGTCTCCGCGTAGCCGCGGGTCTTCAAACCGCAGTCCGGGTTGATCCAGACCTGCCGCTCTGGGATCGCCTCGATGGCGCGCTCGATGAGCTCGGTCACTTCCGCGACGCTGGGCACCCGCGGCGAGTGGATGTCGTAGACGCCCGGCCCGATCCCGTGATCGAAACCACTCGAACGGATGTCGCTGACGACTTCCATGCGTGAGCGTGCCGCCTCGATGCTGGTCACGTCGGCGTCCAGCCGGCGGATGGCGTCGATGACAACCCCGAACTCCGAATAGCAGAGGTGCGTGTGCACCTGCGTCGAATCCGTCACACCCGCGGTGGCCAGCCGGAACGAGCCGACCGACCAGTCGAGGTAGTCGGCGTGGTCCTTCTTCTTGAGCGGCAGCAGCTCGCGCAGGGCGGGTTCGTCGACCTGCACCACTCCGATGCCGGCCGCTTCGAGGTCGGCGATCTCGTCGCGCAGCGCGAGCGCGACCTGGCGGGCGGTCTCGCCGAGCGGCTGGTCATCGCGCACGAACGACCAGGCGAGGATGGTGACCGGACCGGTCAGCATCCCCTTGACCGGCTTCGCGGTCAGGCTCTGCGTGTAGGCGGACCACTCGACAGTGATCGGCTTAGGCCGCGAGACGTCTCCCCAGAGAATGGAGGGTCGCGTGCACCGGCTACCGTACGACTGCACCCAACCGTTCTCGGTCACCGCAAACCCATCGAGGTTCTCGGCGAAGTATTGCACCATGTCGTTGCGCTCCGGCTCTCCGTGTACCAGGACGTCGAGCCCGATCTCCTCCTGCAGCTCGACGACCCTGCCGATCTCGGCCCGCATGAGGTCGACATAGTCACCCTCGCTGAGTGCGCCCTTCACCAACTGTGCCCGGGCACGACGGATCTCGCCGGTCTGCGGAAACGAACCGATGGTCGTTGTCGGCAGGAACGGCAGACCGAGGGCGACGTCCTGTGCGGCGAGACGCGCCGCATAATCGCCACGGGTGAAGTCGGACTCCGAGAGCGCGGCCGCACGGTCTCGCACCGCACCGTCGCGCACACCGGGCGCAGCGTGGCGGGCGGCCAGGGCTCGCGTCGCGTAGTCGAGCTCCGCCTGCACGGCGGCAAGTCCATCAGACAGCCCGCGAGCGAGCGTGACGACCTGGCCGACCTTCTGATCGGCGAACGCCAGCCAGCTGGTCAGTTCTGCGCTGAGCTTCGACTCATCGGCAACGTCATGGGGCACGTGCAGCAGCGACGTCGACGTCGACACGGCAATATGCGGTGACAGGGTGCTCAGCCGGGAAGCAGTGTCGAACGCGGCCGCGAGGTCGCCCCGCCAGATATTGTGGCCGTCGACGACACCGGCGACCAGCGTCTTCTCGGCCAGGCCGGCGAAATCCGTCGGCACCTGGCCGCGAACGAGATCAAGCCCGATCGCCTCGACCGGGGAGGCGGCCAACACCGGAAGGGCGTCATCGAGACTGCCGTACGGCGCCGCGACGAAGATCGCCGGACGCCTGGCAAGCCTGCCCAGGGTGGCGTACGCGAACTCCAAGGCTCCGAGCGACTCAGAACGAGGCGTCTCGATGCTCTCGCTTACCAGTGCCGGTTCGTCGAGCTGCACCCAGTCGGCGCCGGCCGCCGCCAGCCGGTCGAGCAGTGTCGCGTAAACCGGCAGGAGGTCATCGAGTCTACTGAGCGGCTCAAAGCCCTCTGGGGCCGCGTCACTCGGCTTGCCAAGGAGCAGGAACGTCACCGGGCCGACGATCACGGGGCGGGTGATGAATCCGGCGGCCTTCGCCTCTTCGAATTCGCGCACGATACGGTCGCTCGCCAGCGAGAACACGGTCTCCGGACCGATCTCTGGCACCAGGTAATGGTAGTTGGAGTCGAACCATTTGGTCATCTCGAGCGGGGCATTGTCGCCCTCGCCTCGTGCGATGGTGAAGTAGCCGGCCAGGTCGATGGTGCCGTCTGCGGCGACCAGCGACGCGAATCGGGTGGGCACGGCGCCGACCGTGACCGCGGCGTCCAGTACCTGGTCGTAGTAAGAAAACGACTCGGGGATGGATGAGTCCGCACGCCCGAGGCCGAGGCCCGCGAGCCTGTCGCGTGTCACCTGGCGAAGCGTCGCCGCGGTGGCCTCGAGCTCGTCGGCACCGATGGTGCCCGCCCAGAAGGCTTCAACGGCCTTCTTGAGCTCACGACGGCGGCCAATGCGCGGGTACCCGAGGATCGTGCCGGCGGGGAATTGGGTTGTCATACGGATTCCTTGACTGTGTTGGCGAATGCGGGATGGGACAGGGTGGGTGTGCGGTTCTGGGCGCCAAGCACGCCGCAGCCTTCGAGCACGGAGAGCACGGTTTCGTGCTGGTTGAACGCGTAGAGGTGCAGGCCTGGAGCGCCGCCGGCGAGAAGTTCATTGCCCAGCCTCACCGCGTGCAGGGTGCCGATCTCACGTTGCCCCTCATCGGTCGGTTCGACCTCGAGCTGGATCGACAGCTCTGACGGCAACTCTTCACCGGAGAGCTCGAGGATGCGCCGCAGCCGAGTCGGGCTGGTCACCGGCATGATCCCAGGGAGGATCGGGAACTCGACCCCGGCTTCCCGCGCGCGCTGGATAAAGCTGAGGTAGTGGTCGGCGTGGAAGAACAACTGCGTCACCGCGAGGTTGGCGCCGGCGGCCTGCTTGGCCAGGAGTGTGTCGATGTCCTGTGAGGTCGACCGCGAACTCGGGTGCCCGTTGGGGAACGCGGCAACCGCGATGCGCACCTTCTCACGCTCGGTCTTGACCGAGCGTGCCTGCGGCAGGCCGGGGATGACACTCTCCTGGTACGGAACCCGCTCGGCCTGCACCCGGTGAATCAGCTGCACCAGCTCCCCCGCGCTCTTCAGGTCGCCGAGGAATGGTTCTGTCTCCAGGACGCCGGCAGGCGGGTCGCCACGAATGGCGAGAAAGTTCCGGATGCCGGCATCGAGGAATTCGCGGATCAGCCGGTTCGCTTCGGTGTGCGATGAACCGACGCAGGTCAGGTGGGCCATCGGCTCGACAGCTGTCGCCGCGAGGATGTACTTCAACACCTCGAGTGAAGAACCGCGCGAGGAGCCGTTGGCACCATACGTGACGGAAATGAACTCAGGACCCGCCGCTGCCAACCGGTCGATAGTGGCGTGCAGGGCGGAGGCGGCCGCATCCGATCTCGGCGGATACAGTTCGAAGGAAAACGGGACGCGCGTGGTACACGCCGGGTCCGTTGCCTGGGTCATGATTCCTCATTTGCACGAGAGCTGTTCAGTCAGATGCGGCCGGACGGCCGCGAACCGCCGGCGTGAGCTGGTGGTGTTCGCGGGCGGGTGCCGGGCTCGGCTGTCGCTCCATGCGGTCGGACAAACCCACAGTCAACGATTGGCCCGACGGCAACGATTGGGAAGACTCTAACCCCGCGGCGGCCTTGATTGCCAGAGTGTGACTGAATGTTGCGCCTCGCCGAAGAGGGAACTAGGCGGTGACGGTCTCTGCCGGTTCGGTCGTCACGAACGGCGTGAACTGCGGCTCGATCTCCGGTGTCACCATGGCCCGCACGCGAGTTCCGGTCTCCGCATACGACGTCGAGAGAACACGACCGTGCTCGTGCAGCACCGTGATCAGGTCTCCGCGCTCATACGGGATGAGAAGGTCGAGTTCGATCTGCGGGCGCGGCACCAGATCGGCGATCGCCGTCAGCACCTCTTCAATACCTTCTCCGGTTCGTGCAGACACGAAGATGGCACGCGGTTCGAGGCCGCGCAGCACCAGACGGTCGTCTTCGCTGACCAGGTCACTCTTGTTGAAGACCACGATCTCCGGGATGTCGCGGGCCCCGACCTCGCCGATCACGTCGCGCACGGTGGCCAGCTGGCTGGCAGGGTCGGGGTGCGACCCGTCGACGACGTGCACGATGACATCGGAATCTGCGACTTCTTCGAGGGTAGAGCGGAAGGCTTCGACCAGCTGGTGCGGCAGATTGCGCACAAATCCGACGGTGTCGGCGAGCGTGTAGAGCTGGCCGTCGTCCGTCGTTGACTTGCGCACGGTGGCGTCCAGCGTGGCGAACAGCGAATTCTCCACCAGGACGCCGGCACGGGTGATGCGGTTGAGCAGGCTCGATTTGCCGGCGTTCGTGTAGCCGGCGATGGCAACGGATGGCACGGAGTTGCGCTTGCGGTTCGCCCGCTTGGCCTCCCTGGCCGGCTTCATCGCGATGATCTGCTTGCGCAGCTTCGCCATGCGGGTGTGGATGCGACGACGATCGAGTTCGATCTTGGTCTCACCTGGTCCGCGCGAGCCCATCCCGGCACCGGCGCCACCGACCTGGCCACCGGCCTGGCGGGACATCGACTCACCCCAGCCGCGCAGGCGCGGGAGCAGGTACTCGAGCTGGGCGAGCTCGACCTGAGCCTTGCCCTCCCTGCTCTTGGCGTGCTGGCTGAAGATGTCGAGGATGACGGCGGTGCGGTCAATGACTTTGACCTTGACCACGTCTTCCAGCGCGCGTCGCTGGCTGGGCGCGAGTTCGGTATCGGCGATAACGGTGTCAGCGCCGAGCGATTGCACAACGCCGGCCAGTTCGGCCGCTTTCCCCTTGCCGAGATAGGTGCTGGGATCTGGGTGGGGCCTGCGCTGAAGCAGACCGTCGAGAACGGTGGCCCCTGCGGTCTCGGCTAGTGCCGCCAGTTCACGCAGCGAATTCTCGGCATCCGTCACAGTGCCTTGGGAATAGATGCCGATCAAGACGACGTTCTCGAGCCGAAGCTGCCGGTATTCGACCTCTGTGACGTCTTCAAGCTCGGTCGAGAGACCACCGACACGACGGAGCGCGTTGCGGTCTTCGCGGTCGAACTGGTCGCCGTCATGGTCGTCGGCGTGGTCGTCACCGAAGGCCCGATCGCGCGCGGTATCGGCCTGCAACGCCTGCGCAGTACCCGCGGTGAACAGCGAGTATCCCGCCGCGTGCGAATCGGCGTTCGCCAGCACGCGCGCCACAACGTCGTCGTTGTTTTCTTGCCTGGTCGGTTCAATCATTGCTTTAACCCTAGTTCCTCTAACTCCGGTACGTTTTCCTCTATGGCCCCTGAGCACTATTTCTCTTCGGCGCCCGACAGCGAACTCAAACTGCGACAAATTGTGGTGCAGTTGGCCGGAGCGTCGTATGAATTGACGACGGCGAATGCCGTCTTCAGCCCGGAACACATCGATACCGGTACTCAGGTTCTGCTTGCCAACACTCCAGCGCCACCGCCCGGTGGAGACTTTCTTGATCTCGGCTGCGGCTGGGGGCCGATCAGCCTTCACCTCGCCATCGCATCACCGCATGCGACGATCTGGGCCGTTGACGTCAATGAGCGAGCCCTCCACCTGGTGCGGATGAACGCCGCAAAACTCGGACTCTCGAATATCAACGCCGTTGTGCCCGCAGATGTTCCCGGCGACCTCCGGTTCCGCACGATCTGGTCGAACCCGCCCATCCGGGTCGGGAAGAACGAGTTGCACAACCTGCTGCTGGCCTGGCTGCCGAGGCTGGAGTTCGGTTCTGACGCCTGGCTCGTCGTTCAGCGCAACCTCGGCTCCGATTCACTGCAGCGCTGGCTGCAGGGGGAGCTTCCGCACGAATATGCCATCACGCGAGCGGCAACGAGCAAGGGCTTCCGGGTGCTGCACGTCAAGCACCGCGAGCAGTCCGTCTAGCCTCGGCCGCCCAGGCGATGCGGCCGAGGCGACGCGGCTCAGGCGACGCCGAGCACGCCGTCGAAAACCAGATCAGCGGGCCCAGAGAGCGACACGTGCTCGCCGTCTTCCGTAGGGAACATCCGCACGCCGAGGACACCGCCCGGCACTTCGACCCGCCACTGGTTGGGTGCGCCAGCACCGGCCCAGTGCCTGGTCGCCAGGGCCGCAGCAGCCGCACCGGTTCCGCACGACAACGTCTCGCCGCTACCACGCTCGTGAACGCGCATCCGGATGCGCCCGACCCCGTCAACCACCAAAGGGTCGTGCGGCACCACGAATTCGACGTTGATGCCGTCGTCCGGCTCTGGATCGAGCTGCGGGATGAACGTCAGGTCGGCGGAATCCAGCTCATCGTCGTCTGCGAGAGCCACGACAGCGTGCGGGTTGCCGACATTAATGCCGAGGCCCGGCCTGGCGACCTGCAGGTTCTTGGCCCGCACCAGCGGTTCGCCTCCCTCTAGCTTCCACCGGCCGAGGTCGACCTGGAACCCGGTCAGGTTCCGCTGCACGTCGCGCACACCCCCGCGAGTTCCGATTGCGAGCGTGTCGCCGTCTGCAAGCGCGACCAGACCATTGTCGATGAGGAACCGTGCATACACCCGGATGCCGTTGCCACACATCTCAGATGGCGTGCCGTCTGCATTCCAGTAGTCCATAAACCATTCCGCGGCGTCGTCTTCTGCCAGTGCGGCAGCGCCGGCATCGAGATTGCGGGACTTCACAGCGCGGATGATGCCATCGCCACCGACGCCGAATCTGCGGTCGCATACGGCGCGGATCTGAGCGGGCGTCAACTCGACCTGACCCTCTGGGTCGGCGAACAGCACAAAGTCGTTTCCGGTGCCCTGGCCCTTGGTGAAGTTCAGATCGATGCCCATCCAACCAGTTTATGTGGCAGCGCTGGGCGGACGGTTTGAGGCGAGCACAGTCAAGCTGACAGCGCACCGTGGATGAGAGCGGAGACACCGTCAACGCGCTCACCGGCAGGAACCCCCGCCCCGGTCTCGAACCAGCGGGTGCCGGGGTAGCGCTTGAACCAGCTCACCTGCCGCCGCGCGTAGCGACGGGTCAGCTGCTGGGTGATCTCGATCGCCTCTGGCTCGCTGAGCGTCCCCTGCAACTGCCCGAGCGCCTGCGCGTAACCGATGGCCCGACTGGCCGTGATGCCGTGTTCGATTCCCATCGGCACCAGTGATTCCACCTCGTCGACGAGACCATCCGCCCACATCGCTTCGACTCTGGCATCGAGGCGCGCCGTGAGCTCCTCACGGGGCGCTGTCAGGCCAATGGCGACCTCTGGCATCCAGGGCACCGGTTGTTCGGGCAGCGACGCAGCGTGCGGCTTCCCGGTGATCTCCACAACCTCCAGCGCGCGCACCAGTCGTCGCCCGTTGCTGGCGCCGATTCGCTCCGCCGCCTGCGGATCGATGGCTGTGAGCCTGGCATGCAGCGCGCCTGGGCCGTGTTCGACCAGGTCGGCCTCGAGCCGCGCACGGAGCTCTGGATCGGTACCGGGGAACCGGAAGTCATAGATCACGGAGGAGACGTAGAGCCCGGAGCCGCCCACCAGGATGGGAACGGCGCCGCGAGCCAGAACTTCGGCTATCGCTGCCCTGGCATCCTCCTGATAGCGCGCCACGGTCGCTTCGTCGGTCACGTCGAGCACGTCGAGCAGGTGGTGTGGGATGCCGCGGCGCGCCTCGATGGGCAGCTTGGCCGTTCCTACGTCCATACCCCGGTAGAGCTGCATTGCATCGGCGTTGATGACCTCGACGGCCCGGCCACGTTCTGCCAGCCGCTCGGCGACATCGAGCGACAGCTCGGACTTGCCGGTCCCAGTCGGTCCGACGATGACGACGAGCACGGTCGCTAGCGCTCTGAGTCCGTGGGGTCGTAGATCGGGACTGTTGTCGCACCGCTGTGGAGTTGAAGTGACGGCAAGCCCACAGTTGGCAGGCCCAGCGACACCGGTCCTGTGCCGCTGGAAGACACACTGCCTGCCGGGACTGCAACCGCACAGGAGTCGGCTTCCGCGCGGTCCCAGGCATCGCCTGCAGTCGTGCGACGGATGCGCAGGGGCGCGTCATCGACGGAGTCCGCGATCAGGTGGAACGGTGCAGCCTGCGTGACCGTTACCGTGACCATGTCGCCGGGGCGCGGGGTTTCCGATCCTTCTGGTACGGCGAAGTGCACCAATCGGCTGTCGGCAGCACGACCGCTCATCCGGTGAGTGTCGGAATCCTTCCGACCTTCACCACTGGCAACGAGCAGTTCGACCTCGCGGCCAACGACCTTCTGGTTCTCTTCCCAGGAGATACGGTCCTGGAGCACCTGGAGACGTTCGTACCGGTCCTGCACAACGGCCTTCGGCACCTGGTCGGGAAGCGTCGCGGCCGGCGTTCCAGGACGGATCGAGTACTGGAAAGTGAACGCGGTCGCAAAACGCGCCGCCTCGACCACTCGCAGGGTCTCCTGGAAGTCTTCTTCGGTCTCACCGGGGAAGCCAACGATGATGTCGGTGCTGATTGCGGCGTGAGGCATGCGCTCGCGCACGCGGTCGAGGATTCCAAGGAACTTCGTTGACCGGTAGGAGCGCCGCATCGCCTTGAGGATGCGGTCAGAGCCCGACTGCAGTGGCATGTGAAGCTGCGGCATCACCGTCGGAGTCTCCGCCATCGCGTCGATGACGTCGTCGGTGAAGGCGGCCGGATGCGGGCTGGTGAACCTGATGCGCTCGAGGCCTTCGATCTCTCCGGCGGCTCGCAGCAGTTTGCCGAACGCGAGCCGGTCGCCGAATTCGACGCCGTAGGAGTTGACGTTCTGGCCGAGCAGGGTGACCTCGATCACGCCGTCATCGACGAGCGTGCGGATCTCGGAGAGGATGTCACCCGGGCGGCGATCTTTCTCCTTGCCGCGAAGGGCTGGCACGATGCAGAACGTGCAGGTGTTGTTGCACCCGACAGAGATCGATACCCAGCCGCTGTAGCTGGAGTCACGCCGGGTGGGCAGCGTGGACGGGAAGGTCTCCAGCGACTCCAGAATCTCAAGCTGGGCCTCGCCGTTGTGGCGGGCACGCTCGAGCAGGCTCGGAAGGGAGCCCATGTTGTGGGTTCCGAAGACAACGTCGACCCACGGGGCCTTGTCGAGGATGGTGTTCTTGTCTTTCTGGGCCAGGCAACCGCCGACGGCGATCTGCATGCCCTCGTGCTTCCTCTTCACCGAAGCCAGGTATCCGAGGTTGCCGTAAAGCTTGTTGTCGGCGTTCTCCCGCACAGCGCAGGTGTTGATGACGACGACGTCGGCCAAGGCGCCGTTCGCCGCCACATAGCCGGAAGCCTCAAGCGACCCGCTCAGCCGCTCGGAGTCGTGGACGTTCATCTGGCAACCGAAGGTGCGCACCTCATAGGTGCGAACGTGACCGTCGGCGTCGATCGCCGCGTCGGAGTGTGCGATCGGGGTTGGTCGCGAAAGGAGGTCGCCGGTTCTCACCGATCCCCGTAAAGTCTGTCCGCTCATAATCCGTCTAGTTTACGTACCTCTAGCGGAAGCGAACGCCGGAGCCGGACGAACCTGTGCGGGTGGCCAGTGCGGTCTTCACCGCGGCGCGTACGGCACTCGACGTATAACCCTTGCGCATCAGGAACCCGGTCAGTCGACGATCGGCGGTTTCATCGTCGAACCGGCTCAACTGGGCGACGCGTTTGACCGCCAGATCGATGGCACGCTCCGCCTCATCGTCTGGCAATTCTTCCAGCTTTTCGATGATGACAAACTGATGAATTCGCCTGCGTCGCATCTCGGCTTCAACCCCGGTGCGGCCGAGGCCCTTGCGCTGGTGATGACTGTGGATGATCTGGTCGGCCAGCTTGTGATCGTCGATGTATTTCAGTTCGCTGAAGTGAGCGACGATATCGCTCGCCTCCTGGGGATCGATATCCGTCGCCTCCAGAATGGAGAACGCCTCCGCCTCAGACAACGATCGGCTTCGCAGCCTGGATAGCAGCAGCTTCTCGGCTCGCTCGCGCTCTTCCGCCGAATCGAATTCGTCGGCCCCTGCCATCGGCTCTCCCGCCGTAGCCTCACTGTCCGTCGGCTGGGCAGCGACCACTATCTGAGTGGCATCGCCCCGGCCTTCCAGCGGCGAACGCCGTTTCATGCCGGGCGACGCGCCGGGCAGGTAGGTCACGGGCGCAAGATCGTGCTTCGCTCCGTCGGAGGGTTCGAATTGCACCATGCCCGTGACCTGCCTTTCGCTGGGTTTCTGAACGCTGGGTTTCTGAACGCTGGGCTACTGAAAATTGCTCTGGGCTATGCGCCCTTGCGAGCAGCCAGCTTCGCCTGGATCGGCAGCGCGTTGCCTGCGGCCGCCGCTTCGAGCGCCGCCGCGTCGGTGAGTGCTTTCGCCGCTGCGCCTTCCGGTCCGATGCCGAGCTTGTTCAGGATCTTCGTCTCGATCTCGTTGGCGATGTCGGCATTCTTAAGCAGGAAGTTTCGCGAGTTCTCCTTGCCCTGCCCAAGCTGGTCGCCGTCGTAGGTGTACCAGGCGCCAGACTTCTTGACGATGCCGTGGTCGACTCCGAAGTCGATCAGGCTGCCCTCGCGGGAGATGCCGATGCCATAGATGATGTCGAATTCCGCCTGTTTGAACGGCGGTGCCATCTTGTTCTTGACGACCTTGACTCTGGTGCGGTTACCCACGGCTTCCGTGCCGTCTTTCAACGTCTCGATACGACGGATGTCGAGGCGGACGGATGCGTAGAACTTGAGCGCCTTGCCCCCGGCGGTGGTCTCGGGGCTGCCGAAGAACACACCAATCTTCTCGCGCAGCTGGTTGATGAAGATCATCGTGGTGTTGGTCTGGCTGAGGCCACCGGTGAGCTTCCGCAGCGCCTGTGACATCAGCCTGGCCTGGAGGCCAACGTGCGAGTCGCCCATCTCTCCCTCGATCTCGGCGCGCGGCACGAGAGCCGCAACGGAGTCGATGACGATGAGGTCGATGGAACCACTTCGCACGAGCATGTCGGCGATCTCGAGAGCCTGTTCACCGGTGTCGGGCTGCGAGACCAGGAGGGCATCGATGTCGACGCCGAGCTTCTTGGCGTATTCGGGATCGAGCGCGTGCTCCGCGTCAATGAACGCGGCGATGCCGCCATTCTTCTGCGCGTTCGCGATGGCGTGCAGCGTAAGGGTGGTTTTACCCGATGACTCCGGGCCGTAGATCTCGACGATCCTGCCACGTGGAAGCCCGCCGACGCCGAGCGCGACGTCGAGCGCAATGGACCCGGTGGAGATGGTCTCGACGGGTGCGCGGTCATCACTTCCGAGCCGCATGACGGAGCCCTTGCCGAACTGTCGATCGATCTGGGCAAGAGCGGTTTCGAGCGACTTCTCGCGGTCTGCTGCTGAGGGCATGATGGGCTCCTTCTGGTCGTACGGTTGTCGCCTATAGGCTGTCGTTGCCTGCCTCCGGCTGACCCGGATGCCCGCTTTCGACAAGGCGTATGGCTGTCTGTCTTCAACAAATCCGACTGTACGCGTGGCCACCGACACGAGGCCGGTGGAGCGGCGAACTGTGGAGAACCCGTTGTTGACGTCTGCTGTTGAGGAGCCTAGCAAGGTCCGAACACGTCTTCGATCATTTGCGGCATGAAAAACCCCGGCGTGTCGAACACGCCGGGGTTCTCACACTCTTCTCACCACGCGGTCATTTCCGTTGGGAGGGCAATCCTGCACCGTACCAGCGACTCTTCGGGACATCCGTCTCTGCACACAGCGCCAGCCAAACGTCGCGAGCCGGTCTGCCGGCGGCGAGAGCCTGCTCTGCTGTCACGCCGCCGAGTGCCGACAGCACCAGATCACGCATCAGCACACGGCCATATGCATCGCCAAACTCATCCGCGATGGCCTGGCGAAGCTCGCTCAGGCGCATGCGCGTCGTTCACTGAATGCCGCTACCGAAACTGCGTTCACCGAATGTGTGGCTGAACTTCTATCGCACCATGAGGTCGGCGTCGAAGTCGGCGACGAACTCGTCTGGCACAGTGTCGGGGAACGGATCGATTCCCTCAATCACGGCGAGGCGGTCTCCAACCTCGCGCATGATGACGGAGATCGGGGTCTCCAACGCATCTGCGACGGAGGCCAGAATTTCGGAAGAAGCTTCCTTCTGGCCACGCTCCACCTCGCTCAGGTACCCGAGGGCCACACTGGCCTTGCTGGCTACCTGGCGCAGCGTGCGCCCCTTCTGCAGGCGGAAGTCCCTGAGCACATCGCCGATTTCCTGACGAACCAGAATCATTGGAACCTCCTTCTCGTGTCATTCAACAACAGAGCCCTGTCGTCGCTGGTTAACCTGTTGCGGATGGCCTACTTTACTACAACCATCCACATGCCCAGACTAGCCACGATCACTGGACTTTGCTTGTGAATCTTCACGGTGTAACCCACCTGTTACAGGAACTATTCCGCCGCGATCCTGGCTAACAGGTCACGCACAGCTTCGACGGCCCTCGCGACCGTTTGCGCTCTGACGGCGTCGCGATCGCCCTCGAGGCGAAGAGGCACCGCCCAGGATCCGTTCCCCATCGAGAGTCCGATGAAGACGGTGCCAGGCTCCTGGCCGTCCTGCGGGTCGGGTCCGGCGGCGCCCGTTGTCGACACCCCGACGTCGGCACGAACTCCCCCGACCGCCAGCTGGGTGCGTGCGCCGATGGCCATCAGCTTGGCGACATCCGGGTGCACGGCGCCGTGCACGTTGAGCACGCTGCTGTCGACGCCGAGCAGCGTGTGCTTGAGTTCGGTGTTGTACGCCACGATTCCCCCGTTGAGAACAACGGATGCGCCGGGGATGCGTACGAGTTCGGCCGTCAGTGCGCCCCCGGTGAGGGATTCGGCGACGGCGATCGTCAGTCGCTGGTCGGTGAGTTCACCGATGAGCAGCGCGGTCTGGTCCTGTGTATGGTCAGGCACTCTCTTCTACTTCTTCCGGTTTTCCCGCCAGGCCGACACCAGGTAGTCCAGGCCGGTGTAGACGGTGAGGATCACGGCGAGGGTCATTGTTATTCCGTTGACCCAGTGCACCCAGTCGCCCAGC
Source organism: Glaciibacter superstes DSM 21135 (assembly GCF_000421145.1). Taxonomy (GTDB): domain Bacteria; phylum Actinomycetota; class Actinomycetes; order Actinomycetales; family Microbacteriaceae; genus Cryobacterium; species Cryobacterium superstes. The sequence continues at coordinate 78,494 of NZ_ATWH01000015.1, read as the reverse complement.
AGCAACCAGAAAGGCGTGAGGGCCAGGGTGATGGCGACGGACTGCAGGATGGTCTTCAGCTTGCCGCCGCGGGAAGCCGGAATGACCCGGTCACTGAGCATCGCGAATCGGAAGACGGTGATCCCGACCTCGCGCACGAGGATGACGATCGTCACCCACCACGGCAGCTCGCCGAGGATCGACAGTCCGACCAGGGCCCCACCGGTGAGCACTTTGTCGGCGATCGGGTCGAGAAGCTTGCCGAGGTCGGTGACCAGCCCGCGCCGACGCGCGATAGCACCGTCGACCCCGTCCGTGGCGATCGCGACGACAAAGAGCGCGGCCGCCCACCATCGCAGGGCGCCGTCGTGGCCGGCATCCGCCAGCAGCATCCAGATGAACAGGGGTGCAAGCAGGATGCGCACCACGGTGATCAGGTTGGGCACGTTCCAGTTGCTCGGCGCGGCGGGCACGGGCGTGCCAGGCGTATCCGGTGTCGCCATCGATTCAGTCCCTGTCGGTGAGATTCCAGGCGTCCTCGTCGGAATCGCCTTCCACCTCAGGGTAGCCCTCGCTCATCTTCGCGACCGGGTCCCCGTCGTAACGGGGGTCTGGCTGGCTGGTTGCGGGAGCGTGACCGGATGCCGCCGCCTGCTGGGCAGCATGCTGAGCGTCCGAGCCGCGCAGCTTCGCCAGCACGCCAGGCAGCTGCTCGGCGGTGACGAGCACGTCCCTGGCCTTCGATCCCTCCGACGGGCCGACGATCTCGCGCGACTCGAGCAGATCCATCAGGCGGCCGGCCTTGGCAAAGCCGACCCTGAGCTTGCGCTGCAGCATCGAGGTGGAACCGAACTGAGTGGAGACGACCAGCTCGGCCGCAGCCAGGAGGAGGTCGAGGTCGTCGCCGATGTCGGAATCAATCTCCTTGCGTTCGACCACGGCCGCGACATCCGGCCGATAATCGGGGCGCGCCTGCTGGGTGACGTGCTTGACGACCTTCTCGATCTCCGCCTCGTTCACCCAGGCCCCCTGCACCCGGAGCGACTTCGACGCCCCCATCGGCAGGAACAGGGCGTCGCCCTGGCCGATCAGCTTGTCGGCTCCTGGCTGGTCGAGGATGACGCGGGAGTCGGTGACGCTGGTCACGGCGAATGCCAGGCGCGAGGGCACGTTGGCCTTGATCAGGCCGGTCACGACATCGACGCTCGGACGCTGGGTGGCGAGCACGAGGTGGATTCCGGATGCCCGGGCCAGCTGCGTGATGCGCACGATCGAGTCCTCGACGTCGCGCGGGGCGACCATCATGAGGTCGGCGAGCTCGTCAACGACGACGAGGAGATACGGATACGGCTTGAGCTTGCGCTCACTCCCGGGCGGCAGCACGATCTCGTCGTTCGTGACCGCCTTGTTGAAGTCGTCGATGTGGCGGAAGCCGAAGCTGGCCAGGTCGTCGTAGCGCATGTCCATCTCTTTGACGACCCACTGCAGCGCCTCCGCGGCCTTCTTCGGGTTCGTGATGATGGGCGTGATCAGGTGCGGAACGCCGGCGTACGGCGCGAGCTCGACCCGCTTCGGGTCGATCAGCACCATTCGAACATCGCTCGGCTTGGCACGCATGAGCAGGCTGGTGATCATCGAGTTGACGAAGCTCGACTTACCGGAGCCGGTGGAGCCGGCCACCAGAAGGTGGGGCATCTTGGCCAGGTTGGCCACGACGTAGCCACCGCCCACGTCTTTGCCGACGCCGATCGTCATCGGATGGGTGCTGTTGGTGGCCGCGGTGGAGCGAAGCACATCACCGAGGGTGACGATCTCGCGGTCGGTGTTCGGAATCTCGATGCCGATCGCGCTCTTGCCCGGGATCGGAGACAGAATGCGAACCTCATTCGAGGCGACCGCGTAGGAGAGATTCTTGCTCAGCGCCGTGACCCGTTCGACCTTGACACCTGGGCCGAGCTCGATCTCGTATTGGGTCACGGTCGGGCCGCGGGAGAATCCGGTCACCTTCGCGTCGACACTGAACTGGCGCAACACTTCGGTGATCGACTTGACCACGTCGTCGTTCGCGGCAGAGCGGGCCTTTGCCGGCGGGCCGGCGACCAGGGTCGACGCCGATGGCAGCACATACGGGGCGCTCGCCTGCGGTTCCTCGGCTCCTGACGGCGGCAGCGCGTCTCCGGCATCGGGTGCGACCAGGCTCTCGAAGCCCGGAAGCACTTCGGTCAGCCCCGACGGGTCATCAGCGTGCAGGCCGGTGGCGGAATTACCGCCCAGCTCCACCTCGCCGGTGAAGCGCTTGAGCGCGTCTTCTGCGCGCTCGAGGTCACCGAGCACCTCTGTGCCGTAGTGGTCCTGGTTGGCCGGTGCTCCAGCAGAGCCAAGGGGCGTGTCGAATGCGCCGCGCGCGGCATCCGTTTCTGCTGAACCGGTGCTGGCTGATCCGGCACCGACTGAACCGGCACCGAGGAGCTCCGTCATCGGATCACCACCGGCGACATCAACGGCGCTGCCGAAGTCAGGGTCCTCTTCACGCTTGCTGTTGTTGCGACGCCACCATGGCAGGGCGCCGGTCTCAGCCTCGTCGTCAGCCGCCCCATCGTCGACGCCATCGAGCTCGACCTGTTTGGTCTTCTCGAGTTTCGCTTCCTTTGCGGCCTGTCGCTCCTCGGCATCCGGCAACTGGGCGCCGAACAGCCAAGCGTAGAGCTCGCGGGACCGCTCGCCGATCTTGTTCGGAGGGGTCTTGGTGATGATGAACAGGCTGAGCAGCAGGAGCAGGATGACGACGACGGATGCGCCGATGGCCGTCGTCAGCGCGATCAGCGGCGCGGCGACCATCCAGCCGATGACCCCGCCGGAGAGGGCGAGCACCTCCATGCCCTGTCGCGGTTCCGGTTGCCCGCCGAAGATGTGGCAGAGGCCGGACACCGACACCAGAAGGAGCGCGAGTCCGATGCCGATGCGACCGTTGTCGTGGATCGAGCTGGGTTTGCGGAACAGCCAGATTGCGAACAGCAACATGATGACGGGGAGTGCGAAAGCGACCCGGCCGAACAGGCCGCCGAAGGTCCAGGCGTCAAGGGTGCGGGCGATCTGGTTGTTGATCAGGAACCACTCAACGACTGCGCCGGCGATCGCGAGTAGTACGAGGAAGAAGGGGAGCCCGTCTCGGCGCTCCTCCTTGGAGAGTTGCTCTGGCCCGAGCGCACGCGCCGCACTGCCGGTCACGTGGGCAAGGCCCATCCACAGGCGAGCGAGCGGGTTCGCCTTCGGCTCGGCCGCCGGATACTTGACGGTCTTCTGGGTAGCGGTCTTTCCGGCAGGCTTCCGCGCAGTGCTGCTGCCGCGCGCAGGCGCGTTGCGGGCGCGTCCGCTCGATTTGGTGCTCGTAGCCATAACTTCCACGGTACCGCCGCCCACTGTCGTTGCCGGTGACCCCACGCCCAATTTCCTGAGCACCGGCCGAAGGGTCGACCTCACCGACAATCAGTAACGGATGGCGTCGATCACCTTCACGCGCACGGCAACGAGTGCGGGCAACAGCCCGGCGAGCGCCCCGACGAAGGTCGCAGCCACCATTCCGAGCACGGCGGCCTCCACGGGGAACGGTGGGAAGTCGGAGACCATGCCCTGCCCGATGAGTTGCTCGACGAGCGGGTTCTTGACGATCAGGATGGCGCCGATGACGCCGACGACACCGGCCACAACGGTCGCGACGACGCTCTCCATCATCACGGAGAAGAACACCCGGCCTGCGGTCGCGCCGAAGCTGCGACGGATGCCGATCTCGCGAATCCGCTGTTTCAGGGTCACCAGTGCGATGTTGACCAGGCCGAGCGCGCCGAGCAGCAGTACGAGCACCGCCACTCCCCCGACCATGAGCTTGATCGGCAGGAACGGGTCTTGCCCGTCGTTGAATGCCGCGTAATCCTGCCGGTTCACCGAGACGTTCGCACCGTCTCCGAGCGCAGCCGCGACGTCACGCTGCAACGCGGTCGTGAGTTCGGTGGCGAGTTCAGGCGGCACCCACGCCTCGTACATCGGCGGCTGGCCGCCCATTTGGTATGACGCGCCGCCGGGTCCGGCCGGCACGGAAGTCGGAGGGGGTGTAAGGGACTGCATGGCGTCGGCAAGAAGAAACATCGACGGCTCCTCCCCCTCCCATCGCGATGGAGTGACACCGGTGATGACCGCTGTCGTATTCTGCTGGCCGAGCACCATCGCGGTCGGATGGGTGGCGAGGTCCGGCCGGCCGATTCGGTCGTAGAACGCCTCGTTCACAATCGCCGCGGGAGCCAACCGCTCGGTGTCCGCCGTTGTGAACCAGGTGCCATCGATGACCCTGACCCTGTGCATTGTGCCGTACGACGGGTCGACACCAGTGGTCGTCACGTTCGCGGCACCGTCGGCGAACTGCACAAGCAGGCTGCCGGAGACGACACGTGTCGAGTAAGTGATGTCGTAGCGCTCGAGCGCGGTGTTCCACGCGCCCTGCATGGTCTCCGGTGCCAATTGGCTGCCGTCACCCATCGAGGCGGTCAGGGAGAGGTTCGCCGGCCTCCCCCCGAAGGTCTCGTTCTGTTCCTGGATGGCCTGCCCGGCAACCGCGCCGAGCCCGACCACCGTGGTGATGGCGCACACGGCGACGGCGACGCCCACCAACGAGAGCATCACGCGGGTGCGATGGATTCGCACCTCCTGCCAGGCCTCGACGAAGGAACCGACGAGGTTGCTCAAAAACCGCTTCACGCCTGCACCGCCATTGCCGCGGCATCCGTCGGCGTCAAGACGCCGTGATCGAGCCGGTAGTGGGTCGTGGCAAGCGCGGCGATCGCCGGATCGTGGGTGATGGTGACCAGCGCGGCACCCGAGGCGGTTGCCACGTCGTCGAGGAGTTCCATGACGGATGCGCCGGTCTCCAGGTCGAGGGCTCCCGTCGGTTCATCGGCCAGGATCAGCCTCGGCCCCCGCACCAGTGAGCGCGCGATCGCCACCCGCTGCTGCTCGCCTCCGCTGAGCTTATCCGGCATGGCGGTCGCCCGGTGGCCGAGGCCGACGCGGTCGAGCATCTCACCCGCGATGCGACTGCGCTGCCAGAATTGGCGTCCTTCGGCGTAGAGCAGCGGCGTCATCACATTCTCGAGAGCGGTACGCCCTTGCAGCAGGTTGAACTGCTGGAAAATGAAGCCGACGTCCCTGCCGCGCACGCGATCGCGTTCGCCGGACGAGAAGGACGGCACGGGTCGGCCGTCGAAGTGCATCTGACCGGTCGTGGGATCGTCGAGGAGGCCGAGGAGGTTGAGAAGGGTCGACTTGCCGGAACCGGAGCGCCCGACGATGGAGACCCGGTCGCCGACGGCAACGTCGAGGTCGACCCCGTTCAGGATGGTCAGCGGCGGCGCGTCGATGAGCTGGACGGTGCGGGTGACTCCCTCGAGTTGAAGGAGGGTCATCCGAAGGCCATCCCGCCTTCGGCGCACATCATGCTGCCGTCCGGCAGAGTGGTGCACCCGTTGGCGTCCGGCGCGACGGCGCCCGGCACGAACTGATTGATCAGGTCGCCCTCTGCGAGACCTTCGGCGATCTGCACCATGGTGCCGTCGCTCATCCCGAGGGTCACCGGTCGCTGTTCGATTGTGCCGTCGTCCAGCACCAGGCCCACGACGCCGGTCTCGGCCGAGCCCTTCACTGCCGTGGTCGGAACCACGAGGACGTTCTCCACCTTGCCTCCGGCGATGGTGATCTGGGCGGCGAGGCCGGGGAACACGATGATCTCCGGCGGAATCGCGCAGTGCACTGTGGTGGCGCTTCCACCCGAAGATCCGGTTCCGGTGGTCGCACCAGCGCCCGGTGTGGGTGAACCGCCGTTTCCGCCCTCTCCCGCGCCGGCCAGCGGCGTCGTGATGGTCAGGCCGGTACAGGTGAACGGAGCCGGGCCGTTGGTGATGGCAATGGATGCCTCTGTCGGCCTGGTCAGCAGTCGATACTGCTGATCTGGGCTGAGCGCTCCGCTCACGGAGAATGTCGGCGGCGCCACCTGTCCCCCTGTGTCGCCCACCGCGACGCTCTGGCCGGGGAGAACGGTGAGGGCGCTCAGGGTTCCCGTGATGGGTGCGAGGACCTTTCCGTAGGTCACGACCGGTCTGGGCTGGGTGATCGAGACCATGCCCGCGGCATCCGTCGTCTCTACCGGCTCTTGTGGCGTTTCGACCTTGATGTCATAGAGCACATCTCCGCCGGTGACGGGCTGACCGGCCAAGGCGAAGACTTCGTCGACGGTGCCCTGGGCGACGGCACGAACGGGAACGGCCGGGTCGGCCTGGACCGTACCCGGCAGGGTCACATCGTTGGTGATCGTGCCGACTGCGACCGGAATCTGCGGTTCGACGATCTGGCCGGTCGGCACGTCTGGGTTGCTGGCTTCAGCGCTGTCTGGGAAGAACGCCACTTTCACGAGCGCCGCGGCGACAACGGCGATCAGCACGATCCGAATGATCGGAAATACCCATTTACGCGCCACGCTCATTCTGCTCCCCGATCGTCAACACCAATTTCTCGATCCTAGGGGAACGGAGGGAGGCCTCGGCGGACTCGCGGCGGATTTACATCCAGGGGATGACGGTTTCGTACGCCAGGCACGATGACAGTCTTAGGGCGAGGGGTGCAGCGACTTGGCGAACCAGTGCTGGGCGTACGGGGAATCGTTGAACCGTTCGACCTCGCTATAGCCGGCCCGCGTATAGAGGCGCCTGGCCTCAACAAGATCGGAGCGGGTGTCGAGACGGAGCCGCGTGAGGCCCGCGTCAAGCGCCGCGCGTTCGATCTCGCCAAGGAGCCGTGCTCCGACCCCGCGACCGCGGGCATCCGGCGACACAAATACACGCCGCACCTCGCCGAGACCGGGCTCGATCAAGCGAAATCCCGCGCACCCGACGACGTCGTTACCGGCGTGGGCGATCAGGAAGTATCCCTGAGGGGGCGCAAGTTCTTCGGCCGGCCCTTCACTGAGCTCCAGGTCGATTTCGGCGTCGGTTGCCTGGCGGCCGTAGAACCGGCTGATGATGTCATCAAGGTAGCGGCGAACAGCCTCGCGGCCGTTTGCCGACTCGGGAGACGCCGGTGCAATGGTGATCTCTGCCCTGCTGTTCACATCCTCAAGGTTATGGGCTGCGTCGTCATTCGGCTGTGCCGGAAGATCTTCAGACCGACAAGTATTCCCGCTTGACCAGTCGAGCGGCAGCTCTTGACATGTGACCAAATGGTCACCTATTATCTCACCATGGATGAGGTGTTCAAGGCCCTGGCCGATCCGACGAGGCGCAGCCTGCTCGACGAACTGTTTCGCGAAGACGGGCAGACTCTCACCGCGCTCGAAGCGCGGTTCGACATCACCAGATTCGGCGTGATGAAGCACTTGAAACTGCTGGAGGATGCCGGCCTGGTCGTCACCAGACGGCGTGGCAGGGAAAAGCTCCATTTCCTGAACCCCGTGCCCATCCGTCTCGTCCACGACCGGTGGGTGAGCAAGTACGCAGAACCGTGGGCCGCTGGACTCAGCGGACTCAAATCGAGACTGGAGAACCCCGTGGAAAAGGTATTTGAGATCTACATTCGCACGACGCCAGAGCGACTGTGGGAGGCGATCACCGACAGTGAGATCCGCAGCAAGTACAACTTCGGCAACCTGATCGAGAGCGACTGGACGCCCGGATCGACCTACACGCAGACCAACCCGAAGTCGAACGCGCCGCTCGGCACCGGTGTGAACGTCGAAGTAGACCCGCCGCTTCGGCTGGTGCAGACCATGACGGCGCTCTGGGGCGACGATGTGAAGTCCGAAGGTGAGACGCGCATCACCTGGGAGATTGAGCAAGTCGGCGATTCGTGCCGGCTGACCGTCACCCACGACCAGCTGCGCGAGGGGGCGAACGACCAGTTGTACGGCGGCTGGCCGATGATTCTCTCCGGCCTGAAGACGTGGCTGGAGACCGGCGAACTGCTCACGACACCCGGGTCGCTCATGTACACCTGAGCACACCGGCAGCGATCCGATTCAGGCTCCGACAACGGATGCCCGGGCCCGCGAAGTGTGGCTCGGGGCGCACCGGCGAGTGCGGTTACGCCTCGATGACCAGCGGCACGATCATCGGACGACGGCGGAACGACACGTTCACCCAACGACCGACCTCGCGACGAATGACCTGCGACAGTGCGTGCGTGTCGCGCACGCCGTTCTTCGAGGCTTCGAGCAGCGCCGCCGCGATCTTCGGCTTCACCGCGTCGAACACCGAGTCGTCTTCCGCGAAACCCTTCGCGTGGATCTCCGGCCCGACAATGATCTTGCCGCTCGATGAGTCGAACACCACGATGATGGAAATGAAGCCCTCTTCGGCGAGGATGCGGCGATCCTTGAGGTCGGCATCCGTGATCGAGCCGACAGTCGAACCGTCCACATACACAAATCCGAGGTCGAGCTGGCCGACCACCGTCGCGACTCCGTCGAGAAGATCGATCACGGTACCGTCTTCGGCGAGAATGATGTTCTCCTCCGGAACGCCCGCTGACATGGCAATCTTCTGCTGAGCCACCAGATGGCGATACTCGCCGTGCACAGGCAGCACGTTCTTCGGCTTCAGGATGTTGAACACGTAAAGCAACTCCCCCGCCGCGGCGTGCCCCGAGACGTGCACCTTCGCGTTGCCCTTGTGCACCACGTTGGCGCCGAGCTTCGTCAGGCCGTCGATGATGCGATACACCGCGTTCTCGTTGCCGGGAATCAGACTGGAGGCCAGGATCACGGTATCGCCATCGCCGACCTCGATCTGGTGGTCTTTGTTCACCATTCGACTGAGCACGGCCATCGGCTCACCCTGCGAACCGGTCGACATGTAGACGATCTTGTCGTCTGGAATGTCCTTGGCCTTCTTGAAGTCGACCAGTACGTTCTCGGGAACCTTGAGGTACCCGAGTTCGGCGGCGATGGTCATGTTGCGCACCATCGAACGCCCGAGCAGAGCCACCCTGCGGCCGTTGGCGTGCGCAGCATCGAGCACCTGCTGCACGCGGTGCACGTGGCTGGAGAAGCTGGCGACAATGACACGGCGCGGTGCCCGGGCGATGACGTCGTCGAGAACCGGCCCGATCGAGCGTTCGGTGGGCGTGAAGCCGGGCACGTCGGCGTTGGTTGAGTCGACCAGGAACAGGTCGATGCCCTCTTCGCCGAGCCGGGCGAAGTCGCGCAGGTCGGTGAGGCGGTCGTCGAGTGGAAGCTGGTCCATTTTGAAGTCACCGGTGTGCAGCACGGAGCCGCCGTCGGTGAAGATCGCAACGGCGAGGGCGTCGGGGATGGAGTGGTTGACCGCGACGAACTCGAGCTCGAAGGGGCCGATCATCTCTTCCTGGCCCTCTTTGACCTCGAGCGTGTACGGCTTGATGCGGTGTTCCTTGAGCTTGGCTTCGATGAAAGCGAGCGTCAGCCCAGAGCCGATCAGTGGGATGTCTCCCCGCAGCTTGAGCAGGTACGGAACCGCGCCGATGTGGTCTTCGTGGCCGTGCGTGAGCACAATGCCCAGGACGTCGTCGAGACGGTCACGGATCGGGCTGAAGTCGGGCAGAATCAGGTCGACGCCCGGCTGGTGCTCCTCGGGGAACAGCACGCCGCAGTCGACGATGAGAATCTTGCCGTCGATCTCGAAGATGGTCATGTTGCGACCGATCTCGCCGATTCCGCCGATCGGAGTAATGCGGAGTGTGCCCGGTTTCAGCGCGGGCGGGTTGTATACGTCGATGGGCATATGCCCTCCTCTATTCGATTATGCGCTTGTCAGCGCTGGTTCAGCGTGTGGTGCCGGCGACCTTGGGCAGGGCGCCGCCGGCGGCGGCGTTGCGGTCTGGCCGGAAGTTGGAGAAGTCGACACCGGGGATGTCGGTGACCAAGTCGATTTCGTCTTCGATCTGGGCGGCTTCCCATTCCTCGGGGCCGACCAGTGGGAGGCGAACTCGCGGGCTCGTGATGCGCCCGAGTCCGTGCAGCACGTACTTCACGGCAACGGTGCCTGGGACATGCGTCATCAGGGCTCGCACCAACGGTTCGAGCCGCTGGTGCGCATCCGTCGCCGTCTTCAGGTCGCCCGCGTTGACGGCGTCGATCATCTGCCGATACGGCGTCGGTGCGATGTTCGCGGTCACGCCGATGAGGCCGGTCGCCCCGATCGCCAGGTGCGCCAGCACGTATGGATCGTCGCCGGAGAAGTACATCAGGTCGGTCTGGTTGAGCACTCGGCTGGCCTGGGCCAGATCACCCTTCGCGTCTTTGACGGCGAGGATGTTGGGGTGCTTGGCAGCGCGGAGTATCGTCTCGTAATTGATGGGGATGCCCGTGCGACCCGGGATGTCGTAGAGGATGACCGGAAGGTCGGTGGCATCGGCGATCATGCGGAAGTGGGTGAGCACCCCGGCCTGGGTCGGCTTGTTGTAATACGGGGTCACGATCATGTTGCCGTCTGCGCCGGCCTTCTCGCTCTGCCTGGCGAGTTGCATGGCGTGGGCAGTCTCGTTGGAGCCGCCGCCGGTGATGATCTTGGCGCGGCCGCCTGCGACGTCTTTGCCGACTTCGACCAGGCGAATCTTCTCCGGGTCGGTCAGTGTGGAGGTCTCCCCCGTCGTTCCGGTGACGACGATGCCGTCTGCCCCGGCGGTGATCACGTCGTCGATATGCTTCTCGACGTCTTTCCAGTCCACCTCACCGTCGGCTGTGAACGGAGTCACCAGCGCAACGAGTACCTGACCAAAGGGATTCGTAGACGTAGACACGTTCTACAGGTTATCGGTATGAGTTGAGGTTGGCAGCGTCCACTGCACTCCGGCTGAGCTGGGTTGCGCCCTCGCTGCGCTCACTCCTGGGCGGGGAGTGGCAGGATGTTCTGGTTCAGCCGAAAGAAATTGTGCGGGTCCCAGGTGCGCTTCAGCTCTCGAAGCCGGTTGTACTTCGCCTCGCCATACGCCTGGCGCACCCGCTCTTCACCCTCGTCCATCAGGAAGTTCATGAACACACTGGTGTGAAAGGGCGCCAGGTCGTTCCAGAAATCTCGCACCCACTCGCGCTCGGCGTCGAAGCCGGACTCGTCCAGCGCGACACCGGTGATGTTGAAGGTATGGCCCTTGGTTCGCCCGCTGAAAGCGGCATCATCTTCGGAGACCCGTGCCGCCGCACCGCCGCCCTGCCAGATCGGGAATGCCGTGAGCGGGGACACGATCCTGGAGGCGTAGTCGACGGTGATGTCGATGACCTCATCGCTCAGCTCCGCGACGTCGCACGAGCGCACGTAGTACCACCAACCGTGAGGATAGCTCGGGTCGAACATGCCCTGATGATCGACGAACGGCTTGGGCTGACACAGATCGAGAATCGGGGTGCCGAACTCCTTCAGTGGCTTCAGCAGCTTTTCGCCCTCGTCGACCAGACCGGCGTAGCAGCTGACGATGGCGACAACCGGTTGGCCGTGCAGCTCGGTCGGTATGTACGGCACCGCAGGCGCCCTGCGGTGCACCACAAGTGTCATCAGCTCGTCGGGGGCGTCGGCCGACCATTCACGATAGAACCGCAGGAGCTTCGGCGACTCGGTCGTCGGCCAGAAGATCGGTCCGGCCATGACGATCGGGCCGACCGAGTTGAGCCGGAACTCGAACTCGGTGACGATTCCGAAGTTGCCGCCGCCGCCACGCACGCCCCAGAAGAGGCCGGCGTTCTCGGTGGCGCTCGCTCTCACGAACTCGCCCTCCGCGGTAATCATGTCCACCGACAGCAGCTGGTCGATGGCGAGCCCATATTTGCGCATCAGCCAACCCATGCCGCCGCCGAGGCTGAGCCCGGCGACGCCGGTGTGGGTGACGATCCCCGACGGCACGGCGAGTCCGTATTCCTGGGTCGCCCGGTCGAGTTCGCCGAGCAGTGCGCCGGCCTGCACGCGCGCTGTGCGGGCATCCGGGTCGACACGGATGCCGTTCATCGCCGACAGGTCAATCACTATTCCGTCGTCGCAGACGGAATACCCCGGGAAGCTGTGCCCTCCACCGCGCACAGCGACCAAGGCACCGTTTTTGCGCGCGAACTGCACGGCCGTGCGCACGTCATCGCGGCCGGCGCAGCGAGCGATCAGGCCTGGGTACCGGTTGATCGACCCATTCCAGACGCGGCGCAACTGGTCGTACGCGGCGTCGTCGGGGCGAACCAGTTCGCCGCGGAGGCTCCGCTTGAGGTCACGCACAGCGTGCTCGTCGGCGTCGATTCGGCCACTGCCGCTCGTGGCCAGGCCGGTCACGGCGCGCGGCTTCCCGTGCGCGCAAGCGATGCGATTTCGTTTGTGCGGACCAGGTACGGGGAAATGTCTGCGCCCACGCCATCCATCGTAGAACCGGAGTTGCTGTGCGGCAAGGGTTCGAACCACGTACGCACTCGGGCATCGCCGTTGTGGTCCACGAACGGCGGCTCTACGGCGTACCGACGTCGCCTTCTCGAGAGCGGATTTGATTGCCCAGAGGAACATCCGGCTCTCCTGGCGCGAGTGCGCTCCGGCTGAGCAGGGTTGCGCCGGCGACCGCCGCGGGCATCACAAAAATGGCTGCGAAGGGAATCAGGAACAGAACATAGACGGCCATCCCGAATCCGAGGGTGGTGGACCGGCGGACGCCCAGCATCCGTCGCCGGTCTCGCAAGGTGAGCCCCCTGGCGTCGAAGGCGTAGCCGGTCAACTCGACGGCGAGAAACCAACCGCCGAAGGCCACACCGAGCACCGGCACGATGGTTTGCCCGACGATGGGAATGAACCCGAGCGCAAAGAGGGACAGACCGATGAGGGCCGTGTTGAGCAGGAGGCGCAGACCGTTGCCGATCCCGCGCCGGAGGGAGGTCCAGAACGGCGGCTCGGAGTCCGTCGGCGCGGTGCCGAGCCTGGTCTCGACTTCGCGCCAGATCTTCTCGTAGAATACGTCACCGACGGTCAGGGTGATGGCGGCGAAGGTGTACACGACGATCAACACCGTAAGGCCGAGCAGGGCCGCCCCTGCCGCAAAGCGCGTCGCCGTGCGCCACGGTTCGTCCCAGCCGTCGGCGAACGGCGTCACCCAGGCGATGACGGCGTCGATGTTGACCAGCAGAATGACGATCAAGGCGGTATACATGGCGCCGACGATCAGCGCAGGGATTGCCCCGAGGAACATGATCTTCGGTGACGTGAACCACATACCAAGACCACGGAAGAGCAATCCGATTCCCGCGAAGAACCTGCGCACAGGGCCGGACGTCGCGGCAGCGAACACCGCATCCCGAAGTCGTTGGTTCTCCTGCACTCGATCAGCGTACCGAGGCCGGACTACATCGGTGCGATGATCTCGCCGGGATTCACATGAACGGATGTTGCGGCCGCCGCCGGTGTTCGCTCAGAGTTCTGGCACCGGGGCCTGCACCTGAAATTCCGCCGAGACGACGATGGGCGTGGGCGGTTCCCCGGCGACGGCGCCGAGTGCGGAGGTGAGTTCCTGGGTGACGGCGAGGCGAGGCGGGGTGCTGCTTCCGTCATTGCCCGTGGCCTCAACGACGATCGTGGTGTCGATGCCGGGGTGGTAGACGAGATTGGTGTTGTACCCCATGAACGTTCCGGCGTGACCGAGCCAGCCGTCCTTGCAGGTGAGGCCGTCACCGTAGAAGTCGTCGGCACTGATGTTGGAGGTACCGAATGACTCCAGTCGCTGCACCTGCGTGGATGCCGACAGCACGCCTTGCCCGGTCCCAAGCACGCGACCCCAGGTGAGCAGGTCATCCACCGTACTGGTCATCGCGCCGGCCGCCCCGAACAACTGCGGATTCCATTCTGTGGTGTCCGCCCATTTGTTGACGGGGGCCGTGCCGGTCAGGGCATTCGGCAGGGTCGAGTATCCGTTGAGATGCGGTGTCGGGTACGCAGACGAGGTCGGCAGTGTCGTCGAACTCAAGTGCAGTGGGTCGAGAAGCTGGGTCTCAATGACCTCTGCGAGCGTCTTCCCCGTGACCTGCTCGATCGCCAGGCCCAGCAGAATGTAGTTGGTGTTCGAATAGAACATGTCGCTGCCAGGCGGAAACTTTGTGGGAAGCTCCCAGGCCGCGTCGAGGAGCTGATCGGTCGTCCACGACGCCTCCGGGTCGGCCAACCACTCGGCTTGGAGAGTCGGCTCATCCTGGTAATCGGCCAGCCCGCTCGTCATGCTGAAAAGTTCACGCAACGTGATGCGAGAACCGTTTGGTACCTTCGGCACATAGTCGTCGATCGGGTCATCGAGTGAGAGGTTCCCTTGCTCGGCCAATTGCAGCACGGCAGTGGCGACAAATGTCTTGGTGACAGAGGCGATGCGCTGATACATGTCAACGCTTGCCGCTGCGCCGGACGCGAGATCTGCGACACCATACGCTTTCGTCCACGTACCCTGCGGGCTCCGCACGCCGACGATGACGGCTGGAGCATCCGCCTGCACCTGCGCGAACACGGCGGCCGCGGCCTTGTCGTATGCAGCAGCCTGCTCGGCCGACATCGGCTTCGTCGACTGCGTGTTCTTGGCAGCAACGACCTCCTGGGCATTCGGCACACACGCTGCAGCAGACCCGGCCACCGGCTGCGAGGCTGACACCGGAGACGGTGGAGCGGATGCCTCCGGCAGGCCGGTCGTGCAGCCACTCGCCGTGAGCACGGCCGCCACTGCTAGCCCCAGCAGCACCTGCCGCCCACGACGAACCCTGTCCATGACGCTCCTTAGTGGGTTGCGGAAATCACTGGTGTGCCGAGCTTCGTGCGATAGAGCTTGTCGATCACCGCGCTCGCGACCGCCTTCGCGGTGGCCTGCCCATCGGGTGAGACGCCGAGGTTCGTCCAGATGACAAACCTCACATCGTGCGCAGGGTCTGTGGCGACAAACGTATTGAATCCCGGGAGCTGGCCCTCGTGGAAGTACAGCCGGTTCGGCCCGAACCGGGACTGTTCGATGCCCAGCCCATACTGCGGGCCGTTGTCCGGATTCGCCGGGTCCATGGGCTTGACGTCATCCAGCCAGAGCGCGTGCAGGGTGTCCCCCAGTAGTTCGCGTCCGCCCATCGCCTTCGCCCACGTCATCAGATCGTTCACGGTCGAGACCACACCGCCGGCCGCCCAGGACCACGACGGACTCTGCACCGTCACGACATTGGGTTGCAGGGTGCCGGCCGCGGCGGCTGCCTGCTCCTCGTCAGGCAGAAGGGGGCGGTGATTGATCGGAAAGATCCCGTATTGGTAGCCCTGTATGAGCGGGCTCGGCAGGGCGGTGGTGGTCGCGCTGGGAAGCTCGGTGTCGGTCATGCCGAGTGGGTCGAACAGGCGGTCGTGGAGGATATCTGCCAGCGGCTTGCCGTCCAACTTCTCGGCCACCAGCCCGAGCAGCGTCGTGTTCGTGTTCGAATAGTCGAACACGGTGTCCGGTGCAGAAACGGCCGGGTAGCCGAAGCCGAAGTCCACCAGTTGCTGCGGCGTCCACACCGTCGTCATGTCGTGGTCGAAAACCGTGGCGAACCCGTCGGTGTCCAGGTAGTTCTGCAGGCCGCTTCGCATCTGCAACAGGGCTGCAATAGTGATGTTCTGCCCGTTCGGCACGCCAGCAACCAAGCGAGCAATCGGGTCGGACAGGGCCAGCTTCTCCTCCCTGACCAGCTGCAGGATCACCGCGGCGACCATCGTCTTGGTGACCGAGCCGATCCGGAAGACGTCAGACGCCTGGGGTGCCCGGGTCTCACCGAGTGTGGTTGTGCCGTAGCTGGCCGATACTGTGCCGTCTGGCGTGGTCACCACGGCGATCGCCCCCGGCACCAGGTTCTCCGTGACGGATGCCGCAAGCGTCGAAGCGAGGTGCGCCTGGGTGAGCGACTGCAACTCTTTCGTTGCAGACGCTGTGCGGGACGCGTCAGCGGCCGGTCCAGCGGCGCAACCGGAGACCAGCAGGGCAATCGCGATCAGGGAGCCGGCGCAGCCGCCAACTCGGCGCCGAGCGGTAACCGGCCAACGGGTTCGAATCATCATCACCTCTCCCGCCTGCTCCGGAACAGGGCGGCCATGACTTCCAGCATGATGATGATCCGGGTGTGCTGTCTGCAAGAGCGAGCCTACTGACCAGTGGGGAGGGAAAGGCGGTGGCAACAGAGGCCGGCCCCCACGGTCGCGCCCCCAGTGGTGGGGGCATGATCGGCTCTAGCGGCCCGGCTGAAGAACACCGAAGATGAACAGGGCGGCGAGGATGCCGAGCACCACCGTGGAGACGGCGACGGCGGCCAGCGGCCATGCACTGACACCGCGGAGCGTGGCGTGGCTCCGAAGAGCGAGATGAGTTGTCCGGTGTCTCCGAGCGATGCCGACGTACGCGGTCACGGCGAGGCCGAGGCCGGCCATTCCCACCAGTGCGCCACCGATGCCCATCGTCGGCACGGTCAGGCGGATGGCGATCGCACACCCGACGGCCAGGGACAACACAGTACGCTGCCAGGCCAGGAGCGTGCGCTCCGCCTGCAGCCCGACATCGAACGGCCGGTCGTCGGCAAAGTCCTCACTCACCGGGCCACCGCTCACAACAACAGGCCGGCGGCGATGAGCAGACCGGCGATGACGACTCCCGCCGCCAGAATGCCGGAGAGTGCCGGAGCGGGCAGCGGCAGGTGCTGCCGCATCCGCCGTTCTGTGCGCATCCAGCTGACCCAGGCGTGCAGGGGCGCAGCGATTCCCAGCACGATGAAGATGCCGGCCGAGATCATGCGCAGATCACTCTGGATCGGCAGTTCGAGAGCCTCGAGGGCGACGCCGGCCGCGATCAGGGCGAGAGACGTGCGGATCCAGGCAAGGAAGGTGCGTTCGTTGGCCAGCGTGAAACGAGGGTCTGGTTCCTCGCCATGCCGATAGACGGCCTGCGGGAATCGTCGGTCTGTCACGCGATGACACCGTCGCTGCCGCCATCGCTATCAGCGTCACCGGTGGGATCGACATCGACGGCACAACGGAATCCGATGTGGGTGGTCGCTGAATCCTCGGTTTGCGGAGACCGGGCGGCTGGCCGGTAGCGCAGGCAGTACTCCGGCGCGCAGAGGTGGGAGCCGCCCTTGGTCACGCGACGTACCTCAGGATCGGGCGCCGGCACGGACGATTCCGGCCGGCGAGCCTCATTCGACGACGATGGTCCGCAGGTGCATCCATCACCACATCCGCCCGATCCCGGCTGGACAGGCTCGGGAGACGAGGTCGTCTCTGCAAGGAGATTTCCCGCTGAGGCGCGAGCGGCACTGTGGTCGCCGAGGAATCTCGACGACGTCCACTCCCAGACATTGCCGATCATGTCGAACAGCCCAAATCCGTTCGCCGGGAACGTGCCGACCGGCGACGTTCCCCTCCAGCCTTCGGCCCCGCTATTGCGATACGGGAACGACCCTTGCCAGGTGTTGGCCATCAGTCGACCCTCCGGGCGGACGTCTTCGCCCCAGGCGTAGGTCTGACCATCCTGGCCACCCCTGGCCGCGTACTCCCATTCCGTCTCTGTCGGCAGCCGTTTTCCTGCCCACGCGGCGTAGGCGGCAGCATCCGTGTAGCTCACCTGAACCACCGGGTGATCCTGCTTGTCGGCGATTTCCGAATCAGGGCCGAACGGATGCCGCCAGCTCGCGCCTGGGACCCAGCTCCACCAGGCTCGCCAGTTGCCGAGGTCGACCGGCCCGTCTGTTGGCTGGAAGACCAAACTTCCGGGAAGGAGTTCTTCCGGCGCCAACTCCGGGAAGATCGCTGCGTCAAGCGGTTGTTCTGCGATCGTGAGGTATCCGGTTGCTTCGACGAATTCAGCAAACTGGCGATTCGTCACAGCGCGCGCCGCGAGCGCGAAGGTGTCGACTTTCACGCGGTGGATCGGCGACTCTTCCGGATAGAAGTCCTGCGAACCCATCGCGAACTCACCGCCCGGCACGACGATCATCCCGTCGTGTCGCTTGGTCGGGGTCGCTGTTGGCCCGGCGTTCGTCATGACTTCAGGCTACCTCGGCGTGCTCCAGCTTCCTGTCAGCTCCGCTCGCGTCGAACCTGACTCAGAAACCCCGAGCGGCCACTGGCGAAGCAAAGCAAACGTGGTCATGCTGAGGGTAAGAGGAAGGCGCGATTATGAGCGAGACAGTGAACACCCCCACCGAGGTCACCGGGAGCACGGCACCCAGGATCGTTGTCGGGGTCGACGGCTCCGAGGCGTCCCTCGACGCATTCAGACACGCCATTCAACTCGCGAAGGCACTCGAACACTCACTGGTCGCCGTCACCGCGTGGGACTATCCGACCTCGATGTACGACGTCTATTACCCCGAACCCGGATGGTCACCGGAGAGCGATGCGGTGCAGATCCTGACCGACGCCTCCCAGAAGGTGTTCGGAGACCTGGTGCCGAACTGGTTCAGCACGGCAGCCCATCGCGGCACGCCGGCGCGAGTGCTCCTCAAAGAGAGCGAAACGGCCGAAATGCTCGTCGTCGGCTCCCGCGGGCACGGTGGCTTCGTCGGGCTGATGGTCGGCTCGGTCAGCACGGCGTGCGTCGGCCACGCCCATTGCCCGGTTCTTGTCGTTCACCATCGCGCCCACGAGTCCGGCGAGCCGGTCATGGAGACCGCTGGGTAGCTATCGGGAATAGGCCGTTACGGCGCCACACGCCCGTTCTTGTTGAACGCACCATAGGTGAGGGGCATCAGCTCGGCGAAGTGCTTCTCCATCTGTTCAGCGCACATCTCGATCTCGCGCTGCGGGAACGACGGAAAGTGGGTTCCGTCACGGCGGGTGCGCAGGCTGAGAAAGTTCATCAGTGCCCTGGCGTTCATCGTCACGTACATCGAGGAGTAGATGTTCAGCGGAAGCACGATTCGCGCAACCTCGCGAGCGACGCCAGCCTCCAGCATCCGTTGGTACGCCGTATAAGCCTGTCGTGACACGTCGCGGGTCTGCTGCTCGACAAGCGCGGTCTGCTCCGCCGTGCCCGGCAGGAAGTCGTAGGCGCCCGGCTTGCCGACCTGCAGCAGGTTGCGGTCGGATGCTGGAACGTAGAACACCGGTCGCAACTCCCGGTAGCGGCCGGACTCCTCGTTGTACGACGCGATGCGGTGACGCATGAACTCGCGGAACACGAAGATCGGCGCCTGCACGTAGAAGGTCATCGAGTTGTGCTCGAACGGGCTGCCGTGGCGGTCGCGCATGAGGTAGTTGATCAGGCCGCGGTCGCGTTTCACGTCGACGTCGGTGTCTGTCCCGTCGAGCCTGCTCCCCTCCAGCGATTGCTCGCCCTGGGTCGACACCCGCGCGGCAAAGAGCACATCGGAGTCGTGGGCGCTGGAACGCACCAGCTCAACGGTCACATCGGAACGGAATTCGATCTCAGCCACGGGTTCACGTTAGCGGGTACTGCCGGTATGCGCAGTTGGCGTTGGAAGTCGAGTGCCGTAGCCGACGCTCAGGACGCGGTCGGAGTCAGCGTCATCGCACCGGCGTCCGCCCCGTTCTTCGCAACCGTGGCAGAGAGCGGCTCGCCTGGCGCGGCATCCGTCGCCGTGATCACGTAATCGACCAGCTGATCGTCCCCGGAGAACGCCATAGTGAAGACCAGGTCGCTGCCAACAACCTTCATGGTGCCGCTCGACAATTTGGGCGGTAGTCCGTCGCGTGTGACAGTAACCCCGAATATGTTGCCGGCCTGTGGGGTGATCGTCCAGGAGTACCCCTCCGGGTCTGTGCCCTCGTACCTTCCGTCCTGGAAACTCTCGATGGTGTACGTCGAATCGGGCGCCGACGACCCGGGGTTCTGCGTTGGGGACTCATCCGCTGAGCCGCCTGCGACCGAGCAACCGGTAAGCAATACAGCCACCAGCACCACCACCGCCGCGGCAATCTGTTTCCTCATTGTGACTTCATCCTCATCCTGTGTTGACGGCCAACGTAACCCGGTTCGGTGCGCAGATTCGATGGGGAGAGCTGCCCACTGTCGGCAGCAGATTGACCGTTGACCCGGGATCACCACGCGCGGATGAAACGGATGCCGGGTCACGGACGACCAGTGTGTCGCGGCGTAACGAGTCGTCATAGTGGACTGTTTCCTCGACCGCACGCGTAGCGTCACCGGTATGGAACCACTCGTAGCGCTCGGTCTGGTGCTCGCGCTCGTTGCCGTCGCAACCGGCGCCGGCCTGGCGTGGCGCGCCCGTCAGGGCCGCGTGTCCCTCGTTGGGCAACCGGCGACCGGCGCACCCGGTGCTTCGACGGCGTGGGTGATCTCGCCGGCTGACGTCTCGACCACCGAGCCATTCGGCAGCCACGCAACACTCCTGCAGTTCTCGACGGAGCTGTGTGCACGCTGTCCAGGAACCCATCGCCTGCTCCAGACGATCGCGACCTCACGCGATGGTGTCGTGCACCTCGACATCGATCTGACCCGCCGCTCAGACGTCGCTAACCGATTCAACATCCTGCAGACGCCCACCACGCTCATCCTCGATGGCACCGGAAGAATCCAGGCACGCGTGAGCGGCGTACCGAACCGGGAGCACCTTGCCAGCCACCTCGACGAACTCATGAGGAGTCACCATGTCAACATCTCCGGTTGACCGGCGACCGGATGCCGCCGGCATCGATCCGCGCGGACCACGCTTTGGGGCGGGGATCACAGCCGTTCTGCTCCTGGTCGATGTGTTCCTCGGGCTGACGGGGGCATCCGTCGCCGCGCTTGTACTGCTCGCGGCCATTGCCGCCCTGTTCGCCTGGGGCGCGTTCGCTGGGGTGCGGAGGCACCCGTACGGCTGGCTCTTTGCACGGCTGGTTCGCCCACGACTTGCACCGCCCACAGAACTCGAGGATGCCGCCCCGCCCACGTTCGCGCAGGGTGTGGGCCTCTTCGTGACGTTCGTCGGTGTTGTGCTGGGGCTCGTGGGGCTTCCGGTTGCCGTCGTGATCGCGGCCACCGCTGCGTTCCTGGCCGCGTTCCTCAACTCGGTGTTCGGCTACTGCCTCGGCTGCCAGTTGTACCTGCTGCTGGTGCGCGCCCGTGTTCTCGGCCGGGGTCGCACCATCGCCGCGTGATCGTGGGCTCCCTGCACCTTCCCAGTGACCACCCCTAGCCAAAACAGGAGCGCTAGCTAGGCTTGAACCCTCAACTCAGGAGGGCTCATCATGGCACTGACCAGCGAAGCAACCACCGTTTGGAACGGCGATCTCGCCACCGGAAGCGGCACCACAACGCTCGACTCGTCGAAGTCAGCGGAGTTCAGCGTCAACTGGAAAGCCCGCACGGAGGGCGACTCCGGCGTGACAAACCCGGAAGAACTTCTCGGCGCCGCACACGCCACCTGCTACTCGATGTCGCTCTCTCTCGCGCTCAGTGAAGGCGGGCACAAGCCGGAGAGTATCCAGACCACCGCGGCGGTCACGTTCGCCGCCGGCACCGGTGTTGTCGGCAGTCACCTGCTTGTCAGTGCGAACGTGCCGGGAATCACGGAGGAGGAGTTCCTCGCTTTTGCGAATGACGCGAAACTGAACTGCCCGATCTCGAAGGCGCTGGCCGGCATCCCGATCACCCTCGAGGCCGAGCTCGCCTGAGACTGCCCGGCCCCCGATGCGCGTTCTGATTGCCGGCGCTTCCGGACTGATCGGCACGGAGCTGCGCCGCCAGCTCGCTGCGGCGGGCCATACTCCGCTGCGGCTGGTGCGCCGACCGGCGGTGACAAGCGACGAATTCCGCTGGGATCCGTCGACCCTCGGCATCGAATTGGCGGTGATCGACAGCGTCGATGCCGTGGTGAACCTCTCCGGGGCATCGCTGGCGCGGCTGCCGTGGACCCCTGGCTACCGGCGCACGATCCTGCGCTCACGGGTGCACGCGACCCGCACGCTGACGGATGCCATCGGTCGCGCCGCGACGCCGCCGGCGGTTTTGCTCAATGCGTCCGCCGTCGGCTTCTACGGCGACCGCCCGGGAGCGGAGCTCACGGAGGGCTCACCGTCCGGCACCGGATTCCTCGCCACGCTGGTGCGAACCTGGGAGCGTGAGGCCACGCGCGCCGCCGATGTGACGCGTGTTGTGAGCTTCAGAACCGGACTCGTGCTCGCCCGCACCGGCGCCCTTGCGCCGCTTCTGCCGATCACGCAGCTCGGCTTGGCCGGACCGCTTGGCGCCGGCGCTCAGCATTGGCCGTGGATCGGCCTGCACGATGAGGCTGCGGCGATCATGCACCTGCTGGAATCGACGCTGTCCGGTCCGGTCAACCTCGTCGGACCGACGCCGGCGACCGCCGCCGAGGTGATGAAGGACCTCGCGGATGCGCTGCACAGGCCGTTCTGGCTGCCGGTTCCGAAGGTCGTGCTCACGCTGGCTCTGCAGGATGCCGCGCGAGATCTTCTGTTGTCAGACCAGAGAGTGAGCTCGGCCGCGCTGCAGACCGACGGGTTCGAGTTCACGCATCGGACCGCACGCGAGGCGATCGATGCCATGCTCCACTCCGACGGCTAGGCGGCGCGCTCCAGGTCGATGGCGCGGCGGATCGCACCGCGGGCGCGGCGACGGTCACCGGATGCGTCGTAGGCCAGGCCCAGCCTGAACCAGGCGCGCCAGTCGTCTGGCGCGGCATCCACCTCGGACTTGTACTTCGGAAAATCCGCGTCTGCTGCATCGCGAAGCGGCCGACCGCTCGCCCGCACCGGCAGTTCCTCTACCGGCAGCGCCCCCTCCGCCTCAAGCAGGCGCACCAGTCGCTCAGAGCGGATTCCGAACAGAATCTCGCGAACCAGCGCCCACACGCCGATCAGCGGGAGCACCAGCAACGCCACCCCGATAACGATCCCGACCGGCTCACCGCTCTGCACGAACAACACCGCACGCCAGCCGACCAGCACCAGGTACAGCAAGAGCAGCACGGCCATCACGACAACGGCGGTGCGACCCTTCATTCGGCGCCAGCCGAGCCGGCGAGACCGCGATCAAGGCCGAGGTCGATGAGCTGGTCGAGTCCGACGGTCACACCGGTCACCGTTCTGGCCGCGTCGAGCGCCAGCAGGATGCCGCGTTCATAGGCGTCCGCGGAGATCGTGGTGTGCGTGATCGTGAGCGTCTCCCCCGCCCCGCCGAGGTGCACGTCCTGCCGCGCAGACACCCCCTCGAGCCGCAGGCTGTGCACCGGGATACTAGAAACCTGCTGTCCACGTGCGCGCTGGTCGGTGTGCGGCGCCGCCACCGGGCCGCGTTCGCCCCTGGCCGCTCCGATGAGTTCAGCGGTGCGCACGGCGGTTCCAGACGGCGAATCCACCTTGCTGGCGTGATGCGTCTCAACGATCTCGATGGAATCGAAGAATTTCGAAGCCAGCGCGGCAAAGGCACTGCCGAGCACCGATCCCACCGAGAAGTTGGGGATGATGACAACCCCGGTGTTGTCCCTCCCGTCGACCTGCCTGGCCAGGGCATCGATGCGGTCCTGCGACCACCCAGATGTACCCACCAGAACCCGGATGCCGTTTTCGACGGCAAATTCAACCACGCGCTCCGTGACGCCCGGCATGGTCACGTCGACCGCGACATCCGCCCCCAGCATCTCGCTGAGCTCGCTCGAGGAATCGAGCGACGCAACAAGTTCGTAGCCATCGGCCTCTTCGACCAGCCGCGAAATGAGGCGCCCCATCTTGCCTGTTGCGCCGACGACGGCCACGCGTGTAGTCATGCTGCCAATCTATCAATCGCCTGCGTCACGCTCGGCACGGGTCGTAGTCTGGAGGCATGCCAGAGACCGTGCCCGACATCCTTCCCGAGTTCACGACCGTGTCGGTGACGGATGCCGGTGCGCTCACCCTGCTGACGCAGTATTTCAGCGATCGCGAGACCTCGTTTCCCAGCGTGCAGGGGGCCTACCGCACCACATTTCCCTCGCCAGAGCAGTTTCTGCCGCCACTCGGTGTCTTCTTGCTGGTGAGCGCATCGCGAAGCAGCGCCTCACACAGCAGGGCCTCACACAGCAGCGCCTCACACAGAAGCGCGGCCGAAAGCGGCGAGTCGACGGATGGACGATCTGACGCAGACGGCAGCACATTCGTCGGCTGCGGCGGCATCCGGCGGATCGAGGATTCTTCGTCTGGTGTTCGGTTTGAGGTCAAGCACCTGTTCCTCCAGGCCCAGACGCGCGGACGACGATGGGGACGCCTGCTGCTTGCCGAGCTCGAGCGCCGCGCCGCAGAGTTCGGTGCAGACGAGGTGGTGCTCGATACCAACGCCAGCCTTGAAGCGGCGGGGGCCCTTTACCAGCGGGCCGGCTACGAGAACGTCGAACCGTTCAACGACAACCCGAATGCGACGAACTGGTATCGCAAACGGCTGAACTGAAAAGCGCCGCAGCACAACGCTAAACGAGCAGTTGCTCCGGAAGCCCGGTGCGCAACTCGACCGGGAGGTGCCCGAGGTCGTTGTGGGTGAGCAGCGTCCACGGTCGACCTGGCTTCTGCTGCAGCACAGTGAGCCCACAGTTCGCCTGGTTGATACTCACCCAGCGCCAGTCGGGAGCACCGAGAGCTTCGCGCACGAACCAGGCGATCACAAAGTTGTGCGTGATCAACAGGTCATGGCGCTCACCGCGGCGAGACTGCAGAAATTCGGCCGTCGCATCCGCCATCTGGGCACTGCCGGCCTCAATCTCCGCCTCCGTCACCGAACCGAAGAACGGGTCGTAGGCTGACGGGGTCTCTGGCGCCTTGCCGGAGGGAACACAGTCGAACAGCAGCGGAGAAGGCTCCGGTGTGAGCGCGGGCAGCCGGTCGGCGATGATGGCCGCCGTCTCCGCCGCACGCTGCAACGGCGAATGCCAGGCTCCGGTGAACGGAACTCCGCCGAGTCGCTCTGCTAGCAGCTGCGCCTGCCGTTTGCCGCGTCCGGAGAGCGGGCCGTCTGGCATGCCGTGTTCAGCATCCTGCTGCTCGCCGTGACGCACGAGGTAAATATAATGGGGCATCGTTGTCCCTTTCGGTGTGATGCGGAGGGGCTGGGGCGAAGGTGCGGCTACGGTCGAACGCCACTCGGGAGAATGCCCGAGAATGCGTCGGCCGGCAGCGCCCCGACGGCCGAGACCGAAATCGGCCCGGTGAGGTAGTCGGCGGCAAGCGCCTGCACGTCGTCTGGCGTGACCAGGGCAAGCCGTCGCAGGGATTCGTCGAGGTCGACGAATTCCCCCAGCGTGATCTCTGAACGGCCGAGGCGCGACATCCGGGTGTCTGAGTCTTCAAGCGCAAGGGCGGATGCCCCGGAGAGCTGTCCGGACGCCCTCCGCATCTCCTCTGGAGTGACTCCGTGCCGAGCGAGTCGGTGCAACTCCGAGAGCATCAACTCGGCGACCTGGCCGGCCTTCGCCGGTGTGCAGCCGGCGTACATGCCGAAGAGTCCCGCATCGGAATAGCCGGGCGCAAAGGAATAGACAGAATAGGCGAGGCCGCGTTTCTCGCGCACTTCCTGGAACAGGCGCGATGACATGCCGCCACCGAAGATCGAGTTGAGCACGCTCGCGGTGACCCTGCGATCATCTGTTGCCACCAAGCCGGGCATGCCGATCAGCATGTTGACCTGTTCGAGCGGGCGCAGGGCGATGCTGAGCGCCTCTCCCTGGGTGATCTGGGCCGCCCCGCCGGTACGCCGCTCGACCGGGGTCGCGAGCGTCTCCGGGTCCCAGCCTGCCTGCGCGAGGGAGCGGGTGACCTGCGCAACCAGGACGTCATGGTCAACAGCGCCGGCGACGGTGATCACGAGGTCTTGCGGCCGGTAGTTTGCCTGGAAGTGCTCCCACACAGCTGCGCGCGACGCACTGCGAATCGCTTCAGGGCTGCCACCGATGGCGCGGCCGAGCGGATGCTCGCCAAGCACGGCTTCAAAGAAGCGTTCGTTTGCAACGTCTGCCGGGTCGTCGTCCGCCATCGCCAGCTCTTCGAGAATGACACCCCGCTCGGTCTCGAATTCGTCAGGGTCGAGCAGCGAAGAGGTCACCATGTCGGTGAGCACGTCAACGGCCATGGCCAGGTCGCGGTCCTGCACCTTGGCGTAATAGCAGGTGTACTCCTTGGCCGTCATGGCGTTGTGCTCGCCGCCGACGGAATCGAACGCAATCGCAATGTCGAGTGCCGACCGCGTCGGGGTTCCCTTGAACAGCAGGTGTTCGAGAAAGTGGGTGGAGCCGAAGTGCCCCGGCAGTTCGTCGCGCGAACCGACCGCGACCCAATAGCCGATGGTCAGGCTCCGCGAACCGGGTACGTGCTCGCTCAGGATTCTCACCCCACTCGGGAGCACGCTCCGCCTGACCAACGCATCGCCCGCTGCCCGGAAAGACAGTTCGGCCAGGTCCAGGGGAAACTCAACTGCGCCGTCCATGTCACCCACAACCTTACGACACGCCCTCGTGCCGAGTCGCATCCGACATGAGGACAACAGACTGGTCTGTCTATTTCTGTGCTACAGTCTGGATGTTGGAATCGATGCCCACCCCCAAAACATCGATTCCGGTGTTCGGCTCACCGACGCATCCGTGCGTCACAGAGTCACTAATTCCCCATCCGGCCCGAACCCGGAAGAAGTCACATTCTGAGAGTCCCGACTCTCTGGGAGTCACAAAACAGGGTGTCCCTAGCACCCTCTGCACCGGGACCTGGGTCCCACAAAGGAGTTGGCCGGATGGTCGAGCTGAAGGATTCGACTATCCGGCCAACAACTCACGCAAAAGTGCGCATCCTCGACACGGCCAACGAGTTGTTCTACAACGAAGGCGTGCACACCGTCGGCGTCGACCGGATCATCGGAGAGTCGCACGTCACCAAAGCGACCTTCTACAAGTACTACCGGTCGAAGGACGCTCTGATCGTCGCCTACCTGCAGCGTCGAGACAGGCGCGCGCGCGACTATCTCTCGGCATTGAACGTGGACCATGACACCCCTGAGCAGCGCCTGCGGGCGTTGATCGGAGGCATCTCACACGAGATCATGTCGTCCGACTTCCATGGCTGCCCCTTCATCAACGCCGCCGCCCAGTTCACGGACCCGGCGCATCCGGTTCGCACCGCCGTGACTGAACACCGCGACTGGTATGTCGCTTCGGTTGAGGGCCTCTTCCGCGGGCTCGGCCATCCCCACCCAGGCGACGCCGCAGACGACTTCTTTCTCGCGCGCGACGGTGCGTTCGGCAGCGCCCACCTCGGAGATCCCGTCGCCGCCCACGCTGCCCTCCTGCGCGCACTGCAGCGCATTCTCGACGAAGCAACACACTGAGAGAAACGAACCTCACACCAGCGAGACGCGGTCGAGTTCAATCAGTTCAGCCCGAGAGAGACGGATGCCGGCGGCAGCCACCAGCGCTTCGACCTGTTCCGGGCTGCTTGCGCCGGTCACCGGAGCCACAACGGTGCTGCGGGCCAATAGCCAGGCGAGGGCGATGGTGGCCGGTACGACCCGGTGATCGGATGCGACTCGCTCGACGGCACGCAATACTCGCAGCGCCTTGCGATTCAGATAGATCGCGGCTCTGGCACCTCGTGCCGTCGCCGATGTGTCGGACTTCGACCGGTACTTGCCGCCGAGGAACCCGTGCGCGAGGGCGAAGTAGGGCATCATCGCGAGTCCTTGCGCCTGCGTGACGAGCGCAAGGGACGATTCGAACTCCGCTCTTCTCACCAGGTTGTAATGGCTCTGCAGCGCGACAAAGCGCGGTAGTCCATTGGCGGCGAGTACCCGTGCCTCCATCAGGCGCTCCGCCGTGAAGTTCGAGGCGGCGAGGTAGCGCACTTGGCCGCTGCGCAGGAGAACGTCGACGGCGCCCAGGCTCTCCTCGAGCGGAACTGCCGCGTCGTCGAGATGAAAGTACAACAGGTCGATGTAGTCGGTCTGCAGCCGTTGGAGCGACGCCTGCACCGCCCCGATGATGCTGCGCGGGCTGAGCCCTGGATTGTCAAGGTTGCGGCCGATCTTGGTGGCGATGACGACGTCGGCTCGTGCGTGACGGGAGTGCAGCCAGCCGCCGATGATCGTTTCGCTGCGACCGGCCGCGTAACTGTCTGCAGTATCGATGAAGTTGCCGCCGAGTTCACGGTGTCGGTCGAGAATGCGTGTGCTGGTATCGCCGTCTGCCGTCCAGCCGAAGACGCTCCCACCCAAGGCCAGTGGATGCACACGCAGATCGGTGTCGGGTATCAGTCGGCGTGCGCTGGACTCACGCGGCGACAGCAGTTCGGGTGCCGGCGCGGTGTTCTGCACGGCGACGGGCGCCGGACCGGGAGCAACCAGGGGTTCCACGTGGTCCTCCCTCCTCCGTTCTCCAGAGGATATGCCCGACCACCGAAACTCGGCGGCGAACCGCCGAAGCGACGCCAAAATGCATCCGAAACGCCGCACCGATCGGGGATTCGAAGACAGATCCGTCGTTCGCAGCGCGCATGTAGGGCGCGGGCATAGATTCGTACTATGACCGACCTCTATGACATTCCACTCACCATGATCGACGGGACGGAGACCACCTTCGGCGAGTTCCGTGGAAAAACAGTTCTGGTGGTGAATGTGGCATCAAAATGCGGCTTCACTCCCCAGTACGCCGGGTTGCAGGCGCTGTTCGAAAAATATCAGGACGACGGTTTTGTTGTACTCGGTCTCCCGTGCAACCAGTTCATGAACCAGGAACCGGGCACGGACAACGAGATCGAGTCCTTCTGCCAGGTGAACTTCGGCGTGACCTTCCCTCTGACCGCGAAGGTCGACGTGCGGGGAAAGCACCAGCATCCGCTCTACGCCGAGTTGACGAAGTTCAAGCACGGCGTGCTGCCAGGGCTGGTGAAGTGGAATTTCGAGAAGTTCCTGGTGGGCGCCGGCGGGAATGTCGTCGAGCGATTCGCGTCGAAAGTCGAACCGGGCTCTGAAGAGATCGCGAGCGCCGTCGAGCGCGCCCTCGCCACGGCGCGCACGGCCTGAGCCCAACCCGGTCCTCGGGCTGAGACCCGACGACGCGCCACTTACGCGCGCATGCACCACGCACGCATGGCGCATCCGCGCGCGAATGGCGCGTGGGAGGTGTGTGCGTGCGAAACGGCGACGCGTGGGTCAGCGGGCAGCGCGGCGGAGAACAGCTTCGGCGTGGCGCAACACCGGGCCGTCGACCATGCGCCCCCGATACTGGAAGACGCCGCGCTCGGTGGCAGCGGCAGCCAGGAGCGCCTCAGCGTGAGCGACCTCGTCGTCTGCCGGGCGATACGCGTCACGGATGACCGCCACCTGGCTGGGGTGGATGCAGGCGGTGGCCGCGAAGCCACTCGCCACCGCGTCCTGGGCTTCCTCTGCCAGAGCTGCAGAATCGCCGATGTCGAGGAACACGCTGTCAATCGCCGCCTTCCCTGCGGCGCCCGCGGCCAGGAGCACCGACGACCTCGCGTGCCGGGCAACCTCCCGATACCGGCCGTCTGGGAACCTGCTGGAACTACCGCCGAGCGACGCGACCAGGTCTTCTGCTCCCCACATCAGAGCGACCACGTTCGGCGCGGCCGCGATCAACGGCGCGGCGAGCACCCCCGCCGCGCTCTCGCAGAGACCGATGACGCCGAAGCCGTCGAGGGCCGATGCCTGCTCCGCACCCTCGATCTTCGGCAGCATGACGGTGCGATATGACGTCTGCCGCAGCGCGGCCAGGTCGAGCCCGAAGTCATCGGTATCGGCGGCGTTGACCCGCACGATGGTGCGCGCCGGATCGAGTCGGCTGGCGACCAGTGCCTCCCTGGCACCGTCGCGGGCCGGCGGCGAAACGGCGTCTTCGAGGTCGATGATCACCGCGTCGGCGCGTTCAGCGGCCTTCGCGTAACGCTCCGGCCGATCGGCGGGGCAGAAGAGGAGGGCCGGGCCCATCGCGAAGGTCACGACTTGCCCTCGTGCGCGCTCTGGCACCACACCAGCGTCGATCGGGCGGCCCTCGCCACAATCACACCATCCTGATTGCGGCCGGTGTGCGCGAGGGTGACGATGCCCTGGCCGGGCCGCGACTCCGATAGCCGCTTCTCGGTCACGAGCGTCTCAGAGTAGAGGGTGTCGCCGTGATAGAGCGGGTGCGGGAACGACACCTCCGTGAACCCGAGATTGGCCACGATGGTGCCCTGGGTGAGCTGGGCGACGGATGCCCCGACGAGCGTCGACAGGGTGAACATCGAGTTCACCAGGCGCTGCCCGAATGGTTGTCCAGCAGACCAGGCTGCGTCGAGGTGCAGGCTCTGCGTGTTCATGGTGAGCGTGGTGAACAGCACGTTGTCTGCCTCGGTGACGGTGCGCCCAGGGCGGTGCAGGTAGGTGGTGCCCGGTTCGAATTCCTCGAAGTAGAGGCCGCGCTGCAGCACGGTCCTGCCCGGTGGCGTGGAATCGGCAGGTGGCGTGGAATCGTCAGGGAGTGCGGTCATGCGTGCACCACGTCGTCTGCCACGGTGAGCGGGGCCCCGGTGGCGGCAACGACCTCTTCGACGCTCACGCCCGGTGCGACCTCCCGCAGAACCAGTCCGGCATCCGTCACCTCGATCACGGCGAAGTCCGTCACGATCAGGTCGACGCAGCCGCGCCCGGTCAGGGGGAGGCTGCATTCTGAGACGACCTTGGGGTTCCCGTTCCTGTCGACGTGCTCCATCATGATGATCAGTCGCTTGGCCCCGAAGACGAGGTCCATCGCACCGCCCATGCCCTTGACCATCTTGCCGGGGATCATCCAGTTCGCCAGATCACCGTTGGCCGCGACCTCCATCGCCCCGAGCACGGCGACGTCGACGTGTCCGCCGCGCACCATTCCGAAGGAGGTGGCTGAGTCGAAGTAGGCCGCGCCCTGGTTGACGGTGACGGTCTCCTTGCCGGCGTTGATCAGGTCTGGATCGAGATTCTCCTCGGTCGGGTACGGCCCGACGCCGAGTATTCCATTTTCGGAATGCAGGACCACCTCGATGTCATCAGGGATGTAGTTCGGGATCAGCGTCGGCATTCCGATGCCGAGGTTCACGTATTGTCCGTTCTCCAGTTCCTGCGCCACGCGGGCGGCGAGTTCAGTGCGTGTGAGTGCCATGGTTATGCTCCCTGCCTGTCGCTGACTGTGCGCCGCTCGATGCGCTTCTCCGAGTCGCCGACGACGACGACCCGCTGCACGAAGATCCCCGGCGTGTGCACATCAGCCGGATCGAGTTCTCCGGGTTCGACGAGTTCTTCGACTTCGGCAATGGTGATGCGACCGCAGGCTGCGGCGAGCGGGTTGAAGTTCATTGCGGCGGCGTGGAAGACCAGGTTGCCGTAGCGGTCGCCCTTCTGCGCGTGAACCAGTGCGAAATCGGGCCTCACCGAACGCTCGAGCACGTAGTCGTTACCGTCGAAGTCGCGCACCTCGCGCGGCTCTGACGCCTTCTCGATTCCCCCGGCACCGTCGTAGCGTTGCGGAAGGCCCCCTTCGGAGATCTGGGTTCCCACCCCCGCGGGGGTGTAGAAGGCAGGGATCCCGGCTCCGCCCGCGCGCATCCGTTCGGCCAGCGTGCCTTGCGGTGTGAGCTCGACCTCGAGCTCACCGGAAAGGAACTGACGGGCGAACTCCGCATTCTCGCCGACATAGGAACTGACCGTGCGACGGATGCGGTGGTCGGCCAGCAGTATCCCCAGCCCCCAGTCGTCGACGCCGCAGTTGTTGCTGATGGTCTCGAGGTCGCCGATGCCAGCATCGTGTAGCGCCTGGATGAGCGTTGCGGGAATCCCGCACAGGCCGAAGCCGCCGACGGCGAGGGATGCCCCGTCCGGGATATCAGCGACCGCCTCTGCCGCACTGCTGACAACTTTGTCGATCATGCCGTTCTCCCGTCGATTTGCCGCGGCGTTGCCCATGGCACTGAATCCATTAGAGCGTGTCGAGACCCAGTTCGCGAGAGATCACCATGAGTTGCACCTCTGTCGTGCCCTCGCCGATCTCGAGGATCTTGGAGTCGCGGTAGTGACGGGCGACCGGATTCTCGTTCATGAAGCCGTACCCGCCGAAGATCTGGGTGGCGTCGCGAGCGTTGTCCATCGCGGCTTCGCTGCCGATCATCTTGGCGAGGCTGGCTTCCATCTTGAACGGCTGGCCCGCTACCAACTTCAGAGCTGCGTCGTAGTACGCCAGGCGGGCGGCGTGCACTCGCGCCTGCATCCTGGCGATGGTGAACGCGATGTGCTGGTTCGAGCCGATGTTGCGGCCGAACACGTTGCGGGTCTTTGAGTAGCGCAGTGCCTCCTCGAGGCAGCCCTGCGCCGCGCCGGTGCAGAGAGCCGAGAAGGCAACGCGCCCCTCATCGAGCGTCTGGATGAAGTTCGCGAATCCGCGCCCGCGCTCCCCGAGCAGGTTGGCCTCCGGAACACGCACGTCGGTGAGCGTCAGCGGATGCGTATCAGACGTGTGCCAGCCGACCTTGTCATAGCTGGGTTCAACGGTGAATCCCGGCGTGTCCGTCGGCACCAGGATGGCCGTGAGTTCCTTCTTCACCGAGCCGTCCGGCCGGGTGGATTCGCCGGTGACAGCGGTGATGGTGACCAATTTGGTAATCTCGGTGCCCGAGTTGGTGATGAACTGCTTCGTGCCGTTGATCACCCACTGGCCGTTCTCGAGGTTGGCCGTGGTCTTCGTGCCGGCGGCATCCGAACCCGCGTCGGCTTCGGTCAGGCCGAATCCGGCGAGCGCCTTGCCCTGGGCGAGCATCGGCAGCCATTCGCGCTTCTGTTCCTCGGTACCGCTGCGCCAGATCGGCATCGCCCCGAGTCCAACACCGGCTTCGAGGGTCACCCCGATCGACTGGTCCGCACGGCCAAGCTGCTCGACGGCGAGGCACAGGGAGAGGTAATCCTTGCCCTGGCCGCCGTACTCCTTCGGGAAGGGCAGGCCGAACAGCCCCATCTCCCCCATCGCCGCGATGATGTCGTACGGCAGCTCCCGCTTTGTGTCGTACTCATAGGCAGCGGGGGCCACGACGGAGTCGGCGAAGTCGCGTACCTGGTCGCTGAGTTTCTGATGCTCATCGCTCAGCTGGTAGGTGGTGAGGCCGCGGGTGCTGTGGTCGACGGTGCGGCGCCTGGCTGCACCACCTTCACGGGTTGTCGGGGGCGCTTCGACCGTTGAGGTGGTTGCGGTGGGGTTCATGACTCTTCTCCCTGGAGTGATGGTGAGGGTGGTGTGGTGCCATCGGCCGACGTCGGGTCTGACGGGGTGATGGTGGCGACGATCTGGTCGAGTTTGACCAGGTCGCCTGGTGTGACGGTGACGGTGACGATTCCGGGTAGCGTCGCGGTGAGACGGTGCTCCATCTTCATCGCCTCGACGGTGAGGATGGTGTCGCCCACAGCCACCGTGTCGCCGGTCGTCTGGCTGAGCGCGATGACGGTTCCCGGCATGGGAGACCGCACCTGGGGGCTCGCTGTTCCGAGCTCATTCCGGTCGATGCCGGCGAGGCGCTCCTCAAGCGCCTGGGCACGGGAGCGGTGCACGATGCCGACCGAGAAGCCGTCATTGCCGAGCCAGAGACGGCCGGTCGCCTTGTCGAGAGCAATCTCGACGGTTCGCACCTCCCCTCCGTAGTCGACGCTGTAAGTATGCGGACGGCCTGGCAAACGCCGGATACCGGCCTTCTGCACCGGTGAGTCGCCGACGGTGACGGATGCGACATCCGGTCCGCCGTCGATCAGCACGTCGACCGAGGCGGTTGGGCCGGTTGCCAGGCTGTACCTGGTCGCGCGATGCGGACCGATCCGCCAGCCGGTGGGTCGCGACCAGACCGGGCTCTGCGAGCCGCGTGGCTCCCACTCGCGCAAACGAAGAAACAGCGCGGCGGCGGCGAGGGTGTTCTCGTCCGCTCCGCGGAAGGCGAGTTCTGGGAGCCTGCGTTCGATCAGCCCGGTGTCGAGGCGGCCGGCCTGCACGTCGGGGTCTTCGACCAGCAGGCGGAGGTACTCGATATTCGTGGCGACACCGAGCACAACCGTGTCGGCGAGCGCTCGGTCGAGCCGGCCGAGCGCCTGCTGCCGGTCTTCGCCCCAGGCGATGACCTTGGCGAGCATCGGGTCGTAGTCGGATCCGATCGTGAAACCTTCGACGAGCGCGCTGTCGACGCGGATGCCGTCGCCGGTTGGTTCTTCGAGTACCAGCACCGTGCCGGCAGCAGGCAGGAATCCGTTCTCCGGATTCTCGGCGTAGATTCGTGCCTCGATGGCGTGCCCGGTGAGCACAACGTCGTCCTGGCCGAGCGTGAGCCGCTCTCCCGCCGCGATGCGCACCTGCCAGTCGACGAGGTCGATGCCGGTGACCATCTCGGTGACCGGATGTTCGACCTGCAGGCGGGTGTTCATCTCCATGAAGAAGAACTCATCTGGTGCGTCGTCAGACACCAGGAACTCGACCGTGCCTGCTCCTGCATAGTCGACGCTGCGGGCAGCAGCGCAGGCAGCTTCTCCGATGCGGGCGCGGGTGGTCTCGTCGAGAAGCGGAGACGGCGCCTCTTCGATGACCTTCTGGTGTCTGCGCTGCAGCGAGCATTCACGTTCGCCGAGGTGGATGACGTTGCCGTGCGTGTCGGCCAGCACCTGCACCTCGATGTGGCGCGGCCGGTTGACGAGTCGCTCGAGGAAGAGTGTGTCATCACCAAAGGCCCGTGCTGCGACGCGGCGTGCGGTGACCAGGGTCTCGGCGAGGTCTTCCTGCCGTTCAACGACGTGCATGCCTTTGCCGCCACCACCGGCCGACGGCTTGATCAGAAGGGGGTAACCGACCTTTGTGGCAGCAGCAATCAGCTGATCATCGGTCAGCCCGGGTTCCGCGATGCCGGGGATGGTGGGCACTCCGGATGCGGCGACGTGGTTCTTGGAGCGGATCTTGTCGCCCATCACGCTCAGCGCGTGCACGCTCGGGCCGATGAAGACGATGCCCGCCTCTTCGCAGGCGCGGGCGAACCCCTCGTTCTCGCTGAGGAAACCGTAACCGGGGTGGATGGCGCCGGCTCCCGTTTGCCTCGCCGCAGCCAGGATCGCATTCGCACTGAGGTAACTCTCGGTCGGGGCCGCCGGTCCGATGCGCACGGCGGCATCCGCCAGCCCGACGTGCTTCGCTCCCCGGTCCGCGTCGCTGTAGACCGCGATGGAACGGATGCCGCGCTCACGCAGCGTGCGGATGATGCGGCAGGCGATCTCGCCCCGGTTGGCCACCAGAACGGTGTCGAAGGTAATGGCGTTTGTCCTCATGGCAGCCCTCACATCCGGAAGAGACCGAAGGCGGTCTCCGGTAGGGGTGACTGCGCACAGACGTCGAGCGCGAGGCCGAGCACCGTGCGCGTGTCGGCCGGATCGATCACGCCGTCGTCCCAGAGCCGCGCGGTGGAATAGTACGGGCTGCCCTGCTGCTCATATTGCTCGGTGATCGGCGCTTTAAACGCGGCCTCGGCATCCGTCGACCATTCTTCGCCACGGCCCTCAAGCTGTTCCCGCTTCACGGTGGCGAGCACCGAGGAGGCTTGCGGGCCGCCCATGACCGAGATACGGCTGGCCGGCCACATCCAGAGGAAGCGCGGCGAGTATGCGCGGCCGCACATGGAGTAGTTACCGGCGCCGAACGAACCGCCGATCACCACGGTGAGCTTCGGAACCCGCGTGGTGGCGACAGCGGTGACCATCTTGGCGCCGTGCTTGGCGATGCCGCCGGCTTCGTAGTCGCGGCCGACCATGAAGCCAGAGATGTTCTGCAGGAAGACCAGGGGAATGCCACGTTGGTCGCACAACTCGATGAAGTGCGCGCCCTTCTGGGCCGATTCGCTGAACAGCACGCCGTTGTTGGCGACGATGCCGATCGGATGCCCGTGCAGCCGGGCGAAGCCGGTGATCAGGGTGGTGCCGTACTCACGTTTGAACTCGTGGAACTCACTGCCGTCGACGAGCCGGGCGATGACCTCGTGCACGTCGTACTGTCCCTGCACATCGGTGGGAACGGCGCCGTAGAGTTCGCTCTCGTCCACGACCGGGTCGACCGTCGGCAGCACGTCCCAGGGTGCGGCGGCCGGCCGCGGAAGGGTCGACACGATGTCGCGCACGATCTGCAGGGCGTGATTGTCGTTTTCTGCAAGGTGGTCTGTGACGCCGGAAGTGCGCGCGTGCAGGTCTCCCCCGCCGAGTTCCTCTGCCGTGACGATCTCACCGATCGCTGCTTTCACCAGCGGAGGGCCACCGAGGAAGATGGTGCCCTGGTTCCGCACGATCACGGTTTCATCGCTCATCGCGGGCACGTAGGCGCCGCCGGCCGTGCACGATCCCATCACGGATGCGATCTGCGGAATCTTAGCCGCAGACATCCGTGCCTGGTTGTAGAAGATGCGGCCGAAGTGTTCGCGGTCGGGGAAGACATCGTCTTGCATGGGGAGGAAGGCCCCACCGGAATCCACCAGATAGATGCAGGGCAGACGGTTCTCAAGGGCGATCTCCTGGGCCCGCAGGTGCTTCTTGACGGTCATCGGGTAGTAGGTGCCGCCCTTGACCGTCGCATCGTTCGAGATGACAAGCACCTGTCGGCCGTGCACGAGGCCGATGCCGGCGATCACGCCCGCGCCTGGGCTGTCGTCGTTGTACATGCCGTTGGCGGCGAGCGGCGCAATCTCGAGGAACGGGCTGCCCGTGTCAAGCAGCTCGTCGATGCGTTCGCGGGGCAGCAGTTTGCCGCGTGCGATGTGACGCTGGCGTGATTTCTCCGGGCCGCCGAGGGTGGCGACGGCGAGCCGCTCGTGGAGGTCGTTGACAAGCGCGCGCTGGGCGGCGTCGTTCGCGAGGAACGACGAACTGGCGGAGTCGATCTGGCTGGCGAGTGTCTCCATCGACGGCTTCCCTGGTTGGTGTGCAACGAGTACAGTTAGGGATTACTAACTCAATTAGGTTAGTCGTTGTTAACTGAAATGTCCAGAGAACGGATGCGGCATGGCCGACACGGCACCCGGTGCGATCGCCCCCGCCACCCCGCGCAGTCGCGCGAAAGCCGACCGACGAGAGGCCCTGCTCGCTGCCGCGGCGGCGCTGTATGCACGTTCGGGCTTCAACGGTGTGTCGATCGAGGATCTCGGCACCGCTGTCGGCGTGAGCGGACCCGCGGTGTACCGGCACTTCACCGGCAAGCAGGCCGTGCTGGCGGCACTGTTGGTCGGCGTGAGCGAGGACCTGGTTTTCGGCGGACGCGCGGTCGCAGACCAGGCCGACGACGCGGCATCCGCTCTTCGTTCCCTGATCGCATTCCATGTCGACTTCGCCCTGTCGAATCCCGACGTGATTCGCGTGCAAGACCGCGACCTCGACCAGCTGGCCGACGAGGATCGCCACCGGGTGAGGGCGCTGCAGCGCAGTTACGTCGAGCTCTGGGTCGACGTGCTCGGCCGTGCGCACCCCGGTGTGGATGCCGCGTCGCTGCGCATCCGCGCTCACGCCACGTTCGGCCTGATCAACTCCACGCCGCACAGCGCGGCCGCGTCACCGACATCGGCGGTGCGCGCCCTGCTCGAGGAGATGGCGCTTGCGGCTCTGACTCCGGCCCGCTGACCCCGACCCCGTGACGCCGACCTCCTGACATCCCGCGCGTGCGGCTGAATCGTCGGTTTGGCGTCGCTCGAAGGGACGACATGAGCGCACGCGCGCAAGAAAACTCAGTCCTTGACGCCTCGGCCGGGCAGGCCTAGCCTCAGCATGAGAGACTCTCAGATTCACAGGTGAATAGAGGTCAGATCATGCCACAGTTCATGGATATCCACCGCAATATGTCCGGATTGACCGCAGACGACCTGCTCGCGGCACACAACGCCGACCTGGAGATTCAGGACACCGAAGACGTCGTCTTCAAGCAGGCGTGGGCCAGCCCGGAAGACGGCGTGATCTTCTGCCTGTCAGACGGACCGGACGCCGAGGCAGTGAAGCGCATCCACGAGCGCGCAGGACATGCAACCAACGAGATTCACGAGGTTCCGCTCGTCGTCTGAACCCGGGCACCGCGATCGCCAACGGCGACCGTCATGGGCCCTCGACGACGGTAGTGCCAACATCAGTAGTCGCCGACATCGCCGCGCACCCAGGCGATGTAGCGTTCGAGCGAGCGCTTCACCAGGTTCTTCGCGCCGGCGTCGATGACCTGGCCGAATGAGCCGTACGCCCGGTCATACTCCAGCGGCTCCAGTCGATCGAGAATCTGACGCACGGCACGCTCAGGCAACGGGATGCGGTTCGGGTACGAACGCATCGTGCTCACTGATTTGTTGTCAGGCCCGATGAAGATGGTGTCACCGGTCAGGATGATTCCGCGATCGTGTTCATCGCCCGACCAGTGCAGCACGCTGCTTCCGGGAAAATGACCACCACACTGCACGAGACGGATGCCGGGCAGAGGAGTCGCTTCATCGCTCCAGTGGGCGATCACCGGGTCGGGCCGCCTGGTCCAGTGCTTGTCCGCCTCGGCCACGTAGACGGGGGCATTGTCGAAGGCGTGGCTCCAGCTGACCATCGCGCCCATCAGGTGGGGGTGGCTACCGGTGATCGCAGCCAGCCCGCCCAGCCTCTGCACCTGCGCGACGGCATCCGGGTCGATGTATCCCGGCGGTTCCCAGAGCAGATTGCCGCCGCCGGTCTGGATCAAAAGTGACTGGTGGCCGATTCCGACGCTGGGCTCCACGCGCATCCGGTGCAGCCGGGGTTCGACGTCAATGACGGTCGCCGCGGTGCCCGCCTGCCCCAGCCGCTCCGCAGTCGTCCAGCCCTGTCCGGAGATCGGCACATACTGCCGCTCGTCATCGCAGATCACACACCGGGAGGGCGACACGGGTGTGTCTTCGTGCTCGAGTCCGCAGGCGGTGCAGATCCACAGTGTCATTTCACATCCAGTGTCATTTCACATCCAGTGTCATTTCGACTCGTCGGGATTCTGCTCGGCGTCCGTCGCTCCTGCGGCATCCGCCAGCTGCTGGATTCGCAGCGCAAGGGTGACATCCCGGTCGGTGACCCCTCCGGCGTCGTGCGAGCTGAGTTCGAATGAGATGCTTCCGTAGCCCACCTGCACGTCGGGGTGGTGATTCAGTTCGTCCGCCACAACGGCCACCTGGTCGAGAAGACGCACGGCACCGCCGAAGTCGCCCGTCGAATAGGAGGCGGCCAGGTGCCCCAAACCGTGCGTGAAGGCGGTTGGTTCGAGATCTGCCGCGGTATCGGTCGGGGACAGCAGTGCGGGAAGGGCATTCATGTCCCCACTCTCCACCCGCACCGCACCCCGGTCAACCCCCTCGCGTGACCATCGAAATCGACCGCCGCGCGCGGAGGTCACACCATCATGAGGACCCTGCCGGGGTTGGCCAGGATGGCGCCGATGTCGGCGAGGAACCGCGACCCCTGTTCGCCGTCGACCAGCCGATGGTCGAACGAGAGGCTCAGGGTCATCACGTCGCGCAGGGCGATCTCACCGCGGTATTCCCACGGCAGACGTCGGATTGCGCCCATCGCCAGGATCGCCGCTTCCCCCGGGTTCAGGATGGGGGTCCCCGCATCGATGCCGAACACGCCGATGTTCGTGATCGAGATCGTTCCGCCCGCGAGCGCCGACTGGCTGGTCGTCCCGGCCCTGGCCGCCTCGGTGAGGGCCGACAGCTCAGCAGCAATCTCCGCGAAGCCGAGCGCGTCGGCGTCTTTGATGTTCGGCACGATCAGACCGCGCGGAGTGGCCGCGGCGATACCGAGGTTCACGTAGTTGAACTGCACGATCTCGCCCGCCGCTTCATCCCAGCGGGTGTTCAGCGACGGATTTCTCCTGACGGCGATGCACAGCGCCTTCGCAATGATGGTGAGGATGTTGATGCGCACACCGTCGAACGCTTTGTCGCCCTTCAGCGTTCCAAGCAGTTCGATCGTCGGCGTGACATCCACTGTCAGGAATTCCGTGACGTGTGGCGCCGTGAACGCGCTCTGCACCATCGCCGCCGCCGTCAGCTTTCGCAGGCTCTTGATGGGGCTCCGGGTCTCGCGTTCGCCCGGCGATGCCGAGACAACGGATGCCGCCGGCGCAGTCTGCTCGTGTGCGGCACCCTGCCCCTCGCCAGAAGCCTGCGCGCGAACGTCGTCACGGGTAATGAGGCCGTCTGGGCCGGTGCCGGTGACGGTGACGAGCTCGATGCCGAGGTCGCGGGCGAGGGCACGAACGGGCGGCGTGGAGCGAGGGCGCTCGGCCGTGGCCACTTCGACGGGCTCAGAACGGCGCTCCGACGAATCAGGCGCGATCGACGATGCCCGTTTGGCCGGCGAAGCGGGCTCAGCAGACGCAGCAGGGTCAACCCGAGCCGGTCGCGGTCGACGCTTCGGGCGACCGCCGCGCTCGGCTGCCGCCCCATAGCCGACCAGAACCGCCTCGCGAACAGCGGGCTTCGCAGCATCCGTTGTCACCTGGCTCTCGACTGGAGTGGCGTCACCCTCACCAGCTGCGTCGTCGCCGATTGCCGAAGCGTCTTCGACCTCGAACGACACGATCGGTTCGCCGACGTGCACGACGACGCCCGGCTGTTGGTACAGCTCGGTGACCACACCGGTGAACGGCGACGGCAGTTCGACGACGGCCTTGGCGGTTTCGACGTCGGCGATGTGCTGGTTGAGTTCGACCGGGTCACCCGGCTTGACGTGCCAGGCCACGATCTCCGACTCCGTGAGGCCCTCACCGAGGTCTGGCAGCGCGAATACCTTGAGCATGGTCATCGTCCCATCACCCGGTCGACACCGTCGAGAATCCGGTCGAGGTCTGGCAGAAAGTGTGTCTCGAGCTTTGCCGGCGGGTACGGAATATCCCAGCCGGTCACGCGCACGGGCGCGGCTTCGAGGAACGGGAAGCAACGTTCGGTGATGGCGGCGATGATTTCGCCGCCGATGCCGCCGGACTGCGCGGCCTCGTGCGTCACCACAAGACGGCCGGTCTTCCGAACGGATGCCTCGATGGTCGGGTAGTCGATCGGTGCCAGCGAGCGCAGGTCGATGACCTCGATCGACACACCCTCATCTGAGGCGGCCACCGCGGCATCCGCTGCCGTCGTCACCAGCGGGCCGTAGGCCAGGAGCGTCACGTCTGTGCCGGCCGTGACGACGGTCGCGCTCTCCATGGATGTGCCGAGTTCCTCTGCGACCTCCCCTTTCACGTGGTAGCGGCGCTTGGGCTCGAAGTAGAGCACGGGGTCGTCGTTGGCAATGGCCTGGCGCAGCAGACTGTAAGCGTCTTGCGGGTTCGACACGGCGATCACACGGAGGCCGGAGGTGTGCGCGAAATACGCCTCCGGCGACTCAGAGTGGTGTTCGGCAGCGCCGATGCCTCCCCCGAACGGCACCCGGATGGTGATCGGCATCTTCACGGCGCCGCGGCTTCTGTAGTGCAACTTGGCGACCTGGCTGACGATCTGGTCGAATCCGGGATAGATGAAGCCGTCGAACTGGATTTCGCAGACCGGCCGGTAGCCGCGGTAGGCGAGGCCGACGGCGGTACCGATGATGGCTGACTCTGCCAGAGGGGTATCGATGACCCGGCGCGCACCGAACTCGGCCTGCAGGCCGTCGCTCACGCGAAAGACGCCGCCGAGCGCACCGATGTCTTCGCCGAGCAGCACAACCTTCTCGTCGTCCTGCATGGCCCGGCGGAGCCCGGCGTTGATCGCCTTGGCGAGGGTGAGGGTGCTCACAGTCGTCCCCCTCCGGCAGTGACGGATACAGCATTGACGGATGCAGCTGTGACGGATGCGGCATCCGTCACATCGTCTGAGTTCTGCCCATCGCGCGCCTCAAAGCTGGCGAGATAAGCGGTGTATTCGGCCTTCTGACGGTCGAGGGTGGCGTTCGGTGTGGTGTAAACGCTGTCGAACACGCTGAGTGGTTCCGGGTCTGGCAGGGTGATGCACCCGTGGCGAAGTTCAGCTGCAACGGCGTCGGCCTTCGCCTTCACCCCGGCCTGGAATTCAGCAGTGAACAGCCCCAGGGAATCGAGCAGGCGTTCTACCCGGAGGATCGGATCTTTTGCCTTCCACTCCTCGAGCTCTGCGGCGTCGCGGTAGCGGGTCGGATCGTCCGCCGTGGTGTGCGGACCCATGCGATAGGTGACCGCTTCGATGAAAGTCGGCCCATTGCCGGAGCGCGCCCGCTCAAGCGCGATGCGGGTGGCGGCCATGACGGCGAGGATGTCGTTGCCGTCGATTCTCATGCTGGGCACGCCGAAGCCAGGGGCACGGTCGGCGAGGGGCCGAATCGCCTGGAGCCCGACGGGCTCGGAGATGGCCCAGTGGTTGTTCTGGCAAAAGAAGACAACCGGTGCCTTGAAGGCGGCGGCGAACACCAGTGCCTCATTCACGTCACCTTCGCTGGTAGCGCCGTCACCGAAGTAGGCGACGGAGACAGAGTCCACGCCGTCTTGCTGACATCCCATGGCGTAACCGGTGGCGTGCAGTGTCTGGGCTCCGATGATGATGGCGGGTACTGCCATGCCGATGTCATACGGATTCCAGCCGGACTGCGCGTTGCCACGCCAGACCCGGATGATGTCTGTGAGGTCGACTCCGCGACAGTAGGCGACGGCATTCTCGCGATAGCTGGTGAACACGAAGTCGTCACCTCGCAGGGTGCGTGCTGAACCGATCTGCGCTGCCTCCTGGCCGAGAAGAGGTGGCCAGAGGCCGAGCTCCCCCTGTCGCTGGAGGGCTGTGGCTTCGGTGTCGATGCGCCGCACCACCACCATGTCTTCGTACAGTGAGGCCAGTTGCGGGGCGTCGACATCGCTCACCCACTGATCAAAATCAGGGGACGGCGTTCGCACTCCTTCTGGTGTGAGGAGTTGCACGAAGTCCGAAACGGTTTCCACCACTGAAGCTCCCAGCGTCATTGCCTAAGTAATCTGTGCCCAAGTTGTGTGTGAGCGTACGTCGATACGACAGTGAGCACAACTGGCGCGCACAATACTGAGCATTATGCCTTCTCAATGCCCGTCACGTGCTGCTAGTCTCTTGCAGTATGCACAGCGTCGACAAAACGGATACCCAGCTTCTCCTCGCACTCTCTGAAGACCCGCGCAGCACGTTTGTCGCCCTCGCCCAGCGCCTGCAGCTGTCGCGCAATACGGTGCAGGCTCGCATGGCCAGACTCGAAGAGTCGAACACGTTCCTGTCGTTCGACCGCCGCATCAACACGCACACCCTCGGATACCCGCTGACGGCTTTCATCGAGGTGCACGTGCAGCAGAAACGGCTTGCTGAGATCGTCACCGAACTCGCCCGCATTCCCGAGATCGTACAAGCGCACGGCATGAGCGGCGAGGCAGACCTGCTGGTGCGGGTCGTCTGCACGGATGCCGATGACCTGTTCCGCATCGATGCCACGATCCTGGCCTGTGACGGTGTAGAGCGCACCGAGACGTCGCTCGCGATGGGTGAGCTCATCCCCTACCGCCTGCATCCCCTGCTTGAACGCGGT
The DNA here is from genome assembly GCF_000421145.1 of Glaciibacter superstes DSM 21135. GTDB lineage: Bacteria > Actinomycetota > Actinomycetes > Actinomycetales > Microbacteriaceae > Cryobacterium > Cryobacterium superstes. Next base: position 34,958 of record NZ_ATWH01000015.1, on the reverse strand, counting down.
CTCGGCGCGGAATAGCCGGAGCTGACAGACCGCTACGACGGCATCGCAATCAGGGTGCGGGCATAGACGATCGCTTCCGGGGTGTCGACGAAGACGCGACCCTGTTCGCGCAGGTGCGGTGCAACGCCGAGCCGGCGGAGCATGTCCCGGTGCCTGTCGGTGATTCCGGAGACGAGCACAATGATGCCTTTCGCCTCGAGTCGATTGACAACGTCATCGATCATCAGTCCGCCGGTGACATCGAGCGTCGTGATCCTGCTCATGCGCAGAATCACGACAGACACTTCGCTCACCTCGGTCAGCTCAAGCAGAAAACGGTGGGCCGCCCCGAAGAACACCGGGCCGTCGAAACGATAGGCAACGATGTGTTCGGAGAGGAGCTTCTGCTCCTGTTCCCCGTGGTCTGCATCATCGAGTGGCACCTGTTCCACGCGAGCGCTTCGCGATACCGCACGCAGGGCCAGCAGGGCGGCGACCGCAAGGCCGACGACGACGGCGGTGACCAGGTCGACGGCGACAGTGACGACGAACGTCAGGATCAGGACGACGGCGTCGGCGCGAGTGGCCCTGACCATCGCCTTGATCGCGCCGATCTGCACCATTTGGATCGTCGTCGCGAGAAGCACTCCGCCGAGGGCCGCGAGCGGGATGAAGCCGACAACGGGTGCCAGGGCGAGCACCACGGCCAGAAGCACCAGCGAGTGCGAAATGGAGGCCATTCGCGACCGCGCGCCGCTGCGCACGTTGACCGCTGTGCGAGCGATCGCCGCCGTGGCGGGCACGCCACCGAAGAAGGGGACGACCAGGTTCGCGATGCCTTGGCCGAAGAGCTCGCGGTCTGGGTTATGACGCTCGCCCACGCTCATTCCGTCTGCGACCGTTGCACAGAGCAGGCTCTCGAGGGCCGCAAGTGCGGCAACGGCAAGCGCAGAAGGAAGCAGCGCCGCCAACAGCGAAGGGTCGAGGAATCCCGCGGACGGTGCTGCCAGCCCACTCGGCAATTCACCGATGACGGGGAGCCTGCTTCCCGTCAACGCCGTGAACGCCGTCACCAGCACGATCGCGGCGAGCGACAGCGGCAGTGACGGCCGCCAGCGTGCACCGAGCAGGATCACCGCTGCCACACCGAGTGCGATGGCGGGGGCAATCGGGTCAGGCGCCTGAATGAAGCCAAGGATGGCATCCCACGCCAGTGCCCAGACCTGTTCCTGGTCGCCCGGCGCAACACCGAGCATGTTCGGCACCTGCTGCAGCGCGATGACAACGGCGATCCCAGCGGTGAACCCCTCAACGAGTGAGGCAGGGAGGTAGCGTACGTAGCGGCCCATCCCGGAGAACGCCAGAACCAGCAGGATCACGCCGGCCATCACACCAACCTGAAGAACCCCCGCCCCTCCGAACTGATGCACGACCGGAACCAGCACCACGGTCATGGCGCCGGTGGGGCCGGAGATCTGCAGGTTGCTTCCGCCGAATACGGCCGCGAGGATGCCGGCGATGATGGCCGTGACGAGTCCGGCCTCAGCCCCCATGCCGGAGGCAACGCCGAATGCCAGGGCAAGCGGAAGTGCGACGACGGCAACGGTCAGGCCTGCTAACAGGTCCCGGCCAGGGGACCTGCGCATGGCGGTGACGTCCGACGCCTGCGGGAGGAGGGTTCGGACGAAGCGGAGGGCGGCACGTGTGCGGGTCTTCACCGCGAGCGCATTCCGGCATCGTTTTCCATGGTGTGCAGCAGCGCACGCGAATCCTGGAGATTGGCCACCAGCATCCGTTTGGCCACCGCGAGCAGCTCGACCATGCCTGGGTCACGGAGGGAGTAGTGGATGGTGTTTCCAGCGCGTCTGGTCACCACGACCCCGGCCCGGCGAAGCACACCGAGTTGCTGCGACAGGGCGGAGAGTTCGATGCCGAGGGCATCAGCCAGACCGCCGACCGACCGCTCCCCTTCGACAAGTTGCTCGAGTACCTGAACCCGCACGGGATGCCCGAGTGACTTGAACAGCTCCGCCTTCAACTGGGCAACGGGCAGTTCGTCGGCTAACTTCATTACTTCACTATATAGCTATTCTGCAAGCTACTCAACTAGTTGACAGTGTTGGGGAACGGATGACGCGGCGAGGCCGCGCGCAAGCGAAAGGGCCCGCCCTGCCGAAGCAGGACGAGCCCTCCGTCTCACCGGCGGCCTGGCGAGAGGCGCACCGGGAGATCTTTCTGACTAGCCTTCGGCAGGAACGTCAGCACCGACGGGTGCGTCCACACTGCTGTCGGCGGTAGCGGAATCTTCCTCTACCACCGGGGCGAGCGAGAGCTTGCCGCGGTCGTCAATCTTGGTGATCTCGACGAGGATCTTCTGGCCGACGCCGAGCACGTCTTCGACGTTCTCGACACGCTTGCCACCGGCGAGCTTGCGCACCTCAGAGATGTGCAGCAGGCCGTCCTTGCCGGGGAGCAGCGAGACGAAGGCGCCGAATGCGGCGATCTTCACGACGGTTCCGAGGAACTGCTCGCCGACCTCGGGGTTGGTCGGGTTCGCGATGGCGTTAACCTGCGCACGCGCAGCCTCTGCCGACGGACCGTCGACGGCGCCGATGTACACGGTGCCGTCTTCCTCGATCGAGATGTCTGCGCCGGTCTCGTCCTGGATGGAGTTGATCGTCTTGCCCTTCGGGCCGATCAGCTCGCCGATCTTGTCGACCGGGATCTGCACGCTGATGACGCGCGGCGCGGTCGGCGCCATCTCGTCAGGAGCGTCGATCGCGGCGTTCAGCACAGCGAGGATGGTCGTACGAGCATCCTTCGCCTGGCTGAGCGCGCCGGCCAGCACGGATGCCGGGATGCCGTCGAGCTTGGTGTCCAGCTGGATCGCCGTGACGAACTCGCTGGTTCCGGCAACCTTGAAGTCCATGTCGCCGAGGGCGTCTTCCGCACCGAGGATGTCAGTGAGCGCTGCATATCGGGTCTCACCGTCAACGGTGTCGGAGATGAGGCCCATGGCGATGCCGGCAACCGGTGCACGCAGCGGTACGCCGGCGTTCAGCAGCGACAGGGTGGATGCACAGACGGAACCCATCGAGGTGGAGCCGTTGGACCCGAGGGCCTCAGACACCTGACGGATTGCGTACGGGAACTCCTCGCGCGTCGGCAGCACGGGAACCAGGGCGCGCTCTGCGAGCGCTCCGTGGCCGATCTCGCGGCGCTTCGGCGTGCCAACCCGACCGGTTTCACCGGTCGAGTACGGCGGGAAGTTGTAGTTGTGCATGTAACGCTTCTTGGTGACCGGGCTCAGGCTGTCGATCGACTGCTCGAGCTTCAGCATATTCAGCGTTGTGACACCCAGGATCTGGGTCTCACCGCGCTGGAAGATGGCCGATCCGTGAACGCGCGGGATGACCTGCACTTCGGCGTCGAGCGGGCGGATGTCGGCCAGGCCGCGTCCGTCCATGCGAATACCCTCATTGAGCACGCGCGAGCGCACGACCAGCTTGGTCACCGACTTGTATGCGGCTGACACCTGGTTGTTGGCGCCGACCGGCAGGGTGCCGGCTTCGACCTTGGCCGCGATGGCTTCCTTGACGCGGGACTTCAGTGCGTCATCGGCGTTCTGGCGCTCGATCTTGGCTGCGATCTGGTAAACGCCCTTAAGCTCGTCGTAGGCGAGTTCTGCGACGGCGTCGTATGTGGCCTGCTCGTACGGCGGGAACAGCGGGAACTGGGCAGTTTCCTTCGCCGCAGATGAGGCAACCTTCTGCTGGGCCTCGACGAGCTGCTTGATGAACGGCTTCGATGCGTCGATGCCGCCCGCGATGGCCTCTTCGTTCGGCTTGATGGCGCCGCCCTTGATGAGGTTCCAGGCGTTGTCGGTGGCCTCAGCCTCGATCATCATGATCGCGACGTCCTGGCTGCCATCGGCATCCGTCACAACGCGGCCCGCGACGACCATGCTGAACACGGCGTCTTCCAGCTGCGAGTGCTTCGGGAAGGCGACCCACTGGCCGCCACCGTTCTTTTCCGGAACGAGCGCGACGCGCACGGCGCCGATCGGACCGGAGAACGGCAGGCCGGCGAGCTGCGTCGACATGGATGCCGCGTTGATCGCGAGCACGTCGTACAGTTCGTCTGGCTCGATGGCCAGCACGGTCACGACGACCTGGATCTCGTTGCGGAGACCGTCGACGAACGACGGGCGCAGCGGCCGGTCGATCAGGCGGCAGGTCAGGATGGCGTCGGTCGACGGGCGACCTTCGCGACGGAAGAAGCTGCCGGGGATGCGGCCTGCTGCGTACATGCGCTCTTCGACGTCAATGGTCAGTGGGAAGAAGTCGAAGTTGTCCTTCGCGTTCTTGCTGACGGATGTCGCCGAGAGAAGCATGGTCTCTTCGTCGATGTATGCGGCGGCAGAACCCTGCGCCTGCTGGGCGAGACGCCCGGTTTCAAAACGGATGGTGCGCTTGCCGTACTTTCCGTTGTCAATAACGGTTTCGGCGAACGTGATTTCTGGACCTTCCAAGAGGTCTGTCTCCTTTGTTTAGACTCGTTTGCCCGTGTGGCGCGCGAGTGGATACAACGGAGCAGGGGAACAGGCAGAATGTGGGCGTCGTGAACGGTGCTTGTGCACTACTCACCGGCTTGTGCTGGCCACCAGTAGAAATTCACCAACCCGATCATGCTCCGGTTGGGAAACCACCACCGAGGACCAGCTTCCTGCCAGCCTGCTCCGTGCGGCGTCAAAGCTGACGCCGTGCAGGGCCGGTCGTGAAACCAGCCTCGGCGATTCTAGCAGAGGGCTCCCAGAAATGGCTGGCCGTGCACCCCGTCCTGCGCGCCGAGCCGTGAGAAAAGCACCTTCCCTGGCAGGCGAAGGTGCTCAAATCACGGCTCGGCGCCGAAGTCGATGGCCTAGCGGGCCGGGAAGTCACGGGCAGGCGAACCGATGTAGAGCTGCTGCGGGCGACCGATCTTGGTGGCCGGGTCTGAGTTCATCTCGCGCCAGTGCGCGACCCAGCCGGGCAGCCGGCCGATGGCGAACAACACGGTGAACATTCGAGTCGGGAACCCCATCGCCTTGTAGATGACGCCGGTGTAAAAGTCGACGTTCGGGTAGAGCTTGCGCTCCTGGAAGTAGTCGTCGTTCAGCGCGAAGTGCTCAAGTTCCATGGCGATGTCGAGGAGGTCGTCCTGTACGCCGAGGGCGGCGAGCAGCTCGTGGGCGCTCTCCTTGACCAGCCGGGCGCGCGGGTCGTAGTTCTTGTACACCCGGTGGCCGAAGCCCATCAGGCGCACGCCGTGCTCCTTGTTCTTGACCCGTTCGACGAACTTCTCCACGCCCTCACCAGACGCCTTGATGTCGCCGAGCATGGAGAGCACAGCCTCGTTCGCGCCCCCATGGAGCGGCCCGAAAAGGGCGTTGATGCCAGCAGAGACGGATGCGAACAGGTTCGCCTCCGTCGAGCCGACGAGGCGCACAGTCGAGGTGGAGGCGTTCTGCTCGTGGTCTTCGTGCAGCATGAGCAACCGCTCGAGCGCCTTGCTCACGACCGGGTTGACCTCATACGGCTCCGCCAGCGTGCCGAAGTTGAGCTTCAGGAAGTTGTCGACGAAGCTCAGCGAATTGTCTGGGTAGAGGAATGCCTGCCCAACGCTCTTCTTGTGCGCGTACGCGGCCATCACCGGCAGCTTCGCGAGCAGGCGAATGGTCGAGATCTCGACCTGGGCCGGGTCTTTCGGACTCAGCGAGTCCTGGTAGTAGGTTGACAGCGCCGAAACACCGCTCGACAGCACAGACATTGGGTGCGCGTTTGTCGGGAGCGCGTCGAAGAAACGACGCAGGTCTTCGTGCAGCAGCGTGTGACGACGGATGCGCGTGTCGAAGTCCGCGAGTTCGCTTGCGCTCGGGAGTTCGCCGTAGATGAGCAGCCAGGCGGTTTCGAGGAAGCTCGAGTTCTCGGCAATCTGCTCGATCGGATACCCGCGGTAGCGGAGGATACCCTCTTCGCCGTCGATGAAGGTGATCGCGGAGCTCGTTGCCGCGGTGTTCACAAAGCCCGAGTCGAAGGTCGTCAGGCCCGTCTGGCGGGTCAGGGTGCCGATATCGATGCTGTCGGCACCGTCGACGCTTTTCAGGATCGGGAACTCTGCGGTTCCACCCGGGTAGCTGAGGGTGGCCTTCTGCGGTTCGCTGGATGGTGTTTGCCGCGCGACGTCGCCCACGGAGCCTCCTGAAGTAGTTGTGCCGACTGCTGGCTGCTTGCTGGTTTGTGGCGGTACGCCACGGCACTGATGGTGCGAAACGGCGTCAACCCGAATACAGCCTAATCGGCCCAGCCGCCTACTGTGGCATCCACCAAGGGTCCCGCCGGTTCGTTAGGCCTTGTCCACAGTTGGCTAGGATCGCCCTGATGGTGACGGATGCGACGGGCGCTCCGTTCCCGCCCGTTGCGGCTATGCGTGCAGGAAGGCTCGGCGTCTGGACCGACGAGAGGCAGTTCGTCGTGATCATCCCTGGCAGTGGTGACGAGTCGGCCCTTGCGCACTTCACGCTACCGCCGGCCGACGACTGAACCGCCGGTCGGGAAGGCCCGCGTCACCAACCCGGGGACGGCTGGGCGGTGCTGATCATCCGTTCTTCGAGCTGGTCGAGAACGAGAGGCCAGGCCAGTCCATGCTGGTCGGCAAGCGCGGCATCCGTGAACCCGGAGTGTGTCAGCCGGAGCAGCGTGCGGTCCTCGAGCAGCTCGAACTCGACCAGAACCCGCGTCTCGGCGCCGGCCGTGCCGGCGGTGACCCAGGTCAACTCGACGAGACGGTCGGCCTCCAACCGGAGAAACCGCCCATAGTGCGGGTGCCGTGTGCCATCGAACTCGGTCTCGAAGAAGAACGGCTCGTGCACCTGGGCGCGCATCACCACTGACCCGGCCGCAGCAAACCACAGGTCGAATCGATGTGTCCACGCGGTGTACAACTCGGCAGGCGACGACGACATCACGCGCTCGGCGGCACAGGAGAACATCTCTGCTGAATCGGTCATGCGCCCCTCCTTCGATTCACCCTACGCCGACCCCAGGCGCCTCGGGTCGGCAAGCGTTTCAGAGCCGCAGTCGCTCGGCAGCGGCCGCGATGCGTTCGTCGGTCGCGGTCAGCGAGAAACGTACGTGCTCAGGATAGAAATCCCCGTAGAAGTGCCCCGGTCCGGCCAAGATGCCGAGAGCGGCCAGTCGATCGATCGACTCCCACGCGTCGACGCCCTCCGTTGCCCAGAGATACAGCCCGGCCACGCTGTGATCCACGCGGAAGCCGGCATCGGCGAGCGCCGGAAGCAGCACATCACGCCTGGCTCGATAGCGTTCCTTCTGCACGGCGACGTGTTCGTCGTCGCCGAGGGCTACCACCATCGCCGCTTGGAGAGGCGCAGGAACAATCAGGCCGGCGTGCTTGCGCATCGTCAGCAATGGTCCGATGACTCCCCCGCAGCCGGCCGCAAAGGCGGCCCGGTAGCCGGCCAGGTTCGATTGTTTGCTCAGCGAGTAGATCGCGACGACGTTGTGCCGGCTGTCGCCGATGACGCGCGAGTCCAGGATGCTGGGAATCGCCTCGTCTGCCCAGGGCCCGTCCCAGCCGAGCTCGGCATAGCACTCGTCATTGACGATGACCGCACCGAGTTCCCTCGCCCGTTCGACAGCTGCCCTCAGCTCGGTGACGCCGAGCACTCGTCCGTCAGGGTTTCCCGGGCTGTTCAGCCACACAAGCCTGGTGCCCTCAGGCCACTCGGCCGGGTCGTCGGACGGAAACGGCGTCGCCCCGGCCAGGGCGGCGCCGATCGCATAGGTGGGGTAGGCGGCACGCGGGTGCACGACGATGTCTCCCGGCCCGACACCGATCATCATCGGCAGCAGGGCCACCAGTTCTTTCGAGCCGATTGTCGGCAGCACGTTCCGGTCAGTGAGTCCGAACACCCCACGGCGTCTCTCGTACCACGCGATGATCGCGGCCCGCAGTTCCGGCGAGCCGGCAGTCTGCGGGTAGGCGTGCGCATCCGTCGCCTCAGTCAGTGCGCGCCGGATGATCTCTGGGGTCGCATCGACCGGGGAACCGATCGACAGGTCAACGACCCCGTTCGGGTGAGCGCGAGCGCGCTCCGTGAACGGCGCCATCTGGTCCCACGGGTAGTCAGGAAGCTGCGCCACCATGGGCTAGTGCTGCACCTGGGGCGGCAACGCAGCGATGATCGGGTGATCCTTGGGGATTACCCCGGTCTTGGCAGCGCCGCCCGGAGAACCGACGTCGTCGAAGAACTCGACATTCGCTTTGTAATAGTCGGCCCACTGCTCTGGAAGGTCGTCTTCGTAGTAGATCGCCTCGACCGGGCAGACCGGTTCGCAGGCACCACAGTCTACGCATTCGTCTGGGTGGATATAGAGCGAACGCTCACCCTCGTAGATGCAATCGACCGGGCATTCATCGATGCAGGCGCGGTCTTTCACGTCGACACAGGGAAGTGCGATGACGTACGTCACAGTGTAGGAATTCCCTTCACGAGCGGAGTATTCAGTCTATGCCTTCGCCACCGGAGGCACCTCCGCGCGGCGATTGCTCTCACTGCAGTTGCCCTCCGTGCGCCTGCAGCCGGTGCGCGTGCAGTCGAGGCCAGGCGACGGCGACCGCCGCGACGAGTGCCGGAACAATCGTCCAGACCGTGCCTGGGACTCCCTGCGGTATGAGCACGGAACCGCCGGAACTCTGCAGCGACAGCAGAAAGATCGTTCCGAGCAGACCGACCGCCGCGGCCAGTACGACCAGGCGATCGGCCAGGAGCATCCGCAGGGCGATGAGAAGTGCACTCGCGCCCGTCACCGCGAGGATGAGGCCAACGGGTATCGTGACGGCACCGACGGCAATCGTCGACTGGTGCGCGATAGTGCCGAGAAGTCCGAAAGCGATGCCGGCGAGCATGCCGGCCACCGCGGCCGTCACCCTGCCGGTGACGGTCGGCGCGACGTCGATGGTCGATGATGCCGGAGGATCGACCCGCAGATACGACTCCGTGCCGGTGACCGCGAGAAGGGATCCGTCGTCTCGAACGAGAGCCGTGCCCTTCACCGTCCACCTCGATCGGTATGCGGCCAGAGCCAGCAGCTTCTGTTCGACCTGCGCGCTCACGTCGATCGCACTCACGCGCGCTCCAGCTGCACCGGTGACCCGAGTACTGACATAGGCCGGAATTCCGTGATCGGCTGCGGCGTCGATGGCTGCGCCCTGAAGCACTTCATCGCCGGTACCGATGACAACCGCGCTCGCGCGATGCTCGGAGAGTACCGAACTCAGGTCGGCGACCGGGTCTGCGGATGCCGCGGGCAGGCTCCGCCAATCGATGCCATGCCACTCTCGGCCGTTCCCATCACCGCCGCCGAGCGCAGCGAATGCTGCGTCGATCTCGCCGGGGACAGCCGTGCCGACAGACCGATACAACACCCTCACATCGGCACCAGCAGAGCGCAGTCTCGCGATTGAACCGCCGGTGACCAGGGATTCGTCACCCGGCTCAGCGAGCACAAAAACGACGCGCTCATCACCACCGGACATCACCATCCCAGATAGCTTAGCCGCGCTGGACGCCCCGGCCAGCGTCAGCCGGCGTGCGCGGTCAGCCAGGCGTACGGGTCGAACCGAACCCCGTCTGCACCGAACAATTCGAGGTGCAGGTGCGGCCCAGTGGCCTGGCCCGTGCTGCCGACCAACCCCACCAGGGTTCCGGCGGCGACCTGGTCACCGACCGAGACGCCGATCGAGCCGTTCTGCATATGCGCATACAGGCTCGTGATCTTCTCTCCACCGATCTGGTGCTCGATCTCCACATATGAGCCGTATCCGCCGCCATCGTCGGTTGCCGTCACCACGACGCCGTCGGCCATCGCCTGGATGGTTGCCCCGTCACCGGCGTTCAGGTCGAGGCCGTCGTGGTCGGTCGAACACCCGTCGCACGGCGACGACCTGGGGCCGAATCCGCTGCTGATGCGAGTGTCGCTGGGAACCGGCCACATCACCAGACCGGTGGCCGATAGCGCGGCAACGGATGTCTCGGTGGGCGGCGGCGGCGCGGCGGCCGCGGAGCTGTAACCATCGCGCACAACGCTCAGTCCGCCGTGGTCGACGCTCTCCAGCGTCTGGGGGCGGTCAGCTGCAGCAGTCCCGGTTTCGGGGAGCACACTCTGGGTGTCGGCTGCGCCGAGAGTTGTTGCTCCGGAATCGGCACTGGTCGCTGCGATTGCCGCTGGGAGCATCGGTGTGGCAGCAAGTGCACCGACGAAGAGGATGGAAGCAATCGAGGTGGACAGGGAAGCAAGGGGGCGACCCGGCGAACGGGTCTGCCGCACGGCATGACGGCCGTGACGTGAAGATGAGGGCATAGGCAATTCGGGTTATGCGGGGGTTGACCGGGCAAGCCGGTGAAAGGACAGATGACGAGCAACAGCAGATCGCAAAAGGCGAAAAACTCTCAAGAACCTAGCCCGCGCTCCTTGGAGAAGCCCGCATATCGCCCGGGTAACCCCTGAACCTGTTCCAGCGGAGCCGAGGCTGTCTAGGCTGGACCACAGTGATCCCTACACGAAGCGATCCGCTACAGCGATGAAGGTGAGGCGCAAGGCCATGGAGACTCCGGATACCGGAAAGCTCGTGAAGCTCAGCTCGACAGACGAGACGGTCAGCATGTCTGACGAAGACGTCAGGGGCCGTACTGTCAAGGACAAGGACGGCGAAAAGATCGGTTCTGTGCATGATCTTCTCATCGACCCAGACCTGAACAAGGTGCGTTTCCTGCTGGTTGAGTCAGGAGGATTCCTCGGGATCGGCGAGACCAAGTCGTTCATCCCCGTCGACGCTGTGACCCGGGTCACCGAAGATGAGGTGACCATCGACCAGACCCGCGACGCCGTAGCCGCTGCACCGGGCTACGACCCCGCGCTCGTTACGGATCCGACGTTCCACGAGAGCGTGTACAACCATTACGGGTACACGCCGTTCTGGGCACCGGGATATTCCTATCCCGCCTATCCGACCTACGGGGACTACCCGGCGGCCCGCTGAGACAGACAGCGACCCGCCGTTCCCTCCATTCAGGAACAGACGAGGCGGGCGATGGCGTCTGAGGCTTCCTTGATCTTCGCGTCGCCCGCTTCCCCTCCCAGCTGAACGGCGTCTGCGACGCAGTGCGACAGGTGATCGTCGAGCAGGCCGAGCGCGACATTCTGAAGCGCGGAGGTGATGGCGGAGATCTGCGTCAGGATGTCGATGCAGTACTGCTCCTCATCGACCATCCGGTGGATGCCCCGCGCCTGGCCTTCGATGCGCTTCAATCGCGCCAGGTACTTGTCTTTGTCGCTGATGTAGCCGTGGTGCGCGTGTGTTGCCGAGACGTCCATGGTTCTTCCCTCCTGTTGGTTCGGACTGCGTGTGGATAGATTCTGACGTGGATTCACGAGTACGCGCGCGCCCCGGAACGGAACCGGCGCAGGCGCAGACTGTTGCCGACGACGAAGACGCTGGAGACGGCCATCGCCGCCCCGGCCAGCATCGGATTCAGCAGGCCGAATGCGGCCAGCGGGATGGCCGCCACGTTGTAGGCGAATGCCCAGAACAGGTTCGCCTTGATCGTGCGAAGCGTCTTCCGTGCCAGGCGGATGGCGTCGGCCGCTGCTCTGAGGTCGCCGCGCACCAGGGTGATGTCCGCCGCCTGCATTGCGGCATCCGTACCCGTGCCCATCGCCAGGCCGAGGTCCGCCTGGGCGAGGGCGGCAGCATCGTTCACGCCGTCGCCCACCATCGCAACAACGCGTCCTTCCGACTGGAGGCGGGTGATGACGTCAACCTTGTCGTGCGGGAGCACTTCGGCGATCACCCGTTCGATCCCGACCTGTGCCGCCACCTGCTCGGCGACAGCCCGGTTGTCACCGGTCAGGAGCACCGTCGCCAGGCCCAGGGCGGTGAACTGCCCAACCGCCTCTGCACTGGCGCCCTTGACGGCATCCGCCACAATCAGAACGCCCCGGGCGGTTCCCTCCCAGGCAACCATGACGGCGGTTCGTCCGGCCTTCTCTGCTTTTGCCTTCGCAACGGCCAGCATCGGGTCCACCGTGATCGACCACTCCGCGAGCAGCGCCTCACGCCCGGCCAGCACGAGGCGGCCAGCAACCACCCCGTGCACGCCCGTGCCACCGATGCTCGTGAACGCGTCAACGTCTGGGAGCGCTCCGAATCGTCCGGCGGCCGCCTGAGCAATTGCCACAGCGATCGGGTGCTCTGAAGCATCCTCGAGCGCACCGGCGAGACGAAGCACCTCGTCCTCGGTGGTGCCGTGGGCCGTCACGACCTCGACGAGCGTCATCCTGCCGGTTGTCACGGTTCCCGTCTTATCAAGGACGATGGTGTCGACCCTCCGCGTCGATTCCAGCACTTCAGGGCCACTGATCAGGACTCCCAGCTGTGCGCCGCGACCAGTGCCCACCAGGAGGGCAGTCGGCGTGGCCAGCCCGAGGGCACACGGGCACGCGATGATCAGCACGGCGACAGCGGCGGTGAAGGCGGCCGACGCCGGGAACCCGAGGCCGAGCCAGACCACCAGGGTGACAAGTGCGATGCCGATCACGATCGGTACGAACACGCCGGACACCGTGTCGGCCAGGCGCTGCACCTCTGCTTTGCCCGACTGGGCATCCTCGACGAGCCTGGCCATCTGCGACAACTGCGTGTCGGAGCCCACCTGTGTTGCGCGAACAACTAGTCGGCCCCCGGCGTTCACCGTCGCACCGACAACAGGGTCGCCGATCGTGACCTCGATCGGGACCGATTCGCCGGTGAGCAGCGACGTATCGACTGCTGATTCTCCTTCGACGACGACGCCGTCTGTAGCGATCTTCTCGCCCGGCCGGATCACGAACTCGTCGCCTACGACAAGTTCCGCGGCAGGGATGCGAATCTCGTTGCCACTTCGACGCACGGCGACATCCTTCGCTCCCAGTTCGAGAAGTGCTCTGAGTGCCGCACCGGCCTGGCGCTTGGACCGCTTTTCGAAGTAGCGCCCTGCGAGCACGAACATCGTCACTCCGGCGGCGACCTCCAGGTAGATGTTCGACGCGCCGTCGGACGGAGCGATCGTGAACTCGAAGGGATGCTTCATCCCCGGCATGCCCGCCGTGCCGAAGAACAGGGCGTAAACAGACCACAGCAGTGCGGCAGAGGTGCCGACAGAGATGAGCGTGTCCATGGTCGCCGCACCGTGCCGCAGATTGGTGAATGCGGCCCGGTGAAATGGCCAGGCCGCCCAGACCACCACCGGAGCGGCAAGTGTGAGCGACAGCCATTGCCAGTAGGTGAACTGCCATGCGGGCACCATGGCGAGGATGATGACCGGGACCGACAGCACGATGCTTCCGACGAGGCGACCTCGAAGAGTAGCCAACTCCGGATCCGCAGCCTCGGCGGCCGTCTCCGGCATCGATGCGGGAAGCATCGCGGTGTAGCCGGTCTTCTCGATCTCGAGAATCAATGCGTCGGGGCCAAGCCCGGACGGCGCCCTCACCCGCGCCTTCTCCGTTGCGTAGTTCACTGTCGCAGAAACGCCATCGAGCTTGTTGAGCTTCTTCTCGATGCGCATGGCGCAGGAGGCGCAGGTCATGCCGCCGATCTCGAGTTCGACATCAGCAGTGGTCCCTGTAACGAGGTTCATCTCAGGATCGTCGCCCGGTATCCGGCCTCTGTGACAGCGGCAAGCACCTGCGCTTCGTCGATCTCTGCCGAGCTGGCGACAATGAGGGTACCGGCCTCGGCGGAGACAGTGACGCCGGTGACGCCCTCGATCTGCGTCACTTCCTCGGCCACAGAGCGTTCGCAGTGGCCGCACGTCATGCCGGTTACGCGGTAGCTGGTCGATGTCATGAATTCTCCTCTGTGGGCAAATCTGTGGGCAAATCTGTGGGCAAATACCTACCCGGGGTATCAAGGCACTGCGATCACAATATACCCCATGGGCGTATGCGGACAAGTCCATGGGGGACGGATGTCTGGCCATACGGCCAGCCCGTCAACCGAGCAGTGGACAGCGTCGACCTGGGACGCTACAGTCGAAATGTAAGGTTAGCCTTACCAACCCCCCGCCGCCTCACCCAGGAAGACCCGTGCTCGCAAACTATCTGATCGGCCTGCGCGAAGGTCTCGAAGCCGCCCTGATCGTCACGATACTGATCGCGTACGTGGTCAAGTCCGGTCGACGCGACGTGTTGCCGCGCATCTGGAGCGGAGTCGGGCTCGCGGTGCTGCTGGCCCTGGGAATCGGTGCCCTGCTCACCTACGGAACACACGGTCTCTCGTTCGCCGCCCAGGAGACCATCGGCGGACTCCTCTCAATCATCGCCACCGGTCTCGTCACCTGGATGGTGTTCTGGATGGTGCGCACGGCCAGAGACCTGAAGGGTCACCTGCACGGACATATCGACCGTCATCTCGCGGGCGGCGCGCTCGGCCTGGTGCTGGTCGCATTCCTGGCGGTCGGTCGAGAGGGCATCGAAACAGCACTGTTCATGTGGGCTGCAGTACAGGTCACCGGAGAGACGACGCTTCCCCTGGTGGGCGCCAGCCTCGGCATCCTGACCGCCGTCGCCCTCGGCTGGCTGATCTACGCCGGAATGCTGCGCATCAATCTTGCGCGTTTCTTTACCTGGACGGGTGCGATTCTGATCGTTGTTGCTGCCGGCGTGCTGTCGTACGGAGTACATGACCTGCAGGAGGCCGGCGTGCTGCCTGGCCTGGGGGCACTGGCCTTCGACGTCAGCGCAGCGATACCTCCGGACAGCTGGTACGGCACGCTGCTCAAGGGAACTCTCAACTTCTCTCCGGCCACCACCTGGCTGGAACTCATCGCCTGGCTCGGGTACCTGGTGCCGACGATGACCCTCTTCATCGCGAAGAGCAGGAGCCGGCGCCAGCCGTTGCCGACGGCTCCGCAGCACTCCTCCGCCCCAGCATCCGTTACCGCCTGACCCTCGTTCGCCCTCTCCCGGAAAGACCGCTATGCTCACCCGCCTTCCCCTGATCCTGCTCGTCACCGCCATCGTTCCGCTCGGGCTGTCGGGGTGTGTGGCCAACACCAGCGCCGCCGACACCACGCACGAGGCCCTGACCGTCGACAGCAGTTCGGAAAGCTGCACCGTCTCCGCGTCAGATGCACCAGCAGGCAACGTCAGCTTTACCGTCACGAACTCGGGGAACCAGGTCACCGAGTTCTATCTCCTGGGCGACGACCAGTTGCGGATCGTCGGCGAGGTGGAGAACATCGGCCCCGGCCTCACTCGCGACCTCGTCGTTCAACTCGGCGCCGGTGATTACTTCACCTCGTGCAAGCCGGGTATGGTCGGCGCAGGAATCGGCACAGCACCGTTCACAGTGACGAAGTCCGAAGCGGCCAGGACAGTGGACACCGACCTCGCCGCCCAGGTGGAGAGCGCCAACGCGAACTACGCCTCCTATGTGAAGGATCAGGTCGCCCAACTCGTCACCGGCACGGATGCCTTCGCTTCCGCCTACCTCGCGGGCGACGACGATGCCGCACGCACGCTGTACGCGCCCACCCGCGCCCACTGGGAGAGGGTCGAGACCATCGCGGAGTCGTTCGGCGATCTCGACCCGAAACTCGACCTGCGCGAAGCAGACCTCGAGGAAGGCCAGGAATGGACCGGCTGGCACGCGATCGAGAAAGACCTGTGGCCCGCCGAGGCCGAGCCTGGTTTCGCGGCGTACACCCCACTGAAGCGCCAGCATCTGGCCGAGCTCCTGGTCGCAGACACGAAGACGCTGCACTCGAATGTGCAGGACCTGTCGTTCACCCTCTCCGAGCAGACCAACGGTGCCATCGGGCTGCTCGACGAGGTGGCGACAGGGAAGGTCACCGGCGAAGAAGAGTTCTGGTCGCACACCGACCTGTGGGACTTCCAGGCGAACGTCGACGGAGCAAAGGTGTTGTACGCCGGCGTTCGCGAGATCGTCATCGAGACGGATGCCGATCTGGCCGACACGCTCGACGCCGAGTTCGATGAACTCCAGGCGCTGCTCGACACACAGCGCGTCGATGACGGCTTCGCGTTGTACACCGAGCTGACCCCGGCAGAGATCAAGGCGTTCTCCGACCAGGTCAACGCGCTCGGGGAGCCGCTGAACAAGCTCACCGCAACGCTCGTCCTCTAATGGGCGAGGTTGTAATGGGCGTAGATGCGGGAGCGACGCCGTCGCGGGGCATGTCTCGGCGAGGTCTGCTCGGTTTGGCCGGTGCCACCGCCGCGGGCATCGGGCTCGGCGTCGCCGGCGATCGGGCCGCGATCGCGGCAACGGGTGGTACTGAGCCATCGGTCGCGGCGACTTATCCCTTCTATGGGGAGCACCAGGCCGGCATCGTCACACCGGCTCAGGATCGGCTGCATTTCGCAGCGTTCGACCTCGCTGCCGATGCCGACACGGCCGACCTCACCGCGCTGTTGAAGGACTGGACGGCCGCCGCCGCGGCAATGTCCGCCGGCAAGGACATCGGGGACTTCGGGGCCGTCAGCGGACCGTACGACGCGCCGCCGGAGGACACCGGCGAAGCCCTTGGCCTCGCGCCCGCTGGCCTGACCATCACCTTCGGGTTCGGCCCGACCCTCTTCGAGACGACGGATGGGGTCGATCGTTTTGGGATCGCCGACCGGCGCCCGGCCGAACTGGTCGATCTGCCGCACTTTCCCGGCGACCTGCTGGAAGACGGTCGCAGCGGAGGCGACCTGTGCATCCAGGCCTGCTCGAACGACCCGCAGGTCGCCGTGCACGCCATCCGCAACCTGTCTCGCATCGCTTTCGGGCGAGCGGTGCTCCGTTGGTCACAGCTCGGGTTCGGGCGAACGTCCTCGACCAGCACAAGTCAGGCCACGCCACGCAATCTCTTCGGCTTCAAGGACGGCACGGCCAATATCAAGGCAGAGCAGCCGAGCACCGTTGACGAACAGGTCTGGGTATCGAAGGAAGACGGAGCCGCCTGGCTGGCCGGTGGTTCCTACTTGGTGGCCCGTCGCATCCGGATGACCATCGAGACCTGGGACCGTACAATCCTCAGCGAACAGGAGAGCATCTTCGGTCGTAACAAGGGAGAAGGTGCTCCCCTCTCGGGCGGAACCGAATTCACCGAGCCGGATTTCCACCTGGCCGGGCGCGGAGATGCACCGCTCATCGCCGACACCGCACACATGCGCCTGGCACACCCGAGCCACAACGACGGGCGAATGCTCCTCCGCCGCGGCTACAACTTCGTCGACGGCAATGACGCGCTCGGCCGCCTCGACGCCGGCCTGTTTTTCATCAGCTTCCAGCGATCACCAGAGCAATTCACGCGGATACAACTGAATCTCGCCAGGCACGACGCGTTGAACGAATACATCCGTCACGTCGGTTCAGCGCTGTTCGCCGTTCCGCCCGGCGCCAGTGCCGGCGGCTTCGTGGGCGAGACTCTCCTCGATTAGCCGTGCAGCTACTTCGTGACACCCACGGTATAGAGCACGCCGTCCGCGTTTCCGGCAACCAGTACCGTGAAGTTCGCATTCTTCATGGCGACCGCTCCCGCGTCGCCTCCCGATGCCTTGGCCTCAGCGTCGCTGCTGAACCCGGCCTCTTCCAGCTGCTTCCTGGCATCGGCCAGAGGGTCGGCGGATGCCGACTTGATCGTGACGACCCACCCCTGCTCGCCCTCGGCAGATCCGCCACCACCGAAGAGGATTTCGCCATCAACGACAGGAACCTCCGCCGGCCAGCCTTCGGGCAGTTCGCCGCCCAGGCTGACGCTGCCACCTGTCGCTTCCTTGACGGCGCCGTTGACGAGGCCTTCAACGGGGTTGCCGACGCAGCCAGACAGCAGCGGAGCCGTCCCAAGGGCGATCAGAATCGCGATCGGAACACTGATCGCTCGAAAACGCCTGTTCATGTCAGAACCCTTCGTGCCACGTGCTGAGGAATTATCAGGATAGCCCAAACCGGACTAGCCGGGCGCGATCGCGCCAGACTAGACCTGATCCTGCTTCTTCAGCCGCGACGTCGCTCGCGCACGCGTCGATGCTGCGAGTTCGACCTTGCGGATGCGCACGATAGCCGGTGTGACCTCGACGCACTCGTCTTCGCGGGCGAACTCCAGGCACTCCTCCAGCGTGAGCTGGCGCGACGGCGTCATCGACTCGAAGGTGTCGGAGGTGGACTGACGCATGTTGGTCAGCTTCTTCTCCTTGGTGATGTTCACGTCCATGTCGTCTGCGCGCGAGTTCTCGCCGATCACCATGCCCTCGTACACCTCTTCGGTCGGATTGACGAAGAACGTCATCCGTTCCTGGAGGGCGATGATGGCAAACGGAGTCACAACGCCTGCGCGGTCTGCCACGATCGAGCCGTTGCTGCGGGTGACGATCGCACCGGCCCAGGGCTCGTAGCCGTGCGAGATGGCGTTGGCGATACCGGTACCACGGGTCATCGTGAGGAAGACGGTCCTGAAACCGATCAGTCCGCGCGATGGAACGATGAACTCCATGCGCACCCAGCCGGTGCCGTGGTTCGCCATGTTCTCCATGCGACCCTTGCGGGCAGCCATGAGCTGCGTGATCGCGCCGAGGTATTCTTCGGGCGCGTCAATGGTCAGGTGTTCGAACGGCTCGTGAACCTTGCCGTCAACCTTCTTCACGACCACCTGCGGCTTGCCGACGGTCAGCTCGAAGCC
Source organism: Glaciibacter superstes DSM 21135 (assembly GCF_000421145.1). Classification (GTDB taxonomy): domain Bacteria; phylum Actinomycetota; class Actinomycetes; order Actinomycetales; family Microbacteriaceae; genus Cryobacterium; species Cryobacterium superstes. Next base: position 16,189 of record NZ_ATWH01000015.1, on the reverse strand, counting down.
TTCGCGGCGCATCTGCTCGACGAGGATCGCCAGGGCAAGTTCTCCTCGTCCCTGCACCTCCCAGGCATCCGGACGACCGATGTCGAGGACCTTGAGCGACACGTTTCCGACCAATTCGCGGTCGAGGCGGTCCTTGACCATGCGTGCGGTCAGCTTGTGGCCCTTGACCTTGCCGACCAGCGGGGAGGTGTTGGTACCGATGGTCATGGAGATGGCGGGCTCGTCGACCGTGATGGTCGGAAGCGGGCGCACGTCGTCGGGGTCGGCGAGGGTCTCACCGATCGTGATGTCGGCAAACCCTGCAACCGCAACGATGTCACCGGGGCCGGCGCTCTCCGCCGGGTAGCGGTCGAGCGCCCTGGTGATCAGCAGCTCGGTGACCTTCACGTTGTGCACGGAACCGTCGTGCTTGACCCAGGCAACGGTCTGGCCCTTTGTGATCGTGCCGTTGAAGACACGCAGCAGCGCAAGACGACCGAGGAACGGTGACGCGTCGAGGTTCGTGACGTGCGCCTGGAGCGGGTGCTCGTCGTCGTACGTCGGCGCGGGGATGTGCTCGAGAATCGCCTCGAACAGCGGTTCGAGGTCGTCGTTGTCTGGGAGTTGACCGTTGCCAGGCTTGTTCAGGCTGGCGGCCCCATTGCGACCGGAAGCGTAGACGACGGGCACGTCGAGCACCGAGTCCAGGTCGAGGTCAGGCACGTCGTCTGCCATGTCGCTGGCAAGCCCGAGGAGCAGGTCCTGGCTCTCGCTGACCACCTCGTCGATACGGGCATCCGGTCGGTCGGTCTTGTTGACCAGGAGGATGACGGGGAGCTTCGCTTCGAGTGCCTTGCGTAGCACGAACCGGGTCTGCGGGAGCGGTCCTTCGCTGGCGTCGACCAGGAGCACAACACCGTCGACCATCGACAGGCCTCGCTCGACCTCACCGCCGAAGTCGGCGTGGCCTGGGGTGTCGATCACGTTGATGGTGATCGGGCCGTCTGCTGCGTGCTTGCCCTTGTAGGAGATCGCCGTGTTCTTGGCGAGGATGGTGATGCCCTTTTCGCGCTCGAGCTCGTTCGAGTCCATAGCGCGCTCTTCAAGGTGCGAGTGTTCTGCGAACGAGTTGGTCTGCCTGAGCATGGCATCGACCAGTGTGGTCTTGCCGTGGTCGACGTGAGCAACGATCGCCACGTTCCGGAGGTTGGTGCGCGTGGCAACCGCCATTGAGAGATTCCTTACGGAGTTGGGATGCCGCGCACGAGGGGCACGGCGAAGAGTGAAGCCGGCCGAATGAGTCCGGCCCGACGGAATATCTTACCGCACTCGCCTCGTGCGCCGGATTCCACCACAGAGCATTTCTACTGGCTGCCCACGAGCATTTCTCTTGTGGCCATTGACACAGTTAGAAGAAATCAGGTATAAAAATGCCCGCATCCTTAGCCACTGTTTTGTCAAAGACCATCTTGGCTATGGCCAGGTCCAGCACCCCAAGCCCGAAAGGGGAAAAGATCCTTGGCTTATCATGATCGGCCACGACCTTCCCGACCAAAAGATCCGCAATTGTTCCAGCGATGAAGTCCGACCGTCCTTCTCGGCGCTGCGTCAGATCCAGAGACGTGTTTTCACGGAGGGCATGATCTTGGTCGTCCGTAAAGTTCTGTGCTGCCAGGATCATCGACGGACCCAAGTCCCTGAGCGACAAATGCAGAACCACTGGGTTACCGTCGAGCAGTTCGGGATCATCAAGATGCGGCTCACTCGCAACTGTGGTGATCAGGATAAGATCGCTTCCTTGAAAAACCTCAGCGGCACTCGACGCGATGTTGACACCAACCGCACCCTCACCCTCAAGGAACGTTCGAAAACGGAGAGCGGATGAAGGGGAAAGGTCAAAAAGGCAAACGCGCGGAATCTCCCAACTTAGATCCTGCAGAAACCTCCAAACATGGCTCGCAATCACGCCTGTACCAATAATGCCAACCTGCCGCACCCGCCGAGACCCGATGAAAAGTTCGGCAGCTAGAACCGCGGAAGCCGCCGTTCGTGTTGCTGAGATAGTGGACGCTTCTAAAACGGCGTACGGATATCCGGTGTCGATATCGTTGAGGATCAAGGCTGCGGCTGCTCGCGGTAAACCAACTTCGCTATTCGACGGGAAACTTGAGATCCACTTGATCCCTGCAATTTCAAACGCGCCACCGAGATATGCGGGAAGAGAAATTAGTCGGCTGCCAGGCCTATTGGGGATTCTTAAGAACGAGCTTTCCGGGTTTGAACTGTCACCTCGAGCGTGTGTTCGATAGGCATCTGCGACTAACCCGACGCATTCTTCTCGAGAACGATCGATGGCGTCAAGAGCATCTTTTGTTGTGAAGATCTGTATTGCTGGTTTCGGAGTTTGCTGAACCACTGTGACTCCCTGATTTCTGTTGGTGATGAGTTACGTTAGGATCCGGCGTGTGCGTCACGCGCAAGCACTACCGGCCGGCGTATATGCCTGGCTCGTCGTGCGCTTTGGCATGTTCTTCGCTGCAAGTGTTTGCGTATGCAGCCTCAGCTTCCGCAGGAAAAGAGGAATCTCTCCACTCGTCGTCATAGATCGTGTCGGTATAGTTCCACCCCATGTCCGGAGCAATAGCTGCTGAGATCACTGATGCATCGAACTGCGACGCCTCCAGCCAATCGATGGCTCCCCTAACGACGGTTCCAGTAGACCCGCCGAATAGAAACCCATGACTTGCAAGCGATCGGCACATCTCGATAGAGCGTGCCTCACGCACGTGGATGACGTCATCCACGAACGATTCGTCGAAAATACCGGGCACAACGCTCGTCCCAAGGCCTGGGATGAGACGAGGTGCCGCCGGTGTCCCGAAGGTCACAGAGCCCACTGTGTCGACGGCCACGATCTTCACTGACGGACGTTCAGCTCGAAAGTATCGCGCACAGCCCATCAGCGTTCCAGTTGTCCCGGCTCCAACGAAAAGCACCTGAAGATCAGGGATAGCCTTGGCGATTTGTGGTCCCGTTGTCCGGTAGTGGGCCTCCCAATTAGACGGATTCGAATACTGGTTGAGCCACACATAGTCATCATTGTCACGGCAGAGATCACTCACCTGGTCGAGTCGGGCGCCGAGGAATCCACGCACGCTGTCGGCAGTCCGGACAATGTGCACTTCGGCGCCGAGCGCAGCCATTGCCTTCTCCGCCCCCTTTGTGCATCTAACGTCCGTTACGCAGACGAAATGGTAGCCTTTATAAGCTGCGGCCATGCTGAGTGCGATTCCCATATTGCCTGATGACGATTCAACGATAGTTTGACCGGGGGCCAACCTCGATGTGCGTTCCATCGACTCCACGATCTCCATCGCAGCTTTCAATTTGATTGAGCCAGCGAAGTTGAAACCCTCGCATTTCAATAGAAGTCGACGTCCAGTGATTTCGGCGAGGTCGACGTAGAGATCGCGTACGTTGAAGTCCAGTGGGTTGGACACGATTGTTGCCATTATTTGGTTTCCCTTTAACGAGCTGCGACGGATCGAGGTACTTGGTGTTGGCCACCTGTTTGTTATGGTCAGGCCATGTTCCCTCCGGAAACCAGTGCCACCGGGACTGGTCCTCTGCCGGGGTCGGTTAACAGGCCCGCCAACGCGAGCGCCCCGGTGATCTCAGAGCGCACTCCGGAATGGGCCAAAATCTTGAGCGCGCTGACCACGAGCAAATCGTCGACGACAATCATGTGGTCGACCAAGTCCCAGGAGGTTAGCAAAGCGAGTTCTCCAGGCTCTCTGGCTCGAACGCCGTCGCATATTGTGTTCACGACTGCCAACCGTGTTCTTTGACCAGACGCGAACGATTGAGCGAATCGATTTCCCCCCATTGGCTCAACCCCCACTATTCGGGCAGGTGCGTCACCCCTTGCTGCACAGACGCCGGCGAGTAGTCCTCCGCCGCCGACTGGCACGTAGATGTCGCTGGCATTCGGCAGCTGGCGCAGGATTTCGAGGCCCACGGTGCCCTGACCAGCGATAACCGTGGGATCGTCATGCGACGAGACAAAGATGGCTCCGCGATCACGTGCAAACTTCCGGGCGCACATATCACGCCACTCGTTGTCCCCATCGCAAAGGATGACGACTCCCCCTTGTTGCCGGATACGGCTCCTCTTGTATTCGATAGAAGTCCGTGTCATGTACACAGTGCATTCAATGCCTCGGGCCGCCGCAGCGCAGGCGATCGCAATGCCGTGGTTGCCCGACGAGCCGGTTACGACGTGGTCTGGTTGTAGAACTTTCAAAGCGTTGAAAGCGCCACGAAACTTGAAGGAACCGGACGTCTGAAGCGATTCCGCCTTGACATGGATATCACTGACACCGAGAGGAATCATCGGTGTCTCAATGACGGACTGATCCATGCGTGCGTCGGCAGCCAGCACGTCAGACAGTCCGACGGGAAAAAGTTGCATGTTAGTCGCCAGCTCAATCGGCCCGGGAGCCAGTCTCTGACGAACTAAATAACGCGGCGATCCGGGACGCATGCGCGCTTGCCATTAGTCGCGCAAGTGCGGCAATAGTGGGATTAGACAAAAACTCCAGAACACCGATACCGACCGAAAAGGTTGAACGCAAGCGTGAAACTGCGCGCACTGCAAGCAATGAGTGTCCACCCACTTCGAAGAAGTCTTCGTGAACTCCAACGCGGTCGATGTTAAGAAGGTCGCACCATATCGCCGCGATCTGCACTTCGGCAGCTGTACTTGGAGCAATGTACTCAGATGCGGATGTGGACCGCGGCTTGAGGCTCGGCAGCGACTGCCTGTCTATCTTGCCGCTAATCGTGGTTGGAAGCGATGACATATACAGGAATGAGGCGGGGAGCATGTACTCAGGGAGTCGATCTGCGAGGAACGCTCTAATGGTCCTTACGTCCAATCCGTCTCCGCCCGTAGATTCGGCCTCGATAAACGCAAGAACAACCGGATCAGGTCCTTCGCTCAGCTTCACTGCGCACCTAGCAACGCTTCTGTGACTCTCGATCACGCTTTCAAGCTCACCCAGTTCAACTCGATTTCCCCGAATCTTGATCTGGCGGTCTGAGCGACCGAGCAAGCAAAGCTCTCCGTTCTGCGTCCACTTGGCCCGATCCCCAGTCTTGTACATGACTGTGCCTGGTTCGACGGCAAATGGATTCGGGAGGAAGCTCTCAGCCGTAGCTCGCGACGCATTAGCGTACCCGCGAGCGACCCCCGCTCCCGCGATGAACAGCTCGCCGACAACTCCGATCGCACAACGTCGCATTCCCTTGTCGAGCACCAGTACCTGGGTCCCTGCAATTGGATAACCCACAAGGTCCGACCCGCCAGGAGCAACCGGATGTCCCAGCCCAACTGTGGTGGTCATCGCGCATTCGGTGGGACCGTATTGGTTGAGCACTCTCGTCGTGCTCGTCTTTGCCTTCCATTCTCCGGCCGAACGCATGCTCTCGCCGCTGCTGACGATGAGCTTTAGAGAGTCGAAGATCCGGAATCCCGGATAGCTGCCATATTCTCTCAGCATTGATGGAACCACGCTCAGGATGGCTGTCACATCGCAGGCACTAATCGCAGCGGCTACCGATTCGGGTGACTTGGCCACCGACGGGTGTAGAAATACGAGCGTGGCCCCGCTCGCCAACGGCAACAGCATGTCCCGCAGCGACGCGTCATATCCGCTTGACGCGAGCTGCAAAACACTGTCGCCGGGCTCTAGCCCGTATATTTCTCGGTTGGCAGCGACGTAGTTGCTCAATCCACGGTGAGTTCCGAGAACGCCTTTGGGCTTTCCGCTGGATCCAGAAGTGTAAATCAGGTAGGCAACGTTGTCCGCGTGGATACGGGGTGGGGTGGGTAGTGCGCCGCTCGCGGGAATCCGATCCATCGAAATCGTCCTGCTTGCGAACATTACCGTGCCAGCTTCGAGAGACGAGTCGGTCACAAGAAGCGATAAGCCTGCATCAGCTGAGATCGCGACAAGCCGTTCCTTAGGTTGTTGCATCGATAGGGGCACGTAGACGGCACCCGCCTTGAGTATCCCCAACATGCCAATCACCTGATTGATCCCCTGTGGGAGAAGTGTGGCAACTCTGTCCTCAACCTCGACCCCGCATGCAATAATTTCGCAGGCAAGCCTGTCTGCGCGCTCCACTAGTTCGGCATACGTAATGCTGTCCTGGCCGCAGACGACGGCGATCGCTGCTGGCGTTTCCCTGGCCTGCACTGCGACGTACTCATAGGTCATGAGCCACTGGCCAATCTGCTTTGGCGATTCCCATCCGCGTATAACCGCACGCTCAGGTTCTGCAACGAGTTCCAGCTGACCGATCGGCAAATGCGGGAATTCGCCGATCGAGTCAATCAACTGGACGAAGTTTTTGGCCATTCGTGACACGCTCGAACTCTCGAAAAGCGCCTTCGAATAGACGAAACGGCAGGTGAGACCGCCATTATTTGGTTCTGCATAGAAAGTCAAATCGAATCTCGCCGAGGCTTCGTCGATTGGGAAGCTCTCGATGTCCATAGCGGACAGCGACCAGTGCGGATCAGGAGCGTTGTCCAACACAAACATGACTTGGAAGACAGGATGACGGGAAGGATCACGTTTCGGGTTGATCCTCTCGACCACACGGTCGAACGGAACTTCCTGATAATCGATGCCAGCAACAGTCTTATTTCTTATCTGATGGAGCACATCGAAGAATGAATCTGCTGGATCGATTCGAGACTGAAACGCAACGGTGTTAGCAAAGAATCCGATCAAATGTTCTAGTTCAGGACGCGGACGGTTCGCTACAGGCGAGCCCGTGACTATGCGTTCGTCTCCGCTATAACCTGCCAAAAAGATATGGAAGGCGCTCAGCAACGTCATGTAAAGAGTCGCGTTCTCGTCGCGACCGAGGTCTTTCAAGTTGGAGACTTGAACAGCGGAAAGTGCGAAATGCATCGTACCGCCTGCAGTTGAGCGCTGGGCTGGGCGTGGGAAGTCTGATGGGAGCCGTAGGGGCGACAGATTTCCTAACTCCGATTCCCAAAAATCCAAGCCTTTGTCGATCGCGCCGCTGGATTCGACACCCAACTGCCACGCAGCAAAGTCAGCATAGTGAATATCCAGCGGTGCCAAGGTGACCGGCGTACTTGATACTTCTTCCGAGTAGAACTGCGCGAGCTCTGAAGCCAAAATGGCTATCGACCATGCATCAGCTGCCAAGTGATGAATGGCCAGCATGAGCACGTAATCCTGCTCCTGCAGCCGGACTAACTGAAGGGTCATCATCGGAGCGAAGCGCATATCGATGGGCGTTCGCGCCAGGTCCACCGCCAGTTCTGTGGCGCGCTCCAGGCGCCATTCGAGACTGCCTCCATCACGAAGGTCTGTCTTCATTACTGAAACTTCGGAGTGCCGCTCGACCAACTGTTTTGGTTCACCATGGGCCGCAACGATCCGCGTTCGGAGCACTTCATGTCGCGCGATAATCGAGCCGAACGCCCTTTCCAATGCGGCGTCGTCAAGCTCGCCCCGAAGCCTGAGCGCATAGGGAATGACGTATTCCGCCGATTCGGGTTCAAGCTGTTCCAGAAACCACAAGCGCTTCTGCCCAGAGGATAGGCCTAGAGGAGCGCCTCTCTCAAGGCGAACTATCGGCTCGCTCGCGATTCCAGCAGTGGCGCAGGCGGCGGCCACCTGTCGAACGGTCGAACCCTCAAACATTGCCGACATAGACAAGTCGATAGCAAGTCGACTGCGTAACTGCGCCACGGCTCTCATGGCCAAAAGGGAGTCTCCGCCCATGTCGAAGAAGCTGCCAGCAAGTCCGATCGGACGCATATTGAGGAGGTTCTCGAATACCTCCACGACAACTAACTCCGTCGTCGTTCGCGGCGGCTCGTACTCAACTGCTAGGTCATCGACACTGGGAGCGGCGAGCGCTCGAATGTCCACTTTTCCATGCGGCGTGAGGGGCAGCGCGTCCACGATGATCACAGCGCTCGGCACCATGTATTCGGGAAGTCGCTTCGCTGCATCCTTTCTAATATTAAGGCCGGTCGACTCGCATGTTTCCTGGAGGACGACGTACGCAGCGATCATGCGGTGTCCGGGCGTATCTTCTCGCACTCGCAGCGCCACATCCGCAACCCCATCACAGTCACGAAGGGCAGCGGAGATCTCCCCAAGCTCAATGCGAAACCCACGTATCTTGACGAGGTCGTCTGCCCGACCGATGAACTTAATGGGATCCGTGGACGATCGTGATGCCATGTCCCCAGTGCGGTACATCCGGGAACCAGGAGCGCCCAGCGGATCGGGGATGAAACTAGCCGCCGTTTGCCCTGGGCGCTTTAGATATCCCCGAGCGATACCTGATCCTGCTATAAATATCTCGCCGGCCTCGCTTTCGTCTGAGGGAGAAAGTAGGCCGTCAAGGATGTAAACGGTCTTGTCACGGAGCGGGATTCCAACGGGCACTTCCATATCGCGCGGAGGGGGCTCTACGATTTGATGAAACGTTGTGAATGTCGTCGCTTCTGTCGGGCCGTACCCGTTGACGATCTTCGTGTCGGGTAGCCCTTTCAGAGCCTCCGCGATGAGCGGTCCGGATGCGCGCTCACCACCGCTCCACAAAGCGCGTAAACCTTTTAGTGACTCCAACTCCTCAGCTACCATGACGTTGAATAGTCCCGTCGTGAAAAACGCTCCGGTCACATCGTGCGTTCGGATGACGCGAGCGATCTCTCGAGGTTCTAGCTTTCCCGAGGGGGCCACCACGATGGTCACGCCATTCGCCAATGGCATCCACATCTCTAATGTTGAAAGATCAAAGGTATTCGCTGATTGCATGAGCACTCTGCTGAAATCGCAGCCCGACCACACCGCGTCCGTAACCAGACCTGTCACATTGCGATGCGTAAGAACGACACCCTTCGGCTTTCCCGTGGAACCAGACGTGAAGAGAACGACACACGCTTGATCAGAGTTAGCAAAATTGACGGCCTCTGAACGAGCAGTAACTTCCATGTCTGGACTCGAGCGCGAGTGTGAAGCGACGAAAGCTGGGACGTCGATTACTTGATACCGGCCGAGATCCGCATTGTCCAAGCTTGAGTCGTCCACTAGCAGGACGTTCGCCTCAAGATCAATCAACATACCGTGCAGGCGGCTCCATGGGTCTGCCGACGGCAACGGCGCGTAGGCTCCTCCGGCTTTCAAAACCGCGAGCGAAGCGATGATCTGCTCGACAGAACGTGTCATCAGGACGCCGACGAATTGCTCCGTACCGACCCCGAGCGAGCGAAGGTATCCTGCGAGCTTATCGGCGTCGCGGTTTAGTTCGGCGTAACTCCAACTCTTGGTTCCCGCTTCGACCGCGATCGCGTCTGGCGACCTTTGCGCCTGACGCTCAATCAGCAGATGGAGGGCACTACTAGGCGGTGCCGTGGTCGATCCTGAGTGCGCCTGTGCGCTCGCAAGGTGTCTATCTGTCTCTGCCTCTGGACCTTGCATATCTGCCCCTCCTTGTTGTGTCAGTTAATTGCGGCTCGTGAACGGACCTGTCGCTCGACGTCAATCGGACAGGAGGCACCATTCGAGGCAGGCCATCGCCCCAAAAAGTTTGAATTGGGCCTGAGTCAATGCGATGCTATTTGGGCCGTCCAATACCCCGGCTGTAACTTCCTCACCTCGATGCGCCGGTAGATCATGCATGAAAAAGGCATCGGGGTACTTCCCCATGAGTTCCTCGTTCGCTTGAAAGGGCAAAAAATCTTCGCGCCAGTTCGGATCGGATTTCACTGTTCCCGTCGTCTGCCATCTAGTCGTGTAAACGACATCCACGACCTGCGGAAGATCGTTCAAATCGTGTATTTGATGAATTCTGTTGGTCGAGGATATCTTGCGAGCCTGCTCGAGAATCTTCGTTGAAACGCCATAGTTGGAGGGGGTGCGGACTTCCAGTTCGATTCCGACTGCGGCGCATGCTAGGACCAAAGCCGCCGCGGTGTTGTTTCCTTCGCCGACGTAGAGAAGACTTAGGCCGGTGACCCGCCCGAATTTATGGTGCAGGGTGGCGAGGTCCGCTACTGCCTGGGTGGGGTGCTCCTCGTTGCACATAGCGTTGATGGCGGACATTGTGTCTGTCTTCCCATACAAGCTAAGTTCCGTCATAGGGATCGGGCCGCGAATTACCAATGCATCCAACATCGACCCAAGCACTTGTGTCGTGTCTTCGACAGTCTCTCCGGTGTTCAGCTGGAGATCGTTCGGGCCGTATGACACGATGGACGCCCCCAGTCGCAGTGCACCGCTGCTGAACGCGGTACGAGTGCGAGTGGACGTTTTCTGGAAGAAAATGCCCACCACCTTTCCCCGCAATGTCGGACTTACCCCGGGCAGGTCCGCGCTGATTTCGACGGCGCGTAACACCACTTTCATCAGCTGTTCACTGGTAAAGTCACCGATTGACGTGAGGTTTCTATTCATGTCGTTCTCGCATTCCTGTCTTGATTTCGGGCATGACGGATCACTAAAGCAGACCAAAAGATCTGTCCTCATCGGAGCCATAGTCGCCTAAGATGAGAGCACCTTTATCGCACAAGCGCTCACCGGCCTAAGGCGCTGCGCACCGTAGTTCCAGCTAGTAGTGCGGCCAGATGCTCTACGTGCGGCGGCTGGAGCACGCCAAAGTGGTCGCCGGGAGTGCGAGAAATCTCGACTGGTCCCATTACGAGGTCCTCCCAGCGCTGCGTGTATTCAGCTAGATTCTGGCCTCGGATGACCACATGCCGTTCCTCAGCGAGTTCGTCACCCACAACCAACCGCATGGTTCCCGGTAAACGTCGAAAAACATAACGCTCCCTCGCCTCTAGCAGTCTCCGCCAAACGATCACGCGTGGGTGCCACGAGGGATCGAAACTCGATGCCGTAATCGGATCCCCGCGGTCGTCCTCCACGACTGTTCGCATTATCCGAACGATCTCCTCCTGCACGTCACTCTTAGCGCAATAATCAATATCACCCTGTAGACGTTCGAACAATGCCTCACACTCTCGGAATAATTGGAGCTCGACCCTGAAGTTCTCCTCCATCCGAAGGTCGCCCACCGGATCGAGAAGAGTAAAATCAACCTCCTCTCCCGCGAGACGAAGCTGCTGCACCATCTCCCATGCAACGGGTGCTCCACCACACCAGCCCAGCAGCCGGTAAGGCCCGTGTGGGCGTTTCGCCCGTAAGTCGATTAGATACCGGGCCGCCATTTCCTCAATGGACCCCAACGGGATGGAGAATCCGTTTAGTCCCGGCCATTCGAACGCGGCAATAGGTTGATTGACGCCAACCGATACGGACAGTGATTTGTACCAGTGACCGCTCCCTCCTCCAGGGTGCATGCACAGAAGCGGTGTTAGACCACCAGTCTCCCTGTACCAGAGCAGCGAGTTGGCTGAATCGCGTGAGAGGGGTGCAGGCCGACCGGCCACTTCAGCGAGGAATGCGATAGTTCGGCCGACGACCAGATCATGGAGCGTCAGGGAAAAATCGTGCCGCCGGCGAAGGTCTCCAATGGCCTTGAGCGCTAACAGCGAGTGCCCGCCAAGTTCAAAGAAATCATCTTCAACACTTAGCACGTCGATGCCGAGCACCATTTTGAACACTGCTGATATCTTCTGTTCGATCTCGTTACGAGGCTGGACAATTTCGCGAGTTGAGTCGACTTCCGGTCGAGACGAATTTGGCAGTGCACCCACGTCGACTTTGCCGCTACCTGTGAGTGGAAACTCACTCAATTCGACCCACGCGCCAGGGAGCATGTAGAGGGGAACCTTTTGCTCCAAGTAGTTGCGTAAGCTCGCTGGGTCGAGTGATGCTCCGTCCCTCACCGTGACGTACGCGACCAGGATCTGGGAGGAGCCGTGACCCGAAGGCCGAAGAACTGCTTTGCGAATCGAGGGATGCGATGACAACACCGCCTCGATTTCGCCCAGTTCAATTCGGTGGCCTCGAATTTTCACCTGATGGTCCAACCGCCCGAGTATCTCCAGATGCGTATAAGGGCGTTGGCGAGCAATATCACCTGTGCGGTACATCCGGGAACCCTCCTTAGCGGAGAATGGATCAGGAGTAAATGTGGCGGCTGTGAGTGACGGCTGGTTGAGGTATCCGCGAGCTAGTCCTGTCCCGCCTATGTACAGTTCTCCAGCTACGTCCAGGCCAACTGGACGCAAGTCACGGTCGAGAACATGAATGGAGGTATTCGTCACCGGCGACCAGCGAGTGCCCCGCTCAGTTAGCCTCCCGGTAGCAGACCAGATCGTGGTTTCCGTTGGCCCGTACAGGTCCCACACCTCCGCGCACAAACTCGAGAGGTTCTCGCCCAGTCGCTCGGGCATTTTCTCGCCCCCACATAAGGCCACGAAGGATTTAGCCGGAACCCAACCATGGTCCAAGAGCATTTCCCAGCTGACGGGGGTGGCCTGCATGACAGTCGCATTCGATGCTGCAATGAGCGCCGAAAGCTCGGCACCATCGGTCGCCTGGGACTCGTTAGCGATGACTAACTGGGCACCAACAGCCAGCGGCACGAATATCTCCAACGCGGCAATGTCGAAAGAGATCGTCGTTATTGCAACAAATATGGAATCCTTCGACATGAACGGACGCGCGGAGAAGTCGGCCGTGAGGTTATCGAGTGATTGCCTGGAAACCAGGACGCCTTTCGGACGACCAGTGGAGCCCGACGTATAAATTACGTAGGCTGCCTCGTCAAGGTGCCACCCTTGTTCGAGCGAGTCGCTCGCATCTGCATCCCAGTCGATTTCCTCAAGGATCAGAGTCGTGGCCTCAGTATGGGGAACTTGAACGCACATAACCGAATCAGTGATAACGACCGACGCTTGCGAGTCCGTGATGACATAGTGGTTTCTGGTCGTTGGGTGGGTAGGATCCAGGGGTACATACGCACCACCGGCTTTCAAGATTGCCAGCAGTGCAACCACAAGGTCGATGCTGCGTGGGAGCAGCACCGCCACCAACTGCTCAGGGACCACGCCGATGGATTGCAAGTACCGAGCCAGATTGTTGACGCGAGCATCGAGCCCCCCGTAGCTGATCTCTGTTCCGGAGCACCTGATCGCGATCCGGTCAGGGTCTTCCTTCCCCCAGTAAGAGATCTTGTCCTGAATCTGGCGATGAGGGAGTGCCGCACCAGTGGCATTCCAATCGCGGATGCTTTCCGAAACGTCAATCCCGACGAACGACGTTGAAGTGTCAGAATTCGGATGTGCTGCCATCGTCGCGAGGATCCGTCGGTACTGGCTAGCGAGAGCCGCCAGTCGCTCCGGTGAGATGTGGATTGTGTTCGCAGTAAGCAGCAAGCTACCGGGCTCCGTGGTCACATGTAGTGCTGCTTCGTTCGGACTATAGTCTGCAGCCTGGCTCCGGTCAAAATGCGCGTCGTCGACCTCGTGGAAGTCGAGATAGTTGAATATCACGCTGGCGAAGGCGCTCCGATTCGGCCACAGACGTTTCATCGCGGGCATCGGGAAACGCCGATGCGGAAGCAAAGCGATTTCCTCTTCAAATACCCCGCGGACGAGGTCGACCCAACTCGTCGCGCGTAGATCGACGACGAACGGGAGCGTATTGAGAAACATGCCATAGACCTCGTCACCTCCTACGACCTCCAACCTCCCATTCGAAATCAACCCCGTTCGAAAGTTCCGTTGTCCGGTCATTTCACCGATCGCGGCGAGGTGGGCAGCGAACAGGACGCTCTTGAGCGGCGTGCCAGCGGTGCGCGCCAGCCGCTGGAGAGCCTCCAGGTCCGAAGAGAAGTCGACTACGACGTCGACGGACTCGCTGGCGTGAGGCGCCCCCCAGCCGGTGGGGATTGACAGCGAGTCGGGAGAATCGAACCGTGTTGCCCAAAAGCGGCGTTCGCTGTCGGACTCTTCCAATTGTCGCTCCAATGCGACAAAGTCGGCGTACCGGGTAGTGCTTGGAAGGATAGTTGAGCGCGCGGATAACTTGTTCTCGTTGAGCGAGCGATACTCTTCCATCAAGCTGCCAACCAGAGAGTGGTGGCTCCATCCGTCAAGAATTGCGTGGCATTCCGTAATTGTGATCCAGAACGAGTTCGAGTCCGCTTGGTGAAAATCGAACTCGATGAGGGGCGCGGCAGCGATGTCGAGGCGGCGCTGCCGCCTCATGTTGCCAAACCGTCTCATCTCCTCAGCTTGCTCAGTCTCATTGAGTTCCTTGAGGTCGTAGAAATTCTTAACTGCACGAACCTCTCCAACGACAAGCTGGAGAGGCTGCGCAAAGCTATCTAGGTCAAAGTAGGTTCGAAGGACCTCGTGCCGCGAGACGATGCAATCCGCCGCGTCGCTGAGTGCAACGGCGTTATACCCCGTTGTCTCTGTGAACTTCAGCGTCGTGACGTTGTGATACAAATTACGCGCGGGGTCCGCGAGCATCTCATAGAGCATGCCAAGTTGAACCGCTGTGATGGGGTAAGCGTCGGTTATGCTCTCGGGAAGAGCGGTCTGGACCTGCTGATCGACTAAAGCGAATGGTGCGACGCGCTGTTGGCCCAAGGAGGTCGTCGACTCTTCGCTAGCTGAACAGAGCGCGGCGACCGACTGGTGGGCAAAGATGCTCGCCACACTAACGTCAACTCGCTCTTCCCGTAGTTGGCCAACGAGGCGAACAGCCTTGATGGAGTCTCCTCCGAGGTCGAAGAAATTATCGTGCACTCCAACTTTGGATACGCCGATTATTGCGGCCCAAACCGTAGCGACTCTGGCTTCGAGATCGTTTCGTGGAGCGACGTAACCCTGGGCAAGTTGTGGGCGCGAGTCGTTGGGCGGCTGAAGAGAATCACGGTCGACTTTGCCACTGCTCGTAAGCGGCAAGCGGTCTAGCTCGACCCAGACCATGGGCACCATGTAATGCGGGATCCGCATTCGCAGAAACGCTCGAAGCTCCTCTACACGAATGCCTCTCGACTTGGGAACGACGTAACCCGCGATCTTCCGTTCTGAGCCGTCCCCGACGAGCTTGACGACGGACGCGGAAATACCGGGATGGCCACCGAGAGCGGCCTCGATCTCGCCGAGCTCGATTCGGAAGCCTCTTATCTTCACCTGGCGATCCAGACGTCCCAAGTATTCGAAGTCGTTCTCACGTCGGCTTCTCGCGAGGTCCCCTGATCGATACCTCCGCGCCCCGATATCTGGTGACAGTGGGTCTGGCAAGAAGCGTTCAGCGGTTAGCGCCGGTCGATTGAGATATCCGCGGGCCACTCCTGGGCCACCGACGTACAGTTCTCCCGTACCTCCCATTGGGACCAATTCGCCGTCGCGGTCCACAAGACTGAGAGTCAAGTCGGACAATGACCTCCCGATCATTGACCTCGGCTCAGCGCAGTCGATATCAGCGGGCTCGACACGTCGATAACTGGCGTGAACGGTCGTTTCCGTTATTCCGTACATGTTAATAAATGACGGTGCACGGGAATCCAGTGTACGGATCCAGGGCAACAGGGCATTGGGAGCGAGTGCTTCTCCCCCAAAGACAACCACACGGAGGCGTGGTTCGCTACCAAGGTTCTCACCGCGGTCAATCAGGGCAGTTAGTCCAGCGAAGGCCGAGGGAGTCTGACTCAACACGGTTACGTGTCGTTCTCGGAGGAGCCGCAGCAATGCCTCGGGGTCTCGGGCCGTGGGTGTGTCAACGATTAAGCATGTCGATGTCTTGACTAACGCACCCCAGGTCTCCCAAGCCGAAAAATCGAAGGCAAATGAGTGAGTGCAAGCCCACGTGTCAGCAGCGGAGAGATTCAGGTCGGCGGCCACGCTGCTGAAAAGTCGAGAAAGGTTGTTGTGGGTGATGGCAACGCCCTTGGGCTGCCCCGTTGAGCCCGATGTGTAGATGACGTAAGCCAGGCTGTCCGGAAGTAGTTCGACGTCCAGTGTGCTGTCGCTGAGCCGTGTGAAGTCTACTTCTTCGAGCACTACTACCCGGCCAGGGTATTCAGGGACGTGTGTCCGGGTCGCGGTGTCGGTGATGAGGACAGGCGCAGCGGTGTCTTCCAGGACATAAGATAAACGTTTGGTCGGATGCTGAGGATCGAGTGGAACATAAGCCCCACCAGCTTTCAGGATGGCGAGCCAAGTCACCAC
>NZ_ATWH01000014.1 GCF_000421145.1 Glaciibacter superstes DSM 21135 | reverse complement strand
AGCCGCCCTCCGCATCTGGTCCGCGTCTCCGCGGGCCTGATCTCGTTCGGCGCGGAGCTTGTCCACCTCGTCCTGCAGCCGACGAATCTCCGCCACATCCTTACGTGCCATTGAGCCAGTATGACGAGGAACCAGCCCGACACCGAGATCTCCGTCGGCCATCGCCAGACGCCACCCGCGCATCTCCGTGCCCGTGATGCCGTGCTCGGAAAGGTACACACCCTTCGTCCCGTGCCGGGCGGCCACATACGCAAGCACATGCTCACGCTTCTCATCCACCGAGAAGATCCTCGGCGCGATTGTTACTACAGTCATTGCGAATCTCCGATCAGAACGGGTCACAACAAGACTGCCAGCCAGGGCCCACCGGCGAATCTCGGGCAAATTCGGCAAAATCTCCGTCGAACGGTCAGGGTGCAGGGCTGGTCTGGCACCAGGGCGGCAGCGCTCAGGCTTGTTTGACAGAATTGAGGCAATGAACACCGAGTCAGTAAACCTAGACGCGTCTCACCCGCTCGCTTCCGGCCTCACCGCCGACTCCCGCCTCATCCGCGCCTACCAGGGCACCCGAACGGATGTCACTCCGGTCTGGTTCATGCGACAGGCCGGGCGCTCGCTGCCCGAGTACCGCGAACTGCGGGTCGGCACGCGCATGCTCGATGCCTGCCTCGACCCGGAGATGGCCAGCGAGATCACGCTCCAGCCGGTGCGCAGGCACCACGTCGACGCCGGTATTTTCTTCAGCGACATCGTCGTTCCACTGAAACTCGTCGGCGTCGACGTGGAGATCGTCGCAGGCAAGGGTCCGGTTCTCGGTAAGGCCGTGCGCACGGCGACGGATGTCGCGGAACTCACCTCCCTCGACCCGGCAACGCTCGACTCAGCCCTTGCCCCGATCTCGCAGGCGGTCGCCCGCACGGTCGCCGAGCTCGGTGCGACTCCGCTGATCGGTTTCGCCGGTGCACCGTTCACCCTTGCCGCGTACCTCGTCGAGGGCGGGCCGTCGAAAGATCACATCCACGCGCGCACGCTGATGCACGCAGAGCCGGAGGCCTGGGCGAGGCTGATGGAGTGGACCGCGAACGTGACCGGCCGCTTCCTTCGCGCCCAGGTGCTCGCGGGGGCCAGCGCCGCGCAGCTGTTCGATTCCTGGGCAGGAGCCCTGTCGCTTGCCGACTACGCGAAATACGTCGCCCCGGCCTCCGCCGCCGCGATCGCCCACGTGCGCGACCTCTCTTATACCGAACGCGCTTATGCCGAATACCGCCAGGACGAAGCAGCAGACACGGAGAGCGTCAACCGCAGCGTGCCGATCGTGCACTTCGGCGTCGGCACCGGCGAGCTGCTGGCCGCGATGCACGGCATCGGAGCTGATGTTGTCGGCGTCGACTATCGCATTCCACTCGACGAGGCCAACCGACGGCTCGGTGGCACAGTGCCGCTGCAGGGCAACGTCGACCCCGCCATGCTGGCCGCGCCGTGGCCGGTGCTCGAGGCGCACGTGCTCGACGTGCTGGAGCGAGGGCGCACGGCGCCGTCACACGTACTGAACCTCGGACACGGAGTGCCCCCTGACACAGACCCAGACGTGCTCACCCGCCTGGTCGACCTGGTGCACGAGGCCGGCGGTGCTGCATCCGGAGACACGGCATCCGGTGCCGCAGCATCCGTCGGCTCGGTAGCAGGCGTGGCCCGTGGCTAACTCAGGAGATTCCGGAGCCACTGTGAAGCCGGTGGCCAATGTAAAGGTTCCGGCCTTCATTATGACGGGTGGGTTTACATCAGCCGCAGACGCTCCTGAATTAGCCACCGGGGGCAGCAGCGGGATGACGGCAGCATGAGCGACGTCATCGTCATCGGTGGCGGCATCGCCGGGCTGGTTGCCGCACGCGAATGCGCGCACCTGGGCCTGAAAGTCACCGTTTACGAGGCGACGGATGCCGTTGGCGGGGCCGTTGCCGCACACGAAGTGGCCGGTCTGACCCTCGATGCCGGTGCCGAAAGCTTCGCCGTGCGGAAGGGTGCGGTGGCCGACTTCGTCGCAGGGCTCGGCCTTGCGGATGAGATCGTTGCCCCGAACCCGGCCGGCGCCTGGTTGCTGCTGCCCGGAACATCTGCCGGGCCGGCCAACCCGCCGATCAGCGTTCCGCTGCCGAAGACCGGAGTGCTCGGCATCCCCGGTTCTCCGCTCGCCGACGACGTGCGCCGGGTCATCGGCTGGCGCGGGGCGTGGCGCGCGTACGCCGACCGACTAATTCCCGTGTTGAAGATCGGCCGCGAGCACAACCTCGGCGAGCTGGTGCAGAAGCGAATGGGACGTCGCGTGCTCGAACGCCTCGTCGAACCGGTCGCCGGCGGCGTGTACTCGGCACCGGCAAGCGATCTCGAAGTGGACGTCGTCGCACCCGGCTTGAACGCAGCGCTGACGACGACCGGCTCGTTGTCGGGTGCGGTGCTGGCCATGCGGTCGTCGGCGCCGGCAGGCTCCGCCGTCGGGGGGCTGCGCGGAGGCATGTCCCGCCTGGTCTCGGCCCTCATCGCCGACCTCGAACACTACGGTGCCCAGATCGTCACCGGTGCCATGGTGACCGCTCTGTCGCGAACGGATGCTGCGGCAGACCCAGCAACGGACGAGACGGAAACAGATGCTTCCGCCACTGCCCGGCGCTGGAGGGTGACCGTCTCCCACGCCGTCGCGCCCGACGACGCGTCGCAGGACCAGGACCAGGACGCATCGCAGCCGCCCACATCGCAGCCGCCCACGTCGCTATCGCCAACGCCGCAGTCCGACGACGGCACCCATAACGTCGAGTCCCGTTTTGTCATCGTGGCAGCCCCGGGAGCCGCGGCCATCGGCCTGCTCGCACCCCTTGGCGCAGAACTGGCTGTAACGGCGGCGCTCAACTGGCCGTCGCCGACCGCGGTCGAGCTGGCAACGCTTGTGCTCGACGCTCCCGCGCTCGATTCCCACCCGCGTGGCACCGGTGTGCTCGTTGCCGAGGGCGCAACCGGCGTCACCGCCAAAGCGCTCACGCACGTGAGCGCAAAATGGGACTGGGTGGCCGAAGCGGCTGGGCCCGGCCGGCACGTCATCCGTCTCTCTTATGGGCGAGCAGGCGAGCGCAGCCGAACGCAGCAGCTCAGTGATGCCGAGTTCCAGGCGCTGGCCCTGCATGACGCGTCGGTGATTCTCGGAACGGAGCCGGGCGCATCCGCCGTCGTCGGATTCGCCCGCACCCCCTGGAACAACGCGCTCTCCCCGGCCACGCTGGGCGCCCGCGACCGGGGCAGAGCGGTGGAAGAGGCTGTCGCAGCCGAAGACGGGCTGGAAGTTACCGGCGCCTGGCTTGCGGGAACCGGGCTCGCCTCGGTGATTCCCCACGCGCTCGCCGCTGCGTCCCGAGTTCGGCATGCGTCGCTGCTTATTTGACCGCTGCTTGCCTGACCGCTGTTTACTTTGAAAACTTCGTTGCACGCACTTGACAAGACGGCGTCGGACGAAGTTCACTAATACTACCCAATGGAAAATAAATTTCTCATTGTGGAAATCAAAAGTAACAAAGCAGAGTAACAAAGCAAATAGAAGGAACAAGCAGTGACGCTTGAATCATTCAACCTCAGTGACCCGGATCAGGCACGGGCGGCTATCCGACCGTGCGTCGATATCGAGCGCTGGATTGATGCTGTTGTTGAGGCCCGTCCGTACTCCAACGTGGAGGAAGTATTGCAGGTTGCGGCGCAGGCCGCCGACCCGTGGACTGTGGCTGAAATCGACGGCGCGCTCGCCCATCACCCTCGCATCGGGGAACGGGCGAACGGATCAGGCCGAGAAGCATCGCTGTCCCGACGGGAGCAAGCCGGTGTGGATGCGACGGATGATTCCGTCACCACCGAGCTGGTATCGGCAAACCGCGCGTACGAAGAGAAGTTCGGCCGTGTTTTCCTGATCCGTGCTGCAGGTCGAAGCGCCCCGGAGATTCTCGGGGCGTTGAACGACAGACTGATGAATTCACCCGAGAAGGAGGTCCCTGTGGTTGCCCAGCAGTTGCGGGAGATCGCCCTTCTCCGTCTTGAAGGAGTCCTGGGCTCATGAGTCACATCACCACCCATATCCTCGACGCGGCCACCGGTCGTCCTGCAGCGGGCGTTCCCGTTGCGCTGGTGGACACCGCCGGCATCGAGATCGCCGCCGGCGTGACCGATGACAACGGCCGCATCGCGGGATTGGGCCCGGAACAACTCGATTCCGGAGCGTACCGGTTGACATTCGCCACCGGCGAGTACTTCCAGCGCACCGGAACAGAGACCTTCTACCCCGTCGTGTCGATCGAGTTTTCGGTCACCGACTCCGAGCAGCACTATCACGTACCGCTACTCATTAGCCCGTTTGCCTATTCAACATACAGAGGGAGCTGACAATGTCAGAAAGCAACATCGTCCTCGGCGCTAATCAGTACGGAAAAGCCGAAGTGCGCCTGGTCCGAATCACCCGAGACACACCCAGACACGAGATCGAAGATCTCAACGTCACGTCGCAACTGCGCGGTGATTTCGAGGCTGCCCACACCGAGGGCGACAACGCTCATGTCGTGGCCACCGACACGCAGAAGAACACCGTGTACGCCCTGGCCAAAGACGGCGTCGGCACCCCGGAGGAATTCCTGCTGCGCCTCGGCCAGCACTTCGTCGACGACTTCGAGTGGGTCTCGGGTGGCCGCTGGGCAGCCGAGAAATACAGCTGGGACCGCATCCCCGTCCACGGCGAGGGCCACGACCATGCGTTCGTGCGGGGCGGCACAGAAACCCGTACCGCCGTCGTCACCCTCGACAACGGCACGGCAATGGTGATCGCCGGGCTGCAGGACCTCGCGGTCCTGAAATCGACAGGGTCTGAGTTCACTGGCTTTCCCCGCGATCGGTACACGACTCTCAAGGAGACAACCGACCGCATCCTGGCCACCTCCGTCTCAGCGCGCTGGCGTTACAACTCGCCGGGTCTCGATTACGATCAGCTCTTCGCCAGTGTTCGCGCCACCATGCTCACGGCCTTCGCGACCACGCACTCGCTGGCTCTCCAGCAGAGCCTCTTCGAGATGGGCAAGGCCGTTCTCGAGGCGCACCAGGAGATCGACGAGATCAAGTTCTCGATGCCGAACATCCACAATTTCCTGGTTGATCTGTCTCCGTTCGGCCTGGAGAACCCCGGTGAGGTGTTCTTCGCTTCCGACCGCCCGTACGGCCTGATCGAAGCCACGGTGCAACGCGACAACGTGACGGATGCCGGCCGCGCCTGGGAGGGCATCGCCGGGTTCTGTTAGGTCACCGAATGGGTGGGCGGCTGTCGTCGCCCACCCACCGTCCCCGTTCCCCCTTCACGCTTCACCTGTCGACAAGGACGTCACAATGAATAAGAAGACCAAAAGCGCGGCGCGTTCAGTCACCGGCCGCCCAGAAGACGAGAAGCTGCCGGTCGGCGCTTCTTTTGCCTATGGGTTCCAGCACGTGCTCACGATGTATGGCGGAATCATTGCGCCGCCACTGATCATCGGCGCCGCGGCCGGAATGCCATCCAGTGATATCGGACTGCTCATTGCGGCCTGCCTCTTCATCGGTGGATTGGCAACCCTCCTTCAGACCCTCGGCATCCCGTTCTTCGGTGCCCAGCTTCCGCTGGTACAGGGGGTCTCCTTCTCCGGCGTGGCCACCATGACGGCCATCGTCACCGAGGGTGGAGGCATCCAAACGATCTTCGGGGCCGTGATGGTTTCCGCGCTCATCGGGCTGGCGATCACGCCGATCTTCTCGAAGATCATCCGGTTCTTCCCGCCCGTGGTCACCGGTACGGTGATCACGATCATCGGGCTGACGCTGATGCCGGTAGCCGCGAACTGGGCCATGGGTGGCAACAACACCGCAGACGACTATGGCAGCGTCGCCAACATCGGCCTCGCCGCCCTGACGCTGGCGATCGTGCTGCTCCTCAGCAAGGTCGGCATTGGGGCGATCTCCCGCCTGTCCATCCTGCTGGCGATCGTTATCGGCACCCTCATCGCGATTCCCCTCGGAATGGCGGACTTCTCCGCCGTGGGCACCGGGCCGGTCTTCGCCTTCCCCACCCCGTTCGCCTTCGGCCTGCCGATCTTCGACATCGCGGCGATCATCTCGATGTTCATCGTTGTGCTGGTCACTCTCATCGAGACGTCGGCCGACATCCTCGCCGTCGGGGAGATTGTGGAGACGAAGGTCGACTCCCGCCGCATCGGCGATGGGTTGCGTGCCGACATGCTCTCCAGCGCCATCTCGCCGATTTTCGGCTCGTTCACCCAGAGTGCGTTCGCCCAGAACGTGGGGTTGGTCGCCGTCACCGGGGTGAAGAGTCGGTTCGTGGTGAGCGCGGGCGGTGTGATCCTCGTGGTACTCGGTCTCCTGCCGGTGCTGGGTCGTGTGGTCGCCGCGGTTCCCACCGCGGTGCTTGGCGGTGCAGGAGTGGTTCTGTTCGGCACGGTCGCGGCCAGCGGCATCCGTATTCTCTCCAAGGTCGAGTACAGGAACAACATGAACCTGATCGTCGTTGCCGCTTCCCTCGGCTTCGGCATGATCCCGATCGCCGCACCGACGTTCTACGAGCAGTTCCCGTCGTGGTTCGCCACTATCTTCCACTCCGGGATCAGCTCGGCAGCGGTGATGGCGATCCTGCTGAATGTGCTGTTCAACCACATCAAGGCGGGCAACTCCAAGAACCAGTCCGTCTTCGCCGCCTCTCCGCCGCGGGTGGTGCGTGAGGAAGAGCTCCAGGCGCTCGAAGACGGGGACTACTACCAGGGCGGCAAGCTCATCTCAGCAGACGGCCGCGAGATCCCGATTATCCCGACCGGATCGAACCAGGTCGTCCCCCCGAAGCGCCCGGAGAACTAGCCAAGAACCGCCCCCCTGGTGAGCAGTTCAGCCGACTATGCACCGTGACGTGGCGATTCCCCAGCGGCGATTCGCAACCATACACCGGCTCCTCCGTCAAGCTGAATCGCTTGGGGCGGATGCGGATTGGCTGCGTCGGTAGTGCAATAGAGTGCACCATGAGTGCATCTGATAGCCTTCCGGGATGAGCCGAACGAGAGAGCATCAGGCGAACCCATGCATGTAGATGCTGTAACCCTCGCTTCGACGATCGGCGGGCGCATTCGCCAAGAGCGGCTCGCGCGCGAGTGGACACTTGATCGTCTCGCGGACGCTGCTGGCGTCAGCCGCCGCCAACTGGTCAACATCGAGCAAGGCGAAGCGAACCCGAGCATCGGGACACTATTGGGCATGAGCGAAGCTCTCGGCATCGCGCTGCCGGAACTCGTCGAGCCACCGTCGTCCCGAGTGGTCAGAGTCGCTCGGTCAGGCGAGGGCGTCGAGTTGTGGACCGGAGAACACGGGGGCCGCGGAGTGCTGCTCGTCAGCACGCAACCGCCCGACGTTGTTGTGCTGTGGGACTGGCAGATGAACCCCGGCGACCGTCACGAGAGCGAGCCGCACCATCAGGGCACCAGAGAGCTATTGCATGTTCACTCCGGCATGGTGACGCTCGACGTCGGGGACGACCGCCATGAGCTCGCTGTCGACGACGCGATCATGTTCCCCGGTGATGTGCTGCACGCCTACGGCAACGGGAGCGTCGAGCCTGCGCATTTCTCATTGACCGTCTACGAGCCGCAGATGGGCTCCGCCCGCGAACGAAGGAACATCAGTGTTTGACAACCCCCAACTCGATGATCGGAGTACCGATGTTCACCGGCCTTAGTGCGTTCCCCCATACCCCGCTCCGCGATGACACTTTCGACGAGGCAGCCTACGCGCGCCTGCTCGAACGCTTGACCGTCGCTGGAGTTGACTCGATCACCGCGCTCGGGTCAACTGGCTCGTATATGTATCTTGACCGAGACGAGCGGCGTCGCGTCGCTCGGGCCGCGGTGCAGCACGCCGACTCTGTGCCGGTTATCGTCGGGATCGGTGCTCTGCGAACCTCTCAGGTGCAGGCGCTCGCGGATGACGCGCAGGAGGCAGGAGCGAGCGCGGTCCTGCTCGCACCTGTCACCTATCAGCCTCTTGGCGATGACGAAGTATTCGGCCTGTTTGAAGACGTCACCGCTGGGCTGTCCGTGCCACTCGTGGTGTACGACAACCCCGGCACCACCCACGTCACGTTCACCGATGACCTCTACGCGCGGATCGCGACCTTGCCGCACGTGGCATCCATCAAGATTCCTGGCGTCCCTGCCGGGCCCGACGAGGCGGCCGCGCGCGTGCAGACCATCCGTGACCACATCCCCAGAACCGTGACCGTGGGCGTGTCAGGTGACAGTGCCGCGGCCACCGGCCTGGGCGCCGGCTGCGATGCCTGGTACTCCGTCATCGGGGGCACGCTCCCCGCTCCCGCTCTGACGATCACCCGCGCAGCCCTTTCCGGCGACCACGCCGCAGCCTGGGCGGAATCCGCCAGGCTGGAACCGTTGTGGGCACTGTTCGCCAAGCACGGCAGCTACCGGGTCACTGCGGCGATCGCGGAGCATCTGGGGCTCGTCGCAGCTGACTGCCTCCCCCGCCCGGTCCAGGGCCTCGGCGCGGTCGCACGGGTGCGCGTCGCACAGCTCGTCGACGAGCTGCACCTCGCAGACTGACGCATGGTCGAACGAGACGACACTTTCGTACCCAAGAATTCCCGCCCGCGGTGGGGTCTGACCAGGTACGTCGCGGCGGCGACCCTGGCCCGCGCTGCAGACGGAGGAGGAGTCGTCGCGATTATTCTCGTCGTCAGCACCAGCGGCGCACCAGGCTGGCTTACTGGGCTTCTCGGCGCGAGCATCACCGCCCCGCACCTGCTCGGTCCGTTCATCGCCCGCCGGCTCGATACCGCCCGCGACGGCCGAAACGTGATCGCGTTCGCATGCCTGATTCACGGCGCGACCCTCGCAGCCGCCGTACTGCTCTACCCGGTGGTGTGGCCCATTCTGACGGCGCTGCTATTGTTCGCTTCCGGTCTCTTCGGCCCGTTCCTGACCGGTGGCATCAGTAGCCGCCTGCCCGCGATCGCCAGCCAAGACCAGCACGGTCAACGACGCGCGCAGGGCTGGGACGTCGCCACCTACGGCCTCGGCGCGACCATTGGCCCATCCATCGTCGCGATCGTCTCCGTGTGGTCGACACCGACCATTGCCGCCCTCGTTCTCGCGGGCGGCACCTTTGCCGCCGCAGCACTCGTGCGGCTGCTCCCATATGCTCCCGCCGCCTCTGCCGCTGCGGACGTGCCTCGCCCCTTGCGCACCCTCCGCATCATGGCCGCCTCCGGACCGTTGAGACGCACGCTCTATCTCACGATGATCGTGGCCTTGTCTGTCGCAGTGCTGCCGATCGTGGCGGTGTCGTCGACGGCCAGTCTCGGGGAGGCCGCAGGCGCTGCGGCGGCGCTCGTCGCCGCCTACGGCATTGGCAGCCTCGCAGGATCGGTCGGTGTGATGATCCGTCCACTGCGACGTGACGCTGACGTGCTCATGCCCTACCTCGCCCTGATCGTCGCTGCCGCTCTCGTCGCCGTGTTGCTCGCTCCGAATCTCACCCTCGCGGTCGTCGCGTATGCCGCGGCCGGCATCGCGAACTCGTACTTCTTCGCCGCCACTCTCGCCGCGCGTAGCGAATACTCCCCGGCCGCCGCGCGCGGGCAAATCTTCATTTGGGTCGGTGCCCTGAAAATCACCGCAGGCTCAGCCGGGACCGCTGCAGCCGGCGCGCTCATCGGCACGGCGCTCCACCTCCCAACGATCCTCGCCGCCGGCATCGCCACAGCCGCCGCAGTCGTCGCAATCATTGACCGCCGGTTCAGCTCTCCCGGCCCACGCTGAACCGCGACATGGAACTGGCCAGCGCCCGGTCTTCGCTCCCGAAGTAGTACCTACCCGGCGACGAGGCGGCGCGCTGCGGCTGAGTGCTCCGCGATCAGCGTCGCGAGATCGAGACCCTCAATCGCTCCGTCGATGACCCGCCAGTCGCCTGCCACCATCACCCGGTCAGCTTTGTCTGCGCCGCAGAGCAACAGCGCCGAGAGTGGGTCATGGCTGCCGGAGAAGCGCAGGTCATCGGTCGTGAACAAGGCAAGGTCGGCCTGTTTGCCCGGCGCGATCTGGCCGATGTCGTCGCGGCCGAGAGCGCGGGCCGAACCGGTCGTGGCCCACCCCAGCGCCCGCTCAGGCGTCACCCGCTCTGCGCCATAACGAAGCCGCTGCAGATAGAGCGCCTGCCGCGCCTCCAGGATCATGTTCGAGGCGTCGTTCGATGCTGAGCCATCCACGCCGAGGCCCACCGCTGCTCCGGCCTCTTCGAGCTCGACCGCCCGGCAGATGCCGGAGGCCAGGCGCATATTGGACGTCGGGCAATGCGCGACACCGACACCGGCGGCACCGATGCGGGCGACCTCCTCATCGTTGAAGTGGATGCCGTGGCCGAGCCACGTACGATCCGTCAACCACCCGACGGACTCGAGGTAGTCGACGGTCCGCAGGTCGAACATCTCTTTGCAGAACTCCTCCTCATCGATCGTCTCTGCGAGATGCGTGTGCAGCCGAACATCATGCTGCTCGGCCAGGGCGGCGCTCGAGCGCATGATGTCGGTCGTGACAGAGAACGGCGAGCACGGGGCCAGCCCGATCTGCACCTTGGCCCCCTCGCCACGTTCGTGGTACTGCGCAATCAATCGCTCGCTGTCGGCCAGGATCACGTCGGCATCCTGCACCACCTGCTGCGGAGGCAGCCCGCCGTCTGCCTCGCCCAGGGTCATCGAACCTCGCGTCAGCATGGCCCGCATCCCGAGCTTCTTCACCACCGACACCTCGATGTCGATCGATTCCTCCATGCCACCTGGAAACAGGTAGTGGTGATCGGCGACCGTCGTGCACCCGGAGAGCAGCAGTTCGGCCAGCGCGACCGTCGTTGCCAGCTCGAGGTCTCGGGGAGTGAGCCGTGCCCAGACCGGGTAGAGATTGGTCAGCCAGGGAAACAGTGGAACGCTCACCACCGGCGCCCAGGCCCTCGTGAGGGTTTGGTAGAAGTGGTGATGGGTGTTGATCAGGCCGGGGAGGATCACGTGGTCCCTGGCTTCGAAGGTGACTTCGTATGGTGATTGAGGTGTGCCGCCGGCGCCGACGACCTCGATGATTCGTTCGCCCTCGATGACGAGGCCGCCGGTGGCGTCGAGGGCGTTCGCGGTGAAGATCGCTTTCGGGTTTCGCAGCCAGGTGCGGGAAGGAGTCATGTCATGAACCTAGCAAATCCACGATGAGAGAAAGAAATTCCATTTTAGCTCGCAATTGTGGCCAACGGATGCTACCTTCGAGATTGTCCAAAGGCGGGCACCCAGCCGGGTCGCTATCTACCGGGTCGAATCACACCTTCATATTCCAACTGAAGTGGAAGCGCCCCAGGCTCCCGCACTCGTGCTGACTGCAGCCTTCGTCAACGGCCGGCTCCACTTCCGCTAGTAAGGAAGCCGTGCCCATGGAAACCACGATCACGCACCAGCAGTTCCTTGCCCAGGCCACCGAGTTGGCCACCAGGAACGTACTGAACGGCGGGGGCCCATTCGGCGCCGTCATCGTCACCGCAGATGACCAGGTCTTCGAGGGCCTCAACCGAGTGACGGCAAACAACGATCCAACCGCCCACGCGGAGGTGACGGCGATTCGCGCCGCCTGCTCGGCCACCGGCACGTTCGATCTCACCGGAGCAACGCTCTACAGCAGTTGCGAGCCGTGCCCGATGTGCCTGGCGTCATCGCTGTGGGCGAGGGTCGCCGGTGTTTACTTCGCTGCCGACCGGCAGGATGCGGCCGCGGCCGGGTTCGACGACGCGGAGTTCTACGATTTCTTCGACACCCCCGTCGCCGAACGTTCCATGCCCGTCGCCAGGCTCACACTAGGCGACGCCGGTCACCTCGCTCCATTCACGGCGTGGGCGGCCCTCGACTCGCGAATCGAGTACTGATCGTGACGACATTCAAGGAAACGATCCAGGCGGACGACGTTCCAACGCGTCGTGTTTCACGGCTGGACGCCTATTTCAAGCTCACGGAGCGCGGTTCGACGCTCGGCCGGGAGTTTCGCGGTGGACTTGCCACCTTCTTCGCGATGGTCTACATCGTCATCCTGAACCCGCTGATTCTGAGCGGCCCTGACGGCTCTGGACAGACACTCGGCATCCCCCAGGTAGCCGCGGCGACCGCCATCGTCGCGGGTGTCATGACGATCCTCATGGGCCTCGTCGCCCGGTATCCGTTCGCCCTCTCGGCGGGACTCGGGGTCTCCGGATTCATCTCTGCGACGATCGCCACGACCCCGGGCCTCACCTGGCCAGACATCATGGGCCTGATCGTGGTATCCGGTGTCGTCATGTTCGTGCTGGTGCTCTGTGGATTCCGAGAGGCCGTGTTCAAAGCCGTCCCTTCTGGACTGAAGATTGCGATCGTCGTCGGCATCGGCCTCTTCATCACCATCATCGGCTTCGTCAATGCCGGTTTTGTGCGGCGCATCCCCGACGACGCCCATACGACAGTGCCGGTGAACCTCGGCGTCGGCGGGGTTCTCGTTGGCTGGCCGACGCTGGTGTTCGTCGTCGGGCTCGTGCTGCTGATCATCCTGATGGTGCGCAAGGTGCGAGGTGGGATTCTGATCGGAATCCTCGCGACTACCGTCTTCGCCGTTATTCTGCAGCTTTTCACGAAGACGCCCGCCGGCAGCGCGGAGAACCCAACGGGCTGGTCACTCGTCGTGCCTGACCTGCCAACAGAGTTCATCTCGTTCCCCGACCTGTCGCTGTTCGGCAAGATGGATATCTTCGGAGCCTTCGCTCATATCGGTGTCATCTCGGCGTCGCTGCTCACGTTCACGATCCTGCTGAGCGTCTTCTTCGACGCCATGGGCACGATGACCGGATTGGCGAGCGAGGCGAACCTTCTCGACAAGGACAACAACTTCGTCGACGCCAACCCGGTGTTGCTGGTCGACGCCGCCGCGTCTGCCGTCGGCGGTTTCGCCTCAGTGTCTGCGAATGAGATCTTCGTCGAATCCGCTGCGGGCGTAGGGGAGGGAGCGCGAACGGGGATAGCCAGTGTCGTCACCGGTGCGCTCTTCATCATCACCGCGTTCTTCGCGCCACTGTCCAATATCGTGCCGTTTGAGGCCGTGGCACCGGCGCTGGTGATGGTCGGCTTCCTGATGACGACCCAGGTACGCAATATCGACTGGGCCGACTGGGGCATTGCCATCCCGGCATTCCTGACCTTCGCCCTGATGCCGCTGACCTATTCCATTGCCAACGGTCTCGGCGCCGGCTTCATCGCCTTCGTGCTCATCCGCACGGTTCAGGGGCGCGCGAAAGACATCCACCCGCTGATGTGGCTCGTGTCCGTCGCCTTCATCGCTTTTTTCATGGTCGGACTGTTCGAACAGGTGCTCGGCGTTTAGAGCCGCGCTCAGGCTGAGGCGCGCTCGAAGGTGAGGAGCAGGTCGGCTGCAACGCTCACGGCAATCGCCGCCGGTTCCTTCGCGATCAGGCCAGGGATCCCGATCGGAGTTTGGATTCGCTCCAACTCCTGTTCCGAGTGCCCCTCGGCGAGCAGCTTCTTGTGAAAACGGGCCCACTTTGCCTGTGAACCGATGAGGCCGATGCTCGCCAACCCATCGACGCGGAGCGCGGAGTCGCACAGCGCGATGTCTTCGGCGTGGTCGTGGGTCATGATCAGTACATGTGTTGCCGGCGGCAAGCCTGGCAGCTCTGATTCGGGGGCGACAGCGTGCCGCACGTGCAACCGAGCGCTCCCATGGGCCAGATCGGCGAGCCTGTCATCGGTGAGCATTTCTGCCCGTGAGTCAATCACGAACAGCTCGAGATCGTGACGGGAGAGAATGCGGGCGAGCTCAAAACCGACGTGGCCCATTCCGAAGATGGCAACGGACGGGACGACCGGAATCGGTTCAAGCAGCATGGTCACCTCACCTCCACAGCATTGCACCCCGAACTCGGTCGGAGCCTTGTCATTGAGTGCGAGCTTCACCAGCTCTGGCTCGCTTGCGGCGTTCGCGATCATCGCTCGTGCCTGCGAGATGGCGGTGGCCTCGAGGTTGCCTCCGCCCACCGTGCCCCAGACGTCGTCTGCAGACACCACCATCTTCGCCCCGCCGTTGCGAGGAGTGTGCCCGCGCGTGGCGGCCAGCGTCACGATGACGCCGGGCACACGCCTCGCACGAAGACTCGCGGTCGCAGCGAGCCAATCCATGTCAGAGCCGGTCCATGTCAGGAGTCCGTGAGGGCAGGAATGCGGTCTGCACTCGGCGCATCAGGCCCGGGGGCGCCGGTACCGGACAGATTGGTACTGGACAGATTGGTACTGGACACATCGGTACCGGACACATCGGCGGCTGCCAGGGCCTGCTTCGCCTCCGTCAGCGCCCAGAAGACCGACTCGGGGGTCGCAGGGGAGGCAAGGGCGGTCCTTCGGTTCGGCGGACCGAAGCTGGCGGCGGCCTGGCGTAGCGACTCACGCACGCTGAACGCGAGCATCAGCGGCGGTTCACCCACCGCCTTCGAACCATAGATCGCTCCGTCTTCATGCGCGCGCTCGAACAGGGTGACGTTGAACTCCGCCGGCATCTCCGAGAAGCTCGGCAATTTATAGGTGCTGGCGGCCTGGGTGAGCAAACGCCCTCGCCCTGGCCCGTCTGTGGTGTCCCAGCGCAGGTCTTCGAGTGTCAGCCACCCTGCTCCCTGCACAAATCCGCCCTCGATCTGGCCGATGTCGATGACCGGGGAGAGCGAGTCGCCGACATCGTGCACGATATCGACACGGAGAGTGCGATAGGCGCCGGTGAATCCGTCGACCTCGACCTCGGTGGCCGCAGCCCCGTACGCGAAGTACTTGAACGGAGATCCGAACCAGGCCTCGGCGTCCCAGTGCAGTCCTTCCGTGCGGTAATACCCAGCCGCGGAAAGCTGAACACGCTGCTGGTACGCAACCTTGGCGACGTCGGCAAACGCGAGTTCCTTGCCGTGAACGCCGAGTGCATGGATCTTTCCCTGGGAGAACCGCACGTCGGTCGGGTTGGCACCCAGCATTCCACCTGCAACCACCGACATCCGTTCTCGGATCTGGTCGCACGCGTTCTTGACGGCGCCACCATTGAGGTCGGCGCCTGTGCTCGCAGCCGTGGCCGACGTGTTCGGCACCTTGTCGGTTCGCGTCGGCGCGAGGCGCACGGTCGACCGGGGAACTCCGAGAGCCGTGGCGGCGACCTGGATCATCTTGGTGTGCAGGCCTTGCCCCATCTCGGTGCCGCCGTGGTTGATCAGCACCGATCCGTCTTTGTACACCAGCACGAGTGCGCCGGCCTGATTGAAGGCCGCCACGTTGAATGAGATCCCGAACTTCACCGGAGTGATCGCCAAGCCACGCTTTCGGTCGGGGTGTGCGGCGTTGAATGCCTCGACCTGGGCGCTCCGTTCGGCGAATTCCGACGCGTCAAGCAACTGCGACCAGATGGCCTCCATGCGCTCGGCGTGCCGAACCGGCTGGCCATAGGGAGTGGTCTGGCCCGGCGCGTAGAAATTGCGGCGGCGTAGTTCCGCCGGGTCGATGCCGAGTGGCGCCGCGCACTGCCCGAGAATATCCTCGATCACCATGACGCCCTGCGGCCCGCCGAACCCGCGGAAGGCGGTCTGGGAGGTCTTGTTCGTCTTGGCTACCTGACCGTATGCCTCGATAGCCGGAATCCAATAGGCGTTGTCGAGGTGGCACAGCGCGCGTGCCAGCACCGGGTCAGAGAGGTCGAGGCTCCAGCCGCCATCCGCCGTCAACGACGCCTTCAGCGCCAGGATGTGACCCTCGTCGTCGAATCCTGCCTCCCACGCCACGTGAAAGCCGTGCCGTTTGCCGGTCATGGTCAGATCCTGGGTGCGGTTCAGGCGCAGCCTCACCGCCCTGCCCGTGCGGGTTGCGCCAATGGCGGCAATGGCGGCGAGGCCGTGCGGCTGCATCTCCTTGCCGCCGAATCCCCCGCCCATCCTGATGCACTGAACCGTGACAGCGTTGCTGCTGATGCCCAGCACGTGTGAGACGATCTCCTGGGTCTCAGACGGATGCTGCGTGCCGGCCTGCACGTACATCTGGCCGCCCTCGTCGTAGTACGCGAGCGACGCCATGGTCTCGAGGTAGAAGTGTTCCTGCCCGCTGAATTCCCACTCACCCGTGAAGACGTGTGGTGCAGAGGCCAGTGCGGCATCGGCATCTCCGCGCCGTGTGACCCGGTGGGCCCCCTGGAAGGAACCCGCGGTGATCGCCTCCGACACGGTGATCAGTGAAGGCAACACCTCATAGTCGACCTCGACGGCCGCCGCGCCCAGCCGGGCCGCCTCCTGCGTCTCGCCCAATACCCAGCACACGGCATGGCCGTAGTACATCACTTCGGTGGGGAACAGCGGCTCGTCATTCCAGATGCCGGCGTCGTTCACGCCAGGGACATCAGCCGCGGTGAGCACGTACACGACGCTGGGAACGGCAAGCGCCGGCTCGGTGCGAAGCGCGGTGATCCTGGCGTGCGCGTGCGGAGCCTGCACGGGCCACGCGGTCAGGGCGTCGCGCCGGAGCGTAGCGATGTCGTCGGTGTACAACGCCCGCCCTGTGACGTGTCCTGCGGCGCTCTCGTGCGGCTCTGGCACTCCGACGGCCGCGTTCTCCGGTCGATCTGACAACGAGCTCATGCTCCCACTCCCATCTGCGCCGTCGATTGGGCCGTCGGCCGTGCAAAGAGCTTCAGCATCGCCTGCGACATCATGATGCTGCGGTACTCGGCGCTCGCCCTGTGATCGCTCATCGGCGTGCCCTCTCCGCCGAGCGAGGCCGCTGCCTCGCGCGCGGTCTGCGCATTCCATGGCCTGCCGATGAGTAACGCCTCTGTGCTGCTGGCGCGCAGCGGAGTCGCGGCGACTCCGCCGAGTCCGATCCGCGCGTCATGCACGACACCGCCCTGGATGTCGAGGGCGAAGCCCACCGCCACGCTCGAGATGTCGTCGAAGCGCCGCTTCGCGATCTTGTGGAACCCGGTGAGGTCGGCCAACGGGAGCGGAATGCGAATCGCGCGGATCAGTTCGCCTGGCGTCCGAACGCTCGTGCGGTAGCCCGTGAAGTATTCGCTGAGTTCGACCTCCCGATCCCCCTCTGCCGAGGCCAGGATGACGCGCGCACCGAGCGCCAGCAGCGCAGGCGCTGCGTCCCCGATGGGCGACCCGGTGCCGAGGTTGCCGCCGAGCGTTGCACGGTTGCGGATCAGCCGAGAGGCGAATTGAGGGATGAGTTCGGCGAGCATGGGTACCCGGCCAGCGAGAAAGCGCTCAACCTCAGACAGCGAGACGGCGGCGCCGATCTCTACGAACTCGTCTCCGAATTCGAGGGCGCGAAGCTCCGGAAGCCGGTCGATGGCGATCACCAGTGGTTCCCTGCGGCCGCGAATGTTGACTTCGACGCCCCAATCCGTTGACCCGGCCACGAGAACCGCTGTCGGATACTCGGCGAGCATCGCGACGGTGTCGGCGAGCGTGGCCGGTCGCACGAAGCGGCCGTCCGCTGCCTGCAGGTCTGTTCTGGCCGGCTCTGGGGCAGGTTGGTCGCGCCTGGTAGCAAGTGCATCGTCGGCATCCGGATCGCCGAGCGCGTATGCGGCGTCGCGGATGGGGCGGTAGCCGGTGCAGCGACAGAGGTTTCCGCTGAGCGAGTGCAGGTCGAAGCCGTTCGGGCCGTGCTCATGGGGATCGGGTTCATTCGGGTCGTGTTCATTGGGGCCATGTTGTGCGTGAGGGGCACCTTCGACGTCGGCACGGCGGTCACGCCGGTAGAACTCGGACGCCATGCTGCAGACGAATCCCGGCGTGCAGTACCCGCACTGGGAGCCGCCGGCGACCGCCATCTTCTCTTGAACCGGATGCAGGCTTTCGGGGGAGCCGAGACCCTCAGCGGTGACGATCTCCTGACCGTCGAGCGCGGCGATGGGAACGAGGCAGGCATTGACCGCTGTCCAGGTCGTACCGCCGGTGCCATCTGACTGCGCGACGAGAACAGCGCAGGCGCCGCACTCGCCTTCGGCGCAGCCTTCCTTGCATCCGGTGAGGCCGTTGCCCCGCAGCCAGTCGAGGGCAGTTGTGTGTGCTGCGTCTGTCGCCATCTGGCGCTTCTGTCCGTTGACGGTGAGATCGAGACGGTCCATCGAGAAACTCCTTTTTGATGCCGAGGTATGACCCTTTGCATCAGGAGCCGACGTACCTCGTTATACGTGGGAATTCGCGTCTCGTGACGCCGCCCGTGTTTTCAGCGTTCATCGACAGCCGGCGCGACCGGCCGGATTCGACATTGGGAAAAGTGTACCTCGCGAAGGGCGGTTCAGGGATACTTTTGGAAAAAATATCTCGCACAATGAAATTGTTGCGCTCCGCCTGCCGGTAACCTCGACTAGGCCATGGCGTTCAGCTCGTGCGAGATGGTCGCAGCGGCGTTCCGGAGCAGCGGCACTGCACGCTCGGCGAAAGCGTCGTCGACGCGGGAAACCGGGCCGGAGACGGAAATCGCTGTGGGGGTCGGCGCGTTCGGTATCGCCATCGCGAAGCAACGCACGCCGAGCTCCTGCTCTTCCTCGTCGATCGAGTATCCGCGCTCCCGAATCTTGTCGAGGTCGATGATGAGGTCTTCGAAGGTGCCGATGCTCATCCCGGTGGGGGTCGGCATGCCCGCCCTGGTGACGATGGAGCGAACCGTCTCGTTGTCTAGCTGAGCCAGGATGGCCTTGCCGACACCGGTCGCGTGGGTGTGTGCACGTCGACCGACTTCGGTGAACATGCGCATCGAGTGCTTCGAGGGCACCTGGGCGATGTAGACCACCATGTCGGAATCGAGCACGGCCATGTTCGAGGTTTCACCGAGCGCGTCGACGAGCGAGGCCAGCTGCGGCCTGGCAAGTGCGCCCAACTGCTTGCTCGCGCCTTCTCCCAGGCGGATCAGGCGCGGCCCGAGGGCGTAACGGCGGTTCGCCAGCTGGCGGATATAGCCCTTTGCCACGAGCGTGCGCAGCAGGCGGTGGATGGTGGGCAGCGGCAGATCCGTCGACGACGCGAGTTCGCTCAGGGTCACCTCGCCACCGGCATCCGTTATCAACTCAAGCAGGTCAAAGACGCGTTCAACGGATTGCACCCCGGCCCCGGCAGCGCGTTCAGCCATGATTGCTCTCCTTGATCGGCGGCATTCACCGTGCGACAGTTCAACTAACGACAATTCACATCCACGATACGAAATTCCATGGGTGGCTTTACGGTATCGCACGGCGGCGGCGGGGGCGACAGCGGCCTTGCATTTCCACTGAACAAAACCTAATATCCATCATACGAAAACAATTCTGTCGATGTCCGGTCGAGCCTCAGCTGCGGAGGCTCACTGGCAGCATCCGGCCGTCGCGTCTGCCGCCGTGCTGGTGTCACACTGGCGGCGACCGGCCGCGGCACGGCGTTGAAACCTGAAGCGAAACGAGAAGGACCGACAGATGTCAATTGAAATCAGCACTCGCCCCTCCGTGACGCGATCAGGGGAGATCCTGACACCGGATGCCCTGCGGTTCATTGAGAAGCTGCACCGGGAGTTCGCCGACCGTCGTGCCGAGCGGCTGGCCGCCCGTGCGGTGGTCCGTGAGGAGGTCGCTCGTACTGGAAGGCTCGACTTCCTGCCCGAGACCGCAGCAATCAGGGAGGGCAGCTGGAGAGTCGCCCCGGCGCCGGCCGCCCTTCTGGACCGCCGCGTTGAGATGACCGGGCCGGCCTCACCAGTCAAGATGGCCATCAATGCGCTGAACTCCGGCGCGAAGGTCTGGCTGGCCGACCTCGAAGACGCGAATGCGCCCACCTGGCACAACGTGGTCGATTCGCAGCTCTCCCTGTTCGATGCAGCACGTGGCACACTGGCGTACACCTCGCCGGAGGGCAAGGAATACACCCTCCGTTCTGACGCGCCGCTGTCTGTCGCCGTCGTTCGCCCTCGCGGTTGGCACCTCGACGAGCACCACATCACGGTGGACGGGCAGGCGGTTAGTGGTGCACTTGTCGACTTCGGCCTGCACTTCTTCCACAATGCGGCGCAGCTGCTCGCGAACGGCCAGGGTCCGTATTACTACCTGCCGAAGCTGGAGAGCCACCTCGAGGCGCGCCTGTGGAACGACGTCTTCGTCTTCGCCCAGGGTGAACTCGGCATCCCGCAGGGGTCAATTCGCGCGACCGTGTTGATCGAGACCATTCCCGCAGCATTCGAGATGGACGAGATCCTCTACGAGCTGCGAGACCACGCGTCTGGCCTGAACGCCGGTCGCTGGGACTACCTCTTCAGCATCATCAAATATTTCCGGGATGCTGGCAGTGATTTCATACTTCCCGACCGTGCCGACGTCTCGATGACCGCACCGTTCATGCGCGCGTACACCGAGCTGCTGGTGAAGACCTGCCACCGCCGCGAAGCATTCGCGATGGGCGGCATGGCCGCCGTCATCCCGAATCGCCGTGAACCGGAGGTGACCGCTGCTGCATTCGACAAGGTGCGGGCCGACAAGACGCGGGAGGCGGGCGACGGGTTCGACGGCTCCTGGGTTGCCCACCCCGATCTCGTTCCGGTCTGCCAGGAGGTCTTCGACGCTGTACTCGGCGACCGACCGAACCAGATCGACCGAAAGCGCGACGACGTGACCGTGACCGCGGCTGAGCTGCTGGACGTGACGACGGCGCCTGGGCAGGTCACGGAAGCCGGTCTCAGGTCGAACCTCTACGTCGCCGTGGCCTATGTCGCCGTCTGGTTGTCGGGAAACGGCGCCGTCGCCATCCGCAACCTGATGGAAGACGCGGCGACAGCGGAGATCTCCCGCTCGCAGGTGTGGCAGCAGATCCGCAATTCGGTGGTGCTGGCCGACACCGGAAACACCGTCACGCGCGAGCTCGTGACGCGTATTCTGGGCGAGGAAACCGAGAAGCTCCGCGGTGAGGTGGGGGAGGAGATGTTCGTGAAGTTCTATCAGCCGGCCAGCAGCCTCATTGCAGACATCTGCCTCTCTGAGGAGTACACCGACTTCCTCACCACACCGGCCTATGAACTGGTGACCGCCTGATGGTCGCGCATGTCGTCACCACGACGGCGCTCACCGGAGACGACCTGGCCTTCATCGATGCCTCGCTCGCCGATACCGATCGCCTCCTGGGCGCCGGCTACCCCGGCGACTCCGGAACCAGGCAGCCGGTGCACACGGTCTACGTTCCTGCCGATCGGTTCACTCCGGCGCTCGCGGCAGAGTGGGGTGAGCAGGCGCTCGCCGCGGTGCGGTCGCACGGGGGAATCGAAGAACTCTGCCGCACGCTCGGCCTTGACGCCGACCTGGCGACCCAGGTGTCAGCGCGGGCCTTGGCGAAGCTCGACAGCGAGCCGATCGAAGATCTGCGCCTCGACTTCGAAGACGGCTACAGCGACCGTGGAGACGACGTGGAAGACGCGGATGCCCTGGCGGCGGCGGCACGTGTGGCCGAGGCTGTGGCGACCGGTGCCGCGCCGCCCTTCATCGGCATCCGTTTTAAGTGTTTTGAGGCACCGACCCGTGCGCGGGGCCTTCGCACCCTCGATCTGTTCATCGGTGCCCTGGTCGCTGCCGGCGACCTCCCTGACGGCCTGGTGCTGACCCTGCCGAAGGTGAGCACCGTGGCGCAGGTCGAAGCGATGGTCTACGCCTGCCAGAAGCTGGAGGTCGCGCACGGCCTGCCGCACGGGCGACTGCGCTTCGAGGTGCAGATGGAGACGCCGCAGCTGATTCTTGCGGCGGATGGCACCGTTCCCGTCGCCAGACTGCTGCACGCAGCCGACGGCCGAATCAGCGCTCTGCACTACGGCACCTACGACTACAGCGCCTCGCTCGGCATCGCCGCTGAGTACCAGTCGATGGAGCATCCGGCGGCGGACTTCGCCAAGCAGGTCATGCAGGTGGCGGTGGCCGGAACCGGCGTGCGCCTCTCCGACGGCTCGACAAACATCATCCCGGTCGGTGAGCCGGATGCCGTCGTCTCCGCCTGGAAATTGCACGCCCGGCTGGTGCGCCGTTCGCTGGAGAATGGCTACTACCAGGGCTGGGACCTGCACGCCGTGCAGCTCGCGAGCCGCTTCATCGCGACCTATGCGTTCTACCGCGAGGGGCTGCCCGCTGCGGCCGGTCGGCTGAAGAACTATGTGCGCCGCACCGAGGGCGGCATCATGGACGAGCCGGCAACCGCCAGGGCCCTCGCCGGGTTCCTCTACCGGGGCCTTGCCTGCGGCGCCGTGACCGAAGCCGAAGTCGCGAGCCTGGCCGGCGTTTCGTCGGCGCAGCTCGCCGGCCTGGCCCACCCCCGGCCTGCCCACCCTGCACTCGCCGAGCCAGCCCGACCACGAAGTAAGGACCGACCGTGACCCCCACCTACTACGCGCCAGAGACGCTGCTCCCGCCCCAGACCGACCTGCTCACCAGCCGCGCCGTGGTCACCGAGGCGTACACCGTCATTCCCCGCGGGGTACTGCGTGACATCGTCGTCAGCGAGCTCCCTGACTGGACCAAGACGCGCACGTGGATACTCAATCGCCCGGTTGCGGGCGGGGCGACGACGTTCGCCCAGTACCTGATCGAGGTCGCGCCCGGTGGTGGCTCGAGAGACCCTGAGCCAGAAGCAGGCGTCGAGTCCTTCGTCTTTCTGCTGCAGGGCGCACTCACGCTCACACTCGAGGGCGAGAAACACGAGTTGGCTCCAGGCGGATTCGCATTCCTGCCGCCCGGCTCGACGTGGGAGGTCGCGAACAACGGCGGCGAGCTGGTGAAGTTCCAGTGGATTCGCAAGGCCTACCAGCCGCTGGCCGGTCACACGCCGAAGGCCGTCGTCGGCAACGAGCAGGACATCGAGCCCGGCGCGATGCCCGGAACCGACAACAAGTGGCGCACGACACGCATGCTGCCGACGGATGACCTGGCCTATGACATGCACGTCAACGTCGTCACGTTCGAGCCGGGGGCATCCATCCCGTTTGCCGAGACCCACGTGATGGAACACGGGCTGTACGTGCTGGAGGGCAAGGCTGTCTACCGGCTCAACCAGGACTGGGTGGAAGTGCAGGAGGGCGACTACATGTCCCTCCGCGCGTTCTGCCCGCAGGCCTGCTATGCCGGTGGCCCGAGCAACTTCCGCTACCTGCTCTACAAAGACGTCAACCGCCAGATCAAGCTCACCTGACCCGCCGGGAGTGTCGGTGGTCAGCGGTACATCTGGAACAGCGGATGTTCCGCCTGACAGATGGAGACGAACATGAAGGTGCTCACAGCGACTCGCGAAAAGCAGGGATTCCGCGAAGGAGACTACTCCTTCGCAGTCGAGGGCGAGCTTGTTTACGTGCAGGGGTCTGAGTAGTAATGGAACGAAAACGTCCGCTAAGGGCTCGGTCGTTCAGTCTTGACTGTTCGGATCGCGCAGCGGGCGGAGTTGATTGGGCGGTAGCTCGGGCGTGCTGAATTGGTATCGGCCGAGGAAGTTGATGTGTTCGTGGCCGAGGGGTGAGAGGCGTTTCACGTCGTCGTCGGCTACCTGTCGCCCTTCCTGGCGCAGTTCACCCAGGGCGGCGTCCATATAGCGGGTGTTCCACAGCACGATTGCGTTGACGACGAGTCCGAGGGCACCGAGTTGATCTTCTTGACCCTCACGGTAGCGTTGGCGAAGTTGCCCGCGGTGGCCGTGGAAGATGTCTCGGGCGAGCGCATGGCGGCCCTCGGTGCGGTTGAGCTGGGTCAGGATTCTTCGCCGGTAGCTGTCGTCATCGAGGTAGGTGAGGAGGTAGAGGGTTTTCGATATCCGGCCAAGTTCTGCCACCGCACGGCCCAGCGGGGTTGGCCGGCCTCCTCCTTGCAAGACACGAAGAAGCTCTGACGCTTTCACTGTGCCTGTGGCAAGGCTCCCTGCGACACGAAGCAGATCATCCCAGTGGGCGATGATCAGGTCGGTGTTGATCTGATTTCGGCCAAGGCCGTTCAAGGGACCGTAGTTCGCAGTTCGGTCGGTGCGCCAGAAGCGGGCCGAGCCGATGTCTGCAAGGCGGGGGCTGAATTGGTATCCGAGGAGCCGGAAGAGGCCGAACACTTGGTCGGAGTAGCCGGCAGTGTCGGTCATCAACTCGGTGGGTTGGAGTGTTGTTTGCTGCTCGAGGAGACCGTCGAGGATGTAGAGACTGTCGCGGAGTGTGCCGGGGACGACAATGGCGTGGAAGCCGGCGAATTGGTCTGAGAGGAAGTTGAGGTAGGTGACTCCTCTGCCGGGGCCGAAATATCGCGGGTTGGGCCCGGCGTTGAGGGTTCGGACGGGGACGACAAACCGGAGCCCGTCGGCTGAGGCGACGTCCCCACCACCCCAAGTCCTGGCAAGTGGTACCCGGCTTTGTGCGTCCACGAACCGGGCGTTGGCTGCGGTGATCGTTTCGCTTCGGATGTAGTTCTGATCGGCCCAGGACAATCGGGCGCGTGTCAGTGCTGGAATGCTTGGCCGGGTGACGGGCTCGAGACCGATGTTGCAGGCCTCAGCGAGCAGAACCGCGCAGATACTCACATCAAGATCATCGGCACGTGCGGCGCCTTCAGAAACGTGGGTGAATTCGGTGAGGAAACCGGTCCAGCCGGCGACTTCGAGGAGTAGTTCGGGCAGATCTATGCGAGGCAGACGTTCTTGGATGAGGGTGTGAAGTGTGGTCAGGCTGGGTGGTTCGTCGAGCTTGTCGAGCGCAGTCAAAATGGGGCGGTCTCGCCCATCGACGATCTCGATTCGCACTGCGGCGTTGTCGGCGAGGCGTCCAGCAACTGCCCGGTAGGCGGTGTCGAGATCGGTGCTGAGACCCTGCAGTTCGGTGCGCGGGTCAAGGTCATGTCCGAAACTTTGAGCGACGCCGGGACGTGCGGCTTCCCATGCTGGTCCGGTCAGAAGCTTCGCCCGTGGGTCTCCCCACCGTTCGCTGTGCAGGGCGTAAACGTCGCGGCGGCGGAGCGCTTCTCGAAGTCGTTCGAGCACCAAAAAGGTGTATGCGCGACGATCGAGGAGACCATCAGCGTCGCGGATGCGGTGCTGCCACGCCCCGGTGGCAAGTTCCAGGGGAACCTCGTCGGCACGGACAGTGTGTCGTCCCTCGAGCGTGCGAAGAGCAGCGAACGCGGCCAGAGCATCCCGGCCGCCCGGTGCCGCGTGAAGGTCCAGCGTGGCCAGCACGGAGGGCAGAAAGCGGCGGACCGAGCTGTACCGGCTCAGAAGGTCGTCGAGGTGCACATCGACGGCGGGGCGTTCGATGTCCTCCACCGCGGCGACGGCCGCAGCGAGTTGCTCCCGTGAAACGGTGCGGGTGATGGCCTCCCAGAGGGCTTTGATCCCGCCGTCGGGTGGATCAAGGAGCACCCGGACGGCATTTCGAAGGGCGATGGTGGCGGCGTCGCGCCCGGGCTGATGATGTAGACGATCTTTCTGCCCGGCCCGATCCGCTCTCGCAAGCAGGCCACTCAAAAGCTGATCCAGTAAGTCCAACGCGTCATCGGTCGCGGCAACTTCCAGGTGACGGGCGGCGGCGAGCAGTGTCGCGATTCGACGTTGCTCACTCATTCGGGAGACCGTCTGAGCCTTCGCAGCCGTGGCATACCGAGCCAAAGCGCCAATCCGGGCCGGGGACACCGCAGACAGATCCAGCGAGCCGACATCCAATGCACGAATTTCAACGAGCCTGGTCAACGCGTTCAGCAGTCCGGATGCCGTGATGCTCGTCGGCCCCCGCCGAAGCCGATCTAGCACCGACGTGGTCTCCCCGAAGGGCACGACCAGCAGTGCTTCCAGACGCTTACGTTGGCCAGCATCGGGGAGATCCGCCGCATTAGCGTGCTCGGCCCCGGCAGCAAGACTTTTGCCTCGAGGAGGCGCGCGGTTGCAAGGTCGAAAAGTACGGACGGTCGCTCGCCTGACATCGACATCCGCGCGACCAGCCATGCGCGAAGTTCCGCCTGCACCTCATGGTCGGAGAAATCTCGATACCCGTATGCGAGCTGGATCTCACCAGCATGCTCCCGGTTCGTCGCCTCGCGACGGGCATATAGAGCCAGAACGCCACGATCTGTGATGCCCAATTGCCCAGCCAGATAGTCGGCGACAACCTCGGGGACACCGGTGGGGTCAGGAAGAAAAGTGCCTAAGAATCGGACAGTTCCCAGCTGGACGGCATATCCCAGACGGTTGTGCTCGCCTCGACGAATATTGACTTGTTCTAAATCTGCCCCGTCGAGATGGAAGAACCGATCCAATTGCGCCTGGTTCGGTTCAACGACATAACGGCCATAGCGGCGTTGCTGATCCAAGGTCAGAAATTCGACAGGCATCCACGCTCCCGACTACTTCGCACAAGGCGTCGACAAACGATCATTCACCGACACCACGACCCTACCGACGACACGCCGCCAAATCTACGTCGATAACTGGCGCCGTAAAACAACGACGACAAAGCCACGACGTGCGATATTCTCGACACATGCTTATCGGCTACGCGCGCGTCTCCACCGCAGACCAAAACCCCGACCACCAAATTGATGCCCTCACCCGCGCCGGCGTCGACCCGGCAGACATCTACCTAGATCGCGCCAGCGGGGCCAAAGCATCCCGCCCCGAACTCGACAAAGCCCTCGCCTCCGCCAACAGGGCAGGCGA
This sequence comes from Glaciibacter superstes DSM 21135, assembly GCF_000421145.1. Lineage (GTDB taxonomy): Bacteria > Actinomycetota > Actinomycetes > Actinomycetales > Microbacteriaceae > Cryobacterium > Cryobacterium superstes. Next base: position 165,331 of record NZ_ATWH01000014.1, on the reverse strand, counting down.
TCAACTCGTCATCACCCGGCTCGACCGCCTCGGTCGATCCGTGTTGCACCTGGTCACCCTCGGCGCTGCCCTCCAAGAACGAGGCGTCGGTCTGCGCGTGCTCGAGCAAAGCATCGACACCACCACAGCCGAAGGCAGAGCCATGTTCGGGATGCTCTCCGTCCTGGCTGAACTGCAACGAGAACTCATCATCGCCAACACCCGCGACGGGCTGAACGCCGCTCGGGCCCGAGGGCGAAAAGGTGGCCGTAAGCCCAGACTTACGCCCGAGCAGGCCCTTCACGCCCAAGAATTTTACGACGCCGGCAACCACACCGTCCAACAGATCGCGGACCTACTCAAAACGCCACGATCAACCGTCTACGGACACCTCAACAAAGAAAGCATCGGCAGAAAACCGCAACCCGCGTAACCACTTCACAATCCTTAGCGGACGTTTTCGTTCCATTACGACGCAGACCCCATCTAGACGCAGACCCCATCTATAGGAGTGGGTCGCAAACAGGGATATCGATGGATCAAAGCCGCTGGCGGCCGGATACCCGTTCCGACGGTTGCGTCTTCGGGACGTTTTCTGGGCCAGGAGGAACGTCTGCGCATCGCGGATCTGAGGTTGGGTGGTGCTGGTGTCAGGGCGATCGCGCGGGATCTGGATCGTGCCGCGTCTCGCGGTGGTCAGTGAGTTCGCGAATCGTCGAGCAAGGAATGTGGAGTACCGAGTCTTCCATCTACCGACACCATCGCCCGCGTAGTAGTTGCGCACAAAGCGGGCACGACCGGGGTTCGAAACGCCTCACGCCAAAACGATAAATCATCAGCACGACACGCCGACGATCTGAATAGTTGTCATCGGTGGGCTATCGTCGGGAGGAGTGACACGGGGTGCCCCGCTGGCGAAGGCCGATTCGGAGCTGAGATGACACCCGTCGAACCTGATCCAGTTAGCACTGGCGAAGGGATGTCCGAACCCGGGTTAACGCTGATGCCGTGCGGTTCATGCCTTCGCCCCGGTTGAAAGGCATTTCTATGAAGTCCACAACACTCTCTATTGCCCTGCCCATCCGTGACCAGGTGGTGTTGGTCACCGGTGGCGCCCGTGGGCTCGGGGCCCGCCTGGTGCAGTCGTTCCTGGGCGAAGGCGCCCGAGTGGTGGTTAACTACCTGGGCAGTGCAGACACGGCCCGAGAAACCGCCGCCGCATTCCCGAAACGAGCGGTGGCCATCCAGGCGGATGTGCGTGATCCTGCAGAGGTCGCTGCCCTGGTCGCGGAAGCTGCGGCGTATTTCGGCTCACCGATCAACACCGTCATCAATAATGCACTCGCCGATTTCTCCTTCAATGGGGATTCCCGGCCGCACGCGGACGCGTTGACTTGGGAAAACCTGGAGCAGCAATTTTCCGGTACCGTGCGGGGTGCACTGAACACCGTGCAGTCGGCACTGCCCGGGATGCGCGCGACCGGCTTTGGGCGCATCATCAATGTGGGCACCAACCTCTTCCAAAACCCGGTGGTCCCGTACCACGACTACACCGCGGCCAAGGCCGCGCTGCTTTCGCTGACCCGCACCCTCGCTCACGACCTGGGCCCGGACGGCATCACAGTGAACATGGTTTCGGGCGGACTCCTGCGCACAACGGATGCCAGCTCGGCCACGCCCGAAGCGGTTTTTGACCTGATTGCGGCCGGGACACCCCTTCGCCGGGTCACCACCCCGGAGGAGTTCGCGGACGCCGCGCTGTTCTTCGCCTCTCCCTGGTCGCGATCGGTCACCGGACAAAATCTGGTGGTCGACGGCGGACTGGTGATGAGCTGATGCCCCGCGCCGTGCGCAGCCTGCACCTGAACTTGTTCATCTCGGGCTGCGGGCACCACAAAGCGGCGTGGCGGCATCCGGAATCGTCGGCGGAGCGGCTGGGAGATATCGGTTATTTTGAGGAGCTGGCTCGCACGGCCGAGCGCGGACTGCTGGATGCGGTGTTCTTCGCGGACGGTCAGTCGGCCGGCAATGTCGCCGATGGCCCCCGTGGGTTCCTCGAACCGCTGACCGCACTGGCCGCCATGAGTCGGGCCACGAAGCGAATCGGGCTGGTCAGCACCGTCTCCAGCACGTTTTACACCCCGTTCCACGCCGCGCGGATGCTGGCATCACTGGACCATATTTCCGGCGGCCGCGCCGGTTGGAATGTCGTGACATCCATGTTCGACGCCGAGGCCCGCAATCACGGGCTCGAGCAGATGCCGGACCACGCGGGGCGCTATGCCCGCGCCGACGAGTTTGTGGACGTCGTTCTGCGACTGTGGGATTCCTGGGCCGATGACGCGCTGCGTTATGACCGGGCCGGCAACTACGCGGACCCGGGCCGCGTGAACCCGGTCAACCACCGCGGGGAACACTTCCGGGTGGACGGGCCGCTGAACGTGCCGCGCCCGCCGCAGGGACATCCGGTGCTCTTTCAGGCCGGAGCCTCTGAGCCAGGCCGAGAGCTGGCCGCCCGTCGGGCGGAGGCCATTTACGCCGTCGCCGCCGATCGCGACAGCGCCCGCGAGTACTACCTCGACGTCAAGGACCGGATTCGCGCCGCCGGTCGCAACCCGGATGCCGTGGCGATCATGCCGGGATTGGTGACCTACGTGGGTTCCACCGAAGCCGAGGCCAGGGCACTGCAGCGGGAACTGGATGACCTGCTGCCAGCCGAGGATTCCCTGCGGCAACTGGGCCAGTTCATCGGACAGGACTGCATGGGCTGGGAGCTGGACGCTCCGATTCCTGCCCTGCCGCCGCTGAACGAATTCACCGGGCCCCAGGGCCGATACGCCACCATCCTGCGCATCATCGCCACCGAACAATCCACCTCCGGCACCAAGGCACGCCCGACCGTGCGCGAGCTGCTGGGCCGCCTGGCGGCCGGCGGCGGGCACGCCACGATGGTGGGCACTCCGGAGCAGATTGCGGATGAGATGACCCGCTGGTTTGAGCACGGCGGCGCCGACGGCTTCAATCTGATGCCGCCAACCCTGCCGGGAGGCATTGACGATTTCGTGGACCATGTGGTTCCGGTGTTGCAGCGGCGGGGTCTGTTCCGCCGCGAGTATGCCGCCAGCACGTTGCGCGGACACTTAGGATTGCCCCGGCCGAAGTCAACCCTGGCACCTGAAGCCCGAGTACGTCAGCGCTAATCCAACGGTGGCAGGCAAGCGCGGAGTTTCTGCGCGGCCTCCGTCGGATCCTCGGCCTCGGTGATGGCACGAACGACGACGATGCGGCTCGCTCCGGTCGCGACGACCTGCTCGACGTTTTCCAGGTCAATGCCTCCAATGGCATACCAGGGCAGCACGCTTTCGACAGCCAGCACGCGTTCGGCGGCGTACCGCACCAGCTCCAACCCGACGGCGGCACGCTCGGGTTTGGTGGGCGTCGCCCAGACCGGGCCGACACAGAAGTAGTCGAGGCCGGGGGCGGCCAGTGCATCGGTAACCTGCTCCGGCGTATGGCTGGAGAGTCCGATTCTGGTTTTGGGGCCCAGGAGAGATCGGGCGGAAGCCAGCGGGAGATCTTTCTGACCGATGTGAAAGACCGGCGCTTGGCTGACGGATGCGATGTCCGCCCGGTCGTTGACGGCCCACAGCTTGCCGTGGCGCTCGGCCGACCCCTGGAGCACCCTCAGGAGTTCCAGTTCCTCGGCGGCCTCGAGGGTTTTGTCCCGAAGCTGGATGATGTCCACGCCTCCAGTGAAGGCGGCATCCAGGAACGCGGAAAAATCGCCGCGCTCCTTGCGGGCATCCGTGCACAGGTACAGCTGGGCGTGATCGTGGGCCATTGGAACTACACTAGAGGCGATCTACGGGAGCCTGCACCACATCGGGGAGACAGGCTGAGAGGGCACCGGTTACTCATTCACCGGCCGACCGTGTTGTGTTCAACAACAGACCTGATCCGGCTAGTACCGGCGTAGGGAAGGAATGCTTTTTTGACTGGATCACCTGTTCTGGCAGACGTAGATGTTGCCGTGATCGGCGCTGGCATTGTCGGCCTCGGAATTGCCTGGACTGCGGCGCAATCCGGCCGTACCGTCGCCGTCATCGACCCCGCGCCGGCCTCGGGGGCAACATATGCGGCAGCAGGCATGCTGGCTCCGGTCAGCGAGCTGCACTATCAGGAAGAAGGTCTACTGGAGCTGACGCTGGCCTCTGCGGCGCTGTATCCAGCCTTTGTGAAACCGCTCGAGACGGCTGAAGCCTCCACCGGGTACCGGCTGACCAGAACGATAACCGTGGGCGCGGACGCCGCCGACCGGCAGGCGTTGACCGATCTGCGCGAGGTGCAGCTTCAGCATGGACTACTGGTGGAGCCGCTGACCATCCGCGAAGCACGGTCCATGGAACCCCTGCTGGGTCCCCAGCTGTCCAGCGCCTTCAACGTCGAACAGGATCATCAGGCCGACCCCCGACTACTGGCCAGTCGGCTGGAATCCGCCATCGCGGTCACCGCCAGTCAAGAGAAATGGACCCACAATTACTCGATCCGGCAGAACGCCGTCGGGCTGCTGCATGAAGACCAATCGGATACCACCTCTCGAGTCACCGGCGTCTACCTCGCCGATGGCTCCTCGGTCAACGCGGGCGAGGTGATCGTGGCCAACGGCCTGGCGGCTTCGGAGCTCAACGGGCTGCCCGCCGGGCTGAAGTTACCGCTGCGTCCCGTTTATGGAGACATCCTGCGCCTGCGCGTTCCGGAGCGCCTCCAGCCACTGCTCACGGCGACTATTCGCGGACTGGTTCGCGGCCTGCCGGTGTATCTCGTTCCGCGTTCCGATGGAACGCTCGTGATCGGCGCCACCTCACGCGAGGACGGTTCTGCGGCGGTTTCCGCCGGCGGTGTGCATCAACTGCTGCGGGATTCCCAGGTGCTCGTGCCCGCTGTCGCCGAGCTGGAACTCATTGAGACCACGGCCCGCGCGCGGCCGGGCACACCCGACAATGCACCGCTGCTCGGACGCGTGTCCCGCGCCCCGGGAGGTGGCGGCGGAGACATTGCCGGTCTCATCATCGCCACGGGTTTTTTCCGCCACGGTGTGCTGCTCACCCCGATCGCGGCTCAGCTCTGCCTGCAACTTCTTGACGGCACGGACAACGCCCGGTGGAACCGCTTTCGTCCCGACCGTTTTTCACGACCCACCACATCGAAGGAGGCCCAGCTTGCCTGAAACACCCGTAGCTGAAACACGCCTGACAGACACATCGCTGCCCGACATCACCCTCAACGGAGCCGCGCGTGCGCACAGGCCGGGCGAGACCGTCACCGATCTGGTCGGGGAAGCAACCGGACGCCGGATTGCGCCGGATGGTCAGGCGGCGGATGGGAAGCGACTCGGCGTCGCCGTCGCCCTTAACGCCGCAGTGGTACCGCGGAGCCAGTGGTCGACCACGGCCCTGAACCCCGGTGACGACATCGAAATAATTACGGCAGTGCAGGGAGGCTAGACCGATGAATACCCGGGACACTCTGCGTCTCCCAAAACCCGCGAGCCTCCATGAATCCGCCCGTCTCCAGGAACGCGCGAGTCTCCACGATTACGCGAGCGCCGGCGAAAAAATGGGTCGTGATTCCTTGCTGATCGACGGGGTGCACCTGAACTCGCGCCTGATCATGGGCACCGGCGGAGCGCCCAGCCTCGACGGGCTGGGAGCTGCCCTGCTGGCATCCGGTACGGAACTCACCACGGTGGCCATGCGCCGGTACAGCCCCGACGTGGCCGGGTCCCTGTTTGACCTGCTGATCAAAAACGGAATCCGTGTGCTCCCGAACACGGCCGGCTGCTTCACCGCCCGCGAAGCCGTGCTGACGGCGGAGCTGGCCCGCGAGGCGCTTGAAACCGACTGGGTCAAGCTTGAGGTCATTGCCGATGAGCAAACGCTGCTGCCGGATGCCGTCGAGCTGGTAGACGCCACGGAACAGCTGGTCGCGCGCGGTTTCAAGGTCTTCGCCTATACCAACGACGACCCGGTGCTGGCGTTGCGGTTGGAGAATCTGGGAGCCGTCGCCATCATGCCGCTCGGCGCCCCGATCGGCACGGGGCTCGGCATCCTGAACCCGCACAATATCGAGCTGATCGTGGCCCGGGCCGGCGTTCCAGTGGTACTCGATGCCGGAATCGGCACGGCTTCGGATGCGGCGCTGGCCATGGAGCTCGGCTGCGACGCCGTGCTCCTGGCTACGGCCGTGACGAGGGCGCAGGATCCGGTGCGAATGGGTGCGGCTTTCAAACATGCCGTCATCGCGGGCCGGCTCGCCGCCCAGGCCGGGCGAATACCGAAACGCCAGCACGCGCTCGCGTCCTCCGCGATGGAAGGACGCCCGGACCTGTGAGCGTGCTGCCGCCCCTGGCCGAGCCGGCTGCCGACCTGACCGCCCTGGAAATCGAACGCTATTCCCGGCACATCCTGATTCCCGAGATCGGCACGCTGGGTCAACGAAGGCTGAAGAACGCCAAGGTGCTCGTGATCGGCGCCGGTGGCCTTGGCTCGCCGGTGCTGCTCTATCTTGCCGCCGCCGGTGTTGGCACCCTCGGGATCGTCGACGACGACGAAGTCGACCTCAGCAACCTCCAACGTCAGGTGATTCACGGCGTGACGGATGTGGGGCGGACCAAACTTAAATCGGCCAGAGACGCGGTCGCGGAGCTGAACCCGCTGGTCACCGTGCGGCTGCATGACACTCGGCTCGATTCGCACAACGCCCTCGCGCTGTTTGCCGACTACGACCTGATTGTGGACGGAACCGACAATTTCGCTACGCGCTACCTGGTCAACGACGCCGCCGCCCTGCTCGGCAAGCCCTGTGTTTGGGGGTCAATTTTCCGCTTCGACGGGCAGGTCAGCGTCTTCTGGGAGAAACACGGACCGACCTACCGGGATCTGTACCCAGAGCCCCCTGCCGCCGGCTCGATTCCGTCGTGCTCGGAAGGCGGGGTCTTCGGGATGCTCTGCGCCGCCGTCGGGTCCATGATGGTGACCGAGGCAGTCAAGTTGATCACCGGCGTCGGACGCACCCTGCTGGGGCGTGTTCTGCTGTTCGATGCGCTGGCGTCGTCCTGGCGAGAGATCACCGTCTGCAAAGACCCCGCCGGCCTGCCCATCACGAAACTGGTCGACTACGAACTCTTCTGTGGGGTGGTTCCAGAGCCGGTTCCGGGCGTCGAAAACAGCATCACCGTGCACCAGTTGGCCACGATGTTGGGCGAGCGGGCGGCCGGCCGGGGTGACTTCGATCTGATCGACGTCAGGGAACCGGGCGAACACGCCATCGTCAGTATCCCGGGCTCCCGGCTGATTCCGCAGGGCCGCATCCTCTCCCAGGATGTGATCCCGGAACTGCGCCAGGATCGGGACATCGTGCTGCACTGCAAGGCCGGCGCGCGTTCGGCCGACGTGCTGGCCAACCTCCGGCGGCGCGGCTACACCCGGATTCGGCACGTGCAGGGAGGCGTGCTGGCGTGGGTGAAAGAAATTGAACCGTCCAAGCCGGTGTATTAGACGGATGCCTCGCGGCCTGGCGTCTGCTTGGCTGGCTGGCTGGCGGCGCGGAATTGACCTCGTACCAAACCTCGTGTAAACCAGACCTGCCGAGTCTTTCGGCACCACAACACCACTTAACAACAGCCACATAACGACAGGGGAGCGCCGGCTCGCAACAGCGAAGTCGGGCGCTGAGAGTGCGTTCACACGCAGACCCTCGAACCTGATCCGGTTAGTACCGGCGAAGGGAGTCGAGTTCTCAGAGACAACAGCGACACCGGGTCTGATTCCAGACCCGCTTTCGACGGATGCCTCTCCCCTCCTGTTTCCTCAGGAGGACATCATGACCAACACCGAAACCACAGTTGTAAAGAAAAAGACGCGCGAATGGCGCGTCGTCGATATCGTCGTCGCCTCCGTCGTATCCGTCGCCGTCGGCGTCATCTTCTGGGCCTGGTCGGCCGGATACGCGGGCATCGCGGTCATCACGGCGGCGTTTCCGCCTCTCGGTGGACTCTATGGCGGCGGCTGGCTGATTGCCGGCGTCATCGGCGGTCTGCTCATCCGTAAGCCAGGGGCCGCGCTCTACTGTGAACTGCTGGCCGCCGTCGTCGAAGCGCTGCTGGGCTCGGCCTTCGGACTCACCGTCATTCTCTCGGGCCTGATTCAGGGCGTCGGGGCCGAGTTGGCCTTCGCGCTGTTTGGCTACCGAAAGTTCACGCTGTCGGTCGCCGTGCTCGCCGGGGCGCTGGCCGGTGTGGCGATGGGCATCCATGCCAGCTTCAGCAGTAACGCCGAGTGGGCGTTCGGTTGGAAGATCGTCTACCTGATTCTCGGTGCCGTCTCCGGTGCCGTCATCGCCGGCCTGTTGTCCTGGCTGGCCGTGCGGGGCCTTGGCCGCACGGGCGCGCTGTCCAACCTGGCCGCCCGACGAGCAGCCACGGAATCCGTGTTCTGACGGATGGGTTTCCCGAAGAACCACGGCAACGACGGGGTACGGCCCGCTGCGGTGTCCGCCGCAGGCTGGGGCTGGCAACATTCCGGCCGCACCCGCAAGGCGATCGCCGACCTGAACCTGACGATTGAGCCCGGGGAACGCGTTTTGCTACTTGGCCCCTCCGGAGCCGGCAAGTCGACACTGCTCCACGCACTGGCCGGCGTTCTCGGCGGCGACGAAGAGGCCTCCGAATTCGGCCGGCTGCTGATCGACGGCCGGCCGGCCGCCGAGCAGCGCGGCCGCTCCGGGCTGATGCAGCAAGATCCGGATTCACAGGTGGTCCTCTCCCGGTTGGGTGACGACGTCGCATTCGGCGCGGAGAATCTCTCGGTACCCCGGGAGGAAATCTGGCTGCGGGTGCACGAATCTCTCGACGCCGTCGGACTGAACCTTCCGCTGGACCACCCCACCTCGCGGCTGTCCGGCGGCCAGAAACAACGCCTCGGGCTGGCCGGCATCCTGGCCATGCGGCCGGGCCTGATCCTGTTGGATGAGCCGACGGCGAACCTTGACCCGGCAGGCGTGCTCGAGGTGCGCGACGCGGTGGTGAGAACCCTTGACCGCACGGGGGCGACACTGGTCGTGGTCGAGCATCGGGTGGCCATTTGGGCGGATGTGGCGACCCGGATTGTCGTTCTGGAGCCCGGCGGAGGCGTCATGATCGACGGCTCCCCCGCCAATGTGCTGAACCAGGCCCGCCGGATGCTGATCGGGGCCGGAGTGTGGGTTCCGGGTTTCGTCCCCGAGACCCGAAGCCGCGTGAATCCGCCGACCGACCAGAACGGAGGCTTGCGCGGAACCGATGGCTCAGTACTCCTGAGTGCGTCAGGCCTCGGCGTCTCCCGCCGGCGATCAAACCGTCGGCATCCGGTCACCCCCGTTGTTGCAGGACTTTCGGCCGAGGTGCGAGCCGGGCTGGCACTGAGCATCACCGGTCCCAACGGCGTCGGCAAATCCACGGTCGCCCTGACTCTGGGCGGGCTGCTGCCCGCCGCCCGGGGTGAGGTCGTCGCATCCGCCGTGCTGCACCGCGAAGCCGGGCCTGATCCCTTTGCCTGGACCGGGTCAGAGCTCATCGCTCGAATCGGCACGGTGTTTCAGGAACCGGAGCACCAGTTTGTCACCGGTAACGTTCTGGACGAGCTGAACTTCGGACCGCGGCGTCTGGGTCGGGGGGAGGAACGCGTGGACGATCTTCTGCAGCGGCTCCGCCTGACGCATCTGACCGCGGCCAACCCGTTCACCCTGTCGGGGGGCGAAAAGCGTCGGTTGTCCGTTGCCACCGTGCTCGCGGCCAGCCCGCAGGTTCTGGTGCTCGATGAGCCGACCTTCGGGCAGGACGCGAACACCTGGGCCGAATTGGCCGGGCTGCTCACCGAGCTGCTGGATGCCGGAACCGCCGTCGTCTCCGTCACCCACGACGAGGAATTCACCAAGGTTCTGGGCGGTCGCCGACTGCACCTGGAACCTGACCGTGTCGTGCTTGAGGCTCTGGCATGAGCACCGACGTGACGGCCGCCATGAGTGCCGACATGAGCACCGACATGAGCACCGACGTCATCGCGGTGCCACGGTCCACCGGGTGGCTGGCCCACGCCAACCCGTTATCCAAGCTCGCCGCAGCTCTGCTCCTGACGCTGGCCCTGCTCCTCACCATCGATTGGGCATCCTCGACAGTCGCACTGGTCTGTGAGCTGACGATTTTCCCGCTGGCCGGGGTCAGCATCCGTGCTCTGGTTGTGCGCGGCTGGCCGATTCTGGCGGCAGCACTGGTCGGCGGCTACGGAACGGCCCTCCTGGCTCCCAAGACCGGTGGCGTGCTGCTCGATTGGGGGCCGCTGGTCTTCACGGAAGGCTCGCTGGAGTCCGGACTGGCCATTGTGCTGCGTGGAATCGCCATCGCCCTGCCGGGTATCATTCTGCTCGCCAGCACCGATCCGACGGACCTGGCCGACTCGCTCGCCCAGAATCTGAGGCTGCCGCATCGTTTTGTGCTCGGGGCGTTGGCCGCCCTGCGGCTGGTCGGGCTCATGATCGAGGAATGGCAGACCCTCGGCATGGCCCGCCGCGCCCGCGGTGTGGGCTCGAACGTCGGTTTCCTGGGCCGGTTCACGGCATCCGTCGGCCAGGGCCTGGCCTTGCTGGTGCAAGCCATCCGCCGGGCAACCAGACTAGCCGCGACCATGGAGGCCAGAGGCTTCGGCGGCCGCCAACGCACGTGGGCGCGCGAATCCAACGTCGGAGTCATCGACGTGTGGGTCCTGACGGCCGGCGTGATCATCACCGGTGCGTCTCTGACGGCCGCAATCGCCCTACACACCTGGAACCCCGTGTGGACGTGAAAATCAAACGGCCGAGTAGAGATGACTACCCGATGAACCTGTCTCCGAGCACGAACGAAGGGATGCCACGCATGTTAAGCCATGCCGCCAGAGCGAATCAGAGAGCGAGTCTAAGATCGACCCCCCGAGTGCTCAGTATCGCTGGAACCGACCCCACCGGCGGCGCAGGCATCCAAGCGGACCTGAAAAGCATCGCGGCCAACGGTGGCTACGGCATGGCCGTCGTGACCGCCCTAGTGGCCCAAAATACGCGCGGGGTACGCTCCGTGCACACCCCGCCGGTGGAGTTTCTCCGCGAGCAGCTCAACGCGGTCAGCGATGACGTCGTGATCGATGCCGTCAAGATCGGCATGCTGGCCGATGTCGATGTGATCCGGGAGGTCCGCTCCTGGCTGGAAGCCACCCGTCCTCCCCTGGTGGTTCTGGATCCGGTCATGGTGGCTACGAGCGGTGACCGCCTCCTTGCCCCATCCGCCGAGCAGGCCCTGCGGGATTTGGTGTCTCTCGCCGATCTGGTCACCCCCAATATCCCCGAACTGGCGGTGCTGCTGCAGGAGCCGACCGCGTGCAGCTGGCCCGAGGCGGTGGAACAGGGCAAGCGCTTATCCAGGATCTCGGGGGTGACAGTGCTGGTCAAGGGTGGACACCTGACCGGTGTCAGCTGTCCGGATGCGCTGGTCAACACCCAGGGATTACTGGCCGACACCGTGGTCGAGTTCGCTTCGCCTCGCGTCGACACGAGCAACACGCACGGGACGGGCTGTTCGCTTTCCTCGGCCATGGCGACGGTTCAGGCCCGGACGGGCGACTGGGCCATGTCGCTGTCGCGGGTCAAGGCCTGGCTGCAGGATGCGCTGCTGCATGCGAACGAACTGGAAGTCGGTGCGGGCAACGGGCCGATCAACCACTTTCACCAGCTGTTTGCCGGCCGGCCCCCTCTCGGCTGACCCTGCGCACCAGCTCACGGGTCTGAGTAGTAGTGGAACGACCAAGCCCTTAGCGGACGTTTTCGTTCTACTACTACTCAGACCCCGTGCAGGAGCGGTGCGCCCGTGACCGTCGGGACCCGGCAAACGAGTGCGGATGCTCCCGAGGGTTCGCCGGTCTCTCGTCAGCTCGTCCGACCACCACGGCACGGACTGCCGAGTTTCCCGACCTCACGCTAGACCGGTATGTCACCGCGATCGGCGATGGGCTGGACGCGCAAGGCTGGGGCCGCCAGGATGCCGATTCTTTGGCAGCGCTCATGGTCGACATTGCCAGGCAGTGGCCAGCGGGTACGGTGATTGAACGTTCCTTCTGGGAGTTCTCGGTGCGGGAGATGGAACGTTCCGGTCGCTAACGTGGCGAGCTTGGTGCCAGCACTTCTGATGTAATTTGAACAGTTCTGCTACTATTTCATCAGACCTAAGGGAGCGGTGCAGGTGGACCTCAGTAATCCGATCAGCGCCATCATTCCGAGCCTTGAGGGGCAGGTGCTGCGCGTCCTCGGTCATACGACGGCGCCGTTGAGTGGCTCCCGCATCGCGGAACTTGTTGCCACTGGTTCGAATCCCGGCGTCAGGTCTGCGCTCAATCGACTGGTCCTCCATGGAACGGTTTCCGCCCGCAGATCCGGCCCGTCAATCATGTATACCGCCAACCGGGAGCACCTTCTTTGGCCCGTGATAGAAGCCGTCGTCCAGGCGACGGACGACGTCATGGGCGATCTTGAAGAGCGCATCATCGCTGTCTTCGAAAAGTGTTTCGGCCGTTCCGGCGCCAGGCACACGACGCTTGCCCTTTTCGGTTCTGTCGCACGTTTCAGCAGCACGCTCGAAAGCGATATCGACATCGTCGCCATATTCGCCGATGACGTCAGTTCTCACCTGATTGAGCAGTTCGTCGGCGACCTCACCAGTGAAGTTGAGCGCTGGACCGGAAATGAGTGCAACGTCTTCGACCTGAGTAGCGCACGACTCGCTGAAATGGTCAGCTCTCGCGACCCGATGGTCGCATCCTGGCAGGCAGACTCCCGCACGTTCCATGGACCGGAACTACGGCGACGCATTCTGGATTCCTGACAGATGGCGCGCGTGGTGAAGATGACCAGGTCGGAGATTCAACAACGTGCGGGGACGGCACGGGAGCATCTGCAAGTTGCACTTGAGCGGCTGGAATACGTGGACGGGAAAGCAGGCCCTTCCGCCGAGGCGCAAGTCGCCGCATCGAACGCGATCAGCGCGGGTATTGCCGCTGCTGACGCGATGTGTGGGGCCGTCCTCGGTGAGCGGGCCAATGACCAGGACCACCGAGTCGCCGTTGATCTGCTTGCGACAGTGAGACCAGGTGGCCCGGTCCTCGCCGGTAAGCTCCGACGGTTGCTCAAGGACAAGTCGTTGCTACAGTACGGCGGGTATTGCACGCCGTCGGTCGCCCGTACGATGACACGCGATGCGCAGACGCTCGTGGAGGGAATGCGCGTCTTCGGCGTCACGGGTTAGGAGTTTGGGACGACCGCGCCCCACTCGTCGGTCGGGCTTGCACCGTCCTGAGCTTGCACCGTCTCCTGAGCCTGCACCGTCCTGAGCTTGCGCCGTCCTGAGCTTGCGCCGTCCTGAGCTTGTCGAAGGGTCGAAGGGTCGAGCCCCTTCCCATTGGTCGAGCTTGTCGAGACCCCCGTCTTGGTTTCGGCAGGGTGAACCAGCGACAACGTCGAGACCCATTTCGTCGGTCGTGACCGGCGGGCTCACTCCAACGGTTGACGCATGTGGGGAAGTCGCTTATTCTTTTCACATAGCAGAATCTAGCTTCCGCGATGTGGAAGTCTACGAACCTACTGAATCTGAGGACGTCCAATGTCGTACACCGTGAACTGCTCCATCCTCCTGACCGACCTGCCGCTGCTCGAGCGCCCGGCCGCCGCGAAGGCCGCGGGCTTCGACGCCGTCGAGTTCTGGTGGCCGTTCGCCTCCTCCGTGCCGGCCGACGCCGAGATCACCGCGTTCGAGCGGGCCGTGACGGATGCCGGAGTGCAGCTGACCGGGTTGAACTTCAACGCGGGCGACATGCCGGCCGGCGATCGCGGCCTGGTCTCCTGGCCGGAACGGTCGAGCGAGTTCCGCGACAATCTCGACGTCGTCACCGGCATCGGTGAACGCCTGGGCTGCAGGGCCTTTAACGCCCTGTACGGGAACCGGGTCGAAGGCGCGACACCAGAACAGCAGGATGCCGTCGGTGCAGAGAACCTCGCCCTCGCCGCCGCCGCTGTTGCCCGCGTCGGCGGCACAGTGCTGCTCGAGCCGGTGAGCGGCGCTGCCGCTTACCCGCTTCTCACCGCTGCCGACGTGCTGGCCGTGATCGACCGCGTACGCCGCGAAAGCGGTAGCACCAATGTGAAGCTGCTCGCCGATTTCTATCACCTCGCGGTCAACGGCGACGACGTCGCATCCGTCATCGAAGCCCACGCAGCCGACTTCGGCCACATCCAGATCGCCGACGCCCCAGGGCGTGGCGAGCCCGGCACCGGAGACCTGCCGCTGGGCGAGTGGATCGAGCGCAGCATCGAGCTGGGCTACGAGGGCCACATCGGCCTGGAGTACAAGACCGCGTCAGCCGACCCGTTCGCCTGGCTCACGAACGCAGACCGCGCCGCAGACCGCGCCGCAGCGCGAGCCTGACCCGCTTCAACTCGACTTTCTGAAGGACACGAAAATGACACACATCGCAGTAATCGGCCTCGGCATCATGGGACTCCCGATGGCCATCAACCTGGTCAAGGCCGGGCACACCGTCTCGGGCTTCAACCGCAGCCAGGACAAGATCGACAAGCTCGTAGCCAAAGGCGGCGCCGGTGCATCGAGCATTGCCGACGCCGTCGCCGATGCAGATGTGATCATCACGATGGTTCCGGACTCGCCGGATGTCGAAGCGGTCGTCGGCGGTGCTGACGGGGTATTCGCCAACGCCAAGCCGGGAGCGTATTGGGTGGATGCCTCCACGATTCGCCCCGATGTCTCCGTTCGCCTGGCTGCCGAGGCCGCAGAGGCCGGCCTCAAGGCGATCGACGCTCCCGTCTCCGGTGGCGAGGCAGGGGCGATCGAGGGCACCCTCTCGATCATGGTCGGCGGCGAAGCAGCGGATGTCGAAGCCGTGCGTTCGGTGCTCGATGCCGTCGGCAGCACGGTGGTGCATGTCGGTCCGACCGGCTCCGGCCAGACGGTCAAGGCGGCCAACCAGCTGATCGTGGCCGGCACCATCCAGCTCGTCGCCGAGGCACTCGTCTTTCTCGAGGCGCACAAAGTCGACACCGAGGCCGCCGTGAAAGTGCTTGCAGGCGGGTTGGCCGGCAACCGCATCCTCGACCGCAAGGCGGCCGGCATGATCGCGCGAACGTTCGAAC
Source organism: Glaciibacter superstes DSM 21135 (assembly GCF_000421145.1). Classification (GTDB taxonomy): domain Bacteria; phylum Actinomycetota; class Actinomycetes; order Actinomycetales; family Microbacteriaceae; genus Cryobacterium; species Cryobacterium superstes. The sequence goes on along the minus strand of NZ_ATWH01000014.1, from coordinate 150,094 downwards.
CGGGTTTTCGCGTCGACCTGCACCACAAAGACCTGGGCATTGTCACCGCAGCCGCCCGCGAGGCCGGAGTTGCCATTCCGCTGGGCGCCATGACCGCGCAGCTGATGGGCGCCCTCCGTGCAGAGGGCCATGGCTCACTCGACCACTCCGCCCTGCTGCTCCTGGTGGAGCAGCTCTCCGGACGCTCCAGCAAGTAGTCCGCTCCAGCCACTGATCCGTTCCACTCATTCAACTTTCACTCACCCAGCTTTCACGCAAGGAGAAAATCATGCCAAAGATGCGCGCAGTCGACGTTGCCGTCGCCATCCTGGAGAAGGAAGGCGCCACACAGGCCTTCGGCCTCCCCGGTGCTGCCATCAATCCGTTCTATTCCGCGATGCGCGCCCATGGCGGCATCGCGCACGTGCTCGCCCGTCATGTCGAGGGCGCCTCGCACATGGCAGAGGGCTATACCCGCACGAAGCCGGGCAACATCGGCATCTGCATCGGAACCTCCGGCCCAGCCGGAACCGACATGATCACCGGGCTCTACTCCGCCTGGGCCGACTCCATCCCGATCCTCTGCATCACCGGACAGGCCCCTGTTTCCAAGCTGCACAAGGAGGACTTCCAGGCGGTCGACATCGCCTCCATTGCGGCTCCGGTCACGAAGATGGCGGTCACCGTTCTCGAGGCGGGCCAGGTGCCAGGCGCCTTCCAGAAGGCGTTCTACCTGATGCGCACCGGCCGCCCAGGGCCCGTGCTGATCGACCTGCCCATCGACGTGCAGCAGGCGGAGATCGAGTTCGACATCGACACCTATGAGCCGATGGAAATTCCCCGGCCCGCGGCATCCCGTGCGCAACTCAACAAGGCCCTCGACATGCTCGAGAGTGCCGAACGCCCGGTGATCGTCGCCGGTGGCGGCATTATCAACGCGGATGCCTCCGCCCAGCTGGTCGGGCTGGCGGAGCTTCTGAACATCCCGGTCATCCCGACGCTCATGGGGTGGGGCACCATCCCAGACGACCACCGCCTGATGGCCGGAATGGTCGGCCTGCAGACCTCGCACCGCTACGGCAACGAGACCATGCTGGCCTCCGACTTCGTCATCGGGATCGGAAACCGCTGGGCCAACCGTCACACCGGAGCGCTCGACGTGTACACCGCCGGGCGCCGGTTCATCCACATCGACATCGAGCCGACCCAGATCGGGCGTGTCTTCTCACCGGACTTCGGCATCGTCTCCGACGCCGGAGCCGCCCTCGAGGGGCTCATCGAGGTGGCGAGGGAGCGCAAGGCTGCCGGCACGGTGCCCGACTGGGAGAGCTGGGTCGACAGCTGTGTGGAGCGGAAGGCCACCCTGCAGCGAAAGACGCACTTCGACAACGTGCCGATGAAACCGCAGCGGGTCTACGAGGAGATGAACAAGGCGTTCGGTCCAGACACGCGTTACGTCTCCACGATTGGCCTGTCGCAGATCGCCGGCGCTCAATTGCTGCACGTGTATAAGCCACGGCACTGGATCAACTGCGGCCAGGCGGGCCCTCTCGGCTGGACGCTTCCCGCCGCGCTGGGTGTCGCCACCGCCGACCCCGACACCACCGTCGTCGCCCTTTCGGGGGATTACGACTTCCAGTTCATGCTCGAGGAACTCGCCGTCGGCGCGCACTTCCAGATTCCATACATCCACGTGGTGGTGAACAACTCCTACCTCGGCCTGATCCGGCAGTCACAGCGCGGTTTCGAGATGGATTACCACGTGTCGCTGGCGTTCGAGAACGTCAACTCGCCCGAGCTGGAGGGATACGGCGTCGACCACCTCAAGGTCGCAGAAGGGCTGGGGTGCAAAGCCATTCGCGTGCGGGAAGCGGATGACATGCCTGCCGCGTTCGCCGAGGCCCACCGCCTCCTCGAGGAGTTCCGTGTTCCCGTGGTGGTCGAGGTCATCCTGGAACGTGTGACGAACATTTCGATGGGCGCGGCCGGAATCGACGCCATCAACGAGTTCGAGGAGATCGCGACATCCGCCGCCGACGCACCGACGGCGATCTCGCCCATTGTGTCGCCGGCGCTGTCGCCGGTCGGCTGACCCGCCCCGGCGCCTGAGAGAAACGTCGAGCGAACAGTATGCGCATCGTCATCGCCCCCGACAAGTTCAAGGGATCGCTGACGGCTCCCGAGGTGGCCCGCCACCTCGAAATCGGGCTGCGCTCGGTTGACCCAGACGTTCAGGTCGACCGAGTGCCTGTTGCCGATGGCGGCGAGGGCACTCTCGACGCCGCACTCGGCAGCGGATTCACTCGCCACAGCGCACGCGTCACCGGTCCGAGCGGCCAGCCGCTGGTCGCAGACTTCGCGGTGCGCGGAGCCAAAGCCGTCATCGAAATGGCCGCGGCGTCAGGACTCGACAGGCTCCCCGGCGGTGAACGGGATGCGCTGGGTGCCACGAGCAGGGGAACCGGGGAACTCATCCTCGCCGCACTGAACCTCGGCTGCACCCACATCGTGCTCGCGGTCGGAGGGAGCGCCACGACAGACGGCGGAGCCAGCCTCCTCTCCGTGCTCGGTGCCGGCTTCTTCGACTCTGACGGGCATGAACTGAGCGCGGGAGGGGGAGCTCTCATCCGGCTCGCTTCAGCGGATCTGACCGGGCTCGATCCACGGCTGGAGACCACCAGGTTCACGCTTGCGAGTGACGTTGACAACCCACTGCTTGGTGCGCGGGGTGCTGCCACCGTGTTCGCGCCGCAAAAGGGCGCGACCGCCGCCGACGTTGTGATTCTGGAGGCCGGTTTGGCGGCCTTCGCGGCTGCCCTCACGCGCGCCATCGGGCAGGCGGCAGACGACTTCAGCGGGGAGCCAGGCGCCGGTGCCGCCGGCGGAGTGGGCTACGCAGCCCTGGCCGTTCTCGGCGCCACCCGCCGCCCGGGGGTCGATGTGGTGCTGGAATTCACTGACCTGGCCAGGCGCATTGCCGATGCTGACCTTGTGATCACCGGTGAGGGCAGTCTCGATGAGCAGAGTCTCGGCGGCAAGACGCCACTGGGCGTCGCCAGAGCCGCTGCCGCGGCATCCGTGCCCGTGATCGCGGTCTGCGGTCGTACGACACTGGAGCCTGGTCAGCTGCACGCTGCCGGCTTCGAACGCACCTATGCGCTGACCGACCTCGAGCCTGACGTTCAGACCTGCATGAGCAACGCCGGTGCGCTGCTCGAGCGCATCGGAGCCCAGATCAGCGCGAGCATATCGTCAGAAAGTATTGCATCAGCAAGCCCGGCGCACGCAAGCCATGAAAGAGTACGACAATGACCAACGAATCACCCCTCGTGCCTGCCCAGGGAGTCGAATACGACCTGGTGGTGCGGGGCAGGAAGATCATGACAACCGCGGGAATCGTTGCTCGTGAGGTCGGTGTTCGAGATGGCGTCGTCGTTGCCATGGAACCGCTCGGCAACAATCTCCAGGGCAGAACGACCATCGAGCTCGCCGACGACGAAACGCTGCTCCCTGGGCTCGTCGACACCCACGTTCACGTAAACGAGCCTGGCCGAACGGAATGGGAAGGGTTCGCCTCCGCAACTCGCGCAGCAGCTCTCGGCGGCGTGACGACCATCATCGACATGCCGCTCAACAGCATCCCTGCCACCGTCACCGTCGACGCGCTCGAGCTGAAGCGTTCGGTGGCGAAAGACCAGGTATTCGTCGATGTCGGTTTCTGGGGCGGAGCCATCCCCGGTAACAAGGCGGAGCTGCGTCCCCTTCACGATGACGGCGTGTTCGGGTTCAAGTGCTTCCTGCTCCACTCTGGGGTGGACGAGTTTCCGCACCTCGACGCCGAGCAGATGGAAGAGGACCTGGTCGAGCTTGCGTCGTTCGACGCACTGATGATCGTGCACGCGGAGGACTCGCGGGCCATCGACCGGGCGCCGTCTGCAGAAGGCGACCACTACGACAAGTTCCTCGCCTCCCGGCCTCGTGGCGCCGAGAACATTGCCATCGCCGAGGTGATCGAGCGGGCCAGGTTCACCGGCGCACGCGCTCACATCCTGCACCTGTCGTCGTCCGACGCCCTGCCGATGATCGCGACGGCCAAACGCGACGGGGTGCACATCACGGTGGAGACCTGCCCGCACTATCTCACGCTTCTGGCCGAGGAGATCCCCAATGGTGCGACCGCGTTCAAGTGCTGCCCGCCGATTCGCGAGGCGTCGAACCGGGAGTTGCTGTGGGAGGGCCTCGCCGATGGCACCATCGACTGCATCGTGTCTGACCACAGCCCAAGCACCCTCGATTTGAAGGATCTGGAGAATGGGGACTTCGCGGTCGCCTGGGGCGGGGTGTCGTCGCTGCAGCTCGGACTCTCCCTGATCTGGACAGAGGCGCGACGGCGCGGCATCGGCCTTGAGCAGGTGGTGCAGTGGATGGCGAGTTCCCCCGCGCAGCTGGCCAGGCTGACCCGCAAAGGCCAGCTCGCACTGGGCTACCACGCGGATTTCGCCATCTTCGCCCCCGACGACAGCTTTGTCGTCGACGTGACCAAGCTCGCGCACAAGAACCCGATCACCCCGTACGCGGGCCGCGCACTCTCCGGTGTGGTGCGACGCACCTTCGTGCGAGGTGTCGAAGTCGACGGCAGTACCCTCACCGGCGAACTGCTGAGGCGCGGCGAGGCGTAGCGGCTCTGACTTTCAGGTAACTCTGACTCTCAGGCAACTCTGACTCTCAGCCAACTCGGAGGAATCGTCCGGCTTCGCCGTCACTCCGGCGACTCCACGGCGACACAACCGCGTCATCCGGCGGTAAAGCCATGTGCAGCAATGAGGTTGAGGGTTACGCTGGGTGTTACATGAACGTCGAGGAATGGAGTCACAAATGCGGGGCAAGCTCCTGTTCATTACCGGTGGGTTGATCGGCTACGTGCTGGGCGCCCGTGCAGGGCGCAAGCGCTACGAGCAGATTAAATCGGCCGCTGACAGTTTCTGGAACGCCGAGCCGGTACAACGGCGCGTCGGCGAGGTGCGCGACTTCGCGCTCGACAAGGTCGGCGATGTTCCTGCTGCGCTCTTTGACGCAGGCAAGAAGGTCGTGAACTCGGTCATCGACAAAGCCGGCTCCGGCTCCGGCGGAGCCAAGTCAGGCAGCAAGTCGACAAACAGGTCAACGGATGCCGCGGCGTCGAAGACATCGTCGACATCCGCTGCGTCGAAGTCGGCTGCATCCAATTCATCTGCTTCCAAGCCGTCAGGGACCTCGTCGTCCAAGCCGGCAGCCAAGCGCAGCACCACCACCAACTCAACTGCCAAGTCGACCGCCAAGCCGTCGGCCGGTACCGCGCCCAAGTCGACCGACGACGCAGACGCCTAACCGTCACGAGATGTGGGAGGACCTGTGAGCAACAACGGATTCAACCCGAAGACCAAACGGTCGCTCTTCGCGCTGGTCGGCGAGCTACCTGGCCAGATAGCGACCCTCGTGCAGGCAGAGCTGGAAGCCTTCAAGACCGAGCTGGCGGGCAAGGCCAAGAATCTCGGTGTTGGCGTCGGGCTCTTCGTCGGCGCCGCCGTCTTCGCGTTCTTCGCGGCCGGCGTACTGATTGCGACGGCCATCATCGCCATCGCGCTTGCCCTGCCGCTCTGGCTGTCCGCGTTGATTGTGGGAGTCGCACTGCTGCTCATCGCCGTGATTCTTGCCCTGATCGGGCTGAACAGGGTGAAGGCCGGCACCGAAGAGGACCCAGACGGCGTGCGCGCCAGCATCCGTCACGACGTCGACGCATTCAAGGGGGTCGGAGAATATGACCACTGAAACACTGGAGCCCGACAAGGCCGAAGAGCCGAAAGAGCCGAAGAAGTCGCTGGGTGAACTGCGCGCCGAGGCGCACGCGGCCAGGGGCGAGATCGCCAGCACTCTCGATGCCCTCGAGTACAAGCTCAACATTCCCAAGCAGTTGAAGATCAGGGGCCGCCGGTTCTCGATGGGGCTTCGCAACCTCGGCGAAGACAACCCCGCCGCGTTGGCGGGAATCGCCCTCGGGGCCGTGGCCGTCGTCGGGGCCGTGGTCTGGCTCGGCGTTCGGGCGGTGCAGCGCCGATAGCGCCGCTGGGGCACGCCTGATCCCAGCACATTCCGGATGCCAGGGACCGGTGAACCCGCGCAGGACGACGCTCGGCCGCCGCGATGTCACGAATACTGCACGACGGGACAGATCGGTGCCGAGTTGTGATGTTTCCGGTGACGCGCCGCTGATTCATGATGTTTTCGCGGTGTTCCGGCAGTCATCTGCGGGCCGCGGCCAGCGGCATCCGTCACCTGGACCCCGGTTGCAGAATGGTGGCAGCCCTCCTTTTTGGCACTTGTCGCATTGCGGTGGAGACTAGATGCATGACTCACCCGGCTGCCGGAGAGGCAGTAGACACCACCCAGCCCGAGATCGACACTCGCCCCACAGCAGAAAACCCCGAAACGGGACCGCAGGGATTCACCCTGTTCGCTGTGCTGCGCAAAGATCCGGCGAACCCCGACGACCTCGACGGGCGCGATGTTCAGCACGCTGTCGACGAACTGGATGACGTCGTCGCCCTGGTCGAAGCCGAAGGTGTGACGGTTCGCGGCTTCTACGATGTGTCGGGCTTGAAAGCCGATGCCGACGTGATGATCTGGACCCACGCTCCAGACGCCGAGACCCTGCAGTGGGCAAACCGCGAACTGCGTCGCAGCCGCCTCTTGAAGAGCCTGCTCCCCACCTGGAACGCCATGGGGGTGCACCGCGAAGCCGAATTCAACGCCCGTCATGTGCCCGCGTTCCTACGCGGGGTCCCACCGAAGGGCTGGCTGACCGTTTACCCGTTCGTGCGCAGCTACGAGTGGTACCTGCTGCCAGAAGACGAGCGCAGCCGCATGCTGGCCGACCACGGTCGCCTCGGTGCCTCCTACCGTGGCGCCCTCGCCAATACCGTCGCCGCCTTCGCGCTCGGTGACTACGAATGGCTGCTGCCGATCGAGAGCGACGAGCTCACCGAACTGGTCGATCTCATGCGAGGCCTTCGGGCAACGGATGCCCGGCGTCACGTGCGCGAGGAGGTCCCGTTCTACACGGGTCGCCGCGTCACCTTGGCCGAACTCGTGGAGGTGCTGCAGTAGTGACCGCGTATGACGCCATCCTGCTGGCCGGTTTCGGTGGCCCAGAGGGCCAGGACGACGTGATCCCCTTCCTCCGCAACGTGACCAGGGGCCGCGGAATCCCCGAGGCACGGCTCGAGGAAGTCGCCCACCATTACCGGCACTTCAACGGTGTGAGCCCGATCAACAACCAGAATCGCGCGCTGAAGGCCGCGCTCGAGGCCGAACTCGCCGGCCGCGGCATCAACCTCCCGGTGATCTGGGGCAACCGCAACTGGGATCCATACCTCGCCGACGTCATCACCGACGCGCACGCCGCCGGCCACCGCCGCCTGATCGCCATCGCCACCAGCGCATACAGCTCGTACTCCAGCTGCCGCCAGTATCGCGAGGACTTCGCGCAGGCACTCGCCGCCACCGGCCTCGAAGACGAGGTGCACATCGACAAGGTGCGCCAGTTCTTCGACCACCCCGGCTTTGTGCTGCCTTTCATCGAGGGCGTCACGCAGGGGCTGACGGATGTCGCTGCCGCCGTTCCCGGCATCGACCTCGCTACCGAGGTGGAGGTTCTGTTCGCCACCCACTCCATCCCGTCGACGGATGCCGCCCGCAGCGGCCCCGCCGAGCGCGGTTTCGGTGACGGCGGCGCGTACGCCGCCCAGCACAGGGCCGTGGCGGAGGTCGTGATGGCCGCCGCGACGCCTTCGTTCGTGGACGCCGGCACTGCCGTGAGCTGGCAACTGGTCTACCAGTCGCGCTCAGGACCGCCCACCATGCCGTGGCTGGAGCCCGACATCAATGACGCGATCGCCGACCTGCCGGCCCGCGGCATCCGTGCGGTCGTCATCGTTCCACTCGGCTTCGTGAGCGATCACATGGAAGTGCTCTGGGATCTCGACAACGAGGCGATGGAGACCGCCGGCGAGCACGGGCTGCACGCCGTGCGGGTGCCGACGCCCGGCACCAACCCGGCGTACGTCACCGGGCTCGTCGACCTGGTCATGGAGCGCGTCAACGACGTTCCGGATGACGAGCGGCCTGCACTCACCGAGCTCGGCCCCTGGTACGACGTTTGCCGCCCCGGTTGCTGCGAGAACGTGCGGCTCGGATTCAAGCCCGCGCTTGCCGGGATCGCGCCATGAGCGCCGGAGGCGCGTCGATGAACTCAGCCGCCGGAGGCGCGTCGATGAACTCAGCCGCCGCGGCGACCGCCATCAGGGTCGGCACGCGGGGCAGCGCCCTCGCGATGGCCCAGACCACGACCGTTGCCAATCGCATCGGTGCCTCCGCCGGTGTCGAGATCGAAATCGTGCCCATCACGACGCACGGCGACACCTCGCGTGAGTCTCTGTCGACGATCGGCGGCACCGGCGTCTTCGCCAACGCGCTGCGAGAGTCCCTGCTCGCCGGCGACTGCGACCTCATCGTGCACTCGATGAAAGACCTGCCGACCGGCGAACACCCCGGCCTCGTCATCGGTGCGACGCCGAAACGAGCGGATGCGCGCGACGTGCTCTGCGCCCGCGACGGACTCACCCTCGAGACCCTCCCCGCCGGCTCCCGCGTTGGCACCGGCTCTCCCCGCCGCATCGCCCAGCTGCGTTCGCGGCGCCCGGATCTTGAGATTGTCGACATCCGTGGCAACGTCGACACCCGACTTGGCCGCGTGGCAGACGGCGATCTCGACGCGGTCATCCTGGCCGCTGCCGGGCTGGGTCGCCTTGGCCGGCTCGACGAGGTTGCGACCGAATTCCTCGACCTGTCTGACTGGCCGACCGCCCCCGGTCAGGGCGCGCTCGCCATCGAGGTGCGGGGCGGCAAACTCGACAGCCCAGTCGCCAGGGCACTCGCCGCCATCAACCACGGCACGACCCAGGGTGTCACCTCCGCAGAACGCGGCGTGCTCGCCCGCCTCGATGCCGGCTGCTCTGCTCCGATCGGGGCTACCGCCACGGTCGATGACGGCCTGATCTTCCTGACCGCCACGGTCTACAGCCCGGATGGCACGCGGAAGCTCACCAGTTCGCACGCGGCGACTCCGGAGTCGACCTCGCCCAGGCATCTGGTTGAGGCGGCCGACGACATTGCGGAGCGGGTGGCGACCGAGCTGCTCGCCGGCGGCGCTGCCGAACTGGCACCGCTGAAGGGCACCCCATGAACACCGGGCCCGTGCAGGTGAAGCCCCTGGCCGGCTGGCGCGTGCTGGTGCCGCGGGGCGGCCCGTGGGGCGACCAGGTCGCCGCGAAGCTGAGGGCGAAAGGTGCGCAGCCGGTCGTCGCGCCGATGATCAACTTCGCACCGACAGACGACGCTGAAGGGCTCGATTCTGCCCTTACCCGTCTCGCCGCTGGCGAGTTCGACTGGATGACGGTGACCAGTGCGACCACCGTCGACGTGCTGGTATCGCACCAGGCGCAGGTCGCGGATGGCACGCGCATCGCCGCGGTGGGGGAGACGACCGCGGCCGCGCTACTCGCCGCCGGCTACCACGTCGACATCGTTCCGTCTGAAGACAATTCCGCCCGGGGACTCCTCGCCGAGTGGGAAGCAGCGACGCACGGCGAGATTCCGTTGCGGGTGCTGACGCTCCGTTCCGAGATCGCCAAGCCGCTGCTCACCGAAGGCCTCAAGCGCATCGGGCACCAGGTGTCGTCTGTGGTGGCGTATCGCACCGTCGGGGTTCCGGTCGCCGAGAAGGTGGTGGCGGATGTCGCGGCCGGCCTGGTGCAGGCGATCCTGGTGACGTCTGGGAGTGTCGCAGCGCAGGTGCAGGAGCAATTCGGACCACTGCCAGAGTGCGCGCTGGTGGTCTGCATCGGGCCGCGCACCGCAAAGGATGCCCGCGCCGTCGGCCTGCGGGTCGACGTGGTGGCAGACGAGCGCAGTGCGGAGTCGCTCATCGACGCCCTGGTGAAGGTCGCCCTGGCCCGCTGACCCTCGTCGCGCAGAGGGAATGTCGTGAAATCAGGGCTGGGCACCCGAAAATACACTGGGCACCCACAATTTCGGGTGCCCAAGGCAAGATCGGGTGCCACGACCGGGCGCTCAGGCGGGCCACGTAGGCTGAACGGGTGAAGAATCCCGTCATTCGGCCCCGTCGGCTGCGCTCCACCCCCGCGCTCCGACGCCTGGCCGGCGAAACCCGCCTGCATCCAGCCGACCTCGTGCTTCCGCTGTTCGTGCGTGAAGGCACCAGCGAGCCGCTCCCCATCCGGTCGATGCCGGGTGTCGTGCAGCACTCGATCGACAGTGCAAGACGAGCAGTGACGGATGCCGCAGCAGCAGGAATCGGCGGCGTCATGCTGTTCGGAGTGCCTGCTGTGCGCGATGCGACCGGCACCGGCGCGACAGATCCGAACGGCATCCTCAATGTCGCCACCAGCGCCATCGTCGCCGAAGTAGGCGCCGACCTGGTGGTGCAGACCGACCTGTGTCTCGACGAGTTCACAGACCACGGCCACTGCGGGGTTCTCGATGCCTCCGGCCGCGTTGACAACGACGCCACGCTCGAGCGATACCGTGACATGGCACTGGCCCATGCCGCGGCCGGCTCCCAGTTGCTGGGGCTCAGCGGCATGATGGACGGCCAGGTCGCCGCCGTTCGCGAAGTACTCGATGAAAATGGCCACGCCGACACCGCCGTGCTCGCCTACTCCGCGAAGTACGCCTCGGCGTTCTACGGGCCGTTCCGCGATGCCGTCGAGTCGACGCTCGAAGGCGACAGACGCAGCTACCAGTTGGACCCTGGCAACCGACGCGAAGGTGTGCGTGAAGCTCTGCTCGACATCGATGAGGGGGCCGACATCGTGATGGTGAAACCCGCAGGAGGCTACCTCGACGTGCTTTCAGACGTGGCGGCAATCAGTGATATTCCCGTTTGGGCATATCAGGTCTCAGGGGAGTACGCGATGATCGAGGCGGCCGCAGCCAATGGCTGGATCAACCGTCGACGTGCTGTCGAAGAGTCTGTGCTCAGCATCCGTCGTGCCGGCGCCGACGCCGTGCTCACCTACTGGGCCGTCGAACTTGCCACCTGGCTGAACGAGGAGCGCACGCGATGACCACCGATCCGATGACCACCGATCCGATGACCACCACCTCGACCCACAACGACGAGCTCTTCGAGCGTGCAAAGCGCGCAATTCCCGGCGGGGTGAACTCCCCGGTGCGGGCGTTCCGCTCCGTTGGCGGCACGCCCCTGTTCCTGGTGTCGGCGAAGGGTGCATACGTCACCGATTCTGACGGACACGACTACGTTGACCTCGTCAGCTCCTGGGGTCCTGCGATTCTCGGCCACGCGCATCCGGAGGTTGTGAAGGCGGTGCAGGATGCCGCGGCGCTCGGCCTGTCGTTCGGTGCCTCCACCCCGTCAGAGGTTGAACTCGCAGAACTCGTCACCGATCGGGTCAGCATCGACGGCGTCAGCGCCGTGCAGAAACTGCGTCTCGTCTCGACGGGCACAGAGGCCACCATGACGGCGATCCGCCTGGCCCGCGGGTTCACAGGGCGCGACCTGCTCGTGAAGTTCGCCGGGCACTACCACGGGCACTCCGACGGGCTGCTCGCCGAGGCCGGCTCGGGCCTGGCGACCCTGGCGATGCCGGGATCCGCCGGAGTGACAGCCGCCACCGCGGCACAGACCCTGGTGCTCCCGTACAACGACATCGATGCGGTGCGGGCCGCTTTCGACGCGCATCCTGGACGTATCGCAGCGGTCATCACCGAAGCGGCCGCGGCCAACATGGGTGTCGTCGCGCCAGAGGCGGGTTTCAACGCCGCGCTGGCCGACCTGGTGCACGCCGAGGGTGCGCTTCTGATTCTTGACGAGGTGCTCACCGGCTTTCGGGTCGGCCCTGCCGGCTACTGGGGAATCGACGCCGCAGCGCCAGGTGACGTCGCGAAGTACACCCCAGACCTGTTCACGTTCGGCAAGGTCATCGGCGGCGGGCTGCCGGTTGCGGCGCTCGGCGGCCGCGCCGAGGTTATGGACTTCCTGGCTCCGGCTGGGCCGGTTTACCAGGCCGGAACCCTCTCCGGCAATCCGGTCGCCGTCGCTGCCGGCATCGCGACGCTGAAGGCAGCGGATGCGGCCGTGTACGAACACCTGGATGCAACAGCCGTGATCGTCTCCGAAGCCGTCTCGGCCGCACTCGAGGCCGAAGGGGTCGCGCATCGCGTGCAGCGTGCCGGCAACCTGTTCAGTTTTGTGTTCGGGGAAGAAGCGGCAGCGCAGGCACCGCGAACCTACGCCGAGGTACAGCGCCAGGATGCCTTCCGCTACCCGCCGTTCTTCCATGCGATGCAGCGCGGCGGGGTGTCGCTGCCGCCGTCGGTGTTCGAGGCATGGTTCGTCTCGGCCGCCCACGACGAGACCGCGATCGGTCGAATCTTCGAGGCACTGCCAGCGGCCGCTCGCGCCGCAGCTTCCGCCGGTTGAGCTTGCCGAAACCCCCGCTCTTCCGCTGGTTGAGCACGCCGAAACCCCGGGACGGCCGGGAGGTGTGACCGTCCGCACACAGAGGAGTTACGGGTTCGTGAGGTTCGCACAGGCATATTCACGGATCCACCGGGCAGACTAGACACATGGCATCCCTGCGCGTGCACCCCGACCGGCTCGAGGTCCATCTCACGCCCGCCGAGAGGACGCTCGCGCTTCGCCGCGACAGCATCATCGTGCAGAGGGAGAACATTCGGTCCGCGACCATCACCGACGACCCCTGGATCTGGTTCCGCGGCATCCGTGCACCGGGGACTCTCGTGCCGCTCGTCGTCGCCATCGGCACCTGGAAGTTCCACGGTGGCAAGGATTTCCTCGCCGTCAAGAGCAAGCGTCAGGCCGTCGTGATCGACCTCGTCGACGAAGAGTTCGCCCGCCTGATCCTCACCACGAAGCACGCGCCAGACCTCGTCGAGTCGCTCAAACTGCAGCTTCCCCTCGAGGCGCCGTAGCAGTCACGTCTGGCCTGGCCGATCGCCACACGACTCGCGACCCGGCCCACGCCGCACCGAAAACCGTCGATTTCGGGTGTCCGTTTGACGCACCTTCACCGGGCATTTTTGCGGGCGGGTCTTACGGGAATCTGGCTCCCACGCAACCTCAACGGCCAGCGTGACTCGATTGAGTAGTTTCGAGTGTCCCGGTCGCCGTCCGGCTTACGGGCACCTCTCGAGGTCATCGCCGCTCGCTGATCCAGTCGCTTGGGCGCCCGTTGAGGGTCGTGATTGACCGACTTCCAGGAACGCCAGGTCGGTCGTGATCAGGTCTGTTCCCCCGGCAGGCCGGGAGGTGCCGCGTGAGGTGGCGCTGAGCCAGCCGCGGCAAACTTGGTTTGCTGCGGCGAACAGGTCGCGAATCGGGATTTGGATGTTGCGGGGGTCCGGGTCTCCACACTGATTGCGCTCTGGTCAACATAACTGCATGCGTTCGGGCACGAAGCAACTCTCCGGAACCGATTGTCGACATCCATTCACTCGAGCGGATGAACTCGCCGCTCTCGTGTGCGACGGCGATCTCGACGTTGCGTTCGTCGTCGCTGATAGTACATTGTGCTCGCTGTTCACACTCGGGACGCTAAGCAGATAGGCGCCACTCGGCCCTCAGCACCCTACAGGCGTCGATCCGATTCTCGCTTCTGATGAGCTGCGGGGGGACCGAGATGCATCAAGAACTGGCCGGTGGCTGCGCAAGTTCGGTCGCGACTTCGACCGCGATCTCGATGGCCCGGCGGGCGAGCGGGGAGTGGGTTCGCCTCGCCCGCCAGTGCAGGTAAATCTCCCGTGGCGGCACAGACGGCCGTAGCTCGTGAATGCGGAGAAGACCGTCGGACGGGACGTCGGCGGCACGAATGGCGAGCCAGGGCAGTACCGCCGATCCCAGGCCGGCTCGCACCATCGACAACAGCGTGTCGTTGATCGCGGTGCGGAACACGACCTGCGGACGGGCGCCGCCGCGTGCAAGCGCCTGCTCCATACCCGGCTGGTCGCAGGTGAGCGGCCAGGCCACCATCGGTTCGTTGTCGAGCTGCTCCAGCGCCACCGCACCCGCGGGGAAGGCGCCCGCGACCGCTACCAGCAAGTACGGGTCATCAAGAAGCTTGACGCGCTCGACGTCGCCGTCGATAGGGCCGTCGTAGAACAGCAGATCGAGATCGCCGATCTGTGGCTGGTCCGGCTCCTCCTCGGACAACCTGATGTCGCAGTTGGGGAACTCGTCACGCAGGCGGTGCACGACCGACGGCAGGATCACGTTGGACACGCTCTGGAAAGTGCCGATGTCGATCCGACCGTCTCCGGCCTTGAAACGGTCCACGGCGTCGGACAATTCCTCCGCATTCGCCAGCAGTTCGCGACCCGCGCCAAGGACCACCGAGCCGAGCGGGGTAATGCGGACTGGCTTGGGGCCACCCGGCCGATCGAACACCGCACCGCCGACTGCCCGCTCCAGCGCGGCGATCTGTTGGCTAACCGTCGACTGGGTGTACCCGAGACGCGCTGCTGCCCGGCCGAATGATCCCTCTTCGGAAACGGCGTTCATCGCGGCCAGGAGGCGCAGCTCGATGTCGGTCATGCGGCCAGCGTAGCGCGAGTCATTGGCTTTGGCGATGGATATGATCGACAATCATCGCTTTTCAAGATGGAGCTGCGCGTTCTAGTGTGCTGGATATGCACTCATATCAAGCACAGGACGAGCAGCTCCTCGACGCAAATGGCATCGAACTCTGCGCCCAGACCTTCGGCGACCCGGATGCACCGGCACTGTTGCTCATCAGCGGCGCCGAGTCGTCGATGGACTGGTGGGACGACGAGTTCTGCGAGCGCCTCGCAGCCGGTGGCAGGCACGTCATCCGGTACGACACTCGGGACACCGGTCGCTCCACGACCTTCCCGGTGGGCAGCCCGCGGTACGGATTCGACGCCCTGAACGACGACGCCGTCGGCCTGCTCGATGGGCTCGGCATCGCGGCCGCCCACATCGTCGGCATCTCCATGGGCGGCGGCATCGCCCAGGAGCTGGCCGTGAATCACCCCAACCGCGTCGCCTCCCTGTCCCTCATCGCCACTAGTACGGGCGGGCCCGGCCTTCCGCCGATGAGCGAGGACCTCGCGCAGCAGATGGGTGGCGGCGGGGCGCCCGACTGGTCCGACCGCGAGGCGGTCATCGCGTACTACACCGACGGCGAGCGCATGTTGGCGGGCACCATCCCCGTCGACGAGGAGCGGATGCGGCGCATCGTCGGCCGCGTCTGGGATCGCAGCCCGGCCATCGCGTCGGGGCAGAACCACTGGCAGCTCGGCGGCGGCGAGTCCATCCGCGCCCGCCTCGGCGAGATCACCGCGCCCACACTGGTGCTGCACGGCACCGCCGATCCGCTGTTCCCGTACGGGCATGGCGAGGCACTGGCTCGGGAGATCCCAGGAGCACGGCTCGTCCCGCTCAGCGGCATGGGCCACCAGATGCCGCCGCCGGAGCTCTGGGACACGGCTATCCCAGCGATCCTCTCGGTCTCCGACGTCGGCCACCCATGAACCGGCTGCGGTCCGCACTCTGGCTGCCGCTCTTCAACAACCTCGCCGACCCGCGCGTGGTCGCCCGCCTCGCCGCGGAGGCGGAGGAGGCCGGATGGGACGGCTGTTTCGTGTGGGACCACCTGAACTGGCGCGCGCCGGTGAGAGAGGTCGCCGACCCCTGGATCACTCTGACGGCGATCGCGACAGCGACCGAGCGGCTGCGGTTCGGTCCGATGGTGTCGACGCTCGCCCGTCGACGGCCGGCGAAGGTCGCGCGGGAGACCGCGACACTCGACCAGCTCAGCGGCGGCCGCCTCACTCTCGGCGTCGGCATCGGCAGCGACCGGTTCGGCGGCGAGCTGTCCAAGACCGGCGAGGAGCTCGACGACCGTACTCGCGGGCGGATGCTCGACGAGTCCCTGGAGATCCTGGCGGCGGCCTGGTCCGGCGAGCCGGTGCACCATCGCGGCGAGCACTACACGGTTGACGACCTCGCATTCCTGCCGCGGCCGGTCCAGCGGCCGGGCGTTCCGGTGTGGGCGGCCGGATTCCCGGGCAACGTCAAGCCGATCCGTCGAGCCGCGCGGCTCGACGGATACTTCCCGGTCAACCTCGAGCACCCGGACCAGCTCGCCGAGGCCGTCGCCACCATCACCGAACTACGGAACGGCGAGATGGCCTCGTACGACATTGCCGCCAGTGCGCCGGCCGACGTCGACCCCGAACCGTGGGCGAACGCCGGCGCGACGTGGTGGCTGCCGGAGATCGCCCCGGGTACACCGATCGACACCGTGCGCGGCGTACTCCGCGACGGCCCAGCGAGTCCGGGCGATGAATGACGTGTTCGACTACGACGCCGAGCTGATCCGCTACAACGAAAGGCTCCGAGCGGCCGCCCATGTCACGACCCACGATCGTGTGCTCGACATCGGCTGCGGCGCCGGACAGACCACGCGGGAGGCGGCCAGGTCCGCGAGCTCCGGAAGCGCGATGGGCGTCGACGTATCCGCATCGATGGTTGACCGCGCCCGGCGGCTAAGCGAAAAAGAGGGACTCCGCAACGTGACCTTCGAGCGTGCCGACGCCCAGACCCACCCCTTTGCCCCGGAGCATTTCACCGTGGGCATCAGCCGGTTCGGCACGATGTTCTTCACCGACCCCGCCGCGGCGTTCACCAACATCGGGTCGGCATTGCGGCCGGGGGCACGGCTGGTGCAGCTGGTGTGGCAGGCCGCCGCTCAACAGGAGTGGGTCGGGGCGATCCGGCACACCCTTGCCGGTGAAGGGAGAATGCCAGCTGGGCTGACTGGCGGTGCGTTCTCGCTGGCGGATCCGACCGTCGCGACCGGCGTGCTGACCACAGCCGGGTTCACCGCGGTCGAGATCACCGACGTACGCGAGCCGATCTACTACGGCCCGGACGCAGCCAGCGCCCGCGACGCCCTGGTCGGTCTAGGGATGGTCGAGTATCTGGTCGCCGACCTGGACGCGGCGGTGAGCGCCCGCGCTCATGACCGGCTGCTGGCGTTGCTCGATGCTCATGACACTGGCGAAGGGGTGTGGTTCGACTCCCGTGTCTGGCTGATTACCGCGCGACGACCTTAACGGCGCTGACCCTGACCGGCCGTATCAGTGCCGGGGCTCGTACGACTTCGCCAGCAGCCTACAGTGAAGATCGTTATCCGGTTACGGGCTATTCATCTGACCGGACTAGCCTGGAGTTTCGTAGCTAGCAGCGGCGAGTACCGCGGGCGACACACGCTTTCTCAACCCCGCATCTTCGGACTCGACGACAGGCTCAGCCGAAGGCAACACGGACCGGACGCGGATCCTCTGCCGGCATCATGAGCCGTCCCGTCGAGGGTTCCCCTAACGGGACAGCTGCCCAGCGAAATTGAGACCACTCGAGGCAATGCGGATCCGGCTCGATCGGCTCACCATCCGAAACTCCGAACCGAAAGATCACCGGACTCGAGCCGGTTTCGAATCGGGGCGAGTGTATGGACCGCTTTTCGGTGCGGGCATCCAGACATCCCAATAACGGTCGTTTCTGGGTGTCGAGTTTGGCGCTCCTGATTCACCACTCGTCCTCTTCGTATGTGCGCAGCCTCGGACGCCGCTTCGATCGGGGGGCTTCATATCGCCCAACAGTGTGCTTAGAAGCTTGTCTTAGCGGGATTGATTAGAGCTCGCCGGGAACGGCGAACCGGTAGAAGACACCGCCGACGGGCTGGACGCCCATGAGAAGCCAGACAGCGTTCTCGAAATCGCGGGCTTGAGAGAGATTCCCGACGCGAACGGGGTCGTAGCCGGCATTTCGGATGAGCTGCTCGGTAACCGCGACGGCGCCGTCATCGGCCACGTACCAGTTGCTGGGACGTACCCGCTGCTCAGCGACCTTCTCGAAGAGAGAACCGAAGTTCATGTTGAAGCTTTTCGCGACGGGCGCATGGGTGAAAGCCTGAACCTCGTGGGCGTAGGACGGGAAGTCGCCCTGGCGGACAGGCATGATGTTGGTCGCGTCGATGGCAACCTTCCCCTCCACACCGGTGACCCTACCGAGTGCGTCGGAGATCTGCGAGCCGGGGACGGCGATGAGGATGACGTCTGCTTGGGTGGCGTCGCCCCCGTCTCGACCAAGCTCGGTGACGTCATGCCCGGCCTTCCGCCACAGAGCGGCGAGACCTCCGCCAATGCTTCCACGTCCGATGGTGACGATGTTCATGAGTGTTCCTTTCGTGATGATCTGATGATCTGGTGGTGCAGTCTCCGTGGTTAGGCCCGGCTTGCGGACAAGAACACTCGGACTGCTTCGATGCCGGCGTCGTGGGTGACGATGGGGCTGTAACCGAGGTCGGCGACCGACTTTTCGGTCCGTAGTGTGCATTCTTGGCCGAGAAACCATCGGGCTGGAACCGGGACGACCTGTGCAGCTGTGTCCGCGTCGATATCGGGGATGTCTGCATCGACGCCGTAGAGAGCGAACTGGGTCTCAAGGAAGTCACGAAGGATCACCGGGTGCTGGTCGGTGATGAAGTACGCCTCGCCTGGTGTGCCTCGGTGCCACCCGAGGATGAGACCTTCGACGGCGTTGTCGACGAAGGTGATGTCGGTGGTGTGTCTCCCGCCGGCGATCCAAGCGAACTCGCCCGCTTTCGCGGCCTGCGCAAGCCCCTCGATGAGGAAACTCTCCGGCCCCCAGACGAACCGGGGGCGAATTGAGACGGTGGCGAACTCGGCGGTGTTGGCGTCGAGGACGATTTGCTCCGCCTGCGCTTTGGTGGCCGAATAGGCGGCCTCGGAGTCCGGTCGAAGAGGCGCGGTTTCGTCAATGTCGATCAGTGGGTCGCCAGCGAGGAGTGCGGCCTCGCTCCCGCAGTGAACGAAGCGGGGAACCCCGGCGTAACGTGCCGCGTCCACGGCGGCCTGGGTTCCCTGGACGGTGACGAGCTGCTGCCTGGCACGGTCGGCGGTGATGTCGGTCTCTGCTGCTAAGTGGAACAGCACGTCGTTGCCGATTACGGCATCGCGCCAGGTGGAGGCGTCGTTCAGATCACCTCGCACGGCCTCTGCGCCGAGGCCCGTGACGGTGTCGGCGGATGCGTCGCTCCGTACGAGGACCGTGACGGAATGTCCCTCGGCGATGAGCCTGCGGACGAGGACACGGCCGATGAATCCGGACCCACCAGTGACAAATGCATTCGACAAAACGTTCTCCTTCAATAAAAACTGTTGAGCAGGAAATGGGGGCGTCAGAGCAGGGCGGGCCACCGCGGGAAGGCGTGGCGGCGTCCCTGGAAGGTCATGATGGATGTGGGGATCATGATCGCCACTGCTACCCAGGGGATGATCATTGCTCCGAACCCGGCGAGGAGTAGCCCGCCCATGATTCCGCCGAGCGCGATGCTGATGTTGAAGACGGTCACGAGGAGGGACTGGACAGCATTGGTGCCGGCAGCTCGCATACCGGCGGTGATGAACAGGGTCGCGGACCCCCCGAAGCCAAACCCCCAGACAGCCACCCCCACATAGAGAAGGACTGGGCTAAAAGTGGCGAAACCAAGGATCAGGGCACCGGTGCCAAGGACTGTGGTGCTCAAAAGAATCAGCTTCCGGTGGTGCGGGTCGACGAATGCTCCGGTCAACCAGATGCTCACAAGGGCAGCCACGCCGAACACGAGCAGCACCCACTGGATGAGGTCACCGAGGCCCGCAGCGATCGCCAATGGTCCGATGTAGGTGTAGACCATGTTGTGCGCAACCATGAAGCCTGCGCCTACCCAAAGAATGACCGCGACCCCGGGAGTCCGGAGGATGGTTCGGAACGGCACATGGTCACCATCACCCTGTCCCTTTACGTTGGGAAGAGCGACGAAGGCCCACACAAGGAGGAGAGCCCCCACGGCAGCAACAGCCCCAAAAGCGGCATGCCATCCTGCAACGCCTCCGAGGATCGTCCCGGCCGGGAGCCCGAGGGCCAGAGCGATGGGCGTCCCGGCCATCGCAATCGTGATGGCCTTTCCTTGGAGGTGAGGCGCAACCAGACGTGCCGCATAACCGCCGAGGTTGGACCAAATAAGACCTGCTCCGACTCCTGCCACAAATCGGACGACGAGAAGCAAGACGAAGCTGTCCGTGAAGGCCGACACGGCGTTCGCGGCAACGAACGTCAGCAGCGCCAACACCAGGACGGTCCGTCGCCCCCAGGTCCGAAGAACGACGTTGAGCGGAATCGCTGTCAGTGCCGTTGCGAGGGCGTAGATGGTTATCGATTGGCCCGCTGCCGACTCCGACACCCCCAACCCTCTCGCCATCTCCGGGAGGAGACCAGCCGGAATCGTCTCATTCAAGATGCCCAAAAAACCGGCAGTGAACAGAGCAAGAAGCCCCGCTAGGGGGAGCTTCCCCCGCTCTGCTCGACCAGGCGCTTTCTGATCAGTCGTCGTCGCCGTCATGAAATCAACCTCCGTTAGTGCACGTCGACAACCCGATGGGATATCGCTGAGCCAGCAGCCCGATGGAGTCAGCGCAGAACGCTCGTCTCCCATTCCCTCAATCACATCGATAGTTTGATGACCTGCGATAGCATTATTGAATGGCTAGTCTCCGCGCTCTGGAATGTTTCGTGGCCGCCGCCGATTCGGGGTCGATCACGGAAGCTGCCCGGTTGCTGTTCCTGTCACAACCAGTGGTGTCTCACCACATCTCCGCTCTCGAGCACGAGGTAGGAATACCCCTCGTCACACGCGAGCCACGAGGCGTCAGGTTGACCCCAGCCGGTCGCGCGGCCCTCACCGATGCCCGACGCGCGGTGGACGCCGCGGCATCCACAGTGCGTTCCGCCCGGGAAGCGGCGGCTTCCGCAAACAAGCTCATCCGAATCGCCAGCTCAGAAAGCCTCACTGTCGCCCTTTTGACTCCGGTCATCGGCCGATGGCACGTCCAGTATCCGGACGTCTTCATCACTCTCCGGGAATCCGCGTCTACGGAGGACCTACTCCACTGGGTCGAGGCGGATGAGGTCGACGTCGCGGTCATTCCCGAGATCGCTCCGCACCGCCTCAATGGCACCATCGTTGCCGAGGAAGAGATCGTGCTGGCGTTGCATCACGGATACCCTCTTGTTGATAAAGATACGATCACCCTCAGCGACGTGGATGGCCGTCCTCTCGTGCAATACGCACCCGAGAACGACCTCGGTGCATGGATCGAGCAAACGCTCGCTAAGGCTGGAGTTCGGCCCCAAACGGCGATGCGAACCACCGTCACCACCACAGCTCCTCAACTCGCGGCCGCGGGACTTGGCGTGGCCATTTGCCCGGTCGGAGCGATCGCGGCGGAGTTTCCCGGCCGAGTCCGCTCATTCTCACCTCGATGGGTCCGCCCTCTCAGCGCGGTCACGCGAGCCCAGCCTGAACCGGTCGTCGCCCAGTTCATCACCGACCTCCAGAAAAGCGGTCTGCCCCTGCCGCCCGCTGTGGCCGGCCAACTCGGGTAGTGCAGCTGCCCATGGCTCCGCGCTCCTGGCTGGTGACGCCAGCGCCCCCCGCTGAGACGTCTCAGGCGAACAGGAACAGCACAAAGCCGATCAGCGGCAGTGTGCCCTGCACAAGCGCCGGCTTCAGGTAGCCGGAACCGGTCGTCGTGAGCACTACGGCCGCCAGCGTCATCGCTGCGGTGCAGAAGAGCACCAGTGCCGCACCCGCTGCTGGCTGCCCGGCGAAGAAGAGAACCAGCCCGATGGCCGCGCCGACACCGAGAAAGAGATTGTAAAAGCCCTGGTTGTAGGCCATCGGCCGTGTGGTGTCTGCGGCCTCCTGGCTGGCAACGCCGAAGCGTTTCCAGGTCGACGGACGCGTCCACCAGACGCTCTCCATCAGGAAGATGTAGACGTGCAGCACGGCTGCGAGGGCGACAAACACGGACGTGACAATGGCCATGACTGCAGCTTACGGCCGCGACGGGCCCGCAACCCCACCCAACCCGTGCGCACCGCGCGTCAGGCGCGCACGTCAACCACGGTCCGACCGTGCAGTTTTCCGTCAAGGATGTCGCCGGCCGCAGCCAAGACGCCCTCCAGCGGAATCATTGTGGTCATCCCGTCGAGCAGCCCGAGATCGAGGTCAGTGGCCAGTCTTCGCCAGGCCTCCTCACGCAGCGACAGAGGAGCTTCGACCGAATTGATGCCGATCAGGCTCACAGCGCGCAGGATGAACGGCACCACCGTCGTGGGAAGGTCTGCGCCCTGGGCGAGGCCGCAGGATGCGACGACGCCCCCGTACTGCGTCTGTGCGAGCACGTTGGCCAGGGTCACGCTCCCGACCGAGTCGATCGCGCCAGCCCAGCGCTGGCTCTGCAACGGCTTTCCCGGTTCGCCGAAGGTGTCACGTTCGATCACGTCGGCCGCGCCCAGTTCGCGAAGGTAGTCGCCAAGCTCGTCCACCCGCCCGGTGGAGGCGACCACACGGTATCCGTGTGCAGACAGCACTGCGATCGCCACAGAACCTAGACCGCCTGCAGCGCCGGTGACCAACACATCGCCCGAACCCGGCGTCACCCCGCCACGTTCAAGCGCGAGCATCGCGAGCATGGCGGTGAACCCTGCCGTGCCGATCGCGGCGGACTGGGCGGCGCTGATCCCGGTCGGCCGCCGCACCAGCGCCGCACCGGAGACGCGCGCACGCTCCGCAAAGCCGCCATGATGATTCTCCCCGATACCCGACCCATTCAGGATCACCTCGTCGCCTGGTGTCCACCGCGAGTCCGCGCTCGACTCGACAACACCGGCCAGGTCGATGCCGGCGATCAGTGGCCACACCCTGGCGACGCCCGGCTTTCCGGAAACCGCCATGCCGTCCTTGAAGTTCAGGCTGGAGTACTCCACCGCGATGGTGACATCGCCGGGCATGAGGAAGGTGTCATCGACGACACGGAGTGCCGCGCCCTGCGTGTCGTGGCCATCGGCATCCGTCGTCTTGTCGATGACGATGGCCCTGAACGTCGTTTCTGCACCCATGCCCCGAGCCTACGCACGAACCCCGTGCGTGTCAGGTGACGTCGCGCTTCCAGCTGACGAAGTAGCCGCCGATGGTGGCCACGATCGCATAGGCGAGGAGCACGAGCCCGCCCTGCCACCAGTCGAGCGTCGATCCGGTCGGGCTGGTGAGGGTAAAGAAGCTCGCACCGACCAGGGCGTCGGATGCCGCGCCGGGGAGGAACTTGCCCATCCCGGCCGTTGCCTCTGTGAACATCGAGGCGAAGCGAAGCAGTGGCTCGACGAACTGGGTGAACGCGAGCACGATCACGATCGAGGCGACCTGGCTCGGCACCAGGACACCGAGGCCGACACCGATGGTGCCCCAGAGTGCCATGGCGAGGATCAACCTGCCGACGAGTGCCCAGGTCTCGCTGTCGCCGAGAAGCGGGTCGACCCCGAAGGCGCTCATGACGAGCGCACCGATGCCGAGCGACGCGGCGAGCCCGACAACGCCGAAGACCGCGCCGGCGACGAACAGCGTGACGGTTTTCGCGCCGAGAACACCGCCGCGCTTCGGGTTGGCCAGGAACGTCGGTGTCAGCGTCTGGTGGCGGAACTCGCCGGTCGTCGCCAGGGCCCCGAGGAGCACAGGGAACACATAGCCGACGGATGCCGCGAAGCTGTAGATCAGTGGGGGAAGGTTGTCGATCGGCGGGCCGCCCTGGCCTCCGCCTGCCCCACCAGAGCTCGGGTCGATCGCGCCGCTCTGGAGGCCACCGAACAGCGCGCCGAGGCCGCCGGCCAGAAGCGTGATGTAGCCAAAGAGCACCAGGGCGAGGATCCACCACATGCGGGTGGTGGTGAGCTTCGCGAACTCGGCCGCGACGGCGCGGGGGAAGCGGTTCACAGTGAATCACCCCCGCCGACGAGGGCGAGGAACGAATCTTCGAGCCCCGATTTCTGGCGGTGCAGCACGCTGATCTCCACTCCGGCGGAGAAGGCGATGTGGCCGATCCGCGCCGGGTCTGGCTCAGCGGCGAGCAGCCCGGTGCGCCCGATCGAGAACGTCACCCCGGCCGCGGTGAGAGCGTCAGAAAGTGCGTCGCGGTCCGGGCCGTCGACAATCACCTGTGGCGCGGTATCCGTGTCGAGACTGGCGAGTGTTCCGCGGTGGGCGAGTGAGCCCTTGGCGATGATGACAACCTCATCGACGCTCTGCTGCACCTCGGAGAGCAGATGGGAGCTCACCAGCACAGTGCGGCCTTCAGCGGCCATATCGCGCAGGAAACCGCGGATCCACTTGATGCCCTTCGGGTCGAGCCCGTTGATCGGCTCATCGAGAACGAGCACACCTGGGTCGCCGATCATCGCGTAGGCGAGCCCAAGACGTTGGCGCATGCCGAGAGAGTAGCCACCGACGCGACGGTCGGCGTAGTCGGCAAGGCCGACTTTTCGCAGCACATCGGTGACCCGCTCCGCGGGGAGCCCAGCGGCGATCGCATAGATTCCGAGGTGGTTGCGGGCTGTTCGACCGGGGTGGAAGCTGGCCGCCTCGAGTGCAGCGCCAACGGTAGACAGCGGCTGCGGCAGGTCGCGATAACGGATGCCGCCGAAGGTGGCCGTTCCGCTGGTCGGCGCGACCAGGCCGAGCAGCATGCGGAGGGTGGTGGTCTTCCCTGCGCCGTTCGGGCCGAGAAAGCCGGTGACTCGTCCGGGCTCCACTGTGAACGACAGGTCGTTGACCGCGTTCACGTGGCCGAACGTTTTGGTGATGTTGGTAAACTCGATGACAGCGCCCGTTGGCATCCGCGTCCCCTCTGCTGCTGCGTAAAAGCTGTCGCTTCGAACAGCCTATTGGTAGCTAACGGCGCGTGCTGCATTTCCCAGTCTCTTCACGGAGGCACTCCACCGGAACAGGGCGGTAGGGCCCTCAGGCTCAGCTACACCCCCAATAACTGGATACCAAAGGTCTCGCGGACGTGTCCGCTGAGTGCAACTTGCTCCAACAAGACGGGAGGGGTCGGGGCCGCGGCGAGGAGCGAGGCCAGTTCGGGCACACGGGTTCTCATCCAGTCTCCGTGGTCTTGGAACGCCTTGACTGAGGCATAGGCCTGGATGACTGTCAGCGGCCCGGAATCGTCTCCGATCGGGCGGTGGACAGAGTAGTGAACACCTCCAGGTTCGGCGTGCATTGTCGTCGCGAACCGACGAAGGAGGGCTACCAGCTCCTTCTGCCGACCAGGCTGGGCCTGCATCTGGTTGGTGACGACGAACACCGACACTGTGGCCTGCTCTCGCGCGGTCATGAGAACTCCGCCAAGGTGAGAGCCGCAGCGATGTCGTCCGGTGTCGTTAGGCGAATCACGTCACCGGGTCGGGATGCGTCCGCCGCGAGGCCAACGGCAATGGTCCCGACTTGTGCGGACGTAACCCAGTCGGGCTCGCCGGCGACAGAACGTGTGCTCACGGGGCCGAGCACGAGTGCGAACGCCCGGTGCGATCCCTCCAATTCTGCGACAAGGACCTGCTGCATCATCAAGACCGCAGACTGCTCCATGCTCACCAGCCCACTGGAGGGGACCGGCCACGATGCCGAAGCGCCGACGATCACCGTATAACTGCCGCCTCGAATGAGGCGCGGAATGACGGCCCGGGCAACCGCCATGTGGGCCGTTGCAAGGCTGACGAAGGCTGACGTCCAATCGGCTTCGTCAATCTCCCAAAGTCGCTTCCCTGCCCACCAACCGCCGATCGGCGCCACGACGTCATCGATCCCACCAAGGTTCGACACCATTTGCTCGGCGAGGTCGTCGGCTCCGGCGAAGGTCGTGTAGTCATGAACAACCAGGTGCAGCCTGTCGGACCCCAGCTCACCGAGGATCGACCGGAACTCTTCCGCTCGCTCGGGTGTGCGAGTGGGAACAACGACCTCGGCGCCCGCGGCAAGGTAGGCCCTCACGACACCTTCCCCGACTGCACCCGTCCCGCCGGGAATGAGAACTCTGCGACCTGCAAGATCGGCATTGGCAAACTGCTGAACCATGAATTTCTCCTTTATGTTGGCCTAACCAACGTTGTTTGAGCCAACATATACCCAGATCGTTGGTTTGTCCAACGGTTATGCTGGACGTATGCCTAACGAAGACCCGCTACGGCCTCCCGGCCGCCTCGAATCCCTTACGCAGTGGCAATCCGGAAAGATCGCCACCCTCGGGGCCCGCCTGACGTCGAGCCGGATGCCTCTCGGTGGTCGAGCCGACTTCGCCGTTCTCGCTGCCCTTCAGCAGTTCGGGCCCTTGAGCCAGGCCGATATCGGGAGAAGTCTTGGGCTAGACCGCAACGACGTCAACGAAGTCGTCGGACGCCTCGAGGGCGCCCATCACGTTCACCGGATGCCGAATCCAACCGATCGTCGACGCAACACCGTCACAATCACAGCCCAAGGGGCGCGACACCTCGACGAGTTGGAAGCCATCGCCCATGAAATTCAAAACGACCTTCTACAGGGCCTGGATCAGAATGAACGGGTGCAACTCAGAGCCCTGCTCAGAAAGGTCCTTGCGAGCCACGGCCCTCAGCCCTCCTGACGCGACCCCGACAGCGGGCCAGCTACACCATCAAGCAATCCCGATCAGTTCCGCTGGTAGACGGGTGCGCCGGCCAGATAAGTCGACTCCACAGTGAGCGCAGGCAGCTGATCCGGGGTCACCGTGAACGGATCGGCGGAGAGCACGACCAGGTCGGCGTACTTGCCGACCTCGAGGCTTCCCACCAGCTGTTCGGCCTGCACCTGCCAGGCCGCGTCGATGGTCTGCGCCCGAATCGCCTCCTCCAGGGTGATGCCTGGAACCTCGTCGAGGTGCCCGCCGGAGCGGGTGGCGCGGGTGATGGCCACCATCATGTTCCGCAGCGGCTCAGCCGGCGTCACCGACCCGTCATTGTGCAGGGAGATCCGCAGCCCGGCGTCAAGGGCGGCGCGGGCATCCGTCCACGACCCGCCGTGCTCTGGCCCGAACAGGTCGTTCACCAGCACCTCGCCCCAGTAGTAGACGTGGTCGATCAGGAAGCTCACCGTGACGCCGAGGCGTGCAGCCCGTTCGAACTGCGCCGGGTTCATCGTTCCGACGTGCTCGAGCCGCAGCCGGTGGTCGGCGCGCGGCGATCGTTCCAGGAGCGCTTCCCAGCAGTCGAGCACCATATCGATGGCGAGGTCGCCGTGCGCGTGACAGGCCAGTTGCCAGCCATGGGGGAAGTACTGGTCGACGATGCCGTCGAGTTGCTCGCGGGTGTAGTTCGCCGAGCCCTTCGAGCCGGGCTCGATGCCGACGGCGCGAGCGGCCGGAGTGTCGAGGTAAGGGAACGACAGCAGGATGTTCCCGACCCACGGCGAGCCGTCTGCCCACGTCTTGACGCCGACCTGGCTGATCAGATCGTCGCCATTGACGAGGGGCACGGATGCCGAAGCGCCAGGCACCGACATCTCGTAAAGGCGCAACCGGGCGGTGACACCTGTTTGGCGCAGTGCTTCAAGGGCGGGAGCCTTGGCGTGTGTCCAGCTCATGTCGCTGACGGTGGTGATGCCGACGGCGTTGAGCCCCGTGAGGTAGGTGGTGAGCAGGGCGGGGAGCTCGCGCTGGGCATCCTGCAGCACTCCTCCGAGGAGGGCGAAGAAGGCGCCGACCTCGAACCCCTTGCCGGTCAGTTCGCCTGCGTCGTCTCTCACCCAGTGCGAGCCGACGGGGTTGGGGGAGTTCTTGTCGATGCCTGCGGCGTGTGCGGCGGCGGTGTTGAAGTAGACCACGTGGCCGGAGTTGTGCAGGATCACGATGGGGGTGCCGCCGCCGATCTCATCGAGCAGCTCGATGCCCGGCTCTTCGAGGCCGGATTGCAGGAGGCTGTCCCAGCCGGTGAAGTACGCGCCGTCTGGCCGGGCGGCGACGCCGTCACGGATGGCCGTCATAACATCGGCTGCGGCGGCGATGGTGACGGGGCGGATATCGATCATGTACCGGCTGAGCGCAATGGCGGTGTCGGTCGGATGCCCGTGTGCTTCGACGAAGCCGGGCAGGAGCGCGCGGGAGCCGAGCTCGACGACCTGCGCATCCGCCGAGGCCGCGGCCCGCACTGACGACTCGTCTCCGACCGCGACGATGCGGCCGCCCCGCGCGAGCAGCGCCTCGGCGCGCGGATTCTCTGGTGCGACCGTGATGACGGTGCCGATGAACAGAGTCTCTGCCGGTATCGATGCGGCCGCTGGCATTTCTGTGGGAGTAGTGAGCACAGAAGAACGCTCCCACACATTCGGCCACGAGTGCGCTCAAATCGTCGCTTCAGCGCGGCAAACGACGATTTGACCGCACGCGCGGGGGCGAAACGGAACTACACCCGGGTGAAGTCGGCCAGGGCCGTGAGCAGACGGTCGACCTCCGCACGGGTGTTGTACGGAGCCAGGCCGACGCGCAGGCCGCCGTGGTCGCCGAGACCGAGCCAGCGTGACGCCTCGAGCGCGTAGAACGAATCGGCCGGAGCGAGGATGTCTCGCTCGGCCAGATACCTCGCCGCGTGCGCCGGATCGCGGCCTTCGAAGGTGACCAGCAGCGTCGGCGTGCGTTCCGGCGCCCGGGAATGCACGGTCACGCCGAGCATTCCCGCGAGACCGACTTCCAGAGCAGCGCGCAGCTCATTTTCATATGCCTCTACGGCTATGGATGACGCAACGAGCCGCGCCCGACGTTCTGCATCCACTGCATCCGTCGCCCGCGGAGCATCACTGCTGCCGCTCTCGCCGAGCCACGCGAGGAAATCGACCGCCGCCGTCACACCCGCCATCGTCTCGTACGGCAGAGTGCCGAACTCAAAACGCTCAGGCACTGCGTTGGTCGACGGCAACAGCTTGTCTGGCATGATGCTCTCGAGCAGTGCCGGTGCGGCCGCGAGCACGGCGCAATGCGGCCCGAGAAACTTGTATGGCGAGCAGGTGAAGAAATCCGCGCCCATCGAGGCCAGGTCGACGGATGCGTGGGCCGTGTAATGCACGCCGTCCACGTAGAACAGGGCGCCGACCTCGTGCACCAGCCGCGCGATCGCGGCCAGCGGCGGCCGCGTTCCGATCAGGTTCGATGCCGCGGTCACGGCGACGAGCCTGGTGCGTTCGCTGAGCACAGCCCCGACCGCGTCGGCGGACAGTTCACCCGTGCTCGGGTTGAATCCCACCCAACGCACGACGGCGCCTGCGCGTTCTGCCGCCTGCACCCACGGCCTGATGTTCGAGTCGTGATCCAGGCGGGTGACGACGATCTCATCGCCGATCTTCCACCCGCGAGACAGGTGCCTGGAGAAATCGTAGGTGAGCTGCGTGGCACTCCGCCCGTAGACGATTCCGCGAGGGTCCGCGTTCAACAGGTCTGCCGCTGCCTGCCTGAATTCCGCCACCGCAGCATCCGCGTTGCGTTCTGATTCACTGCTTGATCCGCGGTTGGAGAGCGGGCCGGTCAGCGTTGACGCGATCGCCTCGCCGACCAGCCTCGGTGCCTGTGTGCCGCCGGGTCCGTCGAAGTGGGCGACTCCGGTGGCGAGGGCGGGGAAGTGGGCTCGAACCGCATCCACGTCGAAAGCCCCGGTTTCAGACGTGGCGGGCTCGAATGCTGCAGGGTCGGACGTCATTGTGCCTCCAGATCGGGTGCCATCGCTACGACCAAGCCTACGGATGCCGCCCCTCACGCCCTAACATTGGCCGTATGCCAGACACCGTGAAAGTGGGGTCGCAGCCGCCGTCCGAGCCGGCGGCACCGCCAGAGCACACGAAAGTACGCGGAGCCCGCAAGCGATTCTCGGTCAACCGAGCGCTCGACAACTTCTTCTTCGTCTTCGCCGGCGCAGCCGCCGTCTGGCTCGCCTACCTGGTGTTCACCGAGAGCTTCACCTGGGGCTGGTGGGCGATCGGCTTCGTCCTGGTGTTCTGGCTGCTCATCGCCTACCTGGTGCTGCCACGTTTGCATCGCATCCTCACCCAGCTCTACGTTCCCGACTACTTTATCGGGCGTACCCGCACCAGCGACGGCTTGCTCGGCGACCCGGTCAACCTGGCCGTGAACGGCACGGAGCGGCAACTTCACCTGGCCATGACCAACGCGGGCTGGACGCGGGCGGATGAGATCACCTTCGCCTCGACCAGGCGGATTATTGTCTCGACTCTCACCAGGCGCAGCTACGACGAGGCGCCGGTGAGCCCGCTGCGGCTGTTCGGGCGGCAACAGGACTTCGCCTATCAGCAGGAGGTCGAGAACAACCCGGCCAAACGCCACCACGTGCGGTTCTGGAAGTGTCCGACCGGCTGGATGCTGCCAGGCGGCCACCGTGTCGACTGGGTTGCGGCCGGAACCTTCGACCGTGCGGTCGGATTCTCTTTGTTCACCCTGCAGATCACCCACAAGATCGACGAGAACACCGACATCGAGCGTGACCACATCATCCACACAATCCGCACCACGGAGCCGGCGGCGCGGGTCGTGCTGATCCGTGACTTCGCCACCGGTTACCACTCCCGGAACGGCGGAGGCGACACCATCCAGACGGATGGCGACCTTCCGGTGATCGACCTGCGTCGCATCCAGGTCGACGGGGAGAAGCTTCCCG
Source organism: Glaciibacter superstes DSM 21135 (assembly GCF_000421145.1). Taxonomy (GTDB): domain Bacteria; phylum Actinomycetota; class Actinomycetes; order Actinomycetales; family Microbacteriaceae; genus Cryobacterium; species Cryobacterium superstes. Next base: position 119,373 of record NZ_ATWH01000014.1, on the reverse strand, counting down.
CCGATGTGTTCGAGCAGGAGGCCCCCGTCGTCGAACTGCGGGGGGTGTCATGAAGAAGCCGCAGGCGACCAGGATCGGCGCGATCCTCATGTGTGCCCGCTCGGTATCCGGGTTCGCGGTCATCATCGTCGAGGCCGTGTTCCTTAAGGAATTTGCCCGCACCCTCATCATCGACGGCCAGAATCTTGCACTGAGCGACGAGGAGGCGAGTGTCGTCCTGGCGGTCCTGCTCGGCGCATATGGGTTTGCCTTGCTGATCTACTTTGTGCTCGCGGTGTTCGTCTTCCTCGGTCACAACTGGGCTCGCATCATGTCGATGGCCTACGCCACATTCAGCATTGTGATCGCGTTTTTGGGCTGGTGGGACAACGGCGTTGAAATCACACTCCGGACGACGCTCCTCACACTGGCACTGGACATCTTGATCCTGCTGGCACTCTCAAGCACCACCGCGAGGGAGTATGCGCGTCGGCCGCGGGGCCGATCGCTCGCCGCTTCCGTGGCGACGGCGACGGATGCTTCTGGCGCGACAGACCTGCGGCCTATGCCGTGACGCCTGGGTCCGCTTCGACGAGCAGCCGCGCATAGTTCGCCATCGAGCGCTGGTAGCGGGGCAGATGCGGAGCGAGCGCCGCGACGGCGATGCTCACCGCTTCGCGTTCGCGGCCCACATCGGTCAGGGCAAGGGCGAGAACGGCGCTGAGCGCGTCGTCGAGATTGCTGGACTCCCGACCGCGTTCCTCTTCCAGGATGGCGGCACTCTCCTCCGCCTTGCCGAGATTGCGCAACGAGCTGGCCAGCTGGATGACGGCTCGTCGCCGGCGTTCTCCGGTGAGGCCGGTCTCGAGGGCTTCCCGGTAGAGCGGAATCGCGAGGTCGGAGTGGCCGGTCGAGTCGCGGGCGGCCGCACGCTCGAACGCGGAGACGGCGCTCCCGGCCGGCAATTCGGCGGCAAGGGCATCTATCCGCGCAAGGAACTTCACCCCATCGAGCTCGTCGAGGGTCGCCCATAGCGTGGCCGCTCGTTGTTCCCATTCACTGTCGGTCTCCGTCATCCGGCCACTGTACCCGTGCCGCCGTGCCGAAGCGACGACGCGGCAGCGAGTGCAAACCCAGGGCAGAGCGAGTGGCTAACTCAGGAGGAACGGGCTCAGGGTGCGGCCAGTCCGCGTGATTCCGCGGCGGCGGGCAAGGACTGTCCGGAATCACCTGAGTTAGCCACGTCGGTGGCGTGGACAGCGCAGGCGGGTGTGGCCTGGGCAACGCAGCCCTGACAGACCACGAGTTGTTCCCGACACGACAGGTCGCGGCAGTTGAGCATGTTCTTCGTTGCGTCACCGCATACCTGGCACTGCCCGATGACGGCGGCGTGGTTGCTGAAGTCGACAGACATCCGCTGGTCGAAGACATACAGTGAGCCGTTCCACAGGCCGTCATCGCCGAACGCCTCGCCGTACCGAGCGATGCCGCCATCGAGCTGGTAGACCTCGTCGAATCCGCGCGCCTTCATCAGACCACTCAGCACTTCACAACGGATGCCACCGGTGCAGTAGGTGACGACCGGCTTGTCTTTGAGGTGGTCGTATTTGCCGCTGTCGAGCTCGGCTACGAACTCCCGGGTGTTGGCGACATCGGGAACGACCGCGTTCTTGAATCTGCCGATCTCGGCTTCGAACGCGTTGCGGCCGTCGAAGAACACCACGTCGTCGCCGCGCTCTGCGACCAGGTCGTGCAGCTCGGCCGGCGCCAGCTTCGCGCCGCCACCGACCACACCGTCGGCATCGACCTGCAGTTCACCCGGTGCGCCGAAGCTGACGATCTCGTCTCGTACCTTCACGACCAGCCGGGGAAAGTCGAGGCTCTGCCCATCGTCGTCGAGCCCGGTTCCCTCGCTCCACTTGACGTCGAGATTCTTGAACGGAGCGTAATCGCGGGTTTTGCGGAGGTATCGCTTGACGGCGTTCAGCTCACCACCGACGGTGCCGTTGAGACCGTCTTTCGAGATGAGGATGCGACCGCGAAGGCCCAGCCCTTCGCAGAGGTCGCGTTGCCACAGTCGCACGGCTTCGGGGTCGGCCAGCGGGGTGAAGACGTAGTAGAGCAGGATCTTCGGAATGGCCACCGCCTCATTTTACCCGCGCCAGCCTGAGGGAACTGCTTTAGGATCGGTGGCCATGGGAGAGGCGCAGGGCTTCGAGTTTCGTGAAAGCGACGGTGTTGTTGTGGTCACGCACCACGGCAAGGTCGCCGCGAAACTGCGGGCGGATGCCGCGGCGCAGTTTCTGAGCGACATCGAGCGGGATGATCCGCAGTTGGTGATGGCTCGCGTGACGGGCAACTACAAGCACGGGAACGAGCGCGTCGCCCGGCAGCATCCGCGGAACGCCGACCGCTAGAGGTCGGGCCATGCCGTCCCATCAAGAGTGACCGCATCACGAGCCGAAAGCACGTCAGCGGTGTCAGGCGCGGGGGAATCGAGGCGCAGGCGTCACCTTCCGCACCTCGACCAACTCGACGTCTCGCAGCGCGCCGGCGTCGGCGACGGCGGTGATAAACGTGCTGGCAGGTTGCCGCCGGCGGTCGGTGGGCGAGCCCGGGTTCAGCAGCCGCATGCCGGCAGGGGAGACGGCGTCCCACGGAATATGACTGTGTCCGAACACGAGCACGTCCGTCTCGGTGAATCGTTCATCAGCGCGCGCCTCGCGCCCGGCGGCCGTGCCGGTTTCGTGCACGACCGCAAAACGGATGCCATCGAGCTCGAATCGCGCGACCTCCGGCATTCGCTCGCGAAGGTCGGTCCCGTCGTTGTTCCCATAAACACCGACCAGCCGGGGAGCACGCGCCGCCAACACCTCGAAGGTGGCCAGATCGACCCAGTCTCCGGCGTGCACGATGACATCGGCGGCATCCACCGCCTCCCACACCTGAGGCGGAAGCTCACGCGCCCGTGCCGGAACATGTGTGTCCGACAGTAGAAGGAGTCTGGTCGCCACGTGAGGTCCTCCCCCTGGTTCGATGTCGCCCCCTCGAGAAGTACTCCCTTTTGCGCAGAACCTCAACCACTGGCAGCGATCAATTACCGGGGGCACGGTGGACTACAAAGACCTCCCAGAGGTACCCAAGGAGGTCGCGTCAACGACAGCGGCGCTCGCCGCGAACGCCGCTCACCTCGCCGGGCTGCTGAAGTCGAGCCAGTACCCGCCGCGGGGATGACAACGGCAAGAAGTCCCCGCGGCTGACAGCTGTCACGCGCCGGTTCCCAGCCTCCGTGCATCCGTCTCCCAGCGGGGACACGGATGCGACGCCTACGCTCGCCCGAATGGCCATCAGCACTCCCCTTCCGGGCTCCAGCCCGCTCTCCCGCGTTCCGGTGTGGGTCTGGCGCGCGCTCATGGCCGGGGCCGGCCCCGATGAGGTGCACCGGTTCAACGCGGAACCACTCGACACCGTGGACTACCACCTCGACGAGGACTACGCCGGCGACGGCATCCGTCAGCATCGTCTTGACGTGCTCACACCGAAGGATGCGACGGAGCCCCTCCCGGTATACATCTACTTCCACGGTGGTGGCTGGACCTCGGGTGACAAGGCGCCGCTGACCAAATACTGCGCCAGCCAGGCCGCAGACGGCATGGTCGTCGTCAACGCGAACTATCGCATGGCGACCCGCTTCCAATTGCGCCACATGGTCGAAGACGGCAACGCGGTGCTCGACTGGGTCGCCCGCAACATCTCCGACTGGGGCGGCGACCCGACCAGGATCGTGCTCGGCGGCGACTCTGCCGGTGGGCACATCGCCGCGTTGCTCGCTGCGTCGGCGTTCCACGACGACCTCGCCGCGCACTACGGAATCACGCCGGGCGTCGAAGCGCAGAACCTGCGGGGCCTCGTGCAGCACTGCAGCATGGCCGATTTCTCTGTGATGTTCGAGCGCGGCTTCATCCTGGGAATGAATTTCTTGCGCATGCTGCTGCCGCAACGCGGGCGCGGCACAGCCCTGCGCGACGCGGCACGATTCCTGTCGCCGATCGAGTGGCTCGACAAAGGCTTCCCGCCGGTCTTCGTGACGACGTCTGAACGCGATTTCTTCTACCAAGCGAACCTCAACTTCATCGAGGCGCTCCGGCGCCGTTCCCTTCCCGTCGATGCCATGGTCTTCGCCCGCGATCGAGTGAACACCAGGCATACCTGGCAGCAGGATGCCGCGCATCCGGAGTCGCAGGAGGTCTACCAACGCCTCGGCGACTTCGTACGCCGTGTGGCCGCGCTGCCGGCAACGCTCCGCGCGCCGCTCGCGGCGGCTTCCGCGACCGGCTGAAAATCACGCGGCGCGGCCCCTCGCGTGCTGCCATGATGGCGGTATGGATACGGATGACCTCTTCGAGACGGTCACAAAGGTCTTCGAAGTCGGCGGGGTCGCGACCATGGTCGTCGGATTCCTAGTGGCGATCGTGCTCTCCCTGCGCGTCTGGATCGTGGACAAGAATGGTGAAACCGCCTTCCGCACGCTGCGGCAGACGTTCGGCGGGGTCATTCTGCTCGGGCTCGAGATCCTCGTCGCGGCAGACCTGGTGAAGACAGTCACCTCAACACCGTCCCTGACGGATGCCGTGGTGCTGGGCATCATCGTTCTGATCCGCACGATCCTCAGCTTCTCCCTGCAGGTCGAGATCGACGGGGTTGCGCCGTGGAAGCGGGCGCTCGTCACCGGCCCACAGGTCATCGCCAGGGCCGTGAAGAAGACGGATGCCGTGGCGGCTTCACCGCTCGGCTCGACGACAGGGGAGACCACGCGATGACGCCCACCGACGCCCAGCGCGCACATTCGCTCGGCGGTGACGAGTCCCTCCAGCTGCCTGAATTCGACAGCCCGCCGGCCGATCCGCTCGCCCTGGTGCGAGAGTGGTTCGCGGGAGCCGAAGAGTACGGCGTGCGTGAGCCGCGGGCCGCGACGCTGTCTACTGCCGACCCTGATGGTCGGGTCTCCGCACGCACGGTGCTCATCATCGGGGTCGACGAAGCGGGCCTCCTGTTCAGCACTGATTCGCAGAGCCTGAAGGGGCGTGACCTGGCGGCGAACCCCGCGGCATCCGTCACCTTCTACTGGCGCGAGACGCTGCAGCAACTGAGGGTGACCGGTGTGGCCCCGCGACTCGGAGCAGGCGAGTCTGACCGGCTGTTCGCGGCGCGCACCCTCGAAGCGAGGGCCGCGACGGCAGTGTCGCACCAGGGCGAGCCGCTCGCCAGCGAGGCAGAGCTCGACGCAATGGTGTAGCAGGTGCTCGACTCTGGCGACACCGTGACGCGCCCGTCGTCGTGGTTCGGCTACCGGGTCGTTCCCGAGCACATCGAGTTCTGGCACGGCCGCACGAATCGGCTGCACCGTCGCCTGCACTACACGCGGGACGCCGCCGGCTGGCGAAACGAGCGCCTTCAGCCCTGAGTCCTCTACCGCGCCGAACGGCCCGAAAAGCACCTTCACGGGCAAAGAGGGATAAAGGACCATTTCGGGCCCCTCGGTGAGGATCGAGCGTGCGAGCGTGCGGTCAAGCGACCTCACGCGCGAAGTCGTCTAACGCTGCAGCCACGGCGTCGGGATTGGTCAGTGTCGCGTAGTGTCCGCCGGGAATCTCCACCGGTTCGAGTCCCAGTCGCTCGCGAACGTGCCGTCTCATGAACGACGGCGGAAAGAACTGGTCATCCAGGCACAGGATCGCACGTGTCGGCACGGCGGGGTGCCGATCGCCTGGCCACGCCCGCGACATCCATTCACCCTGCTGATCGCGTTCTCTCGCTCGCGCCTCGGCGGCGAGCGACTCCGGCACGCCGTTGAAGAACGACACGTCTTCGTCTTCGTCGACGGTCTCCAGGTTGTGGCCCGTGTTGGTCCACCAGTCCATGAAGGTCTCGCCCGGCAGCGGAATCATTCCGGCGAGATAGACGAGCCCGTCTGCCTGGAGTGCGTCGCAGACCAGGGGAGCAGTAAAGCCGCCGAGCGAGTGGCCGACCACGATGATATTGGCGCGGTTGGCGACGGCGTCGGTAACGGTGCGAACGTAGTCATCGAGTCCGGCGTTCGCATCCTCGATCGGCAGGTCGACGGCGACCATTTCGTGGCCGGCGCTTTCAAGGAGGGGAGCGACGAGATGCCAGTCCCAGGCGGTCGAACCGCCCCCGTGGACCAGTGCAAATGTTGCCATAGCCCTCCCCTTTCGTTATGTGGACGATGTACACATTACCGGATGGACCAGGGCGCCGTCCACATGGAGGTGGGCCGGTGACGGATGCAGCGGCTACGACTTCGCGCCGGTCACCGCGAGTGCCCCGCCGAGGCCGACCATCATGACGCCGCCCGTCGCCGTGAGGCGCTCGATGCGCTTCGGCGACTTCCCGAACCAGGCGCGGGCCGATCCGGCCGCGATCGCCCAGACGCTGTCGAAGACCACTGCGAGCACGACGAAGAGCACTCCAAGAGTCAGGAGCTGTAACGGCACGGCCCCAGCGGAATAGTCAACGAACTGAGGCAAGACTGCAACAAAGAACACGATCGACTTCGGGTTGCTGATCCCGACCAGGAATCCCTCGGCGAGTAACCGCCAATTCGAGCGTGGAGTGATCACTGCTACCGGAGAGGTGGATGAGCGGCGGTGTCGGATTGCTTGCACGCCGAGGTAGACGATGTACGCGGCCCCGGCGAACTTGATCACCGTGAACACGATCACCGATTGCGTCACGATGGTGCCGAGTCCGAACGCGACGGCGACGATGATCGGGATGATTCCCAGGGCATTTCCGAACACGCTCAGCAGGCCGCCGAACCGGCCGAGAGCGAGTGACCGCCCGATGACAAACAGTACGCTCGGGCCAGGCAGCACGAGGAGCGCGATCGCGGCCAGCGCGAAGGTCAGGAGGTTGGCCACGGGAACCATTCCCAAATCGTACTGCCGAGGTTGCGTGCTCCACCAGCCTGACGCGACCCGGCTCCACTTTCGCGACTCCCAGCCGTAGCGGGTAGGTTGCGTATGTGAAGTTCCACGACGTACGCGTGCATCGAAGTGACGAGAATCTGGCCCGTGAGGGACAGTTGGCCTGGAAGATCGCCGAGGTCGCGGCCGATCCGGTCGAGGTCTCTGCGGAGGTCACCGACATGGTCATCAACCGGGTGATCGACAACGCCTCCGTGGCTGCGGCATCACTCACCAGGAAACCCGTCGTGTCCGCGCGCTCGCAGGCCATCTCGCATCCGCGCTCGACCGGGGGCGACGGTGCCAATATCTTCGGCACGGATGCCGCGATCCGGGTTTCGCCTGAGTGGGCGGCCTGGGCGAACGGGGTGGCCGTTCGGGAGCTCGACTATCACGACACATTCCTGGCTGCTGAATACTCGCACCCGGGCGACAACATCCCCCCGATCACGGCAGTTGCCCAGCACCTCGCCGCCGAGCGCGGTCTGACCGGTCGTGACCTCGTGCGCGGCATCGCGACCGGTTATGAGATCCAGGTCGACCTGGTGAAGACGATCAGCCTGCACAAGCACAAGATCGATCACGTCGCGCACCTCGGCCCGAGCGCTGCGGCCGGCATTGGCACGCTCCTCGGACTCGACGCCGAAACCGTCTTCCAGGCCGTCGGCCAGGCGTTGCACACCACGACGGCCACCAGGCAGTCGCGGAAGGGCGAGATCTCGTCGTGGAAGGCTCACGCACCGGCCTTCGCAGGGAAGATGGCTGTCGAAGCCGTCGACCGGGCGATGCGCGGCGAGACCAGCCCAACCCCGATCTACGAGGGTGAAGACGGTGTCATCGCCTGGCTGCTCGACGGCCCGGACGCCTCATACAGCGTGCCGCTGCCCGAGGCTGGTGAAGCGAAGCGCGCCATCCTCGACACGTATACGAAGGAGCACTCCGCGGAGTACCAGGCACAGGCCTGGATCGACCTCGCCAGAAAGCTGCACCGTGAGTACCCCGAGGTCGGCAACCCTGACAACGTCGCTTCCGTCGTCATCCACACCTCCCACCACACGCACTACGTGATCGGGTCTGGCGCGAACGACCCGCAGAAGTACGACCCGACGGCGTCGCGCGAGACTCTCGACCACTCGATCCCCTACATCTTCACCGTCGCCCTGCAAGACGGCGCCTGGCACCACGTCGATTCATACGCTCCGGCGCGGGCAGGCCGCCCTGACACGGTGGCGCTGTGGCAGAAGACCACCACCGTCGAAGACGCGGAGTGGACTCGCCGTTACCATTCCCTCGACGTCAAGGAGAAGGCCTTCGGCGGACGGGTGGTCATCACGCTCACCGACGGCCGCACGATCACTGACGAGATCGCGGTGGCGGATGCGCATCCGCTTGGCGCACGGCCGTTTGGCCGAGCGGAATACGTGAACAAATTCCGCACCCTCGCCGCCGACGTTCTCGAAGCCGATGAGATCGAACGTTTCCTCGAGCTCGCCCAGCGGCTGCCGGAGCTCGACGCGCACGATCTCGGCCTGCTGACGATCGCCGCCCGGCCAGGACTTCTGAAAGAAACCCCGCTTCCGAAGGGACTGTTCTGATGCTGTACGCCACGACCACACCGGCCGAGAAGCGACTGGTTCTGCGGGCCGGGCTGGCCAGCGGTGAGATCCAGCGCTTCCCAGGCGCCTTCAATCCGCTGTCGGCGAAGCTGATCGAGGCGAAGGGTTTCGACGGCGTCTACATCTCCGGCGCCGTGCTCTCCGCCGACCTCGGCTTGCCCGACATCGGGCTGACGACTCTGACTGAGGTCGCGACGCGCGCGCAGCAGATCGCCCGCATGACCGACCTCCCCGCGATCGTCGACGCCGACACCGGATTCGGCGAACCCATGAACGTGGCCCGCACCATCCAGACCCTCGAAGACGCCGGCCTGGCCGGCACCCACATCGAAGACCAGGTCAACCCGAAACGCTGCGGGCACCTCGATGGCAAACAGGTTGTCGATGAGGACACCGCGCTGAAGCGCATCCGTGCGGCCGTCGATGCGCGCAGGGACCCGAACTTCCTGATCATGGCGCGCACCGACATCCGTGCGGTTGATGGTTTGGATGCGGCCATCGACAGGGCCAAGAAGCTGGTGGATGCCGGCGCTGACGCGATCTTCCCCGAGGCGATGGCCACCCTGGCCGAGTTCGAGGCCGTCAGAAAAGCCGTCGACGTGCCGCTGCTGGCGAACATGACCGAGTTCGGAAAGAGCGAACTGTTCACCGTCGACCAGCTGCAGAACGTCGGCATCAACATGGTCATCTGGCCCGTGTCACTGCTGCGCCTGGCCATGGGATCGGCGGTGCGCGGACTCGACACGTTGAACGAACACGGCACCCTGGAACCGTCGCTCGGCGAAATGCAACATCGCGCAGATCTCTATGAACTGCTTGACTACGAGTCGTACAACCACTTCGACACCAACGTCTTCAACTTCCAGATCAAGCGCTAGGGGAGCAGCATGGCCCAGACTCAGCAAGCAGAGCAGCAGCAGGAGAAAGAGATTTACAAGGGCCTCGCCGGGGTGCCGGTCGATTACACCGCGATCTCGAAGGTCAACTCCGACACGAACTCGCTGCTGTACCGCGGCTACCCGGTGCAGGAACTCGCCGCCCTCTGCAGCTTCGAACAGGTCGCCCTGCTGCTGTGGAACGGCGAGCTGCCGAGCGCCGACGAGCTCGAAGCCTTCGAACACGAAGAGCGTTCGCAGAGATCGCTGGCCGCCAATGTGCGACGCGCGATCGACGACCTGCCGCTCACTACGCATCCGATGGATGTCTGCCGCACGGCGGTCAGCATCATCGGGGCCAACGACCTCGAGGCAGAAGACAACGCGCCGGCCGAGAACCTGCGCAAGGCGAAGTCATTGTTCGCCCAGCTGCCGGCGATCGTCGCCTACGACCAGCGCCGCCGGCACGACCAGCCCATTGTCGAGCCGCGCGCTGACCTCGGGTACGCAGAGAACTTCCTCTACATGACGTTCGGCGAGGAGGCCGACCCGGAAGTCGTCGACGCCTTCCGGGTATCGCTCATCCTCTATGCAGAACACTCCTTCAACGCGTCGACCTTCACGGCGCGGGTGATCGTCTCGACCCTCTCAGACCTGTACTCGGGAGTGACCGGCGCGATCGGGGCACTCAAGGGCGAACTGCACGGCGGCGCCAACGAAGCGGTCATGCGCACTTTCGGCGAGATCGGCACGCCAGACAAGGTCGAGGCCTGGCTGGAGCACGCACTCGCGAACAAGAAGAAGATCATGGGCTTCGGGCACCGCGTCTACAAGAACGGCGACTCCCGCGTGCCGACGATGCGCGCCGCCATGGAGGCGATGCTGGAGCACTTCGACCGCCCCGACCTGCTCGAGATGTACACGAAGCTCGAATCCGGAATGGCAGAGCAGAAGAACATCAAGCCGAACCTGGACTACCCGGCCGGACCCGCGTACCACGTGATGGGCTTCGATACCGAGACGTTCACCCCGATCTTCGTGGCCAGCCGCGTCATCGGCTGGTCGGCGCACATCATGGAGCAGCTCGCATCCAACGCGCTGATCCGTCCGCTGTCGGTCTACAACGGCGAGGACCAGCGCGAGGTCCCGGCCTAGCCGTTCACGACAGTTTTAAGACGCCAGGGCGACGGATGCCTGTGGCAGGCCACAGGGGATGCGCCGGTTGCGACGCGGGGTGGCTAGCATCGCAGGGTGCACATGATCTTCCGAACGATGCTCCACTTCGTCCTGTCTCGCTTCGGGCCGCGCCTCGGCCACTACGACGTGGCGCGCACGCAGTTCACGACGCTGCCGACCGATCAGGACACCATGCGTCACATGAACAACGGCGTGTACCTGTCGATCATGGATATCGCCCGCTTCGACATGCTTCAGCGGAACGGCGTCTGGAAGATCTTCCAGCAGCGCGGCTGGTATCCGGTTGTGGTGTCTGAGACGATCAGCTTCCGCAAGTCCCTGCAGATGTGGCAGAAGTTCACCATCGAATCGCGCATCATCGGGTTCGACGCGAAAGCGATGTACGTCGAGCAGCGTTTTGTGCGACCAGACGCCGACGGCAAGCCGGAGATTTACGCGCAGGGTTTCATCCGCGGGCGCTTCCTCAAGCGTGGAGGCGGCGTGGTGACGATCGACGAGCTGACGGATGCCGTTGGCGTCGCACCTGCAGCCGTCACCATCCCTGAGTGGCTGCTCAGCTGGAGCACCGATGTCGCGATGCCGCCGACGCGTGCGGCCGCGCCCAGCGTCTGGGAGTAACAGAGCGCCGCTCTCCTACGCGGGCCGCATCGGAACCATGAGCTCCCGGTAGAACTGCGCGTGCGCCGGGTAGTAGTGCTCCCATTCCGGCAGCGGACGTCTGGCGCGCGCGGCGACCAAACGGTCGAGGTAGTAGTCCCAACCAGGTCCGACGGTGGAGGCCTCCGCGGCCGACCGCAGCCGCTGGCCGAACGTGAGCGTCGTCATCCCGTCGCCTTCGACCAGGTGGAACATCACTCGCCAGGCATCGTCACCCTGCCCGAAGTCGCCGGCGAATCGATGCGGAGCACGGCACTCGAGGATGCTCACATACTCCCAGTCGGCGCCCTCCTCCGCTGACATGCGAAACTTCACGGCGCCGGTCGACGGTGAGCCGGTGTACGTGCCGACCCATTTCTCGAGTTCGGCCGGCCGGGTGAGGCTGGCCCAGACATCTGCGATCGGGGCGGCGAACAGGCGGTCCACCATCAGGTAGAGACCGTCCTCGCGATGCGCGAGGCGCCCGGTTGGTTTGGCTGACATAACGACCTCCAGCGGTGAAGCAGCAACGAAGAGCTGCCCTTCTTCGAGGCTAGGCCTTCTTCGCACCGGTATCCAGCCTTTCCAGCTGGGATACTGGCCGGGTGAGCCAAACCGATTCGAGAACGGATGTCGCCGACTACCTCAAGCGCTGGCACCTCGAACCCGATGGCGGGGCGTTTTCGACCCCGAGCAGCGTGCTGGCTCCGGTGCGAGCGCAGGGCATTCCGGCGATGCTGAAGATCGCCCTCGTCGAAGAAGAGGCGGCAGGCAATCGGCTGATGACGTGGTGGAACGGGCGCGGTGCGGCCTCTGTGCTCGAGCACGACGACAACGCCGTGCTCCTTGAACGCGCACTCGGCACGCGTTCCCTCGTGGAGATGGCACGGGACGGCGATGACGAAACAGCCACCCGCATCCTGTGCGCCGCGGCCGGGCGACTGCACGCGATCACGCCGGACGCAGCCGGTCCCCTCCCGGCCGGCATTCGCGATCTCGATGACTGGTTCACGGAGTTGTTCCAGCACGCTGACGCCGTTCGTGCCGACGCCGTTAGTGCCGACCGCAGCGGCGGCTTCCACGCGCGCGCCGCGGACATCGCTGCGGAACTCCTAGCGGACCAGCGCGAGGTGGTTGTGCTGCACGGCGACCTCCACCACGGCAACGTGCTCGACTTCACCGGCCGCGCAGGCGCGTCCGATTCCGGCGGTTGGCTCGCGATCGACCCTAAGTGCATCGTCGGAGACCGGGCCTTCGACTTCACCAACATCCTCTGCAACCCTGATGCAGAAGTGGCGACCAGACCAGATCGGCTGGCCAGGCAGATCGACGTGATCACGGATGCCGCGGGCCTCGACCGCGAGCGCCTGGTGCGCTGGGTTGTGGCCTGGTGCGGACTCTCATCCGCCTGGCTCGAGCGCGCCGGGCTGCTCGCAGGGCACACGCTCGCGGTCGGTCTGGAAGCCGAGAAACTCCTCGCTGACGTACGCCGAGGCTAGACCGCGGCATCCGTTCTGATGCCGAGAACTGGAGCATCCGGCGTGCTCGAGCGCAGTTCGACGAATCCGAGCCGGTCGTAGAACGCGCGCGCCGGCGTGTTCGAGGCGGCCATGGTCAGGTGCAGGCCACGGATGCCGCGGGCGGCAAGCGCCGCGAGGAGCGTCCTGACCAGTTGCCGGCCGAAGCCCATTCCCTGGAGCTCGGGCAGGAGGTCGATGTGAAGGTGCGCTGGGTACTCGTCCACCTCGGCCACCAGCATCCGTTCTGGCTGGTAACCCAGGTCGACCATCTCGGGGACCGGCCCCGGTTCGCGGGGATATTTCGCTGCAAACGCCGGCAAGCGCTGGGAGCGGTATCGTTCGACGAAGGCGCGAGTGTCTGCGGTGGCGACGATGTACCCCGCGATCGTGGTGCCGGTGTCGCTGCTGGTATCGACGACGAACGCCAGTTCCGGCTCGAAGTCGACGTATGGTCCGGCGAAGATGTCGGGGACGAGGTCGTCGCTCACGTGGAGTCCGGTCGCGTCGTTGCCGCCGTCACCGGTCAGAGTGCAGATGCGGTACACGGCAGCGCGGTCTTCGGGGCGGTACGGGCGGATCTGGGGCATCGTCCCATTATCTGGGGTGATGCCCGGATCGGCGCGGGGCGGGAAGGTTCTCGACTTCCATGCGTTGTCATATGAAACATCACGCAACGAGAGGAACACTATGACTGTGGTTGTAACCGGCGCGACAGGGCAATTGGGGCGACTGATCGTGGAGTCACTGATTTCGCGAGGCGTGGCACCCGGAGAGATTGTCGCGACAGGGCGACAGATCGCGAAGATCGATGACCTTGCCGACCGCGGTGTGAAGGTGGTGAGGATCGACTACCTCGACGAGGAGAGCCTCGCCACAGCCTTCGCCGGCGCTGACACCCTGATGCTGGTCTCCGCCAGTGAACCGGGCAGTCGCCTCGCCCAGCATTCGGCGGCGATCGAAGCCGCACAGCAGGCAGGAATCACCCGCATCGTCTACACGAGCGCTCCGCACGCCGACACCTCTGCGCTGTTGCTTGCGCCGGAGCACAAGGGCACGGAAGAAGTGATCCGCTCCTCTGGCCTCGCTTTCACGATCCTTCGAAACGGCTGGTACACCGAAAATTACGGGCAGGCTCTCGAGCAGGCGCGCGACACCGGCGAGATCGTCGCCAGCGTGGGCGACGGCCGGGTCGCCAGCGCCAGCCGCATCGACTTCGCGGATGCCGCCGCCGCTGTGATCGTCGGCGACGGCCACGAGAACGCGACGTACGAACTCACCGGCGATGTGGCGTGGACGTTCTCCGATCTTGCCGACGCCGCAGCCGAGGTTCTCGGACAGCCGGTCGTCTACCGTCCAGTCTCGGCGGAGGAGCACACCGCTATTCTCACTGCCGCCGGGTTGCCGGCCGGCACCGCCACGTTCGTTGTCGGGCTGGACGGAAACATCAGGGACGGGCTCCTCAGCGAGACCCCAGGAGAGCTCGCCCGCCTCATCGGCCGGCCGACCACGCCGCTGGCAGATGGGTTGCGCGCGGCGCTCGCCGCCTGACTGCCGCTTCGACGAAGCGTCAATCGACTCGCCAGTGCGCCTGAATCGTCGGTTTGACACCGTTGAACCGACGATTCGGCCGTACGGGTGAGCGCTACGGCCGGGCGGGGCGGTGGGCTCAGTCGCCCTCGAGCACGGCCATGGCGGCGTTGTGCCCGCCGATGCCGCTCACTCCTCCGCCGCGACGGGCGCCCGCCCCGCAGACGTAGATCCGCGGGTGCCCGGTGGCGACGCCCCAGCGCTCGGCCGCGGTGCGCTGCGGGTCATCATCTTCCAGGAACGGCCACGAGAGCGGCCCGTGGAAGATGTTGCCGCCCGGCATCGCGAGCGCGTGCTCGAGGTCGAGCGTGGTCTTGGTCTCGATGCACGGCCGGCCTGCGGCATCCGTCATCAGTACGTTCTCGATCGGCTCGGCCAACACGGAGTCGAGCGATGCAAGCACAGCGGCCTGCAGGCGCCCACGGTACGAGTCGTTGTTTTCTTCGGTCAGCCAACGGCTCGGGCTATGCAGGGCGAACACCGTGAGCGTGTGGGCTCCGGATGCCGCGAGTTCAGGCGAGAGGATGCTCGGGTCGGTCAGCGAGTGGCAATAGATCTCGCAGGGGAGCACGGCGGGAATCGTACCGTGCGTTGCCTCCTCGTACGCCACTTCGAGCTGGCTGAGGGTCTCATTGATGTGAAAGGTGCCGCCGAACGCTGCCTCGGGCGACACCGACGCGTCGCGCAGCCGCGGCAGGCGGGTGAGCATGAGGTTGACCTTGACCTGCGCGCCTTCCGGCCGGGCGATCGGGTCGGTGCCGTTGGGGTCATTGCCGTTGGGGTCGCTGCCATTGGAGACGCTGACGGATGTCTCCGGCCCAGTCTCGCCGAGCAGACCCTGCAAAACCCAGGGCGCGACATTCGCGAGCACCCGCCGCCCAACGACACTCCGTGAATCGACACTGCGTTCCTGGGCGTCGCCGCGGTGCCGGTAATGCACCTCACCGTCTGGTGAGACCGAAATGACCTCGGCGCCGGTCACCAGGTGGGCGCCCGCGTCGCGCGCCGCCTTCTCAAGCTCGCCGGAGACGGCTCCAATGCCGCCGATCGGTACGTCCCAGTCGCCGGTGCCGTTACCGATGACGTGGTACAGCAAGCAGCGGTTGGCATCGAGAGTAGCGGCATCCGTCGACGTGAACGTGCCGATCAGGCCGTCGGTGGCGACGACGCCGCGAACCAGGTCATGGCTGAAGCGATTTCTGATGGACTCACCGATCGGCCGCTCGATGAACTGCTCCCAGACGGAGTCGTCGCCGAGCAGGCGGCGCGCTTCCGACCGGGTGGGGAGCGGCTCCGTCATCGTCGGGAAGATCGCGGCCGCAAGGTGGGCGGTGTCGCGGTAGAACGCGT
The DNA here is from genome assembly GCF_000421145.1 of Glaciibacter superstes DSM 21135. Taxonomy (GTDB): domain Bacteria; phylum Actinomycetota; class Actinomycetes; order Actinomycetales; family Microbacteriaceae; genus Cryobacterium; species Cryobacterium superstes. Next base: position 103,627 of record NZ_ATWH01000014.1, on the reverse strand, counting down.
CCCACGCGGCCGCGTCGGTGCCTGTTCCGACTGGGCTTGTTCCGACTGGGCCTGCTCCGATCCGGTCGAACGAGGCGCGGGTAGCGCCGGGGTCGCCGTGGTCGACGAGCAGCCCGACAGACGCGTCGGCGGGGTTCGGTGTGTACGACGAGTACCGGCGCCTGGCAAGACGGAGATCGAGACCCAGTTCGTCGATGATGCGCTTCGGCAGCAGGCTGACCAGGTAGGAGTATCGCGATAGTCGCGCGTCGACGCCGTCGAACGCGTCGGCGGAGACGGCCGCGCCACCGAGATGATCATCGCGCTCAAGCAGGATGACGCTTCTACCTGCCTTCGCGAGGTAAGCGGCGGCGACCAGCCCGTTGTGTCCGCCGCCGACGATCACGACATCATGTGTGGGGTGTGCCATGGCCCCGACCCTAGCCGACCCGACTGCCGACCCGCCCGCCCGGCGACAGCGTCGTCGTGAGCCGCGCTAACCGGCCTTTCGGCCCCGCATCGCCGATTTGGCACGGCGTCAACCAGCCAGGGCCGGCTCGACGGAGAGCTCGATCTGCGCCGCTGCGAGCGCGCCAGACGACGCACCCTGCGCCTCGAGAGCGAGAAGAGCCGCACCGAGAATCGGCGGTGACGACACCAACTCCAGGTGGGCGTGTGGTGCTTGGGCGTCCAGACCCCGCCGCATTTCCTCGGTCAGTCGCGCGTCACGCGCCGCGATCACCCCGCCGCCGAGCACGACCGGAACGGCCCGCTCCAGGAGGTCGAGTCGGCGCAGCGTTGTCGCAGCCAAAGTGACGATCTCCTCAGCTTGGTGATCGACGATGCTCCCCGCGACAAGGTCGCCTCCGGCAGATGCCCCGAAGACGACAGGGCTGAGGTCTGCCAGGCTTGCCCTGGTCACCCGCTTGAAGTGCAGGGCCTCGGTGACCTCGCTCACGGTCTCGAGTCCATAGGCTCGGGGAATCTCGCGGCGAAGGATCGTTTCCGGCCCTCGACCGTCCTCCGCCCGAGCGGCGTGCCAGAGACCCGACTCGCCGAGGGCAAAACCGCCTCCCCAGTCCCCGGAGATCATCCCCAGCGAGGCGTAACGTACGGTTCGACCATCGGCGCCGACGCCGACGCAGTTGATCCCGGTCCCGCAGATCACAGCGACGGCGTCCTTCTCGTTCGTACCGGCGCGCAACAGGGCGAAGAGGTCGTTATCGACGACGATGCCGCCTGCTGCCCACAGTTCGTTCGCCCAGGGAAGGCGACGAATCGCTCGTTCGAAGTCAGCGATCTCCACGGGCAGGTCAAGCCCCGAGACGTACAGGTGCGCTCGCAGCACCGGCCCGTCGTTCGCTGCCCTGGTCACCTCCTCGACGAGTTCGTTCACAACGGCGACGGATGCCGCGAGCCCGATCATGTGCGGGCTGGTACCGGGTCGGCGTGCGCGTGCGAGGACTGCCCCAGTTTCATCCAGCGCGACGGCGTCGGTCTTCGAGCCACCGCCGTCGACAGCGACGATGATCCCGCGCCGCTTGGGTGATTCGTTCACTTCGCCCATGACAGGTACTGCGCGTTGGTTGCGAGTAGCAGGTCAGTGAGCTTCTCGGCCCGGTCATACTGCTGCACCAGCGGGTGCGCGAGCATTGCCCGCAGCACACGGTCGCGTCCGCCGTGGATGGCGGCGTCAAGGGCAAGACGCTCATATCCCGCCACGTGCCCGACGAGCCCGGCATCCCCAGGCGAGAGCGGTGCGGCCGCGAGCGGATGCAGCCCGCGCGCGTCGACCCGCGCCGGTACCTCGACGACGTGGTCGTCCGGCAGGAACGGCAGGATGCCGTTGTTCTGCACGTTGACCACCTGTTCGCTGCCCGTAGTGGAATGGAGCGCGGCAATGAGGTCGACTGCGGCCTCTGAGTAGAACGCGCCACCGCGCTTGGCGAGTGCCTCCGGCTTGGTGTCGACGGTGGGATCGGCATACAGCCGGAGCAGTGTCTGTTCCACCTCCATCACCGCTTCCGCCCGAGTCGGTGACTCACGCTGCTCGCGTAGCACAGTGTCGTGCGCGTAGAAGTAGCGCAGGTAGTACGACGGCACCGTGCGCTCGAGCGCCAGGAGCGATGCCGGCAGTTCCACCTCGTGCGCCAGCTCGGCGAGGTGTCCCTCCAGCAGCTGTGGCAGCACGTCACGCTTACCGTTTTCGTCCGAAAGATAGACAGCCCGCTCCCAGGTGAGGTGGTTCAGGCCGACGTGGCCGAGGGAGATCGCCTGGTGGTCGACTCCCAGCATCCGTGCAAAACGACGTTGGAAGCCGATGGCCACATTGCAGAGCCCGACTGCGCGGTGCCCGGCCTGGAGCAGGGCACGGGTGACGATTCCGACGGGGTTGGTGAAGTCAATGATCCAGGCATCCTTCTTCGCGTGGGTGCGTACGACCTCTGCGACGTCGAGCACAACCGGCACCGTCCGCAAAGCCTTGGCGAAGCCGCCTGGCCCCGTCGTCTCCTGGCCGATGCAGCAGACCTCATGCGGCCAGGTCTCATCCGTCTTCCGAGCTTCCTGGCCCCCGATGCGGAGCTGGATGAGAACGACGTCTGCGTCTGACACTCCGGCCACAAGGTCAGGAGTTGCCGTGACCTTCGCCGGGTGTCCGGCGGCGGTGAACATTCGTGCCGCCATACCGCCGACGAGGCGTCGGCGTTCCGCATAAGGATCGACCAGCCACACCTCTTCGAGAGGCAGCGTCTCGCGAAGGCGGGCGAACCCGTCGATGAGTTCTGGGGTATATGTGGAACCCCCTCCCACGATTGTCAGTTTCATGTCAGCCCTTCACGCCGCTCAATGTGATGCCCTCGACGAATGTGCGTTGGGCGAAGAAGAAGATCAGCACAACCGGCACCAGCACCAGCATGGTCATCGCCATGGTCAGGCCCCAGTCGGTGCCATGCGAACCGCGGAACGTTGCCAACCCGTAGGAGACCGGCCACCATTCTGGGCTCTCCGACGCGTACAGCAGCGGGCCGAAGTAGTCGTTCCAGGAGTGGAAGAACAGGAAGATGCCGGCGGCCGCGATCCCCGGCTTTGCCATCGGCACGATCACCCTGGTGAGTACACCCCACTCGCTGCAACCGTCGAGCCGTGCGGCGTCCGCATACTCCTTCGGCACGGTCAGGAAGAACTGCCGCAGCAGGAAGATCGAGAAAGCATCGCCAAGCAGGTTGGGGAGGATCAGTGGCCAGAGCGTGCCGGTCAGGCCCAGTTCCGCCCACATCACGTAGACGGGGACTGCCGTGACCTGTGGAGGAAGCAGCATCGCCACGATGATCGCGAGAAAGATGAGGTTCGCCCCGCGAATCTTGATCTTGGCGAGCACGTAGGCTGCCGGCACCGAGGAGACCAGCATGAATGCGGTGGCCAGTCCCGAATAAAGTGCCGAGTTGCCGAACCAGCGTGCCAGCGGTGCCCTCTCGAACACCTCCAGATAGTTGCCCCACTCCCAGGTCTCTGGCCACAGGGAAGCCGTCAGCGTTTGGTTGCTCGACATCACAGAAGTGAGGAAGACGAAGACGACGGGCGCGATGAAGAGCACGGCGAGGGCGGTGAGCAGCACATGTTCGGAGATCCACACGAGGAGCGCGCCCCCGCGCCGTCTGGCACGTTTGGGCTGACGGACTGGCGATGGCGGCAGCGCCGGCGGTGTGCGGTCCAGGACGGCGGTCATGATGCCCCTTCCGGAGAGAATGCCTTGACTTTGCGCAGCAGCAGCACGAGGAAGACGGCCGCGACGATGAAAAGTAGTACGGCCAGCGCAGAGGCGTAGCCCAATTGATACTGGGAGAAACCGCGCACGTAGAGCCACTGGGTGTAGGTGAGGAGGGACCCGCCCGGGTATCCGAAACTGACGCTCGCCCCTTCGCCGACTGTCGCCTTGCCCGAGGCGACTGTTGAAGCGACAGCGGCCTCGGAGAAGTACTGCAACGCGGCGATCACACCCGTCACAAGGGCAAAGACCAGCACCGGCACGATATTCGGCAGGGTGACGAACCGGAACTGCTGCACCCCGTTTGCGCCGTCGAGTGAGGCCGCTTCGTACTGGTCACGGGGCACATCGAGTAGGGCCGCGAGGAAGATGATCATGATGTCGCCCATGACCCAGAGACCCAGCAAGAGCAGGGAGGGCTTCGACCAGGCCGGGTCGTTGAACCAGAGCGGGCCGTCGATGCCGACCCAACTGAGGACGAGGTTCACCGGCCCCGTGCCGGGATTGAACAGGAAGACGAAGGCGACGACGGATGCGACGGGTGGAACGAGGGCAGGCAGGTAGAACAACGTGCGCCAGATTCCGGAGGCGTGCTTCGCCCTGGCCAGCAGGCCGGCCACGAAGAGCGCCATGACGATCTTGACGGGAGCCAGGATCACGATGAACCACAGGGTGTTCAGTGCGGCCTGCCAGACCATCGGGTCTTTGGTGAACAGGTACTCGTAGTTGCGAAGTCCGATCCACTCAGGCGGAGACACCAGGTCGAACCTGGTGAACGAGTAGAAGACGGATGCCGCCAGCGGGTACACGAAGAACACCGCGAGTCCCAGCAGCGCCGGCGTCAGCATGGCAATGATCGACCAGCGCACCCGGGGCCTGTTCGGCCTGCCCGGCGGCGGGGCCGAGGCGGTGGAACCGGCAGGCACCACCGCCGGCTCCACCACCCTGTCAATCGCCGTCATCGTTACGGGGCTTCCATCAAGGCGAGGGAGTCGTCGATGTTCTTGTCCACCTGCGCCAGGCCTTCGGTGAGGTCTCCACCGTTCCCCGCCTGGTATTCGGTCCAGTAGTCGCCGAACACCTGCTGGTACGCGCCACCGTTCGGATTGGGCGGCGTGCCCTTGGTTTTGGGGTTCTGCGCGATGTCGATGAAGGTCTGGTACTGCTCGGTCACCTCGAGGTCTGGAGAGTTCAGCGATTCGGCGGTGGTGGGCAGGTTCTTCAGGCCGTTCGCCATGGTGACCAGCGCATCCGTGTCTGTTGACAGGAATTTCAGCAACGCCCAGGCGAGCTCGGGATTCTCGGAACCCTTGGCGATGCCCGCGATGTTTCCGGTAATGTACCCCGCGCCGTACAGATCAGCGAAGTCGTCGTGGGACGGGAACGGCGCGGTGCCGTAACGCAGCTCCGGCGCCTGGTCCGCAATGAACGCCGTGCGGTACTCGCCGTCGATCTGCATGGCGAGCTGCCCGGTGTGGAACGCGTTGTTCGCTGAGAACTCCTGGCCGAGGCCGGCGGTGAACGCCTGAAGCTTCTCGTAACCGATCTTGTCGACGAAGTCCTTCTGCCACTTCATCAAAAGCGGCCAGCCATCGTCAGAGCCGATGGCGCTGGTGCCATCCTCATTCAGCCACTCGCCGCCGACAGCGGGACCGAAGTGACCCGGGGAGTTCTCGTACATGCCCATGAACGGGTTGAAGCCCAGCGTCTTGATGGAACCGTCTTCGTTGTAGGTGGTGAGCTGTTCCGCGATCTGCTCCAGCTCGGAGAGAGTCTGCGGCGGTGCCGTGATGCCGGCCGCATCGAACATGTCCTGGTTGTAGTAGAGGGCGTTGACGTCGGAGAGCACTGGCATGCTGCAGCGCACACCGTCGTAAGCGGTGTAGTTCTTCACCGTGTCGGAGAAGTTGTCCATGTCGACGTCGTCGCGCTCGATGTAGGGTTCCAGGTCTCGGAAGGCGCCGCTTGAACAGAAGCTTCCGACCACGTCGGTCGAGTAGGAGAGGCCGACGTCGATGTTGCCGCCGGATGAGATCACCTTGCGCAGCTTCTCGTCATCCTGCCCGGTGTGCACCTCGACGGTGACCTCGGGGTTCGCGGCTTCGAAGTCGTCGACGACCGTCTGGATGACATCGGCTTCGCGATCAGAGAAGAAGTGCCAGAGGGAGACGGTTCCCTCGAGGGTCTTCGGTGCCGTCTGGGCGACGTCTGCCGAACCCTGTTCGCCGCCGGAACAGCCGCTGAAGAGGAGCGCCGCACTGGCGACGATCGCAAGTGGAATGAGCCCGCGCCGACGGAAGGAATGCTGTCGTTTCATGATGGAACCTCGCTGTTCTGGGTGGATGGATGGTGTGGAAGAGTCGCGACTCGGTCAGCGACCCGTGGAGACCTCGGCGAACAGGAGTTCCCTGAGGCGGTCTGTGAGGAGGTGGCTGGCGCCGCTCAGCACGGGGAAATCGGATACTCCCGCCGTGACGATGGTCGGATTCCAGCGGGTGTTCTCGGCTACGTGGGTGCGGACGAGGTCGGCGAGGAAGGTGCCGCCGGCATTGCCGATCGGCCCACCGAGGATGAGGATCTCGGGATCGAGGACCGCTAGCACGGGCGCGACGCCGAGTGCGATGCGGGGCGCCAACTCAGCGAGGACCGCGTCCCCGTCTGGGGACGCCTGGATGGCGAGGATCGTGTTGTCGAACGTCTGCGCCTGGATGCCGTGCCGGCGGGCAACCTGGGCAATGGCTTCGCCGCTGATCAGGTCTTCGAAGGTCTCGGCGGCCGGGTCGATGGCTGCCGCACGCCGCGGTGCTTCGAGATAACCGATCTCGCCTGCACCGCCGGTGGCGCCGGGATGGAGGGTTCCGCCGATGTCGACGGCGAGGCCGAGCCCGTTGCCGACCCAGAACAGCACAAAGCTACTGGCATCCCGTCCGGCGCCGGTCGCTCGTTCGGCGACGGCCCCGAGGTTGACGTCGTTGTGAATGAGGAGTTCGAGGCCGAGCGCGGACTCTAGTTCCTCGCGAATGTGCTGGCGCGGCCAGCCGGGCAGATCGTCGGTGAAGACCAGTTCGCCGGATTCAGGATCGACCGCGCCCTGGATGCCGACTGCGGCGACCCGGACGGCCTGCGCGTCTGCCCCCGCGGCCTTGCTGGCGCGCTTCACGGCCAGGCGGAGCTCGTCGGCGGCGCTGGGCGCGTGGTCTCCGCGCCCACGGTGTTCTTCGACGACTGGGCCGCTGTCACCGACGGCGTCGATCAGTGTCGAGCGCACGACCTCGGGTTGCACGTCAATGGCGACGCCCCAGGTGCGGCCGCGGCAGACGCCGTATGAGACGGCGTTCGGGCCCCTGCCGCCGGAGTGCGCGCCGGCCGGCTCGATCACGCCGATCGCCTCCAGGCGAGCGATCATCTGTGATGCGGTCGGCTTCGAGAGGCCAGACAGCTCGGCAAGCTGGTTGCGGGTGAGGGCACCGTGTTCGAGTAGTAGAGAGAGTGCGGCGCGGTCATTCGTCGCGCCCAGCCAGGCCGGCGTTCCCGGCAGCACCTTCGTCACCATGCGGCGTCCTCTTCCTCGTGGATCTGAGAACAGAACCTATCAGGAAAGTTTCCTATTAGTAAAGCGCTAAGGGAAGATCACTGCCTGGCCGGTCTTCGCGCTGCGTGTTACCGGCGGTCGAGTGGCGCATCCCGGCGCAGGGTGCACCCGGAGACGGCGGACGTGCGGCGCCCGCCGTCAATGGCGAGATCGCCGTTGACCATCACGTGGCTGATGCCCTCTGGCTGCTGGCGAGGTTTCTCGAAAGTCGCGGTGTCGCGTACCGACTCAGGGTCGAACAGCACGAGATCGGCCGCGAAACCTTCGCGCACGAGACCTCGGTCTGTCAGCCCGATGCGGTGCGCTGCCGAACCGGTGAGGTGTCGCACCGCCTCTTCCAGCGGCAGCACCCCGAGTTCCCGTACATAACGGGCGAGATACCGGGGAAACGTGCCCCAGCCGCGCGGATGCGGCCTATTGCCGACCAGGATGCCGTCGCTCCCGCCGGTGTGCCGAGGGTGACGCATCACCGACTGCACGTTGTGCTCGTGACCGACGTGCATCAGGATGCCGGTGGCCAGTTCATCGGCGAGCAGGATGTCGATCACGACATCCGTCGCCTCGCGGCCGGCGGACGCGGTGATCTCCGCGATCGTCTGGCCCACGTACGGCGCTAGTACGGGGTTAGCCACCCCCGCCACCTGGATGGCCGACCAGTCCGCGATCTCGCCGTGGAATCCGTCGGACCCCAGCACTTCGAACGAGGCGGCCAGCCGATCGCGGTCCTCGCCGCTTCGCAACCGATCCAGGAGCACGTCTGCCCCGCCGGACGCGAACCAGCTCGGCAGGAGGGCAGCAAGGGTGGTCGCTCCGGGAAGGTACGGATAACTGTCGAGAGTCAGGTCGACCCCGTCGCTGACGGCCTCGTCGATCATCGCCAGGAACTCAGGGGCAGCGTCGCGATTGGTTGCGAAGTTGAGCGTGGCGTGGGTCAGGTGCAACGCGCATCCGGTTCGCCTGGCAATGCCGATCACCTCGGCGTAGGCGTTGAGTGCGCCGACGCCATACGAGCGGGTGTGCGGGGCGTAGTACCCGCCATGTTCGGCGAGCACCGCGCAGAGCGCCTCGAGCTCGGCAGTGTCCGCATACATGCCAGGCACGTAGCTCAGGCCGCTCGACATGCCGACGGCGCCCGCGTCCAGCCCGTCGGCGAGCAGTGCGCGCATGCGTTCCAGCTCGACGCCGGACGACCGGCGGTCCTCGTGGCCGACCACCAGCATCCGCAGGTTGCCCTGCGGCACCAGGTATGCGACATTCGTCGGCACACCGCGGTCGAGCGTCTCGAGGTACCCGGCGACGGTTCGCCAGATCACGGTCCCGGGCGGAGGCATTCCATTCCAGCCCGCGATCTGGCGCTCGATCTGTGCCAGCGCCGTCTCGTCAACCGGGGCATAGGAGATCCCGTCCTGTCCGAGCACCTCGGTGGTCACGCCCTGGCCGAGCTTGGCCAGATGAGCCGTATCGGTCAGGACGGCGAGATCGGAGTGGGCGTGCATGTCGATGAAGCCCGGCGAAAGAACACTCCCGGTCGCATCGATCACCCGATCGGATGCCGTCGGCACCAGCTGACGCGCTCCAGCGATGCGTTCGACTCGTCCGCGCTGAACGAGCACGTCGGCGAGGTATCGCGGTTCGCCGGTTCCGTCGATGACGGTGGCTGCGCGAAAGAGGGTCGAGGCCACCGGTCTAGAACCAGGTCTCGACGAGGTTGACGACCAGTGGCCGTTCGGCATCCGCATCGTCGACGACGGGAACCAGCTTCCACTTGTCGAACGCCGTGCACGGATGCGACAGCCCGAGTCTGATGACGGAGCCGACCGGCAAGACGGCCGGACCGTCAGCTGCGCCAACGGGCTCGGTGAAGCGAAGGAAGCCATGCTGGTCGTTGAGTGCGGTGACCGTGCTGCCGGCGAGGAGCGTTGAGCTCTGCTCTGGATCGAGGCCGACGACGCGTTGCGCGGTCGGCAGGCCCTCATCGAAGGGAACATCACGCTTGCCCGCGTCGAACAGCGCCAATCCCGGTTCCGGGCGCGAGACGACCCGCACCCAGGCGTGCATCGCGGAACGGAACGGACGGGTGCCGACGAGAGTGCCCATCGGTGAGATCCCGCGGTAGAAGCCGTCGTCGTGCACCTGGAATGCCCCGGAGCGCAGCAGCAGCGTTGCCGCCCCGGCGATCGGCGTGAAGCGCTCGGCAACCCGGTCGAAGTATGCACTGCCGCCGGCGGTGACGATCGGCGTGCGCTCGCCGTAACAGCCGGCATCTGTCACCTGGGAGTGTAGACGCACGATCTCATCGAGATACACGTCAATCGCAGACAGGCCTGCAGAACCGCGATCGTGCGCGAGGGCGCCTTCGTAGCCGCCGACGCCGGCGACCTCGAGCTGCGGGGAAGCGGCCACCGCCTCCGCGATCCGCAGCGCCTCACCGGTGTTGCGCGCTCCGGTGCGACCGCCTGCCGCGCCGAGTTCGACGATGACGGCGACCGGCCGGTTCGCGCCGGCGTCGTCAAGGATCCGCGTCATCCGTTCGACGGTTTCGAGACTGTCGACCCACGACGTCACCTCGAGCGCCGGGTCGGCATCCTGTGCACGGGCAAGCCAGCGGAGAGCGACGGGATCTACGAGGGTGTTGGCCAGCATCAGCCGGGTGAATCCCAGTGAGTATGCGCGCTGCACCTGCCAGCCGGTGGCGAAGGTCATGCCCCACGCACCGGCGTCCAGTAGCTCCTGCCACAGCGCAGGTGCCATGGTGGTCTTGCCGTGGGGGGCGAGCGTCAGGCCGGCGCTGCGGAGCCACTCGAACATCGTGTCGGCGTTGCCGGTGAGCGCGCCGCGGTCGAGGGTGAGGAGCGGTGTCTGAAAGTCCCTGAGCTCACGCCCGTGCGCGAGGTACTCGGCGGTACGGAGGCCCCACGCCTCCGGAGGAATCGACTTGTATTCTGGGCTGAGGAAGACGTCTGACACGGAACTCCTTCCGCACGGCCTGTGGCCAATACGGGCAGGTCCCGTGGCCGCACGCCTGACCGCGCCGATACTGGCAAAGTAACCCGCCGTGACCTGCCCCGTCAAAGCGCGAGTCAGCGACAACAGCCGGCGACAACGATGAGAACGAGGATGCCCATGGCCACGAAGACCCGAATCCAGACCGACGGCGCACCGGCGCCCGCGCACACCTTTTCTCAGGGTGTTCGCTCCGGGCCGTTCGTGCAGGTTTCGGGGCAGGGCCCCGTCGACCCGGCGACCGGAGAGTACCTCTACGGCGGGGATGTCGCCGCGCAGACCACACGCACGCTCGAGAACGTGCGGGCGATCGTCGAGGCCTCCGGCGCGAGGTTCGACGATGTGGTGATGCTGCGGGTCTACCTGACCAAGCGTGAGGATTTCGCCGCGATGAACGACGCCTACGGCGAGTTCGTTTCTGCTTACTCGCCAAGTGGAGTGCTGCCGAGCCGCACAACCGTCTTCACCGGCCTGCCGCGCGAGGAGATGCTGGTGGAGATCGACGGCCTGGCGATCGTGTCGACCGACGGGTAAGTCACCACACCCGCGAACGGTCAGATCGGCGGGGTCCGTGCGGGTCAGGGACGGATGCCGCAATCGCGCCGTCCTCCACAGCTGATGCACTCAGTGGGTTGTGCACTTCCGCGTCTACCGGGCGACGGATGTCGCGGGCCCAGAGTAGTGTGGAGGCCACAACCGGCGATGAAAAAGGGGCAGGAAATGGGTGCAGGAACGAACGCGGCGCACGCCGACGACCGCACCCCGCATCAGGTCGCGCAGGAACGGGCGATGGGCGAGATCTCTGACGTGTTGCTCAACCTCGAGCACACCCAGACACGAGCAAAAAAGGCTCTTGCGCAGGTCAAGAAATCCGGCGGCCATCAGAACGTCGAACTCGCCCTGGCCGACGCGATCGAAGACATGGCCCGTACCCACAAGCGCCTGATGCAAGACACCTACTACGCCGGCGACTCACTGCGGCTGATCTAGTGCTGCGGTTGCTCTAGTGCCGGCGCGACCGGGTAGACGTTGGTGTCGGCGAGCACCGACGAGGGAGAGTGCGCGTGCGTAGCGGTTCAGAGATCCAGGCCGCACTCGAGAAGTTCGTCAAGAAGTGGTCGGGATTCGCCGGCACAGAGAAGGCCGAAGCCCAAACGTTTCTCAACGAATTGTTCGAGGCCTACGGCTCAGATCGCACCGCCGTCGGAGCGCTGTTCGAAGACTTCAAGTCGTCTGCGGGTTTCATGGACCTGCACTGGTCCGGCATTCTCATCGTGGAGATGAAAGGCCCGAATGTCGGCCTGGAGAAGGCTAAGGAACAGCGCATCCGCTATTGGCAGGAGTCATCGGATTCGAAGGAGAACATCCCGGCCGCGCGCTGGGTGATCGCCTGCAATTTCCGGGAGTTCGAGGTGTGGGAGCCGGGTCGGTTCCCCAACGAGCCGCGCATCCGGTTCAGCCTCCAAGAGCTGCCAGACCACTACGACTCGCTGCTTTTCCTGCAGTCGGACGCTCTCGATCCGGTGTTCTCCGAGCACCGCCGCGAGCTGACGGCGGATGCCGCACGGCACATCGCTGAGCTGTACACCTCGATGGCCGACCGTTCGGCCGCGCCCATCGACGAGATCCACCGCTTCACCATGCAACTCGTCTGGTGCCTGTTCGCCGAAGATCTCGGAATGCTCGAAGGCTACCCGCTGCAGAACACCGTTGATGCGCTATTGGCCGAGAAAGACCCGGACTCCGCCCGCGACATCGGCTACTTGTTCAACCTGCTCAACCAGAAGGGCGACCACAACCGCAAGGGCCGCTACGCCGGAACCCGCTACGTCAATGGCGAGCTCTTCGCGAAGCCTGCGGCCGTCTACCTCAATCGTGACGAACTCCTGCACCTGCGCGGCGCAGCGGAATTCAACTGGCGCGAAGTCAACCCCACGATCTTCGGCTCGCTGATGGAAGGTGTGCTCGGTGATGAGCGCCGCAGCGAGCTCGGGGCGCACTACACGCACGAGGCCGACATCATGAAGATCGTCACGCCCACGATCGTGCGGCCCTGGCGCGAACGCATCGAAGCAACGACGACACCCGCCGACGCACGTGCGTTGCTCAATGAGCTGTGCGCTTTCACCGTGCTCGACCCCGCTTGCGGCTGCGGCAACTTCCTCTATGTCGCCTATCGCGAACTCCGGGGGCTCGAATTCGAGATCAAGCAACGGATGACGCGGCTCGCGCAGGAAACTGGCATGCCTGAACGGGGGGGGCAGCTGCCGTACTACCCACTCGCGAACATCCGTGGAATCGAGATCGAACGCATCGCCGTGCTCATCGCGCGGGTCACGCTGTGGATGGGCCACCGGCAGATGGTCGAACGGTACGGACCGGCAGAACCGGTTCTCCCCTTGGTCGACCTGTCCGGCATCCGCGCGGCAGATGCACTGCGCATGGACTGGCCGGAGGTCGACGCGATCATCGGAAACCCGCCGTTTCTTGGGTCGCAGTTGTTGCGCGCAAGTCTCGGCGGCCCGTATGTCGAGTGGCTGAGCAAGAGTTTCAGCGTTGGAATTCGTGACCTCTGTGTCTACTGGTTCCGCCGCGCGCAGGCGCAATTGAAGCCCGGTCAGCGCGCCGGTCTGGTCGGCACGAATTCGATCATGCAGAACCGCGGCCGCGAGGCCTCACTCGACCACATCATCGCGACCGGTGGAGTGATCACGGATGCCGTTTCCACTCAGAAGTGGCCGGGCGACGCGAAGGTGCACGTGAGCATCGTGAATTGGGTGAAGCAGCCGGACGTCGAGCCGACCGAGTTCGAGCTCGACGGTGAGCGGGTGGCGGGGATTACGTCGTCGCTGACGGCTGGGGCCAGTGATGGATGGGCACCGGTCGCGTTGCCGGTGAATAGGGGCAAGGGCTTCCAAGGGCCGATCCCAGTCGGTAAGGGGTTCGTACTCACCGACGTCAATGCCTCAAGGCTCCTGAAGGACGGCGAGAACCGGTCGGTGATTCGGCCTTACCTTGACAGCGACGACATTAATGACCGGGCTGATCAGTCACCGGGCCGCTGGGTGATCGACTTCGGCAGTATGCCGCTCGAGCAAGCTGGAAAGTTCCCCGAGGTGCTCGCGATCGTACGTGCGAGCGTGAAACCAGAGCGCGACACGAACAGCGATCCCGGATTCAAATCGAAATGGTGGCAGTTCGGTCGGCCCCGCGTCCCAATGCGAAAGGCGCTGGCGCCATTAGCGCGTTACGCGGCAGTTGGTCGTCACGGAAAGCGCATGGGAATCACTTGGGTTGAGCCATGGACGATGGCAAGTGACGCCACCAACGTCTTCGCCTTTGACGACGACTACAGCATGGGTATCCTGCTGTCGCGGGCGCACGACGCGTGGGCGTGGGCGCGTTCGTCCACACTCGAAACCCGCCTTCGATACACGCCTACGACGGTCTTCGAGACGTTCCCCTGGCCAGACCCGGTGACGGCGGAGCAGCGCGCGGCCGTCGCCGCGGCATCCGTCGCCCTCTATGAGCGTCGCAGCGCACTCTGTCTCGACCACAGACTCGGCCTCACCAAGCTCTATAACCTGATGGACGATGGCGCCTTCACTGATCTCGCGGCGTTGCACAAGCGGCTCGACGAATCCGTCGCCGCGGCGTACGGCTGGCCGAAGTCGATCGCGCAAGACTCGGCGCAGCTCGTCGTCCGTCTCACCAGCTTGAACCGAGAGATCGCCGAGGGCAGGCGCACCTACTCGCCGTTCCCCACGCCTGCGTAGCTCCGAAGACCCACGCGTGCGGTCAAATCGTCGGTTTCAGCGCTCAAACCGACAATTTGACCGCACGCGTGCGCGCAATGGGTTCAGCGAGCGCACCCCAGCACCCAGTGCCCAACGGCACGGGGCAACCCGAAAGGGCGCGCTCAGGTGCCGGCGATGACGGCGGGCGACAACGCAACCAAGGCAACAGCTCGACTGAGCGCATCGCGCACCGCCAGCACTCCGGGGCGACCGGCGCTCGAGCGCCTCGCGGCAGTGAACACCGTGCGGTGCGGGTTGTCTGGCAGTGCGCGCAGTCGCACCGTTGGCTTCTGCCCTGCCCAGACCAGGTCTGGCAGGATGCCGACGGCATTTCCCGACTGGATCAGACGGATGTGGGCGACCAGGTCCGCCGTCTCGAACCGCACGTCCGGTTCGAACCCTGCCGACCGGCACAGCTGCGTCGCCCACTGCCGCGACGCGGTTCCCAGCGGCTCCATCACCCACGGCACCGCGGCAGCATCCTGCAGCGTCGCCGCGGTGAGCCGCCCCACGTTCCTCCGCGGAACCGCGAACCTGAGCGCATCCGTCGCCAGGTTCACCCGGTCGAGGTCCGGCAGGTGCGCCCTGGTGTGACCGGGGTACTGCTCGGCGATCACCAGGTCGAAATCGCGCGCCGACACCTCGAACAGCCCGGCCTCCGGCTCGCGCTCGGTGATCTCGACCCGCAGCTCTGGGAACTCGTCGGCCAACAGCGTCAGGGCCTGGGGAATCACGGCGTGCGCGGCCGACTGGAACACGGCGACACGCACCGTGCCAGAGACGGTGGTGACGGATGCCGCCACCTCGGCTTCGGCCACCTCCAGACGGTCGAGCAGGTGGGTGGTGTGCGCCACCAGGATCTCGGCCTGTGGCGTGAGCTGCACGCGGCGTCCGACCTTCTGGAGAAGCTCGACCCCCGCCTCCTTCTCCAGCAGTGAGAGCTGTTGCGACACAGCAGACGGGCTGTAGGCGAGTGCCTCCGCGACCCCGGCGAGGGTGCCGCGGATCTTCAGTTCGCGCAGCAGTCGCAACCGCCTGACATCCAGCATCCGTTCACCCGTCCTCGCGCCGTGCCTCGCCACTTGATACATCAGCAACTCTAATCAATATCCTTCAGAAAGAATCGCTTTTGCTAACGAACTGCAGACTGCACACTGAGAGTGGATTCCTCCTCCAAATGGTACTGGCTGCGTTGAATTCAGGAGCCAGAGCGAACGGAAGACTACCCTCGTGACCATGACCAACCCCCTCACCCCCGACCTCCAGGCCGGTGCCGCGCCGACAGAAGATTTCAGCGCAGAAGTCATCGCCCTCGTGCGCAAATGGCTAGCACAGAGCCAGGAGATTCCGGCGGATGCCGCCGCAGAACGCCTCGCCGGCGTGCTGAAAGACCCGAACGGTCTTGACTTCACGGTCGGATTCGTCGATGGCGTCATGCGACCGGAAGACGTGATGGTCGCCGGTTACAACCTGCAGAAGGTCGCCAAACTGGTGCCGGCCTTCCTGCCCTGGTACATGCGCGGGGCGATCTGGCTTGGCGGCGTGCTCGGCCCGGTCATCCCCTGGGTGGTCATCCCGGTGGCTCGCAGGGTGCTCCGCCAGATGGTCGGCCACCTCGTCGTCGACGCCACACCGGCCAAGCTCGGACCGGCGCTTGCGCACCTGGCGGAGTCGGGCAACCGGCTGAACATCAACCTGCTCGGCGAGGCCGTTCTCGGCGAGAAGGAGGCACTCCGCCGCCTCGAGGGAACCCGCGCCCTGCTCGAACGTGACGACGTCGACTACGTGTCGATCAAGGTCTCCGGGGTCGCCAGCCAGCTCTCGATGTGGTCGTTCGACGAGGCCGTCGACCGGGTTGTTGAACGTCTGACCCCGCTGTTCCGGCTGGCCGCCGCGAGCCCGACGTCGAGGTTCATCAACCTCGACATGGAGGAGTACCGCGACCTCGACCTCACCGTCGCGGTCTTCGAGCGCATTCTCGACCAGCCGGGGCTCGAGAACCTCGAGGCCGGAATCGTGCTCCAGGCCTACCTGCCAGACGCGCTCGGCGCCCTGCAGGGACTTACCCGCTGGGCACAGGAGCGTCGGGCGACCGGTGGCGCGCCGATCAAGGTGCGCGTCGTCAAGGGCGCGAACCTCGCCATGGAGCACGTCGACTCCGCCGTGCACGGGTGGCCGCTCGCCACCTACCCCACCAAACAGGAGAGCGACACGAACTACAAGCGGGTGCTGAACTGGGCGTTCACCCCGGCGAACACGGATGCCGTGAAGATCGGCGTCGCCGGCCACAACCTGTTCGACGTGGCATACGCGCACCTCCTCGCGAAGAAGCGCGGCGTCAACGATCGGGTCGACTTCGAGATGCTCCTCGGTATGGCCACCGGCCAGGCAGAGGCGGTCAAGAAAGACGTCGGCCGACTTCTGCTCTACACGCCGGTCGTGAACCCTGCCGAGTTCGACGTCGCGATCAGTTACCTGATCCGTCGCCTCGAGGAGAACGCCAGCCAGGAGAACTTCATGTCTGCGGTGTTCGAACTGACCAGCTCCCCCGCGCTGTTCGCCCGCGAGAAGCAGCGTTTCCTCGCGTCCCTTGAAGCCCTCGACTCATCCAGCATCACCGTGCCCGCCCCGAACCGCACGCAGGA
This sequence comes from Glaciibacter superstes DSM 21135, assembly GCF_000421145.1. Taxonomy (GTDB): domain Bacteria; phylum Actinomycetota; class Actinomycetes; order Actinomycetales; family Microbacteriaceae; genus Cryobacterium; species Cryobacterium superstes. Next base: position 86,845 of record NZ_ATWH01000014.1, on the reverse strand, counting down.
CCGCTCCGCCGCCTCCGAGTTGCAGTCGGCCGTCACGACGCCGCGGAATTCAGCCCGCCCAGAGCCGGTTCAGGATGCCGCGGAAGATGATGATCCGCACTTGACGGCCTTGGTGCTCGGCATCCGCCGCGGTTCAGGGTCGCGTGACGAGGCGCCCGCGAACGAATCGGATGATCTCGAACAGACCACGCGGCCCCGGCTGCCAGAAGCATCCGTTGTTCTGTCCGGCTTCGACAATGAGCCGGACACCGACCCGGCGCTGCCGGCGAACCGTGCCTGGGGCCGACGCATTCTTGGCCGTGTCGCTCAGTCACAGCTCGGCGTCAACACGGTCGCCTCTGCCCGAATCGACGACGCGGGCATTCTCGACCGCGTCGTCGACACCGTCGCACGCAGCGGCAACGAGTGGGGTCAGAAGACCGGTGCCGAGCGCGCCGCGGTGCTGCATCGCGCAGGCCTCGCGCTGGCGGCAAACCGCGATCGGTTGATCGAAGTGATGGCGGCCGAGACCGGCAAGACCATCGCGGAGGCAGATCCAGAGGTGAGCGAGGCGATCGACTTCGCGCACTACTACGCCGAGCGCGCCAAAGACCTCGACTCCGTGCAGGGCGCCATCTTCGTACCGCCGAAGCTCGTTGTCGTCACCCCGCCGTGGAACTTCCCGGTCGCCATCCCGGCCGGCGGTGTACTCGCATCGCTCGCGGCCGGCGCCGGCGTCATCATCAAACCGGCCAAGCTCGCGCAGCGCACCGGCGCCATCATGGTCGAAGCACTCTGGGAGGCGGGGATACCCCGTGAACTGCTGGCCCTCGTCGATCTCGCCGACCGCGATCTCGGCACGCGACTCATCTCGCATCCGTCGGTCGACCGGGTCATCCTGACCGGCGCTTACGAGACGGCGCAACTGTTTCGCAGCTTCCGGCAAGACCTTCCGCTCCTGGCGGAGACCAGCGGCAAGAACGCGATCATCGTCACACCGAGCGCCGACATCGACCTCGCCGCCGCCGACGTGATCAAGAGCGCGTTCGGCCACGCCGGCCAGAAGTGCTCAGCCGCGAGCCTGGTCATCCTGGTCGGCTCCGTCGCCAAGTCGGAACGGTTCCTGCGCCAGCTGACGGATGCCGCGACCTCGCTTCAGGTCGGCTACCCCGCCGATCCAGCGAGCCAGATGGGCCCGATCATCGAGCCCGCGAACGGCAAGCTGCTGCACGCGCTGACCACACTCGGCGCCCAGGAGAGCTGGCTCGTTGAACCCAGGCAGCTCGATGAGAGCGGCAAGCTGTGGTCGCCAGGCATCCGCACCGGTGTCGCTCCCGGCTCGTACTTCCACCTCACCGAGTTCTTCGGCCCGGTGCTCGGGGTCATGCACGCCCGCAACCTGGAGGAAGCCATCCGGTTCCAGAACGCGGTCGACTATGGGCTCACCGCCGGCCTGCACTCCCTCGACGCAGACGAACTCGACGAGTGGCTCGGCTCTGTTGAAGCCGGCAACCTCTACGTGAACCGCGGTATCACAGGGGCCATCGTGCGACGGCAGCCGTTCGGCGGCTGGAAGCGCTCGTCTGTGGGTGCGGGAACCAAGGCCGGTGGCCCGAACTACCTGTTCGGCCTCGGCAACTGGGTCACCGATCCGGGTAAGAACAGCGCAACCCTCCACCTGCGCGGGCTCGAACAGAGCGTGACAGACCTGATCGAGGCATCACAACCGTCGCTCGAGTACGCCGACTTTGACATCCTTCGTCGGTCAGCGCTCAGTGACGCGATCGCCTGGAACGACGAGTTCGGTGCGGTGAGAGACGTCTCGGCCCTCGGCCTTGAGCGCAATGTCTTCCGCTACCGGTCGTTGCCGGTCACGGTGCGACTCACCGAAGACGGCACGCTGTCGCACCTGTTGCGCGTGATCGTGGCGGCGACGCTGTCGAAATCACGATTTGTGGTGTCGAGCGCTGTGCCGGTGCCGCCCGCTGTTCGGAACCTCCTCGATGAGCGGGAGATCCCGGTCACCGTCGAGAGCGACGCGGAGTGGTTGAAGGGTGCCGCTCTGGGCAGAATCACGACCAGCAGGGTGCGCATTGTCGGTGGAGACCGGTTCGCCGGCGCGGCGGCAGCGGCATCCGCTCTCGCCACGGCGCTCGGCGGAAGCCCTGATATCGCGGTGTACTCACACCCCGTCACGCAAGCCGGGCGGGTCGAGGTGCTGCCGTTCCTGCGGGAGCAGGCGATCTCGATCACCGCTCACCGCTTCGGCAACCCGAGCACCCTCTCCGACGACGTGATTTAAGGCGACGTGATCTGAGCGCATTCCTTGAATCAGTAGGGGGCGCGGAGGCCCGGAAACATGGGGAAGTGTTTGACGTTGAGAGTGAGCAGCCGAGCCCCGGTACGGATGGTTGTGGCCGCGATGGCAAGGTCGGCGCCGTCGATGCCGCGACGGCTGGGGAGCCATCTCCTGCCCAACGCGCCGGCCTCCTCCGCAACATCCGCGTCAACGAGGTGCCAGACGAGGGTCGACAGCAGCAGCCGGGTTGCCTTCTCTTCGCCCGCCCGCATTCCGGCGAGAACCTCGAGCCGCGTCATTTCGCTGGAGTGAAGCGGCGCAGCGAGTCGTTCCCGCTCAAGAGTCTCGGCAGCGCCCCGGTGGCCGCGCAAGTAGTCGATCAGCACCGATGTGTCGACGAACGCCGGTGATGTCGCGCTCACGAGTTGCGGCTCGAACCTTCCGCCGGCTCGGAACCGGGCAGGCGCGATCCCGAGCGCAGCTGGTCGACCCAGGCGCTCCCGCCCTGCTCCCGCTCCTCCCACGACCCGAACGCGGCGCGCATGGCGGTCAGGTCGTCATCGGCGGAGCGTTCGACGCCATAGACACTCTGCACGGCAGTGCGGATGAGCGAGGACATCGAGCGTCCGGAGTGGGCCGACGCTGCATCCAGCGCTCGTCGCTCGTCATCCGTCAGCGAGATCTGCGTGCGTTTCATGATGTAACATTACATCACAAGTTCCCGTTCGGACAATACCCAGCGTCCTAAGGCGGATAATCAAGGGTGGGGCATCCTCACAGCCCGCATAATTCGACAGGGGGTTCCGTTGAACGGAAACGCCACGACGAGGCACAATAACGTTGCGCTGCTCGCGGTCGCGAGCACCATCGCTCCCCGCATCACGACATCGCACGAGATCGACCAGCAGCTGGCTCCGGTGCTCAAACGGCTCAGGCTTCCGCAGGGACTGCTCCAGCGAGTGGCTGGAGTGCACGAGCGCCGCAACTGGGACGACGGCCAGAAATTCGACGACGCAGCGGTATCGGCCGGAAAGAGGGCCTTGCACGAGGCGGGAGTCGAGCCCGGCCAGGTCGGACTGCTGATCAACACGTCGGTGACCCGCAAACATCTGGAACCCTCCGTGGCGGTGCGTATTCACCACGGCCTCGGCCTTCCGTCGTCTGCCACCAACTTCGATATCGCCAACGCCTGCCTCGGCTTCGTCAACGGCATGACCCTGGCCGGTCAACTCATCGACTCCGGCCAGATCGATTACGCGGTGGTCATCGACGGAGAAGACGCCGACGACATCCAGGTCAACACGATCGAACGCCTGAGCAATGGTGAGATCGGTCGCAAGGACTTCATGAGCGAGTTCGCCAGCCTCACGCTGGGCTCCGGGGCGGCGGCGGCCGTGCTGGGCCGTGCCGACGCGCATCCGTCCGCCCATCGGATGCTGGGCGGCGTCACCCGCGCGGCCACCGAGTTCAACGCCCTCTGCGTCGGCAGCGTCGACGGTATGTTCACTGACGCGAAGGCCCTCCTGAAAGGCGGCATGCAACTCGTCGTCTCGGCCTGGACAGAAGCGAAACGCGACTGGGACTGGTCGAACATGGACCGCTACATCTTGCATCAGGTCTCCGACGTGCACACCAATGCCATCCTGAAGGCGACGCACATGGACCGTTCGCGAGTTCCGCTCACCTATCCGAAGTTCGGCAACGTCGGTCCGGCGTCGATCCCGATCACCCTTGCCGACGAGGCGAAGAGCCTGAAGAAGGGCGACCGCGTGCTGTTGATGGGCGTGGGCTCCGGCCTCAACACGGCCATGATGGAAATCGCCTGGTGACCTCCCGCCTCCCGCGCACGGCCAGCACGCCCGCTGCCGCCACACTCCCGCTCGCCGGGCTCGCCGGACTCGATCCGGCGTTCTCGCGACTGGTGGAGGTGCCGGAGCGCAGCAGTGCGACCGGTGTCACACGCACCTGGCACGTACTCGACAACGGCGCTGAACTCGAGCGGCGCGGCGTTCGACCGACCGGCACGATCCTGTGCGTGCACGGCAACCCCACCTGGTCGTACCTGTGGCGCCGCCTACTGACTGCGGCGACGGATGCTACAGCTGATGCGAGAACGGAAGCTGCGGCGTGGCGGGTGATCGCCGTCGATCAGCTCGAGATGGGGTTCTCCGAACGCACCGGCACCCCGCGGTCTCTCGCGACGCGCGTGCGCGACCTCACGGACTTCACCGACGCCATCGATCTAAGCGGCCCCGTCATCACCCTCGGACACGATTGGGGCGGAGTCGTGTCGCTTGGCTGGGCCGTCGATCATGCACCACTGCTCGCGGGCGTCATGCTGCTCAACACGGCCGTGCACCAGCCGGAGGGCAGCCCGATTCCTGCGGCGCTCCGACTGGCGCTGCGGGGCGGAGTGCTCGGCCCGGCAACCGTCAGCACGCCGGCGTTCCTTGAGACGACACTCGCCCTGGCGCATCCGTCGCTTTCGACTGAAGTCAGGAACGGGTTTCGCGCTCCGTATCGCGGCGCGGCGCGGCGCGGCGGAATCGGCGCGTTCGTCGCCGACATCCCCGTCGATTCAGCGCACGAGAGCGCACCGGAACTCGATCGGATCGCCGAGAGCGCTCGAACCCTCGCCGTTCCCGCGCTGCTGCTCTGGGGCCCACGCGACCCGATCTTCAGCGATCGCTACCTCGATGACCTGGTCGATCGGCTGCCCCAAGCCGACGTGCACCGCTTCGAGGGCGCCGGGCACTTGATTGCCGAAGACGTCGACTACCCGCCGGTGGTGCTGGGCTGGCTGGGTGAGCGCGTGGGCGAGCGTGCGTCGCTGGCTGAGACCGCCGGGACTACCGAGACCGCCGAGACCGTCGAAACAGAAGTGCCGCGCCTCCCGCTCTGGCACTACCTCGAAGAGCTGCAGGACAACTCTGGAACGGCGCTCATCGAGATGGCTCCCCCAGGTGGTCGACGGCCTCGCGTGGTCAGCTGGCGGCTGCTGTCGAGGCGCGTGCGTGAGATCGCGGCGGGTCTCATCGGCATCGGCGTGAAGCGGGGCGACCGCGTATCGCTGCTCGTGCCACCGGGTGCCGATCTGACCGCGGTTCTCTACGCGTGCCTGCGAATCGGAGCGGTCGTTGTCGTCGCCGATGCCGGACTCGGACTTCGTGGGCTGACCAGGGCAGTGCGTGGCGCCCGCCCAGACCACGTCATCGGCGCGCTGCCTGGTCTGCTCGCCGCTCGCGCGCTGGGCTGGCCTGGTCAGAAGATCTCAACGGTGCGCCTGTCGCCCCCGCTCGCCAGCGCGCTCGGCGTCTCATTTACGCTCGGCGATATTGCCGGGCTCGGCAGGTCGTTCGATGAGGCGCTTCCTGCTCGCCCCGATGTCGACGAGATCGCCGCCATCCTCTTCACCTCAGGGTCTACCGGACCGGCAAAGGGCGTCGCGTACACCCATGCGCAACTGTCGGCGCTGCGTGACGCGCTCGCCGTGCAGTACGGAATCGGGGTCGGCACCGGGCTGGTCGCGGGGTTCGCACCCTTCGCGCTCCTCGGGCCCGCACTCGGCGCAACGTCGGTGACCCCAGACATGGACGTGACCAGTCCGCGAACGCTGACCGCGGCATCCGTCGCGCAGGCGGCCCTGGCTGTGAACGCCACAGTCGTTTTCCTCTCTCCGGCCGCACTCACGAACGTGGTCGCGACATCCGTGTCACTGACGACAGCGGATCGGCGTGCCCTGGCCGGCGTGCAGACCTTTCTCTCTGCCGGGGCGCCGGTGTCAGAACGGCTCCTCGGTGAGGCCGCAGCGCTGATGCCGGGCGCCACCGCCCACACCCCGTACGGGATGACCGAGGGTCTGCTCATGACAGATATCACCCTCGACGGGATTCGGGCGGCGCTCGGTGCCGACAAATCCAGCCATGCTCGCACTGACCCGGACAGCACTGACCCGGACAGCACCGACCCGGGCGGAGTCTGCGTCGGCGTTCCCGCCGCCACGACTCGAGTGCGCATCAGCGCGCTCGATGAGAACGGTGAGGCAACCGGTCGGCCTGACGAGGTTCCCCACGTCACCGGGGAGATCGTGGTCTCTGCACCGCACCTGAAAGACCATTATGACCGCTTGTGGCTCACCAACCGGGAATCAGCGCGGGGTACGGCGCCCGGTCAGCGGTGGCATCGCACCGGCGATGTCGGCCACCTCGACGACGTGGGCCGATTGTGGGTGGAAGGCCGCCTGCCCCACGTGATCACGAGCCCTGACGGCGTCGTCACGCCGGTCGGTTTAGAACAACAGATCGAAGCCGTGGGCGGTATTGAGCGCGCCGCTATCGTCGGGGTCGGCCCGGTTGGAACGCAACAGGTGGTGGCAATCGTCGAAACCACACCGCGCGAGCGTCGCGCCAGATTTGCCACTGCCAGATTTGCCACTGCGAGCCTCGCCTCTGCCGACCTCGCCAGCGTCGTGCGGGGAGCAGTCCGGCACCCGATCGCTGCGGTTCTCGTCGTGCCACGATTGCCGACAGACATCCGTCACAATTCGAAGATCGACCGCACCCGCCTGGCCGGCTGGGCCGGGGGAATTCTCTCCGGCGGACGGATGATTCGGCCGTGAGGCCAGAGGCGTGAGGCCAGAGGCGTGAGGCCAGAGGCGCGAGGCCAGAGGCGCGAGGGCAGCGGCATGAGAGTGCTGGTCACCGGTGCGAGCGGCCTCCTGGGGCGTTCCGTTGCCGAGGCAGTGGTGGCGGCCGGCCACGAGGTACGCACGTTCCAGCGGCGGCCGTCGGGGGTTCCCGGAGCCACAGATTCGCTCGGGTCGGTGACCGACCGCGCGGCCGTGGCTCGCGCCGCCCTTGGCATGGATGCGATCGTGCACCTCGCCGCGAAAGTGTCGCTGGCCGGCGACCCGGCGGAGTTCGACCTCGTGAACGTCGGTGGCACACGAGCGGTGATCGATGCGGCAACGGATGCCGGCGTGCGCCGCCTCGTCTACGTCTCCTCGCCGTCGGTGGCTCACGCCGGGGCATCCATTGTTGGGGAGGGCGCCGCTGTGGCAGATCCCGGCCTTGCCAGGGGAGACTATGCGCGCACGAAGGCCGAGGCCGAACTCCTCGCGCTCGACGCGGACTCGCCGCGGCTCAGGGTCGTCGCCGTGCGGCCGCACCTGGTCTGGGGTCCAGGAGACACCCAGCTCGTGGCTCGCATCGTCGACCGGGCTCGCTCCGGACGCCTGCCGCTACTCGGCCACGGGGCCGCGCTCATCGATACGACCTACATCGACAACGCGGCATCCGCCATCGCCGCAGCGCTTGAGCGAGTCGACCATGTGCACGGGCGCTCGTACGTGGTCACCAATGGTGAGCCGCGGCCGGTGGCAGAATTGCTGGCCGGAATCTGCGCGGCGGCCGGTGTTCGCGCCCCGGCCTGGCGGGTGTCGGCCGGGCTCGCCAGGGTCGCCGGATCCGCGATCGAAGCGGTGTGGCGCATCCGACCGGGTGCCGACGAGCCGCCCATGACGCAGTTTCTGGCCGAGCAGCTTTCGACGGCACACTGGTTCGACCAGCGGCAGACCCGCGCCGACCTGAACTGGGCTCCCGCGGTTTCGCTGGATGAAGGATTTCGACGCCTCGCAGCATCCTTCGCGCGCTGAGGCGACACCCCCATTGTGGAGGGTGGCCCATTGTGGAATGAAACGGGCAGGCGTACGGTCAGTTCACAGGAAACCATGTGGTGACGAGGAGGTTCTCATGAGCGACATTTCTCCACTTCGGAACGCGGTGCGAAACGGCAGCGGACTGAAGCGATTAGGCGGAACGTGGGGGGAGGCGCTCGCCGAGTTCCTCGGAACATTCGTGCTGATCGCCTTCGGTGACGGCGTGGTCGCCATGGCCGTCGCCGGCTTGCCGGGTTCAGGCCGTACCGCCGACCCGACGACGATCTTCCAGGGCGCAGGCGACTGGCTGCTGATCGCCTGGGGCTGGGCATTCGCGGTGGCGTTCGGCGTCTATGTGGCCGGCGGCGTCAGCGGTGCGCACATCAACCCGGCAGTGACCCTCGCTTTCGCGGTCAGGCGCAAGTTCCCCTGGCGCAAGGTTGGGCCGTACATTATCGCCCAGGTGCTCGGTGCGTTCGTCGGCGCGGCCTTGGTCTATTTGCTGTACTTCGATGCCATCAACGCCTTCAACGACGCGCTCGGCACCACGAGGACCGACCCGGACGGCAACGTGACGTTCTCGATCTTCGCGACATTCCCCGCCCCGTATTTCGAGGGGAACATGATCATTCCGCTCGTCGACCAGATCGTAGGCACGATGTTCCTGGTGATGATCATCGTGGCCGTTGTCGACATGCGCAACACCGCGGTGAAAGCGAACCTTGGTCCACTCGTGATCGGCTTCGCCGTCGCCGCGATCGGAATCTCGTTCGGTGCGAACGCCGGATACGCGATCAACCCCGCGCGTGACTTCGGGCCGAGGGTGTTCGCCTGGTTGGCCGGCTGGGGTGATGTCGCGATGCCCGGCACGGTCGAGGGCTCATTCAGTTGGTATTTCTGGGTGCCGATACTCGGGCCGCTGATCGGTGGAGTGATCGGTGTGCTGCTCTATGACTGGTTCATCGGCGACATCCTGCACGCCCGCGGGCCGAAGCTCGAACCCGCTGGCCGCACGCGCGAGGAGCCGGTGGCGGGAACCACTGACGACGAGTAGCCCGACGAATAGACCGTGCGTCATCCGTCTTCCTGGCGACTAACGGATGCCGAGGGCTGAGCGCACGATCGACAGCGCCTCGTTTGCGTCCACACCGAGCGACTTCGCCCGGTCGGCATAGGCGACCGCGGCGAGTTGCACCTGCTGGTGGGTGGGGTCGCCGGTTGCGGCCACAAAAGACCCGTTGCGTCCGCGAGTCTCGATGACGCCGTCCTGCTCCAGCTCGCGGTAGGCGCGGGCTACGGTGTTCGCGGCGAGTCCGAGCTCTGTGGCCAGCGCGCGAACCGGCGGCAGCCGAGCGCCAACGGCGAGCTTCTTCGAGCGCACAGCATTGATGACCTGCCTGCGGAGCTGTTCGAACGGAGGGACCGCCGAGTCTGGATTGATGGCGAACTTCATGCTCTCAGGGTAGTCATCACGCTGGTAATCAGGCCGTGAGCTGCTCCTCGCCGGCCTGTTCCTCGAGTGCCGGGGTCTCGAGCAGAGTGCTGATGGCGATGCGATTCCAGACGTTGATCGTGCTGATCAGCAGGATCAGGTCAGAGACCTCGCGCTCGCTGAACTCATTGCGTACGCGGGTCCAGAGTTCCTGCGGAACACCACCCTCGGAGATGAGTGTGATCCGTTCCGTGAGCTCGAGGGCGAGCTTCTCCCTCTTGCTGTAGAAGCTCGATTCCTTCCACGTGGTGACCGAGAAGATCTTCCGCAATGGCACTCCGCCGTTCTGCAGATCGACGGAGTGCATGTGACTCTGGACTTCGCGAACAGGCTCGCCGTCTCGCGCAACACCGTCGCGATCGCCTACGAGCGTCTGACAGTAGAGGGGTACCTCGACAGCGCCGTCGGCTCGGGTACGTTCGTTTCGGCCAACGCAGCGCTTTCGGTCAACGCGGCGCCGTCGCGAGGCGGGCGACAAGCACCTGTCACCGGGTTGAAGCCGCGCCGCGAGCGGAGAGGAGTCCTCGATGACAGTGAGCCGCCACCCGGTCCCATCGCCTTCGACTTCAGTATGGGAACGCCGGATGCAGCCGTGTTCCCGCTGGACACCTGGCGGCGATCGGTGGCGCACGCCATCCGACCGGCGATCATCGGCACCGGTGGGTACCGCGACCCGGCAGGCAGCGGCACTCTGCGCCAGGCGATAGCACGCCACATCGGCGTCTCCCGCTCCGTGCGGGCTGGTGCGAACGACGTGCTGGTCACCCAGGGGGCGCAGCAGGCCTTCGATCTGGTCGCCCGGGTGCTTATCGAGCCGGGGGACGTCGTCGCGGTGGAGGAACCGGGCTATCCGCCGGTGCGCGGGCTATTCGAATCGATGGGAGCGCGGGTGGTCGGGGTGCCGGTCGATGCCGAGGGCCTGGTCGTGTCCGCCATTCCCGCCCGCACGAAACTCGTGTACATCACGCCGTCGCACCAGTTTCCGCTCGGCACGGTCATGACTCTTCGGCGACGAAGGGAACTCCTTGCGTGGGCCGGCCGTCACGACGCGGCAATTCTCGAGGACGACTACGACACCGAGTTCCGATACGGGAACCGGGCGCTGGACCCGTTGCAGAGCCTGGACCGTGACGGACGAGTCGTGTACGTGGGGACGTTCTCCAAGACCATGCTGCCGATGATCCGGATCGGATTTCTGATAGCACCGCTGATGCTCCAGCCCGCGCTGCGGCGTGCCAAGCTCCTCGCGGACTGGCAGGGGGAGTCAACGACGCAAGCTGCCGCGGCGGAATTCATCGACAAGGGCCACCTCGCCAGGCACATCAGGAAAGCCGGCCGGGAGTACGCGGCGCGGAGAGAGTGCATAGTCCGCACGGTGCGATCCGACTTCGCGGATGTACTTGAGCTCTTTCCGTCTTCTGCGGGGCTGCATGTGAGCGCTCGAGTGATCGACGACCTGGTCGACGTCGGTCAGGTGGTCGCGAATGCCGGTGTGCTCGGTGTCCGGGTGCAGTCTCTGGGGAGATTCTGCGCAGAGTCGCCCGGTGTTCGGGGACTGGCGCTCGGATTCGGCACCATCGCCCTCGAAGACATCCCGGATGGCCTGAGGCTGTTGGCCGGCGCGATCGACCGGGCGAGGGCGGGCCGGCCCGCGACCTAATGCAGCGGTCGGAGTCATCCGTTCTCGCCTAGTGCAGCGAGTACTTGGCGAGGATCAGGGCGGCGGCCAGTACGGCGGTGCCGGTGGCGACAAAGACCAGCGGCCAGCCACGGATGCCGCGGAGCCGGGCTCCGGTGACGGCCACGCCGCAGAGAACCAGGGTCGCGACGATGACCCCGATCTGTGTCGCCGTTACGGTGCTGAGTCCGAATGCGGTCCCGATCACCACGACCACTACCGGAAGGAAAGCCGCAGAGAGCATGGGTGCGCTCACCCGCAGGTGATGGCTCACGTTCTTCCAGCCGACTGCGCCGTCACCCGGGCCGATCGAGTAGGCGAAGACATGGGTGGCGTAGTAGACGAGGTTCGTTAACACGACAATCCCGATGATCGTGCCGATCGGTTGTCCACCGACGCCGATCAGGGTGCTGGCGGCGATGAGGGATCCGTATGCTCCCGCGCTGACGCGCTCTGCGCCGACAGGGCTGATCGTCTTCTCGCGTCGCACCGATCGCTCCGTCAGTCGGCGGCGCGTTGAATCAGGCGGGAGAGCACGATCGCGCTGCGGGTGTGGTCGACGTTCGGAGCAAGTCGAACCTTCTCGAGTGCGGCTTCCAGCCCCGCGATATCGCGCGCACGGATGTGCACCATCGCGTCTGCACTGCCGCTGACGGTGCTCGCGTCCACCACCTCCTGAATTCCGGAGAGGAGTCGAAACAGCTCCTCTGGGGCCACCGTGCCTCGGCAGAACAGTTCGACATAGGCCTCTGTGCCCATGCCATCAACTGTCGGATCGACCTGGATTGTGAAGCCACGGATGACGCCGTCTGCCACGAGGCGATCGACACGACGCTTAACCGCGGATGCCGAGAGGCCGATCACCGATCCGATATCTCCATAGCCGGCACGGGCATTCTGTCGCAGCAGGTCGAGGATGCCACGGTCTAGATTGTCCATCCTGAGAGTCTAGGCGCAATCGTTGCGTTACCGCCGTGATTTACGCATCTTATGCGCGCATCGTGGTGGAAATCACCGGATACCTGCGTGGGAAACTGAACCCAATCGGCGCCCCGCCCCGTCGCTGATCAAACGGCGGGCTTCAGTGCCCCGTGCCACGACGAAGGAGCCCACCGCGGTGACCACTCTGCTCGAAACCACTGCCTCGGCATCCGTTCGCCGCGCAACGAAGCGCAGCTACCTGATGTGCCGGCCAGACCACTTCACGGTCGCCTACGCCATCAACCCGTTCATGCACCCAGGTGAGCCCACCGATACCGGACTCGCCATCCGTCAGTGGGAGATCCTGAAAGGCACCTACCGCTCTCTGGGTCACGACGTAGACCTGCTCGATCCGGTGCCAGGCCTCATCGACATGGTGTTCGCCGCCAACGGCGGCTTCACGCTGAACAACCGGGCGTTCGTCGCGAGCTTCACCTACTCCCAGCGCCAGGCGGAGGCGCTCTCGTTCCAGGCCTGGTTCGGCACCAATGGGTTCGAGACGCACGCCGCAACGGCGGTGAACGAGGGCGAAGGCGACTTCGCGTTTGTCGGCGGGGTGATTCTCGCCGGGCATGGATTCCGTTCGAGCCTGGCGAGCCACGACGACCTCAGGCGCGTGTTCGGTTGCGAAGTGCTGAGCCTTCGGCTGGTCGACGAGCGGTTCTATCATCTCGATGTCGCGCTGACGGTGCTCGATTCGGAAGCCACAGAGGGGCCAGCCCGAATCGCCTACCTGCCAGGCGCGTTCGACGACGAGAGTCGGGCTGCGCTCGCAAGCCGCTTCCCCGACTCGATCCTGGTTTCGGAGGCCGAGGCGGCGATTCTCGCGTTGAACTCTGTTTCCGACGGGCGGAACGTGGTGGTCGCACAGGATGCCCACGACTACATCAACGATCTCGCCGCTGCCGGTTACACGCCGGTACCCGTCGACCTCTCCGAGCTGCTGAAGAGCGGCGGCGGCGTCAAGTGCGTCACCCAGGAGCTTCGGCGCTGAGCGACCCCAGCTAATTCTTGCGTCACCAGCGGTACCCAAGCAGATTAACTGCGTAGAGAAGTGGGAAACGTCGAATCATGCTGTGTGACACTGGAAGTGGCGTCTTGTCGGCGGGGAGAACATCCTGGCCGGTGGGCTCGTGTGAGTGACCTGGTCCGCCATCGACTCAGTACCGATGAAGGAGTTTCCATGTCGACAGATCTCGAGTCGGGTGCCCGACCCGCCATGTCTGCAACACCGGTTGAAGCGCCGGCCGCAACGCCCGTGCGTACGCCAACCGCACGCACCGTGCTCATGTGCAAGCCCGAGTACTTCACCGTCGTCTACCGCATCAACCCGTGGATGGACCCGGCGCTGCCGACCGACACCTCGCTCGCCGTGCAACAGTGGCAGACCCTCTACGACACCTACATCGGCCTCGGCTTCGACGTGCAGCTCATCGAGCCGATCGACGGCCTCCCAGACATGGTCTACGCGGCCAACGGCGGTTTTGTCATCGACAACATCGCATACGGTGCGAACTTCACCTATCCAGAGCGCCAGCCGGAAGGTCCGGCCTACATGGACTGGTTCCGTGAAGCGGGCTTCGATGTGCGTGTGCCGGAAGAGATCAACGAGGGCGAGGGCGACTTCCTGCTGGTCGGCGACGTCATCCTGGCCGGCACCGGCTTCCGCAGCAACTCGAACAGCCACCAGGAACTGGCGAGAATCTACGGCCGCGACGTGATCACGCTGAATCTCGTCAACCCGAACTTCTACCACCTCGACACGGCCATTGCCGTGCTCGATGCCGGCCTGGACGGCGGCAGCGGTTCAACGACCGGCGAGATCGCCTACCTGCCGAGCGCGTTCGACGAGCCGAGCCTGGCGATCCTGCGCGAGCGGTTCCCCGACGCGATCATCGTCACGGAGGAAGACGCGGCGATCCTCGGCCTGAACTCATACTCAGACGGCTACAACATCGTGATCGCGTCCCGCGCGAAGGATTTCGAACGCCAGCTGCGTGCAAGCGGCTTCAACCCGATCGGCGTCGACCTGTCTGAGCTGCTGCTCGGCGGGGGCGGCGTGAAATGCTGCACCCTTGAGTTGCGGCGATGAGCGAGGAGATGACCATGACCCAGACCGAAACGGACACCAAGGCATCCGCTGCCCAGGCGCACGCGATCGACCTCGAGAACCAGCACGCTGCCCACAATTACCACCCGCTGCCGGTGGTTGTCGCCTCCGGTGACGGCGCCTGGGTGACGGATGTCGACGGTCGCCGCTATCTGGACTGCCTGGCCGCGTATTCTGCCGTGAACTTCGGGCACTCGAACCCGGTGTTACTCGACGCGGCGCGCGAGCAGCTAGGTCGCATCACGCTGACCAGCCGCGCGTTCCACAACGACCAGCTTGGCCCGTTCGTGACCGCGCTCGCCGAACTGGCCGGCAAAGACCTGGTGCTGCCGATGAACACGGGAGCCGAGGCCGTTGAGTCGGGAATCAAGGTCGCCCGAGCCTGGGGATACCGGGTGAAGGGTGTCGCGCCTGACCAGGCGAACATCATCGTCGCCGCCGGAAACTTCCACGGTCGAACCACGACGATCATCAGTTTCAGCGACGATCAGGACGCGCGCGCCGACTTCGGTCCGTTCACCCCGGGTTTCCGTACGGTTCCGTATGGCGACGCTGCGGCGCTTGAGGCGGCGATTGACGAGAACACCGTCGCCGCGTTGATCGAGCCCATCCAGGGTGAGGCCGGCGTCGTTGTTCCGCCGGCCGAGTACCTGCCTGCGGTGCGCGAGATCACCGCTCGCCACAATGTGTTGTTCATTGCCGACGAAATCCAGTCGGGGCTTGGGCGCACCGGCGCAACGTTCGCGTGTGATCTTGTGGACGTGGTGCCAGACCTCTATCTGCTCGGGAAAGCGCTCGGCGGGGGAATCGTTCCGGTATCCGCCGTTGTCGGCAACCGCGACGTGCTCGGGGTGCTTCAGCCAGGGCAGCACGGGTCGACCTTCGGTGGCAACCCGCTGGCCGCTGCCGTCGGCCTGGCCGTGGTGAAGATGCTGGCGACGGGTGAGATGCAGGAGACCGCACGCATCCGTGGTGCACGTCTCCACGATGGGCTGACGAAGCTTGTCGGGCGCGGTGTGGTGGCGGTGCGCGGCGCCGGACTCTGGGCGGGAATCGACATCGACCCGGCGCTTGCGTCTGGCCGCGAGGTCTGCGAAGCGCTGATGTCTCGGGGGCTGCTCGCGAAGGATACCCATGGCTCCACGATTCGCCTGGCACCGCCGATCGTCGTCTCAGACGACGACATCGACTGGGCCGTCGAGCAGCTGACCATCGTGCTCGGGGAGTTCGCCGCCGCGAAGTAGTTTCGTCGGCGTGGCTTGGCCAGTGACGTCGCCCTGCGGCGTGGATCCCGACGCGCCAGTTGCGCGCGTATGCACCAGGCGCGCATGGCGCATGCGCGCGTAACTGGTGCGTGCCGTCTGGTCGTCGCCTACGACGTGCGGATGCTGACCTCCGCTCAGGAGCTCGGCTTCCGTACCGCGTCGCCTCGTTGAACATCAAACTACGCGTCGCTGCGGGGCGCGAAGAGGTACCCGCGCAGGAACTCCTCGAATGTGGCTGACATGTCGACCGATTCGTCGAGCAACCACTGCTGTTGCAGTCCATCCATGACCGCGGCAATCAGGCGTGAAGCATGCGTCACATCGAGGTCTGTCCTGATGATGCCGTCGCGCTGGGCGTCGGCGAGCACCTCACGTGCGGATGACGCGCGTGTCGCATAGCGCTCCTTGAAATATTCATGCGCCGGATGTCCAGCATCCGTCGCCTCCGCCGCAATCACCGTGTAGAGCGAGGTCAGGCCGCGCGTCGTCTGGTTGTATGCGACGACGTTGCGGGTCTGGTCGAAGAGGGAATCTTCGATGAAGTCGCCCGCAGCGTGCTGAACCAGTGAGTCGCGCTGGCGTAGTACCTCGGTGAACAGTTCCTCCTTCGAGGCGAAGTGGTGCATGACCCCGGCGGGCGTGAGCCCCACCCGCTTGGCGATCTCACGAAGTGAGCCGCTGTGGTACCCGCTGCGGCCGAAAACGGCGAAGGCCTCGTCGACGATCTGCTGCCGCCGTGCTTTGCCCTTCGGATAGCTGCCGCGCTTACCCGAATCATCCCGCTTGTTTTCACTCACGACTAAAACCTACCCCCTGTACGGTTTCTAGAGTAGTGTGTCCCTTTGTCGGGGGGCAAGACAGGCGCAACGCACACCGCACGCACCAAATGAACCACCGCACGCACCAAATGAACGCACGCACCAATTGAACGCTGACCAACGGAGGCCGGACATGAGCACACACTGGAGATCACTCGGAATCATCGCCGTCGTCGGAGCCCTGGCACTCACCGGCTGTGGCCGCGGCGGCGGCGAAGGCGAAGGCACAGGGGATGCCGGGGCAGGAGAGGCGATCAACGACGAGCCCGCTTCGGGCGAGATCACCATCTGGGCGATGGGCAACGAGGGGGAGGTGCTTGGCGATCTTGCCGGGCAGTTCGAGAAGGAAAACCCCGATGCCACCGTCAACGTCACCGCCGTTCCGTGGGAGAGCGCCCACGATCGCATCGCCACCTCGATTGCCGGAGGTGAGACGCCCGACATCTCGATGCTCGGCACTACCTGGGTCGGTGAATTCGCGGCAACCGGCGCGCTCGAGCCCACACCAGAGGGCGTCGTCGACGAGTCCTCCTTCTTCGAGGGATCGTGGGAGACCGCTGTTGTTGACGATGTCGCATACGGCGTGCCGTGGTACGTCGACACACGCGTGCTCTACTACCGAACCGACATGGCCGAAGCCGCCGGCGTCGAAGCACCGACGACCTGGGATGAGTACAAAGCCTTCGCGGCGGCATTGAAGCAGCAAGGTGCAGCATCCGGAGTCTCACTGCCACCTGGAGGCCTTGATTCCTGGATCTACGTGACGCCGCTGGTTTGGCAGCAGGGCGGCGACATTCTGAACGACGATGGCGAGTTCGACTTCACCAGCCAAGAGTGGAAGAACGCGTTCGAGTTCTACCAGAGCTTCTTCACCGACGGGATCTCTGAGCCGGTTCGACTGGAGGGCGGCGAGATCGAGCAGAAGTTCATCGACGGCGAGATCGGCTCCTTCTTCAGCGGACCGTTCCACGTGAGCCTTCTGCGTGAGCAGGGTGGCCCAGAGTTCGCAGACAAGTTCGCCGTCGCCGAGGTGCCCGGCGACAAGACGCGCACCAGTTTCACCGGTGGAGGCAACCTCGCGGTGTTCAATGACAGCGAGAACCGGGATGCCGCGTGGAAGTTCGTGCGCTGGCTCAGCCAGCCGGAGACCCAGATGAAGTGGTACGACATCTCCACCGACCTGCCGTCTGTGCAAGCCGCTTTTGACGACCCGACCTTCTCAGAAGATCCGTACCTCAGCGTCTTCGCCGAGCAGTTGAAGGACTCCAAGGCGCCGCCCGCCATCCCGACGTGGGCCCAAGTCTCGGCCGTGATCGACCAGGAACTCGAGAAGGTCACGCGAGGTGACCAGAGCGTTGACGCAGCGCTCGAGGCAATCCAGCAACAGGCGGAATCGATCGGCACAGGCGAGTAGTCGTGGTCGCCGTCAACCCGGCGCTCGGACGGGCGCCCCGCCGACGTTCGCCGGGGCGCCGCAAGCTGACCTGGACGGCATGGGGGTTCGCAACCCCGTTCCTGATCCTGTTCCTGGTGTTCATGGCCGGGCCGATCGTGGCGTCGTTACTGATGAGCTTCACCGACCTGACGACCCGCGACCTGCGCACTCCGTTCAACGTGAACCTGGTCGGGTTCGAGAACTATGTGCACCTGTTCGAGGATCCTCGGTTCCTGAGGTCGATGCTGAACACCGGCATCTTCGTCGTGGTCGGAGTGCCGCTCACCATCGTCGTTGCCCTGCTGGTCGCACTGGCCCTGAATACCGGCATCACGAAGTTTCGCACCGTGTTCAGGGTCGGCTATTACGCGCCCGTCGTCACCAGCATCGTCGCGATCGCCATCGTCTGGCGATTCATCCTGCAACCGGATGGGCTGCTCAATGGCTTTCTGTCGTGGTTCGGAATCACTGGTCCGAACTGGCTGGAAGACACCACCTGGGCGCTTCCGTCGCTCATCCTGATGGCGGTGTGGCGCAACATCGGCACACTGATGGTGATCTTCCTCGCCGGACTGCAGGGCGTGCCGCAGGAGCAGCACGAGGCGGCCATGATGGACGGTGCAGGTGCCGTGAAACGGTTCGCCAACGTGACCATCCCCGCACTCCGACCGGCCCTGCTGTTCGCCGCTGTCATCACCGGAATCGGCTTTCTGCAGTTCTTCGAGGAACCATTCGTCATGACACGGGGCGGCCCGCTCGACAGCACACTCTCCGGTGCCATGTACACCTTCAACCAGTTCGGCTTCGGGAACTACTCGTTCGCATCCGCCGCCAGTTACGTGCTCTTCCTGGCCATCGTGGTGTTGTCGCTGGTGCAGTTCCGCCTGCTGAGGGAGAAGCCATGACCAGCCAGGTAACGGATGCGCGCAAGCCGACGGATGTCGGTCGGCCGACGGATGGGCACCGCACGCGCCGTCGCTCGAACACCACGCGCAAAACGGTTCTCTACGTTGTACTGACACTGGGCGTCGTCGCCATGGTGTTTCCGTTCATCTGGATGGTGCTCGGCTCATTCAAGACGAACGCGGAGATCAGGCGGTCGCCGCTTGGCTTCCTGCCGGAGAACCCGACTCTCGACAACTATGCCCAGCTGTTCGGCCGGCTCGACTTCACGACCTTCTTCACCAACAGCGTGATCGTTGCGGTTTTCGTCACCCTCGGCAACATCGTGTTCTCCTCCATGGTCGGGTATGCGCTCGCAAAGCTGGAGTTCGCAGGCAAGCGACTGTTGTTCGGGATGGTGCTCGGCACGCTGATGGTTCCCGGCGTTGTCACCTTCGTGCCGCTGTTCGTCCTGACCAGCAACCTCGGTTTGGTCAATTCGTATCCGGGACTGATCCTGCCGTTCCTGATCACCCCGCTCGGAGTGTTCCTGATGCGACAGTTCATCGGCAGCCTGCCAGACGACATCATTGAGGCAGCCAGGATCGATGGCGCAAGTGAGTGGCGGATCTTCCTGCGGGTGATCATGCCGCTCTGCGGGCCGGCGGTCGCCGTGCTGACAATCCTGACCTTCCTCGGCAGTTGGAACAACTTCCTCTGGCCGCTGGTGGTTGCCACCAGCGAGGAGAAGTACACACTTCCGGTGGCGCTGGCCCTCTACTCCGTCGGGCAGAACGCCGCCCAGTACGGGCTGATGATGGCCGGCGCCGTTGTGGTGGTCATCCCGGTGCTGCTGGTGTTCGTCGTGCTGCAGCGCTATTTCGTACAGGGCATCGCGCTGACCGGCATCAAATGACCGCGTGTCGCGCGGCGACCAGTCACAATCCAACGACCAGTCACAATCCAAGGAGAGACGAATGACCTTCCCGAACGGGTTCCTCTGGGGCGCCTCAACCGCAGCGCACCAGGTCGAAGGCAACAATGTGTCAAGCGACTGGTGGCTCAGGGAGCACGGGCACGCACCGAGTCCCAGCCCGATCGAGTCACCGAGCGGGGATGCCGCTGACAGTTATCACCGCTACCCAGAAGACATGCGGATGCTCGCTGACGCCGGTCTGACCAGCTATCGCTTCAGCATCGAGTGGGCGCGCATCGAACCGGAGAAGGGGTGTGTCTCCCTTGCGCAGCTCGATCACTACCGGCGGATGGTCGACACGGCGCGAGATCTCGGGCTCACTCCGATGGTGACACTGCACCACTTCACAAATCCGGCCTGGTTCGCGCGCGAGGTGGGCTGGCACTCGCCGCGCGCCGTCGACCTGTTCGGTCGGTTCACTGAGACGGCGCTGCCGGTGCTCACGGACGTCGAACTCGTCTGCACGATCAACGAGCCCAACATGGTCGCCATCATGGCGAATTCCGAGGAGAGAGACGCGTTCCTGTCCGGAGGGCTGCCGTCCGGGCATCCGGTGGTGACAGAGAACTTGATCGGCGCGCATCGAGTGTCATCCTCGATCCTCCGGTCGGCGGGAAAGCAGGCGGGCTGGTCGGTTGCGACGCAGGCCTATCAGGCGGAGCCAGGGTTCGAGGGTGCGGCAGCAGAGCACGGGCGCTCGCGGGAAGACGTGTTCCTCGATGCGGCGGCCGGTGACGATTGGATCGGTATCCAGGCCTACACCCGAACGAAGATCGGGGCCGACGGCCCGGTGCCGATCCCCGCTGGCGCGGAGCGAACCCTCACCGGCTGGGAGTACTACCCTGGAGCACTCGAGTTCGGCATCCGTCGCAGCTGGGAACGCAACGGCGTGCCCGTGTACGTGACAGAGAACGGCATCGCGACGGCGGATGACGCGCGTCGGATCGACTACACGGCGGGGGCCCTTGAGGGGGTCGAGCGTGCGCTCGCAGACGGAATCGATGTGCGTGGCTATCTTCACTGGAGTGCGCTCGACAATTATGAGTGGGGCAGCTTCAGGCCGACATTCGGGCTGATCGGCTGGGACCCGGAGACGTTCGAACGCAGCCCCAAGCCGAGTCTCGCCTGGCTCGGAGGCGTCGCGCGGCGAAACGCGTTGCGCTGACGGGCGTCGGATCCTCGCCGCAGAGTGAGACCGGTGTGATACCACAGTGATACCATGAGCGCATGGCCATGACGGTGAGACTCCCGGAAGAACTCGACTCGGCGCTTGAGGCGATCGCGAGAGTGAGGCACACGTCCAAGCACGCGCTCCTCGTTGAGGCGGCCGGAGATGTTGTTGCGCGGTACTCGCGCCGCGAGGAGATAAAGTCCGGTCTGGATTTTGTCCTCAACCATGACGCTGACTTGCTCAAGCGCCTCGAAGACGCGTGACGCTCTACCTGGAACAGGACGACGCGCTTCAGGTGACCGGGCGCTTCGGCTTCCCTGTGCGGGACGCTGGCCTCCTCTCGTCGGCTCTCGCTCGGCCCTCCGCTTCCATGTTCGGAACCGACGCCTACGCGACGCTTGACCGCAAGACTGCAGCGTTGCTCGAATCCCTGGTGAGAAACCACCCTCTGGTCGACGGAAACAAGCGCACCGGCTGGACACTCATGGTGCTGTTCCTCTGGATCAATGGCTACGAGCACAACTTTTCGACCGAAGAGGGATTCGACCTTGTTGTCGGTGTTGCGGAAGGCATCATCGACCTCGACGGCAGCGAAAGCCGTATCGCCGCCCACCGCATTCTCCGATCCTGAGATTACGGCGGAATCCTGACGCGGGGCGCCAACGGGCTCCCAGTTGACCCGTTTGCGCCGAGCGTCGCCAGTGGTGCGGCGACACTCGGCGCAAACAGCGATTATGGACTGACGCTGGGCCCCTACGGCAGCTTGGACGCCTTGGCGGTAGCAGGCCGCTTGGCCGGTGTCGCTGCCGGTGTCGCTGCCTTGGCAGGCGCACGCTTCGCGGCAGCAGGCTTCTTCGGAGACGCGGGCTTCTTCGGGGCTGCAGTCGCCTTCGCGACCGACACGGCAGCGGGGCTCGACGCGCCGACGGACGCGGGCGACCTGCGGGCGGGAACGGCGGCAGCGGCATCCGTGGCCTGCCTGGCAATCGGAGTGAGCCGTGCAAGCTGGGTCACGTGGCCCGGCTCAAGCTCCTCCAGCGAGTTGACGCCGAGCAACCGCATGGTGCGCGCGACCTGCTCGGAGAGGATCTCAATGGTGCGATCGACACCCGCCTCGCCGCCGGCCATCAGGCCGTAGAGGTAGGCCCGCCCGATCATCGTGAACCGTGCGCCGAGGGCGACGGATGCGACGATGTCGGCTCCAGACATGATGCCGGTGTCGAGGTGAACCTCGGTGTGCGCTCCCACTTCGCGCGCGACCTCCGGCAGGAGGTGGAACGGGATCGGTGCGCGGTCGAGTTGGCGTCCGCCGTGGTTCGACAGGGTGATCCCGTCTACGCCGATGTCGACCAGGCGCTTGGCGTCCTCAAGGTTCTGCACGCCCTTGACGACGACCTTGCCGGGCCACTGCTCCTTGATCCACTTGAGGTCTTCGAAGTCGACGGTCGGGTCGAACATGGTGTCGAGCAGTTCGGCGACGGTGCCGCTCCAGCGGTCGAGCGAGGCGAACGCCAGCGGCTCGGTGGTGAGGAAGTTGATCCACCATTCCGGGCGGGGGAGTGCGTTGACAACCGTGCCGAGCGTGAGCGCAGGCGGGATCGAGAAGCCGTTGCGCTTGTCGCGCAGGCGCGCGCCCGCGACCGGAACGTCCACGGTGACGAGGAGGGTGTCGAAGCCCGATTTCGCGGCCCGGTCAACCAGCGCCATCGAGCGGTCGCGGTCCTTCCACATGTAGAGCTGGAACCAGTTGCGACCGTTCGGGTTGGCCGCCTTCACGTCTTCGATCGCGGTTGTGCCCATGGTCGAGAGGGCGAAGGGGATGCCGGCGCGCGCGGCAGCGTGGGCGCCGGCGATCTCGCCCTCGGTCTGCATCATGCGCGTGAAGCCGGTCGGCGCGATGCCGAACGGCTGGGCGACCGGGGCGCCGAGCACGTCCCAGCCGGTGGAGACTGTCGAGACGTCGCGCAGGATCGACGGGTGGAACTCGATGTCCTGGAAGGCCTGGCGGGCACGGCCAAGCGAAATCTCCGCCTCTGCCGCGCCTTCGGTGTAGTCGAACGCCGCTGTCGGAGTGCGTCGCTTGGCGATTTTGCGCAAGTCGTCGATGGTGAGCGCGGCGGCCAGGCGGCGCTTCTTGGCGTTGAGCTCAGGAGCTTTGAACTTCATCAGCGGCGCGAGGTCGCGCACCTTGGGGAATCGTCTTTGAACCATGGGATCACTTTCTGGTTTGGTTTGGTCTTGTCTTGTCTGGTCTGGCTGGTGTGCGCTTGTGGTCAGGCGGAGAGGGCCCGTTCCGGCGCTGCGGGCCCGGGAGTGATGCGGGACTCCTCGTAGTAACCATCGATGTGCGCTCGAACGCGCGCCGCGGCATCCGTCGGCTCACCGGCCGCGATCGCCGCCAGAATGTCGCGGTGCTCGCTGCGCAGCCGAACGGATGTCTGGGGCCAGGACTGCAGATTCGGTACGGCGGCCTGAACGTAGCTTTCGATCGAGCTGCGAAGCCCGGCCATCATCGCGGTCACGACTTGGTTGCCCGACGCTTCGGCCAGGCTGAGGTGGAACTGCGCGTCGAGGGCGAGGAACTCCGCTTCGGTGAGGGCAGGCCGGTCCATCGCGTCAAGCAGTTGGCGGGCGACGCTGAGGTCGGGGGCCGTGGGGCCGGAATCTGTTGGATGATCGCTGGCGCACGCCGTGGCGAGTTCGCTCGCAACTGAGGCCTCAAGCACGAGGCGGGTCTTCACGACGTCGGCGACCGCGAAGCCCTGTGCCGCGACCTGCAGCCGCATGAGCGCGCTCATTCCGCCACCGGGCAGCGCGACGATGATCGCGCCGGATGACGGCCCAGAGCCGGTGGCCGTGCGGATGAGGCCGAGCACCTCGAGCACGCGCAGGGCCTCGCGTACGCTCGAGCGGCCGACGCCCTGTTCGGCGGCGAGGGCGCGCTCAGGAGGCAGGTGGTCGCCGGGCTTCAGTACCCCGGAGAGCAGGTCGGCCTCGATGGAGCGCAGCACGGTTTCCCAGGCGCGTCGGGTGTCGGCGGGCATGTGCAGTCAGCCTCCCCGGCATCCGTTGTGGTGCGGCAATACGGCGTGGTGCAGCAATACCTGTGGTCTGACCACAGTCTACGCGCCATCTGGTGCGCCGGGCGACGGATGCGTATGATGACCGGCATGAGCGACGACGAGTCGGCATCCCGTACGGGCCGACTCGCGTCGTCCGCCACGCCTCGCACTTACCTCTTCGCGCTGACGGCGGCCGGCGGCACCATTCCCCCCGAACTCGGCGTCGCCCGTCGGCTCGTCGACCGGGGTCACAGCGTCACCGTGCTCGCCGAGGAATCGATCGCAGACCAGGTGCGACGCACCGGCGCGGCATACCTGCCCGGCACGTCGGGCACCGTGGACGAGTATCGCGACTGGGAACTACGGATGCCGACGAGTCTGGCCCGAGGCATGGCCGAACACATGATCTCCGGACCTGCGCCCGATCAGGCGCGCGACACGACCGCCGCTATCGATGCGCTTCGGCCCGACCTCGTGTTGGCCTCCTTCTGCCCGCGGACGGCTTGCCGCCGCTGGGTGTCGGACTGTCGCCAGCGCGCGGGCCCCTTGGTCGCCTGCGTGACCGCGCCATGAATTCCATGACGCCGCGGCTCCTCGACCGTTACGCACTCGTGCGGGTCAACGAGGTGCGCGCCGAGTACGGTCTCGAACCGAGCGCGACGACCTGGGGCCAACTGCAGGGCGCGCGGCGCCAGCTCATAATCACCTCCGCAGCGTTCGACTTCCCGGCGACCATGCCCGACAACGCTCGCTACGTGGGGCCGATCCTCGACGACCCGGCCTGGGCGGCCGACGCCGACTGGATGGCGCCCGCGGGCGACGGGCCGCTCGTGCTCGTGGCGATGTCCTCGACATTCCAGAACCACGTCGACTGCCTGAAACGCATCACCGACGCACTGGGGGGTCTTCCGGTGCGCGGCGTGGTGACCACCGGGCCCGCGGTCGCGACCAATGCGATTCATGCCCCGGCGAACGTGACGGTGGTGGCGTCGGCGCCGCACCGTGAGGTGATGCGCCAGGCTGACCTGGTCGTCACGCACGGCGGTCACGGCACCGTGATCAAGACGCTCGCGGCGGGACTGCCGCTCGTCATCCTCCACCACGGCCGCGACCAAGTCGACAACGCGGTGCGAGTCACGACTCGCGGAGCAGGCATCGCAGTCTCGCGCCGCGCATCCGCGGAAAAGATCGCACGGGCTATCGCCAAGGTCCTCGACGACCCCGGCTACCGCCGTGCTGCCGCGGAACTCGGTGAGACCGTGGCACGCGACGCCACCGGCGTCGTGCTGATCGACGAGCTCGAAAAGGTGGGTGCGTCTTAGCTGCGTCTTAGCTGCGCACGACCACGTTCACCGGGTCATCGCCACGCAGCATCCGTTCGATCTGTTCGCGCAGCAGCCGTGCCATCCGCGGCATCATCGCGGTGGACGCGCCGCCGACGTGCGGGCTGATCAGCACGTTCGGGAGTGCAAACAGGGGGTGGTCATCGGGGAGTGGCTCCGGGTCGGTCACGTCGAGGGCAAAGCGCAGGCGGCCGGATGTTGCGTGCTTCAGCATGGCGTCGGTGTCGACCACCTTGCCGCGTGCGATGTTCACCAGCAGCGCGTCGTCGGGCATCCGTTCAAGGAATGCATCGTCGACGAGTCCGGTGGTCGCGGGGGAGAGCGGTACGCCGACCACGACAATGTCGGCCGTCGGCAGCAGCTCGGGGAGTTCGTCGATGCCGTGGATTGCACCGCGCTCGTCGGTGCGCGCCCTCGATGCGACGCGCACCACGTTCGTTTCAAAGGGGAGGAGCCTCGCTTCGATCGCCTGTCCGACGCCGCCGAAACCGAGCAGCAGCACGGTACGGTCGGCGAGGCTCTGGTGGCGGGCAGGCGCCCAGTGGCCTTGCTCGGCGGCACGCACAAAATCGGGGATGCCACGCTGTGATGCCAGGATCAGTGCCAAGGCGAGTTCGGCGGTCGACGTCTCGTGCACGGTGGCGGCGTTCGCGAAGACGTGGCCGGGTGGGAGGGCCCTCTCGACCCCATCGCTTCCGATTGACTGACTCTGAACGAGTCGTGCCTTCACTCCGGCGAGGTTCCGCAGTTTGTCGAAGCTCCCCATATAAGGAGGTACAACAATGTCGGCGGATTCGAACGGGGCCCGGCCGGTCATATCCCATTCGATGAACTCGACACCGTCTGGAACATCACCGAGCGCTTCGCGCAGAGTGGTACCTGGGACACTGACGAGGAGGCGGGGTTGGTTCATTCTTCGAGCCTATCGAGCACGACAGGCCGAGCCGTGCGGTGGGATTCCGCACAGGCGACGAATCAGTCGGCTGCAGGGACGAGCCTCTGGCTCCCGGAACCGAGTCCGTCGATCCCCACTTCCATGACATCGCCTGCCACCAAGTAAGGGAAGCGACCGGACATCGCCACGCCCTCCGGGGTTCCGGTGTTGATGAGGTCCCCTGGTTCGAGAACGACGTATTGAGAGAGGTTGTGGACGAGTTCTGCCACGGTGAATACCATGTCCGCTGTGTTGGAGTCCTGTCTAGGCTCACCGTTGACCGTCGACCACAGACGCAGGTTCTGCGGGTTCACTTCGGACGCAGGCACGAGTGAGGGGCCGACGGGGTTGAACGTCTCAGCACTCTTGCCCTTCGACCATTGACCCCCGGAATGCACCTTCTGGAAGTCCCGCTCAGAGACGTCGTTCGAGGTGACGTATCCCGCTACGTAGTCGAGCGCCTCCTCAGGAGACGCCAGGTACCTGGCCCGCTTTCCGATGACGACGCCGAGTTCGATTTCCCAGTCCACTTTCGTAGCACCGCGAGGTATCGAGACGTCATCGAATGGACCGACGACGGTGTTGGGGTGCTTGTAGAAAAGAATGGGCACTTCCGGAGCGCTATTGCCGGATTCTGCGGCGTGGGCAGCGTAGTTCTGGCCGATACACAACACCGCCATGGGGCGCGCGATCGGCGCGGCGATCCGGATGCCGACTGGAGCGTCGTACTCTGCCAACTGGCCTGACGCGAGGGCCGAGCGCGCGCGATTGATTCCGTCGCTGGACAGGAAGGCGCCATCGATGTCGCGGGTGAGGGAATCAAGGCGGTAGTAACGGTCGTTGTCGCGGAGCACCGGCACTTCACTGCCGGGTTCGCCGAGTCGCATGAATTCCACGGTTGTCCTCTAGTCGGATGAATGTTGTGAGATGAACGCGCTGACGCGGTCCGCGAAGTGGGCCCCGGTGAGTGCGAATGCGTCGAGGAGCTCCCGCGGCGTTCCGCTCTCACCGTACCGGTCATCGACACCGCAACGAAGAATCGGACGCGGAAGCGCGGATCCCAGGAACTCAGCGATAGCACCACCGAGGCCGCCGGCGATCTGGGCTTCCTCCGCAGTGACGATCCGGCCGGTCTTGCGCACGCTCACGAGGATTGTGGACTCGTCCAAAGGCTTGATCGTCGGCACATGAAGTACTTCGGCATCTGTGCCGTGCTCTGCCAGGATGCGCGCTGCGATAAGAAGCTCATAGGTCATCGTGCCTGTACCTGCGAGGGTCACGTCGCTTCCTTCCCTCAGCACGTAGGCACGGCCAATCTCAAACGGCGCCGCCGACGAGCTGAATATCGGAGTCTTGTCGCGAGCGAGTCGGAGGTAGGACGGCTTCGCGTTGACGGCGACCGCAATTGTCGCCTTCTCAGCCTCGACGCTGTCGCCAGGAGCGATGACGACCATGTTTGGCATCACCCGCATGAGAGCGATGTCTTCCAGCATCTGGTGCGTGGCGCCGTCCGGGCCGACGTTGAGTCCGGCATGTGAGCCGATGATCTTGACCGGCTGGTCGTTCAGTGCGGCTGTGGTCTTGATCTGTTCCCAGTTGCGTCCAGGACTGAAGGCGGCATAACTGCTCGTGAACGGGATCTTGCCCATCAGCGCCATTCCACTTGCGACCGTCACCAGATTCTGCTCCGCCACTCCGACCTCGATGAATCGGTCGGGGAATGCCTCCTTGAACAAACTCATCTGAGTGCTGTCGGTCAGGTCGGCGCACAGCGCGACGACGCGGTTGTCGCGTATCCCGGCCTCGACCAAGCCCCGACCGAATCCGGCTCGAATCGGTTCGCGCTCCACGTCATCCGAGAACACGTTGGGGTTCAATTGGTACGCGCTCATGACGGACTCTCCGATCCGCCGGCAGCATGCAGCCCGGCGAGGGCCAGCGAGGCCTCGGCCTTCGAGGGCGCCTTGCCGTGCCAGCGGAAGTCATACTCCATGAAACCGACGCCTTTGCCGGGGATCGTGTGGGCGATGATCACTGTTGGTTTGTAGCTGACGGCCTTCGCCATGTTGACTGCATCGATGATCGCTCGGATATTGTGACCGTCGACTTCCAGGACATGCCATCCGAACGATTCCCATTTGCCCCTGAGATCTTCCAATGGCATGACATCTTCGGTCGATCCATCGATCTGGATGTTGTTGCGGTCGATGATTCCGACGAGCTGGCCGAGTTTGTACTTGCCGGCGAACATCGCGGCTTCCCACACGTTGCCCTCATTCAGTTCGCCGTCGCCCAGCATGACGTAGACGAATCTCTTCGGGTCACGATCGATGTGCTGCAGCACATATGCGCACCCCGCGCCTTGGGAGAGTCCGCTGCCGAGTGGGCCACTCGTGTTTTCGAGGCCAGGCAGCGCGCCGCGCTCCGGATGTCCCTGAAGGCGGGATCCGTATCGACGGAGCGTGTCGAGTTCCTCGACGGGAAAGTAGCCGGAATGGGCCATCGCGGCATACAGCACCGGTGCGGTGTGGCCGTTGCTGAGCAGGAAGATGTCTCGCTCTGCCCAGTCCGGATTCTTCGGGTCGTGCCGAAGGATGTGAAAGTACAGCGCTGTCAGCAGGTCGGCCATTCCCAATGGCCCTGCGCTGTGTCCGCTCCCTGCGCGCTCGAGCATGCCGATGATTGATCGACGGATCAGTGTGGCCGTTTCATCGAGATCAACGCCAGTGCGTTGCTCCCCCCGCTTTGCCGCAATCGTCATTGAGCTGCTTCCTTCGGCTCCCGGCTTCACTGAGAGCTTTCGCTATATGAAACCTACTTACGCATAGTGAAGCCTATACCGCTGCGCCAAGTCACTCAAGGGATTGGCGGGATACTGTGGCAAGCGAAAGGATTCCCGTCCCCATGAACTCAGAACCGCGCGAGACCTACGAACTCAGTAGTGTCGACAGGGCGCTCACCATCCTGACGATCCTTTCCCGGCGTCCAGGCATCCGTCTGGGTGAGCTCAGCACTGAACTCGGGGCAAACCAAAGCACGGTCCTGCGAGCGCTCCGGGTCCTTCAGCGACATGGTTTCGTTCGAAGGGGCCGCTCCGACGTCGAATATCTGCTCGGAACGCGACTGGTCGAATTGGGACAAGCGGCTCTGGCATCCATCGACATCGCGCAGGAGTTGCGCCCGCTGGCAGCGCGATTCTCGCAGATGTACAACGCGACGGCGCACATCGGCATGCTCCGCGGGGGGACGATGACCGTCATCGACAAAGTCGATCCGATCGATCCGGTCGTGCGGTATTCGTTTCTCGGCGCACGAATGCCGCTGCACGCGACCGCCATCGGAAAGGCGGCGCTCGCGCTGGTCGGAGAATCCCTGATGACCCAGCTGTGGGATGAACCGCTGAGAGCACATACGCCGCAGACGATTCTCGATCCGCCGACCCTTCAGGCAGACATCGATGAGACGCAGCGGCGACGCTTCAGCGTTGAACAGCAGGAATATCAGATCGGCTTCGGCTGCGTCGGTTCGGCATTCCGCATCGACGGAGATGTCTATGCCGTCAGCATTTCCGGATCCCTCGTCGACCTGCCGGAACTCATCCGTCGGGGCGAAGAACTCCGCGACGGGATGGACGACTTCCTCGCGGAGCATGCCGGGGTGGCGGCTGGTCTGTGACCTCGAACCTCAACGGCGCGCACTCAGCTTGTGGGAGTCGCTGATCTCTCGATGGAATCGCGCAGAATAGCGAGGTTCGCTGCAACGAGGCCCACACGCTCGTCGAGTACAGCACCCGTGGGCGATCCGACCTTGATCCCGAGGAAGCGCAGTTCAGGCGCCCCGACCGCTCGTTGCACGCATCTGTCCAGTTCCCCGACAGTGAGGAGGCTGGTGCGTGCGGCCCCCGCGAGGTCGCTGCTCGACCAGGCGCGGACAGGGAGATGCCGGTCAGCCCATGCCTCGCCGTATTCCGAAGCGACAGGGGAGCATCCGGAGAACACGACGCCGGCAAGCAGACCGCGAGTGGCTACGGTGTCGATATGGTCGAAAGCGCCCTCCGCACCGCGCCTCTCAATGGCAGACCTGCCCCAGTTGATCACGATGCCCAGCCCGTGGTCCTCGGCGAGCTGCAGTTCCTGCTCGAGCGGGAGATAGCCTTTCTCCGGCACATGATCAGTCGACTCTGAATCGCAGTGCTCGATCGCAAGGGCAACGTCGGCCCAGTCCCAGCCGGAGATCTCCTGGAGTGAGCGGGCACACGCGACCGCTGAAGAAGATCCTCCTCCTGGGGCGGTGTGCAGTTCGATATCAGCAATCGTTCCGCCGGCTTGTGAATTCGTTTCTTGAACGAACGTCCATGCCGCTCGGACTGTTTCAACGGCAGCGGCCCGTGCTCCTTCATCGACGGAGGCGAGGCCGAATGCGGCTCGGGAGACGAGCCCGGCGACCATCGCAGGGACAAGGGTCAGCACATGTCGGGCGTGTCGCGGTGCGGTACCGAGGTATTCCTGCGACTGCCATGGCGAGCCACTATCGACGAACGGAATCTCAAGGCCGCCCAATCCAGGGGCGCTGAGCACGCCATCGGTGAATGCACGGAACTCGTCCGCTGACATGGTCGGTCGGGGCGAAGAGGCGTAAGCGCCGGCGATGGTTCTCATTCGTGTGACTTCTCTCCCGTGCCGTCCCGGCAGTTCGCGCGGGGTCAGGCCCCGAGCCTATACTCCATCCAGACGCATGTACTGAGCTCGATGAGGAGCACCAATGACAGCTATTACGGCCCACAATCTGACTGGCGTGCCTGTTCCGATGTCGGCGCTCACCCTGGGGACGATGACGTTCGGCGACACGGTGGACAAGCGCGAGGCGGCAGCGATGCTCGATAGCGCAGTAGCGGCCGGCATCACCAGCATCGACACCGCGAACGCCTATGCGGGCGGTGCGACGGAGACGATGCTGGGCAAGTTGCTGGCCGACCAGTGGGGCGAATTGGTTCTTGCCAGCAAGGCCGGCATGCCCCACCCAGACGCGGGGAACTCCTCGCCGCTTTCGGCCGCCGGGCTCCGATCATGCGTCGAGGGGAGCCTCAGAAGACTGGCCGTCCCGGCGATTGACATCCTCTACCTGCACGCACCAGATCGGTCCGCCGAATTGAGCGAGACCCTCACGACGGTCGCTGAGCTCGTCGCAGAGGGCAAGGTCCGCGCCCTCGGAGTCTCGAACTATTCCGCCTGGCAGATCGGTGACGTGATCAGGGTGGCGGAGCAGGTCGGAGCACCACGACCGCAGCTCGCCCAGCAGTTGTACAACGCCGTCGCCAGACGGATCGAAGATGAATACCTCGAATTCGCGCGCACGCATCGTATTCTCACGGTCGTCTACAACCCACTCGCGGGGGGACTGCTCACCGGCAGGCATTCCTTCGAGGAACAGCCGTCATCCGGCCGGTACGGCGACTCCCGCGTCGCGGGCATGTACCGGGACCGCTACTGGGACGGGAACGTCTTCGCAGCGCTGGACACATTGCAGGACATCGCACAGCTCGAGAACGTCTCGCTCGTTGAGCTGTCCCTGCGCTGGATACTCAGCAGATCGGATGTCGCCGGCATTCTCCTCGGTGGTTCCCGGTCAGCCCAGCTGGATACCAACATCCAGGCGCTCGCGAACGGTCCCTTAGACACCGATGTGGTCGATCGAATCGATGCGGTCGGAGACGCCTTGCGTGGTTCGATGCCGGCATACAACCGATGAACGAGGCACACGGTGTCATCGAATCGCGCTTTGAGCTCTCCGCCAATCTCTCGCTTCTGTTCACCGAACACGCGCTCCTTGATCGATTCCAGGCGGCCGCAGACGCGGGGTTTCGAGCGGTGGAATTGTGGTGGCCGTTCAGAGAGGCGCAGCCGAAGGGCCGCGAAGTCGACGACTTCCTCGCCGCGGTGACCGCATCCTCTTGCCGGCTCACGGCGCTCAACCTATTCGCAGGCGACATGGCGGCTGGTGAGCGTGGAATCATCTCGTCACCCGACCGCACGCGTGAACTCATAGATAACCTCGACGTCGTGGTGGAGGTCGCACGAAGCACCGGATGCCGCCTGTTCAACGCGTTGTACGGCAGGAGGGACGCCACGAGCACGCCCCAGCGACAAGATGCCGCTGCCGTCGACAATCTCGTTCTCGCGTCAGAAGCCTTCGCCGCTGTCGGAGGGACGGTGCTGGTCGAGCCATTGAGCGGTATTGCCGATTTCCCGGTGCGAACCATCGCTGAGGCGATCACGGTGATCGAGGAGGTGAGAGCTCGAACGGGTCGGGGGAAGATCTCGCTGTTGTACGACACATTCCATCTCGCAGGCAACGGCGAGAACCTCGTCGGTGTCATCGACGAATATGGCCCGTTCATCGGCCATGTCCAAGTCGCCGATTACCCCGGGCGCGGCGAGCCGACGACCGGCCGTGTGGACTTTCCAGCCGTCTTCGCCGCGTTGGATCGCGCGGGATATTCCGGTCTTGTTGCTTGCGAATACATCCCATCGCGCACAACAAGCGAGTCCCTGGCCTGGATCAGCGAACTGCCGGATCTGCATCTGGCCAGACCAGGCTTATAAACGCCTCCGCGTCCACGCGGAATATTACCCGCGCCAGACCCCGCGAAACGTGGACATATACTGTGGGTCTCTCACCTCGAAGGTAGGGAAAACAAATGGCAAAGATCGCAATGCTGCACACGAGCTTCGTGTTTTTGAACGTCGATACCCAGATTCAGGACCTCATCGGTTCACTGCTTCCCGAAGATGAGTTGATTCATTTTGTCGACTCGGATGTTCTCGCATCTGTGGTGCGCGATGGCGGGATCTCTCCGTCCAGCGAGGAACGGATGCTCCATCTCGCGCAGGCGGCGGAACGCGCGGGCGCTGACGTTATCTTCTCAGCCTGCTCGTCTCTTGGGCCCGCGATGGATGCGGCGAAAGCACACGTCGGTATTCCCATCGTCAAGGTCGATGATGCGATGACACGCGACGCAGCGATGGCTGGAGGCACAGTCGGTGTGCTCGCCACCGTTCCGACAACCCTCGCTCCGACCGCGGATCTCATCCGACTGCACGCCCGTGATGCAGGAAGGGAGATCCAGGTCTTCGAACAACTCGCGGCCGGCGCGTTCGACGTCCTGATGAACGGCGACAGGGAAGCTCACGATGAGATGGTTCGACAGAGCGCCCTCGAGCTTGTCGACAGGGGCGTTGATCAGATTGTGCTCGCACAGGCATCGATGGCGCGCCTCGCCGGCCCGTTGGGGGAATTGACCGGGATCCCCGTGCTGGCAAGCCCGAAGGTCGGAGTCGAGAATTTGGCAGAGCTGGTGCGTTCAGGGCTGGAGGCATAGGCGAATCGGTGACAGCGTTTAACTTCAATTGAAATCGTTTCCGACGCCGGCCGGGCGTTCGGTGAAGGGATACTGATGGCACACGTACGTTGGGGAATCATCGGATGCGGGGACGTTACCGAGGTCAAGAGCGGCCCGGCGTTCCAGAGAGCGAGCGGCTCAGAGCTCGTCGCTGTGATGCGTCGCACTCCGTCACTCGCAGAGGATTACGCGAAACGACACGGGGTGCCACGGTGGTACGACGATGCCGACGGAATCCTTCAATCTGACGACATCGATGCGGTCTACATCGCGACTCACCCGAACACGCACCGAGAGTACGCACTGCGTGCCGCAGCGGCCGGCAAGTCTGTGTACGTCGAAAAGCCGATGGCGATGAGTGAAGACGAATGCCGTCAGATGCAGTCTGCGTGCGACGCTGCCGGCGTCGCCCTGTGGGTCGCCTATTATCGGAGGGCGCTTCCCCGATTCGAGAGGATTCGCACTCTGATCGCCGACGGTGCGATCGGCCAAGTGCGGGCGGTGAACTCCCTGCGGTACCAGACGGTCAGCTCGCGCGCATGGCAGAATCAGGCTGGCCTGTCCGCGGGAGGATACTTCTTCGACGCGGCTTGCCACACACTCGACTATCTGGACTCCCTCTTCGGCCAGATGACGGATATCGCCGGCCTGGCGACGAATCACAGTCCGGCGAGGGCGCACGAGGACACTGTCGCGGCTTCGTACCGCTTCGAGTCGGGAGTAATCGGCAGCGGTACGTGGTGTTTTGATTCAGATGTGGACGTGGACACCACGACCGTTGTCGGTTCTGAGGGGACGATCAGTTTCTCGATTTCCGCTCCAGAACCCATCCACATCGTCAGGGGGAGGCGGGTCGAGCAGATCAGCGTGGATGATCCGCCGCATGTCCACCAGCCGCTTGTACAGACCATCGTCGACGAAGTGAACGGTGTCGGGTCCTGTCCGAGCACGGGCACGACCGCAATGCGGACGGCCCGTGTCATGGATCAGATCCTCGCCGACGTCAGACGACGCTGAGAAGTCTCCTGCCGTTTCAGGATCCGTAACCGCGGTGCGCCTTGTAAGCGGCCAGCGTGAAGCCATCACTCTTGATGAGGTCCATGTCCGTTGCTTCGATCCTGCGCACATTCTCGACTTCGTCATGGAGGCGGTCCAGGACCTCCCACGGGACGACGACGACTCCATTGCGGTCGCCGTGGAGAAGGTCCCCCGTCTTCACGCGCTGGCCATTGACGTTCACCGGCTCGCCTACGGCGACGATCTCGTAGTTGGCATGCGATACCACGGGAAAGCGCATGAAATAGTGGAAGCCGATCGCACGGACCTCTTCGATGTCGCGGAGTCCGCCATCTGTCACCATGCCGACGGCGCCGAGGCGTTGCGCCAGGCGCGACATGATCTCTCCAGAGTATGCAACGCGTTCCGGAGCACCGCTGGCATCTGCGATGACCAGGACTACCGGGCCTTCCATCTGCTCGAGGGCGTCCCACATGCGCCAGTAGCCATCGCGCTGGGCCGGTTCGCCCGGTGCGTTCGACATGGTGACCGTCAGCGCGCGGCCGACCATGGATCCCAGGTCGGGGAATGTGCATTGCACGGCCCCGCCGATGAACCCTTCTGTGCGGTCGCGGACGGCAAACCGTTCGATCGCGTTGGCGACCGTCGGACTGTCGACCCCGGCCAGGAATTTCTGTTCTGCGGTGCTCAATGCTCGTGACGAACTCATCGTCATCCTTTCTCTTTGCTATCGGACTGGTTGAGCGGAATCAGCGGGCAGCAGCAGCTCGGTCCGGTCTCGATCCGGCCAGTGCCTGACCGACGAGCCGTCCGGACGTCATCGCCCAGCCGATATGGTGGCCGTGGCCTTTGAGCATCATGCCGCCCTGGCCGACGCCGCCGACGGCGAACAGCCCGGAGATCGCCGTGCCATTCGGACGCAGGACACGCTGCTGTTCGTCGACCGCAACGGATCCCTCGGTGACCGTGAGCATGCTGGAGACCGGACCCATCGCCACAAATCCGGGTCGGAGGGAAGACGACGCGATGGCACCCTCGAGCGCGGACCCGTCGAGCCCGAGTCGGCCGGCCAGCTCGGCAGGCGTCTTCGCCGCAGTAATGAGGTCAGGTCGCCCCTTGCGGTAGTCCTTGAAGTAGGCGAAAGCAATACCCGGGGCAGTCGATACATGGTGTGGGGGGATGTCGAACTCCGCGGCGATGCGTTCATCCAGAATCAGGAATCCGCTCCCTCCCGTACGTGCCGACAATTCTTCCGCCGGGCTCTGCTCTTCGCCGAAACGTTCCCCTGTCGAATCCACCAGGATGGCCCCCCGGCGAAAGAGGGAGTCAGTGGGGGACATATGCGACACCAGCAATGACTTCACGACGGGTCGCAGCAACGCCGGAGGCACAGAGTTGGCCACTAGCCCTTCGATCCGGCAGAGCCAACGCCAGGTCGGTAACCGGTCGAGCAGTCCAGGTTTCGGCGAGGGGGGAAAGCGGAGTTGTGGTCCGAAGAGCGTGTCCATGTGCTTCAACTCCGCGCCGGCGTTCGCGGCCAATCGGTGCCCGATCCCGAGCGAATCGGGATTGATCGGGAGAGCAGTGACGGCCCCCTGCGGCAGATGCGCTTGGCGCATCTGCGCATTCCCGCTGAAATCCCCCGTGGCGAGCACGACGCCCCTGGTGGCGAGGAAGTGGAGCGGCTCTCCATCCACGGTCGCGGTCACTCCGACGACGGCATCGCCTTCGCTCATCAGCTCTGCCACTTCGGCGCTGGTGATGGTCCTGACCCCGAGGCGCCGCGCCGCTTCCTTGAGTCGAACAATGTACGTTCGTGAGTTCGGAATGACGTTGTGCATGCGTGGCACGCGGTGCGGTGGTTCGGGGAACGGTCCCGCGAAAGACACGCCGTGGTGCATCAGCCAGTCCAGCGTCGTGGCCGATTCCGTGGCGTAGAGGCGCCGCAGCTTCGGTGCGTCGCCGGTGAGAAGCGGAGTGTCGAACTTCCACATGTCCTCAACGAGATCGTCTGCGGTGTCAGTGATGCCACGCCTGCGTTGGAAACTGGTGCCGGCTGCCGTCAGGGACCCGATCGAGAGGGCGGTCGTCCCGCCGACGAATGGCCGGCGTTCGAGCAGCACCACGCGGGCACCGCCTTCGGCTGCGGCGACGGCGGCTGACAGCCCTGAGCCTCCGCCGCCGACCACGATGACGTCGGCGGAATGGTCGGAAGGATTCGTCATTGACTCCCCAAATCTTCGGTATCGTTTTCAAGATAGCTCACTTTTCTGGCGCAGACCAGCACCGGATGTTGATTCACCCGAACGAGATCGGCAAGGTCCCGAGCGGCTCCCAGGATGATCGGAAAGTCAAGAGACTATTGCGGATCACACGCATTCGCGCTTGAATAGTGGGCAAGTCCACCCACAAACGAGAGGCGAAGATGCCTGTACCGAACCTACGAGGAGTCACACCTGCCATCGTCACGCCGTTTGACGAGCGGGGCGATGTTGACTTCGAAAGCCTGCTTTTTTATTGCTCTTGGTTGAAAACGATACCAGGGGTCACGGGAATCGTGGTCAATGCGCACGCTGGAGAAGGGACCTCGCTCAGCGAGTCGGAGCGGTCGGAGATCACGCGCGCCATCAAAGCCGAGCTGCCAGACCTTCACATCGTTGCGGGTGTCGGCGGAGACGGCACGCGGGTCGTCGCCCGAGAGGCCGAGCTGGCCACAGAGGCCGGCGCAGACTCTCTGCTCGTCTTCCCTTCGCTCGCTGCATTGCGTTTCGGATACCAGCACGGGTCGATCCAGGACCGCTACCGCGCCGTCTGGTCAGCGTCTTCCCTTCCGATCACGGTGTTCCAGTTCCCGAACGCGACGAAGGCGACGTACTCACTCGAGCTTCTCCTGGAGCTCTGTGCCATGGACGGGGTGTTCGCCATCAAGGACGGCGGGCGCGACATGATTCGATGGGATGTAGAGACTCCGATCATCCGGCAGCACTTCCCAGAGATCCAGATGCTCACCTGCCAGGACGAGTTCCTCCTCCACACCATGTGGGAATCGGACGGGGCTCTGGTCGGGTACGCCGCCCTCATTCCCGAGCTCATGGTCGAACTTCTGGAGAAGGCGAAGGCGCACGATTACGACGCTGCGAAGGCAACGTACGACCGGATGATTCCGATCACTCGCGCCGTCTATCACCGCGCATCACACATCGAGTCGACCATTGCAATGAAGATCGGACTGGTACAGCGCGGCATTATCCGGACCGCCACAGTGCGTTCTCCGCTCATGCCGCTCGAGGATGGCGCACCGGCACAGATCCGTGCGACTCTGGCGGCGGCCGGCGTCAGCCTGGCAGACGCATGACCGGGGCGGACAGGCTATGAAGATCGTCGATATCCGGCACATCACCGTGCCCATCCAGTCGGACATGGCCAACGCCTTCATCAATTTCTCGAAGATGGATGTCAGTGTTCTAGCCATTGTGACGGACGAGGTGCGAGACGGCAGAACCGTTATCGGATACGGGTTCAACTCGAACGGTCGATATGCCCAACCGGGTATCCTTTCGCACCGAATCATCCCGAGAGTGCTCGATTCGGAGCCTGACACCCTCGTCGATCCGGAGACCGGTCACCTCGATCCTGGGCTGATCTGGACCGCGTCCATGCGAGACGAAAAGCCCGGCGGCCACGGGGATCGAGCAGTCGCGGTCGGAATCCTTGACATGGCGTCCTGGGACCTCGCCGCAAAGCTTGCCGGCATCAGCGTTCAACAGCTGATCGCCGAGCGATCGCCCGCTGGTATCGGAACGGCGAATAAGAAGGTGTGGGTATACGCGGCAGGCGGCTATTACTACCCAGACCGCGGTATCGACGCATTACAAGACGAGATGAAGCGCTATCTCGCAATGGGATATCGCACAGTCAAAATGAAGATCGGCGGCGCATCCCTCGCGGACGACATCCGTCGAATCGAGGCCGTCCTGTCGATTCTTCCTGATGGGGCAACCCTGGCGGTCGATGCCAACGGTCGCTTCGACACTGAGCAGGCAGTCGAATACGCGCGCGCACTGGAACAGCTGCCGCTCCACTGGTACGAAGAGCCGACCGATCCGCTGGACTATGAGGCCCTGGGGATCGTCGCGGAGAATTACACCGGAGTGCTCGCGACAGGGGAAAACCTGCTCTCGAGGCATGAGGCGACCAACCTCATCCGGTACGGAGGCCTGCGCTCGGACAGGGATGTCCTCCAGATGGATTCGGCGCTGAGCTACGGCTTCACGGAATACCAGAGAACCCTTAGCATGCTTACCGGATACGGGTGGGATGCGGCCAGGTGCGTTCCGCATGGCGGGCACCAGTTCAATCTTGCTATCGCAGCAGGGTGCGGGCTGGGTGGCTCTGAGTCGTATCCGGGGATATTCGAACCGTTCGGGGGCTTTGCCGACGGCGACGAGGTCCAGGACGGCTTCATCACCCTGCCTGACGTCCCCGGTATCGGACTCGAAGAGAAGTCGTCCCTGGCTCCGGTCCTTGCGCAGCTGGGCAACTCGAACTGAAGGACGGCGGCAGGCTCGTCCTGTCTCGCCCGCCGGCCGTCCAACGCGGCCGGCGGGTCCGGCGCCAGAGGATGGGGGATAACACGACTAAGGCTCTGAACACCACGCTCGCGCTGCTGCTCGGCCTGCTGATCGTGACGGTCGCAGTGTCCATCGTCGTGCCGGAGGCCACTCTCGTGGCAGGGGCGCTGACGCTTGCCTCGGCTTTGACCGGGCTGTTGCTGATCCCCAGGACTCAGCGACTGGTCGCCGTGATCCTGCTCTTCGTCGGAGTCTCAGCCCTGATTCTGGCGTCCATACTTGGGCATTCGGCCCGCCCGGCCGAACTTCTTTCGCTGAACCAGGACCTCATCAGCATGTTGGCCGCCGTCTCCTTCATCCAACTCATTACCATCTCCGCTGAAACCTCGGCCTCGAGGCTCTCGGGGCGGATGGCGGTCTGGCGGACCGCAGCGGCCGTGCACCTTCTCGGTGCCGTCATCAATGTGAGCGCACTCAACATCATTGGGGATCACCTTGGCCGGCGGGGCCGACTGTCGATTCCGAATACGCTGCTCTTGTCACGAGCATTCTCTGCCGGAGCATTTTGGTCCCCGTTCTGGGCAGCAGCGGCTGCCGCAATCGCCTACGCGCCAGGTGCAAAGGTGAACGTACTGATCATCGCGGGCGGATGTCTCGCGCTGGCGGCGATGGTGTACAGCATCAGCGGGGTGGTGAGGGCGTTCGGTCCCGATCTGGCCGACTATCACGGATATGTCCTGTCCTGGCGGGTGCTCAGGGTTCCCCTTGTGCTGGTTGCCGTGGTGTTGATCGCCCACGGTGTGCTCCCACAGTTGCCGATTCCGAACGTCGTACTGGTCAGTTCGCTCGGCATGACCATCGGTGTCCTCCTTGTGCGGCAGTTCAGGACGGCGCCGACGATCATGTTCCGGCACCTGTTCCAGGTGCTGCCGCGCATGAAGGGAGAGGTCACGCTGTTCGCCTCCGCCGGTGTCCTCGCGGTGGGGCTGGGCGCCTACTTCAGTGTGATCGACTTCACCCTCCCGCTCTCCGAGTTCACCGTTGGCTTCGCGTGGCTGTGCACCCTTGGGATGACCATGCTGTCGCTCGTCGGTGTGCACCCGGTGATTTCGATTGCGGCTGTCGCGACCCTCATCGCACCGATGGATCCAGATCCGAGCTTGTACGCCATGGCTTCGATGATCGCCTGGGGCGCCTCGGCTGCAGCTGGACCGATCTCCGGGCTGAACATCTATCTCAACGGGCGCTTCGGCACCGACAGCTTCGCGCTGATGCGGCGCAATCTGCCATACCTCGGGGTGGTGATGATCCTCGCCTGGCCGGTATTACAGCTCTGTGCCACTCTGGCCTGACTTTCCGGTATCGTTTTCAGAACAGACGTCCCGTGACCACACAGGTCAGTAGGGCGTTCGATCACAAGGGGATACCGTGGCAACGATTCGCGAAGTCGCGGACAAGGCCGGTGTTGCGCCCGCGTCGGTGACCAGGGTTCTCGGCGGGTATCCGAATGTGAGTGACGAGCTCAGGGAGCGCGTCCTTACCGCGGTCCGTGAGGTCGGCTACGAGCCCGACCTTGTTGCAGCAGGATTGCGCAGGGGATACACGAAAACGATCGGGATGATCGTCAACGACATCCTGAACCCCGTCGTCGCGCAAATGGTCGATGTGGTGGAGGATGAATTGCGGGTCGCCGGGTACGGCGTGATACTGGCCAACTCGAACGGTCAGAGCGCACACGACCTCGTGAATCTGCGGCTTTTGCATCAGAGGCGTGTTGACGGCCTCATCGCTTCCGTCGCTGACGACACGAACCCGGACCTGATCGCGACGATGGCCGGCCTGCCGATCCCTGTTGTGCTTCTCGACAGGCAGATCGAGCTTGAGAATCTCAGCGCTGTTCTCAGTGATCATCGATACTCAGCGCGCGCTCTCGCGAATCATCTGATTGATCACGGTCATCGCCAGATCGCGATCATCAGTGGCGCGACATCGGCGTATCCAAGCAGGGAGCGCGTAACCGGCGTGCTCGATGTGATGAGGGAACGCGGCCTGCCTGTGCGCCCCGAGTTCCAAGTCAGCGGTCGCGGGTCTGAGGAGTTCGCATCCCGTTCGTTGTCGTCGATCATGGATCAGCCGGAACCTCCGACTGCGATCATCATCGGGAACGGCAACACGGCCGCGCTCGTCGGAGTACTCCACGAGCTACGACGGCGCGGTGTGCAGATCGGAGTCGACATCGCGATTGCGGCGGCTGAAGATGGCCCGTTGGTTTCTCTGTACACGCCGGCCATCACTGCCGTTGAGCGCGACATCATCGATCTGGGACGTAGGGCAGCGCGAATGGTTCTCGCACAGTTGGCAAAAGACACGCTGCGCGCCCAGACAATCGTTCTTCCCACGCGACTTGTCATTCGGGAGTCGACGGACTGGACGCTGCCTGCGCCCGCGCTTCACTGAACCAC
Organism: Glaciibacter superstes DSM 21135; assembly: GCF_000421145.1. GTDB lineage: Bacteria > Actinomycetota > Actinomycetes > Actinomycetales > Microbacteriaceae > Cryobacterium > Cryobacterium superstes. The sequence continues at coordinate 45,315 of NZ_ATWH01000014.1, read as the reverse complement.
GACGGAAGCGGTGACGAGGTTCTGGAAAGTACTTGCACCGCGTTGGTGTATGACCTAGCCTTGGACCTAATCTCAGGAAATGAAACAGGGCTCTAAGTGGTCTACAAATTGAAATCGGTTCCGGAGGAAGCAACGATGCTTTCGTTTTACACAGTCACTGCGCGATTCTCCTTGCTGAGCCCGGCTTCCCTGTCGTTTCGCGGGAACGATAGATCGATTCAGGCCGGTACCGCCCGCGGCAACCCTCTTTCTTTTCGATCTATTGAAATCGTTTCCCAAATCTTTTGCACTCGCGGTGCAAAAAGCGGGCACCATGAGTAGGGCGATTGTTGTCGGTGACGGCGACAACCGGTGGAGCGCGGCTGCGCCTGCAGAGCTCCGTCACCATGTGGGAGCTGTCGGTAACATTCGCACGGTCGAGCAGAGCGGTGCTCGTCTCGCACTCTTGAGGAACGCTGTGTCGCGGGCGACCGATCAATCTGCGAGCGCCGCAGCGGTTGCGCTCGCAGACATCTGTCCCGACCCGCTGGTTTTCGCCCTCGAGTCCGGCCTTCCCCGGCTGCGTCTGCTCGACCGTGTCATAGACGGCGGAAGCGACTGGGAGCTGATTGCCGCGTCGATTCCGTCCTCCCTGACCGCCGTTTCGCGGATCTCGGAGATCGTCGGGCGCACAAGTTCGGCGGGGCGCCGATTGATCCGGACGTGCTACGAGACAGAGTTCCGCAGTACTCGCGGAGTGCTCGTCGGCCGGGCGAGGGGCTTCAGCCTCGACGTGGAAGGGGCCGAATGATGCCTGACATCAAAACTGTTGACGTCGGATTCCGGTTCCCGGACCATGGACCGATCGCGGTCCAACTCGAAGACATGGTCCGGTGGGCCGCTGCGAGCGGGGACTACACGGCGTTTCACTTCGATCAGGACGAGGCGGAAGCACGGGGATTTCCGGCTCCGGTTGTGCATGGCCCCTGGAAGGCGGCCGTCCTCCGATCCCTCGTGGAGTCCTGGCTCGGTGCTGTCAACATCCCGGAGTTCTCCGTTCGCTATCTGGCTCCAGACTTCGTCGGCGATGCGATGGTTTTTGGGGGTGAGGTCGCGGCAATCGAGGCGAGTCGGCATGGAAGGCGAATTGTGCGTTGCGATCTGTGGGCGACGCGATCAGACGGCGTCAAGACGGTAACCGCAACCTGCGTCGCCACCACGGATGACGGAGCGGAAGCGGCGACGGATCTTCCCCTTCAGCGGGTGATGGACAGCGTACGACTCGGCGAACCCGCCGGTACCTTCGTCTACCGGATCGACGGGAATGACGTCGACCGCTTCGTTGACGCGATCGGAGGGCAACGCCGGACCGGGCCAGAGGCCGACATCGCCCCTGCGACTTTCTACGCGGCGCTTGATCCCGTCGAACGGCGTGACCTCGACCTCGACGGCTTCGTCCAGAATCTGCCGTTCCCGAAAATCGGTGGGGGCAATGCCTTCAACGAGGTGGAGTATCAGCGACCACTCCGGAAAGGCGACGTGATCACGGTGACTACGCGGTACACGGAAGTCTACGAAAAAGAGGGGAGCACGGGGACTCTCCTGTTCCGAGTGCGCGAGAATGAACTCCGCGATGCCGACGGCGAGCTTGTCGCAACGACCCGATGCGGGCACGTCCTGGCGTTCGACATGGCGATCGCGCGCGGGGTGACGTCGTGACCACGGCCATTGACCTTCGAATGCTCGAAGAGGGGCATGAGCTCACCCCCGCCGTGCAATTCACGACAACAGCTCAACTGGTCAGGTACGCGGGCGCGGCCAACGACTACTCCGGCATCCATTACGACCTCGGGTACGCGCATGAACGTGGTTTCCCCGATGTCATCGTCCATGGGTTCCTGAAGGCCTCCTTCCTTGCCGAACTCGCTTGTGACTGGGCGGGACCAGGAAGTTGGCTGCGTCGATTCGCCACGCGCTATCAGGGAATCGATGTCGTCGGCGCCCCCATCGTGTGCCGCGGGCGGGTGACCGGCATTCGGATCGACGAGCGTCAAGTCTCACTCGAATTGTGGACAGAGAACGCACAAGGCGCGCGGACCACGACCGCGACAGGTCAATTGCAACTGGGAGAAGAAGACCTCACATGACAGCGAGCACCCACAACACCCGCACACGCAGCTATTCGATCGCGACCCTTCCTGGCGACGGTATCGGCAACGAGGTCGTGCCGGCGGCAATCGAGATCCTCGACGTGCTCGGCACAGTCCACGGTATGGAATTCGATTGGAAGCACCAGGAATGGGGCTGTGACTATTTCCTTCGAACCGGCAAAATGATGCCGGATGACGCCCTCGAGCAGATCGCCGGAGACGATGCCATCTTCCTCGGAGCGGTCGGTGCACCAGGTGTCCCGGATCATGAGTCGCTCTGGGGAATGCTGATCCCGATTCGTCGAGCATTCGATCAATACGTGAACCTCAGGCCGGCGCGACTGCTCGCCGGGGTGCCGAGCCCGATCGTCGGGGCGAATCCGGGAGACCTCGACATGATCGTCATTCGGGAGAACGTCGAGGGCGAGTATTCGCGGATCGGGGGTCGCCTCTACGAAGGGACACCTTCAGAGCTCGTCATCCAGGAATCGATCTTCACGCGCCGCGGTGTCGAGCGAGTCATGAACTACGCATTCGCACTCGCCACGACCCGAAGCGGCAATCTCACCTCCGCCACCAAATCGAATGGAATCGTCTTCACGATGCCCTTCTGGGACGAGATCTTCGCCGAGCGGTCCGCCGCGCATCCATCCGTCGACACGCAGCAGTACCATATCGACGCGCTCGTCGCCCTGTTCGTCCTGGACCCGGGCCGATTCGATGTCGTCGTCGCTTCGAATCTCTTCGGTGACATCCTCACCGACCTGGGCGCGGCGGTCGCAGGCAGTATCGGTATCGCTCCGAGCGCGAACATCAATCCGGAACGCGACCATCCGTCGATGTTCGAGCCGGTGCACGGATCGGCTCCTGACATCGCGGGTAAGGGCATTGCCAACCCGATTGGGCAGATCTGGTCAGGAGCCCTCATGCTCGAGCACTTCGGCGAGCGTGCGGCAGCGGAACATCTGATGGAAGCGGTCGAGGCCGTGCTCGTTGCGGGAATCAAGACCCCTGACCTTGGCGGGTCGGCAACGACGGCCGACGTCACCGCTGCCTGTATTGCGCAGCTGACTGCTACGGCGTCCCGGCACTAGAGCGCGTCACCGAGATCGAGATAAACGACATCGAGAGACAAAGAGGTTTGCGATGAGATTCAACGGAGAGACCATCCTCATCACCGGCGGATCCGGTGGAATGGGTGAGACCATGGCCCGTCGGTTCGCGGGTAATGGCGCGCGCGTTGTGGTGTGTGACCTCGGGGTAGAAGCCGTCGACCGGGTGGTCGACAGCCTGGCGGCAGAGGGACATGAGGCCCTTGGAGTTGTGGCAGACACAACGGATGAGGACTCCATGGCCGCCGCAGTCACCGCCGCGATCGAACGGTTCGGTTCTCTCAATGGGCTGGTGACCGCCGCTGGAATTCGGCAGACCGCATCCGGGTTCCTCGACATCAAGCTCGAGCTCTGGAGAAAGATCCAGGAGGTCAACGTCACCGGCACGTTCATCGCCATCCGGGCCGCCGCACCTGCCCTCATCGAGAGCACAGGCGCCATCGTCACGGTCTCTTCCGTCACCGCCACCGCCGCACGGATGAACCAATCGGCTTACTGCACGAGCAAGGCGGCGGTCATGCATCTGACGAAACAAATCGCCCTTGAGCTTTCGCCCCATCGGGTCAGGGTGAACGCACTCTGCCCGGGTGTGACCGCGACACCGATGATCGATGAGGCCATCCGTACCGATGGACCAAATCTCCTGAAAGAAAAGGTCGAAGGGTCCCTCGAAGCCTTCCGCCCTGGGATTCCACTCGGACGCCTCGCCCTGCCGGAGGAACAGGCCGCCGCCGCCGAGTTCCTCCTCTCTGCAGATGCTTCATTCATCACCGGCACGGCGCTCTACGTCGATGGCGGCGTCTCGATGCTGGGCTGAGGACGAACCCATGAAGATACTCACCCGCATCGCCAGGTTCGTCTGGAACCAGAAGCTGGTCACCCTCAGCATCATCATTCTTGTCGCCGTCGTTGCCAGCGCACTCCTGGTCCACCTCATTGCCCCATTCGACCCCTATGCGCAGGATCTCGTGCTGCGCAACAAGCCACCGCTGACACCGGCGCCCGGTGGCGGCATTCACCTGCTCGGCACGGATCCACTCGGACGAGATGAGCTTGCCCGGCTCATGCTCGGGTCGCAGATCTCACTGTCCGTGAGTGTCGCGAGCGTGGTGATCTCCGGGCTTTTTGGAACGACAGTCGGCCTGATCGCCGGGTACTACCGCAACTGGTTCGACGACATCATGATGCGACTGGTCGACCTGCAGATGAGCGTGCCTTCGCTTCTGATCGCCCTCCTCGTCCTTTACGTCCTCGGTCCGAGCTTTGTGAACATCGTCCTCGTCCTCGCCGTCACCCGCTGGATGGTGTACGCGCGCGTCAGTCGCGGCCTCATGCTCGCCCTGCGTGAGGAACTTTTCGTCGAGGCGGCTCGATCGCTTGGTGCGTCGAACTTCCGGATCATCGTGCGCCATCTCCTTCCCAACCTCGCCGCTCCCATCCTGGTGCTCGCCACGTTGGAGCTGGCAGTCATGATGCTTACCGAAGCGTCGCTGAGTTTCCTCGGCCTTGGCATCCAACCGCCGGAGTCCTCCTGGGGGCTGATGCTCGCGGAAGGCCGCGAATACCTGACCAGCGCGCCATGGCTGGTGGCCGTCCCCGGTATCGCCATACTGCTCACCACCCTGAGTGTCAACATCATCGCCACCTGGTTCCGTGCCAGGACGGCGAGCACGAGCGCCGTTCGTGGCGGAGAGGAGAAGATCACCAGTGAAGTCGAAATCTGAATCATCCCCCCAGCAGCGCCGGGACGTCGCCGTCGGTGCCCTGTCGACCAACCTGACGCAGTACCCCGCACATCCGCGCGTCGACGTCGTTGATCCGTTCACCGGCCAGGTGATCGCACAGGTTGCCCAATGCGGAGCCGCCGAAGTTGACCTCGCGTGCCGCACTGCGCAGGCGGCATTCGATCGTGGCCTGCCGCAATTCGAACGCGCGCTGATTCTGGACAGGCTCGCGCAGCTCCTCGTCGCCAACACTGACCGTCTGGCAACCGTGATCACACTTGAAACCGGAAAAGTGCTGAAGGATGCTCGAGGCGAGGTCGGACGCGCGGTGGAGACGGCACGCTTCTCGGCAGCCGAGGCCCGCACGCTCTCCGGCGAAGTGGTGGCAACGGAGGCGACACCGACCGGCGTGGGGAAGATCGGCATCGTCTTCCATGTGCCTCTCGGTGTCGTCGCCGCGATCACACCATTCAACTTCCCTCTCAACACGGTCCTCCACAAGATCGCTCCAGCGATCGCCGCCGGGTGCAGCGTGGTTCTGAAACCAGCACACCAGACCCCACTCAGCGCGTTCCTGCTCAAGGAACTGCTCGTTGAAGCGGGGATGCCACAGGACTGGTTGACCATCGTCACCGATGATGGAACGAGTGCCGGTCCGGCGTTGGTTGACCATCCCATCCCCAAGCTCATCACCTTCACCGGCAGCACGGGGGTCGGCTGGGGTATCGCCCAGAAGGCCTTCAGGAAGCGCGTGGCGCTGGAACTCGGCTCGAACGCACCGGTCATCATCGAACGGGATGCCGATGTGGACGACGCTACGACGAAGATCACGAGAGCCGCGTATTCCCTGTCCGGCCAGAGTTGTATCTCGGTTCAGCGTGTCCTGGTGCATTCCTCGCTGCATGCTGCAGTCCTTGACGCGCTGGCGCAGAAAGCGGATGCCCTCGTTGTGGGCGACCCGCTTGCCGAGGAATCCGACCTCGGTCCCCTGATCCTTCCGGCTGCAACACAACGCGTGAAGGAATGGATCGACGAGGCAGAAGTCGCGGGTGGGCGCATCATCGCCGGTGGAATGATGACCGAGGGGTGCCTCCGTCCCACTGTCGTCGACGGTGCTCCCCTCGGGACCAGGCTGCGGGAAGCCGAAGCGTTCGGCCCGGTCCTCACCGTCATTCCATACGAGACATTCGATGAGGCGATCGCCGTGGCGAATGAGACGGTGTACGGGCTGCAAGCCGGCATCTTCACCCGCGACCTCGACCTGGCCATGCGTGCGTCGAGAGAACTGGAGTTCGGCGGCATCCTGATCAACGATATTCCGACGACGCGCCTCGATCAGCAGCCATATGGCGGCCTCGGTGAATCAGGCAACACCAGGGAAGGCCCAGGCTTCGCCGTGCGGGAGATGACGGAACTACGCTTCGTCTCGTTCCAGGCGAGCTCCGCGGAAGGAGCAGGCAAATGAGCTCTGGAGCACTTGCCGGGATCGTCGTCCTGGATTTCACCGAACGCGTGCAGGGGCCGTATGCCACGCAGATGCTCGGCGACCTGGGCGCGGACGTCATCAAGATCGAACGAGAACGGGCGCTGACGCCAGATGGCCGTGCCGATGAGCGCTATGCAGACGAGGAGGAAGGCCGTCCTGGCACGCTGTACCGTGCGACGTTCCTCGCGAACAACCGCAACAAGCGCTCCGTCGCCCTCGATCTGAAGACGGCGCGGGGAATCGAGGTCGCCAGGTCCCTGGCTGCGAAAGCCGACGTTGTCTACGAGAATTTCCGGCCTGGTGTGATGGACCGCCTCGGCCTGGGATATGCGGACTGTGTCCAGCTCAATCCGGAAATCATCTATGTCTCCGCGTCCGGGTATGGCGCAGAAGGCCCATACGCGGACAAGCCCGGACAAGACGTCCTCGTTCAGGCCATAGCGGGAATGGGCGCGATGAACGAGTCGGCATCGGGGCGACCGACACCGATCGGAATGTCCATCACCGATGTCCTCGGCGGGATCAATGGTGCGGCGGCGGTTCTTGCCGCACTTGTGCACCGCGAGCGCACAGGAGAAGGGCAGCAGGTAGCCGTCGACCTGCTCGGAAGCGCGCTCGCCGCGCTTGGTGAACACGCGGTGCATCTGCTCAACAACAACGTGGGAGAACCGGTCAGGGGCACGGTCATGCACGGACACGGTTACATCCCTCCGCCGTACGGGTTCTATGCCACCGCCGATGGATACATCGCGCTGTCCAGCGGGAGGGACATCCCTGGACTGTGTGAACTGATCGGCCTTCCGGATCTCACCGTTGATCCACGGTTCGAAAGCTTCGACAAGCGCAACGCCAACCGCGCGGAGATGGAGGAGCTGCTTGAGTCCGCGCTCAAGGCGCGGTCGACACAGGAGTGGCTCGACATCCTCGAACCGGCTGACATCTTCGTTGCCAGGGTGAATTCGCTTGGGGAGGCACTCGACGACCCGCAGGTGCGGGCTACAGGGCGCGTGCAGACTCTTGATGCGCCGGACGGGCCGCTTCACCTGATCGCCCCTCCCACTCGGTTCTCCCGGACCCCCGCACTCATCCGGACCGTTCCACCCCGTCACGGCGAACACACCATGGACGTCCTAGCCGAACTCGGGTTGGCGCTTGATTACCTCTCACCCCGTAAACCGGAAGGAGTCACAGCGTGAGTAGCGTACAGAAGCTCGCGGCCGCCGGCGAAGCAGGCGGCCAGTCACTCCCCGACGTCTCCCGGCCGCTGCTGGAAGTACGCGATCTGACCGTTTCCTTCAACGCACCGCACGGCCTTGTGAAGGCCGTGAACGGTGTGAGCTTCAGCGTCTCTCCGCGCGAACGCGTCGGAATCGTCGGCGAGTCAGGTTCAGGAAAGTCCGTGACGGCGCAGGCGCTGCTCGGACTGCTCCCCACCGCAACGGTCACCGGGCAGATCCTCTTCGACGGTCGTGACATCCTGTCCATGCCGAAGAGCGACCTGCGGGCCCTCCGCGGCTGGGACATCTCCTATATCTTTCAGGATCCGCTGTCTGCGCTTGACCCGGTGCGGACGATCGGCGACCAGATCAGCCAGCCACTCCGGCTCAGAGGCGTGCATCAGAAGGAGGCAAAGACGCGGGCCATCCAAATGCTCGCCAAGGTCGGAATCCGCGAACCCGCCAGACGCTACAAGGACTATCCGCACCAGTTCTCCGGGGGGATGAGGCAGCGGGTGATGATCGCCATGGCCCTGATCGGGGAACCGCGCCTCGTCATCGCCGATGAGCCCACAACCGCACTCGACGTTCGCGTGCAGGCGCAGGTCATCGACCTCTTGTACTCGCTCACCGAGGAACAAGGGACAGCGGTGGTATTCATCACCCACGACCTCGGAATCCTGGCCGGATTCGCTGACCGCATGATGGTGATGTACGCCGGTCGGGTGATGGAGGCTGCGGAGACTGACGAGCTCTACTATCGCTCGATCAATCCATACACGCTCGGCCTTCTCCAATCGCTTCCGCGAATCGACGGTCCGATCCCACTGACGCTGACTGCGATCGGCGGCCGCCCGCCGTCGCCGTCGAACCTGCCAGGCGGATGCTCGTTCCATCCGAGATGCCGTTACGCACAGGACATCTGTACTGCTGAGAGACCGCCACTGGAGACCCCAGAGAACGGAACCCACCCGAGCGCCTGTCACTTTGCGAACTGGCTTACCGAAGAACCCGGAGTGCTGAGATGACCGACAATCTGCTCGAGGTCGAAGGGCTCGTTCGCGAATTTGCCGTTCGGGGTCGCCACCAGAACGTCAAGGCCGTCGATGACGTCAGCTTCACGATCGCGCGTGGCGAGGCACTTGGCCTTGTCGGCGAGTCGGGGTCGGGCAAATCCACGACGGCGCGATGTGTACTTCGGCTCATCGAGCCGACGAGTGGGACCGTCAGGCTGAACGGAGTAGACATCACCTCCCTCAGGGGGAGGGAGCTTCGCGAGTTCAGGGCGAAAGCTCAGCTGGTTTTCCAGGACCCGTACTCCTCATTGAATCCACGAATGCGTGTCGAGGAGATCATCGCGGAAGGCATCCGTATCCATCGGCCGCGAGTGAAGGATGCCGAGGTGCGCGACGAGATCGTCGCGCTACTTGAGGTGGTCGGCCTTCGCCCTGATCACCTCACCCGGAAGCCCGCGGCGTTCTCCGGCGGCGAGCGCCAGCGCATCGGGATCGCGCGTGCACTCGCGGTGAATCCCGAATTGCTGGTGTGCGACGAGCCGGTTGCTTCGCTTGACGTGTCGATTCAGGCACAGATATTGAACCTCTTTCAGGATCTCAAGGCACGACTCGGCCTCACACTGCTGTACATCGCGCACGATCTGGCGACGGTACGCCACCTCTGCGATCGCGTCGCGGTGATGGAGCAGGGTCAGATCCGCGAGATCGGAACCAGGGACCAGCTCTACAACGATCCGCAGGCTGCGTACACGAAGGCGCTCATGGCGGCCGTCCCGCGGCCTGACCCGATCGAGGAGCGGCGAAAACTTGCTGCGCGCCGCGCGGCACTGACTGGAGCGACCCCATGAGTGACTACCGCACGATTTCCGTCGCGATCGATGAGCGCGTCGCAACTCTGACCCTGCAGCGCCCAGACGTGCTGAACGCACTCGACTCCGAGACTCATCGGGCAATCGCCAGTGCCATCGGCATGCTCGAGGGGGATGACTCGGTGGGCGCCATCGTGCTGGCAGGTGCCGGCAAGGCTTTCTGCTCCGGCTCTGATCTCCGGGAGATCGGCCAGATATCCGGACGCGCCGAGCAAGAGTACGTTGCGCTGGACTTCGCGACGAAGAACCGGATTGCGACCTGCACCAAGCCGGTGATCGCTGCAGTGCATGGTCACTGTGTCGGCGGGGGTGTCGAACTCGCACTCGCGTGCGACCTGAGAATCGCCGCCACTGATGCGCTCTTCTCGATGCCGGAGGTCAGCTTGGGAAGCCTGCCGGGTTCCGGCGGGCTGCAGCGGCTGCCGCGGGTCGTTGGTGTCGGAATCGCAACAGAGTGGATCCTCACCGGACGACGGGTCGCGGCCGAAGAGGCATACCTCAGAGGACTCGTCAACCTGGTCGTTCAGCCGGATGACCTCATCAGCGCCGCCCAGAAGCTTGCGCGGGAGCTGGCCGGGAAGAGTCCCCTCGCCTTGCGCCTGGCCAAGGTCGCACTCACCCCTGAGCCGATCGCCGATCGCGGTATCGTCGCGGTCTTCCAGATGCTCGCCGGTGACGCCAGCCACGCCCAACCCTCGTATTCGAAAGCAACCGAACGATTTGCACAGACATCTGTATGACAGGCGAACGCAGTAATACACCACGTGACCCGGCCAGAGATGACCGGATCGCACCGAGAGAAGAGAGCAAAGTGATGAATCGAATAACGGCAAAGAAGCCGCATGCCGGCATCCGTCGAACGCGGGTCGGGGTGATGGCCGTTCTGGCCGTCGCCGCGATGGCGCTCAGCGCTTGTACCGGTGGCGGCACGGCAACATCGGGTGACTCTGGTTCAGAAATCACCCTGGCACTGGGAGAGGAACCCCGTTCGCTCGCCAGTTGGAACGCCTACTCGAATGACGGGCATCCGATCCTGAGGAACGTGGGCGAGGCGCTGCTCAATCGTGACCCTGACTCCAACGAGCTCGTTCCAGAGCTCGCGCTCTCCTGGGAGCAGGTCGACGATCTCAACTGGCAGTTCACGCTGCGTGAAGGGGTGAAGTTCCAGGACGGCACTGACTTCAACGCTGAGGCCGCCGCCGACGCCCTGAACTACGTACTCGATCCGGAGAATGCGTTCCCGATGCGCACCTTCCTTGGGCCGAACGTGACGGCCAGCGCTGTCGACGAGTTCACCCTCAACGTGGCGACGGAATCGACTGACCCGATCCTTCCGACACGCCTGTATTTCGTCACGATCCCGTCGCCCACTCAGATCGAGGAGGATCCGGAGGCCTATGAGACGCATCCGATCGGCACAGGGCCGTACCAGTTCGTGTCGTGGGAGCGAGGGCAGAACATCGTCCTTGAGGCATACCCAGACTGGTGGGGAATCGACTCGGACGACGCGAACGGCGCACAGAACGTCACAAAGGCGACGTACGTCTTCCGCCCGGAGACCGAGGTTCGCTCCTCAATGGTCAGCACGGGAGAAGCAGACTTCGCCAACCGGCTCACCTCGGACCAGTGTGAGCAGGCGCCGAAATGTGAGGCCACTCCGACTGTCGAGACAATCATCCTCCGCCTGGACACGCCGAACCCCACGCTCGCAGACCATCGCATCCGCGAGGCGATCGCCCTGTCGTTCGACAAGAGCCAGATCATGAACGATATCGGTGGCGGCGGTGAAACCCGCGGTCAGATCGTTGGCCCCGGCGCTACCGGCTACGCAGACCTCGAGCCGTACCCGTATGACATCGAAAAGGCCAAGTCCCTTGTTGAAGAGGCAGCCGCCGATGGTATCGACGTGACGGTCCCGCTTCACGTGAATGCACGCGATGGGTACATCCTTCGCGCGAACGAGATGGTGCAGGTCATCGCAGAGGGACTCAAGGCGATCGGACTCACCGGCGCCACGTCCGGAGTGTTCGAGACGGCCGCGTTCGAAGAACAGTGGACGATCGGCTACCCGAACATTCCGGCCGATCGCGGACTCATCGGCCTCCAGCAGCACGGCAACGAGCTGATGGACTACTCGGGCAGCATCAATGGGTACTACAGCTGCGAAGGCCAGACCTCCGCCTACTGTGACCCGACCCTGGAAACGATGTACGCGGAAGCCACGACCGCTAGCGGAGATGATCGCCAAGAGAAGCTCGCCGCCATTGCGGAGTACGTCTACGAGACGATTCCTGTTGTTCCGATCGGTCAGCCGAGCTTCAACTTCGGCATGGCAGAGAGCATCGACTGGACGCCAAGGACCGATGGTCTGATCCTGCTCAAGGAGATGACGCTCTCCGACGCCTCGTAACCCGACCAGCGGCCTGCCAGGTGGTGTGAGCCACCTGGCAGGCCGCCCCAACCGATACATCACACTTCACACCGACGAGGAGTCGACATGACATTCACCAATCCGCTGCTTGAAGCCTGGAAGAACGGCAAAACGACCCTCGGTGGGTGGTGCACGCTGCCCGGCTCTCTGGCCGCCGAGATCATCGGTCGCCAGGAACTCGACTACGTCTGCATCGATCAACAGCACGGCATGATCGATGACTCGACCGCATTCCCCATGCTGCAGGGCATCACCGCCGCAGGCGGAATCGGAATCGTGCGCGTGCGTTGGAACGAGCCGGCCGCGATCATGTCTGCGCTCGACGCAGGAGCGTTCGGGGTCGTCGTCCCGATGATCGAGACGCCGGAGGACGCCGCCGCCGCTGTGCGCGCCTGTCGGTACCCGCCTCGCGGGCAGCGTTCGTACGGACCGATCAGGGTGCGCGATGTCTTCGATAGCACCGATCCGGATGTCCTCGACAATGTGGCGTGCATCGTGATGCTGGAGACGGCGGAGGCGCTCGAGCGCCTCGATGAGATCGTTTCCGTCCCCGGTGTCGACGGCATCTACATCGGACCGAGCGATCTGGCGCTGGCCCTGGGCGAGAAGCCGGGTACAACATCGCCTGTCCTCGAGGAAGCGATCGGAAAGATCGTCGACTCGTGCCGCAAACACGGCGTCGCCGTCGGAATCCATACCGGGTCAGGGGATGTCGCTCGCGGGTACCGGGAACGGGGATTCGACTTCGTCACGGTGTTCTCCGACGCCGGTCTGCTGGCCTGGGCCGTCCGCCAGCAACTCGACGCTGCGCTCGCCGGAGCTGCGCCAGCGGCCGGTGACGCCCCCACCGTCTACTGACAGGAGCACTTTCCATGTTGGGCAAGTACATAGCAAAGCGTCTTGCGCACGCCGTTCTCGTTCTGCTGGCCGTACTGGTTCTGGTCTGGTTCGTCGTGAACCAGATCGGCGACCCGGCCAGGCTCATCCTGCCACCGTCTGCGAGCCATCAGCTCTACCTCGACACGCGTGCGGCGATGGGTCTGGACCAGCCCCTCCTGGTTCAGTTCTGGAACTCGTTCTCCGGCTGGATCGTCGGTGACTTCGGCAACTCGGTGTGGCAGAACGTCCCTGCGCTTCCCCTGGTGCTCGGGCGGCTGCCTGCCACGCTGTTGCTCACGGCGTGCACCCTGGCGATTGCGGTTCCGATCGCCCTCGCGCTTGGTGTGCTTTCCGCTCTCTACCCAACCAGCATCCTCGACCGTGTTCTCACGACGATCTCGCTTGCCGGTGTATCGATCGCCGATTTCTGGCTCGGGCTGATGCTCATCCTGTTTTTCGGCGTTCAGCTTGGCGTGCTCCCCACCTCGGGGTACGGCGGTCTGGAGTACGCGATCCTCCCGGCGGCGACCCTGGCGTTCAGGCCTATCGGCCGGCTTGCGCAGGTCGCCAGGTCGACACTCGTTGAGGAGATGCAGAAGCCGTACATTGTCACTCTTCGTGCCCAGGGAATGTCGGAAGCGAAGATTGTGCGTCGTCACGCTCTCAAGAACAGCCTTATCCCGATCATCACGGTTGGCGGCGATGAGCTCGCGTCGTTCCTGAACGGGGCCGTCGTCATCGAGACGATCTTCGCCTGGCCGGGTGTCGGCGCCCTGTTCATTCAGGCGATCGAGCGGCGGGATCTGCCGCTGGTATTGGCATGCGTCTTCGTGATTGCGACGATGGTCATCATCGTCAACCTGCTGATCGACCTCGCGTACGCCTGGATAGATCCGCGCGCATCGCTCGTCGGAGGAGCATCCGCCCGCCGTAACCGCCGGATGTTGCGGCGTACTGCTCGGCCGTTCCCGCCGAAGACCGAGTCGGTCAGGACACTCGGGCTCGGCAAGTCGGCACGATGACCCACCGACCACCATCACTGCGACGAAAGGAATCAGGACACCATGACCAACCCCGGACCGCTGAGCGGAATCCGTATCCTCGACTTCACGGAAAGGATGCAGGGGCCGTACGCCACGCAGATGCTCGCCGACATGGGCGCGGACGTGATCAAAGTGGAACGGCGCAATTCCCTGACCCCGGATGGCCGTCCTGACGACCGCTATGGCGAGAACGGCCGGTACGGCAAGGATCATGAGGACTCCAAATCGTACTCTGCGGGTTTTCTCGCCTCCAACCGCAATAAGCGCAGCATCACGATCGACCTCAAATCACCTGAGGGGCTCGCCGTCGTGGAGCGCCTGCTTCCAACGTGCGATGTCGTCTACGAGAACTTCCGCCCAGGGGTTATGGAACGGCTGGGGGTGGGTTACGAACGATGCGAAGAGCTCAGCCCTGGCATTGTGTACGCGTCGGCAACCGGATACGGGCCAGACGGGCCGTATGTGAAGAAGCCGGGCCAGGACGTGCTTGTCGAAGCGCTTACGGGCTGGGGGAGGATCAATGGCGATGCAGAGGCGCGGCCTGTCCCGGTCGGCACGGCGATCGCCGATACTTTCGGGGCGATGAATGGCGCCTTCGCCGTAGCATCCGCCCTCTATCACCGGGCCATGACCGGAGAAGGCCAGCATGTGCGCGTCTGTCTCTTCGACAGCGCCCTTGCCGCACTGGCCGAGTGGGGCCTGCACTATATGAACACCGACGTGGGGGAGCCTGTACGCAGACCTGCCACTCACGCGAGCCCATACAGCCCGCCGCCCTACGGCTTCTACCAGACCAAGGACGGTCATATTGCGTTGTCGAGCGGGCGGCAGATCGCAACGTTGTCGCGAATCCTCGACATCGACGACCTGAGCGTCGACGAACGCTTCTCGACCTACTGGCCGCGCTTGGAGAACCGGGAACTGTTCAGCAGGATCATCGAGGACGCCCTCTCGAAGCGGACAACGGCCGAATGGGTTGACCTCATGGAGGCGGAGGACATGTACGTTGCGCCGGTGAACACTTTCGCTCAGGCGTTCGCCGATCCGCAAGCACTCCACAACGAGATGATCGTCGAATTGCCGACCCCGATCGGGCCGATGAAGTTCTTCGGCGTGCCGTACAAACTCGACAAGACCCCTGCGACCCTGCGGAGTGCGCCACCGTTGCACGGAGAGCACACGGATGAGGTTCTCAGGGAAGCGGGTTACAGCGATACCGAGATCGCTGGTTTGCACGAGCGGCAGGCGGTGTAGGCCCGGTCAGGGCACCTGATGCGAAGCAACCACGGGCCAGACGTCGTTGGCGTCGTCGCCGACGACCTCACCGGCGCAAACGATTCTGCCGTGCATCTGGCGGCCGCAGGATGGCGGGTTCGGATTGCGCTTGGTGACTGGCTGCCCGACCTGAGCGAAAAGCGCTCTGCTCTGGCCGTCGTGAGCGACGCCAGAGCCCTGGACGCGCACGCGGCACGTTCCAGGACCTCGTCGGCAGTCGACGTGGTAACCGCGTTCGGTGCTGATCGCCTGTTCCTCAAGATTGACTCGACGATGCGGGGATCTGTGGCCGACCAGATCATCGGCGCTCTCGATGCCTGGGGTGCGCATCATCGGGGTGCCTTCGCTCTCATCTGCCCCGCTTATCCGTCAATGGGGCGGTTGGTCAGAGGGGGACGGCTCCTTGTCGACGGGGTAGGAGTGGAAACGACTCAGGCTGGGCGGGATCCGGTTACTCCGGTGGATTCCGACCGCTTAGGGGACTTGATTCCCGGCAGCACGAGCATCACGCTGGGGCGCGGAACCACACCCGAGCATGTGGAACAGGTGGAGCGCGCACTCCGAGCCGGGCGCACAATCGTTGTTGATGCCGCGGCAGACGAGGATCTTGCTGCCCTCGCTCGACTCGTGGATGCCTGCGGGCCGAGGGCGATTCCGGTGGGTTCTGCAGGGCTCGCCAGGGCACTGGCGCGAGTGTGGCCTGGTGTCGAGGGGCGCGACCATACCGCGCGCGCAACTCATGGTGTAGCAGTCGGCTGCGTACTGGTCGTCGTCAGTTCCCTGCATGAGGCTTCACGGATTCAGTACAGGTCGCTGGTCAATTCCCTGCCTGCCGGTTCCGTATCGGTCCTTGAGCCACCGCTCGACATTGTGCTCGATGACGACGCAATCGCCCCCTGGATCGAACGGAAGCTGGCTGAACAGCCGTCCCGGGCATCCGTCATCATCGTTGTTGCTCCCCTTCTGCAATCGTCCTCTGCCAGGGGGCACGAAACGGATGATGGTGCCCCGATTTCAGGGAGAGTGGCGGATGGGCTGGCCGAAGCGGCAGCCTCCGTCTTTGGTATTTCGCGCGTCGCGGCAATGGTGCTGGTGGGCGGCGAGGGCGCACGCGCAGTACTGGGCAGACTCGGTGCCCGTTCCATCCTGGTCCGTGAATCGATCAGAGAGGGTCTCCCTGTCGGCGTCGTAGAGGGCGGCGGGGCGGACGGCATCACCGTCGTCACGAAATCCGGTGGTTTCGGAGCATCGGAGATCCTTGCCGGGATCGTCCCCGAACTGATTTCCGGCTCGGTCGACCCATCACCATTAACAAGGAGAAACACATGAAACGCCCGAAACTCGCCGTCACACTCGGGGATGTGGCCGGAATCGGTCCGGAGATCATGGCGAAGTCACTGCTGTGGCACGATGACCTGCGCGCCACCTGTGTTCCCGTCGTGATCGGTGACGAAGCGGCCCTTCGGCGTGGTGTCGCCGATGTGGGCGGTGACCCGTCTGCAGTCAGGGTGATCGGGTCCGTGGTGGAAGCCAGGAATGAACCGGGCACGATCGACCTCATCCAGACAGGACCCTCGCTCCGAGACGTTCGGATCGGAGAACTGAGCGCAGCAGCCGGCGACGGGTCGTACCGCTTCGTGGTGGAAGCGTGCCGACTGGCTCGCGCGGGTGAAGTGGACGGGATTGTCACAGCCCCGCTGAACAAGGCGGCAATGCACGCGGGTGGACACACCTGGCCCGGACACACAGAGCTGCTTGCGCACGAGTTCGGGGTCAGGGACTTCTCACTGGTCCTCTCCGCCGGAGACCTCTATTTCTTCCACCTGACGACGCACGTCTCGATGCGGAGGGCCATCGAGGACATCACGTTCGAGCGGACCCGCCTGGTGCTCGACCTCGCGGGCGCATTCGCCAAGTCGATGGGGAAGCCGGACGAGTTGATCGGTCTGGCCGGGCTGAATCCGCACGCGGGCGAGAATCGGTTGTTCGGTACGGAGGACGCCGACATCCTCGCGCCTGCCGTGGCTGCAGCGCGAGCCAGCGGGCTCAATGTTGTTGGACCACTGCCTGGCGACGCGCTTATTCCCGCCGCGGTGCGCGGCAAGTACAACCTGGTTGTCGTGTGTTATCACGACCAGGGTCATGCGCCGTTCAAGGCTGTGTATGGCGATGACGGGGTCAACATCACCGTCGGGTTGCCGGTCGTCAGAGTGTCTGTCGACCACGGGACCGCGTTCGACATCGCAGGGACTGGGATTGCGCGGGAGGCGAGCCTGGTTCTCGCAATGGAGCGCGCAGCACAGCTCGCCCCTGGCTGGGACCACGTGTGGCGAACGGCCCAGTCCGCTCGGAAAGCGGGCTGACGCCCGATCAGGCAGCCTGCGGCTCGTAGCGGCGGGGCGAGAACGCCTGGGCCACAAGCGCACGCAGAGCTTCAAGGTCACCGGACACAAAACCTTGGGCCCGCGCCTGCACAAGAACGTTTCCGATGGCGGTCGCCTCGACAGGGCCGGCAAGCACGGGCAGGCCGGTGCGATCGGCAGTCAACTGGCAGAGCAACTCGTTCTGCGACCCACCACCGACGATATGCACGGTATCGACGCGTCGTCCCGAGAGTTCTGCAGCAGTCTGCACGGCGCGAGCGAAGGCATCCGCGAGGCTCTCAATGATGCTGCGCACGAACTCGGCACGGGTTGTCGGTGCAGGCAACCCGTGCGACGAGTGCCAGTTTGCGATGCGCGTGGGCATGTCGCCCGGCGCAAGGAATTCGGGGTCGTCGACATCGAACACCGTGACCGGCGTCGTGACAGCTGCAGCCTGCCCGAGCAGGGTTGGCAGATCGATGCTCTCGCCGCCCTGCTCCCAGGTGCGCACCGACTCGCTGAGCAGCCAGAGTCCCATGACGTTGTGCAGAAAACGGATGCGGCCGTCGACTCCGCCTTCGTTGGTGAAGTTCGCGCGGCGGCTGGCCTCGGTGAGCACCGGGCGCTCCAGCTCAACCCCCACCAGCCCCCAGGTGCCGCACGAGATGTAGGCGGCGCCCTCACTCCGCATGGGCACGGCGACGACAGCGGATGCGGTGTCGTGCGATCCGACGGCAATCACGTCGAGCGAGCGCCCGGCTCTGTGAGCGCCGCCAATCGACTCGGCAACGGAGGGGAGCAGGCTTCCCACACTGGTGCCGGCATCGATCAATGCTGGAAAGAGGTGGCGAGGGAATCCGAGCCGCTCGATGAGTGCGTCGTCCCACCGGGCTTCACTCGTCGAACTGTCGTCCTCCGAGACCCGAAGAAGCCCGGTCGTCGACGCATTAGTGCGCTCGGCGAACCGCTCTCCTGTGAGCCAGAAGTTCAGGAGGTCGGGAATGAGCAGCATGGTGTCTGCGCCCTCGAGTGAATCGGCGAGACGCTCGGCGGAGAGCTGGTAGAGCGTGTTGAAGGGCAGAAACTGCAGGCCGTTGGCGGCATACAGCTCTTCAGGACCAACGACCGCGTGGGTGGCTTCAACGCCCGCCGCCGTGCGCTCGTCACGATAGTGAAACGGGTTGCCGAGCATCCGTTGCCCGGCAAGGAGCGCGTAGTCGACGGCCCAGGAGTCCACGCCGATGCTCGAGACTCCCGGTTCGTCGCGCAGGGCGGCGCCCAGGCCGCTGACGGCATTGCGGTAGAGGTCGAGCACGTTCCAGTGCAGTCCGTCGATCGTGCGCACCGGCGTGTTCGGAAACCGCGCCACCGGGCGCAGCTGCAGTTCGTTGTGCCCGACGTGGCCGAGCATCACGCGCCCGCTGGTCGCGCCCAGGTCGACGGCTGCGACGATGCCGCTGGAGCTCCTGCCGCCGCTCATGCTGTGGCCACCGCTGCCGCTGCCGCGTGGGTGTTCGATGGGGGCACGCTGGCGGCTCGTCGCGCGCCGAGTGTCGCCGTTTGCGCCGGGAGTCGCCGCTCTGCCGGCGATTGTGGGCGCGAACGGCGACTCTGGGCGAGTGGAACGCCGCCGGCCCGACCGTACCCCGCCGGCATGCTCATCGCAGGAAGGCCGCCGCGACCCCGGCGTCGACGGGGATGTGCAGGCCGGTGGTGTGTGAGAGGTCTGAGGTGCAGAGGGCAAACACCGCATTGGCGACGTTCTCGGGGAGAACCTCGCGCTTCAGTAACGTGCGCTGCGCGTAATACTTGCCGAGCTCCTCCTCGGGCACACCGTAGACGGCGGCGCGCTTGGCGCCCCAGCCGCCGGCGAAGATGCCAGAGCCGCGCACCACACCGTCTGGATTGATGCCGTTCACCTTCACACCGTGCTCGCCGAGCTCGGCAGCCAGCAACCGCACCTGGTGCGCCTGGTCTGCCTTCGTCGCCGAGTACGCAATGTTGTTCGGCCCGGCGAACACCGAGTTCTTCGACGAGATGTAGACGATATCGCCGCCGAGCTTCTGGTCGATGAGCACCCGCGCCGCCGCCCGCGACACCAAGAACGAGCCCTTGGCCATCACGTTGTGCTGCAGGTCCCAGTCGGCGACGGTGGTCTCGAGCAGCGACTTCGACAGCGACAGCCCGGCGTTGTTCACCACGAGGTCGAGTCCGCCGAAGGCGAGAACCGTGGCGTCGACGGATGCCTGCACCTGCGCTTCGTCTGTGACATCCGCCTGCAGGCCGATGGCGACGTCGGTGCCGCCGATCTCGGCCGCTGCGGCCTGAGCCTTGGCCAGGTCGAGGTCGGCGATGACGACGCAGGCGCCCTCAGCGGCGAGGCGGGTGGCGATGGCCTTGCCGATTCCGGATGCCGCACCGGTGACGAGGGCGACGCGGGTGGCGAGGGGCTTGGGCTTCGGCATCCGCTGAAGTTTGGCCTCCTCCAGCGCCCAGTACTCGATGCGGAACTTCTCCGCCTCGTCGATGGGCGCGTAGCTGGAGAGACCTTCCGCACCGCGCATGACGTTGATGGCGTTGATGTAGAACTCGCCGGCAACGCGCGCCGTCTGCTTGTTCGCACCGTAACTGAACATGCCGACACCCGGAATCAGCACGATCAGCGGGTCTGCGCCACGGATGGCCGGCGACCCGTCATCGGCGTTGCGGTCGTAATATGCCTGGTAGTCGGCACGGTACTCGTCATGCAGCTCGTGCAGGCGCGCGATCGAGTCCTCGATCGAGGCGGATGCCGGCAGGTCGAGCACGAGCGGCTTCACCTTGGTGCGCAGGAAGTGGTCTGGGCAGCTGGTGCCGAGCGCGGCGAGCCGGGTATGCTCGGTGCTCGACAGGAAATCGAGGACGACCTGGTCATCCGTGAAGTGACCGACCTGCACGCGGTCGGTTGAGGCCAGGCCACGAATGGCGGGAGCCAGGGCGGCCGCCTTCGCGCGGCGTTCGGCTTCCGGCAGGGCGCCATAGCCCTCGAGCGTGGGGCCGAACGGCTCTGCCCTGCAATGCTCATCGATGTAGGCCGCAGCGGTGTCGATGATCCAGAGGGAGTTGGCTTCGGCCTCCTCTGATGTCTCACCCCACGCGGTGATGCCGTGGCCGCCGAGAATGCAGCCGACGGACTGCGGGTTCGCTTCCTTGATGGCGGCGATGTCGAGGCCGAGCTGGAAGCCGGGGCGGCGCCACGGCACCCATACCACGCGGTCGCCGAAGATCGTGGTCGTGAGTGCTTCGCCGTCGGCTGCCGTCGCGATGGCGATGCCGGAGTCCGGGTGCAGGTGGTCCACATGCGCGGCGTCGACGAGCCCGTGCATGGCGGTGTCGATCGAGGGGGCAGCGCCGCCCTTGCCGTGCAGCGTGTAGTCGAACGCGGCAACCATCTCGTCTTCGCGGTCGAGGCCCGGATAGACGTCGACGAGGGCGCGCATCCTGTCGAGGCGAAGAACCGCCAGGCCCTTCTCGGTCAACGTGCCGAGGTCGCCGCCTGAGCCCTTGACCCAGAGCAGCTCAACCGGCTCGCCGGTAACCGGGTCGGTCTCCATGCCCTTCGCCGACGTGTTTCCGCCCGCGTAGTTCGTGTTGCGCGGGTTCGCGCCGAGGCGGTTCGACCGCGCGATGAGGTCGGCAGCGGCCTGGTTCGTCATGAGGGGTTTCCTTCGGTGGTGCTGGGAGCGGTGGTGCTGGGAGTGGTCTGATTGACCGAGGTATCTGGAACGAATCCGCGCGCGATCCAGCGCGCGATGCGCTCGATCGAGTCGGATGCCGCTGACTCATCCGGCCGGTTCAGGTGACCGTGCAGGGCCCCGGGTTCGGTCGCGAGCTCGAGCGGAATGCCGGCGTTCGCGAGGGTCGCGGCAAACACTTCACCGGAGACCCGCAGGTGGTCGATCTCGGAGTTGATCATCAGCACCGGCGGGAAGCCAGTGAGGTCGGATGCCACGGCGCGGCCGGGCACCACCGCGAGCGGGGCGTCATCGACCGGACCCCCGAAGTAGTTCTCGTACATATCGGGCACGTAGGAGGGGCCATGGGCGGCCGCGGGGTTCGCGGCCAACAGCGCCGCCAGCTCGGCATCCGGTGCCGGCTGCTCGGCGAGCAGGGTCGGGTAGGCGAGAAAGATGCCGGCAGGCAGCGGCAGGCTCCGCGTATCGTCTGCGAGCATGCGCAGCACAGCCCCCGTCACGAGATTGGCGCCGGCGCTCGCGCCGCCGATCGCGAGGCGGCTCTTGTCGATGCCGAGCTCGTCGGCGTGATCCAGAGTCCAGGCCCAGGCGGTGAGGATGTCATCGGAAGGCAACGGATAGCGGAAACCGTCGCCCGCGTGCCGGTAGTCGACCGAGACGACAGTGATGCCCCGCGCCGCGAGCGCGCCGGAGGTCCAGTGCGCTTCCGGCATGTCGAGGTCACCGCCCCGGAAACCGCCGCCGTGCGCCCACACCAGTGCCGGCGTCTGGCCTACCTGACCTGCCTGGCCCGCCTCGCCGTGAGAATCCGCCGGGTACACCCGCACGAGTCCGTCCGCGGCGCCGTATGCCTCTGTCATGCGCTTACGCTCCCCACGACATCTGGGCGCCGCCGACGCGCTCGTCGGCGATCTTCTGCTGGTAACCGGATGCCGCGTAAGCCTTCATGGGGTCGGCCGGCAGGCCGCGCGACTCGCGCCAGGCCGCCAGGTCTGGGCGCACATCCGTGTAGAAGGCGTCCATCATGATGCCGTTGGCTCCGAGCACGTCGCCCGCCTCCTGCGCTGCGGAGAGCGCATCGCCGTCGACGAGGAGTGCTCGCGCCGTCATCTCCTGCACGTTCAGCACCGAGCGAATCTGGCCGGGGATCTTGTCTTCGACGTTGTGGCACTGGTCAAGCATGAACGCGACAGGGCTGCCGGGCCCGTAGCCGCCGCCGCGGATGACCTCGTAGAGGATGCGGAACAGCTGGAACGGGTCTGCCGCGCCGACGATGAGGTCATCATCGGCGTAGAAGCGGGAGTTGAAGTCGAATGAGCCGAGTTTTCCGAGGCGCAGTAATTGGGCCACGATGAACTCGATGTTGGTGCCAGGCGCGTGGTGGCCGGTGTCGAGGCACACCATCGCCTTGTCGCCGAGCGCCGAGACCTGGGCGTATGAGGTGCCCCAGTCAGGGACATCCGTGTGGTAAAAAGCCGGCTCGAAGAACTTGTACTCGAGCACCAAACGTTGGTCGTCGCCGAGGCGCGCGTAGATTTGCGCGAGCGAGTCTGCCAGCCGGTCCTGCCGTCCGCGGATGTCGCCCTGGCCCGGGTAGTTTGTGCCGTCGGCGAGCCAGATCTTGAGGTCCTGCGAACCGGTCGCGTTCATCACGTCGATGCACTCGAAGTGGTGGTCAATGGCCATCTGGCGAACGGATGCGTCGGTGTGCGTCAGGCTGCCGAACTTGTAGGCATCGTCCTGGAAGGTGTTCGAGTTGATGGTGCCGAGTGCGACGCCGTGCTCGCTGGCGAACGCCGACAGGGCGGCGTAGTCGTCGCCCTTGTCCCACGGAATGTGGAGCGCCACCTTCGGGGCGAGCCCGGTGAGCTCATTGACCTTGGCCGCGTCGGTGATCTTCTCCTCGACACTGCGCGGCGTGCCGGGCGTGGTGAACACCTTGAACCTGGTGCCAGAGTTGCCGAACGCCCAGGAGGGCAGCTCGATGGCCTGTGCCTCGAGCTGGGAGGAGATGGATTCGAATGTCGTCATCGTCGTCTCGTTTTTCTCGCTAATGATCTGTTGACACAGTATAGGTGAATCGTTTCAAACTGGGCAAGTCACGGCGCTAAGTCACGGAGCCGAGTCATGGAGCCGGGCATCCGCAACAAGGCATCCACGGTCAGGCTCCGCAATCCGGCATCCGTCATGCGGATGCCGCGCCCGCGTCGACCGCGGCCAGCTGGTCCTCAAGGTTGAAGATCTCGGTGAGCTGCAGGAAGCCCTCGTCTGGAGCCCCGTCCAGATCGGCGAAGAACTCGCCCATCTCGGCCTGCCACCGCTCGTTGACCCCGGTGGCCGCCATGCCGGCCTGCGCGGCGTCAAGCGACTCCGTTTCGAAGTAGCCGATCAAGAGGCCGTCTTGCCGCAGGAAGATCGAATAGTTGTTCCAACCGGTCTCTTTCAGGGCGCGCAGCATGTCTGGCCAGACGGCTGCGTGGCGGCGCGTGTATTCGGGAATACTCTCCGGTTTGACCTGCAACTGGAAGCAAACGCGGTGCGCGGTCGTGCTCATGCGGATGGACCTCATCTCCACGAGGGGATCGTGAATCGTTTCAAAAGTGACTATCAGAGACTATCCCCGGCCCGGAACCGTCGTCAAGCAGCGGATGGCGCGGCACCGTTGTCCTGCCGGTGCGGCCGGCATCCATATGATGGAATCCACCGCGCGTCGCGCGAGAAACTTGGATGAGGTGCACGTGACCGGGCCCGTAGGAATTCGTGAGGTGGCCGCGCGCGCCCAGGTGTCCGTCGGCACCGTCTCCAATGTGCTCAACAAGCCGGAGCTCGTGTCGGCCCGCACCCTGGAGCTCGTGCAGGCAACCATGGACGAGCTCGGTTTTGTGCGCAACGACCTGGCCAGGCAGCTGCGCATGGGCGGCGGAACGACCCTCGGCATGATCGTGCTCAACGTGGCCAACCCCTTCTGGGCCGAACTCGCCCACGCCTGCGAAGCCGCTGCGGAGACCCACGGCCACACGGTCATCTTCGGCAGCAGCGACCAACTCGACGGGCGAGAAGACCGCTACATCGACCTCTTCGAGGAACAGCGGGTTCGCGGAATGCTGATCGCCCCACTCGATGGTGCCACTGAACGGATGAACCGGCTCACGCGTCGGGGGATGCCGCTGGTGCTCTTCGACATCCACGCGGCCGACGGCGACGTCTGTTCCGTTGCCCTCGATGGTGATGTCGGCGGCTATCTCGCCGTCAAGCACCTCCTCGACACCGGGCGCCGCCGGGTCGCCTTCCTCGGTGGCCCGCTCCACCAGGTCGAAGACCGCTGGAAGGGAGCGCTCAGGGCGATCGACGAGGTCGACGGGGCAACCCTGACGCACTTCGACACCGCAGACCAGACGATTGCGGACGGCCGGGCAATGGGCGACCTGATCGCCGGCCTGCCTGGAGACTCCCGCCCTGACGCCATCTTCGGCGCCAACGACCTTCTGGCCCTCGGCGCGATGCAGTCACTCGTACTCGCAGACGGCGTGCACGTGCCTCGCGACATCGCCATCGTCGGATACGACGACATCGACTACGCGGCATCGGCGATCGTTCCGCTCACGACCATCCACCAGCCGAGGGAAGCCCTTGCGACAGAGGCAGTTCGTCTGGTGCTCGACCATGCGGCCAACGGGGGCGTGCACGAACATGAGCACCTCTTGTTGCCACCCAGGCTAATCGTGAGGGCGAGCACCGCCCGCTGAGTTCGCTGTTCGAACGGTTCTTTTGCCGTGTGGGTTGACAGGCGAATCCGGATGGCACAGGATGCCAGACATGAAACCTTTCAGAATCGGTGTTGTCGCGCCCTGAGCCACTGGATCGTGAGCCGCGCCGTGCTCGCTCGTTCGCTCTCCAACCGCTCGACAACCTGATCGAAAGAAATCGTGAACATCTGCGCGGCCCACCCCGTCCGCTCCCTCGGCAGTGCGGTTCGACCGTACCGGCGTCGAGTCTTCGCGGCCCTGTTCTTCATCGCCCTCAAAGACAGCCCGCTATGGCTCATCCCGGTGGTCACGGCAAAGATCATCGACACGGTGATCGGTGGCACCGACTATCTCCAACTGTGGACTCTTGTCGGGATCGCCGTCGTCGTGCTTGCCCAGAACTACCCGAACCACATCCTTTACGTGCGCATGTACAGCAGGGTGTACCGTTCGGTCGCGGCCGACCTGCGCAACACCCTGTCGGCTCGTCTCCAGGGACTCTCCATCGGTTTCCACAGCCGCAAGAGTGCATCGGTGATTCAGAACAAGGTTGTGCGCGACGTGGAGAACGTCGAGCTGCTGATGCAACAGATCTTCCCCGTGCTGGCCGTCTCAGCGAGCATCCTGATCGGCTCCATCACGGTGACCGCGATCCAGGCGCCGGCGTTCCTGGTCGTCTTCGCCTTCACCGTGCCGGTCGGCGTCGGGCTCGTCGCCGGCATGCGCCGTCGCGCCGCTCGTCGTAACGAGTCGTTCCGCCTTCGAATGGAAGATCTCTCGTCGCGCGTCGGTGAGATGGCGACGCTCATTCCCCTCACCCGCGCGCACGGCCTCGAGACCACCGCGCTTCGGCGGGTGGCTGAGACGTCAGAGAACGTCAAGCAAGCGGGGCTCCAGCTCGATCGCTTGAACAGTCGGTTCGAGACGACATCCTGGGTGTCGTTCAATGTGCTCTCCACCCTCTGCCTCGGCCTGGCCGGCTGGGCCGCGATGTCACAGATCGTTCCCATCACCCCCGGCCAGGTGGTGCTGCTCAGCACCTATTTCGCCACCCTCACCTCTGCCGTGACGCAGCTCGTGAACCTGACGCCCATCCTGAGCAAGGGACTCGAGTCTGTGAAGTCCATCGCCGAGGTTCTCGAAGACCCTGACCTGGAACTCAACGAGGGTAAGACCACCATCGACCGTGTGATCGGGCACATTCGCTTCGAGGGGGTCGGCTTCCACTTCCCGGGATCTGACCGGCCTGCCATCGACCACATCGACCTCGACATCTCTCCAGGCGAGACGGTCGCGTTTGTCGGCGCATCAGGGTCTGGCAAGTCGACCACCATCAACCTCGTGCTCGGCTTCATCCGTCCGACCGAGGGGCGCATCCTGCTCGACGGGCGCGATATGGAGCGCCTCGACCTGCGTACATCGCGGCGTTTCATGTCGGTTGTGCCGCAGGAATCCGTGCTGTTCGAGGGATCCGTCTACGACAACGTCACGTATGGCCTCGAGAACGTCGATGAGGATCGCGTGCGCCGTGCGCTCATCGACGCGAACGCGGCGGAGATCGTGGACGAGCTGCCAGACGGCTGGCACACCATGGTGGGCCAGCGGGGAGCGAGGCTCTCCGGTGGTCAGCGCCAGCGGCTCGCGATCGCGCGCGCCCTCATCCGTGATCCCCGCATCCTGCTACTTGACGAAGCGACGAGTGCGCTCGACAGCGAGTCGGAGGCGAAGGTCAAGGCCGCTCTCGACACCCTCATGACGGGGCGAACCTCACTCGTGGTCGCCCATCGCCTGTCCACGATCCGCAACGCCGACCGCATCGTGGTGATGGATCACGGACGAGTGGTGGAGGTCGGCTCCCACGACGAACTCAGCGCGATTGACGGATACTACGCCCGGCTCCATCGCGCCCAGTCGTTCTGACCCGAGTGGTCACCAGGTGCGACGAACCGAGCTGTAGCCGACCTCTCCCAGGTGGAACGCGAGTGGCGTCTGCCGGGCGGCGTCGTATGGCCCGGCGTTGGTCGCGTCTGCACCGGATGCGCGTACCCGGATGCCGACCTCAACGCTCACGATCGCCGTGCGGGCCGCGAGATGGGAGACATCCACCGTCACACGATTCCACCCCGCTGGCCAGAGCATGCCGGTGCCGTGCACGCTCGTGCCATCCGCCCCGTGCACGGTGATGACACTCTCGAGAGGGCGTGGTGGGTTCTCAAGACACAGATCGAGGGATGCATAAACAAAACGGGCGTTCGGCAGCTGCCGTCCGGAGCTCGCTTCGTTGCCGTCAGCTTCGTTGCCGTCATCTCCGGGGGACACCCGAACCGTCAGAGCTGCTCCCTCGCCGGACACCCCGGCCGGAGTGGTGTGACGCGAACGCACGAGTGCGACCGGCCCAGCGGGTTGCTCGTGCGGCACCGGCATGCAGCGGAGGCCGTGCGCCAGGGTCTCGACCCGCAGGGCGCCGTCGCCGACAATCAGTTCGGCCGCGAGGCTTCGCGCCGCCCAGTCGCGCTCGCCGACGACGTCCGGCGATGGCGCCGGGCGGTACGGCGGCGCCCACGGCTCTTCGCCCGGCTGAGATAACGGCGGCGGTGACTGATGCGTCGCGCGCACTGCAGACACGGGAATCGTGCGGGTGTGAACGCCAGAACCTACTAGCTCTTCGGGGCGCCCCGGCAGCCGTAGCGCGGCCTGCGCGCCGACCGGCACCGTGAGGGTGAGGGAGATGTCCTCTCCATCGATCTCGTAGCCGAGGCCGACCACACCACGCACGGTGCGCGATGACAGGGCCAGCGAATCCACTCCGACGACAAACTGCGGCTCGGCGACAAAGGTCGACCAGCCGGCTCCCGTCGGACGCACGCCGGCGAGCCACTGCCACGCCCAGCCGGCGAACGGACCGCCGAGTCCGATGTGGTCGAGCGATCCCGTTCCCGTGTTCAGCGGATCGATCCACCAGCATTCCCAGAACGTGCCTGGCCCATGGTCGAGCATGGCGCCGATCCCCGGTTCGGCCAGCTGGTGAAGGGTGTCGAAGACCGCCTGGGAGTGTCCGCTCCGTGCCAGTGCCCGAACGACGGTTCGAGTGGTGGCGAAGCCGGATGTCACCCGGTTGCCTCGTGCGCGCACATCGACGGCGATTCGATCGGCGGCGCGTTCTGGTTCACTCCCGACCAGGATCCGGCCCTCGATGCCGATCGCATCGGCCGCCTGGGTTCCGTTGCCGAAGGCGTCGCGCTGCTCGTCGAAGAAGGCGGAACGCGCGGCCGCACGAAGGTCGTCGGCGGCCCGGAGACGCTCTGCCGCAGCATCCGTTTCACCAATCGCTTCTTCAAGAATTGCCAGCGATTCGAGGCTGTCGATGGTCGCCTGGGTGTGGTGCAGGGGCGGTGGGGTCTGCACAAGCGCGAGCCAGTCTGAGCCGTAACTGATCTGCGAGTTGCCGATTACGCCCTCCTCGGTGCGGAGCGTCAGCTGGTAGTCGACCCAGCGGCGCAGCGCCGGAAGCGTGTCCTGCACCACGCGGGCGTCGCCGTAGTGCAGCCAGTGACCGACCAGCACTCGCTGGAGTGCTGCGCCCCACACTGGGTCAGGAGTGATCCTGGGCGAACGGATGTCTGGCGAGATCGCCGGGATGCTGCCGTCGACTTGCTGGCTGGTGCGCAGGTCGCCGAGCCACTTCGTGAAGAAGCTCTGCATGTCGAACGCCGAGAAGTCGAACTCGGCGACGGATGCCGTGTCTCCCGTCCACCCGGACTGCTCGCGCGTCGGGCAGTCCTCAGGGATCCCGTGCACGTTGTTCAGCAGTGTGCGACTGGCGACCCGCACCAGCGCGTTGACCTGCGGGTCGTCGGTCTCCAGGCCGCTGGTCGACTCGAGGTCGGAGTGGAGGCTCCAGGCCTCGAGGGTGACCTCCGCGTCGGCCGGCAGGCCCAGGATCTCGACGTACCGGAAGCCGTGATAGCAGAACCACGGTTCGAGGATCGCGCCTGCAGTTCCCGCTCCCAACAGCCCGCCGACGACGTACTCCACCGCCTGGCGAACGCGCCCGTGGTCGTATGGCATCGTCAGGTTGGTGGTGTCGAGTCGTCCATCGGCGCCCAGGTGCTCGCCGTGGACAACACGGATGACGGTTTCGCCCGGCAACGCGGTTGTCACTCTGAGCCTGGTGCGTCCAGCTATGTTGGTTCCCACGTCGTACACGCGACTCTCGTCTGTGCGTGAGAGACCAGCGCGCGAAAGACCCGTGCGTGAGAGACCCGTGCGCGAGAGAAGGGTGACGCCGTGCTCGGCAACCCGGTGCACAGCCGGCGACGGGTCCGGAGCGACGTCACGGGGAGGGGTGACGGCAGACTCCGGCGAGAGTGCGGGCTCGAGTACGCGAGCAGCCGTTGCCTGGCGAAAATTGAGGGGAGCACCAGCCCGCTCGTGCCTTTCCAGATAGAACGGCTCTTCAACCGTCACCTCACTCGCGGCGGAGAGCATGCCAGGGCCCGTGCCCGCGCGCACGACGGTGCCGCCCTCCAGGTGCACCACCACTTCGGCGAGCACGCGTGGGTCGAGCCCGGTCCTCTCCCACTCGCCGGAGCCGAGTACGAGGTCGAGTGTGTTCTCGCCCGTGCCGTCCTGAGTGGTGCCGGCCTGATTGGTACGGAGCAGATCGGTCACGTCATAGCTGCGGTATAGGGCGCGGCCGAGGTCTGTGCGCGACGGGTCGGAGGCATCCGGGTTGACGGCGACGCCGTTGACGGATGCCCGAACCAGGCCCTGCGCTGTGAGGTGAAGCCTCGCTCGTTGGATCGCCCCGTCGACGCGGAACGTTCGGCGCAGGGTCGACAACGCAGGATGCGAAATCCACTCGGCTGACCAGTCGTCGTAGGCCCATGGGCCGGTTTCGAGGATGGACGGCTCCGACCAGCCCGACCAATCGCCGAACTCGCCCTGCACGCGAACGGTCCACAGATACTCAGAATCGGGGTCGAGTGCGGTTGTCAGTTCGGTGAATGGATCGCTGCCGCTGCCGCTGCCGCTGCCGCCGACGCCGCCTGTCGATTCGGTTGGCCCAGCCGATCCTGTCGAGTCGACGAGGGCGCTGTCGGGGTCGCGGGGGTCGCTGGTCGCCCGGGAGACCCGCACCTCGAACGCCGACTGGGCCTGGCCGGTGCGCACCAGAGGGACGACCCACGACAATCGCGGCGCCCCCTCGCTCGCGAGGGCAACGAAGCGGTCAGGGTACACAGCTGATGCTGCGCGTCCGTCAACGCGCAGCGTGGTGGGGGCCAGACTTGGCACGAGAACTCCTTCGTCGTGTCGATCGATCAAGCCTCTCAGCTCTTTCAGCTCACTCGGCTCGCGCAAGATATTGAAACGTATCATAATCGTGATCATCCGTTCCGGCATTGCGCTTGACAACCGGAAAAGACTCCCACATTATGATCTGAAAGGTTTCAATAGAGACGGTCATGACCGCCACGGTCAGGGCGACCATCTGTTCACTCGGCGCTGTGAAGCTCGTAGCGCTGTGAAACTTGCACTGCAATCACTTGTTCTGTAATCACCTCTTCTGTAATCACATCGATGAAAGGAACGACAATGATGTCTCATCAAGCGGGCAAGCCTCGCAGAGTACTCGCAGCCCTCGCGGTGGTCGCCACACTTCCACTCGTGCTCTCGGCCTGTGGCGGAGCATCCGCATCTGATGCCGGCGCTGCCGGCGAAGTCGACGGCAGCTCCATCGTCCTCAACACGATCACCGGCCTCGAGCCCCAGTTCCAACAGTACGCAGACGCCTACATGGAGGCGTTCCCCGATCGCAAGGTCGAGGTTCGCAGCACCACAGACGACGCGGCAGAGTACGCACAGGGGCTGGCAACGGCCCGGCTGAGCGGTGAACTGCCCGACGTCTTCTTCAACGTGGACTTCCTGGCAGACACGCTCGCGACAAACAACGTCACGCTCGACATGACCAAGGGGCTGGCCGAGGGCAAGCTCGGCGACCTCGATGAGGAGTCCTTCCTCCCGCAGTTCGTCGGCCAGTATCGCCCGCTCGACAACCCAGACCAGATCACCGGTCTTCCCGTGAGCGCAGACTCTGTCGGGCTGTTCTTCAACAAGACAGCGTTCGACAAGGCCGGCGTCACCGAGTACCCGGAAGCTGACTGGACCTGGGACGACATGTACAGGGTCGCAACAGAGATCCAGACGAAGAGCGGCGGAAGCATTACTGGGCTTGCTGCTCCCCTCGCAGACGGCACAGCGCAGATCGTTTTCGGCCCCGTCATCCAGGCGTTCGGCGGAACGGTCTACGACGCCGAGACCGGCAAGTCCGGCATCGGTCAGCCAGAAGCCCTTGAGGCGTGGGAGTTGCTCCTTGGCGCGTACGGAACGGCGTCCGGCCCATACACGACGACAACAGATGACCCGACGCTCAAGTTCGATTCGGGCAACGTCGCAATGGCCATCGCGTCTCGTGGCGGGGTCCCCGGTCTGCAGGAGACGATGACCGACGATAACTGGGACGTTCAGGTTCTCCCGACGATTGACGGCAACTCGACGGCCGGCGGCGGATCCTACGGACTCTCGATTGCGCAGACCAGCAAGAGCCAGGATGCCGCGTGGGCGTTCCTGAGCTGGTTCTACGACACTGATACCGGCATGAAGGTCGCCCAGGAAGTGGGCGGTGTCATCCCGCCGACCGACGACGGCATCGACAACGGCATCTGGAAGGACGGCACCCCGCCGCCGGCCAGCATCGCCATCTTCGGTGAGTCGGCTCGCACCGCTGTGCTCCTCACGCAGATGCCAGGCTCGTCGTCGACCACCATGAGCGAAGCGACGAAGAAGGCGACGCAGGAGGTGTTGCTGAACGGGAAGTCCATCGAAGACGCTTTCGGTGAGGCTGAGCAGACCGTCAACGACGCCATCGAGAAGCAAAGCAAGTAACCGGATGTCCGGGTGGGGCCAAGCGCCCCACCCGGTTCCCGACCATCGGAGATCGTCGTGTCGACCCCAATCCTTGATATGCCATTGCCTCGACAAGGCGAGGAGAAGAAACCGGTCCCGGCCGAAAGGCCAGGAAGCCGACGCGCCAAACGTGTCGACGCGCTGACGGCCGCCGCCTTCCTCACACCGGGGTTGTTGGCCTTTGCGGCATTCGTGATCCTCCCCGCGGTGGGCGGCCTAGTTCTGACCTTCTTTGAATGGGACCTCTTCGGTACGCCGCAGTGGGTGGGGCTGGACAACATCACCCGCCTCTTCGGTGACGAAGACATGTGGCAGGCACTCTGGGTCACCGCGCTGTTCGTTCTGATGGGTGTCGTCCCGACGATCCTCATCGGCTTCGTCCTGGCGGTTCTCATCAACACGAAGCTGCCGGGAATCGCCGCGATCCGGGTCTTCTTCTTTGCGCCGATGATCGCCTCGGCCGCCGTCGCCTCGCTGATCTGGGTCAACCTGTACAGTCAGAGGGGACTCATCAACCAGGCACTTTCGTGGATCGGAATCGATGGACCGATCTGGCTCTCCGACCTGACTTGGGCCAGGCCCGCGCTCGTCATCATGATGATCTGGGGCGGCCTCCCGATCGTCATCATCCTATATATGGCCGGACTCCAGCGGGTGTCAGATGACATCTACGCCGCGGCCTCACTCGACGGCGCGAGCAAGTGGCGCCAGATCTGGTCGATGACCTGGCCGAACGTCTGGGGAACGACCATCCTCATCGCCGTCCTCCAGGTCGTCGGCTTCGTGAGTGGCTCGTTCGAGGTCGCGCTCATCATGACCGACGGCGGTCCACTCGGAAGCACCCAGTCGATCGCACTGTACTCATACAAGGTTGCGTTCTCCGAGCGCGACATCGGCTATGCGAGTGCACTCTCGCTATTCCAACTCGTCCTCATGATCGTCATCGTTATTCTCGTGCGCATGATCGTGCGATTCCGAAAGGAGCGCAGCTGATGCGTACTTCTCCTCTGCACGCCGCCATGCGTTACGTGGCGATCGTGCTTGCCGGTTTCATCATGGCCGCGCCGCTGCTCTTCATGGTCTCAGGCTCGCTTAAGTCCGCCGCAGAGGTCGCTGCCTTTCCGCCGAAGCTCCTGCCCGAAACTCCGATCTGGCAGAACTTCGTCGATGCTTGGAACTTTCTGACACCCCAGGTGATCGGCAACACCTTCATCTTCAGCCTGGGAATCGTGGGCCTTCAGCTGTTGCTCTCGCTGCCGGCCGCCTTCGCCCTTGCGAAGATTCCGTTCAAGTGGTCCGCGGCCGTGCTCGGGACCCTGATCGTTCCGATGTTCATCCCCGGCAACCTCACCCTCATTCCGCTCTTCATCGTGACGTTCCAGCTGGGCTGGCTGAACACCTATGCCGGCCTCATCATTCCGATGGCGGCACAGTGTGCGTTCGCGATCCTGCTCTTCCGGCAGTTCTTCGCGACCATGCCGGCCGGCCTCATCGAGGCGGCGCGCATCGACGGGGCGAGCTGGGGCCGGGTGCTCACCTCCATCGCGCTCCCGCTGGCGAAGCCCGCGCTCGCCACCTTCTGCTCGATCAGCTTCCTGACCGCGTGGAACATGTACATCTGGCCGCAGGTCATCGCCCCCAACCCGGTCAATCGCGTGATCAACGTCGCCCTCGCACCGCTGGCAGGCGGCGAGAACTCCGTGATCTCGCCTGCCGTCGGTCTCGCCGGCGCCGTGATCGCCATGCTGCCCGTTCTCATCGTGTTCATCGTGTTCCAGAAGTGGTACCTGAAGGGCATCGCCGGAACGGGGCTCGAGTGACGCGGGAGCTCCAGGCGCAGCCGGGGACACCTGGAGTCAGCGCACGTTCGAGTGCGCTTGTCACAAGACCGCGGGCCGAGTACCTCACTGATCTCAGCGGTTCCGGCGTGTTGGGAATCGGCACCGCCAGGCCTCGGCTGTCATGGCGCCTCGAATCCGCACCAGACGACTGGGTCTCTGAACGCTACGAGCTACAACTCGAGACGGACGACGGGCGGCGCGAGGCGGCAGTCATTGAATCCGCCGAACAGCTCTTCGTACCGTGGCCGTTCGCACCCCTTGTCTCCCGTCAACGAGTGCGCGTGAGTGTTCGCGTCGGTAGTCGACGTGGAAGCGCAAGCGGAAGCGACTGGACCGACTTCAGCGCTCCCCTCGACATCGAGGCCGGACTTCTCGAGCAGAACGACTGGGTCAAAGACCTTGTGAGCCCCTCGACCATCGGCGGGCTGACGGATGGTGCGCCGCTGCTTTTCGGCACGGCCCGCCTGACTAACGCACCGGTGTCTGCCCGGCTGTACGTCACGGCGCACGGCATCCTCGACTTCACGATTAACGGCGAGCGGATCGGCGACGACTACTTCGCGCCAGGGTGGACTGCGTACGAGAAGCGGCTCCGCTACCGCACCTACGATGTCACCGGGCTCCTGCAGGCTGGTGAGAACCGGCTGCAGGCGCTGGTCGGCAATGGCTGGTATCGAGGCCAGCTGGTCTGGCCGGGCAACCGCTCGAGCTACGGCGATCGCCTGGCGCTGCTCGCCCAGCTCGAGGTCGTCTACGCGGACGGCACGATGGCCACCTTTGGAACGGATGCCGGCTGGGGGGCCGTGCACAGCAGTATCCTGTTCGACGACTTCTACGACGGTCAGCGGCAGGACCTGCACATCACCGACTCTCCGGAGGGCAAGCCTGTCGACACCGTCGACGTTCTACCCGGAGGGTTCGAACGTCTGGTCGCGCCGTCCGGGCCGCCTGTGCGCGTCGTCGACTCCCTCCAGGCCGTGCAACTCATCACGTCTCCCACGGGCAAGACGATCGTCGACTTCGGGCAGAATCTCGTCGGCTGGGTGCGGTTGAGTGTGCGCGGCGCGGCCGGAACCGAGGTCTCCGTACGGCACGCAGAAGTGCTCGAAGACGGCGAGCTCGGCACGAGGCCGCTGCGCAGTGCGCTGGCGACGAGTACGTATATTCTTGCCGGCGGCGGCGAAGAGGTACTTCAGCCCACCTTCACCTTCAACGGATTCCGATACGCAGAGATCGACGGCGTCCCCGGTCTTGCGCAGGGCGACGTCGAAGCGCTCGTGCTCGGCAGCGACCTGGAACGCACCGGCTGGTTCGAGTCGTCAGACGATCGGGTCAACCGGCTTCACGAGAACGTGGTCTGGAGCACGCGCGGCAACTTCCTCGATGTGCCAACCGACTGCCCGCAGCGCGATGAGCGCCTCGGCTGGACCGGTGACATCCAGGTCTTCGCCCCTACGGCCACTTTCCTGTTCGACACGGCCGGATTCCTTTCGGGCTGGCTTGACGATCTCGCTGCGGAACAGAAGCCTGACGGCGGAGTGCCGTTTGTGATCCCGGATGTGTTGCGTGACGTCGACCCGGCCGCCGCTGCCTGGAGTGATGCAGCAACGATCGTGCCTGAGGCGGTGCATCTCGCCTACGGTGACGTCGGCGTGCTCGAACGGCAGTACTCGTCGATGAGGGCGTGGGTCGAAAAGGTGCGGGCGATGGCAGGGGAGGGCCTGCTCTGGACCACAGGCGGACCGTTCGGCGACTGGCTCGACCCGACCGCCCCACCTGAAGACGCGGCGCAGGCGCAGGCGGATACCGATGTCGTGGCTACCGCGTACTTCGCGCGCTCTGCGCGAATCCTTGCGATCGCAGCGGCGCGCCTCGGGCGCCAGGACGATGCCGACGAATACGCCGGTCTCGCAGAGCGGGTGCGCGCGGCGTTCGTGTCGGCGTACGTCAGTGACGCCGGGATTGTGCAGAGCGATTGCCAGACCGTTTACGCCCTCGCCATCGCCGGCGGGCTGTTTGAAAGTGACCGTCAACGCGATGGCGCGGGGCGGCGTCTTGCCGAACTCGTGGTGCACGCCGGATACCGGGTGAGCACGGGTTTTGTGGGCACGCCGCTCATACTCGACGCCCTGTCGCAGGTCGACAGAGCCGATCTTGCCTACCGGATGCTTCTTGAGGAGTCGTGCCCGTCCTGGCTGTATGCCGTGTCGATGGGCGCGACCACCATCTGGGAGCGCTGGGACTCCATGCTGCCGGATGGATCGATCAACCCGGGCACGATGACCTCCTTCAATCACTATGCCTACGGTGCCGTGGCCGATTGGATGCACCGCTGTGTCGGTGGTCTGGCGCCCACCTCGCCCGGGTATCGCACCATCGAGGTGCGACCGCTGGTGACCGGAGACCTCAGCAGTGCGTCGGTCAGGCATCTGTCACCGTACGGTGAGATCGCCGTTGCGTGGCGGCTCGAAGGCGTAAGAATGACCCTCACGCTCGCCGCGCCGTACGGAGTCACTGCCGAAGTGTGGATGCCCGGCGCCGCGAGTGCTGTGACCGTCGGCCACGGCACGCACGAGTTCGAGGGCGCCTGGCGCCAGAGCTAGAGCTGGCCCAGCGAAACGTGGCGGTGCTCGATGCCGAGCAGGCTCGCCGCGGCACGGATGTCGTCGGCGCGGTGACCGACGCAGAGTGCCCAGTGGTGGCCGACGCCGGTTTGGCTCCACTCGTCGACCCAGACGCCGGGGTCGCCGCCGAAGTCGACACGCGAGGTGGTGTTTCCGATCGCGAGCAGCGGGCCGGGAACAACGGTGCCCTCTGAAGTGATGAAGGTGTAGCTGCCGTCACGGTCCTGGCCGACGCCGAAGGTGGTCACCGGGCCATGCTTCACGTCGAACTCGACCGACACTCCCCAACCGCGCTTGCCGTGATAGACACCGAGACCGCGCAGCAGCGGTTCTGAGGCGCTGACGGCGAGGTGAGCTGGACCGTCGTGGCCCATCTCCACCACGTTGTCGAAAAAGTTCAGCGCCTGGATCTCGGTGAACGAACCGCCGGCTCCGATCGCCTGGCCCGCCAGCTGCGCGATCGAGGTTCGCAATTCATATTCACCGGCCATCGGGATGCCGCGGGCCGTCAGGATCGACGAGCCGAGAATCATCCCGGCTCCGAGCCTCTCGTGCAGTTCGCCGTTCAGCCCACGGTGGTAGTAGGCGACGGAGTCGAGATCGAAGTCGTCGACCAGCCGGTCGAGGCCGACCGAGACACGCGCCCCCCACTCGAAGTCTTCGTCGTTCACCGAGTCGTCAAGCGTGAACAGCGATCTGGCGAGCTCCTTGCGGTCGGCGACCTGGGCATCCGTCACCTCGTTCACCCGCTCGCGCAGGTCATCGAACTCCAGCACTTCGACGTGTGAACCGAACGTCGTCGACACGGTGGTGAGGTCGGTGGAGACGTCGAGCATGCCTGGGTAGAGGTGGCCCATCAAGCCGTGTCGGGCGTTACGAAGCGTGCCGCGCACTCCGGCGGCGTGCACCCAGCGCTCGATGCGGTTCCATGCGCTCTCCTGGCGGAGGTAACCGGAGACAGAACGGAACGGGATGCCGGCACGGCGGAAGACGTTGGCGACCTCTGGCACAGGGCACTGCCCGCAGTAAGCGAGCCAGGCGCCGGTGTCGAAGGTGGCGTGGTCCATCGACTCTGTCGGCTGCAGGTCGAGCACCAGCACGGGGGTGTTCGCGCGCTGGGCGATCGGCAACACCATCGACGAGGTCAGGTAGGTGGCGAGGAAGACGACGATGATGTCGCAGTCGGCGATCCGCAGCTTCTCGGCGGCGATCTGGGCCTCGCGGGCGTCGGAGATGAAGCCGGCGTCAACGACCTCGGCGTCGAGTTCATTGAACCGGCCGGTCACGTAACGGGCAGACTCTTGCAGCTGTGGCAGCAAGCCGGGGAACTGCGGCCAGTATGCGCCGAGTCCGCCGGAGACCAGACCGATGCGGGTCTGCCGACGCTTCTTCGGCGCGAGTAGCTCGCTCAGTTGGTTCAGCATCAGTGCTTGCGCTTCCGCACTTTGGCTTTCACGGTCGCCTGGACGCGCTTCCACAGCTCGCCGTACGCGAGAGCTGCCTCGACGGCCGGTGCGTAGCTCGCGATCGGTGCTCTCGCTGCGCCCATCCGTTCAATCTGAACGGTGGCCGGAACCACAACATCCGTCACCGACGCCTGCGCCAGCGGCAAGTGTTCGACCGCCTCCCTGTGAAGCTTCTTTCGACGATCGACCATCGACAGGAACGCCACGACAGGAGCAGTCGACACGGATTCCGCCACGAATTGGGTGACCTGCTCCAGTGATCGCATCGACAACGGCGATGGCACGAGCGGCACTACAACCGCGTTCGCGGAGAACACCGCGTTCTCAGCGACCAGCGCCGCGCCGGGCGGGCAGTCGAGGATGACCACATCGTAATCGTCGGCGACCTGCTCGAGGACCTTAGCGACCCTCTGCTCCGACTTCTTCGCGTGGTCGAAGACGAGATCGAGATCGCGGTAGCTCGCATCTCCCGGAAGCACGTCGAGGTTGTTGTGACTGGTCGAGCGGATGGCGCCGGCCACCTTGTTCTTGCCGGCGACGAGAGCGCCAACGCCACCCTTCACCTTCGGCTTCACTTGCAGCAGGAAGGTTGCCGCCCCCTGGGGATCGAGATCCCAGAGCAGCACCCGGAACTCCTTTGCCGCCTCCCACGCCAGGTTCACGGCCGCCGTTGTTTTACCGACACCGCCTTTGGTGCTGTAGACAGCGACGACTTTCACGGCTGCGACGAATTGAGTGCCGTGAGCAAGGCAGCCTTGTTGAGGCGGGAGTATCCGGTGATCTTCTTCGCCTTGGCTTGCTGCCGCAATTCGACCAGGGTCGGGGTGGCGGGCTGCGACTTCTTTGGTGCCGTCTTTGGTGCCGTTTTCGGTGCCGTCCTCGGTGCCGACGCAGCCTCGGCGTCTGCCTTCTTTGCCTCTGTTGCAAGCTGCCGTGCCGCTTTCGCGTGCTTCGCCGCCAGCTTCTCGGTCTGGTTCGACAGTGCTACTGCCTTCTTGCGCAGCTTCTTGCTTGAAACGCTCACAGCCTTATTGGCCGCCTGCACCGACTTCTCAGCGCGGGCGAGGGCCTTCTTCGCTTCTGCCTTCTTCCCCGCTGTGGCCTTCTTCGGGGCTGTCTTCTTCGGAGCCGACTTCTTCGGAGCCGACTTCTTCTTGTCTGTCTTCGCCTGCGCCATTCTGTGAACCTCCAATGGGTCGACCGCGATCGATCATTCCTCCACAGTAGTAAACACCCGGTCCGGTATGGAGAATGCATGCGCACTCGCCACACCGGACCGGTGACTCACTATCGGAAAATGCAGCCGATTAGAAGTCGTACTCGTCGATGTTGTCTGCCGTGAACTGGGTCGGCGGGCCGACGATGACGACGCCGCCCTCACCGACCTCGCGCTCGCCGAGCTCTCCGGCTTCGAAGGTGTCGCCTTCAGCGCCGGTGATGGTGCCATCTGCCAGTGCCTTTCCGGCGAACGCGGCAACGTAGCCGAGCTGTGCCGGGTCCCAGAGCGCGAACTCGGTGACGGTGCCATCCTTGACGAACGGACGCATCTCGTTCGGCAGGCCGAGACCGGTCAGCGCGACCTTGCCCTTGTACTCAGACGTGGACAGGTAACGAGCCGTCGCCGCGATGCCGACCGTCGTGGGCGAGATGATGCCCTTCAGGTTCGGGTACGCCTGCATCAGGCCCTGGGCCTCCTGGAACGACTTGGTGTCGTCGTCGTCGCCGTAGACCGTGGTGACCAGCTTGATGTCCTTGTACTCGGGGTTGGAGGCCAACTCCTCCTCCATGAACTTGATCCACTCGTTCTGGTTGGTCGCGTTTGCCGTCGCCGACAGGATGGCGATCTCGCCCGCACCGCCGATCTGCTCCGCGATCAGCTTGACCTGGATCAGTGCCACACCCTTCGCCACGACCTGGCTGATGAAGACGTCGCGGTACTTCGGGTTGGTGTCGGAGTCGAACGCCACGATCTTGGCGCCCGCACTGCGAGCCTCCTCGAGTGCCGGGCCGACGGCATCCGGATCGTTCGCGGCGATGACGATGACGTTGGTGCCCGCCTGCGTCTCAGCGTTGATGAACGACACCTGGCTGGAGGCGCTCGCCTCGAGCGGGCCGACAATCTCGGTCGCTGCGAAGCCGGCCTCTTCAGCGCCTTCTTCGCCGCCGCCGAGGACAACATCGGTGTACGGGTTGTTCAACTGCTTCGGGATGAACGTGATGCTGAGGTCGCCGCCTGCGTCGCCGCTGGTTTCGCCTCCGCCTGATGTGTCGGCGCCGCTGGCACAGCCGGTGGCGATGAGGGCAAGCGAGGTGGCGATGGCGGCGAACGACGCGATGCGGCGCGCGGCTCTACGCTTCCCTGTGTTGCCTCGCTTGGTGTAATTGCGAATCAACTCCATTGTCTTTCCTTTCATAGAACGCCCTGGTGCAGGCGTTGGTTACTCCCGAGGTGCTGCCTGGGGAAGACTTCTTCGCACCCGTCTGTCGTGTTGCCAGCGGGTGAATGCGGCGAAGATGCTGGGGGCGACGACGGATGCGATGAGCAGCGTTCCGGTGACGATGATCAGTACGACATCCGAAATGCGGCCGAGTCGGAGTGCGTAGTTGATCGTGCCGATCAGAAGCACACCCGCGATGACCCCGGGGATCGACCCCTTGCCGCCGAAGATCGATACCCCGCCGAGGAGTACGGCTGCGATCACGGTGAGTTCGAGGCCGCTCGCGTTGTCGCTGCGAGCGCTCGAGTAGCGGAGCGTCCAGTAGATGCCGGCGAGTGCCGAGACGGAACCTGTGCCGACGAACAGCCAGAACTTGGCCCGGTTCACCTTGATACCGACGAAGGTCGCCGCTTCCTTGCTGAAGCCGAGGGCGTACAGGCCACGACCGAACGGCGTCATGTGCAGCAGAACCCCGAAGAACAGGGCGACGACGACCACGCCGATCATGACGGTCGGAATGCCGGTTGCGCCGAGCTTCGACGTGAAGAGACCGGTCAGCTCAGGCGGGAAGTTGGCCACCGCGTTGTCGCCGATGACGACCAGCGCTAGCCCGCGGAACAGGGCGAGCGTGCCGATCGTGACCGCGAGCGAGGGAAGCCCGACCACCGCTATCAGGAATCCGTTGAAGGCGCCGGCGAGCACCCCGGCGACCAGGCTGAGTACCAGAACGGTGCCGATGTCGAGCCCGGCCTCCCACAGCACACCCATCAGCGCGCTGGTGAGCCCGGCGATGCTGGCGACCGACAGGTCGATCTCGCCGGTGATGATCACCAGCGTCATCGGCAGGGCGATGAGCAGCACGG
This sequence comes from Glaciibacter superstes DSM 21135, assembly GCF_000421145.1. Taxonomy (GTDB): domain Bacteria; phylum Actinomycetota; class Actinomycetes; order Actinomycetales; family Microbacteriaceae; genus Cryobacterium; species Cryobacterium superstes. The sequence continues at coordinate 4,093 of NZ_ATWH01000014.1, read as the reverse complement.
GGATCACGTCGAGGAGCAGGAAGCCCACAGTGACCGGAGACGCGAACCGGGGGATGGCGATGCACGCGTAGAGCACGAACACGACAACGGCGTAGATCATGATGGCGTCGCGGCCGAGCAGGATGCGCGCGGCCCCCGTGCGGCCCTTGCCGAGCGTGGAGATGGTCTTGGTGGTGTCTGCAGCCGGAGCGGCGGCAGCATTGGCATTGGCATTGGCATTGGCGGCGGCAGTGCGGGTGGAATCAGACATCGCGCGCCTCGCTCTCTCTGAGCTTTCTGGCTGTTCGGATGCCGGCGAGCCGGTCGATGACGATGGCCGCCAGAATCAGCACGCCGACGATCGCCTGCTGCCAGAACTTGTCGACCCTGAGGGCCGTCAGGGCACTGGTGATGGTGGTCAGCAGAACCGCGCCGATGGCCGCTCCGGCAACGGAGCCGCTGCCGCCGAAGATTGCGACGCCACCGACGACCGCTGCGGCGACGACGTCGAGTTCCATGCCGGTGCCGGTGGTGGCACCGACAGAGTTGAAGCGGCTGGCGTAGAGCACACCGGCGAGCCCCGCGAGCACGCCGTTGGCCAGGAAGGCCAGGAAGACGCGCCGCGCGACGGGGATGCCGAAGAGTTCGGCCGCCGCCGGGTCGGAGCCGATCGCATAGAGGTCGCGACCCGGCCTGGTGCCGACCATGTACACCGCAACGGCGATGACCACGAGGATGGCGATGAGGGTGATCAGCGGGAAGCCGAGCACGGTGTCGACCGACAGCGCTCCGAACTCATCCGGGCGGTCGTCGGCGAAGTATTGCGTTCCTCCGGCCCAGGCGTTGTTCAGGCCGCGGTAGATGTAGAGGGTACCGAGGGTGATCACCAAGGCGGGCACCTTGGCAACGGTGACCAGCAGGCCGTTGACCGCGCCGAGCACGGCGCCGAGCGCCATGCCGGCAACAAAGACGACGATGATCGGGATGCCGGGAACCGTCGCGAACAGGGTTCCGGTGAAGAAAGCGACGAGGCCGAGAATCGAGCCGACGGACAGGTCGATGTTCCTGGTGACGATGACCAGCGTCTGGCCGACGGCGAGGATGATCATGATGGTGGCGTTCAGCAGTAGGTCCTTCACCCCCTGCGCGCCGAGGAACAGCGGGTTCGCCGCGTAGGTGATGAGTACCAGCGCGATGAGTGCGACCGTCACCGGCACTTCGCGGAGTCGAATGAGGCTGCCGAGTGCAGATTTCCTGCTCTCAGGCCGTGCTACGGTCTGGCCCTGCGGGGCGGGGGACTGAGTTGTGGGCGTATTGGTCACTTCGCGCCCTCCAGGGATGCTGTTGCTGCGTGCATAACGGTCTCCGGCGTCGCATCCGCCCTGTCGAGCTGGGCGGTGATGCGCCCCTCGTGCATCACGAGAACACGGTCGGCCATGCCGAGCACTTCTGGCAGTTCGCTCGAGATCATCAGGATGGCGATGCCACGTGCGGCGAGGTCGGAGAGGAGACGGTGCACTTCGCTCTTGGTGCCGATGTCGATGCCGCGGGTCGGTTCATCAACAATGAGGAACTTCGGTTCGGTCGCAAGCCACTTGGCCAGCACGACCTTCTGCTGGTTTCCGCCGGAGAGGGTGGAGACCGCGTACTCCTGCGAGCCGGTCTTGACCTGCAGCCTGGCGGTCCACTCTTCGGCGGCGCGGCGCTCTGCACCGGCGCTGATGATGCCGAAGCGGGCGAGCGAGTTGCGCAGGGTGAGGGTGGCGTTGCGGGCGACGGAGAGGTCCATGACGAGACCCTGTTTGCGGCGGTCTTCTGGCACGAATCCCATGCCGGCGTCGATGGCAGCTTGCGGGTCGTGCCGCTTCAGCCTGGTGCCGAGGAAACTGACGCTGCCGCTGTCATAGGGGTCGATGCCGAAGACGGCGCGGGCGACTTCGGTGCGGCCGGCGCCGACGAGGCCGGCGAGGGCCACGACCTCGCCCGCCCTGACCTCGAAGCTGATGTTCGTGAAGACACCGGCTCGGCCGAGGTCTTCGACGTGGAGCACAACGTCGCCGATCTCGGAGTGTGATTTTGGGAACAGGGCGCCGATGTCTCGGCCGACCATCTCGCGCACGATGGCATCCGTCGTCACGTCTGCCGTGGTGTGCGTGGCGACGTATCGCCCGTCGCGCATCACGGTGATGCGATCGGAGAGGGCGAAGACTTCGTCGAAGCGGTGGGAGATGAAGAGGATGCCTGCGCCGGCCTCGCGCAGGCTGCGGGCGACCTGGAACAGGCGCTCGACCTCGACACCGGAGAGCGCGGCGGTCGGTTCGTCCATGATCAGGACTTTGGCGTCAAGCGAGATCGCCTTGGCGATCTCGATGATCTGCTGGTCGGCGATGGAGAGACCCTCTGCGATGCGGTCTGGGTCGATCGGCACGCCGAGGCGGGCGAAGAGATCGCGTGCGGCCTGGCGCATGCGGTTCTTGCTGATGAGCCCGAGGGCGCCTTTGGGCTGGCGACCGATGAAGATGTTCTCAGCGACCGTGAGGTCGGGAAAGAGGGTCGGCTCCTGGTAGATGACGGAGATGCCGGCCGCCTTGCTGTCTGCGACGTTGCGAAAGGCGACGGATGCGGCGGAGACGGTGAACGCGCCGGCGTCTGGGTGGTAGAGCCCGGCCAGGATCTTCACCAGGGTCGACTTGCCCGCGCCGTTCTCGCCGACGAGGGCGTGGATCTCACCTGGCAGGATTTCGATGGTTCCATCGGCGAGGGCGACGACGGGGCCGAAGGTCTTGGCTGCTCCGGTGAGGGAGAGCAGGGGCTGTGACATTGGGGGCCGGGTCCTCCGCGGTGAGGTGCTGCTGTGGGTGCTGGAGTGCGTGGTGCGTGGTGCTTGGTGTATTTTCTCGTGCAATGCTGAATCGATTCAAGACGATCCGGGCGACTGCACTCTATGACCGGGCGATCGCGCCGGTCAAGGCGCGGAGGCCCTTTCTGACAGCTTCTTCATGATCCGAATGCGGTATGGCCTGAGGACCACGCCGAGAGGGGGGCGCGCGATGGAGTGGATAGTGGGCATCGTTTCGGTTGGCGTTGTTCTGCTGATCACCCTGTTGTCGCGCCGGGCAGCCATCGATCGTCGGGCCAGGGATCTTGAGGGCAGCGATCCCGAGATTGCAGAGGCATTGCGCAAAGCCTCTCGGGACATCGACCAGGGCAGTTTTCTACGGCAAGCTGTGAGCAGCAGCAGCAGCGGCGGCGCTGCGGCAGGCTGAACGATACACAACCGAGACTCAGCGCGGGCGGGGCCTATTCGCGGCGGGGTGGGCCGTCGGTAGGCGCAGTTGTGCCTTGACCGGTGCGATCAGGGTCGCCTTGGGCGAGGTTGTCGCGGTAGGTGGCGAGGTTGTTGCGATACGCGGTGAGGTTTCCGAGTGTGCCGGGTCGGCTGTTGCTCGGGTCAGTTGTGTGGTTGGCGCGGTGGCCGTTGGTGTGCCGCCAGATTTGGGTGGGGTCCATCCAGTAGGGGGCCTTGATCTGCGGGACACCGCCTACCATGCGGATTTTCCAGCCGGAGGTTTCGATGCTGTGGTGGTGGTACCAGCAGAGGGCGACGCCGTTTGAGATTTCGGTGGGTCCGCCTTTGGCCCATTCGGTGACGTGGTGGAGTTCGACCCAGGAAACGGGTGCGTTGCAGCCGGGGATGATGCAGCCGCCGTCTCTTGCGATGATGGCTTTGCGTTGGTTGGTGGTGAAGCAGCGTTGTTTGCCGCCGAGGTGGAGGATGTCGCCGTCATCGCCGTAGATGATGGTTTGGTAGCCGCCGGCGCACATCATTTGCCGCACGGTCTTCAGGTTGATGGGGTCTTCGACACCGTCGATCCAGCCGACACCGGTGTTTGAGGCCAGGTCTTGGGCGTTGACGTGGACCATGACGGTGGGGGCTGCACCGCCGAGGGTGGGAGTGTCGGCATCGCGGGTGATGCGTTCCAAAGCGGCGCGGAGGATGTCTGCCCTTTTCTCGCCGATGGGCCGGGCGGTGCCGGCGTATTCGGTGTCGAGTTCAGCGCCGGGGATGATCTCCCCGGCTTCGATGCCTTCACGGTTCTCAATGTCTTGGTCG
>NZ_ATWH01000013.1:40979-192565 GCF_000421145.1 Glaciibacter superstes DSM 21135 | reverse complement strand
GGTATTCAGGGACGTGTGTCCGGGTCGCGGTGTCGGTGATGAGGACAGGCGCAGCGGTGTCTTCCAGGACATAAGATAAACGTTTGGTCGGATGCTGAGGATCGAGTGGAACATAAGCCCCACCAGCTTTCAGGATGGCGAGCCAAGTCACCACGACTTCCGCGCTCCGCGGCAGGAGAACGGCAACCAGTACTTCGGGCCCAACCCCCACGCTACGTAGGTGATGTGCGAGCTTGCTTGATCGGCGGTCCAGCTCGTCGTACGACATTTCTTCATCACCATGGATCAAGGCGACCGAGGCCGGGTCGCGTGCCACCGAGTCGGCAAACAACTCAACAACAGACAGAGACACAGACCCGGCGATGAAGTTCGGGTGTTGCCCTGAGCCGCTGCGGTCGTCGGGCTGAACCAACCTGAGCTTCCCCAACTGCTCTTCAGGCGTATCTACGATTGACCGAAGTAGCTGAAGATACTGATGGGTCATGTGTTCAATTGAAGAGCGATCGAACAATCGCTCAGAATAGACGATGTCGACAGAGAATCCGCCGCTCTCCAGCGACTGCATGGTCCAGGAAATGTCGAACTTCGCGGCCTCATTGCCAACATGCAAGAACTCGCCCCTGGCCTCTCCAAGGCCGAAATGCTGGTCAGTCGCGCCGCTGTTCTGGACCACAAACATCACCTGGCACAGCGGATTTCGAGATAAATCGCGGTCAGGAGACATTTCGGCTACGACACGCTCGAAGGGAAGATCTTGATGCGCTATGGCGGCCTCGACCGTCTGCTTCACATTCTGAAGGAAGGATGTGAACGCGAGTTCATTTTTGACCACAGAACGCACTACGACCGTGTTGGCGAAGAAGCCGATCAAGTCCTCGGTTTCAGAACGGGTCCTTCCTGCCACGGGAACACCAACGGAGATATCATCCGTTTGTCCGTACCGTGCAAGCATCACCTGAAAAGCCGATAGAAAACTTACGAATGGTGTCGCCCCGTGAGAGCTTCCAAGGGAGAGCACAGAATCGACGAGTGCGCTGGGCACTTCGATAGTAAGAACGTTCCCGATAGGATCCCATCGATCTGGTCGGGGATGGTCTGTGGGCATCTCAAGCGGCGCGAGACCGTCCAGCTGGCCCCTCCAAAAGCGCAACTCGGTTTCCAAGGCATTGCCTGTCGTTTCTTGGCGCTGCCATGCAGCAAAGTCGGAATATTGCACTGGGAGATCCGGAAGCAATAACGGCTTCCCCGACGACAACGCCTCGTAGGATGCTTCCAGCTCCTTCACCAGTACGCCCGCAGACCAATTGTCAAAAATTGCATGGTGGAAGTAGAAAGCCAAGACGAACCCATCTCGTCCTATATCAAAAAGCTGAACACGGAATAGCTGATCCTTTTCGAGATCGAAACTCTGGTTCGTCCCTTGACGGATGAATTCCCGTACCTCCCCAAGCGGGCACCGGACTGGTTTCAGATCCAACCTCACGACCGAGTCGATTCTTTGGACCGGCACACCGTCATAGGTCACGATCCGCGTCCGCAACACTTCATGGCGAGCGGCGACTGTCTCAAGCGCTCGCTCAAGGAGGTCAATACGGAACGGTCCCGTGAAGCGAATTGCTACTGGAACCACGTATTCGGATGTTCCTGGTCGAAGCTGTTCAATCAGCCACAATCGCTGTTGACCGAAGGAAGTGACCAACTGTCCCTCTCTTGAAATTTGGGGAATCGGCTCCACAACGGCCACCTCAAGAAAGGAGCTCTCGGTGAGAGGAGCGTCGCCAAACATGTCGCTGAATGAACTAGCAAGTGCGCGCTCTACGAGGCCGAGCAAAGCTCCGGTGCTGCCAGCACCTAGTATCTCTTCCGGCGAGAGTTCAACGCCGAAAGCCGCTTCAATTCGGGAGCGAACTTCAACACCGAAGTGTGACGTCTTTCCCCCACGGTCCAAGCGGTCATCCCCGAGGACCTCAAGGACAATCTTCTCGAGTGCTTCGCCGGCCGGAGTCTGCGGGAGCCTCTCGGTAGCGGTGTCGATCCCTTGATCGTCAACCGAGCTATTTGACCAAGGCACATCGGCTCGCACAACGACCTGCCGTCTAACCGAACTCATTCGATTGGGCCATCCTCTGTCGCAAGCTCAGAGGTCGCATATCCGTCCAGACGACGTCAATATGTGCCAGGCACTCTTCCTTGGATCCTTCCATCCCGTCAGGACGCCACCCTAGGGGCAGCTCCCGCCCGATTGCCCAGATTGAATATTGCTCTTCGTGGTTTAGGACGACTTGGAACATTTCATCGACTTCATTAATATCCTGCATGGGGACCCCTCATGATGTGCGTCTAGGTTGCTACACAGCACAGTATTCACGCGCCCGAGCAGGTTGTCTACCCCCTTTTATCAGCATGATAATATGTCAGTTCTTGCGACCTGACATTAATGCTCTCGCGATTCACTCGAAACGACGAGACCTTGAAAACCTGAGACTACTCGTCCATTTTCACCACTTCAGCCGCGTTCTGAAGCCAGATCAGTCGGTGCACCGTGGCTCGCCAATGTGTTCGTCAACAGGCAGCACAACGCTCGTCATGATAAAACCGCGGCCCGCAGCCCACCTCCCAACTACTTCTGATGAGCCAAAGAGTTTCATGGCAGCTAGCTCTCCAGATATGTGCGCTACGAAGTCCCCATTCGCGCGCGGTAGGAGGACCACGTCATCAAAGTCCAGCCAGGTCAGTGTGAGAGGCCACCAAGCTTTGAATAGGCTCTCCTTGGCACTGAAAATCAACCGCTCCCAGTTGATCGAAGCATGATTAAATGCGAGCGCCTGGCACAAGGCGTGCTCCTCTGCGCCAAGGATCAGCTGACGTGTCAACTCGTCGGAGATGGGCAGATTCGGCTCGACGTCTATACCGATTCCTCGAATATGAGCCTTTCGCGCGACTGCGGCTGCGCAATACCCCTCGCAATGTGTCAAACTTCCAACGAGGTGACGCGGCCAGATGGGCGCTCGATGTGCGTCGGGAACGATTTCGGTCTCATACTCTCCGAGCCGTCGAAGCGCCCGCGCCGCGCAGGCGCGCACTGTCGTGAATTCCGCGAGACGATTGGGCGCCGCATGTGACACAGCTGCACGCTCCGCAGCGGACAGGGGGTGCTTTAGTTCAATCTCTGAGTCCGAACCGATAACCGGATCCTCAACGACGCCGTCGATTAGCATGCAGTAGCAGGCTTCAAGAATTCGTTATGCATGGGACTAAAGACTAGCCACCTGGCGCTCTGCCTAGAATTTGGCGCTCAATGCAGCTCCTGGTAAGTGATCGTTCCTGTGGCAATCTGGCCTGCGGTCCGATGTCCCTCACACGCACTTACTCATATCCGCACGGACGGAGCACTTACAAACAAATGTTTGCAAAGCGCTGTCAAGCAACTATGGTCGAATTATGGAACCTTCCGGAGGCACCCATCCACTATCTGATGTGAGGCATAATGTCGTCTCCGAAGCAGACATGCTCTGCTTACCTACGTCGACTGCGCCTTGCCGGAGCATTGCGGCGGAATGGTCGCTCGATCGGGACCAAACGAGTTCGGGGTCGTATACGAAGAACTTGCTTCGAACCGCCGTCACGAGCCGGCGCAGGAGCAACCCGCAGTCTCCGCGGCGATGTATCCGTCGATCGCCCGGCTGACCTCAGCGATCGCATCACCGTTCTGGGCACATATCGCACACTCCAACCAACCGGCCAGCTTCCTGGATCGAGTCAGCACGCAGATCACTAGTGACTGGTACCCGCGCGGAGGAGGCGACCCGCTTCGTAGATGGATGGCCGAAGACTGGCTGCCCACATTCACGGGCACTGACACGATCAGCCCTCCCTGAAGGGGAACGCGCCCGCAAGAGGAACGTCAACCGGACGTGTCCGCTCTCGACCGCTGACCCGGCGATCAGTTCCACGACAATCGCCACCCGAATTGACGGCCCTCAGGGTCATCGGCGGCGGGGATCTTGGTCCATGCCTTTCCAAGCCCCTCCACTGATTGGCAGCATGGCCACGATCATGTAGATCGCTCCGATCACCAGGAATGATGCTTGCACCCCGATCCATCCGACGCTCGCACCGGCGAGCAGCGAACCGATCGGGATGCCGGCCCACGACCCGGCGATCATAAGGCTCTGCGCCCTAGCTCGCATCGCTTGGGGTGCGAGCTCTAGCCTCAGAGTGCCGATGATCGGGTTTAGCGTACCTGACGCCAGCCCAGTGACGACTGAGACTACGAGGAGCGCTGGAAGCGGTATCGATGAAGCGAATGCCAGTGACAACGGCCCGCCTGCGATCAGGAATGCGACTACGAAGAGCGGGCGCCTACGCACGCGGTGCCCGATGAAACCGAACAGCAGGGAGCCGGCCAGAGCGCCAGCACCGAGGGCCCCACTGATGAGCCCGACGGCGCTGGCCCCCTCCGGCCAGGCCTCTGAGCGGAGAGGTAGCAGCACGGAGAATCGACCCGCGTCGAGCAGGTTGGTCATGAAGACCATGACGACTATGAGGCGCAACAACGGTTGCTGAACGACGAACCGGAAGCCGTCGGCGAGGTCACGCCAGTACGAAGGAGTCTCCGCAATAGCGGCGCCGATGCGAGACCGGGAGTGCGGCGTGCGCACGAGGGTCAGCACGAGCAGAGAAGAAATAACGAAGAAGACGCCGGTCACCGCGAACGCGGCGGATGCGCCGAGAAGGCTAACAAGGAAGCCGCCGAGCGGCGCGCCCACTAGGGTCGCTGCACGCTCGGCCCCCGTAGCGAAACCCACGGTCCGAGCGAGAGGTGCGCCTGCCTCGGCCGAGACGTCGGGCATCAAGACGGTACGGGCGGTCTGGCCAGGGGTGTCGAGCAGGCCACTGGCAAAGATCAACAGCAGGAACCCCCAGAACGGCAGAAGGCCGTGGTATGAGAGTACGGCGATCGCTAGGACGGTGGCCGCGCTGGCGACGTCCGCGATGATGCTTGAGAGTCGCTGCCCGAGTCTGTCGACCAGGACAGCGCCCATCGGCCCCCCGATGATGATGGGGACGGTCGCGAAGGTGCTCGCTAGACCCACGTTAAGGGCCGACCCCCCTTGTGAGAGAACGAAGAAGGGGGTGGCGAGCACAGTGATCGTATTGCCGGTCTGGGCCGACGTGTGCGCGGTCAGCAGTGCAACCAGCCTAATCCGCGCAGGGCCGAACCGCCCTGTCGCGAAATCGCTCATATGTTGCGCGGAGGTTCTGCCGAAGGTGCATCTTGTTCGGGATCGGGAAAAAGCAGGAACTGCGCTGCGACGATCACAGCATCATCCGGGACACCCTCTTCGGCCACGGCGGTCGAGTCGTGTCTGCGGTAGCTCGCTAGGAGAGCTGCCATGTCATGCTTTAGACAGCGTGTTTCCTCGGCTGTGAGCCGAAGTGGGACATCGCTGAATGTGCTCGCCTCCTGCCATCGCCGCGGCCACTTGTGCTGCGCGCTTAGCCAACCCCTCGCGCGATCCGTGTTGAGCGAGAGGACAGCGGAAGCGAACTCGTCGAGCAAGGCTGCTGACTCCTCGTCTCCTTCGGGTGGCAAGCCGGTGAAGGTGGACCTTCGCGCTGCCTTCCACCACCGGTCGCGACTGTGGGTCGAGACGCCGTTGAGGTCAGCCTGTTCGGCCTCAACGATCACATTGCCTGCCGCGAGCTTTCGCACGTGATAGCTCACGAGCGCCGGAGATTCGCCACAAACCTCGGCCAACCGGGTTGCGGTGGACGGCCCATACAGACGCAACAAGCCGAGGAGTCTCAACCGCAACGGATGGGCGAGTGCCTGAAGGGCGGCGGCCTCCGTCACAACATCACGCGCGGGGTCAAAAAGGGGCTGATCCAAAGAGTCACGCCCTTGTCGTTCGCTGTCTTCGATACTCACCCAACTAGTCAATCATAGAAACGATCCTTTCTAAAGAAATCCTTCGATGGTGAGGTGGATCTTGTTCGCTGAACGTATTGCCACGAACTCATTGCGACACGGGCGTAACCGGATCAACGCCACGAGCTTGTGCCACTTGGGGACCCCCGCAGGCACTCCCTCGCAATCACTGAGCTTCAAAGGACGCTTGGGCGCGGGGTGCCCGTATAGGTGCCCCGACATTAAGCCCGATGACGGGGTGTCAACCCGCAACAACCCCCGGGCACGTCAGCGCCGCGCATTTCGTTCGTTCTGCTCAGGCGCAGAGGTGCTGAAAGTGACGCGATTCTTCGATCTGGGCCACGTCCCGCCGGGTGGTGTAATTCAACGCCACCGACCCCCAGGTGGGCAGATCTGTTGGCCATGACCGGGCAGTTTTCGTGGCCACCAAACTGGGCAATTCCGCTGGGCGCCTACGGGCAGTTCCTATTGGCCATTGACACATGAACAGCACAATCTGTCTCAAGCTCATTAACGAGGTCCGCTAAAGGCCTCGGCCGTGACCGCTTCCAGTGCAGCACCAATAAAGCGACCCAACAACACTCCGCATTCTTCCCCTCGTCGGGCACAAACATCGATCTGACCCCACTGCCGGAGGCATCCTCGAATCACCACGCTGACGAACCGTAGCAGAAGATTCGGCTCAGCTCGCCATGCGCCCCAAACGATAGTTCGCTACTGTTTTCGCGTCAGGCGCCACGATCATAACCCCGCACGGCACGCGCACATCTACAATGTATACGGCGATCTCGAAGAACCCGCCATATTCTTGACGCGGCCTACCGCCCGAACTCGAAGTCGCCACCGGGAATCGCGGCAAGCAATTCCTGCGTGTACTGCTCCTTCGGGTTGTCGAACACCTCGTCTGTGGAGGCGGCTTCGACGATCCGCCCACGCTGCATGACGCAGACGTTGTCGGCGATCAGGCGCACCACCGCGAGGTCGTGGGTGATGAACAGATAGGTCAGATCAAGCTCCGTCTGCAGCTCGGTGAGGAGGTTCAGCACCTGGCCCTGCACAAGAACGTCCAGAGCAGAAACAGCCTCGTCGAGCACAAGCACATCGGGCTTCAGCGCCAGCGCCCGCGCAACAGCGATGCGTTGACGCTGTCCGCCAGACAGTTCACCCGGGTAGCGGAAACGGGTGGCCGATGGCATCGACACCTGGTCGAGCAACTCAAGCACCCTGGCCTGGCGTTCCTTCTTCGTGCCGACCTTGTGCGCAAGCAGCGGCTCCGCGATGGTGTTCCCGACGTTGTACTGCGGGTCGAGTGTTCCATATGGGTCCTGGAAGACCGGCTGCACACGGCGGCGGAACTTCAGCAGTTCCGCACCTTTGAGCCCGGCGACATTCTGTCCATCGAACTCGATCCGGCCGCTCGTGATGGACTCGAGCTGCAGGATCAGCTTCGCAACCGTCGACTTGCCAGAGCCGGATTCACCGACGAGCGCCGTCGTTGTGCCCTTCTGGACGCCGAACGACACGTCGTTGACCGCCAGGAGTTTCTCGGATCGGAATCCCTGCTGGCGAATCTTGTACATTTTCGTCACGTTCTCAACCGAGATCAGGGCTTTGGCCGGAGCCGCCTGTTCTCGTTCGGCAGCGCGTGCGATCAAAGTGTCGTCTGTCGACCCGCCTGCGTAGATCTGCGGGTCATCTGCATCCGCATGCTTTGCAGACTGGATGCGACGGGAAGCCAGGCTCGGCGCTGCAGAAACCAGACGCTGGGTGTACGGATGCTGCGGGTTGGCCAGGATCTCCTGCGATGGCCCGGACTCCACCACCTTGCCCTTGTACATCACGACGAGTTGCTCCGCACGTTCAGCGGCCAGGCCGAGGTCGTGCGTGATGAACAACACAGACGTGCCGTAGTCACGGGTGAGGGTTGCCAGGTGATCCAGGATCTGGCGCTGCACGGTGACATCGAGCGCCGAAGTTGGCTCGTCGGCGATGAGCAGCTTGGGCTTGGCTGACAACCCGATGCCGATGAGTACCCGCTGGCGCATTCCTCCGGAGAACTGGTGGGGATACTGCTTGAGCCGGTCGGCTGCATCGCTGAGTCCCGCGTCTTTCAGGACCTGGATCGTGCGCAGGCGTGCTTCCTTGCCCTGTGCAACGTTGTTGGCCTTGATCGCCTCCTCCACCTGGAAGCCGATGCTCCACACTGGGTTGAGGTTCGACATCGGGTCTTGCGGCACGTAACCGATCAGGCGACCACGGACATCCTCGATCGCGGCTGGCGGTAGCGTCGTCAGGTCTCGTCCTTCGAACAGGATCTGCCCGGCGGTCACCTTGCCGTTACGCGGAAGCAAGTCGATGATGGACTGCGCCGTTGTGGTCTTGCCTGACCCGGACTCCCCCACGATCGCAAGGGTCTGACCGGCATAGAGCGTCAGGTCGACACCGCGGACGGCCGAAACCACTCCACGCTGGGTCTCGAAACCGACCTCGAGGTCACGAACCTGAAGCAGGGGCTGCTCTTCGCCTGAGACGTTCTCTGCACGTGTTTCTGTGGCTAGCTGGCTCATCGGCGCGCCCTCGATTCAGGGTCGAGCGCGTCGCGAACGACGTCGCCCATCATCAGGAAGGCCAGCACCGTGATGGACAGTGCGGCCGAGGGGTAGAGCAAAACCTGCGGGCTGGTCTTGATCGACGTGCGCGCCTGGCTGATGTCGTTACCCCACGACATCACGTTTGTCGGCAGACCGAGGCCGAGGAACGACAGGGTCGCCTCCGCCACGATGTACACGCCGAGCGACACCGTGGCTATGACGATCACCGGAGCGATCGAGTTCGGTATGACGTGTCGCACCAGCACCTTGAACTTCGAAACACCAAGTGCAATGGACGCCGTGACGTAGTCGGTGTTGCGGGCAGAAAGCACGGCACCGCGCATGATTCTCGCAATCTGGGGCCAAGCGAACAAAGCCAGCACCAAAGCGACTGACACCGCTGTACGAGCGGGGAGCACCTGCATCAGGACAATCGCCCCGAGAACAAGCGGAAGGGCGAAGAAGATGTCACCGACGCGCGAGACGATTGCGTCTAGCCATCCACCGTAATATCCGGCGAGCGCCCCGATGGTGCCGCCGAAGAGCGTGACAAGCACCATCGTGACAACACCAACAGTGACGGATGCCTGCGCGCCGTGGATAACTCTGGAGAACACGTCGCAACCCTGACGGGTGAATCCCAACGGGTGCCCGCCTGTAGGCGATCCGTTGCTGTCCGCCAGGTGGCACACCGTCGGAGAGACCTGCGTGAAGAGAGTGGGAAACAGCACGACGACGATGATCAGGAGGATCAATGAAGAGGCGATCCAGAACATCGGCCTCCGACGCATTGCGTCCCAGGCATCGGCCCAGGTGCTGCGCGCTTTCTGGCTCTCATCGAGCTTGTCGATCGGGGCGATCGGGGTGTCTTCCAGCGCAGCGACAAAGTGGTCCTGGCGCCGCGAGTTGTTATTTGGCATAGCGAATCCTCGGGTCGAGCGCCGCGTAAAGCAGGTCAACAAGTAGGTTGGCCAACATAAATATGATGACCATGACGGCGACAAACGACACCACGGTGGGTCCCTCGCCGAGGTTGATGGCGCGGTAGAGCGTACCTCCCACCCCATTGATGTTGAAGATGCCCTCTGTGACGATGGCGCCAACCATGAGCGAGCCGACGTCTACACCCAGGAAGGTGACGACGGGCACGAGCGAGTTACGAAGCACGTGGACCGTGACAACGCGTCGCCTGGACAAGCCCTTTGCGGTGGCCGTGCGGACGAAGTCGGCATTGAGGTTGTCTGCGACGCTGGCCCTGGTGAGCCTGACGATGTAGGCGAAAGACGTGGTCGCGAGAACGATGGCCGGGAGTACCAGTTCGCCCCAAGGGGCATCCCCGCTGACGGTCGTTCGTGCCCAGCCCAGTTGGATACCGAACACCAGCTGGAAGACAAAACCGATCACAAAGGTTGGCACTGAGATCAGCAGCAGGCTCACGACGAGGGCACTGGAGTCGAACCATTTGCCCTTGCGGAGTCCGGAGATGAGACCGACCAGGATGCCGGCGATGGCTTCGAAAGCCAACGCGAGCATGGCCAGCCGGAAGGTGATGGGGAAAGCCTTCACCATCACGTCGATGACCGGACGGCCCGAAAACGTGGTTCCCAGATCGCCGGTGAGCAATCCGCCCACGTAAAGGAAGTACTGGACGATGAACGGTTTATCGAGGTTGTACTCCGCGCGAATCTGGTCGATCACAGCCGGCGCTGGCGGGTGATCGCCGAACAGTGCGGCGATGGGATCTCCGGGGAGGGAGAAAACCATGAAGTAGATGAGGAATGTGGCCCCGAAGAACACGGGGATGGTCTGGAGGAGGCGCTTGCCGGTATACCAGAGCATCAGGTTCCTTCGTTGGAACAGTTGAGCATGAAGATTGTCGCAATCACTAGGTGAGCCTACTCAGTGTGATGCCCGGGGCGGTAACGCCCCGGGCATCACACTGAGGTTGGACTACTGGGTCAGGCGTGGAGACTACTCCTTGGTGATCTGGTAGTACAGCGGAACGGAGTCCCACCCGAACACGACGTTGTCCACGGTGTCAGCCGAGACGCCGTTGACATTCGAATACCACAGCGGGATGGTCGGGAGATCCTTCAGCAGGACTTCCTGGGCTTCCTGGTATTTCGCGGTGGCGTCTTCGACGGTCGGAGCCACTGATCCTTCCTTGAGCAGGTTGTCGAACTCTTCGCTGCTGTAGCCCTCGTAGTTCGAGCCAGCGCCGGTCTGGTAGAGCGGCGCGAGGAAGTTGTACAGCGATGGGTAGTCCGCCTGCCATCCGGCGCGGGTCGCTCCGGTCAGCTTCTGCTGTTCGCGATCGTCGAGGGCGGCAGCGAAGGTGGGATAGGCCTTGCCAACGGCCTGGATACCGAGCGTGTTCACGATGCTGTTACACACGGCGTCGACCCAGGCCTGGTGGCCGCCGTCGGCGTTGTATGCGATGTCGAACGTGCCGGTGTACGGCGAGATGGCGTCGGCCTCTGCCCACAGCTTCTTGGCCTCTTCCGGGTTGTACTCGAGCACATCGGCACCCTCGAGGCTGTCGGAGTAGCCGTCGATGACCGGCGAGGTGAAGTCGGTGGCTGGGGTGCGGGTGCCCTCGAAGATGACCTCCGTGATCTCGTCGCGGTTGATCGCCATCGAGATGGCGGCACGACGCAGCTTTCCCTCGTCGCCACTCCAGTGCTCGAGGTAGTACGGCATGTTGAACGCCTGGAAGATGGCGGCAGGCTGGTTCACAGCGCGGTCGCCGAACTCGTCTTCATAGGTCGCGAATGCGGAGTCGGGAACGCCATCGAGCACATCGAGGTTTCCACCCTGAATGTCGGCGTATGCTGCGTCTTGCGTGGCGAAGAATTTGATGTCGAGGCCACCGTTCACGGGCTTGCGAACGCCGTCATAGTCGGGGTTGGCGATAAGGCTGATCTTCACGTCGTGCTCCCACGCACCCTCTTCGGCCAGCATGTACGGGCCGTTTCCGATCGGGTTCTCGCCATAGGCTTCGATGTCTTCGAAGGCGACCTTCGGCCATGGCATGTACGCGGTGTAGCCGAGGCGCAGCGGCCAGTCTGCCTCCGGCGCGACGAGGTCGACCGTGAACGTCAGGTCGTCGACGACCTTAAGGCCGGTCAACTCGCTGTCGGCTGCCCCGTCGTAACCCTCGATGTTGTCGAAGAAGTAGGAAGTACTCTGCGCGTTGCTGAACAACGCGCCGTAGGTCCAGGCATCGACGAAGGATTCGGCTGTGACGGGCTCGTCGTTGGTGAACTTCCAGCCATCCTTCAGCTTGACGGTCCAGTGCTGGCCGTCTTCCGACTCGATGGAGTCGGCGACGTCATTCTCGATCTCGCCGTCTGCTGTATAGGAGACGAGACCGGCGTAGATCGACGTGGTGATCTTTCCACCGCCCACCTCAGTGGTGTTCGTCGTGATCAACGGGTTCTGAGGTTCGTTTCCGTTGGTCGTGATGATCGCGCTGGCGTCGCCCGATTCTGCTGGGGCGTCGCCACCGCCACTGGCACAACCGGTGAGCGTGAGAGCTCCAACGGATGCCAGAGCAATGGCCACGGTGCCAATTCTCTTGATTTTCAATTTTCCTCCTGTGCAAAGTGAGCGGGCAGCGCGGTTAATGGCCGCGCAGACGCGCCAGTTACCAATGACCCTAAAACCATGAGGCCTCGTGCGCAAAACGTTAGGGGAAACGTTACACATTGGTAACCCTGGACGCATAATTCTGTAATGGATGCACAATTGTTGCGTCGAGCACAGCGCAACCTCACCAGAACGCGAGTCTGTCTCGCCGTTTTAATTGCTCATACGCACTCGTGCTCCCGCTGTGCGTGTGGAGCGGATGACAGGATAGTGGAATGCGATCCGTGCCCCTCGTCCCCAATCTGGATGCGGCGAACAGGACGAGGCTGCGCTGGGAGATCTGGATCGTCCTCGGACTCTCGCTTGGCGCATCCGCTGTCTACTCGATCGTCTCGATCGTCGCCAGACTGACCGATGAGCGGCCGCTCGGAGAACAGTCGGCCACGATCAATGCGTCGCAGTCACCGCGCGAGTGGCTCGACTTCACCTACCAGTTTCTGGGTGTCTTCTTTGAGTTGTTCACGGTCGCACTGGTCGTCTACCTGCTCTGGCGGCCGGGGCAGAGTGCCTTCCGGAGACTCGGGTTCGATTTCACCCGGCCGGGGCGCGATTCTCTGAGCGGTGTTCTCCTGGTTCTCGCCATCGGCATCCCGGGCCTCGCCCTCTATCTGGGTGGCCGTGCAGTCGGAATCACCGTGGCCGTTGTGCCGCAATCGCTCGACGCCTACTGGTGGACGATCCCGGTGCTGGTGTTGTCTGCGCTTCGATCGGCACTGACAGAGGAGATCATCGTCGTCGGCTACCTCTTCACCCGGCTCAGGGAACTCGGGTGGGCTGACTGGCCGATCATCATTGGCTCCGCACTGCTTCGCGGCAGCTATCACCTCTACCAGGGCATCGGACCGTTCGTGGGGAATGTCGCCATGGGCGTGGTCTTCGCATGGTGCTACGCACGCTGGGGCCGCACAATGCCGCTCATCGTTGCGCACTGGATTCTCGACATCGTCTCTTTCGTCGGGTACCCGCTTGCGCTTGCCTGGTGGCCGGGCCTCCTCGCGCCCGCGGTCTGATGCCCTGAAATCCCGTTGGACATTGTCTACCCCCGAACGGGGCAGTTTGCCGTAGTCTGGTGCCCGTCGCACATCGCCGTGTGACCGCCGAAAGGCGGATCGAGGGGATTTTATGAGCACCGACGCTCCACGTTCAGTGACGCAACTGCCAGCCATCGATTACATCGAAGTCGAAGAATCGCCTGAATTCCAGAAGCTCAAAACGCGACATCGAAGTTTCGTGTTTCCGCTCGCGATCGCGTTCCTGGTCTGGTACTTCGCTTACGTGCTTCTGGCTGACTATGCGCACGAGTTCATGTCGACCCCGGTCTGGGGCAACATCAACGTCGGCTTGCTGTTCGGACTCGGGCAGTTCGTCACGACCTTTGCGATCACGACCTGGTACGTCTGGTATGCGAACCGCAGGCTCGACCCGATCGCCGAAGAGATCCGCGACGACCTCGGTGCCCGCAGCAACGGGAACGGGGCACTCTGATGGGCACCATCACAACGGCCGTGCAGACAGCGTCTCTGCAGTCCGCCGCCGAGGCCACAAACGTCGGCAGCCCCGTGCTGAACATCGCGATCTTCGGCGCGTTTGTCGCGATCACCCTGATCATTGTGCTTCGGGCGAGTCGCAACAACAAGACAGCGGCCGACTACTACGCGGCCGGTCGGTCGTTCACCGGTGGGCAGAATGGCACCGCCATCGCCGGAGACTATCTCTCCGCCGCATCGTTCCTGGGGATCTGCGGCGCCATCGCGATCAACGGCTATGACGGATTCCTCTACTCCATCGGGTTCCTGGTCGCCTGGCTGGTTGCGTTGCTGCTGGTCGCAGAGCTGATGCGCAACACCGGCAAGTTCACAATGGCCGATGTGCTCTCCTTCCGTCTCAAGCAGCGTCCGGTCAGGCTCGCCGCTGCAACGACGACGCTGGCGGTGTGCTTCTTCTACCTGCTCGCACAGATGGCCGGCGCAGGCGGCCTGGTGTCACTGCTGCTCGGAATCAACGACAAGGTGGGCCAGTCGCTGATCATTGCCGTCGTCGGTGCACTCATGATCATCTACGTGCTTGTCGGCGGAATGAAGGGCACTACCTGGGTGCAAATCATCAAGGCCAGCCTGCTCATCGCGGGAGCCGCGGTCATGACCGTCTGGGTGCTCGCCCTGCACGGTTTCAATCTGTCGGACCTGCTCGGCGCTGCCGCCGCCAAGGGCGGGCAGGCGGTACTCGATCCCGGCCTGCAGTATGGCCTCACCGACCTGTCCCGGCTCGACTTCGTGTCACTCGCACTCGCCCTGGTGCTCGGCACCGCGGGCCTGCCGCACGTTCTGATGCGCTTCTACACGGTTCCGACGGCCAAGGAGGCCAGACGATCGGTAGTGTGGGCGATCTGGCTGATCGGTCTGTTCTACCTCTTCACGCTGGTGCTCGGCTACGGCGCCGGCGCGCTGATCGGCGCCGACGCGATCAAGGCCGCTCCGGGCGGCGTCAACTCGGCGGCCCCGCTGCTCGCCTTCGAGTTGGGTGGCCCCGTGCTGCTCGGCATCATCTCAGCGGTCGCCTTCGCGACCATCCTGGCGGTAGTGGCCGGCCTCACGATCACCGCGGCGGCATCCTTCTCCCACGACGTCTACGCCAGCGTCATCAAAAAGGGCAAGCCGGCGCCCGGCATGGAGGTCAAGGTCGCCAGGATCACGGTTGTGATCATCGGAATCCTCGCCATCATCGGCGGTATCGGGGTGCAAGGCCAGAACATAGCGTTCCTGGTGGCACTCGCCTTCGCCGTTGCGGCATCCGCCAACCTGCCGACCATTCTCTATTCACTATTCTGGCGCAAGTTCAACACCCGCGGAGCACTCTGGAGCATGTACGGCGGCCTGGGCTCCGCGATGATCCTGATCGCGTTCTCCCCGGTCGTCTCCGGCAGTGAGACCGCGATGATCCCCGGCGCCGACTTCGCCTGGTTCCCGCTGAACAACCCGGGCATCATCTCGATCCCGCTCGGGTTCATCCTGGGCTGGCTGGGCACCATCACCAGCCGTGTCAAGGAAGATCCGGCCATCGCCTCCGAGATGGAGGTCAGGTCGCTGACGGGGCACGGCGCGGAGGGCGCGACGCCGCACTGATCCTCGCCGCGCCTACGCTGATCGACTGTGTCCGTTCCGGTCGAGAGTGCCCGTTCCGCGGGTCACTCTCGACCGGAACGGACACTCTCACGCGGGGGCGGGCCCGATTCGAACGGTGCTACTCGAAAGCCTCTGGAGGAGGGCAGGCGCAGACCAGGTTGCGGTCGCCGTAGGCGTTGTCGATGCGGCGCACCGGTGGCCAGTACTTGTTCCGCACCAGAGTGTGCACCGGGTAGACCGCCGTTTCGCGGTCGTACTCGTGCTCCCACTCCCCCGCGATGACCGACTGCGCGGTGTGCGGCGCATTCCGCAGCGGGTTGTCTTCTGCGCTCCACCGGCCGCCGCCGACGGCATCCGCCTCGGCCTTGATCGCGATCATGGCGTCGATGAACCTGTCGATCTCACCGAGGTCTTCGCTCTCCGTCGGTTCGACCATGAGAGTGCCTGCGACCGGGAAGCTCATGGTCGGGGCGTGGAATCCGTAGTCGATGAGGCGCTTGGCCACGTCGTCGACGGTGACTCCGGTCGCCGCTGTCAGCGGCCGGAGGTCGAGTATGCACTCGTGGGCAACCAGCCCGTTGTCGCCCGAGTACAGCACCGGGAACGAGTCGCGCAGGCGCGCGGCCACATAGTTGGCAGCGAGAACGGCGGCACCGGTGGCCTGTTTGAGCCCGTCTGCGCCCATCATGCGCACGTAGGCCCACGAGATCGGCAGGATGCTCGGACTGCCGTATGGCGCGGCGGACACCGGCGACCCGCCGTGCACAACCGTCGACGTGGCGGCACCCTTGACCTCGCCGTCGCCGTCAGTCCGCAGGTAGTGCTCGTCGCTCTGCGCGAGCGGATGCCCTGGGAGGAACGGTGCCAGGTGTGCCTTGGCCGCGACCGGGCCGACGCCTGGTCCGCCACCACCGTGAGGGATGCAGAAGGTCTTGTGCAGGTTCAGGTGCGAGACGTCGCCTCCGAAGTCGCCGAACCGGGCGAAGCCGAGAAGCGCGTTGAGGTTTGCGCCGTCGACGTAGACCTGTCCCCCGGCGTCGTGCACCGCCTGGCAGATAGCGCTCACGCGGTGCTCATAGACGCCATGGGTCGACGGATAGGTGATCATCAGCGCCGCGAGGCTCTCGGCATGTTCGGCGATCTTCGCTTCGAGATCGGTGAGATCGACGTTACCCAGCTCGTCGCACGCGACCACAACGACCCGCATACCGGCCAGAACAGCGGATGCCGCGTTGGTGCCGTGCGCGCTCGACGGGATCAGGCAGACCGTTCGCTGGGTGTTGCCCTGCGCGAGGTGGTACCCGCGGATCGCCAGGAGGCCGGCGAGTTCGCCCTGGCTTCCGGCGTTCGGCTGCAGCGACACGGTGTCGTACCCGGTGACATCCGTCAACCAGGTTTCGAGCTGGGTGACCAGTTCGAGGTAGCCGCCGACGTCGGCGCGCGGCGCGAACGGGTGGAGGCCTGCGAACTCCGGCCAGGTGACGGACTCCATCTCGGTTGCGGCGTTGAGCTTCATGGTGCAGGAGCCGAGCGGGATCATGCCGCGGTCGAGCGCATAGTCATAGTCTGCGAGCCGTTTGAGATAGCGCATCATGCTGGTCTCGGAGCGATGCGTGTTGAACACCGCGTGCGTGAGGTAGTCGCTGGTGCGCACGAGATCTGTCGGCAGGCGGCCCTGCGTTTCGCTGAAGTCGACCCGGCCGAACAGGTCACGGCCGCCGAACGCGCCGACCACGATTGTGAGGTCGGAGCTGGTTGTGGTCTCGTCAACAGAGACTCCGACGGTGTCGTTGTCGATGTGGTGCAGGTTGATGCCGTCGTTCGCCGCGCGGGAGACGATATCGTGTGCCCGACCGGGCACAGAGACCCGGAGGGTATCGAAGAAGGTGTCTTCCACGACGTCGGCGCCCGCGGCACGCAGGGCCGCAGCGAGTTGCCGCGTGCGCTCGTGCACCTCGGTGGCAATCGCTTTGAGCCCGTCTGGTCCGTGGTAGACGGCATACATGCCGGCCATCACCGCCAGCAGCACCTGGGCGGTACAGATGTTCGAGGTCGCCTTGTCGCGACGGATGTGCTGCTCACGCACCTGAAGCGACAACCGGTAGGCGGGGTGGCCGGTCGCGTCGACGCTGACCCCCACCAGGCGGCCGGGGAGCTGCCGCTCAAGCCCCTTTCGAACGGCCATGTAGCCAGCGTGCGGACCGCCGAAGCCCATCGGAACCCCGAAGCGCTGGCTGGTGCCGACGGCGACGTCGGCACCGAGTTCCCCAGGGGAGGTGACCAGCGTGAGCGCGAGCAGGTCGGCCGCGACGACGGCGAGCCCGCCCTGCGCTTTCGATGCCGAAATCACACCCGCGGGGTTCCACAGCTTTCCTGACGCCGACGGATACTGCACGAAGATACCGAAATGGTCGCCGAGGGCCTCGGCGACGTCGTCCTGCGCTGCATCGGCGAGTTCGGCCAGCGGGTGCTCCACCAGTTCGATGCCGACGGCCGTGGCGCGGCCCTCGAGGATTGCCTTCGTCTGGGGGAAGGTGTCGGCGTCGACGATGAACCTGCGCGCGCCGACCTTCGAAGCGCGGCGCGCCAGCAGCATCCCCTCGGCCACGGCCGTCGACTCGTCAAGCATCGAGGCGTTTGCGGTGGTCATGCCGGTGAGATCGGACACCATGGTCTGGAAATTGATGAGCGCTTCCAGCCGCCCCTGCGAGATCTCAGGCTGGTAGGGCGTATATGCCGTGTACCAACTCGGGTTCTCGAGCACGTTGCGCTTGATCACCGCGGGGGTGACGGTGTCGTAGTAGCCGAGCCCGATCATCGACCGCTTCACGGAATTCCGGCCGGCGAGGGAACGGAGCTCGGTGATGGCCTCCCTCTCCGTCGCGGCGGGTGGCAACGCGCTGTCATCATTCGAGCGGAATTGGTCGACGTGGATGGACGCCGGGATAGCCGCGTCGACGAGAGACTCAAGCGAGTCGTAACCGACGGTGGCGAGCATGCGGGACTGGGCGTCGGCATCCGTGCCGATGTGACGTTGGGTGAAGGCCTGGGTCATTGGTGTGCGGTCTCGAATCGGTTTCGTCGCGGCTATTCGCCGACGATGGCGGAGTACTCGTCGTAGCTGAGCATGGTGGGCAGCGCCGTGAAGGCGACCTTGACCAACCAGCCTTCGCCGAATGGGTCTGTGTTCACCAGCTCAGGGCTGTCGACGACAGCGTCGTTGATCGCGGTGATGGTGCCGTCGAACGGCGCGAAGAGCTCGCCGACTGATTTGGTCGACTCGATCTCACCGACGACTGTGCCGCCTGATATCTCTGTGCCCACTGCGGGGAGTTCGACGAAGACGACATCGCCGAGTTTCTCTGCCGCGTACGCGGTGATGCCGATGGTGGCTTCGTTATCCGCCACCTGCACCCACTCGTGCTCTGCGGTGTATTGGAGCGTGGTCTTGTCAGCCATGGTGTGTCCTTTCGATGGGGCTATGAAGGTGTCGTCAACGGCGTTCATTACTTCTGGCGTTTGTAGAACGGGAGGGGAACCACGGTCACCGGAACCCGGGTTCCGCGGATGTCGACGAAGAGGCCGGTTCCTGGCTGGGCGAGCGCAGGAGCAACGTAGGCCATGGCGATGGGATGCCCGAGGGTCGGTGACAGCGCACCGCTGGTGATCTCGCCCTCGGGTTCCGGAGCATCGGCAGAGTGGAAGACCTGGTAGCCGGCCCGGCCTGCGCGTTTTCCCTCGCCGCTCAGTCCGACGAGCACGCGGGCATCGGCTCGCGGTCCTTCTTCGCTTGCGGCGCGACCGATGAAGTCGGTCTCCTTGGCCAGGTTGACGACACGGCCGAGCCCCGCCTGGGCGGGAAACAAGGTGGCGTTCAACTCGTGCCCGTAGAGCGGCATGCCCGCCTCAAGGCGGAGCGTGTCACGGCTCGCGAGGCCGGCGGGAACGAGATCGTGCGCGGCACCCGCGGTGGTGAGGGCGTTCCAGAGGGCCGTGGCGGCATCCGTTCCGAGATACAACTCGAAGCCGTCTTCTCCGGTGTAGCCGGTGCGGGCGATGAGAAGCGGCACTCCGTTGAAAACCGCATCCGTCGCCCGGTAGTACTTCAGCTCGTCGAGCGGCGAGCCCAGGTCGGTGATTCCGGATGTCGCCTGGGCGATGGCGCGCGCGGCCGGTCCTTGCACGGCGATGAGCGCGTAATCGTCGCTTTGGTCGTCGACCGTGACGTCAAAACGAGCTGCCCGGTTGGTGAGTGCGTCGGCGGCGGCGAAGCGGTTGCCGGCGTTGGCGACGACGAGAAACTCACTCTCCCGAAGCCGGTAGACGACGAGGTCGTCGATGATGCCGCCTGCCTCGTTGAGCAGGAGGCTGTACTTCGCCTGCCACAGGTCGATGGTCGAAATCTTCCCCGCGAGGGCATAGTCGAGAAAAGCACCGGCATCCGGCCCGCTCACCACGATCTCGGCCATGTGAGAGAGGTCGAACAGCCCGGCGGCGGTACGCACCGCGTGGTGCTCGGCGAGGTCGCTCGAGTAGCGCACCGGCATCTGCCAGCCGGCGAAGTCGGTGAAACTGGCGCCGGCATCGACATGGGTCTGATGCAGGGGCGAGTAGCGTTCGGTGTTGCTTGGGTTGGTACCGGGTTCAGGGGCCGAGGTCATGAGTTCTCCGGGTCGTCGCCGGGCGGATGCCGGACGAGATTCTCCGAGACCCGGTCGGGTCCCGTGGGAACTCCCCCTCTGTCATCCGGCCTGAGAGCTTCACCGCGCATAAAATGCTCGCGCGACTTTCACCTTGGGCGAGCCGTGTGCGGCTGCTTTTCAGAGTGGCCAGTTCGATGCGGTACGCGTACCTGAGAGATTGTCGGGGAGGATTGCTCCTTCGGTGCCGGTCCGTCCTGCGACGACCGGCTCTCCCGCATCGGCCTATGTGGCCCTGTATTCACTTGTGACTGTGCACCTCCAGCATAGCGGCACCGCACACGGTGTCAGCGGCATCGCAGGCTGCATCGCAGGCGATGTCGACGGCCCAGCACACGCTGTCCCCGAACCTGCTGCCGGCGAGCTACCGAACCCCCTATGCCTCAGGTACCCCCATACTCCCGACTGGGGAGTACCTAATTTCGCGAGGAATCATCGCCTAGTCGACACCTGAGGTGTAATCTGCTCGCCACCCGGCACATGAACCGGTGTGTTGGATCTTCCTCGAAGGAGTCCCTGATGCGCAAGGTATTCGCTGTTGTCACCACTCTGCTCACTGTTGCCGTCGTGCTGCAGTTCTATTTCGCCGCGATGGGCGTCTTCAGCCTGCCGGAGGAGGAGCTGTTCGCCATCCACGGCACGAACGGACGTGTCGTCGTTGCGCTCCTCGCCTTGCTTACCCTGATCGCTGCACTGCTGGCCAGAGCAGGGAAGAACACCATCTGGCTCAGCGTTCTTCCGCTGGTACTCGTGCTGTTCCAGACGGTGCTGTTCATCATCACGTCGTCGATCTTCAACGTCAGCGAGGAGAGCGCTGAGATTCCCATTGGCGCAACCATCATGCTGGGCTTCCACGGTCTGAACGGAGTGGCGATCCTCTGGATCAGTGCCGTGCTGACCAAGCGGGCGTGGCGCCTCGCAAGTGGCCGCCCGGCCACAGACCGCGCGCCGCGCGAACGCGATTCCATCGCAACGGAGCCGGTGTCGCGCGACACGGTTTCCGACCCCGTCGCCACCGGTCCCCTCACCACCGACACCGAAGCTCCACCCCGTGTCGCCGGAGCGGGCAGACCGACCAGCACCGGAACGGCGACGGGAACTCCCACCATCGTTCCGTGACCGGGTTTGGGCTGCTCGCCATCGACCTCGCGGTGGCCGTCCTCACCGCGGGTTCGTGGCTTGCAGGGTCGGTGATCGCGGGAGGGCTCCTCGCCGGACCCTCCTCACCGACGCGTGGTCGACTGGTGCTCGGCCTGGCCATTGCCGGCGTGCTGGGCGTCGCCGGCCAGGCGGTTCTCGGTGGGCGGCTCGCCACGCATGACTGGTCGTTCGCGCAGGAGAAGCTGCTTTTCGCTCTTCCCCTCTCGGCCGTCGCAGCGCTTGTCGCGGTTGCCGTGGCCGGCCGTCCGCTTGTCGCTGCGGTGCGCGGTCACCGTAGCGCCCTGCGCCCGATCGTTCCAACCGTGCTGGTCGGCGCCGCTGCCGCCGGGGTTGCCGGCATCCTGGCCAGGATGCTTGTCGGCTATCCTCTCGGCATTGTTCCGGCGGTGTCGTTGCTGGCGCTCACGGTGCTGGCGACCTGGCTCTCCTACGCGCAGTTCGCGCAGCTGGGGAGGCGGCTGGTCAGCGGAATAGCCGCGTTGACGGCTCTCGTGCTGGTGGCATCCGTCGGCCTGAGCTGGTTCGGAAGTGTCGCGGTGCCCGGTGCACTTGCGGAAACACACGCACACGGCCCTGCCACGCACGGCCCCGCCGCGCCTGCGCCTGCAGAGTCGGCTGGAGTCTCGGTCGAGGAGCTGCGCACTCCGGAAGACGCGCCGGGAGCCGTGCAACGATTTGAGCTCACGGCGCAGCAGCAGAGCATCACCCTCGCGTCTGGGGCCAACGTTTCAGCGTGGACATACGGATCGATGCCTGGACCGGAGATTCGCGTCACCCAAGGCGATCTCGTCGAGGTGGAGCTGCGCAACAGGGACATCGACGCCGGCGTGACGATCCACTGGCACGGATACGACGTGCCGAACGGCGAGGACGGGGTCGCGGGCGTCACGCAGGACGCGGTGCTGCCCGGCGAGGCTTTCACCTATCGTTTCGTGGCGGACGAAACTGGCACGTATTGGTATCACACCCACCAGGTCTCCTCCGATGGTGTGAAGAGGGGCCTGTTCGGAACGCTGGTCGTACTGCCGACAGACGGTATAGCCGAGAACCTCGACGTAACCGCGCCGTTGCGCACCCTGGGCGGTTCGGTGATCCTGGGCGAATCAGACCGGGCGGAGGCGCTCGATGTTCCTGCGGGCGAATCCGTGCGGCTGCGTCTGGTCAACACCGACCAGGTGCCGCATCGCTTCCGCCTCGACGGCGTCGCCTTCACAGTTGTCGCCGCTGATGGCCGGGATCTCGCCGGCCCAAAGCCGGTCGCCGGGAAGGCGTTGCGAGTTCCGGCCGGCGGGCGACTCGACGTGTCGTTCGAGGTGCCGGACTCCGGTGTTTTGTTGACGACGGATGCCTCCTCCCGGGCGTCGCTGGCCTTGTCACCGGGCGGAAAGGTCGTTCCGCGCTCGGATTCGGCTGTCGGCGACCTGGATCTGCTCGATTACGGCGCGCGTGGCGCTGTCGCATCCCTCACCGGCCCCAACCGCGTGGAAGCGAAGATGGTGCTCGACCGTGATCCGCGATTCCTGCACGGTCTTCCTGCGTACGGCTACACAGTCAACGGTGAGGTCTACCCCCACATCCCGAGTATTGAGGTCGACGAAGGGGACGTGGTTCGGCTCACGGTTGCGAACCGCGGCTGGGAGACGCACCCGATGCATGTGCACGGCCATCACGTGCTTGTCGTCTCACGCGACGGCATCCGTTCGACAGGTTCGCCACTCTGGCTGGACACATTTGACGTGCAGCCCGGCGAGGTCTGGGTCGTCGAGGTCACGGCGGACAATCCCGGCATCTGGATGGACCACTGCCACAATCTCGAGCACGCGGCAGAGGGAATGATGATGGCCCTGGCTTATCGAGGAGTTACCAGCCCGTTTGAGGAAGGCGGACTTCACGGCAATCGCGCCGAATAGGTCTCCCTAGCGGGTTTGTGTCGAGGGGAGTTAACTGGGAGAACTCGATATCTCCGCAGAGAGGCGGATCACACATGGATACCAACCTGCTCATCTGGATCGTCGTCGTTGTTGTGGTGATCATCATCATCGTGATCGCCGTCTTCGCGTCGCGTCGAAGCCGCGAGGCGAGAGTCGAGGCAAACCGCCACCAGGCCGCCGATTTGCGGGAGAAGGGTGCGGACGCAGACCTGGCCGCGCGCGAGCGCGAGGCAGATGCGGCACGCGCGAGAGCCGATGCGGAACAAGCGCGCGTCAAAGCGGAACGGCTGAGTCGCGAGAGCTCAGAGCGCCAATCGGATGCCGAGAGCGCGCGGGTCGAAGCCGAGCAGCAGTTCAAGCGAGCGGATGACGTTGACCCGGACGTCGACGCGCACGGCAACGTGAAGGCGAACCGTGACGCCGACCCGAACATGCGCCCGGACGCCGATCCGAACGTGCGTCCGGGCACCGATCCCGACAGCGGGCGCACTCTGTAGCGACGCCAGCCGTTGACTCTAAGCCTGCAACGACGTGACCAGGGTGACGGTCAAGAAAGCCGCAAGCACGACGCACCCGAAGATATCGGTGTAGGTATCGAGGGCTTCCATGGGGTTCTTGTTCTTCTTCGCGACGTGACGGAATCCGGCGAGCCCGAGGAATATGGCACCGGCCAGTGCGGCAGGAACGATCCAATCGGGAAGCCACAACGTTGCGACGAGTCCCACCGCGCCCATCGCAACGTTGGCAAAGCCCAACTCCTGCACGATTTGGTCTGCACCCGAGTTCCTGGTGCCGAGGATGCTCTGCGAGGTGAACTGCGGACGGAAGATCTGGCTCACGCCGGCCGTGAACAATCGCACCCCGACTACCCAGAAGACGAACCAGTTGCCGATGCTCGACCAGAGGTCGATTGTTCCCGCAGTGCGGACGAGGTCGAACACCACGCCAGCGATGGGCAGAACGACCATGAGCAAGATGATGAGCAGCCTGTACACGTTTTGTCTCCTCTGCCGGCACCGTCAGTCGTCGTCCCAATAATGGCAGATCCGGTCTCGTCGTTTGGAGTGCGAGCGCCAGCGGGTCAGGCCAGTCAGTTCTGGTGCGCGACTCCGAGTCGTTGCGCTGCAGCAACCAGGGGCTTATCGCTCGTCCACATCCTCGTGCCAGGCGCAAGCATGACGGAGGCCAGCAGGTGAGCATCGACGAGACTCAACCCTTGACCGAATAGGGCATGCCGATCGATGAATCGATTGACTTCGTCGTGCGTGGCTGCAGGTGTCGACGGGAGGTTCGACAACAGTTCGACGAAGCTCGCTCGGTTGCGAATGGAACCGAGCGAGAGCTCAGCAATGACCATCGGATGCTGAACCACTACAGACCGGTCGAGCGCGCCTCCCAGCTCAGGGTCGGTCTTGTGCAGGTGATCGATCCACACTGACGTGAGGGCGCAACGATTCGTTGCTCGCTCGAGTGCCTGGTGGCGTCGCTCATGGGCTCCGATTTCAAGCGCCGGATCGGGGCGCGAGCGAAGCATGCGTCTCGAACTCACCTCGCGTCGTTCGTCAGTTGTGGGCGGTTTCACCTCCGTGGTTCCAGTCTTCGCTGTGGTCGATGTCGCAGCCGGCGGCTTGTCGGTTGCAGCCGGGGAACCGGCAGGTCCCGTCGCGCAGCTGGAGCATTCTCCGCAGGTCGGCCGGCACCTGGTAGCGGTCTCTGCCCACGGAGAGCACCACCCCCGTTTCGGGATGGGTCAGGATCCTGACGAACGACGGGCATTTTGCGGCGAGGTCGCGGGCGGTGTCCGGGTCGATGGGTCCGTACCCGTTGAGGTTCCCCTGTTCCTCCGACATACCCAGCAACGTGAGAGCGGGGACGGTGACGAACACGTCGGGTGTCACACCCCGGAACCGGGCCGTCGTCGCCTGTCCGGCAGTGCTGTTTGAGAAGGAATGGGGCGGATACTCCCGCCTATCTGGCCGACCTCGATGGGTACCTCTGGGAGATCGCGTTCAATCCCTCAACTGCGATAATGCAGGTTGATATGAACCGGCGTTTGCATTTGACTTGATCCAGGCGCTGGGGCGAAATCGACAGCCGTGAGGATGCCGACCAGGTGAACCAACCATCCAGTTGGCTGAGCGAAAGCGGGGGTGACAATGATCGAGGTGAAGCCGGCCAGCGACTTTGATGACATGGCGACGATGTTCGCGCCGAAGAAGCCGGAATCGTCAGTGTGTTGGTGCCTGTCATGGCGGCTTGGCTCAAAGGAGAACCGGGAACTGAAGGGCACCGAACGGGCGAACAAAGTGCGGCAATTGTGCGCGCGTGAAGTCGCGCCCGGCGTACTCGCGCACCGTGACGGGGAGGTCGTCGGCTGGGCTGGGATCGCGCCTCGCGCTGAGCTTCATCCGTTCGCGAATTCAAGGAAGATCCCGCATATCGACGACCTGCCCGTCTGGTCGCTCTGGTGCATCCGAGTGCGCCCTGGTTTCCGCAAACAGGGCATCACGGGCGCGCTCATCGAGGGTGCCGTTGAGTACGCACGGGCATCCGGGGCACCTGCTGTCGAAAGCTACCCCGCCGACAACGCCGACCAGAGGGTCGACCTCACCATGGCCTTCGTCGGCACGCGCAGCATGTTCGAACGGGCCGGCTTCACAAAAGCAGCCGACACCGACTCCGTCTCAGGTGGTATTCCGCGAATCCTTATGCGACGGATGCTCGACTGACACCGGGCCTCGCTGCCCAGTGCGACCCAGGGTGGTCAGTGCCATCAACCTCCGTGTCATCACCTCCGACCGAAACGGTTAGACGCCCTCGCGAACGGAGCCGTTGCGCTCGGCGGAGCGCAGCACCGCGATCACGTCGGTGCCGTAGCCCTTGGCACGGGCTGACGGCAGCAGCCCCAGTCCGATGCGCGAACTCGGAGCCGACGGCGCCACCTCGGATCGAGTCTTCCCAGGCGACGTGTTCTATCGCGAGACGGACGACGGTCTCTGCGTGCTCGACGTAGTGTGGTCAACTGTCGTGAGCAGATGAAGGAAGGAATTCGACCGATGAAGCAGTACCGAATCGACGGTGCAGAGGTGCACGGTATCGCCGACCTGTACGAGCAGCTCAACCGAGAGCTGATGGCAGACCAGGACTGGCGCCTCGGGTCGAGCCTGGATGGGTTCAACGACATCCTCCACCGGGTAGACGGCGAGATTCGCGAGGGCGATCCGGCTACGTTCGTCTGGACCGACCACGCCCATAGCCGTGATGCGCTCGGGTTCGATGAGACGCAGCTGTGGCTGCAGAACAAGTTGTCACGACCGCATTCCTTCGATCAGCAACGCATCCAGTCGGATCTCGACGGCCTGCGGAACGGACTCGGAAAGACTTACTTCGAGCTCATTCTCGAGGTCTTCGCGGATCACCCGCTCATCGAGCTCCAGCTACGCTGATCCAGCAACTGAAATGCGTTCATCGGCTACCTCCGGTCACGGCTCGGTTGTATTCCATGGCGACCTCGAACCAGAAGGCAAGGTTCTCGTCGTCGCTAATCGATTCGGCGGCGACTTCGATCCAGCCGGGTCCCATTTCGCGCCCGGCTCCCATCTCGGCCTGTACCGCTCCATGATGACTGACCAGTTCTTCGTGCTGGTCGGCAGCGACGCGAACCAGCAGCCCGCCATCTTTCAGGGCACTGAGGATCATCTTCTCGTTGACCATGAACGATCGACCGCCGAACATCGACACCTCGCGCATTATCGGCTCATCTGTGACCAGATCTCGGAGTCGTTCGATCAGCGCATTCTGCGCGGTTGTCATCAGAGCCTCCGGCGTCAGTCCGGTTCGGGCGGGCCGTACGAGAGCCGGTCGAAGATCAGTATGCTCTCGCTGATCTTGCCGTCTTTGATCGTGAAACACTCAGCAGCCGGAGTCGCCGAGGTCCCTGCGGTCTGCGGGTAGTAGAAGAGTGCGACACGATCTCCGTCGGTGAACTCGGCGATATCGGCCACACCGATGAGGGCGGGCGCGAACCCGGCGATGAAGTCCTGGTAGGCGGCTTTGCCGTTCAAGTCGATGCCCGGCGCGCGGCAGGTGATGCCGTCGGCGACATAGATCATGGCGTGCTCGACGTCGCCGCTCGTCCAGGCGCGATGGTAACTCTTGACGATGTCATACGCGGATATCTGTGTCATGGAAACTCCCTCGTTCTCTCAGCGGTTGATTTCGGGGCATTCAGGCACCCAGGGGGCGCCAGTCATCGGGCCCGGCGACACCGCCGGAACCTGAGATAGCGAGACGGGGCAGGAAATGCACCCACCCGTTGGCGTGCCCGGGTACCTCAGTATCGGGCAGTTCCGAGTGGATGAGCTCGAGCCTGGTTCCACTGCTAATCGCGGTGAGTCTGAACTCGACCGTCGACGCCCCGGCGGGAAGTACCTCGCTTCCTGCAAAGCCCCAAGAGACCACCACTCGGCTCGGGTAGTCGACATGGAGAAATTCTCCTCGAACCGGGTACCCGGAGATATCGACGGCGAACCTGCCGCCCGGCCTCGCGTCGAGTTCGGCATACTGGCCCATCCATGCGGTCATCCCCGAGTTCGTGGTCAGGTAGTGGAACACCGTCTCCGGAAGGGCTTCGATGTCGATGGAGTCCCGGAACTCAGCCAAGATCCGCACCCTCCGGTGCCTCGATGACGGCTTTCAGCGCTGAAAGCTTGCTCGGCCAGAAGTCGTCCAAGTAAGAGCGCACCGCCGCCAGACCGTCCGTGTCCACTGCGAACAGGTGGCGCGTGCCCTGACGGGTGCCGACAGCGAGCCCTGCCTCTCGGAGAACTCCGAGGTGGTGGGAGGTCGTCTGTTGCGACAGTCCGACTTCCTCTGCGATGGAACCCACCGGACGCGGAACAGAACGGATCGCCCGCAGGATCGCCCGTCGATTCCCGTCGGCAAGCGCCCGCAACGCCAGGTCAAGCTCAGCAGCAGACTCTGCACCCATCATTTGCCGCCTCTCTACCGATCTTCGTCACCATAGCACAAATGAACATTTGTACTTATGGTTATGCGTATACAGCTCCTTTTGTATGCGAAAAAGGGCTCGCACCCGAGAGGTACGCAACAACACCTGGACTCTTCCGCGCACGCGCATCCGTCGCCCTGCAGAAGCTAGACGTTGAAGCGGAACTCCACCACGTCGCCATCTTGCATGACATAGTCCTTGCCCTCCATACGGGCCTTGCCCTTTGCACGCGCCTCGGCGACAGAACCCGTCTCAACGAGGTCATCGAAGGAAATGACTTCGGCCTTGATGAAGCCCTTCTGGAAGTCGGTGTGAATCACTCCGGCCGCCTGCGGCGCCGTCCAGCCCTTGTGGATCGTCCAGGCACGGGTCTCTTTCGGCCCGGCCGTCAGATAGGTCTGCAACCCGAGGGTGTCGAAGCCGATGTGCGCGAGCTGATCCAGGCCACTCTGCTCCTGGCCGGTCGAGGCCAGAAGCTCCGCCGCATCCTCCGCGTCGAGCTCGATGAGCTCGGACTCGAGCTTGGCGTCGAGGAAGACCGCGTGAGCCGGAGCAACCAGGTCGGCCAGGGTCTTCAGCCTGGCGGCATCCTGCAGCACTGCCTCGTCAACATTGAACACATAGATGAACGGTTTGGCTGTGAGCAGGCCGAGTTCGCTGATCGGCTCGAGGTCGATCGTCGCCGACGACAGCGGCTTACCCGAGTCGAGAATCGCCTGTGCGGCCTTCGCCGTGTCGAGCACGACAGGCTCCATCTTGCGACCCTTGACCTCTTTCTCGTAACGCGAGACGGCCTTCTCCAGGGTCTGCAGGTCGGCCAGGATCAGCTCAGTATTGATCGTCTCCATGTCACCGGCCGGATTCACCGCACCGTCGACGTGCACAACATCCGGGTCGTCGAACCCGCGAATGACCTGCGCTATCGCATCGGCCTCCCTGATGTTCGCGAGGAACTTGTTGCCGAGCCCCTCCCCCTCGCTCGCGCCACGCACAATGCCGGCGATGTCAACAAACGACACTGGAGCGGGCAGGATCCGTTCGCTGCCGAAGATACCGGCCAGGGTGTCCAGCCGCGGGTCCGGCAGGTTCACCACACCGACGTTCGGTTCGATCGTGGCGAACGGATAGTTCGCCGCGAGCACCTGGTTTTTGGTCAGCGCGTTGAAGAGGGTGGACTTGCCAACATTGGGCAGTCCGACGATTGCAATAGTGAGAGCCACGGTCCTCTAGCGTACCGGCTCACGGATGTCGCGCTTGTGGCCAGCCCTGCACGGAAGCGTCGGTGGCGCGTGAGACCATAAAAACGTGCCCCTGAACTTCACCGCCATCGACTTCGAGACCGCCAACTCCTCGAGCGCATCTGCCTGCTCGGTCGGGCTGGTGAAGGTGCGAGACGGGCGCGTGGTCGACCGGGTCAGCTGGTTCATCCAGCCTCCTCTCGGGCACGACGAGTTCTTGGAATGGAATACCCGCATCCACGGCATCAGGGCGACGGATGTTGTCGGTGCCGCCTCCTGGGGCCAGCAACTACCCGACCTGGTCGCGTTTGCCGACGGCGATCACCTGGTTGCCCACAATGCCGGGTTCGACCTTGGAGTGATCAAGACTGCGTCCACTGTCGTGGGTCTTCCGGTGCCCGACTTCAACTACGTGTGCAGCCTGCAGGTGGCCCGGCGCACCTACCACCTCGACTCCTACCGGCTGCCGGTCGCTGCGATGGCAGCCGGCTTCGAAGACTTCGCCCACCACGACGCCCTCGCCGATTCAGAGGCGTGCGCCGCGATCATGATCCACGCGGCGAAACGCCACGAGGCCGACACCATCGAGCAGCTCGCACACATCACCAGGGTGAAGGTCGGTGTCATCGGCCCGGTCGCCACCGAGGCCCACGCAGCCGTGCACGGCCCGATGGCACTCACCTGAGCCGCGGCCCACATCGCCGGGGCGCGCCATTAACGCGCGCATGCGCCATGCGCGCATGGCGCATGCGCGCGTAAGTGGCGCATCGTGGTGGGAAGTTGGAATAGCACCCGGGCTGGCGCGACGCCCGGTGCGGGACGATTCCCGGCTTGGACGAGGGCGCAACCGGCTATTCGTTGACCGCGCGCGGTCCGCGTTCGAGTTCAGCGACAAATTCGAACGCCACGATCTGGCGCGGGGTCTCCTCGATGCCGGCGAGTGGTGCAAGTACCTTCGACTCGTCGAGCGCGTTGAGCTTGCGTGCTGTCGGAAGTACCTGGCGTTCCATCGACCCGACGAAACCGTTATAGTCCTTTACCGTTCTCTCGATCGATCGGCCGAGCTTCTCGATGTGACCGGCCGTCGTGGCGAGGCGCGAGTACAGCTCCTTGCTGAGATCGAAGAGCAGCTTCGCGTCTTCTGTGAGCACATCCTGCTGCCAGCTGAATGCGACTGTCTTCAGCACAGACCACAGCGTGACCGGCGAAGCCAGTGCAACGCGCTTCGAGAACGCGAACTCCATGATCGACGGGTCTGCCTCGAGAGCAGACGACACCAGTGACTCGCTCGGGATGAACGCGACCACCAGTTCGGGAGAGGCATCGAGGCCTTGCCAGTACGCCTTGCTGCCGAGCGCCGTGATGTGATCTCGCACGGCTTTCACGTGCGCCTTCATGAAGGTGTCGCGCTGAGCTCCCTCAACACCAACTGCAGTGGCCGGAATCTGACTCGCCTCGAGGAAAGCGGTGAACGGAACCTTGGCGTCGACGGCGATGTTCTTGCCGCCGGGCAGGTGCACGACCATATCCGGGCGACCGGCGCCGGCATCGGAACTGATGCTCGACTGCACGTCGAAGTCCACGCGCTCGATAAGGCCGGCGGCCTCAACAACGCTCCGCAGCTGGGTCTCCCCCCATACGCCGCGCGTGCTGTTGGCTCGAAGTGCTGACGCGAGCGATTCGGCAGTGCTGCGCAGCCGTTCCTCTGACTCGGTCGCGCTCCGCAACTGCTCGCTCAATTCACCGTGCTGCAGGCTGCGCTGCGACTCGAGTTCGGTGACCTTCTTCTGCATGTCCTGCAGGCTCTCCTTCACCGGAGACAGAGCCTCGAGAACCTTGCTCTCCGCCCGGTCACGCTCCGTGCGGGTCTGCTGGTCCACGCGCTGGCGCTCTGCCAGTTCGCGGAATTGCTGCTGCGCATCCTGAATCTGAGTGCGCATGCCGTCAGCGGTGGCCTGCATCGACGCGAGTTCTTCGCGAAGCAGGGACTGCACAGCGTTCTCCCGTGCCCTGACCTCAGCCAGCTCGACCTGGTGGCGCGCCTCGATGACCGCAACGTTCTCGGCAGAGGGCGACTCGGCACGGCGACGCTGGAGCACGACAACGGTTGCAAGCACGCCGACAACGGCGCCGACAACAACGCCGATGAGGAGAAGCATCAGTGGATCCATGCGGCAAGTGTGACACCGGCCACCGACACCGACGTCAGTCTCGTGCGCCGTTTCGCGTGTTCACCATCGTGAGGGGACACAAAACGCTCGAAAATCGGCCGGAAGGGAGCACTTTGCGACCCCTCAGGCCCAGCCTGGCACAAAGTAGGCCCAGCCAAGCCGGATGCCGCGCTGCTAGACCCACTTCTCGGCGAGGTGCTCGGCGATCACGCGCCTGGCCGTTCCGGTGCGCGAGCGCAGCACCAGGCTCTCCGTGCGAATCATCGGCCCCTTGCGGCGCACACCGTTAACCAGGGCGCCGTCGGTGACGCCGGTGGTGACGAAGAAGGTGTTGTCGCCGCTGACCATGTCATCGATCTCGAGAAGTTTGTCGACGTCGAGACCGGCATCAATGGCCCTGGCGCGTTCCGCGTCGTCGCCCGGCGCGAGCCGGCCCTGCATGAATCCGCCGAGCGCTTTGAGCGCGCACGCAGTGGTGATGCCCTCAGGGCTTCCACCGATCCCGACGCACATGTCGATGCGGCTCTCATAACGGGCCGCGTTGATTCCGCCCGCGACATCACCGTCAAGGAGCAGCCGGGTGCCGGCACCCGCGCTGCGGATCGCGTCGATGAGTCCTTCGTGCCGCGGTCGGTCAAGCACCGCGATGCTCAGTTCACCGACCGCCTTGCCGGTGGCCTTTGAGTACTCACGGATGTTGTCGCCGATCGACTGGTCAAGGCTGACCACACCGCGACCCGCTGCGCCGGTGACGATCTTGTCCATGTAGAAAACGGATGACGCGTCGAGCATGGTGCCCCGGTCGGAAACGGCGATCACCGAGAGCGCATTCTGGCGTCCTGCTGCGGTGAGACTGGTGCCGTCGATGGGGTCGACGGCGATGTCGCAGGCCGGGCCGCGCCCATTGCCGACACGTTCGCCGTTGAAGAGCATCGGCGCCTCGTCTTTTTCCCCTTCGCCGATGACGATGATTCCGTCGAAA
Source organism: Glaciibacter superstes DSM 21135 (assembly GCF_000421145.1). Taxonomy (GTDB): domain Bacteria; phylum Actinomycetota; class Actinomycetes; order Actinomycetales; family Microbacteriaceae; genus Cryobacterium; species Cryobacterium superstes. The sequence goes on along the minus strand of NZ_ATWH01000013.1, from coordinate 160,078 downwards.
TTGACGGTGCCGAGGAAGGCGCGCATCGCGTCGACTGCCGCGCCGTCTGCCGCATTCTTGTCGCCCTTGCCGATGAATGGCGCCGAACGAATGGCCGCCGCCTCCGTTGCGCGGACCAACTCCATAGCGAGGTTTCGGTCGGGGTGCGTGTAGAGTGCGGCGGTGTCGGTGCTGATCACAGATGGTCCTTCCCGGACGAAGCGTGTGGCAGTGGCGGGGCCCGTCTTTGGGCCGGCACCGGTGTTCCGGAGCCGCCGTTCACAGCTTATCGTGACGAGGAACCGGCAAGGCGGTCCGAGTGCACAGCGGCACCGCCGCTTGCCCGGCCCCGCCTGCAAGACCGCGTCGGTAGTATTGAACAACCCAGCCGGATACATCCCAGGAGACGTCATGCCTATCGCAACCCCAGACCAGTACGCAGAGATGCTGAACAAGGCCAAGGCGAAGGGGTTCGCCTACCCGGCATTCAACGTGTCGTCGTCGCAGACGATCAACGCCGTACTCCAGGGGCTGACCGAAGCCGGCTCAGACGGCATCATCCAGGTCACCACCGGCGGTGCAGACTACTTCGCCGGCCACACCGTGAAGAACCGGGCATCCGGAGCCCTCGCCTTCGCCCGGTACGTACACTCCGTGGCCGACAACTACCCGGTCACCGTGGCGCTCCACACCGACCACTGCCCTAAGGCTGCGCTCGATGACTTCGTCCTCCCGCTCATCGCCGCTTCGGAAGAAGAGGTCAAGGCCGGCCGCAACCCGATCTTCCAGTCCCACATGTGGGATGGTTCGTCGGTTCCTCTCGGCGAGAACCTCGAAATCGCCACCGACATGATCAAGCGCACCAAGGCGATCAACGCCATCCTCGAAGTCGAGATCGGTGTTGTCGGCGGCGAGGAAGACGGCGTCAGCCACGACATCAACGAGCACCTCTACACCACGCTCGACGACGCCAGCGCGATGGTCGACGCCCTCGGACTCGGCGAGAACGGCCGTTACATGGCCGCCCTCACCTTCGGCAACGTACACGGCGTGTACAAGCCAGGCAACGTGAAGCTGCGCCCGGAACTGCTCAAGGACATCCAGGACGGCCTGGCGGCCAAGTACAGCACGGATGCCAAACCGCTCGACCTGGTCTTCCATGGCGGTTCCGGCTCGACCGATGCCGAGATCGCCGAAGCCGTCGCCAACGGCGTCGTCAAGATGAACGTCGACACCGACACGCAGTACGCCTTCACCCGCTCCATTGCGGACTACATGTTCAAGAACTATGACAGCGTGCTCAAGGTCGACGACGAAGTAGGCAACAAGAAGTTCTACGACCCGCGCGCCTGGGGCAAAGTCGCCGAATCGGCCATGGCTGCGCGCGTCGTGGAGGCGACCAGGCAGCTCGGCTCCGCCGGTCACTCCGGAAACTGACCGTCGACAGAGAATCCATGAGCGAGACATCGGCGTACTCGGGCCACCAGTTCACACCTGAAGCCCGCAACAACAGCTGGTCGAACATGTACGGCTTCGTCCCAGATGGCGGTCGTGTGCTCGACGTTGGCTGCTCTGTCGGCAATTTTGGGGAAGCACTCGAACGACTGAAGGGTTGCACTGTCGTCGGTGTCGACCTCAACGCCGATGACATCGCGATCGCGGCGACCCGCCTGTCAGAGGCGTACGTCCTCGACGTCAGCGATGCCGAGGCGATCGGCGTTCTCGGCACGTTCGACGCGATACTGTTCGCCGATGTGATCGAGCATCTTGTTGACCCGCGTGCGACCCTGCGGACGATCCGCTCACTGCTGAACCCCGGCGGCATCGTGGTGTATTCGATCCCCAACATGGGGCACCTGTCTGTGCGCCTCGACCTTTTGGAAGGCCGATTCCCATATACGGAAACAGGCCTCCTCGACAAGACGCACCTGCACTACTACGACGCTCACGAGATCGAAGACGTCTTCACGGCAGCCGGGTTCGGCATCATCGAGGAGGAGCCGGTTGTCGCCGGTTACCCACGCGGCTGGATCGATGACCGGCTTGTTCGCCTCGGCCTCACGGCATCCGACGAGTTCTTTGCCGCGCTCGATGAATCGGAGAGCAACGTCTTCCAGTACGTCGGCGTGGCAATTCCCCTTTCCGGACTCCCCCGGAATCCGGCTCCCCCCGTTCGCAAGGTCATGCCGGTGGACGAGCTGCTCAACTACGCCAATGAGATCACGATGGAGAACGAGCACCTCAAGAACACGGACGACTTGAATGTGGAACTCATCGCGGCCAAGGCCGAGTTGAGCCGAACGCAGGACGAGCGGGACGCGATTCGCCACGAGTTCGTGGCGCTGCGGGACCATGTCGCGTTCGTGAAGAGGCATCCATTCGCCTTCCTCAAACGCACGATCGACGGACGGTTACGACGTGGGCGCAGATAACGACACACCGGACGAGCGGGACACACGGCCCCGCCCGAAGTACGGCGAGCTCGCTCCGGAAGGGTGGACCTGGAAGCCGCCGAAGGATGCCGCCCCGCCGCAGGTCCCTACTCCATCGACGCCGCCACCTGCGCCGAGGCAATCGCCTGCCGGCACGGCCAAACGTCAACCAGGCTCCGTGCCGTCGTGGGACCGTCCACTCACACTCGGATTGCTCGTGTTCGGCCTCTTCGGCGCGTTCTTCGCCGTGTCGCTGCTCGGCGCCGTGCCCGATGCCGTTCAAGTGCTTTACACGCAACAGGACCTCGGGGACTACACGCCGCATCCGTCGGTCAGTGGCCTGATCACTGCGGGTGGGATCACCCAGACCGTGATCTGGCTGGTCACGGCCGCGGTGTCGATCCTGCTCCTCGTGCGCGGTAAAAGAGCGTTCTACGTTCCGCTGCTGGGCGGGGTCATTTCGTTCGTCGTCATCTTCGTCTTCCTGACGATAGTGCTGGCGACCGACCCTACCCTGATCGACTTCTACAGCCAGCCCTGATCTCCAGGCGCCACAGCCATGGATGCGGACGCTCCACGGCGGCATGCATACAGAATGTATGTCAAGTGACCTATCATGGATGCATGAATTCCCTGTTGCAGATCCGAAACGTGCCTGACGAGACGCGCCGGGCACTGAAAGCGCGTGCCGCTGCGAAGGGCGAGTCCCTGAACACGTATCTGCTAGAACTCGTCGAACGCGAGGTCGCTCGACCGACGATCGCTGAGGTACTCCACCGTGCGGCCAGCCGGGCGGAGCAGTCGAACAGGTCCGCACTCGAGGTGCAGGCTGCGGCTCGTGTGGATCGGGACGAGCAACTGGTACGGCCGTCCCGCGCGTGATCGTGGTAGACAGCGCCGCAGTGGTTGACGCGTTGACCAATCTGACGGGAACCGACGAGCTGCGCGCATACCTGGCCGCAGAGGAACTGCACGCGCCGAGCTTGCTCGACTATGAGGTCGTTTCTGCCGTGCGCGGGCTCACCCTTGGGGGCACCTGAGCGCGGCACGAGCACAGGATGTATTGACCGATTTCGAGGACCTGCCAATCCGACGATGGCCGTCCGCCGACGCTCTGCGGCGACGTGTGTTCCAGTTGCGCGACAACATTTCGGCGTACGACGCGGCGTATGTCGCGTTGGCCGAAGCCTTGGGCTGCCCACTTCTGACGCGTGACTCACGGCTCGCCAAGTCCAGCGGACACAGCGCCCGAATCGACGTGCGGTAAGGGGCATCCGCTCGTGCGCGGCCGCATTAGCCGCGCGGGGTCAGTCGTTCGAACGGGTTCGACCGCCGAGGGCGCGGGCGTCCTGGGCGCCTGAGCGACCCTTCCGCAGTTCCTTCGGCAGCGAGAAGATCAGGTCTTCCTCCGCAGTCTTCACCGGATGCACGTCGCCATACCCGGCGTCCGCGAGGTCGGCCAGTAACTCCTGCACCAATTCCTCGGGAACGGATGCCCCGCTGGTCACACCGACCGTGGCCACACCGTCGAGCCACTCCTGCTTGACCTCGCTCGCATAGTCCACTCGGTAGGCTGCCTTCGCACCGTATTCCAGGGCCACCTCGACCAACCGGACGGAGTTCGACGAGTTCGCCGAACCGACAACGATGACCAGATCGGCGTCCTTGGCCACCTTCTTGATCGCAACCTGGCGGTTCTGCGTGGCGTAGCAGATGTCGTCACTCGGCGGGTCTTGCAGGTTGGGGAATCGCGCACGCAAGCGTCGTACAGTCTCCATGGTCTCGTCGACGCTCAGCGTCGTCTGCGACAACCAGACCACCTTGTTTGGGTCTCGCACCTCGATGGTGTCCGCCTCATCGGGGCTTCCGACGAGTGTCGTGTGCTCCGGGGCCTCACCGGCCGTGCCCTCGACTTCTTCGTGCCCCTCGTGGCCGATGAGCAGGATCTCAAAATCGTCGCGGGCGAAGCGCACGGCCTCACGGTGCACCTTGGTGACCAGGGGGCAGGTGGCATCGATGGCCTGGAGGCCTCGATCGGCAGCGGCATTCACAACCGCCGGGGACACACCATGCGCGCTGAAGACGATGTGCGAACCCGGCGGTACCTCGTCGACTTCTTCGACGAAGATGGCGCCCTTCTTCTCGAGCTCGGTCACGACATGGATGTTGTGCACGATCTGCTTGCGCACATAGACCGGCGAGCCGTAGTGCTCGAGGGCCTTCTCGACCGCGATCACGGCCCGATCAACCCCTGCGCAGTAGCCTCGCGGGGCCGCCAGCAGAACCCTCTTCTGTCCGAGGACCGGGGTATCCTTGAGCCGGCCCCTGGTACTGGGGATCCTGGGCATTCCGAGGCCGATCACGGCTGATTGGGTACTGGTGGTCACAGATCAAGTCTACGCGCGCACGCCTGTGCAACCTGTGGGAGGAACAACGATGACGGATGCTGCGCCCACCCAGGCGACGCCCTGGCCGGTCGCCCTGCTCTCGAGCAAGATCCGCGGTTACATCGAGCGTCTCGGCACCGCGTGGGTCGAGGGCGAAGTCACCCAGTGGGGCGTGAGCGGCGGCAACGTCTACGGCAAGCTGAAAGACCTCAGCGAGGATGCGACGGTCAGTTTCACGATCTGGTCTTCTGTGCGCTCCCGGCTCTCTGAGGAGTTCAAGCAGGGTGACCGGGTGATCGCCCTGGTGAAGCCGAACTACTGGGTCAAGGCGGGCACCCTCACCATGCAGGTGTTCGAGCTGAAGCATGTCGGCCTCGGCGACCTGCTCGAGCGGCTGGAACGGCTGCGCAAGCAACTCTCCGCGGAGGGCCTGTTCGACCGCTCTCGCAAGCAGTCTCTGCCGTTCCTCCCCCACTGCATCGGCCTCGTCACCGGAAAGGACTCCGACGCCGAGAAGGACGTCATTCGCAATGCCCAGCTGCGCTGGCCCGCCGTCGACTTCCGGGTGGTGCACGCTGCCGTGCAGGGTGACCGGGCGGCCGGAGAGGTGACCGCCGCCATCCGTCGCCTCGACGACGACCCGGAGGTGGACGTGATCATCGTGGCCCGCGGCGGCGGAGACTTCCAGAACCTGCTCGCCTTCAGCGACGAGACCCTCGTGCGTGCCGCGGCCGCCTGCCGCACACCGCTCGTCAGCGCGATCGGGCACGAGGCCGACCGCCCGCTCCTCGACGATGTCGCCGACCTGCGCGCATCGACCCCGACTGACGCCGCCAAGCGTGTCGTCCCCGACGTGAGCGACGAACTCAACCGCGTGCAGCAGGCCAGGGCACGCCTGAGCACCCGGCTCACCGGCATCCTCGCCACCGAGGTCGACCGTCTCACGCAGCTCCGGTCGCGTCCGGTGCTGAGCGGCTCAAGCTGGATCGTCGACACCCGGGCAGAGGAGCTCACCCGCTACGTCTCGCGCGGCGCAGAATTGACGGGCCGGCTCCTCGAACGCGCGGGCACCGTTGTGGTCGATCTTCGCTCCCAGTTGCGCGCGCTTTCGCCCCAGGGAACACTCGATCGCGGGTATGCCATCGCCCAGCTGCCAGACGGTCATGTGCTCCGAGAACCTGACCAGGCGCCGGCCGGCACCGAGCTGGTCATCACACTTGCCCGCGGCACCGTGAATGCAGCATCCACGGCCGCGCAACAGTAGGGCGGCCGCCAAATAGAATGGAAACCATGACTGCGCCAACCGAGGACACCAGCGCCCTGAGCTACGAGCAGGCGCGCGACGAACTCGTGCGCGTGGTCGCCGAACTGGAGCAGGGGTCATCAACGCTCGAACAGTCGCTCGCCCTCTGGGAGCGCGGCGAAGCACTCGCGAGGCGATGTGAGGAATGGCTGATCGGCGCGAAGGCCAGGCTCGAGGCCGCCCGCGCCGGCCAGGCCGACGCCGCAGAATGAGTGCCGTAGAATGAGTGCCGCTCGGCGGTCCCCCCGCGTCGTCGCCGAAGTCGGCCGACCTGAAACACCTGACGAGACAGCGGCCAGGAAGGCCGAGGGCTCGAGGCTCTATCGCACGCGCAAAACCGTCAACAACCTCGTACTCTCGCTCCTGGCAGTACTCGCTGCGGTTCTGGTCATCGTGCTGATTGTGCCGCGTAGCGACACACCGCTCACGCGCGACGTCGACTACCACCAGGTCGCCCTGCAGACCCAGCCCAGCGTGGATGTGCCCCTCGCCGACCCCGAGTTGCCCGCGACGTGGCGATCCAATTCGGCCGAATGGCGCACCGGCGGCAGCGGAGGCGTTCCGTCGTGGTACGTCGGATTCCTGACTCCGGCCGACGACTTCATCGGGATGACCCAGGCGGTCGAACCGAACTCGACCTGGCTCGCCGATCAACTCCAGAACCAGCCGGCGACGGAGACCAGCACCATCGAAGGCGTCACCTGGGACGTGTACCGCAACCAGGCGCCAGAAGAGGACCGGGGCAATTTCACCACCGCGCTCGTCACGAGCTCTGGCGACAGCACCTACCTGCTGATCGGCACGGCAGAGCGCACCGAATTTGATGCCCTGGCGAGCGCGCTCGCCGAGAGCATCCTGACGAATGGCGAACGATGACAACAGAACCGACAACAGTCCCCGAACAATCTGTGCTCACATCTCCGGCCAAGGCCTGGCAGGAGATGCGTAGAGGCAACGAACGGTTCGTCACCGGTACACCGCGGCACCCCCGGCAGGATGTGGACCGCCGCAACGAGCTCGGCAGCACCCAGACCCCGCACGCCGCCCTGTTCGGCTGCAGTGACTCGCGCCTGGCCGCCGAGATCATCTTCGACAAGGGACTTGGTGACCTTTTCGTCATCCGTAACGCCGGCCAGGTCATCTCGTCGTCTGTGCTTGGCTCGCTCGAATACGCGGTCGGAGTTCTGAACGTGCCGCTGATCGTTGTTCTCGGACACGACGAGTGCGGAGCGGTCAGGGCTGCCATCGAATCCCAGGCGGCAGATGCGCCGGCGCTTCCGGTGCACATCGACCGCATCATCCAGAAGATCGTGCCCGCCGTTCGGCGGGTCACCGGGGCGACGGATGCGACGCCGATCGACCCGGAGGCCGTCGACGCGACGCTCGTGGGCCGGGTACACCTGCGCGACACCATCACCGAGATGCTGGAGCGCTCCGAGATGATCAGCTCCGCCGTCGCAGAAGGTACATTGGCTATCGTCGGCGCGAATTACAGACTGTTCGAAGGACGCGCAGAAGCCGACACCGTGGTCGGCATCGTCTAGACGAAGGCGCCTACAAAGCGGCACCCGCCGCCAGCAGAACCAGAACGACCAGAACTGAAAGGGAAATCACGCCGTGGTGGAGAACTCCGCAGAAGCCGGGTACCGGATCGAACACGACACGATGGGAGAAGTGCGCGTCCCAGCGCACGCACTGTACGGTGCGCAGACGCAGCGTGCCGTCGAGAACTTCCCGATCTCCGGGTCGACACTCGAGCCCGCCCAGATCGCGGCCCTCGCGCGCATTAAGAAGTCGGCTGCGCAGGCCAACGCCCGGCTCGGCGTGCTCGACGGTGCTATTGCGACGGCGATCGCCGCAGCCGCCGACGAAGTGGCTTCCGGTCTTCACGACGACCAGTTTCCGATCGATGTGTACCAGACCGGCAGTGGCACGTCGTCGAACATGAACATGAACGAGGTTCTGGCAACGCTGGCCACTCGGAGCCTCGGTTCCAGCGTGCACCCCAACGACCATGTGAATGCCTCCCAGTCGTCCAACGACGTCTTCCCCACCTCGGTGCACATCGCGGTCACCAGTGCGCTGATCGACGACCTGATCCCGTCGCTCGACCACCTCGCGGTTGCCCTTGAAGCGAAGGCGGAGCTCTGGGCAGGAGCGGTCAAGTCCGGCCGCACCCACCTCATGGACGCCACCCCGGTCACCCTCGGCCAGGAGTTCGGCGGCTACGCGCGGCAGATCCGTCTCGGCATCGACCGCGTGCAGTCTGCGCTCCCCCGGGTCGCAGAGGTTCCCCTCGGCGGCACCGCCGTCGGCACAGGCATCAATACACCGGCCGGTTTCCCGCAACTGGTGATCGAGCTCCTCGTGGCCGAGACCGAGCTCCCAATCACCGAAGCGAAAGACCATTTTGAGGCCCAGGCCAACCGCGACGGCCTGGTCGACGCATCCGGTGCGCTCCGCACCATCGCCGTCGGCCTCACCAAGATCTGCAACGACCTGCGCTGGATGGGCTCTGGGCCGAACACCGGACTCGGCGAGATCTCGATCCCCGATCTGCAGCCTGGCTCGTCGATCATGCCCGGCAAGGTGAACCCGGTGATCCCGGAGGCCGTGCTCATGGTCTGTTCCCGGGTCGTCGGCAACGACGCGACAATCGCCTGGTCTGGGGCATCCGGATCGTTCGAACTGAACGTCGCCATCCCGGTGATGGGAACGGCGCTGCTCGAGTCGATTCGGTTACTTTCAAATGCGACCCGGGTGCTCGCCGACAAGACCGTCGACGGTCTCGTCGCGAACCTCGAACGCTCCAGGGCCCTGGCCGAGTCTTCGCCATCCATCGTCACTCCGCTGAACCGGGTGATCGGCTACGAGGCTGCTGCCAAGGTCGCCAAGCACTCCGTCGCCAACAGCGTCACGGTGCACGAGGCGGTCGTCGCACTCGGCTTCGTGGAGCGCGGCGAGATCACTCTGGAAGACCTCACGGCGGCGCTCAACGTGCTCGACATGACTCGCCCGCCACAGGCCTGACTCCCGCTGTCGCACGGCGGTTCCGCGTTCAGCCGGTCGTCGCGCCTGCTGCCGCCAGCAATGGAGTGAGCGCGATCGCGACCCAGTAACCGACAAGCAGGAACGGCCCGAACGGGATGCGCGAGCGAGCGTTGGCGCGGCGCACCAGCAGGAACACCAAGCCTCCAACTCCCCCGACGACGAAGGCGAGCACCAGGCCGGCCGCCGCTGACCAGACGCCAAGGAGTCCGAGTGCGACGCCCAGGGCCGCCCCGAGCTTGACGTCGCCCATGCCCATGCCGCCGCCGAGATTCAGTGCGAGCAGAAACAGGAAGTAGCCGGCACCGGCGACCAGGGCGACGACCGGCACCGAACCACCATCCGCCAGCCACTGCGCGGCGACGGCGGACAGGCTGATCGCGAGCGCGGGCACCACCAGGTTGTTCGGCAGGCGGTGGTCGACTACGTCTCGCCTGCACAGTTCTCCGGTGACAACGGCGAGACAGATCGCCGGTAACAGAGCTGGTTGCACACCGACGGATGCCACGGCGAGCGCGGCGAGACCCACGGCGAGCGCAGCCTGCCAGGCGAGCCGAGCCCACCGGATCCCGCCTCTGCCGCCCGGAGCGCTGTCTGCGTATCGAGCGGAGGTCGCTGTGTCTGTCACCCTCGCAGGGTAGCCGCCGGCGGCATCCGTTCGTCAAAGTTATCCACAGGCGCTATCCGGGACGCGCGGCCATCCCTTAACCATTCGACGGAGATTTCACCGATTCGCGGCCAGTGACGCGAGTAAACCGGTCGATGAGAGCAAAATCTCCGTCGAATGGTCAGCGGAAAGACGGACACCGGGCGGACGGAGGGACACCGGGCGGGAGCGTCGGGCACCCGCCCGGTGTGATTCAGGCGAGTTCGTTGCCCTCCAGCATCTCGGTGACCAGGGCGGCGATGGCGCTGCGCTCAGACCTGGTCAGGGTCATGTGCGCGAACAGTGGATGCCCCTTGAGCGTCTCGATCACGGATGCGACGCCATCGAAGCGGCCCACCCGCAGGTTGTCACGCTGGGCGACATCGTGGGTGAGCACAACGCGGGAATTCTGACCGACCCTGCTGAGGACGGTCAGGAGTACATTGCGCTCGAGCGACTGGGCTTCGTCAACGATCACGAACGCGTCGTGCAGCGAACGACCGCGGATGTGCGTGAGCGGCAGCACCTCGAGAATGCCGCGTTCGACGACTTCCTCGAGCACGTTCTCCGAGACCAGGGCGCCGAGAGTGTCGAACACGGCCTGGCCCCATGGATTCATCTTCTCGCCCTGGTCGCCGGGCAGGTAGCCCAGTTCCTGGCCGCCGACGGCGTACAGCGGGCGGAAGACCATGATCTTCTTGTGCTGCTGGCGTTCCAATACCGCCTCGAGGCCCGCGCACAGCGCGAGGGCCGACTTTCCCGTGCCGGCGCGGCCACCCAGCGAGAGGATGCCGATCTCCGGGTCGAGAAGCAGGTCGATCGCGAGGCGCTGCTCGGCCGAGCGGCCATGCAGACCGAACAGGTCACGGTCGCCGCGCACGAGCTTCAGCTCTCCACGCCCGGTGACTCGGCCAAGGGCAGAGCCACGGTCGGAATGGATGACCAGGCCGGTATTCACCGGCATGTCCTGCACCGCCCGAGTCGAGAGCGATTCGTTCTCGTACAGGTCGTTGATCTGGTTCGAGCCCAGGGTGATCTCGTCCATCCCTGTCCAGCCGGAATCGATCGCGAGTTCATGACGATACTCGTCTGCCGCGAGGCCGATCGAGGACGCCTTCACCCGCAATGGGAGGTCTTTCGAGACGACAGTGACGTCGAGTCCGTCGTTCGCGAGGTTCAGGGCGACGGCAAGGATACGCGAGTCGTTGTCGCCCAGCTGCAGACCGGAGGGGAGCACCGACATGTTCGAATGGTTCAGTTCGACGCGCAGACTGCCCCCATCGCCAACCGGGATCGGGAAGTCGAGACGTTCGTGCTTCACGCGCAGTTCATCGAGATATCGAAGCGCCTGGCGCGCGAAATACCCGATCTCAGGGTCGTTACGCTTGGACTCCAGTTCGGTGATCACCACGACCGGCAGCACGACGGCATGCTCGGCGAAACGGAAGATCGACCGTGGATCGGAGAGGAGTACCGAGGTATCGAGCACGTACGTGCGCTCGGCCTGCGAAACTCCTTCCGTCGTCTGGTCCGAAGTCTGGTAGTCGGTCAGATTCGCGGCCACAACCACTCCCACCCCGCGTCTTAACAGACGCGGATTCTTTGGCGAGTCGGCCACTAGCGGATATCGAGCCGTACTTATGTGGCCGTCTCGATCAGGCGCCATACCTGATGAATGTGACGCTACGTCTGGCCGGCATATTCCGCCAGCGCGACACGCCAACGACACCGAAGGTTCACCAAACCGGTCGCCAAGAAGCGATCAAGAGCCACGCTCATGGACGATGTGCTCAGTAGACGGCAGCGGTGGAGTAGGAGGTAAATGCTGCGCGCACCATATCGACGGTGGCGTCGGACAGCGCCGCGTGCACGCTCAACCGCACGCGTCCGCCTCGACTGGTCACTGAGACTCCGTGGTTGCTCAGGGACGCCTCCAGAACGGTCAGCTGCTCGGCGGGTGGTTCGAGTACCACGATGCCCGCGCGTTCCCGTGTGTCACGGGAGGAGACCACTGGGACCGCGAATTCGTCGGCCAGCTCGATGATCCGGGTGACGTTGTCGCTCACCGCCGCCTGCACCCGATCGAGCCCGACCGCGTCGAGCTCCTCGAGGGCGGCAGAGAACCGGGCGAGTGCGACGGGGTCGCCGTCGCTGATCTGGAACGCGCTGGCGTCGGTGGCGGGGGGAACAACCTCGTCCCATGTCAGTCCGAGCCCGGTGCCGGTGAACCCTGAGAAGACCGGCGTCAGCCGCTCGACGGCGTGATCGCTGAGCGCGAGGAAGCCGGTGCCCCACCCCGCCCTGGTCCACTTCTGCCCGCCGGTCGCGACGACGTCCGCAAGTTCGAGGGGCGCATCCACCACGCCGAAGCCCTGGATGGCGTCGACGATCAGAAGCCGATCCCCGATGACCTGACGGATGCCCTCCAGGTCTGCGAGGTATCCCGTGCGTGAGTCGACGAGGCAGACAGCGACGGCGGCAACCGACGGTGTGAGCTGCGCCTTGATCTGCCCGGGAGTCACACGACCGTGGTCAGTCTCCAGCCACACCGGTCCGACCACATGGAGAGCCTCTGCGGCACGCACCGCGGCAAACGGCACGCTCGGGAAGTCTGCGGCGGAGAGCAACACGTCACCGGTCAACCCGAACATCGCCTGCATGAGTCCTGAGCTGGTGTTCGGCTGGTGCACCACCTGGTCTGCGCGAAATCCGGTGAGGCCAGCGACGGCGGTTTGCATCCGTTCCCGTTGAGCCAGGAGCTCGGTGAAGCTGCCGTACCTGGCATGCGAGACCATCTCTGCCAGGCCGCGCTCCTCGGCCAGCACTGTCGCAGAAATCGGGCCGACAGCGCCGTAATCCAGGTAGCCGGGTTCCTCGAGAAAGCCGCCCTGAAAACTCTGCATGCTGATCAACCGGGTGTCCTTCCTACCCGCCGAAGCGGCGTTGTCTCCGAGCGAAGTCACGTAATGCTCGAAGGAAATCGACCTGGCGCAGGTCTGGCCCCAGTGCCTCGACGAAGTAGAACTCGCTGTGGGCGCTCTGCCAGAGCATGAAATCGCTCAGTCGCTGCTCGCCAGAGGTACGGATGACCAGATCGGGATCGGGCTGCCCACCGGTGTACAGATGCTGGCCGATGAGTTCAGGGGTCAGCGTCTCGGCGAGATCGTCGAGCGACCCACCTCCCGCGTTGTGCTTTTCGACGATGCTGCGCATCGCATCCGTGATCTCGGTTCTCCCGCCGTACCCGACGGCGAGGTTGACGTGCAGGCCCGTTTTGGTGGCCGTGCGCGCGTCTGCCGCGTCGAGGGCCGCGACCAGTGGTACCGGAAGACCGGTCTTCGATCCCACCTGCTGCACGCGCCAGTCGCGGTAGTGGGAGAGTTCCTCTGCGAGCTCGGCGATGATCTCGAACAGGTCAGAAAGTTCGTCGCTCTCCCGCTGCGAGAGGTTGTCAGAGGAGAGCAGGTACAGGGTCACGACCGTAATGCCCAGGTCGTCGCACCATTCCAGGAACTCGCGCATCTTCGCCGCGCCTGCCCGATGCCCGTCGGCTGCGGAATCAAAGCCCAGCTGCCTGGCCCACCGTCGGTTTCCGTCGATGATCATCGCCACGTGCTTCGGCACGACTTCCGCCGTCAACCCACGGCGGAGCCTGCGCTGATACACCTCGTAGAGGATGCCGCGTCCGAGTGGAACCTGCCGTTTCTGCACACGATTACGCTAGTCCCAATCCCGGATCTCTGCGCGCAGCGACCGACCCCAGCTGTCGTATGGTTGCCTCATGGGCCCAGCGAGCGAAGGTGGAGCGGAGTCGGGCGGAGTAGAGCCACGCGGAGTGGAGTCGAGCGCAGAGAGCGACATCCCGAGCCTTCCACTGATGGAAGACGCCGTCGCCCACCCGACCGAGGTCAAGCCGACCTGGCGCGGTTGGATCCACGCCGGCACATTTCCGGTGACCATCATTGCCGGCATCATCCTGCTGGTGCTTGCCGACGGCGCTGCGGCGAAGTGGAGCAGCGCGGTGTTCGTGGTGAGCTCGATGCTGCTGTTCGGCAACTCGGCGCTGTACCACCGCTTCAACTGGAAGCCGCGCACCAGGCTGATCCTGAAGCGCATCGACCATGCGAACATCTTCCTGCTGATCGCCGGCTCGTACACGCCGATCACCGTGTTGGCGCTTCCTCCGGGCAAAGCAGTCCTGCTGCTCAGCCTGGTGTGGGGAGGCGCCATCCTCGGCATTGCCTTCCGGGTGTTCTGGATCCACGCGCCGCGCTGGCTCTATGTGCCGCTCTATCTTGCGCTCGGCTGGGGCGCTCTGATGTTCATCGTCGACTTCTTCACGGCAGACGCCCTGATGATGACGCTGATCCTGGTCGGCGGACTCTGCTACTCAGTCGGAGCGGTCGTCTACGGGCTGAAGAAGCCGAATCCGGTGCCAGGCGTGTTCGGCTTCCACGAGATCTTCCACACGCTCACGGTGATCGCGTTCCTCTGCCACTGGGTGGCGATCCTGTTGATCGCGATGCACCCGCTCTACCCGTGAGTCCGCCGAGATGAGCTCGCCGAGAACTACTCGGGCTTCTGATCGTTATGTGTGTCTTCGGCCGCGTTCCGCTCGGCCAGCTCGGCGTCAAGTCGTTCCTTGATCTGCTCACGATAGGTGGTGCGACGGATGCGACGCACCATATCGATGCCAAGCAACACCGTCACCACGGCAACCAGGAAGATCGCCAGGAAGCCGATCGGGCCCGGCGTGACGGTGTCGGCCGGCGGCGGCGTGGCGGCCAGCAGGAATGCGGTGAGCGCAGTCATCCGTTGTCCTCCACACCCGCGAAGAGATCGGACTCTGGCATCTCACTGTTCACTTTCGATTCAACGAGCTGGAAGTCCTCGTACGGCCACGCCTCACGGATCAGCTCGTTCGGCCAGAAGAAGAAGCTGCTGTCGGGAGAAACCTGACTCGCGTGGGCGCGGAGAGCCGCGTCCCTGGCCTCAAGGAAGTCGCCAACGGGAACGTGCGTCGTCGCGAGCTTCGGGTAGTCCTTCATCCAGTCCCGTGCCTCGCCGAGCGGCTCGAGCAACGGCGAATCCGGCTCTTTCGCGGCCAGTGCCAGGTACATCGCGTCGATTCGTTCGAGGTTGAAGATGCGGTCGTAATAGAGCTTGTCGACCTGCCAGGGTGCGCCGGCATCCGGATACTTCGCCGGATCGGCCGCATCGCGGAAGGCGGCGATCGACACCACGTGGGTGCGAATGTGGTCTGGGTGCGGGTAGCCGCCGTTCTCGTCGTACGTGATGAGCACGTTCGGACGGAACCGGCGAATGATGCGCACCAGTGGTTCGGCGGAGATTTCCACCGGGATGTCGGCGAAGGAATTGGCGGGCACGGAACCGTCGTCGTTCATGCCGGAATCCTCGTAGCCCAGCCAGAGGTGATCGACATTCATGTGCCGCTGCGCCTCAGCCATCTCCAGCCGGCGGAGTCCCGTCATGTCGCGGCCGGCCATGGCGTGGTCGGCCATCGAGGCGTTCAGGATGCTGCCGCGTTCGCCGCCGGTGCAGCTGACGACCAGCACCTCGGCGCCCTTCGCGCGGTACGAGGCGTAGGTTGACGCCCCCTTGCTCGACTCGTCGTCGGGATGGGCGTGCACCGCCAATAGTCGCAGTGTCACGTATCTCCTCAGGGAATGCCAGCTAACCTTGGATCAAGCCTAATCGTTCTAACTGTGAGTGTGGAGTCGTCCGTGAGTGAACCCGTGAGTGTGGTCACTGTGACGAATAACGGCGTGACGAATAACGGCGTGACGAATGACGGCGCGACACCTGACGGCGCGACGAACGAGGCCGCCGCGGAGGGGCAGCTGACGGATGCCGCAGGCATCCAGGCCAGGTACGGCCGCACCCCGACGCGAAAGAAGCGCGATCGGCGCATCCTCTGGCTGGGTGCGGCCCTCTTTGTCGTCGTCTTCGGAGCCTGGGTGATCTGGGCGGGAACAGACAGCCCCGATACCCAGATCGACGCCAGAGACATCGGCTACACGATCATCGACGACTCCAGTATCAGCGTCACCTTCGAGGTGTCGGTGCCGGAGGGCACCAGGACGAGCTGTGTGGTGCAGGCGCTCAATGAGAGTTTCACCGTGGTGGGCTGGAAGGTGGTCGATCTGCCGGCGTCAGACCGCTTCACCCGCTCATTCACCGAGGTGCTGAACACCAGCGAGCTCAGCAACACCGGTTTGATTTACCGCTGCTGGCTGTCCTAGACTGATGTATTCGCCCTGACGGAATCGTCGGGGCGTCGACTATATCTGCGGCCCGTCCTTTCGGCTGACTGCAATAGAGGAGAACATCCATGACTACCGACACCACGGTCACCTGGCTGACCCAGGAGGCCTTCGACCGTCTCACGGCGGAACTGGAAACCCTCAGCACGACCGGTCGCGAGGAGATCGCGAAGAAGATCGAGTCGGCGCGCGAGGAAGGCGACCTCAAGGAGAACAGCGGATACCACGCTGCCAAAGAGGAGCAGGGCAAGCAGGAGGCCCGCATTCGCACCCTCACGCAGTTGCTGCGCACGGCGGAGGTCGGCGACGCTCCACAGAGCAATGGCGTGGTGCAGCCGGGAACCGTGATCACCGCCACCATCGCGGGTGACGAGAGCCGCTTCCTGATCGGAAGCCGCGAGATCGCCGGTAACACCGACCTTGATGTCTACAGCGAACAGAGCCCGCTCGGCGAGGCCATCCTCGGCCTGAAGGTCGGCGCGAAGACCAGCTACGCCGCGCCGAACGGCAAGGAGATTGCCGTGAAGATCTCGAAGGTGGAGACCTTCACGGGCGCCTGACACCAACGCACAATACGTGCAGGCTAACGCTGGTCAAACTGCGGGTCGTAGCCGGCCCCGCGCAGGATGTCGACGACCTGCTGGCGGTGTTCGTGACCACGGGTCTCGACACTGATGTCGATTTCGACCTCGCTGATCTGCAGGCCGACCCCGTGCCGGGTGTGGAGCACTTCGATCACGTTCGCACGTGCCTCTGCGAGCAGCTCTGAGATGCGCGCCAGTTGTCCTGGTCGGTCTGGCAGCATGATCCGCAGGGTCAGGTAGCGATCGGATGCCGCCAGGCCGTGACTGATGACGCGCTGCATCAGGAGCGGGTCGATATTGCCGCCAGAGAGGATGGCGACGGTCGGTCCGCTCGCCGTGACCTTGCCTGCGATGATCGCGGCGACCGAAACAGCACCCGCCGGCTCAACGACCAGCTTGGCCCGCTCCAGCAGCACCAGGAGCGCCCGCGCCGTGTCATCCTCGCTGACCGTGACGACCTCGTCGACGGCATCCCTGACGATCTCGAAGTTCAGGTCACCCGGCCTCCCAACGGCGATGCCGTCGGCGATCGTGGGCAGGATCGTCACGTCGACGGCCTTGCCGGCGGCCAGCGAGGGCGGATAGGCGGCGGCGTTGGCTGCCTGCACCCCGATGACCCTGATGGTGCGGCCGTCCCTGGCTGCACGCTGCTTGAGCGCGCTGGCGACGCCGGCGACCAGGCCGCCACCACCGATCGGAACGACAACCGTCTCGAGGTCTGGAACCTGGTCGAGGATTTCCAGGCCGAGTGTGCCCTGGCCGGCGACGACATCCTCGTGATCGAAAGGCGGGATCAGGATGGCGCCGGTCTCCTCGGCGAACTCGGCCGCGGCCAGGAGCGGCTCGGTGACCGTGTGGCCGCGCAAGACCACCTCCGCACCGTAGGCGCGAGTGGCCTGGAGCTTCGGTAGCGCAACACCGATCGGCATGAAGATGGTCGCCTTGATGCCCAGTTCACGAGCGGCGAAGGCAACACCCTGGGCATGGTTGCCGGCTGACGCCGCCACCACGCCACGCGCCTTCTCCTCATCGCTCAGCTTGGACATCCGGTTATATGCGCCGCGGATCTTGTAAGACCCGGTGCGCTGCAGGTTCTCGCACTTCAGGAACACCGGTGCGCCGAGCACAGCCGCAAGGTATCGGGAGCTTTCCATCGGGGTGACCTGGGCGACCCGCGAGACGGTCTCACGCGCCAACTCGATGTCGGCCAGGGTGGGTCCAGCGAGGGTGGTTTCTGTCATTTCTCAGGCTTTCGGGTTGCGGAAGGGACGGCTGGAGTACCCCGGCCGTGCCTGGGGAACGGTTTGCCACAGCGGCGAAGCAATGGCTCCGCCGGCCGGAGGCGGCTGGGCTCGCCAGACCCCGCTGGAGATGTAGTTGACCATGACGTTCACCACCGCCGCGATCGGAACGGCGAAGAGCGCTCCGGGAATGCCGGCGATCAACGCCCCGCCGGCCACGACAAGCACGACGGCGAGCGGATGAACCTTGACCGCGGTTCCCATTATCAGAGGTTGCAGCACGTGCCCCTCCACCTGCTGCACCAGCAGCACAACTCCGAGCATGATGAGCGCGTGCAGCGGACTGTTGAACAGCAGCGCAATGACGACGGCAACGGCCCCCGTAGCCACGGCGCCGACGATCGGGATGAAGGAGCCGAGGAACACCAGAATTCCGATCGGGATCGCCATCGGCACGCCGATCAATGCTGCGCCGACGCCGATTCCGATCGCATCGATCGACGCGACCAGGATCTGCACTTTCGCGAAGTTGCCCAGGGTTCTCCACCCTGCCTTGCCTGCGCCGTCGACCGCTGCGCGGGCGCGTCGAGGGAAGATCCGCACGATCCAGGCCCAGATGCCCTTTCCGTCGATGAGGATGAACAACAG
This sequence comes from Glaciibacter superstes DSM 21135, assembly GCF_000421145.1. GTDB lineage: Bacteria > Actinomycetota > Actinomycetes > Actinomycetales > Microbacteriaceae > Cryobacterium > Cryobacterium superstes. The sequence goes on along the minus strand of NZ_ATWH01000013.1, from coordinate 141,526 downwards.
GCTGAACAGGGCCAACAGGATCCCGGTGAGGAAATGCCCCAGGGAGGAACCGACAGAGAGGGCGCCGCTGATGAAAACCTCGCTGTCGGCCTGGATGGCGGTCCAGGCCTGGTCGATGTAATCGTTGATCTGAGTTTCAGTCAGATGCAGCGGGGAGGTGAGGAGATAGTCCTTGAATGATTCGAAGGACTGCGCGAACCTTTCCGTCAGTCCGGCAGAACCCTGTGCGATCTGAGTCGTGGCCAGCGTGATGAGCCCGCCGACGACGGCGAGCGTTCCCACCATCGCCACGGCTATCGCGAGACCCTTCGGCCACTTATGCCGTACGAGGAATGCGACCAGCGGAACCAGCAGGGCAGACACCAGCACGGCGACCAGCAACGGGATGACGATCAGTCGCAGCTGGATGATCAGGAAGATGACGACGGCGAGTACTCCGCCGATGACGAGCATTCGCCACGACCAGGCACCCGCCAGCCGGAGACCGGCCGGAATGTTCTCGTCGACCCCATTGGGAATGGCGTTTTCTACGCGCGGAGGGCGACGTCTGAACAGCCCGCCCCAGCCTGGCTTTTCCGTGGATTCCGTCACGTGTTCAGTCTAGGACCGCAGTTCTGCACGTTGCGTGTCAGGGGCTCTCGCTAGGGTCGAGGGGTGCCACAGATAGTCTCCCCCGCCCTTGCCCGCCGCGTCGCGCTCGCCGCCCAGGGGTTCGGCCGGCGTACGGATGCCTCGGGCGGCATCCGTCGACCCGACAACGATGAACCCGGGGTTCGTCCGACCGGTGTTCGCCAACCCGGTGTTCGCCAACCCGGTGTTCGCCAACCCGGTGTTCGCCAACCCGGTGTTCGCCAACCCGGTGTTCGCCAACCCGGTGTTCGCCAATTGAGTGGCCTCGTCGATCGGCTCGGCCTGTTGCAGATCGACTCGGTGAACGTCTTTGAGCGCAGCCACTACCTGCCCGCGTTCAGTCGGCTCGGTGCCTATGACAAGGCCGAGCTCGACCGGCTCACCTACGGCAAGAAGGCGCGGTTCACCGAATACTGGGCCCACGAGGCCTCCTTCCTGCCGCTTGCGACGTGGCCACTCTTCCGCTGGCGGATGCAGCAGTTCCGCGATCATTCGGCCGCGTCCGCCGATCATTGGTCTCACGCCAATCGACAGATGCTCGACTGGCTGCTGGCCGAACTCGCCGCCAACGGTCCCATGCCGGCGAGCGCTATCGAACACGACGCCAACAAGCGGAGCGGCCCATGGTGGGGCTGGTCTGACGTGAAGACCGGCCTCGAGGTGTTGTTCCGCTGGGGCGCGGTGGTCAGTGCCGGCCGGCAGCGGTTCGAGCGGGTCTATGCCCTGCCGGAACAGGTCTTCGGCCCCGAACTCCTGAACCATGAGGTGTCGAAAGACGAGGCGCATCGTGAGCTGGTGAGTCGATCTGCCCGCGCTCATGGCATCGGAACCGTCAAGGACTTCGCCGACTACTTTCGCTTGAAGACGGTGCCAACCATCGCCGCAATCCGCGAGCTCGAGGAAGCGGGCGAACTGCTTCCGGTGGAGGTGCCGGGTTGGGGCAGGAACGGCAAGCCCGGTGCGGCGTGGCTGCACCGCGATGCCAGGCTCCCCCGCCGAATCGACGCGGCGGCCGTGCTCACGCCGTTCGACCCTGTCGTCTGGGAAAGGGCGCGCGCGGAGCGGATGTTCGGCTTCCACTACCGGATCGAGATCTACACCCCCGCCCCGAAACGGGTGTTCGGTTACTACGTGCTGCCCGTGCTGCTGGGCGACACCATTGTGGGCCGAGTCGACCTGAAGAATGATCGCCAGGCAGGGGTGCTGCGAGTGCAGGCGGCCTGGTCAGAAGACGGTGCGCCGCGCGACACGGCCGAGCGCCTCGCATCCGTTCTGCGAGAGACGGCTGATTGGCAGGGACTCGGCGACATCGTGGTGGCACCCCGTGGCACCCTCGCGGCCGGCCTGGCCGCCGAGATGGCAGCGAACTCCTAGCGCCGCGCCGAGAATCGCTCCTTGCGCCCACAATCGCCGCTCCACCGGCGACCCTCGGCGCAAACGACGACGACGGGCAGCTCTGGATGCGCAAACGGAACGGGCCTAGAAGGTGCGACCCATCGTGTTCAGTCGCTCGACGCGCTCGGCGATCGGCGGGTGGGTGCTGAACAGTCGTGCCATCACGCCCGGCTTCAGCGGATCCGCGATCCACAGGTGCGACATCGATGAGTTCTGCTTGCGCATCGGCCGCCCGTAAGCCTCGAGCTTCTGCAGTGCGCTGGCCAGCGCGTCGGGGTGCCTTGTGGTCATGGCGCTGGTGGCATCTGCCAGGTACTCGCGCTGCCTCGACACCGCCAGCTGCACCATGCTGGCCACCAGCGGGGCCACAATCATGGCCGCCAGCCCGAACACCAGCACGATCGGGTTTCCGTTGTTGTTGTTGCCGCGCCCGAAGAACGCCATCCGCAGGAACATGTCGGCGATGAACCCCACCGCGACGACCAGTCCGAAGACAATCATCGAGACACGGATGTCGTAGTTGCGCACGTGCCCGATCTCGTGGGCCATCACACCCTCGAGTTCGGAGTCATCCATGATCTCGAGCAGACCGGTGGTGGCGGCCACGATCGCGTGTTCAGGGTCGCGCCCGGTGGCGAACGCGTTCGGCGCAGGGTCGTTGATCACGTAGATCTGCGGCATCGGCGTTCCCGTTGTGATCGACAGGTTCTCGACCGTTCGCCAGAGACGCGGATTGTCAGACTTGCTCTCCAGCTTGACGCCGCCGCTCATGGCGATCGCCTGGCGACCGGCCATGAAGTACTGGAGCACGGCATAACCGATCGCGACCACAACGACGGTGATCATGATCCCGTAACCGCCTGGTCCGTAGACGAACTGGGCGAGCCACCCCAGAGCTCCGATGAAGATCAGGAAGAACAGGATGATGAAGACCGTGTTGCGCTTGTTCCGGGCTATCGCGCTATACATGGATGCTCGCCGCTAGAACTGAACGCGCGGCGGCTCCGCAATCGCTGCGGAGTCGGTGACCTCGAAGAAATCACGTTCGGTGAAGCCGAGGTTACGGGCGAAGACATTGTTCGGGAACACCTTGATCTTGGTGTTCAGCTCGCGCACACCGCCGTTGTAGAAGCGGCGCGACGCCTGGATCTTGTCTTCGGTGTCGACCAGTTCGCCCTGCAGCTGCAGGTAGTTCTGGCTGGCCTGCAACTGTGGGTACGCCTCGGCGACGGCAAAGATGCTCTTCAGCGCGGTCTGCATGTGGTTCTCTGCAGCGGATGCCTCGGCCGGGCCTTGCGCAGACAGCGTCTCAGCGCGGGCCTTCGTGACATTCTCGAAGACACCCTTCTCGTGTGCCGCGTAGCCCTTGACCGCCTCGATGATGTTCGGAATGAGGTCGGCTCGCCGCTTCAGCTGCACCGTAATGTCGCTCCAGGCCTCGTCGACACGCACGTTGAGCGTGACGAGCGAGTTGTAGGTGGCCCACAGGTATATGCCAACGATGACGACGAGGGCGACAACGATAAGGACTGGGATGAGCCATTCCATGGCAGCGACTCCTTGTGATTGTGCGGGCTCGACCATGATCTGGAGGCCCGTGCGAGGTGTATAAACATCCTAACCGGGCCACCGGAGGCACTCACCCGCTTCTCATGACACTCAAAGCAAAAGCCGGGTCAACTCAGATCAGGGGAGTCGGCACGCCGTAGGCTCTGGTCATGAGCGAGTCGCCGGCATCGTCACAATCGCCTGAGGCATTCGGGGCATCTGAGGCACCTCAGACCAACGGGGCCCAGCCCCGTGTTCGCGGCCGGTTGCGGGGTCACTCAGGTGCGGCCATTCTCGTCGACGACCTGCGCGTGAAGCGCGGAAAACGGGCCGTGCTGCACGGCCTCAGTCTGAGCGTTCCACGCGGAGGCGTTGTCGGGCTGCTCGGGCCGAGCGGCTGCGGCAAGTCCACCCTGATGCGTGCGATTGTCGGAGTGCAGAAGCTCCAGTCCGGCACCGTCACCGTGCTCGGTCGAAGCGCCGGAACCGCGTCGCTTCGACATCGCGTCGGCTACGTCACCCAGCAGGCGAGCATCTACGACGACCTGACCGTTCGGCAGAACCTCAGATACTTCCGTGCCGTGCTTGGCGCCTCGGCGTCCGACGTCGACCGAGTGCTCGACGCCACCGACCTGGGCGACCATGCCTCGGCTATGGCCGGGTCGCTCTCCGGCGGCGAGCGCAGCCGAGTTTCTCTGGCCGGGGCGCTCCTCGGCTCGCCGGAACTTTTGGTGCTCGACGAACCCACTGTCGGACTCGATCCGGTTCTCCGGGTTGACCTGTGGAGCCTGTTCCACCGGCTTGCTGAAGAAGGCACGACTCTCCTGGTCTCCAGCCACGTGATGGACGAGGCCACCAGGTGCGACCGCCTTCTGCTGATGCGCGACGGAGAACTGCTGGCCGACGACACCCCGGACGGATTGCTGGCGCAGACCGGAGCCACCGATACAGAGTCGGCATTCCTGACGCTGATCCAGCGGCATCCGTCGTCTGCTGAGGGAGGTCTCGAATGAACCCTGGCAGAACCCTCGCCACCGCGGGACGCGTGCTAACCCAGGTGCGGCACGATCCCCGGACGATCGCCCTGTTGCTGGTGGTGCCGAGCCTGCTGATCGGACTTCTCGCCTGGATTTTCGCCGACACCGAGGTCTTCAACACCATCGGGCCTGCGATGATCGCGCTGTTCCCGTTCATCGTGATGTTCCTCATCACCAGCATCACCACCCTGCGGGAACGGCGCACGGGGACACTGGAGCGGCTGCTCTCGATGCCACTCGGTCGAGGTGACCTGATTATGGGCTACACGCTGGCGTTCGGACTGCTCGCGATTCTGCAGTCGGCGATCGCGGTCGGCTTCGCCGTCTGGGTCTGCGGGCTCGAGATCGCAGGCTCCATCTGGCTACTGCTGCTGGTCGCGGTTGCCGACGCTGTACTCGGCACCACGCTGGGCCTGCTCGCCAGTGCGTTCGCGAACACCGAGTTTCAGGTTGTGCAGTTCATGCCGGCGCTGGTGTTTCCGCAGATCCTGCTTGGCGGAATCTTCCTGGCCAGGGACCAGTTGCCGGATGTTCTGCGTGAGATCAGCGACTGGCTGCCGCTCTCCCATGCGATCGATGCCCTCCAGGCTGTGGCCGCTGACTCGCAGGACGCCGCGTGGATCGGCGGCGAACTGCTCATCCTGCTGGCCTGGATCGTCGGTGCCATCGTGCTCGGGTCGATCACCCTCCGCCGCCGCACCCCCTGATACACCGCAGCTCTCATTCCCACCAGGTGATCGCTCGTGGAGGCAGACGGGCGGGCGCAGTCAGGAACGGGCGGCGAGCACGCGCTGAAGCCACCGGTACGACTGCTTCGGCGTGCGCTTCTGCGTCTGGAAGTCGACGTGCACCAGCCCGAACCGCTGGGTGTAACCGGCGGCCCACTCGAAGTTGTCGAGCAGCGACCAGACGAAGTAGCCGCGCAGGTCAACGCCATCCGCCACTCCGCCGGCCGAAACCGCATCTACGGCGGCCACGATGTGACCTGCGAGGTAGTCGATGCGCGCCAGATCGTCGACCTCGCCGTACTCATCGACCACATCGGCGAAGCTCGCCCCACCCTCGGTGATGAACACCGGTGGCAGCGCATCGCCATACCGGTCCCTCAGTTCGGTCAGTGTGGCACTGAGATACTCCGGCGCGATCGGCCAGCCGAACCCGGTGACCGGATGCTCGCCGAACGGTTCCAGATGGAAGGGCAGGCGGGTCAAGGCCTCAGCACGGCCGTCTGGACTCGAGGCGTCCCCGCTGCCGGCCGCCACTCGCGACGGCAGGTAGTAGTTCACCCCGTAGAAGTCGAGCGGCTGGTGGATGGTGACCAGGTCGTCTGGGTCGACTTCGGCGAGCGCCCGCAGCACGCTGTCGAATGGCTCGTCAAGAACTGGATACCGCCCCAGCAGCACGGGGTCGGCGAAGATGCGGTTGTGCAGCACGTCGAACAGGCCGGCCACGACGGCATCCATCTCTCGGTCACTGGCCGGCTGCACCGGCGAGTGTACGTTGGTGATGCCGATCTGACCGCGCACGTCCGCTGCCCGAAGCGCCTGCACTGCAAGCCCGTGCCCGAGCAGCTGGTGGTGCGCGCTCGGCAGTGCGCCCCAGAGCTGCGGCTCCCCCGGCGCGTGGATTCCGAGCGCGTACCCGTTCAGCGTCACGGTCGCCGGCTCGTTGATCGTCACCCAGGCGTCGATGCGGTCGCCGAACGCCTCCCCCATCAGAAACGCAAAGTCGCCGAATCGCTGTGCCGTGTCGCGGTTCAACCAGCCGCCGCGCAACGCGAGCGGTGTGTCCCAGTGGAACAGCGTCGCCATCGGTCTGATCCCCGCCGCGAGGAGCTCGTCGAGCAGCCGGTCGTAGAAGCCGACACCGTTGCGGTTCAGCGCTCCGCGACCATCGGGTTGAAGGCGCGGCCAGGCGAACGAGAACCGGTAGGCGTCGCTGCCGAGGTCGCGTGCAAGGGCGATGTCTTCTGCATACCGGTGGTAGTGATCGGCGGCAACGGATGCGTTGGAGCCGTCCACGATGCGGCCGGGCTGGGCAGTGAACCAGTCCCACACCGATTCCCCACGCCCTCCCTCACGGGCGCCTCCCTCGATCTGAAACGCCGCGGTCGCGGTGCCGACGACAAAACCGCTCGGCAGACGCTCGCCCAGTTCGGCCGCGCGGTGCTGCCAGTCGTTCGATGCGCTTCGGCGGTTGTTCGGGGTGGTCATGGGCCGAGAACTCTTTCCAGGTACGGATTGCTGAAGCGATGATCGGGGTCCAGCCTGTCACGAACGGCGAGGAAGTCGTCGAAGCGCGGATAGACGGCACGGAGGGACGCTGCGTCCTGCTGGTGCAGCTTGCCCCAGTGCGGGCGCCCATCGTGCGAGCGCATGATCGCCTCGACGGCCCGGAAGTACTCGGTGGGATCTTCGCGGAAGTAACGATGCACCGCGACATAACCGGTCGCCCGCCCGCTCGCGGTCGACAGCCACAGGTCGTCTGCTGCCGCAGACCGCACCTCGATCGGAAATGAGATGCGCCAGCCGCGCTCCTCAATCAGCGCGCGCACCTCCCTGAGCGCCTCGGGCACGGCCTCCAGCGGCAGCGCGTACTCCATCTCGCGGAACCGCACGGTACGGTTGGTCACAAACACCCGCGGCGAGGCATCCGTGTAGTCGCGACCGCCGCTCAGGCGTTCCGCCATGCGGCTGAAACGAGGAACCAGCGCAGGGAGGGCCGCGCCGATGCCACACGTGGCACGGTAGAGGCCGTTGGCGAGCAGCTCGTCGTCTAGCCAGCGCCGCACCGGAGAAAGCGGCGAACGGATGCCGTCGGCCGGCAACCGGGTATTGGTCTTGGTGAGCGCGCTGCCGGTGTGCGGAAACCAATAGAACTCGAAGTGGTCGAGGGTCTCCGAGCGTTCCAGCCAGGATTCCAGAACGGCATCGAGGGGCTCGGCGGCATCGACGGCGTGGAGAAGAAACGCGGGAACGCACTGGATCGTGACGTCGACCACAATGCCGAGCGCGCCGAGCCCGAGGCGGGCGGCCGGCAGCAGATCGGGGTTCTCGATTTCACTCACCCTAAGCAGTGCGCCGTCTCCGGTGACGAGGGTGAGGGCGACGATCTGGGTTGCCAGACCGCCGAATCCGGCGCCAGTGCCGTGCGTGCCCGTCGATGTGGCTCCCGCGATGGTCTGGCGATCGATGTCGCCCATGTTCTCGAGCGCGAGACCGTGCGGGCGCAGCAGCGCAGGCAGCCGGTGCAGCGGGGTTCCGGCCGCGAGTGTCACCCGCCCCAATTCCACGTCAACCCTGATCGCGCCGCCACCGCCGTGATCAGCGCCGCTGTAATCTGCACCACGGTCATTGTCAACGCTGTAATTGTCAACGCCGAGTTCGAGGTCGTGCAGGTCGAGCAGCACGTCGGGTGCAACCGCAATGCCGGTGAAGCTGTGGCCGGAGCCGACGGCCTTGATCCGAAGCCCTGCCTGCCCCGCGGCGACGACCGCGCGCTGAACGGCTGCGGCGCTCGACGGACGCTCCACCCGCCGCGGACGCACGTGTTCGGTGCGAGCCCAGTTACGCCACACGGCACCGCTCGCGGTCATCGGGCGACCATCACAGTTCTGCCGATCAGAGGCCTGCCCACCACGGAACTGCCCACCACAGCGAGCGCGCTCACAGGAACGTCCGGCCTTCACCTCGATAGGTCGGAATCGTGTCGACCACGCGCCCGTCCAGGACAATGGCAAAGGTATCGACGTGCTCGCTCAGCTCGCCAGACTTCGTGTGGCGAAACCACACCCGGTCGCCGACCCCGAGCTCGGCCGCGGCCTTCCCGGTGACCGGAGTCTGCACTTCCCCTGCCATCTCGCGCGGCACCAGGCTGAGGCCCTCCGGCCAGACCGGCCGCGGCATCCTGTCGAGTCCTGGTGGGCCGGATGCGATCCAGCCGCCGCCGAGGAGTGCCGCCGTCGACGCGGTGGGCTTCCGCACCACCGAGAGGGCGAAGGCCGCGGCCGGTGCGGGCCTGAAGTGCGAGTAGGTGTCGAACAGGTGGCCGCCGAAAAAGCCGCTGCCTGCCGCGATGTCGGTGACGGATGCGTCGGCATGCGTGCTCTCGAGGGAGCCGGTTCCGCCGCCGTTCACAAACTCCAGGTCGGCGACCTGCCGCACCGCGGCAACGGCAGCTCCGCGCCGCTGGGCCAGTTCGGCGATCGACCGGCGGTGCATCCAGCCGTTCAGCGCGCCCTCGAGAGGTTTGCCGGCCGGACGATCGCCGAGACCGGCGATCTGAGCCTCGTACCCCATCATCCCCACCAGGCTGAAGCCCGGTCGCGACACGATGGCGAGCGCGAGGCGCCGCGCATCGTCTGGAGTGTGAACCGGCGAACGCCAGACTCCGAGGTGGCCGAGCACGGGGGCGTTCCAGGAGGCGTCGAGTTCGATGGCCACCCGGATTCGCTCGCGCTGCTCTGGCGCGACAACAGAGTCGATGAAATCGAGGTGCGCGACCCCGTCGATCATGAGGGTGACCTTCGCAGCGAGATCCGGCGACTGTGCGAGTCTTTTGATGGAGGCCCGGTCGGCGGTCGGGTAACCGATGACGACGTCGTCGATGGTGTCGGCAAGCCAGAGTCCTTCGGCCAGCGTGTATGCGAGCACTCCCTGGTAACCGGGCACGGCGAGAATCGACTCGATCACACTCCGCACCCGCAGCGACTTGGTGGCCACCCGGATCGGAGTCCCCCCGGCACGCCGAAGCATGTCACCGGTGTTGTGCCTGAGCGCGCCGAGGTCGAGCACGGCGACGGGAGTTTCCAGTTCTGAGGTGGCGTCGCCCAGTGCCGGCCAGTACCGTTCCGGGGTGAGCCAGGGAGCGACATCCGTCGTCTGCGCAACATCCTTCACCTGCGCGGAGGGTGCCAGATCGATTCTCATCAGCGCACCGACCTGACCCTGGCGACCGCAAGTGCGCCGGCAAAGGCGAACACTCCGGCGAGGATGAAGAGCCCCTGGAACCCCCCGAGAGCGGCCACCGCGAGGGCGCCGAGCAGCGGTGCGATCGCCTGCGGTACGGCGGTGGCGATGTTCATGATTCCGAGATCCTTGCCGCGCGCGGCCGGGTCAGGCAGCACCTGGGTGGCCAGTGCCTGATCGACCGAGAGGAAACATCCGTAGCCGAGACCGAGGATGCCGGCCGCGACCATCGCGACGGTGAGTTCGGGAATGAACGCCAGCATGAGCGCCGCCACTCCCTGCAGTCCGGACGCCACGAAGACGAATGCCTTGCGGCGGCCGAGCTTGTCGCTCAGGCGCCCGAGCAGGATCGACGACAGGATGACGAACACCATGTAGATGAGGGTGAGGATGATGAGGTCGTCTTCGGCGTTCGCATCGTTCAGGCCGAACATCAAGAAGTACAGCAGCAGCGTGGTTCCGAACGCGTTACCGAAATTGACCAGTACCCGACTGAGCAGGGTCCAGCCGAAGTCCGGATGCTCGCGCGGGCTGATCCACAGGCTCGCGATGATTCCGCGCAGCGTCATCGGTTCGCGCTGGTCGCCTCGCAAGACGGCATCGGGCAGCAGCAGGAAGGGAACGACCAGTACAACCAGCAGGATCGCGACCACGGCGTACCCTGCCAGCTGGCCGGTGAAGAGCATCGTCACCAGGAGCAGGCCGAGGATCGTGCCGACCGCCTGCGGTGCGCTCAACCAGCCGGAGACGAACCCGCGCTGGCCGACCGGTACCTGGTCTGAGATCGTCGCCGTCAAGGCCGCGGTGAGAACGCAGAAGCCGATGAGGGCCAGCGACCAGAACACCCCGATGCCGACCAGGCTCTCCTGCACACCGAGGAGCAGTAGTGCGACGGCGAACAGCACCGCGCCACCAGCGATCCAGGGTCGACGTCGGCCGAATCGCGATGTCGTGCGATCGGACAACGCGCCGGTGACCGGATAGGCGACCAGGGCACACACCCCGGCGATTCCCGAGATGATGCCGAAGGCGACAACGCTGTCCACCCAGTTCTCCGGGTGGAGTTGCCGATCGATCTGGGCGGGCAGCAGGAGCTGCACCGGAGTCAGCTGGGCCATCCAGATACCGAGCCACGCGGTGGCGAAGGCCGCAATCCAGCGGCTGGTGACGCGTCTGGTCGGTTCGGCGAAAACAGCCACAACGGTATCTGTCTGGGTCATTGCGTCCTCGTCATGTCGTCCTCGTCACGTCGTCCTCGTCACGGTGTGCTCGTTCGGGAGTCCTCGCGAACCTGGCGACCGATTCAGCGGCAAAGCTGATGATGTCAGACAATGCGGCGTCGTCCCGGTCAACCAGCCAGCTGATTGTCATGCCGTCGGTGAGGGCGACGAGAATCCGGGCAACCTCGTCAACGGGTCGGTCCCAGACCAGGCCCAGGTGCGTCGCCGCGGACGTGAGGGCGGATGCAGCAAGGGAGAAATAGTGCTCGTACTGTCGCCTGGCCAGGTCTGCCATATCGGCAGAACGCAGCGCGTAGTGGGTGAGCTCGAGCATGGCCTGCTCACGCAGAGGATCGGCGCGAAGGAGGTCGGCGTAGCGCCAGAGCCCGGCGGAGATGACTTCCTGCAGGTCTGAGCCCACAATCGGTTCAGGCAGGATGGCGGCTTCCTCCTGACCGACCACGAAGGTCACCAGGTGCGCCATCAGGTCGTCGCGGGAATCGAATACGTAGTGGAAGCTGGCCAGTGGCATCCCGGCCTCGGCTGCAATGGCCCGGGTTGTTGCCGCGCCAACGCCGCCTTCTGCCACGACGCGCAGGGCAGCCTGCACGAGAGCGTCTCTCCGCTCGGCGGCCGGAATGTGCGCCATCACGCTTCCTCCCCTCCATCGCATCATCGACCCAGGAAGTGGGTCAAATGACCCAGTCGCCAGTATGCCCGATTCCCGGTGACGGAGGAAGCCATGCGTGAGGAAACAGTGTGACAACAGTGTCCGTGGCGAGTTGACTTTGCCACTGTTGACACGTGGAATGGGTGGAGGGGAGGGGGTGAAATGCGCTCCAGAGCACCACGGCACCTCGTGTCTCCGGAACAGACGAGGTCCGATTCGCGACGGTCGGTGTCAGGACCGTCGGTTTCGCGAAGATGGACACGCGGGCTGATCGCCCTCTCTGCGATCCCTCTGCTGGCCTCGCTGCTCGTCGTCGCCGCTCCCGCCGGGGCCCACGCCGAAGAATCCGCGCCGACGTCGCCGGGAGTCGAGGCGGTCGCTCCCACGCCCATTCCCGCGCCGACGTCGCCCTCGCCCGTAACCCCGACTCCCGCCCCGCCCGAGATCACAATCACCGCGCCGGCGGACGGAAGCTTCATCGGAAGCGGGAGCACGAGAGTCAGCGGCACCCGCACCGCCGGGTCTCAAGTACAACTGCTCTCACCAACCGGCGGGGAACCGTTCTGCATCGTCGGCGAGGATGAGGGTCCCGCGACCACGTGGAGCTGCAGCGGCGTTAATGTTCCAAGCGGCCCCAAGATGGTGCTCCGTGCCGTCATCACCGGCTCAGACGGTGTTGCCGACGACGTGACCGTTCGTGTGCTCACGCCACCGGTCGTCACCGGAGGAGCCGGAGGCGCTGGAATCTCTGACGGCCGGGTGCGCGGAACGGCGTACCCTGACGCATCCGTCACCGTTCGAAGCAACGGAGTGGCCTGCACCACGACGGCCGGCCCGTCAGGCGATTGGATCTGCGCTCTCGGTGGACTGCCAAGCGGAACCCATCAGGTGACGGCAACCCAGCAAACCGACTTCAGCGTACCGTCGTCGTCGGACGCGAGCGCAGCGCTCAGTGTGAACTTCGATACCGAGAAGCCGTCTGCACCCGTGGTCACGTCGCCCGTCAGCGGAGCACGGGTCTCAACCGACGGGGCGACATACAGCGGCACGGGTGAAGAAGGGTCGACCGTCACCGTCTTCGCCGGGCCGTATTCGGTGTGCAGCGTCGTCGTCACCGGCGGCGCCTGGACCTGCACCGCCGGCGGCGTTGCGGCCGGTACCTATCCCGTGGTCGCCGTGCAGCAGGATGCCGCTGGAAACACCGGTCCGGGGAGCTCACCGATCGCGGTCTCCTACGCTTCTGCCAGTTCGCCGTCGCCGGCCCCGTCGGAGAGTGACAACGCCGGTCCGAACACCGCGATTCCCGTTCCGCCCGCGAAACCGCGCTCTGACAAGCCGAGTGCGTCACCGCCGAGCGCGTCCCCCGAACGACCCGCGCCGGATCAGGTTCATGCCGCGCCTGCGCCGAACACGCGGCTGCCGGGAGGCTGGAGCGATCCGACCCAGTTCACCAGCGCCGTCATTCCTCCTCCGTGGAACGCGCAGTTCCCCTGGCTGCAGGCGCTGCTCTTCGCCATCGCCGCGGTTGCACTCCTTGTGGTTCCGGCGCGGCTGCTTGCCGGCACATTCACCCGGGCGAGAGGTGGGCGACCGTTCTGGGGTGGTCACCGTTTTGCGGGGCGCAACCGCGCTCGCGAGGAGTTCGACACGGCTCCGGATGTGCGCCTCAATCGCTGGCTTCTCGGCGGAGCGGCACTGATGGCGGCGGCCGCCCTGGTCATGCTCTCCGGCCCGGTCACTGACCAGCCCGCCTACCTTCGCCTGCTCCTGGCGGTGGTGATCGCACTAGGTGTGGTCAATGCGGTCGGGATGCTGGTCCCGCTGTGGTGGAGTACCCGGGTGATGCACACCCCGGCAACAGCCTCTTTCCTGCCGAGGTACCTGCTGCTGGTTGGCGTGACGGCACTCGGCTCCCGACTCTTCGACGTGCAACCCGCGCTACTGTTCGCCCTGTTGGCGAGCGTCGCCGTGCCCGCCGGGACATCCGTTGTCAATCGAGGGCATGTGGCTGCGGTGCGTGCCGCCAGCCTGATCGCTCTCGCGGTGCTCGGTTGGCTGGTTCTCGGGGCCGTTCCCGAAGCGGCAGGATTCCTCGGCATCCTCGGTGCAGAGATCGCGAACACTGTTGTGCTCGGTGCCATCGGATCCGCGGTTCTCATTCTGATCCCGGTCGGCTCAACGAGCGGGCGCAGCATCCTGAACTGGTCGCCGCTGGCCTGGGCCGGCCTGACGGTACTGGCGTTCTCGATCCTGTTTGTGGTCATGGCGCCGGCCGACGGCAGCTTGCCTGCCGGAGGAGCAGTGGCCTGGGTGGCCGCGGGGGCCTTCGCCGCGATCAGCGTCGGCGCCTGGACCTGGCAACGCTTCGTCGCACCGGCACTGCGGTAGTCCACGCCGGGCTGCCACTGCGCTATCGTCAGAACGTGCGCCTCGGAGTCCTCGACGTCGGTTCGAATACCGTCCATCTGCTCGTCGTCGACGCGCACGCGGGCGCCGCCCCAGTGCCGATGGTCTCCGAGAAGTCCGTTTTACGCCTGATGCGGTACCTCACGCCGGACGGTGTGATCACCGAAGAGGGCGCAACTGCCGTTCTCCGTGCTGTGCAGAACGCGGCGGATGTCGCGCGCCGACACTCGATCGACGAGTTTCTGCCGTTCGCCACCTCCGCTCTCCGCGAGGCGGCGAACGGGCGGGAGCTTCTCGACCGAGTCAAACGCGAGACCGGTGTCGACCTGCAGGTGCTCTCCGGTGAAGACGAGGCCAGGCTCACGTTCCTCGCGTCGCGTCGGTGGTACGGCTGGTCTGCCGAGCACATCCTGCTCTTCGACATCGGCGGAGGCTCACTCGAAATCACGTCGGGCGCGAACGAATACCCGGATGTCGCCCTTTCCCTGCCCCTGGGTGCCGGCCGCTCCACCATCAGCTTCCTGCACAACGACCCGCCACTGCCGGAGCAGGTGGACGCCCTGCGTGCGCATGCCGCGTCGGTCCTGGCCGAGGCCGTCGGCGAGTTCGCCGCCCTTCCGGCGCCGCACCACGTGGTCGGATCATCCAAGACCATCCGCTCGCTCGCCCGGCTGGCGGGTTCCACCCAGGACGGCGTCGGCTCCGGCGACCGGATCATGCTGCGTCGCTCTCAGCTCGATGACTGGGTGCCCAGGCTCGCCAAGATTCCCGCCGATGCTCGGCCGGCGCTGCCCGGAATCACCGCAGACCGCACGTTTCAGATCGTCGCGGGTGGAATCGTGCTGAGCGAGGCGATGGCCGCCTTCGGGGTGCGCGAGCTCGAAGTGTCGCCGTGGGCGCTCCGCGAAGGCATCATCCTGCGTTACCTCGACCGCCTCGGTTAAGCGGTGCCCCCGCTGGGATTCGAACCCAGACTGTGACGATTTTAAGTCGTCTGCCTCTGCCGGTTGGGCTACGGGGGCGCGCTCGAGAAGACTCGAACGCTTAAGGATACTGAGGCGACGGCCTACGCAGCCCTATTTGGCGGCGACCGTCACCGACTCGCGCGCCTCAGCCGGCGCATCCGCCTTCTCGGCGTTCTCCTTTTCGGCGGGCTTGGCAGCCGACTTTCGGGGTGCGCGTGCCTTGGTCGGCGCTGCCTTCTCTGACGCTGCAGCAGCGGCCTCCGGCGGCTTCGGGCGGGCGGCGAACTCCTCGAACACGGCACGCGGTGTCTCGACTGCGGAGAGCGACACGATGTCGCGGCCGAGGAAGAAGTTGCTTACCCAGCCGAGCACAACACGGATCTTGCGCTCCCAGCTGGGCATAGCCATGCCGTGGTAGCCACGGTGCGCGAACCAGGCCGGAAGCCCCTTGACCGCGATCTTGCCCGACTGGAAGACGCCGTAGCCGACGCCGAGTCCGGCGACGGCACCGAGGTTCTTGTGCAGGTATTCTTTGGGGCCCTCACCGCGAAGCACCGCGACGATGTTCTTCGCGAGCAGCTTGCCCTGGCGAACGGCGTGCTGGGCGTTCGGAACGCAGAAGCCGCCGACTCCCCCACCGCTGAGGTCTGGCACGGCGCTGACGTCACCGGCACCCCAGGCGCCTTCGATGAACTCGTCTTCGGTCCCAACGCGAAGGTCGGCGCGCACCTGCAGCCGTCCTCGCTCTTCGATCGGCAGGTCGGTGTGGCGCACGATGGCCGGGTTGGCCATGACTCCTGCGGTCCACACGATCAGGTCGCTCTCGAAGCTTTCGCCTGTCGAGAGTTCGACCTTGCCGTCGACAGCGGAGCTGAGCTGAGTATCGAGGTGGATCTCGGCACCACGCTCAGCGAGGTTCTTGATGACCCAGTAGCTGGTCGGCAGCGAAACCTCCGGCATGATGCGGCCCATGGCCTCGATCAGGTGGAAGTGCGTGTCTTCGAAGGAGATCTTGGGGTACTTCTTCAACAGCGAACTCGCGAACGAGCGCAGTTCGGCGAAGATCTCGATGCCCGCGAACCCGCCGCCGATGACAACAAAAGTGAGCAGGCGGTCGCGCTCGGGCCCGGGCGGAAGGTGCGATGCCTTGTCGAAGTTCGTCAGGACGGTGTCGCGGATCGCGACGGCTTCCTCGATGGTCTTCAGCCCGATCGCCTGGTCTGCGACACCCGGGATCGGGAACGTACGTGACACGGCACCGGCCGTCACCACAACGATGTCGTAGGCAAACTCGTACGGTTCCCCCACCGGTGGCGTGATCGTCGCCGTCTTCTCAGCGTGGTTCACGTTGGTGACCTTGGCCGTGATGACGTTCGTCTTGCCCAGGTGCCTGCGGTGCGCGACGACAGAGTGGCGCGGCTCGATCGAGCCAGCCGCGACCTCAGGAAGGAACGGCTGGTACGTCATGTACGGCAGCGGGTCGACGACGGTCACTTCCGCCTCACCAGGGCGCAGCCACTTCTCGAGCTTCCACGCAGTGTAAAAACCGGCGTAGCCACCACCAACAATGAGAATTTTGGGCACGATAAGAAGGCCTCCTACATGATCCGGATATGCGAATTATTCACGAACGACGTCGAATTCGCGCGAGATGCCGAGTGGCCCCGATGCCGAACAGCACCACTAGCGTACCAAACCCGACAAGCACGGCGAGCGGGATGCTGACATACGTCAGCGTGAACTGGTTCGGCAGCCAGGCTGCGGTGAGATTCTGCTCCGGCAGTGGCGGGTCTGGTACCGGGATGCGCGGAATGATCGCTTCAGGTGCGGGAGTCTCTTCCGGAACGGTATCCGCCCTGCGGTGGAGATGGATCCATTCCTTCAGCAGTTCCGTCGGTGTCGGTCCTGTCGCCGCCGGGACATCCGCCGTGACCGCTGCTCCCGCGCTGATCAGTCCGTTGCCGTAGATCGGGCTCGGTACCTCGTGCCCGTTCGGATTCGCCGTGGCGATGATGCGGTTCATCACGTCGGCCGCGCTGAGCTTCGGGTACGCGGCCCGAACCAGTGCCACCAGACCGGAGACGATTGGTGCTGCCGCGCTGGTTCCGTTCCACGACACGTACCCGCCGCCGGGTACGGCGCCGACGAGCTGCTCGCTCGGTGCTGCCACAGAGATCGTGATGCCCTGTGACGATGCGTCGAAGCTCGCTTCCTTGTTCCGATCGACCCCGCCGACGGTGAGCACCCCTGGAATGGTCGCCGGCGCTCCGACTTCAGTCGTACCGCTTCCGCGGTTTCCCGCAGCGGCAACGACCACCACGTCGTTCTCGAAGGCGTAGAGGAAGGCATCATCCCAGCTCTCCGGCCAGTCGAGCGTGTTGCGCGTGAGCGACATGTTGATGACGGATGCCCCGTTGTCGACGGCCCAGCGAATGGCTTCGGCAATCTGGTCGTCGTTGCTGATCGCGGAGTCGCTGGAGCCGAATGCCACGGAGATCGGCATAATCTGCGCCTCTGGAGCCACTCCGATCAGACCGGCATTCGGTCCGGTCCCACGGCCGGCCAGGAGCGAAGCAACCAGTGTGCCGTGGTCCGACTTCTCGCCGACAGGGGTCTGTCCGTTGGGGGACCCGATCCCAGAGACATCCGTGCCGTCGGTCAGCGCCCCTGCCAGGTCTGCCACGGTGCCGTCGACACCGGTGTCGATGACGGCAACGGTGACGCCGGCGCCCTTTGTGGTGTTCCAGGCCTGGGTGAAACCGTAGTCAGCGAGCCAGTACTCGAGGTCGCGAATCTGATCTGCACGGGCCGGCTGTGCGTCGACCAGCACCGAACCGGCCATCAGCGTCACCGCGAGCGCGACGGCAAGGCCGCTTCCGATCCGCCGCCACACGCCGATCACGGATGACCCGTGTCGTCGGTAGCTCTGCCGTCTGTCTGCGTGTTGCCTCTCGAGCCCTCATCCGGCTTCTCGTTCGTGCTGCCCTGGCATTCGCACACCGTCGGTGACCAGGCGGCCCGTGCGAGCGCCAGGTCGCCGATCGGGTTCACGCCGGTGCCGGCGGCCAGCGAGTGCGCAGCAAGCGCGTGCAGGCACTTCACGCGCACCGGCATGCCGCCGGAGGAGATACCGGCGATCTCGAGGGCGGTGCCCACCTGCTCGCGATCGAACAGGAAGCTCTCGTGCGCCTGACGATAACTCTCACGCAGGTCGTCGTCTTCGGCGAGCAACGCGTTGAACTCGTTCATCACCTGCGTCGCCTCCAGGTAGGAAATGGCAGCGGTGGCGGCCGGGTGGGTCAGGTAATAGAAGGTCGGGAATGGTGTTCCGTCGCTCAGGCGAGGCGCCGTGGCAACCACGGTCGGTGCGCCGCACACACACCGGGCTGCGATCCCGACGACGTCGCGCGCCGGTCGGCCCAACTGGGCAGACACGAGGGCGATGTCACGGTCGGTGACCAGGTCGAACGGCGGGCGGGTCATGGCTTCGCCGCTTCCGGTGCGAGACCGGCGGTCATGACCGAGGCGAACACCGACTGCAGCCAGTCGACCTTGGTGTCCTGGATGTCGGTGCTCACCGGCGCGGACTCGGTGATGTCGGCCGTTGTGGGCAGATCGTTGATGACCAGGAAACTGATGTCCCCCGGAAGCACGTACGACAGACGATCGCGCGCCTGCGTGGTGATGTAGGTGCGGTCGTTCCAGCGCTCACGCTCCGACGTCAGTTCTTCGACGTGCTCTTTCGCGTCGTCGACGGAGGCCGCCAGTCGGTCGATCTGCTGGCGCTGTTCAACATAGGTGCGAAGGCTAGGCGCGAGCACCATTACGGCAAGAACCAGGATTCCCATCATCACAAACGAGAAGCCAGAGAAACGGATGCCGCGCAGCCAGCCGCCCGCGACGCTCTGGTCGTCTTCCATCGCGACGGGGGCTCGTTCTGCGGGTTTCCTGGGCACCGGAGCTCCTTTCCGCCGGGTTCGGACGAACAGCGAGGCGTAAGCGGCGTGATCCGTGCCGCTTACGCCCGGCAGGTATTACGCGCTGAACCTCGGGAATGCCCCGCGACCGGCGTAGACCGCGGCTTCGCCGAGCTCTTCCTCGATCCTCAGCAACTGATTGTACTTAGCAACGCGCTCGCTCCTGGCAGGCGCTCCGGTCTTGATCTGACCGGCATCCGTTGCCACCGCGAGGTCGGCGATCGTGGTGTCTTCTGTCTCGCCAGAGCGGTGGGACAGGATGGCCGTGTAGCCAGCGCGCTGCGCCAGGGCGACGGCATCCAGCGTCTCGGTGAGCGTGCCGATCTGGTTCACCTTGACGAGGATCGAGTTGCCGGCACCGGCCTCGAGGCCCCTGGCCAGTCGAATCGGGTTGGTGACGAACAGGTCATCGCCGACGATCTGCACCTTGTCGCCAAGCTGCTCGGTGAGGTGCACCCAGCCGTCCCAGTCTTCTTCCTCCAGCGGGTCTTCGATAGAGACCAGCGGGTAGGCGGCAACGAGTTCGGCGTAGTAGGCGACGATCTCGGTGGCCGAGAGCTGCTTGCCCTCGAAGTTGTATGCGCCGTCCTTGTAGAACTCGGTCGCCGCGCAGTCGAGCGCCAGCGCGATGTCTTTGCCCGGTGTGTAGCCGGCGTTGCCGATGGCTTCGACGATGAGGTCGAGCGCGGCGCGATTGCTTGGCAGGTTCGGAGCGAAGCCGCCCTCATCGCCGAGGCCGGTGGAGAGCCCCTTCGACTTCAGCAGCGCCTTGAGCGCGTGGTAGGTCTCGACGCCCCAGCGGAGGGCCTCGCTGAACGTTTCAGCGCCGATCGGAACGATCATGAACTCTTGGATGTCCACGTCGTTGTCAGCGTGAGAGCCACCATTGATGATGTTCATCAGCGGAACGGGCAGAGTGTGGGCGTTCGGTCCGCCGAGGTAGCGGAACAGCGGCAGGTCGGCCGCGTGTGCAGCTGCCTTGGCGACGGCCAGGCTGACGCCAAGGATCGCGTTCGCGCCGAGGCGCTCTTTGTTCTCGGTGCCGTCGGCTTCGATGAGGCTCGCGTCGACAATGCGCTGGTCGCTGGCGTCGATGCCTTCGATGGCCGGACCGAGCTCGTCAATGACGGCATCGACGGCCTTCAGCACGCCCTTGCCCTGGTAACGCGCCTCGTCGCCGTCGCGCAACTCGTAGGCCTCGAATGCGCCGGTGGATGCGCCGGACGGCACTGCGGCACGACTGACCGTGCCATCCTCCAGCAAGACCTCGACCTCGATGGTGGGGTTTCCGCGGGAGTCGAGAATTTCGCGAGCGTCTACTGCCTCAATGAGTGCCACTACTGTCTCCTGTGTTCTCTGGGGGTTGGGGTGCAGGAAAACGACGGTGTAATCCGCGCACAAGTCTACTGATCGCGAGAGAACGCGTTGAGCGCCCGTGCCATGCGTCAGCCCAGAGGCTTGAACTCCAGGTTGGCGACGGTGCCGATATCGGTATCGGTGTCGGTGGTGGTGTCGGTGGTCACAATCGCGAAGCTGCCGAAGCCGTCGGCCTCGGCGCGCTCGAGGATGCCCTTGAGGTTCTTCGTACGCTTTTCCAGCCGCACGCGTTTACCTGACGCAACCAGTTCTGATTTCAGGGCCACCAGCATCCGCGGGTCTGCGTTCTTATCGTGTACCAGGACAACGGCGTCGGCGACGGATGCCGTTGTGGCGCCCAGCAGGTCGACGATGCGTTCGAAGCCGATCGAGAAGCCACACGCCGGCACATCGGTGCCCAGGAATCTGCCGATCATGCCGTCGTAACGGCCGCCGCCGCCGAGCGAGTAGCCGAGGTCAGGGTGCGCGATCTCGAAGATGGTGCCGGTGTAGTAGCCCATCCCCCGCACCAGTGTCGGGTCGAATTCGAGTGGGATGCCGGGCATGGCGTCGCGAAGGGCGAGAAGGTCGTCGTATGCGGCCTGGTCAAGCCAGCCGGGGATGTCGCCGTTCTCCCCATCTTTCTTGGCGAGGCTCCAGTTTGCCGACGCAAGCGAGGTGAGCGAGGCAGCGATGCCTTCGCTGGCCACCCCGAGGGTGCCAAGTTCGGTGACGACGCCATCGACTCCGATCTTGTCGAGTTTGTCGATGGTGATCAGGGCGCGCTCGGTGAGGTCGGTCGGCACGCCCCAGCTCGCGAGCAGCGTTTGCAGGATTCGCCGGTCGTTGACGCGAATGGTGCATCCTGTCAGGCCGAGCGCGTCGATGGTCGCGGCGGTTGCGGTGATGAGCTCGATCTCGGCGAGCGAGCTGTCATCGCCGATGATGTCGATGTCGCACTGCATGAACTGCCGGTAGCGCCCCTTCTGCGGGCGTTCGGCCCGCCACACCGGCGCAATCTGGATGGAGCGGAAAACCGGCGGCAGCGATGCGCGGTGGGAGGCATAGAACCTGGCCAGCGGAACCGTGAGGTCGAAACGCAGGCCCAGGTCCGCCAGGGAGAGGATGTCGCCGCTGGCGGCTGCGGCTGCGACATCGGTCTCGCTGAGTCCGCGCTTCATGACCGCGAAGGCGAGCTTCTCGTTGTCGCCACCGAGTCCGGCGTGCAACCGGGCGGAGTCCTCCATGACCGGCGTCTCGATCTCGTCGAAGCCGTGGGCGGTGAAACTGTTCCGGATGATGCCCAGCGCGTGTTCCCTGGCCGCCTTGTCGCCTGGGAGGAAGTCGCGCATGCCGCGCGGCGGGTTCACTGGAGCTGCCATGCGCTCAATTCTGCCAGTAACGTCGCGCTGTTCCGGTGCTGGCCGCGCTCGCCCGAGTCGGACAGGTTTGCTGACCAGAGGTGACGACCAGACGTGGCGCTAGAGAGCTCCGCCGGCGGCCGCGGGGGCGTCGGAGTCCAGCCCACCATCGCCGACGGATTCGCGAGCGATGAAGTTCTCGATGTCGAACCAGTTGTCGCCGGCGCGTTGGGCGATGGTGAGCAGCGTGGACATCGACGCGACTTCTTCGACCTGTTCCTTGAGGAACCACAGCATGGCCTGCTCGCCGAGGGCATCGCTGTCTGCGCGTGCGGCCGCGAAGAGCGCCTCGATCTGCGTGGTGACCTGCTTCTCCTGGGCCAGCGCGAGCGCGATCGGTTCTACGGGGTTCGCGAATTCGTTCTTGACGGCCGGGATGCCGGGGATTTCGAGGCCGACGCCGCGGTCGAGGCGGTACTGCACGAGCATCATGGCGTGGTTACGCTCTTCGACCGACTGGCGGTAGAAGTGGGTGGCCAACTGTGGGAGGTCTTGGTTGTCGAACCACACGGCAATGGCGATGTACTGCTGGGATGCGGCGAACTCGTTGCCGATCTGGGCGGATAGAAGCTCGTTGAAAGATGTCTCGGTCATGGTTTGACGCTACCTCTCCCCGGGCCGCTCCGCGAGGGTGGAAAGCCTTACCTCACCACAATGACCGGGCAATGCCGTCAGAGCAAGAAGTGCTCCATCCGACCCGCAGCCTGCACCGTTGCGTACACCTCCCACGCCTGGCTACTCCGACTGCATTTCGAGGCCATCGCCTGACGAGGCCCGCAAGCAGTTGATCTAGAGAAGCCAGATTCCGCAAGCGGAACCCTCAGTGAGACACGTCCAGCAACGCTAACCGCGCCTCAACCCGTGGCTGCGATCGACGTCGACGACCAAGAGTTCGGGGACAAGCGCCGGTTCGAGGGTTTCAGTCATAAAGCCATCGTCGCACCGCCCGCAAGCCGGACGTTCTGCGGGCGCTTTCCGGAGCCTCGATCGAAAGCTTTAGAATCCTGATCTAACCGACAAGGGTTGCCCGCGAGGGAACGCCATGCGGGCGCCTCAGCGTCTATGACGCGTAAGTTACTCCTCTACAAAATGCCCCAACTCATTGGCTACACCAATATTGGGGTTGCTTCCGAGCAAGCGGACAAGCCCGGCCGTTCGCGGATCCTGGAACGAACGCGCCGATTCCTTGTCCATTTCGGCGAACACCTCGAAACGGCGTCCCAGTGCGGTTCCGACCACCCAAAACCGTCGCTTCATTCCCGCAGAAGGAGGGCCTTCAGCCGGACACCGGAGGTGTCCGGAAGCGGATGGCGAGCTCAACCGGTCGGTCGTCAGTACCTGGATGAGAAACCGCCGTCAGCGTGGAGGAGCTGGCCTGAAACCCAGCGGCCCCCCTCAGAAAGGAGGAAGGACACCACAGCTGCTATATCGGTCGGTGTACCGAGTCTGCCAAGGGGGTGATGCGGAACCATGTTCTCGCGCATTTCGGCATCCATCCACCCGGTATCGATTGGCCCCGGGTTGACCACGTTTGCGGAGATCCCTCTCGGACCGAGTTCTCGGGCGGCAGAAATGACGATTCTGTCGAGAGCGCCCTTGGACGCGCCGTAGGGCAGGTTCCCTGTTGTGTGATCGCTTGTGAACGCGACGATCGCACCTCCGCTGTCCGGAACCTGTCGCGCGAAGGCCGCGATCAAAAGCAACGAGGCGCGGGCGTTCACGGCCACGTGTGTATCGAAGCTGGCCGCTGTGGTGTCGAGGATGCCGGATTCGACGTCGTGCGCGTGGCTGAGCACGAGTGCGCTGAGTGCACCGCGCTCTGTGGTGACACGTTCGATGAGCTTTTCGGGGCCGTCCGTGGTTGCCAGATCGCACGGGTAGTCCCCGCTGTCGAGGTCGCTGGTCACGACCTCCCAACCGGCTGAGGCCAACCGAGGAGCGACGACGGCCGCGATGCTATTGGCGCGCGCAGCCCCGGTGACGAGAACCAGACTCATAAGGGCACCGTACACGTCTCTGCCCGTCGGATAGGGCACCGCCCGCAAGGCAACCCTCAGCTGGACATTGGAGGCGTGCGGTAGGGGGATATTTGATGGTGAAGTGCCTTGATGCACTTTCCACAACCTGGAATGTCCGAGCCCGACCTTCCACACACCTCCCTCTCTAGGCAGTTGCCTTGACGCGCGGTTCCGGAAGATAAGCCGTGATGTCGATCGCCTTGGTCGGAGGCAGTGCAATCGCGGCGGGGTCGATGGGTGCTGCGGTCATGGTGTGTTCCTTTCGTATTGGTGTTCGTGGAGGAGTTCGCGGAGTTGGACCCGTGCCCGCTGGTAACGTCCGCGCGCGGTCGACTCGCTGATCCCGAGGATGGTGGCTGCTTCCGGAAGCGTGAATCCATCCCATAGGACGAGGCGTACGAGTTCGGTTTGGTTGTCAGGTATTGCGTCGAGCGCGGCGCGGATGTCGAGGGTTTCCGCGTCGACATGCTCGGTCGGGAGCGTCTCGAGATGCGCGCGCAGCTTGTCCGTGAGGTCGGAATGGCGGGCGGCGTGGCGCGCGGCATTGGCGAGGACGCGCCTCGCGACGCCGAACAGCCACATTCGTGCTTGCTCGGGTTCCAGGGGCATTCGATCGCCGCGCCGCCACGCCACCACGAACGTCTCGCTGAGCAGATCAGCGGCGTCGGCTGGGATGGTCACGCGTCTGCCGAAATAGCTGAGGAGGTCGGGAGCGTTGGCCTCGTAGGCGCTCTCCAGGTGTTCCTGTCGCGCCGATCGACCTGGCCGGCGCGTCATTGCGTGGTGCTTTCAGTCGTGCCCTCGCACGGCCCTGCCGCCGATCCTAATGAGACACCTTGCTTCAGGAAGCCCGCCTGCTCGAACTCGGCAGAGATGCGATCGCTCATGACCTGTGTGGCCGCAATGGAATAGGTTGCGGGCGGTGGGGTGGCGCCGGATGCGATGCTGGCCGGGTCGGTGTACGCCACGCGTCTTTCGACTTCGAGTTGGTACGCGGCCTCGATCTCCTCAATGGTGATCGACGCGATGAGCGGATCCCAGTCGTGTTCCGTGAGGAATGTCCACGCCGCCTCGGTTCGCCGGTCGACTTCATCGTCTGGCACGTCGTGGTCGCGATAGTAGGGTTCCACGCGAATGAAGACTTCGCATAGCCCGAGGTCGGATCCGCCCACGAAGTCGAAGCTGCGCTGCGCGACGACGTCTGGGGTCCAGCCCAGCCAGTCGATCACGGCCGGCCCGGCCGTTGCCGCGGTGACGCCCAAGCAGACGATACCGATACCCAGGGCGGAGCCTGCGATGATCCTGCGAAGGAACGTTGTTCTCCGCGGCGCTTCCACGAGGACGGCGCGCGCAGTCGCTTTCGCGTGGCCGGCCGTGACCGGATCAGCCCCAAGCGCCGGTGGTGCAGCGTGCCGCACCGCCTCATCCAACCAATCCATCGAACTGCCCTTCGTAGAGTGCCTTCACATAGAACATGTCCGGAAGAGCGTCATCCTTAACGCGGTTCGTGATTTGGCCGCGACGGACTGCTCGTGAGTCTTGTGCCGCCCCGTGGGCTGGTGGTGCCACGCATCAGGATCGCTATAGACCTCGAAGACTGATTCAAGGCCGGAAGAAGCCAAGGATGAGAGCAAAAGTCGGCGCGTGGCCGACATCGGATCGGACTTCATCATGGAAGCCATTGTTGTCAATCGCAATGACATCCGAGCGACAGCGGTGCGCAGATTCCCTTATGCCGAACCCTCAGCTGGACCACGTCAGGCCCGGCCAACCCCGGCCCGCATCCCCGACTCGGCGCCGTCCGCGCCTCGATCAGTCGAGGACAGCGTAGGCCTCGAGTTCGACGAGTACATCGGGCTCGAAGAGGAAGTCGACGCCGATGACGGACACGGGCGGCAGCGGCTGCGGCAGTCCCAGCTCGTCGGCGACGAGTTCGATACCGGCCATGAAGTCGCCAAACTTCTCCGGTGCTGACTGGGTCATGAAGAATCGCAGGCGCACGACGTCCGCGAAGGTGGCGCCGGCACCCGCGAGGCCCAGGGCGGTGTTACGGAGCACCTGTGCGACCTGTCCGGAGAGATCGCCCGTCGCGATGAGGTTCGCGTGGCCGTCGCGGGAGATCTGTCCGGCCACGTGCACGTGGCGGGTGCCGGTGCCGATGGCGACGTGGTGATAAGGCACGGGCTGAAACATGTTCTGGGGGGAGAGTGTCTCGACGCTCACGAGGGCTTCTTTCGTTCGTTTATCGAATGTGGTTCCTTCTGTCTACTTGGTGCACGAAGGGAACTTCAACGAGACTAGGTGTCGTGAATGACACCACCTCTCCCAGCTCCGATCTCCTTCAGGTCGACGCGCCGCACCGCGAACTGCTCGACCAGGTACTCGACAAGTGGTCGCTGCACGTGCTCGACGAGTTGTGCGGGCGACCCTTGCGATTCAACGAGTTGCGCCGGACGATCCCAACAATCGGGCAGAAGTCGCTCACGACGACTCTGCGTCGCCTCGAGCGCAACGGAATGATCGAGCGTGTCGTCCTGCAGGCGCGTCCGGTCGCGGTGGAGTATCGGATCGCGGCGGTCGGGAACACGCTCAACGAACTCATCGATGCCCTTTTGCGCTGGACAACCGACAACCTGCCCGAGGTGGAACGCGCACGCGAGCGTTTCGACGCAGAAGACTAGCCGCGCATCCAAATGCCGGGTAAGCGTGCCCGAAAGCCGAACCCTCTGCGGACAGCTCTTGAATCCCGAAAAGGATCCTCTATCGGGAGGCCCATGCCGATGAGCGCCCGGCACCATTCGTCACGATCCGGGGTTTCCGTGCAGGAAGGGGCGGTCGGGGTTGATGCGTGTCGCCGTGGCGACGCCGATGCGCCGGAGAGTCGCCAGATCGTCGGGTTCAAGTGCGTCCATCAGATATTCGCGCACTGCTGCTACGTGTCCCGGTGCGGCCGCCACCACTCGTTCGTAGCCGGCATCGGTGAGTGTCGCGGCGGTCCGCCGGCCCGTGCCGGGCACTCGGCTGCGGGTCACCAGGTGCTTCTCCTCGAGCTTCTTAATCGCATGGGAGAGCCTGGACAACGAGGCGGAGACGCCGGCGGCGATCTCGCTCATCTGCATGGTGCGGTCGTCTTGCTCGGACAGCACTGAGAGCACGAGGTACTCGAAGAAGGTCAGCCCGGCCTCGCGCTGCAGTCGGGAGTCGAGCGCTGCCGGAAGCGTGATCATGATGGCTGCTGTCGCGAGCCACGCTGCACGCTCGTCCGTGTCGAGCCAGCGCGTCTCACCAGTCTCTCGATCATGCGCTTCGGTCATGGCGAGAGTCTATCTTCCGGGTTATTGAAGCTTCAAGAATCGTCTATGGTGGCGTCCGTAGTGTTCGTCGATGAAGGAGAGAAGATGCTCGCTGTACACGTCCCCGGTTCAGGTCAGGCTGCAATACTCGGGGAGATTTCACCTCCGTCGGCGTCGGCAGGTGAAGTTGTCATCCGTGTTCGGGCTGCTGGTTTGAACCCATTCGACAACCACATCGCGCCCGGGGCGCTGGAGCAGCTGATCCCTCACCTGTTCCCGCTCGTGCTCGGCCGCGACGTGGCCGGCGTGGTAGAAGCCGTCGGTGACGATGTGACGGATGTCAGTGTCGGCGATGAGGTACTCGGCCATGTGCCGTTCGCGGCGCCATTCGAGGCCGGAACCCTTGCCGATTTCGCTGCACTGCCCGCGGACCAGGTGACGGTGAAGCCGGAGGGCTTGAGCTTCGTCGATGCAGCAGCCCTGCCCTTGGCTGCTGGTGCCGCACGCATCCTCGTCGACGCAATCGACGCCCGGCCGGGGCAGGTTGTGCTCGTCAACGGTGCTTCGGGCAGTGTCGGGCGATTCGCGGTGCAGTTGCTGGCCCGGCAGGGCGTGACGGTAGTCGCGACTGCATCGCCGGCGAGTACCGACCGGATGCGTGAGCTCGGCGCAACCGAGGTCGTCGATTACACGCACGGGTCGACCAGCGCGCAGGTTCTCGCCCTCTTCCCCGAAGGCGTGGATGCGCTGATCAACCTCCACGGCTGGACGCTAGAGGAAGTTCCGGTCGAAGCGGTTCGGCTAGGCGGTATCGCTCGCACGGTGACGCAGATTCCGGATGACGCGACGCTCGCCGCCCGCGGCCTGACTGGCGGTCAGGTGATGGCTTCGCCAGGCAAGCAGATCCTTAACTCGTTGGCCGAGCAGGCAGCAAGCGGTGCCGTGCAGGTCGATATTGCCCGGACCGTTCCGCTTTCCGGTGCGCTGGAGGCGCTTGGAGACATCGAGGCCGGACGACTGCACGGCAAGGTCGTCGTCGACCTCACCCTCTGAATACCTCCCGTCTGAACGCCTCCACTGGCGCGCCGTGCTATTGCGGGAATCCAGCGCCTGGGGCTTCAAAGCAATGGGCGAATCCCGGGAGGAGCAGATCATCACCCCCGACTGATGACCATGGCGCTCCGCACCGCCTTCCGGCCGCAGGTGGCGGCGACCCTGCCAGCGACCGCCTACGCGGCGCACTTCGGCCCCGCCGAGCTGCTTATCCGGGTAGACGGCCCGCCTTCGACGTGACGCGCGGGGACGGACCGGTCGACCTCGTCGCAAGCGAGGTGCTCCCGCTGTTGCGACTCTGCAACCCTCAGCGGAGGACGCTCCACAGCTTGTGGTTGGCGTCGGGAAAGGGGATCATCCTCCGGAACCAGCGCAACTGAGAGAATTGGGTCATGAGTGCCGAGAGCCACTTGAAGCGGAGGGCTTTGTCCTTCGAGTCAGAGAACCGCGGCACCGGGTGCTCAGAACGATGGAAAAAGACGTTCATGTGCATGTCTTCGAGCCCAAGTCCGAGGAAATCGACAACTACCGCGATCTCGGCGACTGGCTGCGAAACAACAAAGCCGACCGTGCTCTCTACGCGGCCACCAAGAACCAGCTCGCGCAGCAGCAGTGGAGCGACATGAACTACTACGCAGATGCCAAGAGCTCCGTCATCCGACAGATCCTTGGTCGTGCGCGCGAATGGCGCGCGACCCAGCTGGCCTGAGAGGTTTGCCGGTTTGGCACCGCAGAGCATCATCGCGTGCACCCACAAGTGGAAGAACCTCCTGCGGGACGGCGGCTCGAAGCGGGTTCCGCCACGGACGCTGATCACTGATCACTGGTCCCGGCCAATGGCGGTAACAGTACTGCGCGAGTTGCGGTGGCTCGAAGCACGCGTTGAACGTGTGCGCTCGCCCACCCGGGCTCAAAAACTCGGGTACGCAGGAGCCAACGGTGAAATATGGGACCCAATAGAAGTTCTGCGGCCGCGTCCGGGTCATCGATGCTCCCCTCTCGCAGTCTGTCGGAAATGGCCTTGAGCTGAGGCGTCAGGAGCCGATCGCGGTATTGAGCAGCAAGCACCCCATCGGTCTGGATATCGGCGGTGACCGCTCGCAGAAGGGGCTCCTGCGTCGGATCGGTCAACTCGACGATTGTCGCAGCGACGAGCGATTCCAGGTCCGCTACAAGATCACCCGAGTTGGGCACGACGACCACGCCGTCCTCGCTGAGGCTCCGAGCCAGAAGCGCATCGAACAGGATCGCCCCGGTCGACGGCCAGGTGCGGTACAACGTTTGTTTACTCACTCCCGCGCGCGCTGCCACGCCCTCCATCGAAATGCTCCCGAAGCGGTCCTCCCTAGCAAGCGAGAGCACCGCTTCATAGACCAAGGTTCGAGTTCGCGGGCGCGCCATACTCAAACACTACCCCACGAAACGAGACGGTGCGTCCAGTTATCTGATACGGTAAAAACATGACTTCACCCCAAACTTGGATGATCACCGGTGCGAATCGCGGGCTGGGTCGCGCCCTGACAATTGCCGCACTCGACGCAGATCACGCTGTGGTCGCAACCGTGCGAGGCGCACACTCACTCCCTGAACACGAGCGTCTGGTGGTACAACAACTCGACGTCCGCGACCGGCTCGCTGCCTTCGCCGCCGTTGCGCAGGCCGTAGCCGAATTCGGGCGGCTCGACGTACTCGTGAACAATGCCGGGTATGGCCTCATCGGCGCAGTAGAAGAAGCAACTGAGGAAGAAGCGCGCGCCATCCTCGACACTGATCTTCTCGGTCCGCTCTGGCTCAGCCAGGCCGCGATACCGGTCATGCGCGACCAACGAAGCGGGCACATTGTTCAGATCTCGACAGTCGGAGCCGTGGGGACCATGCCGACACTGGGGCTCTACAACGCGGCGAAATGGGGCCTCGAGGGGTTCAGTGAGGCCATGGCGGCCGAGGTCGGTCGATTCGGTATCCGTGTGACCCTCGTCGAGCCCGGAGCAATCGACACGGATTGGGCCGGCGGGAGCATGCGATTCAGCTCACCGATTGCCGCCTACGACGAGCTACGAACCGAATTGTTCGGTACCGCAACTGTGCCTTGGCCGGCAGCGGAAGCCAGCGGGGGAACATCCCCGGAGGATGTAGCGGCCGTGATTCTCGCCCATGTCAGGGAACTTGACGATCCGCGGCTCCGGCTGCTCATTGGCGACGACGCTCCGGGGCAAGTGGAAGCGGCGCTGAAACTCCGTCACGAGGATTACGAGCGAGACCCCCGATTCCACAGTCGCGAGTCCGACGCCTGATGCGGATGCGGACTCGCGAAGGTCTGGCGATGGCCAAAGCGAAGGGTCGCCTGCGGGACCAACAACCCAAGCTCACTGAACCGCAACGACGACAACACCGATGACATGGGACGTGGACTGTCAGATCCACTCCTCATCCATCTCAAGCGTGCCTCGTCATTCCGCGGCATAAAGCAGGTCAGCCGCCGACCTCGGATCGAAGCCTTCCACAAACGCTTGCTCATTCGGCACCCAGACGTCATCCCAGAGTCGGCCATGATCACGGCCATACCCCTCGTCTCTGGCCTTACCTCTGGCGGTTGCCGTCTCGAGGCCGACATCGACCCACACCGTGAGGTCGAAGAGCCCCATACACTCAGGGTGAAACAGGCCGATCGCGTCGACGACCAGGACGCGTCCAGGATCCAGCGCCTCTTCAGCTCCAAGAGTCCTCAGGGACCAGTCGTACCGTCGAAAGCGCGCGGCCTTCCCGTCTCTGAACGGAATCAGCACCTCAGCGGCCAGGCGTTCCCTGTCGACGCCATCCCACTCGCTCGACCTTCGATGTGAACGAACTGGATCAAGGAAGTCATCACCGCGCAGCCGAATGCGCTCAGGGAAACCTGTTATCAGCCGACGCGCAAGCGTCGATTTGCCCGAGCCGCCAAACCCCGAAATACCGACGACCAAACGCGCCTCGGTCTCGCTCAGTCGTGCAATTCGGTCCGACAGTTCTGAACCGGTCACCATCCAACGATGTTAGCGGCCAGCCGCCCACCGGTCCCCCGGCGGCGGCACGCTCACCCTAGGCTGGGAGAACTTCGGCGAGAGGGCGACGGATGACGACATCAGGCACGAGCAGCATCGAGGTTTCCGGCGTCAGCCGATCGTTCGGCCAGGTGCACGCCGTTCGCGACGCCACACTGAGCGTCGCACCGGGCTCCGTCACCGCCCTGATCGGCCCGAACGGGTCTGGCAAGACCACCCTCATGCTCATGCTCGCCAGCCTCCTCGCCCCTGACTCCGGCGCCATCAGCATCGCCGGCCACGACCCGGTTACCGAACCGACCGCCGTACGCTCCGCCATCGGCTGGATGCCGGACGCTCTCGGCTCCTGGCCCACCCTCAGCGTGCGAGCAGCGCTCAGTGTCACCGGCCGCATGTACGGGCTGACCCGATCCGACGCGGCCGCCCGCGCGAACGAACTGATCCTCCTCACCGGCCTCGACGACCTCGCCGACCAGCCCTCGCGAGTGCTGTCCCGCGGACAGAAGCAGCGTCTCAGCCTCGCCCGCGCACTCGTGCACAACCCCTCTGTACTCCTGCTAGACGAGCCGGCCTCCGGCCTCGACCCTGCCGCCCGCATCGCCCTTCGTGAACTCGTACGCCGGCTCGCCGCAGAGGGCACGGCGGTGCTCGTCTCCAGCCATGTGCTCGCGGAACTCGACGAGATGGCGGATGCCGCCGTCTACCTCGCCGCCGGCGTCACCGCGAGCCGCGAACAGGTCGCCAGGGCAAGCGCCAGCGCCAGGGCGTGGCGCATCCGTTCACTCGACCCCGCGGCTCTGGCCGCCAGCCTTTCGGCATCCGGAATTCTGCCTCAACACATCACCGTTGACAGTCTCGGCACCCTGGTTCGAGTGCACAACGAAGCAGCCGCGGCCGAACTTCTCGCCAAACTGGTTGCCGCCGGCGTTCCGGTAACCACGTTCGGACCGGCTGTCGGCGACCTCGAGCACACCTTCCTCGACCTCAATCGTGAGAGCAATCTCCATGAGGATGCCGACACCACCCAGGAGCAAGCATGACCCGCGCCAGATCCGGTGAGTACCTCACCGGCCTGTGGCTGATCGTCACCCTCGAACTCCGCCAGCGCGTACGCGGCGTCGCCTGGTACGTGCTGCTCGGCATCTTCATCGTCCTGGTCGGCGCAGTGACGGCGCTGTTGTGGTTCTCCACATCAGCCTGGATGACAGGAGGCGGCGGCGTCTTCTCTACGATCGTCTTCTTCGTCTTACTGCTCGGAACCCTGGTCTCCCCCGCGCTCAGCGGAAACGCCGTGAACGGCGAACGGGATGCCGGCACCCTGGCAACGACGCAGGTCACCCTGATCAGTACTGGCCAGCTGATTCTCGGTAAGTTCCTTGCGGCCTGGATCACCGCCCTCGCGTTCCTCGCCGCCGCCGTGCCGTTCCTCGTCTTCGCCGTGATCCTCGGCCAGGTGTCTGCCGCAACAATCGCCGTGTCGGTCCTGGTGCTCGCCGTCGAACTTGGCGTCATCGCCGCGATCGGAGTCGGACTGTCCGGCATCCTGATTCGCCCGCTGTTCTCGATCGTGGTGACCTACCTCATCGTCGCCGCACTGAGTATCGGCACCCTGATCTCTTTCGCCCTGCTCGGCACGGCGACCAAGTCGGAGGTGACGACGGTGACCCGGTCTGTCGATGCCACCCAGTTCGACTCGCAGACCGATGAGCAGAGCGACGTCGTGTGTTCTGCCCCGCACACGAACCGGTACGACGTGCCTCGCTTCGACTACTACTGGTGGATCCTCGCTGCCAACCCCTATGTCGTGGTGGCGGATGCCTCCCCTGGTGCGTTCGACGAACGCGGCAACGCACAGGATCTCTTCGGCTGGATCGCGATCGGCGTGCGTGGCGCGCAGACTCCACCGGAACTCCACCAGGAGATCGACTACTGCACCATGGCGACGACCGATCCCGGCCGAGACGGCATGATGTCGTTTGGCGACAATCCGACTCCACGCGAGATCTACGACCGCGCGCTGCCCTCATGGTTCGTCGGCCTCGGCATTCACCTCGTACTCGGTGCCGGCGCACTGTTCTGGGCGTGGCGTCGCACCGACACCCCCGCCCGCACGCTGCCCACCGGCAGCCGCATCGCTTAGAGGTCACGATCGCCACCGCCGAACCGTGAGATAAGCACGCTCCCGCCATGGGAAGGTGCTCAGCTCACGGCTCGGCGCAGCAGAAACCGCCGTGCTGCCTAATCGGTCGTGCCGAACAGGCCCTTCCCGTGTGCCATCAGCGTGTCGAACGCCTCGCCATAGGTATCTGGGACCTCGTCGCCCGGTTTCCCATAACGCGCGACCAGTAGCCCGAGCAGCCCGCTCGCCGGCGAACTCAGCGGCCGGTCCCGGTATCCTTCCTTCGGCTTCGGCTCGGATTCCGGGTTCGGCGGTGTGTAATGCGGGTGGGTATCAGGCCAGTCGGATGCCGGCCGCGGCTTGGTGAGATTCACCACGTTGAACAGGTCGTTGGCTCCGGCATCCCGCGCCGTGAGCGGCTTCAGTCCGTGCAACCGACTCAGCGTGCGGACGAGGGCCGCATGGTGCATCTCGTCATTGATGACGGTGCCCGCTTTTGTATAGGCAGAGATCGCGATCGCCGGAACACGGCAGCCCAGCCGGTCGAACGTGAACCCCATCTCCCCCGGTTCTGCCTTCGGATGCGGCGGTGTCGTCGCCGGAGGCGTGACGTGATCGTAGATGCCGCCGTGCTCGTCGAACGTCACCAGAAGCAGAGTGTTGTTGGCGTTGGAGCCCTTCTGAGACCCACTCTCCTTGATCGCCGAGTACACGTAGTGCAGCAACGCATCTCCGGCGCGCACATCGGAGAGGGCCCCATTGAACACCAGCTCGCCGTCGACGTCACTCTCCCGCAGCTTGCCGACGGGCGGATGCATGTCGTTGTGATTGAACGTCATCCGCGGCTCGATGAACGCATAGGCGGGCAGATTGCCGTTCTTCGCGTCGTCGTGGTACTGCTCCATGGTGCGGAAATTCGTCTTCCAGTACTTCTCAAGCGACGGAGCGTGCAACACCCCGGTGAAGGAGACCAGCTGCGCGGCGTCGTAGTAGACCCGCCAGCTGAGCCCAGCCTCCTCGAGCCGGTTGAAGATGGTCGGAACGGCGTCGGCATCCAGCCATTTGTCGTAGCCACCGCCCTCCTTGTTGCTGACGAATCCATGCGAAGTGGAGGCGTGGAAGAACGACCGGTTGCAGAACGTCTGCGACGGCACGGCGCAGAACCAGGAGTCGTATACGGCGAAATTCTTCGCCAGGGTCGACATGACCGGCAGCATCTCGGGCGAAAAGCTGCCCATGGAGACCCGAAGTTGCTTGGCGGTTGGCGCCTTGCCCCTGAGCCGCCGAAAGTTGATCTCGTAGTCGAGAACAAAGCCTGAGTTGTCTGCAACCTGCCCGGCCTTGGGGGCATTGAACGGATGCTGCGCCGCGTGACCGACATACAGGTCGGCGTTCTCCGGTGGGTCGACAGTACCGAACAACTGGGTGTTGACGTGCGGGTAGACCTCGCCGGGGTCGGGGTTGGGGTGGCTCATGATGGTGTCGGTGGCGCCGGAATAGACGTGCGCTTCGATAACGGTGCCATCCGGCGCGGTATTGCTGTGTGAGCCCATCGCGAGACCGTCGAACTCCTGCCCGTCTGGCAGCGTGTCTGGCGTATACAGCCAGCCGAGCAGGTTGTCGAACGAGCGGTTCTCGTACATCAGTACGACAACATGATCGAACCCGGGCTCGTAACGGGGGTCGAGTGCCCCTTGCTCGTCTTCGTTCCGCCCCGCCGCGACACCGATCACTGCACCGGCCGCTCCTCCAGCGATCCCGCCGGCCGCAAATCCGGCAGCCGCAAATCCCGTCGCCTTGAGGAAGGAACGCCTCGACGAACGCAATTCCTCTGAGTTCGCTTCGGCATCGGCACCTGGCCCATTTTCGCGCGCGTCAGAGGCAGGTGGTTCAGTCGAAGTCATAGGTCATTCTCCCGCGACCGCGATGATGCCTGCGTCAGCAACATCCACCTTTGCCGATTCCGCGGTTCGGATTTCGGTCTGCAAGTCCCGCAATGCCCCGCGCAGCGCACGTTCGGCGTCAAATCCCTGGGCCCGCGCCGACGCCACGATCGCCAGCAACAATGGCCCGAGATCCGCTTCGCTCTCGAGCGGCATCGCCGGCGCGGCATCCGTTTCCAACAGTCCGACCTTCTCCGCCCGCCCCAGCACCTTGTGCGCCAGCGCCAGCGCCGGCATCCCCTGCGGGATCCCGTCGAGAACACTCGTGCGGTGCGGCTTCTCTGCGGCTTTGAACCCATCCCAGGCGGCGACCACGTCGTCTGCGGTCTCGAGGGTGGCGTCTCCGAAAACGTGCGGATGCCTGCCGATCATCTTCGCGGTCATGTGCGCTGCGACATCCTGGATGTCAAAGTCCTCGCCACTGGTGTGGGCGGCGATATCGGCGTGGAAGAGCACTTGGTAGAGCACATCGCCGAGTTCCTCGATCATCTCCTCCCGACTGCCGGCCTCAATGGCGTCGATGAGCTCATAACTCTCCTCGACCAGATACTGCACGAGCGACTCGTGCGTCTGGTCGGCGTCCCACGCGCAGCCGCCTGGCGCTCGAAGCCTGGCCACCGTCTCGATGAGCGTGTCAAGTTCGGTCTGTGCTCCGCCTGCGGATACTGCGGCGGGAGAATCGGGGTTGGTCACGGGGCCTCCTGGGGAATCGTACCCATCGTACGGCTCACGGGTATGCTGGCAACCGGTGAGCCGGGAAGTCTGGTCGGCGGCGGAGGAATCCGTCTCGTCGTCAACCGACCCGTCAGGCACACATGACCTTCATCAGATCCGAACGATTCGCGGCCGGGCTCCTGCTCCTGGCTGCCGTCATCGGGCTCATCGTCGCGAACACCCCCCTCGGCCCCGGGTTCGTTGCCTTCATGGACGCGCATCCCGTTGATGCGCCATTCGGCCTCGACCTGTCCCCCGCTCACTGGGTCAGTGACGGCCTGCTCGCCGTGTTCTTCTTCCTCGTGGCCATCGAGTTGAAGCGCGAGCTGGTGATCGGCGACCTCAACAGCTTCGCCAAAGCGGCGCTGCCGTCGATCGCAGCGCTCGGCGGCGTGGTGGTGCCCGCCGTGATATTCCTCCTGTTCACCGCAGGGACGCCGCTGGCCGGCGGGTGGCCGGTGCCCACCGCAACCGACATCGCTTTCGCCCTCGGCGTTCTCGCCATCTTCGGCCGCGGCATCCCGACCCGTGTGCGGGTGTTCCTGCTTGCGTTAGCCGTGCTCGACGACCTGGTCGCCATCCTGATCATCGCGTTCTTCTTCACCCAGGACGCGCAACTGCAGTTCATCGGGTTCGCGGCGATCACTGCGACCGGATTCGGCCTGTTCAGTCGGCTGCTGAAACCACGCTCGCCATGGGTGCTCGGTCGGAAACCCCAGTGGCCGATCATCGCGGCGCTGTGCCTGCTCGGGGTACTCACCTGGTATTTCACCTACCTCTCAGGGGTGCATGCGACGATCGCCGGAGTGGTGCTGGGCCTGGTGATGGCGCGCGTGCCCGGTGGGCGAACGCACCACATCATCGAGCCGTACTCCAACGGCATTGTGCTGCCCCTTTTTGCGTTCTCGGCGGCCATGGTGGCCATTCCCGCGGTACGGATCGACGGGCTCAGCCCAGCGTTCTGGGGAATCCTGGTTGCCCTGCCGGTCGGCAAGCTCCTCGGCATCACGCTGGCCGGATGGGGGGCCAGTGCCATTGCCACTCGGCGCGACCGGCCGGCCCTGCAGTTGCCAGACATTGTGGTGGTCGCCTGCCTGGGAGGCATCGGCTTCACCGTGTCGCTGTTGATGAACGAACTGGCCTTCCAGCGAGACAACACGGTGACGGATGAGGGGACGCTCGCCGTGCTGATCGGCTCAGGTATCGCTATCGCCGTCTCGGCCGTCGTCGTGAGCCTCCGTGCGCGTCACTACCGCCGATTGCACGCTGCCAGGTGAGCGCTTCGCTGCACAGCGGAGCGTCTACGGGGACTCCACGGGCTTCGGTGCGGGGAAAATAGCGCCGAGCAGCGCGCCGGTCCAGGCGATGAGCTCCGGGTCGCCGAGCGGCTCTCCGTTCGGCCTCGGCATCGGCACCGTCATCGAACCGTTCTGGGTGAAGTAGCGGGCGCCAGGATACATGCGCTGCAGCCGCACCTGGATCGAATCCGCCAAGTCAGCCGGCGCGACTCTCAGGTTCGATCCCATCGCCACCACTTCGCTGAGCCCGGCCTGCTGCGCCTGCCAGCGCAGCCGTGACACAGCAATCAGGTTCTGCACCGCAACCGGTGGTTCGCCATACCGGTCCACAAGTTCGTCGAGCACCAGCGAGATCTGGTCTTCCTTCGCGTTCGTCGAGCTGGCCGTCGAGAGCTTCTGATAGGCCTCGAGCCGCAGCCGCTCGCTGTCGACGTAGTCCTCCGGGATATGCGCGTCGACCGGCAACTCCAGCCTGAGCTCGGTCTGGCCCTCAGCGACATCCCCCCTGAACGTCGACACGGCCTCGCCGATCATCCGCAGGTACAGGTCAAAACCGACGCCGGCGATATGCCCGGCCTGCTCGCCGCCGAGCAGGTTGCCTGCTCCGCGAATCTCCAGGTCTTTCAACGCGACCTGCATTCCGCTGCCCAACTCGTTGTTCGCGGCGATCGTCGAGAGCCGGTCGAGCGCCGTCTCGGAGAGCGGCTTGTTCTCGTCGTAGAGGAAGTACGCGTACGCCCGCTCGCGCCCTCGGCCGACCCTGCCCCGCAACTGGTGAAGCTGGCTGAGACCGTACTTGTCTGCCCTGTCGATGATGATGGTGTTCGCATTGGCGATGTCGAGCCCGGTCTCGATGATCGTCGTCGTGACGAGCACGTCGAACTTGCGCTCCCAGAAATCGACCACCACCTGCTCGAGCACCGACTCCGGCAGCTGACCGTGTGCGACGGCGATGCGCGCCTCCGGCACCAGCTCGGACAGCTGAGCCGCTACCCGGTTGATGCTCGCGACCCGATTGTGCACGAAGAAGATCTGTCCCTCGCGCAGCAGTTCGCGTCGGATCGCCGCTGAGACCTGGCGTTCGGAGTACGGCCCGACGAACGTGAGAATCGGATGCCGGTCCTCCGGCGGCGTCGCCAGCGTCGACATCTCCCTGATACCGGTGACCGCCATCTCCAGCGTGCGCGGGATCGGCGTCGCGCTCATCGCCAGGATGTCGACGTTGGTCTTGAGCTTCTTCAGCTGGTCTTTGTGCTCGACCCCGAACCGCTGCTCCTCATCGATGATGACGAGGCCAATGTCCTTGAAGATGATCGAGTCAGACAGCAGTCGATGGGTACCGATCACGATGTCGACCGTGCCGTCCAGGAGCCCGGCTATGGTTTCTCTCGCTTCCTTGTCGCTCTGGAACCGCGACAGTGCGCGCAAGTGGATCGGGAACCCGGCGAAGCGTTCCTGGAACGTCTCCATGTGCTGGCGAACGAGCAGGGTCGTCGGCACCAGCATGGCCACCTGTTTGCCGTCCTGGATCGCCTTGAATGCCGCGCGCACGGCCACCTCGGTCTTGCCGAAGCCGACGTCTCCTGAGAGCAGCCGGTCCATCGGAATCGCCCGCTCCATGTCGGCCTTGACCTCGTCGATGGTGGTGAGCTGGTCAGGGGTCTCCGCGAACGGGAACGCCTCTTCCAATTCACGCTGCCAGGGCGTGTCAGGTCCGAAGGCATGCCCCCTGCTCGCCATCCTCGCCGAATAGAGCTTGACCAGCTCGACCGCAATGTCACGAACCGCACGTCTGGCCTTGCTCTTCGCCGCCGACCAGTCGCTGCCGCCCATCTTGCTGAGGGAAGGCGACTCTCCGCCGACGTAACGCGTGAGCAGGTCGAGCTGGTCCGTCGGCACGTAGAGTTTGTCGCCGGGGAAGCCGCGCTTCGATGGGGCATATTCCAGCACCAGGTACTCGCGCTTGGTCTTGACCGGATTGCGGCCGCCGCTCGAGACCTCACGCTGCGTGAGTTCGACGAACTTGCCGATCCCGTGCGTCTGGTGCACAACGAAGTCGCCCGGTTTCAGGGCCAACGGGTCGACGACATTCTTGCGCCTGCTGGCGAGCTTCTTGACCTGACGGGCGTCGTAGCCGACGGTACGGCCGTAGAACTCCGACTCGCTGATCAGGCTGAGTTTGGTCGACGGCACTTCAAAACCGTTGTCGACGGATGCCTTCAGCAGGTACGCGATGCCGGCCTCCGGTTCTGCAGGAAATTCGTCGACGATCCGCGCCGGAAGTTCGTGCTCGGCGAGCACGTCTGCGGCACGTTCGACGAGTCCGGCGCCCTGGGCGACAATACCGACGTGCCAGCCGTCTTTCAGGCGAGCGGCCAGGTGGCCGACGGCCCCCTCCACGTTCCCCTGAAAACTCGGGACGGCCTCCGCTTCGATGCGAACCGTGAGCAGGTCGTCCATTTCGCGGTGCTCGGGCAACACCGGTTCAACCAGCGCCTGCTCATCGGTCGGCGCTGCCTGGAAGGAGCTCAGCGTCCACCAGACATTCTCGCTCGCCGGTTCGCCGGGTTTACTGAACTGAACGGAATCGCGCAGGGCGCCGAGGGTGAGGAACTCCCCCGATTCCAGGTCGATCGGTGCCTCCGCGCCGGCGGTCGCCGCGTTCCAGGCGGCAGAGAGGAACTCACGGTTGGTCTCGCCCAGGCTGATCGCACGCGAGGCGACTCGCTCGGGCGAGATGACGGCGATGGCCGCCCCCTCCGGCAGGTAGTTCGTCACCGGTACGAGCCGGTCGACAAGTGCAGGGGCCAGGCTCTCCATGCCGTCGACCGGAATGCCCTCTGCGATCTTGGCGAGCATGCCAGACAGGCTGGGAAACTCGTGCTGCATCTCCCTGGCGCGCTGACGCACCTCCGGGCTGAGCAGCAGCTCGCGACTCGGCGGCAGGCTGACGCTCTCGATCGGCTCGGGGAGGGAACGCTGGTCAGCGACCGAGAATGCGCGGATCTGCTCGACCTCGTCGCCGAAGAACTCGATGCGGTACGGATGCGGTGCGACCGGCGGGAAGACGTCGAGAATTCCGCCGCGCACGGCGAA
The DNA here is from genome assembly GCF_000421145.1 of Glaciibacter superstes DSM 21135. GTDB lineage: Bacteria > Actinomycetota > Actinomycetes > Actinomycetales > Microbacteriaceae > Cryobacterium > Cryobacterium superstes. Next base: position 101,359 of record NZ_ATWH01000013.1, on the reverse strand, counting down.
CTCCCCACGGCGGGTGACCATGTCGACGCGCGCGTAGGCGACATCGACAAGTTGCAGCGCGATCTGGGCGAGGTCGTGGCCCCGGCCGCCGGCCGCCAGGGCGATGGGCTCGAAGTCGGTGAGATTGTCTGCGACGGGTTGCAACGCCGCGCGCACCGAGGCGACGACGACGAGCGGATGCCGGCCGACGGCATCCGCTTCTCCCCATTCACGCATGCGGCGGAGGGCGAAGAGTCGCCGGCCGACGATCTCGGCGCTCGGGCTCAGCCGTTCGTGCGGGAGGGTCTCCCAGGCGGGGAACTCGATGATCTCGGCGTCACCGGCGTAGCAGCCGAGGTTTTCGCGCACGGCCTCTGAGTCGCGCCCGGTTGCGGTGATCACCAAGAGCGCCTGGGTCTTGCCGAGCTCGGCGCGCTGCTGCAGCAGGCCGGCCAGGAGAGGCGCACGAAGCCCGTCCGTGAGGGAGAAGTCGGCGTCCCTGGCTGCATAGCCCAGAGCGTTGTGGAATGTGGAGGCGCCAGAAAGCGCACCGATCAAGCCCTGAAGAATCACCGGGTAAGTCTACGCACTGCGCGCCGACACTCGTTCGACGTCCCGCCGTCGACCGTTCGACGGAGATTTTGCGCAGATTCCACGGTTTCGACCTGATTCGGCCGACTTAGGCCGATATCTCCGTCGAATGGTTCAGCTCCGGGCGAGGAGCGAGGCGGGTCAGGCAGGGCTGTGGAACTTCTGCTGGGCAGCGGTCAGGCCCTCTGCGGCGATGAGCTCGACCGCGTCGGCCGCATCAGAAAGCAGGTTCGGCAAAGCAGAACGCTCACTCGATCCGAAGTCGCGCAGAACGTAGTCAGCCGCATCCTGTCGGCCAGGCGGGCGACCGATGCCAACCCGCACCCGGACGAATTCGTTGGTGCCGATCGCGGCGATGATGTCACGCAGTCCGTTGTGGCCGCCGTGGCCGCCACCGGCCTTGAGCTTGATGGTGTCGAACGGCACATCGAGTTCGTCGTGCACGACGATGAGGCGCGAAGCGTCAAGCGAGTAGAACCGCAGAAGTGCGGCGACCGGGCCCCCTGACACATTCATGAACGTGTTCGGCCTGGCCAGGATGAGCTTCGGGCCGCCGGGAAAACTGCGCCCATCTGCGACGGTGGAGTTGGTCTTGTGGGACTTGAAGTTGGCCGACATCCGATCGGCGAGCTCAGCCAGGACCATCTGGCCGACATTGTGCCGGTTGCCGGAGTAGCCGGGCCCGGGGTTACCGAGCCCGGCTACGAGCCAGAGATTGTCGTCCAGGGGAATACTCCTCGCCGGGCGGAACCAGGAGGGAATGGCTACTCGGCCGCCTCAGCAGGAGCGGCTTCGGTCGTCTCCTCGGCGGCTTCGGACTCTTCCTCATCCTCGCCGCGCCCTGCGGACGGAACGATGACGTTCACGACGAGCAGGTCTTCGTCGTCGACGAGCACAGAACCCGAAGGGAGTTCGACATCCTTGGCGTGAATCTGCGTGCCCTCTTCGAGTCCCTCGACGCTGATGACGATGCGCTCAGGAATGTTGGTCGCCTCGGCCTGGAGCCTGAGGTTGTTGAGGTCGAGCATCGCAATGGTTCCGGGGTACGTCTCGCCCTCGAGGTGCACGGGAACCTCGACCTCGACCTTTTCACCCTTGCGGACGACGATGAGGTCGAGGTGCTCGATGATCTGACGAACGGGGTCCTTCTGCACGTCCTTGACCAGGGTCAGGTGGGTGGTGCCGTCGAGGTCGAGCTCGAGGATGGCGTTCGCCTTGCGCAGCAGCAGGCCGACGCGGTGTGCGGGGAGGGCGACGTGCAGCGGCTCTGCGCCGTGACCGTAGATGACGGCCGGGATCTTGCCGTCAGCGCGCAGTCGACGGGCGAAACCCTTGCCGAATTTCTCGCGCAGTTCTGCGGCGACCTTGTTGTTGTCAGCCATGATTCTTCTCCTTGCGGACCGCTCGGGTCCAGGTCTCGTTCCGCGGGAATGCCCGCAGGGGGTGTACTGGTTCAACTCGAACGCATGTCAGCGTGAGGAAAAGCCGAAGTCTTTTCGCCGCGTCGATAACGGATGCCGGATGAAGCGCGGAATCCCTCGCCGAAGTTCAGCTTGTGAGTTTAGCATCCGACGCCCCACGGTTTCGACACGCGGGGCCGGCGAAGGTCACCATTCCGCGAGGGAACCGTCTGCGTGACGCCAGATCGGTGAGCGCCAGGAGCTTCCGCGCGCATCCGCTGCCCGCACGGCCGCTTCGTCTATCTCGATGCCGAGGCCGGGGCCGGTGAGTCGCTCGATGCTGCCACTGGCGAAGTCGAGCGGCGCCGCATCGAGCACGTAGTCCAGAACCTCAGCGCCCCGGTTGTAGTGGATGCCGATGCTCTGCTCCTGAATCAGGTAGTTCGGCGTACCGAAGCCGACCTGCAGGCAGGCGGCCAGTGCCAGCGGACCGAGCGGGCAGTGCGGTGCCAGCTGCACGTCGAACGTGTCGGCGAGGGCGGCGATGCGGCGTACCTCTGAGATACCGCCCGCGTGAGCGAGGTCGGGTTGCGCGACCGCGATGCCGGCCTGCAACACGGGCAGGAATTCCTGACGATTGTAGAGGCGTTCCCCGGTGGCGATGGGCACGGATGTCCCCTGTACCAGCTGGCCGATCAGGTGCGAGTTCTCCGGAACGACTGGTTCTTCGATGAAGAAGGGGCGAAGCGGTTCAAGCAGTGGAGCGATGCGCCGGGCATTGGCGAGAGTGAATCGCCCGTGGAAGTCCACGGCGACGTCGCGATCTGCTCCGAGCACCTCGCGCACCGCGCTCACCCGTTCGAGTACCCCGTCTATCTCCGAGATGGAACCGATGCGGCCCATCTTCCCCGACGCGTTCATCTTCACCGCGGTGAGGCCGGCTTCGATCTGCGCAGCCGCAGCGGCGGCCACGTCGTTCGGTTCATCGCCGCCGATCCACCCGTACACGCGGATGCGGTCGCGCACGGCCCCGCCGAGCAGCTCGTGCACTGGTACCCCGAGGGACTTGCCCCTGATGTCCCAGAGCGCCTGGTCGACGCCGGAGACCGCACTGGCAAAAACGGCGCCGCCGCGGTAGAAACCGCTCTTGGTCAGTACCTGCCAGGTGTCTTCGATGCGCGCTGGATCACTGCCGACCAGGTACTCGGCGAACTGGTCGACAACGGTGCGCACGGCGTCCGAATGTCCTTCCAGGCTCGCCTCACCCCACCCGACCACACCGTCGCTGGTCTCGATTCGCACGAACAGCCACCGCGGTGCGACGAGAAACGTCTCTACCCTGGTGACGGTCACGGCAGTCATCTGTTCAGGCTTTCGATGACGCGGTGCACGATCTGCTCTGGGGTCTCGCCGATGTCGACCGTGATGGCCGCTTCGTCCGCAGTGGGCTCCTCGAGGTCGTCGAACTGCGTCTGCAGCAGCGACGCCGGCATGTACTCGTGATCTCTCTGCAGCATCCGTTCGTGGATGAGTTCTTGACCGCCTTGTGCAAATACCGTCACGAGGTCTGGTGCGTGCTCGCGCAGCAGGTCGCGGTAGGCGCGTTTCAGAGCGGAGCAGGCGACGACCACGCCGCCGTCCGCTCCCTCCAACACGGCACCGACAGCGTGAAGCCAGGGCTGCCGCAGCTCGTCCGAGAGCGCGTGCCCTGACCCCATCCATTCCTTGTTCCGAGCGGAGTGGAGGTCATCGCCGTCAACGAACCGCACGCCGAGGCGCCGGGCGAGGAGGACCCCGATCGTGGTCTTGCCGGAACCGGACACGCCCATGACGATGATCGGCGGGAGGGACTGCTCTGCCATGGACTAGCCTTTCGTCGCGCCGGCGGTGAGACCGGACACGATGTACTTCTGGGTGAAGAGGGCAATCACCATGATCGGGACGGTGACAACAACGGCGGCGGCCATCAGGCTGCCCCAGTCGATGCTCGCATAGGAAACGAAATTGAAGATGGCGACCGGCAGAGTCTTGGTATTGGCCCCGGACAGCACCAGAGCGAACATGAAGTTGTTCCACGAGAAGATGAACGACAGGATGCCGGAGGTCGCCAGCCCGGCAATAGAGAGCGGCAGGGTGATCCGCCTGAATGCACCGATGGGCGTGAGTCCGTCCACCTGCGCCTGCTCCTCCAACTCGAGCGGCATCGAGTCGAAGAAACTCATCATGATGTAGACGATCAGCGGCAACGACACGAACATGTGCGAGAGGATCAGCACCTCGTACCCACCGACCAGCCGCAGGTTCGCGAAGATGAAGTACCACGGCACCAGCAGACTGACGCCCGGGATGATCCGCGCCATCAGAACGACGAGTGCCGAGCGGTGCATCGTGAACCTGCTCATGGCGTATGCGGCGGGAACACCGAGGATCATCGACAGCACCGTGGCGCAGAACGCCACCCAGAAGCTGTTGAAGATGAACTCGAAGTAGTTGTTCCGGCTGAGCACGTTGTCGTAGTTCTCGAGCGTCGGTGTGAACAGGAACGTCTTGCTCGCGTCGTAGATGTCGACGTTCGTCTTGAGCGAAGCGATCAGCATCCAGGCCAGCGGCGCGATGAACAACAGCACGACCACGGTCAGGATGACCACGCGGAAGATCTGGTAGGCGCGTGGCTTCCGGCGCCGCGAGCTGCGCACCGGCACGGCGGGGGAAGCGGGGCGAGTCAGGGTGTCGGTCATGACCGGTCCCCCTTTCTGCGGAAGGTCACGATCCACATCAGAGCGATGATGAGGAGGAAGAACAGGATGAGCACGGTTGAGGCTATGCCGTAGTCGTTGTAGTCGAAGCTGAGCCCGTACGCGTAGACGTTCAGCGTCTCGACCTCGTGGAATGAGCCGCCTCCCTTCCCCTTCGTGGCATACAGGATGTCGAACGTTTTGAGCGCGTCAATGCCGCGCAGCACGATGGCGACGATCACGGTCGCTCGAAGCAGCGGAAGCGTGACGAACCAGAACCGCTGCCAGGAGTTGGCTCCGTCGATGCGTGCCGCTTCGTCAGGTTCGTCGGAGAGCGACGTCAGGCCGGCGAGCAGGATCAACACGATCATCGGCGTCCATTGCCAGACGTCCACGAAGATCAGGGTCGGAAGCGCGGTGTGCTCTCCCGACAACCACGGCTGCGAGGGCAGGCCGAGCCAGTTCAGGACCTGGTTGGCGAAGCCGATGTTCGGGTCGAAGATCAGCCGCCACATCATTCCGACTGCGACCGGTGTTGCCACCAGCGGGAGCAGGATGGCGACGCGCACCCATTTCTCGCCCTTGAACGGGCGCCAGAGCAGCAGCGCTATCGCCATACCGAGCACCAGTTCTGCTGCGAGCGCGCCGCCGGTGAAGTAGAAGGTGCGCCAGACGGCCGGCCAGAAGCGCTCGGTGTCACCGAGCACCTCGAGGTAGTTCTCGAAGCCGATGAACTCAGCCTTGGCGCGAACCGACCCTTCGCTGTCGGTGAGGCTGAGGTAAATCGTCCAGACGATGGGAACGGCGATCAGCAGGGCGACGAAGATCATCGCCGGCGAGGCGAACACCCACTTGCGATGGCGGTTCGCCCAGTTCGAGAAGGAGGCCCACGGTGTGGGTTTCTGGGGCGTCCAGCCCGATGGGGCAGCCGGTTTTCCGGTGGACTCAGCGGTGACCGGAACGGTCATCATTCACCTCGCAATGGGTACGGGCATGGAACGGATGGCACGGGCAACGGATGACCGGCACCGCCCGCGGGCGCGGCAGGTGCCGATCATCCGTTTTCGACTACTTCTCGTCGTCCAGCAGTTCCTGGAACGCTTCGTTCGCCTTGTCGGCGGCCGCGTCTGAGTCACCACCGGTGATCGCAACCACGATCGGGTCACCGACGATCTCGCGTGCCTCCGGCACCTTGATGACGAGCGGACGGTCATGCCCGATCCCGTTCTCGGTGCTGATGGCGATGGCCTCGGCCAGGTCGGCGGGGTAGGTCTCGACACCGGCCGGGTCCTTCCAGACCGAGGTACGGGCACCCGGAACGCCGGCCTGCTGGATCTCCAGGGTCATGTCCTGGCTGGTCGCCCACTGGATGAACTGCCAGGCGGCGTCCTTGTTCTCAGACGCCTCGTTGATGCCCAACGCCCACGACGGCACGTTGTAGGCCTTCGAACCGTCGGATCCTGCCGGAATCGGTGCGAAGCCGACGGTGTCGGCGACCTTCGAGTTGGCCGGGTCTGTGGCGTTCTTGTACAGGCTGTCGGCCTCGGTGTAGAAGGCCGCGTTGCCCTGCGTGAAGATGGCCATAGCCTCGGCCCAGCTCATGTCGGTGCTGACATTCTCCGGTCCGTAGTTGTGGATCAGGCCGCCGTAGAAGGCGTAGGCCTCTTTGGCCGCGTCACTGTTGACCGCCGCATTGCCGTCTTCGTCGATGAAGTCCCCGCCGAAGCTGAACAGGAAGCTGGAGAATTGTGTGACCGCTGCCGACTTTCCGGTGCGGGCGACGAATCCGGCAATACCCGGGTTCGCCTCCTTGATCGTCTTGGCCGCCGCTTCGAGCTCGTCCATGGTCTTCGGAACCTCGAGGCCCGCCGCCTCAAGCAGGTCCTTGCGGTAGTAGAGCACTTCCTGCTCGGTGATGATCGGCACGCCGACCACCTGATCCTCGTAGGTGGTCGAGCCGACCGGGCCCTTCTGGAAGTCGGCCCAGTCCCAGTCCTTGTCGGATTCGACGTCTTCAGTGAGATCGGCGAAGTATCCGTTCTTGGCGAACTGCTTGCCTTCCTGCAGCGGTCGATACATCATGACGTCGAGTTCGCTGGTACCGGCGTTCAGCTTCACGTTGTACTGGTCGGAGAGCTGGTCTTCACCGTACTGGCTCAGTTCGACTTTGATCCCGGTCTCCTCTTCGAATTCCGGGATCTTCTCCTTGATGATGTCGGTCCACACGTGGTTGACCAGGGTGACGCTGAGGGTCTTCGAGCCTCCGTCTGCTCCGTCGCCGCCGTCGCCGTCTCCGGCACTGCAGGAGGCCAAAGCCCCCGTGGCGAGGAATGCTGCCGCCGCAATGGCAACGGTCCGCACAACTGAATGACGCTTCACTGTGTCTCCAATCTCTTGGGCCCGCGCTGTGACCACGCACGCCCCAACGACGCATCTTTACATCTGTCTCAAAGCAAGACGTTACTTAATAAATCATACGTATTCAACCCTTTCTAGGTAACGATATGATCTATCTCATGACGGAGAGCGCACTGGTGCCGGAGGGATCGATACCGCTCGACGACGGCAGTGCCGTCCTCACCGGGCTGCACGCACAGGTTCTCGACCTCATCGGCCTGGCAATCTGCGCCGGAGAACTGGCGAGCGGATCCGTGATGCGCATTGAGGAACTCGAGGAGCGCTACGGCGTCTCCCGCTCCGTCGTGCGTGAAGCAATCCGGGTGCTCGCCTCCATGGGGATGGTCGCGTCACGGCGACGGGTCGGTGTGCAGGTTCTCGCGGCCAGTGAGTGGAACCTGTACGACCCGCAGGTGATCCGCTGGCGGCTCGCCTCCCCCGGCCGTATCGCCCAGTTGCGTTCCCTCACCGAACTGCGCACGGCCATCGAGCCGGAAGCGGCCAGGCTTGCGGCCATCCGCGCGCCACTCGCGAATGCGAGCGAGCTGATGGGGCTCGCCGGCAAACTGTGGGCGGCAGGACAAGCGAACGATGCCGAGGGCTTCCTGGTGCTCGACATTGAGTTCCACCGCCTGGTGCTCTCGAGTTCTGGCAACGAGATGTTCGCCAAGCTCAACACCCTGGTCGCTGAAGTGCTCACCGGCCGCACGCACTACGGGCTGATGCCGCGGCATCCGCACGACGAAGCGCTGCAGAGCCATGTCGATGTCGCCAGTGCCATCCAGCGCGGCAACGCAGACGATGCCCACGCTTCCATGCTCGGAATCATGCAGCGTGCGTTCGATGAGATGAGCTCGATCTGGGAGCACGGCTCCCCCGCAGCCTGAGTCCAAGCCTTCCCTGAGCCCAGGCCCTCCCTGTCCCGCGATTCGGAAACTCGGGCGATTCCGGGTGTTTCGCCGCTGATCCCGCGGCGTGTCGCGCAATTAACCGAATCCGGGGATAGGGCTGGTCGTGTGTGAGGGGTTTGGAGCGGGCTTGTGGGGTCGGGGCCGGCAAGCGGCGCTCAGCGCGCGGACGCGGCGACGAGTTCACGCACGGTGGCAAGCTGCTCCCGGACTGCCGAGCGGAATGGCTCTGAGCCGGCAATGGCGGCAGGGAAGATGTCGCCCAGCGCGAACACCCTGTCGATGACGCCTCCGGGATCGTCGATCACGGCGTCGGCGGTTCCCACAGCGGCGTGCAGCCGGTCAGCGGCGGGATCGTCGAGGACCGGCGCTCCCTCTCGCATGCTGGAGGCGACATACGCGATCCACGCTGCGAGCACCAGTGCAAGCCCCTGGGGAACCACCCCGGCGCCCAGACGGTCTGCGACGGTTCCGAGCAGACGGTTCGGCAGCTTCTGCGAGCCGTCCATCGCCACCTGCGCCGTCGTGTGCGCGAGGTTCGGGTTGGCAAATCGCTCGAGGACACTGTCGCGATACTCCTCGAGGTCGATGCCATCCGGCGCCGTCAGCGTCGGCAGGATGTCTTCGTCGATCACGCGCATCGCAACGGAGCGCAGCTGCTCGTCAGCGACGGCCTCGGCTATCGTCCGATAGCCGGACAACGCGCCGAGCCAGGCCAGCAGCGAGTGGGTCGCGTTGAGGACACGAAGCTTCACTCGCTCGTATGGGGCGACATCGTCGGCGAGGATCGCCCCCGCCCGCTCCCACGCCGGTCTTGGACCGGCGAAATTGTCTTCGATCACCCACTGGGCGAACGGTTCGGCAACGACAAGCGCCTCGTCGCGCAGCCCCAGCAGCGCCAGGGCCTCTGCCCTGTCGGCATCCGTCGTGGCCGGCGCGATGCGGTCGACCATCGTCGACGGGAAGGTGACGGATGCTGCGAGCCACGCCGTCAGCTCGCGCTGAGCGGTGCCGGGCTCGAGGGCGTCGACCAGCGAGGAGACCAATCGCCCGGTGATCTCACCGTTCTCGACGAGATTATCGCAGGACACGACGCTGAACGGCTCGCCGCCATGGCGCTGGCGCCTGGCTAGCCCGCGCACCAACAGACCGATCGGGGTCCGGGATGCCGGCAGTTCAGGTTCATCTGCCAGCTCACGCCCGATCAGGTCGAGGTCATGCTGCACGGCCGGAAGGGTGAGGTCGATGGATCCGTCCGGTGCGCGGAGATACCCTTTCTCGGTGATCGTGAGGGTCGCGAGGTGCACGTGGGGGCTGGCCAGTGCCTCGGCGACCTTCTCCGAGTCCTCACCCGGCCAAGCGACATCCCGCACCGAACCGATGAGGCGCAGTTCGGTCTCCGACGCACCCTTGATCAGCACCCCGTAAAGGCAGTCCTGTGGAAGGAGTTGTTTGGCAACGCCGGCCGTTCGGCCGGTGACCCCGAGGATTCCCCAGTGGTTCTCCCCTGTCGCCGCGGCGGCATCCTCGGTGAAGACCGCCTGGTGAGCTCGATGGAAGGCGCCGATTCCGAAGTGCACGATTCCGATGTGCACGGCAGCCGGATCGACCCTGGGTAACGAGACGGATGAAACGGTGATGGCAGGGAGGGAACCGAGCGAGAGGCGGCCGACAGCTTGGGCGGACTCAGTCTTCACGCGACTCCTTGACCTGGGCGACGAGCTGTGTGGGGTTGATGAAGCGCAGCGCGATGATCAGGATGACGAGCATCATGGCGGTGTAGATCACGCCCATCGAGGAGATCAGCTGCCTGGCTTCACCGCCACCGGCACTGGTCATCGCCCGGTAGATGGCGACCACCAGGGTGTCGGATGTCGGCCCTGACACGAGGAAGGTCAGGTCGAACATGCCGACCGTTCGCACCAGCACCAGGATGCTCGCGGCGAGGATGCCGGGCACCAGGAGCGGTGCGAGCACCTTCGTGAACACCTGCCACATGTTGGCACCGCACATGCGTGCCGCGTTCTCGATGGACGGGTTGATCTGTTCGATGAAGGGCGTCATCGTGATGATCACGAACGGCACGGACGGAACCAGGTTGACCAGGATGACGGCCAGGACTGTTCGCCCCAGGCCGAAGTTGTACATCACGGTTGCCAGCGGGATGCCGAAGGTGATCGGCGGGATCAGAATCGGCAGCAGGAACAACAGCATGACCAGGTTCTTGCCGGGGAAGCGGCTGCGAGCCAGGACATACGAAGCCGGTACGCCGATCACAACGGACACCACGATCACCGCGAAGGCGACCAGCAGGGTGACGCCGATGATGTGGCTGAGGTCGAACCGGTTCCAGGCCTCCTGGTACCAGCCCAGAGTGAAGTTCTCCGGCAGCCAGGTGTCGAACCAGGGCTTGCCGAACGAGTCGACGAGCACGCTGATGACGATCCCGAACAAGAAGATGAAGAACGCCGCGACGCCGAACCAGACGAACCAGGTGCCCGGTGAGGCAACGAGGGACTTCTCCCCCGGTGCCAGGCTGCTCTTGTTGCGGTTGCGGATGTTGACGATCTCAGTCGGTGGCGCGTTCCGCCCCGGCCTGGTGGATTTGAGTGTGGAGTTGGACATCAGCCCTTCCCTCCCGTTGAACCCTTATAGAGGAATGAGCGGCCGAGGAACACGATTCCGATGACGATGAGCTCTACGACGCCCATCATGATTGCGATCGTCGAGGCCATGCTGTAGTCGAGTTGCTCCGAGAAGGCCCGGTAGGCCATCAACGCCAGCACGCGGGTGTCGCCTGAGGCGTCACCGACAAGTCTTGCCGACGGGAAAACGCTGAACGCGAGCACGAAAGTGAGAATGAACGTCGTCGCGAGGCCAGGTGCCAGAAGCGGCAGTGTCACCCGCCGGAAACGCTGTTTCCAGTTCGCCCCGAGGGTCTTCGCGGCCGCTTCCAGCGACGGGTCGATCCCAGAGAGGTACGAGGAGATCAGCAGGTAGGCGAAGGGGAACCCGGAAATCACGAGCGAGAAGAACACGCCGAGATAATTGTTCACCAGTTGCAGCGGCTCAGAGATGATGCCGGTTTCCATCAGGAAACGGTTGAGCCACCCCTGCCGGCCGGCGAAGATCAGCAAGCCCTGGGCAGTGAGCACGGTACCGAGTGTGATCGGCAGCACCAGGAGGGTCTGCATGAACCGCTTGCCGCGGAACTTGCCGCGCAGCTTGAACGCGATCGGAATGGAGACGATCACGTTGAAGAGTGCGGCAGGCAGGGCCAGGCGCATGGTCAGCCAGACGGAGTCGAACACGAACGCATCCTTGAAGAAGGCGATGTAGTTCGCGAAGAATCCACCGCCCCACTTCTCCTGGGTTCCGGCCAGCGGCTGGAACGTCAAACCGATGCCGTAGGCGAACGGGTAGACGAACAGCAGGAGGGCGAACACCACGGCCGGCACGAGCAGCCACAGCTTGGTGTCGACACCGCGCTCCGCCAGCCGGTGCCGCAGGCTCGCAGAGCTCTTCGACCTCGAGGCCGTACTAGTGGCGGATGTCATCCCCGCACCTCGGCCAATTCCTGCTGCTCTGCACTGACGATGTCGAGGCTGCTGCGGTAGATCAATGCACGAGCCGGGTCGACGGTCAGGGTGACGGTTGCGCCTGCGGTCGGCGCAGTTTCGGCGTGCACGAACAGGTTCTGGCCACCGGTGGTGGTGACTCCGACCGCAAACTCCCTCCCCTGGTACTCGACCACGTTCACGACCGCCTCGATGACGTTCAGACCATCGGTCGAAGCGCCGGGGCGCGCCACCAAAAGGTCAGACGGTCGAATGGCGACACGGATGTCATCGCCCACCGCCGCATCCTGAACCAGGCGTGCCGTCAGCGACAGGTCGGGCCCTGAGACCCTGGCCAGGTCACCGGTGACCGATTCGACCCTCAGGTCGATGAGGTTGCGATACCCCATGAAGTCGGCGACGTGCCAGTTCGCGGGGTGGTCGTGCAGCTCCTCAGGGGTACCGATCTGCTGCACCCGGCCGTCACGGAGCACAACCAGTCGGTCGGCCAGGGAGAGCGCCTCCTCCTGGTCGTGGGTGACGTACACGGTCGTGAGACCGAGCGACTGGTGCAGGCGACGGATCTCCGTTCGCATCTCCAGCCGGAGCTTGGCGTCGAGGTTCGACAACGGCTCGTCCATCAGCACCAGGCGTGGCTCGAGGACAACTGCGCGCGCGATTGCGACCCGCTGCTGCTGGCCGCCGGAGAGCTGGCCTGGAAGCTTCTTCGCGTGCTCCTCCAGCTTCACCAGCGCCAGGCCCTCTGCCACGCGCCGGGTGATCTCGGCCTTCGGCAGGCCCCGCATCTGCAGGCCGAACGCGATGTTCTTCTCCACAGACAGGTGAGGGAACAACGCATAGTTCTGGAACACCATGCCGAAATCGCGCTTCTCACTCGGCAGCACGTCAATGCGCTTACCGTCGATCAGGATCTCGCCATGGGTGAGCGGAAGGAGCCCGGCGAGGCAGTTCAACGCCGTGGACTTTCCGCAACCCGACGGTCCGAGCAGGGCGATGAACTCGCCCGCCCGGATCGTCAGGTTGAGGTCGACCAACGCGTCGCGACCACCGAAACTGCGTCCAACGTTCTTCAGCTCGAGGGACTCGAATGCATTAGCCGACAGGGACATGTTCTACTGCTCCTCAAACTTTCCGGTGCCGATCTCGCGGTCCCAGATATCGAATGCCTTGACCAGCTGATCCGGTACGAGTGGGGTCGCCTTCGGCTTCTCCTCGATCAGGTCGTCGTACCAGTCACGGCCGAACTCCTTCAGGAGGTCCTGGCTGGCCTGTGGCGCCTTGTCGAGCGTTGCGCCCTCGATGGCCGGGCCGGGGTAGAAGTAGCCGCTGTCGTATGCCATCGCGTTGACATCAGGCGTCAGGATGTACTGCAACAGCAGCAGGATCGCCGACATCTTGTCTGCCGACTGGCCCTTCGGGACGACCGCATAGTGGGCATCCGTCACCCAGGTGAAGTCGTCGAACGGTGCGGCCTCGATGGTCGCCGGCTCCTTGGCCGTCGCCCTGGGCTCGATGTCCCAGCCGGTGGTGGTGGGGATCAGCGCCCAGGTGCCGTCTGCCATGTTGGTGATGACCTGGCCGGTACCTGTCGGGTAGTTGTCGATCGTCGCGCCGAGCTCCTTGAGGTAGGCCCAGGTCTTGTCCCAGCCGTTCTCCGGGTCAGACGGGTCCTCATCACCGAGGATGTACGGCAGGCCCTGCAGGAACGTGCGGCCAGGGCCCGAGTTCGCCGGACGGGCGTAGCCGAACTTGCCGGGGTTCGCCTGCGCCCAGGCGAGCAGTTCTTCGGGCGTGGACGGGACATCCGTCACCACGTCTGGGTTGTATTGCAGCAGCGGACCCGACGGGTAGTACGTCGTGACGACACCGAAGTCCTCTGCGAGCTCCTGCATCGCTGCAGCCGGCTCGATGTAGTTCTCCTGGTTGGAGACCCGGTCACCGTAGTCGGTCACCAGCGGGATCCAGAGATCCTGTGCGATGCCGGCAGACAGCCCGTCGGTTCCGGTCATGACCATGTCGACCGACAGGCTTCCGCTGTCGACCTGCGGCTTGATCGTGCCGACGACGTCTGGAGCGCCTGCGCTCTCCCAGGTCACCGCAGAAATGACGTCAGGGTTCTCCTTGATGAACTCGTCGACCATCGGGCCAGTGAGCTTCTGGTTGCCCGCGACGTCGAGGATGTTCAGGGTCACCGGCGCGGACGGCTTGTCAGGCACGTCGCTGGCATTGGTTGCCGCCGGCGCCGGGGTGCTCGCGGTATTCGGTGCCGTGCAACCGGTGAGCGCCATGGCGGCGACAGCGACGACGGCCGTCACAAGATATGTACTCTTCCGAGTGCGCATATCGTGTTCCTTTCTCTTTGTTAGGTCCCAGACAGCTGCGTCTGGAGGATGGGGCGGTCATCCGGGCGTTCGATCGCTCGGACGGGTGCAACGCCAGTGGACTGGCGCACGATGAGTTCGACGGGAATGTCTGGAACGACCCGCCCGGCACCGGCACGTTCGAGCACCGTGTCGAGGAGAAGGTCGACGCTTGCGCGCCCCATCTGCACCCGCGGGAAGTCGACGGTCGTGAGATTCGGCCAGACGAGGGTGGACACGGGCACATTGTCGAAGCCGGCGACGCTGATGTCGTGGGGGGCGCTGAGGCCGCGTTGACGGAGGCGGTCGATGAGGCCGACGGCGACGAGATCGTTGAAGGAGACGACCGCCGTTGCGCCGCTGGCGATGGCTAGGTCGCCGGCCTGGATGCCGCCGGAGAAAAACGGCGGGAAGTTGCCGAGTTCGACCAGGTCGAGATCGGGCGATTCGAACGCGAAGGCACGGAAGGCCGCGGTGCGTTCCGAATTCGACCAGGAGGTCACGGGGCCGGCGGCGTACGCGATCTTGCGATGGCCGAGCGCCACGAGATGAGCCATCACCGAGCGCAGGCCGCCGCCGTTGTCGAAGGTGATGGACGGGATGTCGCCCAGTTTGCGGTTGACCAAAACGATCGGACTCTCGGCCGCGAAATGTTCGACGTCGGCGTCCGTGCTGCGGACAGAACAGAGGATGACGCCGTCGACCTGCTTGGCAAGGCTGCGAACGACCTCGGCCTCCACCATCGGATCCTCATCGGTGTCGGCGATGAACACCGCGTAACCCGCGGCCCTCGCCCTGGCCTGTACGCCCTTGCACACGGAACCGAAGAACGGATTCTCGAGATCGGGTACAACGAGGCCGATACTGCCCGTGCGCCCGGTGATCAGGCCTCTAGCAGCGCGATTCGGGCGGTACCCCATTGCCCTGGCGGTCTCCTGCACGTGCACCCTGGTGGCTTCGGCGACCTGCTCAGGCGCGGCGAGCGCACGGGACACCGTGGAGATGGACACACCGGCGGCTTTTGCCACATCGCGGATCGTCACCGCCATCGCACACCACCTCGTGTTGGTTCCGACACAGCTGTTGTTGTCGGTCGGTACATTCTGCAAACCTTTTCACTGTTTCGTCAAGTCACGAATTGATTACGGCGTGGGTTTGCGCATCGGTGGAAGATTTCTTCGCGCATCCGCCCTGAATCATGCATATAGTGTTCAGTGTGAGTCGGCTCAACGACCTCTCGGTCGCCCGTCTCTCGCTGCAACACGCGCCAATTCTGTTTCACTCATCTTCAGAAACGGCGTTGCCAGCCTGGTGCAGCAACCCTTCAAGGAAGAAGCAAGTGACGAGGAGTCAGAGTATGGCCGCGCAGGCGACGAACGCAGGGCCCTGGACACTACATCCGGATCGGGCACTGCCCGCCGAACCGGCCCAACGCGCCATCGCGCGGGAGCTCTACCAGGCGGTTTCGACCCTGCCCATCATCTCGATGCACGGCCATATTGACGTCGGTGCGATCCGCCGCAATGACTCGTTCGGAGACCCGGCAGAACTCTTCATCATCCCCGACCACTATCTGGTACGCATGCTCGTCTCCCAGGGGTATCGCCACCAGGACCTCGGCGTACGCCCCCGGGGCGGCTCAGCCGTCGAAACCGACCACCGCCTGATCTGGAGACGGTTCGCAGAGAACTGGAAACTGTTCCGCGGCACACCGACGCGCTACTGGATGGAACACGAACTCGTAGAGATCTTCGGCATCACCCAGGAACCCTCAGCCGAAACGGCCGACGCGATCTACGACCAGCTGAACGCCGCCCTCGCCACACCGGAATACCGCATCCGTGACCTGTTTGATCGGTTCAACATCGAGATCCTGAGCACAACGGATGCGCCGGATTCCGACCTGGCCGACCACGCAGCACTGGCTACAGACGGCTGGGGCGATCGCGTCGTGCCTACCTTCCGCCCTGACAACCTCTTCTATCCGGGACGTGCGACCTGGCGAGCGGACGTCGCATCCCTCGCCGCGCAGAGCGGCATCGAAATCACCGACTATTCGAGCTTCCTTGCGGCGCTGCAACAGCGTCGTTTTGCGTTTGTTGCGGCCGGAGCACGGGCCACGGACCACGGACATCTCACCGCGAACACCACACCGCTGGAGCCGGCAGAAGCCAAGCGGATTTTCGCGGAAGCCATGTCCGGGCCAGTCGATGCGGCCACGTCGGAAGCGTTCGCGGGCAACATGCTGTTCGAGAGCGCACGGATGTCAGTCGAAGACGGGCTCGTGATGCAGCTGCATCCTGGAGTGCAGAGGAACCATTCCGAGCGGATCCTCAACGGCTTCGGGCCCGACAACGGGTTCGATATTCCGGAGTCTGTGGAGTACACGCAGGCCTTGAAGCCCCTGTTGAACGCATTCGGGCACGAACCAGGCTTCCGGATGATCCTGTTCACCATCGACGAGACCGTGTACTCGCGGGAACTTGCGCCGATTGCGGGCGCCTATCCGTCTGTGAAACTCGGCGCGCCGTGGTGGTTCCTCGATTCGCCCGGCGGCATGGCCAGGTTCAGGGAACTCACCACGGAGACCGCGGGCTTCTACAACACCACCGGCTTTGTCGACGACACGCGCGCGTTCGCGTCGATCCCGGCCAGACACGACCTCGCGCGACGCATCGACGCCGGATTCCTCTCGAAGCTCGTGAGCGAACACCGACTCACGCTCGACGAGGCCACCGAAACAGCCATCGACCTCAGTTACAACCTGCCACTCGCGTCGTATGCGCGTCGCGACTCAGCTTTCAGAGAAGAGAGAACAACGTGAGCACCATTGAACGCGCCGAAGTATTCGTCACGAGTCCCGGCCGCAACTTCGTCACCCTGAAGATCACCACATCAGACGGCGTCACCGGCCTGGGAGACGCCACCCTCAACGGCCGCGAGTTGTCTGTCGTCGCCTACCTCAAGGAGCACGTGGTGCCGCTGCTCATCGGCCGCGACCCGCAGAACATCGAGGACACCTGGCAGTACCTCTACCGTGGTGCGTACTGGCGTCGGGGCCCGGTCACCATGGCCGCCATCGCCGCCGTGGACGTCGCGCTCTGGGACATCAAGGGGAAGGTCACCGGTCAGCCGGTGTACCAGCTACTCGGCGGCGCAAGTCGGGTCGGCGCACTCGCGTACGGACACGCATCCGGATCTGATCTGCCATCGCTCTTCACCTCGATCCAGAACCACCTCGACCAGGGATTCAAGGCCATCAGGGTTCAGACCGGTGTTCCAGGGCTCGGACAGGTCTACGGGGTCGCGACCAACCAGCTGCCAGGCGAGCGCTACGACTACGAGCCGGCCAAGCGCACCGAAGTTCCCACTGAAGAAGAGTGGGACAGTGCCGCATACCTGAACCACATACCGACGATCTTCGCCGCCGTGCGTGAAGAGTTCGGCTACGGGATCCCGCTGCTGCACGACGGCCACCACAGGCTGACGCCGAACGAGGCCGCGATCCTCGGCAAGTCGCTCGAGCCATACCGCCTGTTCTGGCTGGAGGACTGCACGCCGGGCGAGAACCAGGAGTCGCTGCGGCGCGTTCGGGCACAGACGACAACGCCGCTGGCGATCGGTGAGGTCTTCAACACCGTCTACGACTACCAGACCCTGATCACCGAGCAGCTCATCGACTACGTGCGCAGCGCGGTCACCCACACCGGTGGCATCAGCGCATTGAAGAAGATCATGGACTTCGCCGCCGTCTACCAGATCCGCTCCGGCTTCCACGGGCCGACCGATATCTCACCGGTCGGGCAGGCCGCAGCATTGCACCTCGACCTGGCCATCCACAACTTCGGCATCCAGGAGTACATGAAGCACTCCAGCGACACGCTCGATGTATTCCAAACCAGCTATACGTTCGAGAACGGCCTGCTGCACCCGGGCGACAACCCGGGACTCGGCGTCGAGTACAACGAGGACCTCGCGGCATCGTTCGAGTACACCCCCGCCTACCTGCCGGTGAACCGCCTGCAGCGCGATGGGTCGATGCACGATTGGTGAGTGGGCGCGTCGGCAACCTCCTACCCTCGCTGGCTTGTTCTTTCCCGCCGAGAATCGCCGTTCGTGCCGACAATCGCCGGCCGAACGGCGATTGTCGGCGCAAACGGCGACGCGCAAGACGCGCCGAGCGTGGATGACACGGCCCGCCGCTCGCACTCGTCAGGTGACGGTGCCGAACTGCCAGGGGATGAACTCCTCCTGGCCGACGCCGAGTTCTTCGCTGACGGTCTGCTCGCCGGAGGCGACGCGGATGATGAGGTCGAAGATCTCGCTCCCGACCTCGGCGATCGTGGCCGTGCCGTCGACGATGCGCCCGGCGTTCAGGTCCATGTCGTCGGCCATCTTCTCGAACATCTCGGTGTTCGTGGCCAGTTTGATCGACGGCGTCGGCTTTGCCCCGAAGACCGAACCACGGCCGGTGGTGAAGCAGACGACGGTCGCGCCGCCGGCGATGATGCCGGTGACGGATACCGGGTCATATCCAGGGGTGTCCATGAAGACGAGGCCGCGCTCTGTGACCGGTTCCGCGTATTCATAGACCGCCGACAGGTCGGCGCGTCCCGCTTTCGCCACGGCTCCGAGCGACTTCTCGAGGATCGTTGTCAGCCCACCCGCCTTGTTACCGGGCGATGGATTGTTGTCGAGGCTTCCACCGCCCTGCTTTGCATAACCCTGCCACCACTCGATCCGGTCGAGAAGTCGCTGGCCGACGGCCTCGGAGACGGCCCGGCTGGTCAAGAGATGCTCAGCACCGAAAACTTCGGGAGTCTCTGCGAGAATCGACGTTCCTCCCCAGGCGACCAACCGGTCGGAGGCGACTCCGAGCGCCGGGTTCGCCGTGACCCCCGAGTATCCGTCCGATCCGCCGCAGTTCAAGCCGAGCACCAGTTCTGAGACCGGGGCGGGCACCCGCGTGCGCTTGTTGAGCTCTGGAAGCATGGCTCGGATGCGCGCGATGCCCTCTTTGACGGTGGCGCGCACTCCGCCCTCGCCCTGGATGTTCATGGTCGACACGATGGTGTCCGCCGGCAGCGCGTACCCTTCGACCAGTGTCTCGACCGGCACCATCTCACAGCCCAGGCCGACCACCAGCATCCCGCCGAAATTGGGGTGGCTGGCATAGCCGCGCAGAGTGCGCAGAAGTACCTGGCCGCCCTCGCTGGTGGGCACCAGCCCGCATCCGCTGTTGTGGGTGAGTGCCATGACGCCGTCGACGTTCTCATAGTCGTCGAGCGCGAACCCCCGGAAGGCGTCGGCAATGAGATTGGCGGCTGTGGCCGAGCAGTTCACCGAGGTGAGAATACCGATGTAGTTACGCGTGCCGAAGCGGCCGTCGGCCCTGGGGTAGCCGAGGAATGTCGGCATCTCCCCCATCGTTTCGGCGAGCGCCGTGCGGGCCGTGCCGAACTCATGCACTCGGTCGGCGTCATCCATGCCGAGGTTCTGGGTGTGCACATGGTCGCCGGGGGCGATGTTCGTCGTCGCTCGCCCGATCGACTGGCCGTATTTGTGTACCTGGTCGCCGGCGGCCACGTGTCTGAGGGCAAACTTGTGGCTTCGCGGGATGTCGGCGGTGAGTGTTACCTCACCGCCGTCGCCCAGTTCGATGACGATGCCGGCCTCCAGCGCCCTGGTCGCCACCGCCACCTCATCTGTTTCGCTGAGGTGAAGCGCGACCTCGCGGAGGGCGAATCTGGTGGGGACTGTCATGGGTGGCGCAACCTTCACTGGTGGGTTACAGTAGCAATGTAACCGGTTTCATTCATTCCTCCCATTATTCTTCTTTCGAGTCGGAAGGTCAAGATGGCGACGACCATACGGCAGGTGGCGACTGCGGCCGGCGTGTCCGTCGCCACGGCTTCACGGGCACTCAGCGGGTCGGCTGCGGTTGTTGCATCTACGAAGGAACGGGTGTGCAGGGTTGCAGAAGAGCTCGACTACACTCCGAGCCGCCTCGGACGCAGTCTGGCCACAGGCTCCACTGGCAATGTCGGCGTGATCCTCCCCGATGTCACCAACCCGTTCTACACCTCCTTCCTCGCCGAACTTGAGACCGTCCTCGGCGCCCGCGATATCGGCATCCTTGTTGGCGACTCCCACGAGAACCCAGAACTCGAACGCAGCCTCATCCGACGCATGACCGGCCAGGTTGACGCCCTCATCCTGGCCTCCAGCAGGCTGCAGGATGCCGACATCGCCATGGCCGCCGATCGGCTTCCCGTCGTTCTGGCGAACCGCATGCTCGAGCCAGGCACCGACTGCCCGGATCGTCTGAGCCAGATCGCGCTCGACATCGACCCCGGGTTCACGGAGGCGGCACGGCACCTCTGGGCGCTCGGTCATTCGCAGATCGCCTATGTCGATGGACCTCTGCACTCCTGGTCAGGTCGCCAGAAACGAGAGAGCCTGACCCGCGTCTGCGCCGAACTCGGGATGTCACTGATAATCAGCCGCACGGAGCAACCGGACTTCAGCGGCGGCCGGGAGTCGCTCGCCGGTGTCGACACCGACGAGGTGACCGCCGTCATCGCGTTCAACGACCAGGTCGCACTCGGCTTGCTGTCTGCACTTCGCGACACCGGCATCGCGGTTCCCGAACGGATCAGCGTCATCGGATGCGACGACTCATTGCCGAACGGCCTCGCCTGGCCGTCGCTGACCACGGTCGACAGTTCGTCCCGCACCCTCGGGGCCCTGGCAGCTGCCGCGATCCTCGACCCACTGCACCAGCGAACTGGAACTGTACCGAGCCGGCTCATCGTGCGCGAATCGACGGCACAGCGCTGGGGTCGTGCCGCGACATCCGTTCACACCGGCACTTCAGTAGTCACCTGATCACCCGTCTCCCATCAACGCAACCGCCCACACACCCAACCGCACACACGCCAGGAGTCACCGTGACCACACCCACGCCAATCAGAACCGCACCGTCCACCCTGCTGCGCGAGAACCCGGTGATCGCGGTGCTACGCGCCAGTGACCCGGGCGATTACGACGCCGTCGTCGACGTGCTGGTCGCAAACGGTGTGCGTTCGATCGAACTGACGCTCAGCACCCCTGGCACGCTGGAACACCTTCCTGCGCTGCTTGAGCGCGTCGGCACCGGCGCCCAGATCGGCATCGGCACCATCACGAACGCCGCACAAGCGACACGGGCTATCGACAACGGGGCGCACTATCTGGTCACACCGATCGTGAACATCGACGTCATCGCACTCGCGGTGTCAGCCGGCGTGCCGGTCTACCCCGGCGGGCTGACGCCGACCGAACTCTATTCCGCCTGGGCGGCAGGAGCGAGCGCCGTCAAGGTGTTCCCCGCCGAGACCGTCGGGCCGCAGTACGGTTCGCACCTGCGCGGCCCGTTCCCCGATATCGAGTTCGTACCGTCTGGCGGCATTGCGCTCGGCGACATCCCCGCCTGGCTGAAAGCTGGCGCGCTGGCGGTCAGCCTCGGCGGCCCGCTCGTGGGGGACGCGCTGAAGGGTGGATCACTCGAGGCGCTCGCCGAACGCGCCAGACGCGCCGTGTCGATCGCCGCAGAAGCCCGCAGCGCAGACGGTGCGGCCACACGATGAGCGGCGCAGGAGTCGTCACCATCGGCGAGACCATGGCGCTGATGGCGACTCCCGGATACGGCCTGCTGCAGCACAGCGCCACGCTGAACCTGAGCATCGGCGGAGCCGAGAGCAACGTCGCCATCGGACTCCGCCGCCTCGGCGTCGATGTGACCTGGATCGGCAAGGTCGGAGCGGATTCCCTTGGCGACCTGGTGCTGCGGGAGATCGGCGCAGAGGGCGTGCGGGTGGTCGGCATCCGCGACGCCGACGCGGCGACGGCGCTCATGGTCAAAGAACGGCGCACCAGTGCAGAGACCCGCGTCTGGTACTACCGGGCAGGCAACGCCGGTTCCCGGCTCGGCGTGACGGATGTCGACTTCGGCCTGGTCAGAGGCGCCACACTCCTGCACGTCACCGGCATCTCTCCCGCCCTCTCCCCTGAGCTGGCCGCGGTCATCCTCGAAGCCGTTCGTGTGGCCCGCGAAGCCGGGGTGACAGTGTCGTTCGACCTGAACTACCGCGGCAAGCTCTGGTCGCGCGCCGAGGCCCGCGACTTCTATCGCACGATCATCCCGCTTGCCGACATCGTGTTCGCCGGTGACGATGAGGCCGCCATCGCGGTCGGCGAGGCCGACGACCCGTTAGAGCTGGCTCATCGCCTGGTCGAACTTGGCGCGGGAGAAGCCATCGTCAAGCTCGGCTCGAACGGCGCCGCGGCATCCGTTGCCGGCGTCGACTACCTGCGTGACGCCGTGCGGGTGGACGCGATCGACACCGTCGGCGCTGGCGACGCCTTCGTGGCCGGCTACCTGGCTGAGTACCTCGCGGGTGCCGATGTGCCGACCAGGCTGACCACGGCGGTCACTGTTGGCGCGTACGCCTGCCTGACGATCGGCGACTGGGAAGGCCTGCCGCGACGTGACGAACTGGCGGCGCTCACCGCGACGGAGCAGGTGAACCGCTGAGCAAGTGAACCGCTGAGCGGTTGCGCTCTGTGACGAGGCGCTTGCACAACGATTTCGGCAGGCACACTACGCTTGATTCGGAAAACCACTATCAGGAGGAAACGTGTCTGACACCGCTTCGGGCTCTGCAAACATCGGCGTCGTCGGGCTGGCGGTGATGGGTTCGAACCTGGCCCGCAACCTCGCCAGCCGCGAGGGGAACACGGTCGCCGTGTACAACCGCTCCCCTGAGCGCACACGCCTGCTCATGAGTGAACACGCGGATGCCGGCTTCGTCGCCTCAGAGTCCATCGAGGATTTCGTGGCCTCGCTGGCGAAACCTCGCACGGCCATCATCATGGTGCAGGCAGGCAAGGGCACGGATGCCGTCATCGACCAGCTCACCGGGCTCTTCGAACCTGGCGACATCATCGTCGACGGCGGAAACGCGGACTTCCACGACACCATCCGTCGTGAGAAGGCGGTCAGCGCCACCGGCGTGAACTTCGTCGGAGCGGGCATCTCCGGCGGCGAGGAGGGCGCCCTCAAGGGCCCATCGATCATGCCCGGCGGATCGGTGGAGGCCTACAAGACACTCGGCCCGATTCTCGAATCGATCGCGGCCGTCGTCGACGGCGTGCCCTGCGTCACGCACATCGGCACAGACGGCGCGGGTCACTTCGTCAAGATGATCCACAACGGCATCGAGTACGCCGACATGCAGCTCATCGCTGAGGGCTACGACCTCCTTCGCCACGTTGGCGGCCACTCCCCCGCCGCCATCGCCGACATCTTCGCCGAATGGAACACAGGCGAACTCGAAAGCTACCTGATCGAAATCACCGCTGAGGTTCTCCGCCAGGTCGATGCCAAGACCGGCAAGCCGTTCGTGGACATCGTGCTCGACGAAGCCGGTTCGAAGGGTACCGGCGTCTGGACCGTGCAGAATGCCCTCGACCTTGGCGTGCCCGTCGGCGGCATCGCTGAAGCAGTCTTCGCCCGCGCGGTCTCCAGCCACCCAGAGCAGCGCGGACCGGTGCGCGCCACGATCACAGCGCGCCCGGAGATCGCCGTCGTCGGCAACACCTTCCAGGACGACGTTCGGGCCGCCCTCTACGCGTCGAAGGTCGTCGCATACGCGCAGGGCTTCGACGCCATTATCGCCGGCGCAGCGAAGTACGGCTGGGACATCGACAAGGGCGCCATTGCCACAATCTGGCGCGGCGGCTGCATCATCCGCGCCCAGTTCCTCAACCGCATCGTCGACGCCTACGCGAACGACGCGTCGATCCCGAGCCTGCTCGTCGACCCGTACTTCGCCAAGGCCGTCGCAGAAGGCGAGTCGGCCTGGCGCCGGATCGTTTCGACTGCCGCGCTGTCTGGCATTCCGGTGCCGGGATTCTCGTCGGCACTGAGCTACTTCGACTCACTCGCCAGCGAGCGGCTTCCTGCCGCGCTGGTGCAGGGCCAGCGCGACTTCTTCGGCGCGCACACGTATAAGCGCGTCGACGAGCCCGGCGTGTTCCACACACTGTGGTCTGGCGACCGCACGGAGATCACGATGAAGCCTTCCACGCACTGACTTCCGGCTCACCCACTGTGGATGCCGCGCGCAGCCAGGCCGACAGCGAGCCACACCATGGACGCCACGACGCCCTGCCACGGGAGCGTGAACGCGAGCAGCAGGCATCCGGCAACGCCTGCGTACTGCACCACTCGCGGAAGCCAGCGGTCGGTTCCCTGCTGCCGGAGCGCAGACAGATGGGCAATCGCGTAGTAGACCAGCACGGAGCAGGCGGAGAATCCGATGAGGTGCGACGGATCGACGAACAGCACCGCACAGATCGCGGCCAGGGCGATCACCGTCTCTGCCACGACCGGCGCGTGCGTGCGTCCCGAAATGCCGCTGAGCGGGCCAGGGAGGTCGCGCTCCCTGGCCATGGCCAGACCGGTGCGGCTGAGGCCGGCGA
This sequence comes from Glaciibacter superstes DSM 21135, assembly GCF_000421145.1. Lineage (GTDB taxonomy): Bacteria > Actinomycetota > Actinomycetes > Actinomycetales > Microbacteriaceae > Cryobacterium > Cryobacterium superstes. The sequence goes on along the minus strand of NZ_ATWH01000013.1, from coordinate 76,887 downwards.
GAATGCCCAGGAGCGAGCCGAGGCAGGCGATCGCGGCGACAATGCGTGCCATACCGGACCATGGTTCGCCGCCACCGAGGAGGTCTGCGACCGGAGACACCGATTCAGCCAGGGCGACCGGCCCGAGGATCGTCACGCACAGCCACCCGATCACCGCGTAGAGAAGCAACGTGATGCCGAGCGCGATGATGATCGCGCGTGGAAGGGTGCGCCGCGGGTCCTTGACCTCTTCGCCGAGCGTCGCCATTCGTGCGTACCCGGCAAAGCAGAAGAAGAGCAGGCCCGCCGATTGAAGGATGCCGTACCAGCCGGCATCCGTCATCGTCTCCGCGTCGAGGCTGGCACCCTGCAGCGCGCCGCCGAACACCGTCGCTGCCAGCACGACGAGCAGGCCGCAGAGCACCGTCAAGACGATGGCCGTGCTCACTCCTGCCGTGCTGCGGATTCCGGTCATGTTGATGACGCCGAGGATCACCACCACAGCGACGGCGACCGGGCGGGCAGCATCCGGCCAGAGATAGCCACCTGCGATCAGGGCGATCGCCGCCGCCGATGCGGTCTTTCCGGCCATGAACAGCCAACCGGCGCTGAAGCCCCACCATGGCCCGAGCAGCGCACGGCCGTACGCGTATGTGCCACCGGAAACCGGATAGGCCATGGCCAGTTGCGCTGAACTGAGTGCGTTCAACGACGCGATCACCCCGGCGATGACCAGCCCGATCAGCAGGCCGGTTCCGGCCGCGGCGGCCGCGGGCGCCCAAACGTAGAAGACCCCGGCGCCGATCATCGCGGCCAGGCCGATGACGATCGCGCGCGAGGTGCCGAGGTGGCGTTGCAGTGTGGCCATGGCGACACTTTAGCGATCCGCGGTGAACTGCCCGCGCCGATCGGACCGCTCTGCACGGCGCTGCCCGCGGAGCTTAGCGCGGGACGTCGCACGGCACTTCGCACGGGACTCTGCTCGGGAACCCACTCTCGCGCCCAGATTCGCCATTCGCGCCCAGAATCGTCGGAGCAACGGGTCGTCTGGGCGCAATCGGCGATTCGGGAGCGGGCTGGAGTGCGCGCGAGCACGCGAGGCAGGCGATACTTGAAGAGAGCAATCATGAGCGAACAGCACCCAGAACTCTCCGGCTACGAGCCACCAGACGAGCGACCACTGCGCAGCAGGCGCGTTAAGACAGCAATGCGGATCATCGTTGCCGTCGGCCTCGTCGCCCTCGTGGTTCCCGGAATCCTGACCACCATGAACGTCGCATCCCGCACGGCCATCGCATCGTGCCAGGTCCAGACCGCGCACTACTATCCTGATGCCGTCGACTTCGACGCACGCTTCGAGTTCGCCGGTGCCGGTGGATTCGGCTGGCAGTGCTATTCCATCGACCGCAACGAGCGCGAGACGTTCGTCGTGCCGCTGGGGATCATCCCGTCAGCACCGCAGTTAGCTCCCCGAGGCGTCCGAACCTGAGGCCGACCATTCGGAAGTAGCCGAGTGCCATACTGGCGATCGGGCCGCCGCCAGCCGGCCAGAAATAGGTCGGATGCACCATACGTCCAGCCTTGCGCGAGCAGCATCATCGAAGGATCAGCAATTCCCTTCGAAAGGACGCTCCGAGATGACTACAGTCCAATCCGCATCCCTTGAGGCAAGAACCACGCCTCCGTTGTCCGGCACCGTGCGAATCGTCGCCGGTGTGAGCCTGGCGCTCGCAGGGATCCTGAACGGCTTGCCTGCCTACCTTTCCCAGATCCTGGCAGGCGATATGGAGTACGTCGACTACATCCGTTGGGGTGCCGACAACCCCGGCCTCGCCCAAACCGAACAACTCGTCTACGTGGTAAGCATGCTGTTCGCACCGATCGGATTGCTGGCCATGGCCCAAGTGACCCGATGGCGTGCCCCGGTAATCACCGCCGTCGCCGCTCCTCTCTTCCTCTGGGGCATGTGGGGGTTCCAGAACATCCTCAGCTTCGGGTATCTCACGGTGTCGACGGCGACACGCTCGATTGGCCCGGAAGCTGCGGTGAGGTTGAACGACGGACTCGCGGCCGATGCGAGCGGCCTGCTGATCTCACTGGCGCCGCACCTGCTCGGATCGTTTGTCGGACTCGTCCTGCTGAGCATCGCCTGCTGGAAGAGTCGCGCGTTCTCGCGAACTCCGATCATCCTCCTGGTCGTTTTCCTCCTCTGGGACTTCCTGCTCCCGGCGGTCGGGCCCTTAGAACCACACATCTTGCTCATCGCCGCCTGGGTCTGGCTCGGCATCGATCTGATTCGGATGCCTGCTTCTGTGTGGCGCGGTGAGCGACCGCATGTCCAAGGCTGACCGGATCCCACTGCCAGCCCGGCATTCGCCTGTCGACCTTTCCGACCGACGGGCGGATGGCCATACTGTAACCATGCGACGCATTGTGGTGGTGCTGGCGGGTGCGGGACCACTGCTGGCCTGGAGTGCGGGCGCGACGATCCTCGCGCTCACCTGCGTCGCGGCCATATTCGCTTCGACCAGCGCGACCGCCGAGGTGCCATGGAAGTCATTGATCATCGGCGTCGTGTGGGCGGTTCCTGGCGTGTTGATCGCCTCCGGACGACCACGGATCCCCGTGGGTTGGCTGATTCTCGCCTCCGCCCTCGTCTTTGCCGGCGCGGGCGCCTCAAGCGGGTGGTTGGCCTTCGCCGCCGGTGCTGGAATCAACGATGGCCTAGACTGGGCGGCCTGGTTCGCGGACCGGTTCGCTGCGGTCCTCGTTCCTCTCACTTTCCTGACCCTCATACTGTTGCCGGATGGGCGGCTCCCGTCGAAAGGCTGGAAGCCTGTCACCTGGGTCGTGTGCGCACTGCAGCTTGCCACCGTGCTGGCCTGGACGCTCGTCGGCGGCCCCGCCGTGGCACCGGAGTCCGACCTTCCCCAGTCCGTGCACCGCGTGCAGAACCCGGTCGGCGTGCTGCCGGAGGGTTTGGTTGGTCCGCTCACCGTATTGGAACCGCTCATCCTCCAGCTGCCGTTGCTGTTGTGCCCACTCGCGTTCGCATTCCGGCTGTGGCGGGCGAAGGGTGAGGAGCGCACGCGCATCGCGTCCGTTCTTCTTGCCGCCACGGTTTTTGTGTTGCTGCTGGTGATCGGCCGTGCACTGTGGCCGGGGGTTGCCGAAGTTCTCGACATCGGAGCAGGCATCTTTTTCGCCGTGGTCGTGACCACAGCGGTATTGCGCCGGCGCCTTGCCGGTGTAGACATCGTGGTGCATCACGCCGTGCTCTTCGCGGTGCTCACCGTCATCATCGCCGGCGCATATGCGCTCGCCGTCACCGTGGCGGCAGTATCCAGCCAGGAGTTGCCGCCATTTGGCGTCGGAATCATCGCCGCCCTTGTCGCAGTCGCTGCCCTGCCCCTCCGCGGCTGGCTTCAACTGCTCGTGGATCGCCTGCTCTATGGTGACCGCAACAAGCCATACGAAGCCGTGCGGCGACTCGTCGACCGAACACACAGCGCGACAACGCTGCACGAGCTGCTGGACGAGCTCGCATCGACGATTGTCGCTTCGCTGAGGGTGCCTTGGGCGCGAGTCGAGCTGGACGGGGCAGACGCCACCTCCGGTGTACGGCCGCCGGGCGCGCTCGAGATCCACGCGCCGCTCATCTCTCAGGGTCAGCAAATAGGCACGGTTGCCGCTGCTGCCGGAGCGGGCCGAACACTGCGGCGTCGGGATGAGACATTGCTCGCCGCGCTCGGCCAGCACGGCGGGATGGCCGTTCGGACAATGCTCCTGGCAGAGGCGGTCATAGCCAGCCGCAACCGGGTGGTGGGCGGTCGGGAGGAGGAGCGCCGAGCACTGTCTCGCGACCTGCACGACGAGCTCGGACCCACGATGGCCAGCATCTCGATGCAACTCGGAACGCTCCGCCGAATCGTATCCACCGACCCGCAGACGGTCGAACGGCGATTGGGCCAACTCGAGCAGACTGCTCAGGAGGCGTTGAACAGTGTCCGGTATCTGGCGAAGAACCTACGCCCGACGGTGTTGGACGAGTTGGGGCTGGAGGCAGCATTGAGACGAACGGCAGAGGGGCTGGGACTCGAACTGCGAATCACCGCAACCGTATTGCCGACACTGTCCGCAGCCGTCGAAGTGGCCGCATATCGCATCGCTGTCGAGGCGCTCACCAACGTTGCGCGACATGCCGGCACCCGCTTGGCTGAGCTGTCCATATCGGTGGCTGCCGGATACCTGGTGTTGAAAGTGGAAGATGTCGGTAGCGGAATAGATGGCCTCGCCATTCGAGGGGTTGGCACTATCGGGATGCGCGAACGCGCGGAGGAACTCGGGGGTGGGCTGACCCTCAAGTCCGACAAACACGGTACAACAGTGACGGCAACCCTTCCCCTGCACGGGTCGCCAGAGGGCCGGCTCCCGTGACTGGGAAGGATCTCACGCTGCTGCTCGCAGACGATCACGAGTTGTTTCGCGATGGTTTGCGCTTCACACTCGCGCACGAGCCTGGCATCACGGTGGTCGGTGAAGCCGCTGACGGCGCATCCGCTGTCCGGATTGCAACTGAGTTGAACCCCGATGTCGTTCTCATGGACATCAACATGCCGGTGCTCGACGGCGTCGCGGCTGCCGCGGAGCTCACCGCGCGAGGGGTGCGCTCGCGGATTGTCATGTTGACCATGTCGGACGACGACGAGAGCGTGTTCGCGGCGCTCAAGGCCGGGGCGAGCGGGTACGTGGTCAAGGGCTCACCGCCCGAGCAACTTTTGACGGTCGTGAGGGCGGTGGCAACCGGTCATGCCGTATTCGGAGCCGGTGTGGCCTCACGGATGCTCGATCATCTGGCCGCGCACCAGAGAACGCCATCTGACGACTTTCCGGAGCTCACCGCCCGAGAGAAGGAGGTTCTCGCACATCTGGGCGACGGTCTCAGCAATCAGGAGATCGCTGACCTCTTGTTCATTTCGCGGATAACCGTGCGAAACCACGTGAGCAGTATTCTCATGAAGCTTCAGTTATCGAATCGCCGGGAGGCACTCATTCGAGTTCGTGGCCACGCACAGCAGGGCAGTACCCCTCGAAACCCTATCTGACCAGCATAAACAGCATTCAGACCTGTCGGATGCCGGGAAACTCCCGCTACGCTGCACCGTCGAACATCGACGTCACCGAGTCGTCTTCGAATACGGCACGGATGGCGCGGGCCAGCAGCGGGGCGATCGGCAGCACCGTCAGCGTCGGGAAACGCTTGTCTTCAGGCACGGGCAGCGTGTCGGTGACAACGACGGAGGAAATCGCCTCATTCTGCAGCAGCTCAATGGCGGGCTCACTGAACACCGCGTGCGTCGCGGCGACGACCACGCTGAGCGCACCGGCGGCCTTGAGTGCTTCAGCAGCCTTGACGATCGTGCGGCCGGAGTCGATCATGTCGTCCACCAGCAGGCAAACACGCCCTTCGACCTGGCCAACGATCTCGTGAACCGACACCTGGTTCGGCACCAGCGGGTCGCGACGCTTGTGGATGATCGCCAGCGGCGCACCGAGCTTGTCACTCCAGATGTCGGCGACGCGCACGCGCCCCATATCCGGTGAAACCACCGTCAGCGTCGACGCGTCAAGTTGCTCGCGCACATGCTCGAGCAGCACCGGCATCGCAAACAGGTGGTCGACGGGCCCGTCGAAGAAACCCTGGATCTGCGCGGCGTGCAGGTCGACCGACATGATGCGGTCCGCGCCCGCGACCCTGAACAGGTCGGCGACAAGGCGCGCTGAGATCGGCTCGCGGCCGCGACCCTTCTTGTCTTGCCTGGCGTATGGGTAGAACGGTGCGACCACGGTGATGCGCTTGGCCGACGCCCGCTTGAGGGCATCCACCATGATCAGCTGTTCCATCAGCCACTCGTTGATCGGCGACGTGTGCGACTGGATGACGAACGCGTCACTTCCGCGCACGCTCTCGTCGAAGCGGGCATAGATCTCACCGTTCGCGAACGTGCGCGAGTCGGTCGGTACGAGTTCGGAACCAAGCTCATCGGCGATATCGAGTGCCAGCTGCGGGTGCGCACGCCCCGAAATCAGTACAAGTCGCTTTTCGCCGGTCGTCTTGATACCAGACACCTATTCTCCGCTCTCGACCGCGGCCTTTGCCGCATCGGTTCCGGGGCGGTTGGCCTGAACCCAGCCGTCCATGTTGCGCTGTGGAGCCACGTTGATCGCCAGCGACCCAGACGGGACGTCCTTCCGAACGACCGCGCCTGCACCCGTATAGGCTCCGTCACCAATTCTAATCGGAGCAACGAAGACGTTGTGCGAGCCGGTGCGCACATATGACCCGATCTCGGAACTGTGCTTGTTCACCCCGTCGTAGTTCGCGAAGATCGTGCCAGCACCGATGTTCGATTCGACACCGACGGTTGCATCGCCGACGTAGCTGAGGTGCGGCACCTTGCTGCCTGCCCCGATCTTCGCGTTCTTCGTCTCCACGAACGCGCCGATCTTGCCGTCGGCACCGAGATAGGTGCCGGGCCGAAGGTAGGAGAACGGGCCGACGGATGCCTCGGCGCCGATCACCGCGAGGGTCGCGTCGGTGCGCTTCACAACGGCACTCGACCCGATCTCACAGTCGGTGAGCGTCGTGTCCGGGCCGATCACCGCGCCGGTCTCGACCACCGTCGAGCCAAGGATCTGCGTGCCGGGAAGCAGGGTGACATCGGCGGCGAGCTTCGCCCTGAGGTCGATCCAGGTGGTTGCCGGGTCTTGCACGGTGACGCCGGCCAGCTGCCAGCCACGCACAATCAGCGCGTTGAGCTTTGCCGCCGCCTCACCCAACTGGGCGCGGTCGTTGATGCCGGCGACCAGCCACGCCTCCGCGACGGGAACAGCAGTGACCTCCGAACCGGCCCGCCGCAGCAACCCGATCACATCGGTGAGGTACTTCTCACCCTGGGCGTTGTCGGTGGTCAGCTGTGCGAGCTGGTCTCGCAGTGCGGCCAGGCCGAACAGGTACACGCCGGCGTTGATCTCGGCGACCGCCAGTTCGGCATCCGTCGCGTCTTTCTGCTCAACGATGCGGTCGAACGCGCCGTCTTCTGAGCGGATGATGCGGCCGTAGCCAGTGGCGTCATCCGGGACCGCGCTCAGCACCGTCGCGGATGCCGCACTCGCGCGATGCGCAGCGATGAACGAGATGAGGGTGTCGGCGTCAAGCAGCGGAACATCACCGTTGACGACGAGCACGTCGCCGTCGAAATCCGCCGGGAGGGCCGCAACGGCCTGTTCGACGGCACGGCCGGTTCCCGGAATCTCGTCCTGGTCGACGATGGCGCTCTCGGGGAGGTCTTCTGCAACGACGGCGGCGAGGCGGTCGCGGTCAAAACGCACCACGGTGATCACGTGCGCGGCGCCCAGCGCCTTCGCGGTCGCCAGCACGTGGCTGACGACGGGCAAACCGGCAAGCGGATGCAGGAGTTTCGGAAGATTCGACTTCATGCGGGTGCCCTGGCCGGCGGCCAGGACGACGATTGCCAGACGCGAGTCGGTCATGATCTCCTCAGGATTGTCGAACGGGCGATTATCGAGCGGGCGACGTCGAACAGTGCCCGCTCCGCCGCCAGGATTCGAACCTGGACCGGACAACTCCAAAGGTTGCCGTGCTGCCGTTACACTACGGCGGATCGCGCCGGCCAAGGACCGGCGCCGCCCTCAAGTCTGCCAGATGTGAGCGCGTGCTCTTTTCGCGTCCCGCGACCATTCGACGGAGATTCTCGCGAAGAGTGGGTCATTCGCGCCGTTTGGAGCCGAAATCGGCAATATCTCCGTCGAACGGCCCGGAACGACTGTCACCGATGTCGCGGGATAATAGATGGATGCCCGCCAGTGACGAAGTCGACCGAATCGTTCACGCGTGGCTGCGTGAACGCCCCGACCTCGACTTCGCGCCGCTGCAGGTGCTCTCGCGCGTTGCGCGGCTGTCGAAGCACCTCGACCGGGCCAGGCGCACAGCCTTCTCCCGCTCGGAGCTGGAGTCTTGGGAGTTCGACGTGCTGTCCGCACTCAGGCGAGCAGGAACACCGTATGAGCTGAGCCCGAAGGCGCTGCTGCTGCAGACGCTCGTCTCCAGTGGCACCATGACCAACCGCATCGACCGGCTCGTCGAGCGGGGTCTCGTCACCCGGCGCACCGACCCGCACGACGGTCGCGGCATCCTGGTGGGAATGACATCGGCGGGCCTGGCCAGAGTCGACGCCGCCATCGCTCGCCTCGTCGACGCAGAGGCCACCCTATTGCACGGCCTCTCCGCCGGCGATCAAGAACGCCTGGCCGGCCTGCTGCGCAAGCTCTCCCTCGACTTCGACTGAGCGCGCGGTGTACTCACCGCGCGGTGCTCGCTCACGGCGCAGTGCTCGCTAGCGGCGCAGTGCCTTGCGTGCCAGCCAGTTGCCGAGGAACTGCATCAGCTGCACCAGCACGATGATCAGCAGCACCGCGGCCCAGGTCACGATCGGGTTGAACTGCCGGTACCCGTATTGCAGCGCGAAGTTTCCGAGCCCGCCGCCGCCGACATATCCGGCCACCGCAGACATGTCGACGAGCGCCACGAAAATGAAGGTATAGCCCAGGATCAGGGGTCCGAGCGCCTCTGGCAGCAACACCGTGAAGATGATCCGAATCGGGCCTGCACCCACAGAGCGAGCCGCTTCGATCACTCCCGGAGTGACGGTGAGCAGGTTCTGCTCCACGATCCGCCCCATACCGAAGGCCGCCGCCAACGAGATGGTGAAGATGATCGCGGAATTTCCCAGTGCGGTTCCAACCACAAGCCGTGCGAGCGGCTGGGCCGCTGCCAGGAAGATGATGAACGGAATCGGACGCACGAAGTTCACCAGAACGTTGAGCACCAAAAATACTGGTCGGTTCTCCAGGATGCTGCCTGCCCGCGTGAGATAGAGCCCCAGACCGACCGCGAGACCACCGAGTCCGCCGAAGAACAGCGTCAGCGCAACGATATACAGCGTCTCCACGCTGGCTGTCCAGAGTTCCGGCAGCAGCTCGATGAGGGCATCCATCAGCTGGCCTCCGTCACGTTCGTGAGTGTTCGAACCCGCGCCAGCGCGGCATCCACCGCCACGTCATCCGCTTTCAACGACAGGGTCAGGTGACCGAAGGGGCGACCCTGGATCTCGTTGATGCCGCCATAGACGACTTCGAACGACACGCCCTCCCGCGTGAACTCGCCGAAAACGGCGCTCTGATCGACCTCGCTGTCACGGAACGACACGGTGACGATGCGCCCGCTGTGCCGTTCCTGGAGCACCGCCAGTTCAGCGGGAGAGGGAACCCCCTTCACCACCGTCGACACGAAGCGGGCGGATGCCGCGTGCTGCGGATTCGAGAACACGTCGAAAACGTCGCCGCGTTCGATGACCTGGCCCTGGTCCATCACGGCGACCTTGGTCGCGATGGTCTGGATGACGTCCATCTCATGGGTGATCACGATGATGGTCACGCCGAACTCCCGGTTCACACGCTTCAGCAGGTCGAGCACCTCGTGCGTGGTCTCGGGGTCGAGGGCGCTGGTCGCCTCATCGGCGAGGAGGATGCTCGGCTGGGTGGCCAGGGCACGCGCGATGCCGACCCGCTGCTTCTGGCCGCCGGAGAGCTGGTCGGGGAAGGCACCTGCCTTGTCGGAGAGACCGACGAAAGCGAGTAGTTCCTCGACGCGCGCCGCGCGTTCAGCCTTCGGCATGCCGGCGACTTCGAGCGGGTAGGCAATGTTCCGGGCGACGGTGCGGGAATTCAGCAGGTTGAACTGCTGGAAGATCATTCCGATTCCCAGACGGATGCCGCGCAGCTCACGTTCCGGCAGGCCCGCAATGTTGCGGTCGTTGACGAAGATCTCGCCAGAGGTCGATCGCTCGAGCGCGTTGACCAGCCGCACGAGGGTGCTCTTGCCGGCCCCCGAATAGCCGATGATGCCGTACACGTCGCCCGCTTCGACATCGAGGCTGACGCCGTCGATCGCGACGACGGGCTCGCCGCCCTTGCTCGTCGGCGGGTAGACCTTCGAGACATCGCGCAAACTGACAACTGGCATAGGTGATTCCTTACGTTGGCAACGCAACACGAGTGCGGCCAAATCGTCGGTTTGCGCGTGGCAGACCGACGATTTGTCCGCACTGGCGAGCTGTTGTTCCGCTCTACTTCTGCGCCGCTACTTCTGCGCTGCGGTGTCTTCCTCGACCGTCGCCAACGACTTCTCGAGGTCGGCAACGGGGGTCTTCAGCAGGACCGCTGAGCCGCCGGAGACGTCGAGAACTCCCCGCTGCACCTTCTTAGACTCCTGGTAGATCTCGACGAGCTTCTGGTAGGTCTCGTTGTCCTTGTCTTCAGCCCTGGCCGCGAAGATGTTCACGTACGGCAAGGCGTTCGCGTCAGACGGGTCGTCCTGGGCGATGGCGTCCTCGAACTTCAGGCCGGCCTTTTCCACGAAGTCGTTGTTGATGATCGCGGCGGCGACGTCTGGAAGCGAGGTCGCTGTGAAGGAAGCTTCGAGCGCGGTCACCTTCACCTTGGACTTATCGGTGTCGATGTCGTCGAGGTTGGAGAAGATACTGCCGCCGTCCTTCAGCTCGATGAGCTTGGCTGACTGCAACACGAGCAGGGCGCGCGCCAGGTTGCTGGCGTCGTTCGGCACCGCGACAGTGTCACCCTTCTTGATGTCGGAGACGTCTTCGTATTTCGACGAGTACAGACCGAGCGGATAGATAGCCGTCGCGCCGATGGGCGTGAGGTCTTGTTTGCTCGACACGTTGTAGTCGGCCAGGTAGACAATGTGCTGGAACTGGTTGAGGTCGATCTCGCCCTCGGTCAGCGCCGGGTTCGGCTGGGCGTAGTCGGCGAAGTCGACGATCTCCACGGAGATGCCCTCCGCCTCGGCTGCCTCGGTGTAGTCAGCCCAGTACGGGTCGCTCGCGCCGACGACTCCGATCTTGACGACGTCATCGCCACCGGCGGTAGCGGCGCAGCCTGCGAAGGCTGCGACGAGTGGTACGACCGCGAGTGCGGCGAGTATGCGGTGTTTGACTGGCAGAGTCTTGTTCATGGTGTGGGGTCCCTTTCGCTGTGGACGCCTGCGAGGTTCGCTGTGGCAAGTTGGGCCCAGGGAGCTGAGTTCAGGCGAGCGGGCACAGAGAATCCACACACGTTCTGGTGGGGGTCTGTGCCGCAACTCCGCCAGGCACAAAGATTAGATTAGCGCCAGAAACTGCGACCGGTGGCGTCGTCCGTCACACTCCGTCACAGCTTCTGCGGGCTTAGCCGGCCAGCAGCTCAGAAAGTTCGAGCCAACGCGTTTCCAGCGAGGTGACGGATGCGTCGAGCTCCTGCAACTGTGCCGTGAGAGTGCCGAGCCCGGTGTAGTCGGACTGGTCGTGAACAGCGATCTTCTCGTGCAGCGCGGCGATCTCTGACTGGCGTTTCGCGAGCTTCCGCTCGGTGGAGGCGATCTCCTTCTGCGCGTTCCGGAGGTCTGCTCCCCCGATAGCGGGTTTTGCCGGCGCGCGCCCTGATGCTCCTGCCGCAGCAGAGGATTCCGTCGGCGATCCGGTGGCACCGCCTGAACCGGAACCTTTCCTGAGGTCGAGGTACTGGTCGACGCCGCCGGGGAGGTGGCGGAACGCGCCATCCGTCACCGCATATTGGTTGTCGGTGACCCGCTCGATCAGGTACCGGTCGTGCGAGACGACGAGGAGCGTGCCGGGGAAGGAGTCGAGGAGGTCTTCCATCGCGGCGAGCATGTCGGTGTCGAGGTCGTTTGTGGGCTCGTCGAGGATCAGCACGTTCGGCTCGTCGAGCACGATCAGCAACAGTTGCAAACGCCGCTTCTGCCCGCCGGAGAGGTCTTTGACCTGGGTCTGGAGCTGTGCGCTCATGAACCCCATCCGCTCGAGCATCTGCCCGGGGGTGATCTCCTTGCCTGCAACAGCGTACGACGACTTCTGCCGCCCGATGACTTCGCTGACCCTGTCGTTCTGGATGTGCTCCAGCTCGAACAGCTGCTGGGTGAGCACGGCGACCTTGATGGTCTTGCCGCGCTTGACCTTGCCGCTGGTGGGCTGCAGCGTGCCGGCGACCAGATTCAGCAGGGTGGACTTGCCTGCGCCATTGACACCGAGGATGCCGGTGCGCTCCCCCGGCGCGATGCGCCAGGTGATGTCGTTCAAGACCGTCTTCTCAGGCTCGCCTGGGCGAGCGGATGGGAAGCGCACAGTCACGTCAAGGAGATCGACGACGTCCTTGCCGAGTCGCTGCATCGCCATCGACTGCATCGAGACGGTGTCGCGGGGCGGCGGCTCATTCTCGATCAGTTCGTACGCCGCGTCCATGCGGAACTTGGGCTTGGCGGTGCGGGCAGGGGCGCCACGACGGAGCCAGGCGAGTTCCTTCTTCATCAGGTTCTGCCGTTTGGATTCAGAAACGGATGCCATCCGGTCGCGTTCAACACGCTGCAGGATGTAGGCGGCGTATCCGCCCTCGAACGGCTCGAGGATGCGGTCGTGCACTTCCCAGGTGGCGTTGCAGACCTCGTCGAGGAACCACCGGTCGTGCGTCACGACCACAAGGCCGCCGGAGTTTGGGGCCCAGCGGGTCTTGAGGTGACCGGCGAGCCAGGAGATGCCTTCGACGTCGAGGTGGTTGGTGGGCTCGTCGAGGAAGATGACGTCGTGGTCGCCGACGAGAACCGCCGCGAGGGCCACCCGGCGGCGCTGGCCACCGGACAGGTCGTCGACAAATGCGTCCCAGGGGATGTCGCGGACGAGCCCGCCGATCACGTCTCGGACCTTCGCGTCGCCTGCCCACACGTGCTCGTCGATGCCGCCAACGATGGCCTTGCCGACCGTGACGCCCTGCACCAGGTCGTCTGCCTGGTCGAGGATGCCGATGGTCACGCCGCGGCGGCGGGTGACGCGCCCGGAATCGGGCTCCAGCCGCCCGGCGAGGAGGTTGAGGAGGGTGGACTTGCCGTCGCCGTTGCGCCCGACGACGCCGACGCGGTCGCCCTCGTTGAGGCCGGCGGTGACGCTGTCGAAGATGACGCGGGTGGGAAATTCGAGGTGCAGGGACTCAGCCCCGAGCAGGTGTGCCATTGAGCCGAGCTTACCGGCCCAGCCTGTGCGCTCCGTCTGGCAGCTAGTCGTGGATGAGACGGGCGCCGTGCACCGGGCCAGTCGCGCGCACCGCCGTGAGCCGGGACGCCGACAACGCGACCTGCAGTTCCATCCCGCTGTCGGCATCCGGAACCAGGAAGGCCACCGTCGGACCCGAGCCGGACAAGAGGCCGGCAAGCGCGCCGTTCCTCTCACCAAGCTGCAGAACCTTGCCGAGGCCGGGCGCGAGATGCAGCGCGGGAGCTTGCAGGTCATTGTGGAGCGATTCGGCGAGCATCAACGGGTCTCCGGCGCGCAGCGCGTGAAGCACATTCGCATCGACGGTCGGCTGGTGCTGGGCAGGGAAGATGTCTTGGGCATGACGGTCGCGGTGCCGGTCGAGCTCACGATAGACGTCGGGCGTCGACATGCCGAACTCGGCCAGTGCGAGCACCCAATGGAAGGCGCCTTTCGCCAGGGCGGGGCTGAGCTGGTCACCGCGCCCGGTGCCGATGGCGGTGCCGCCGACGAGCGCGAAAGGGACGTCCGCGCCCAGTTTCGCGGCGAGCGCGAGCAGCTCCTCCTTCGAGGCCTCGAGCCCCCAGAGCGCGTCGCACGCCAGCAGGGTGGCAGCGGCATCCGCCGAACCGCCGCCCATGCCGCCCGCGATCGGAACATGCTTGTCGATCTCGAGATGCACTCCGCCGCGGTATCCGGCCGACCTGGCGAGCGCCCTGGCCGCCTTGATCGCGAGGTTGCTGCCGTCGGTGGCAAGGTCCGACGTGTCGATGGTGCCGGTGAATGCGACCGAGAAATCGTCGGCAGGGTAGGCCCGAACATCCTCTGTGAGAGACACCGCCTGGTAGGCCGTGGCGACGTCGTGATACCCGTCTTCCATGACTTGGCCGACCTTGAGGAAGACGTTGATCTTCCCCGGCGCTCTCGCGCGCACTCCCTGGGAGGTGGCCGCGATGGTCATGTTTCTAACCTAGTCCAGCGCGCCCCCCGCTCCTGACGGGTACCCGGTTTCGGTGGCCGCCGGCTCTGCAGACGCTAGCTCTGCAGCCCCAGTTCAGCAGACGCCGACCCTGCGGACGCCAGTGGGAAGGTGTGACCGCCGTGGCTAACTCAGGAGATTCCGCTGGCGACGGCCGGCAGCCTGCGGACCAGTGCGGCGGCCGGAAGCGCGGGTACGAGATCTCCTGAATTAGCCACATCGCATGCCCGCCAGTGGAGAGTCAGCGACGCTGCCAGACGCGGGCGACGGCCAGGAAGTCGTGCACCGTGAGCTGTTCACCGCGCAGGGTCGGGTCGATGCCGGCCTCGCTCATGAGGACGGTTGCCGTGGCCGAGTCGCCGAGAACCTCTGAAAGCGCCTGCCGCAGCATCTTGCGGCGCTGCTGGAAGGCGGCGTCGACGAGTGCAAAAGTGGCCAGGCGCAGCTCCTCGGATTCGAGCTGCTCGCCGCGTCGCTCGAATCCGATCAGGATCGAGTCGACGTTCGGCACCGGCCAGAACACCTGTCTGCTCACCTTGCCGGCGACCCGGAAGTCGCCGTACCAGGCTGACTTGACGCTCGGGCTCCCGTAGACCTTCGAGCCCGGTGGCGCTGCGAGGCGCTCCCCCACCTCCGCCTGCACCATGATGAGGCCGGCGCGAATGGACGCGAAGTGTTCAAGCAGATGCAGCAGCACGGGCACTGACACGTTGTACGGCAGGTTGGCGACCAGCCGGGACGGGTCCCCAGGCAACTGTGCAATTCGGAGCGCATCGGCGGTGACAACGGTCAGCGGCGCGCCGGGCTGCATGAGCTCGACGGTCAGCGGCAACTGCTCGGCCAGCCGTCCGTCGATCTCAACGGCGACGACGGTGGCTCCGGCTTCGGTGAGTCCGAGGGTCAGGGAACCGAGACCCGGACCGACCTCCACGACGGTCTCGCCGGCCTGAACCCCTGCGGTCTTGACGATACGACGCACCGTGTTGGCGTCGATGACGAAGTTCTGGCCGAGCTTCTTGGTCGGGTTGACGCCCAGCATTTCGGCGAGGTCACGTACTTCAGCCGGACCGAGCAGGGCGCTCGGAGCCTTTGCCGGCGGCGCGGCGTGACGCCCGTGCTCAGCTGTGTGCTCAGCATCCGGTCCCGCCGCCCTCGAGAGATCGTCGCTCATGCCAGGTCTCCGTGCGAGGGTTCCGCGCCGTTGTGGAGCTCGTGTGGCGCGGTGACCGGCTCTGCGTCCCAACGGCCGTAGACGAGTTCGGTGTTCGAGCTGATCTGCGCGGCCAGCACCGTGGTATCCGTTTCGAGGTAAGCGGCCATCGCACGGATGGTGTGCGGCAGCAGGTAGGGCGCGTTCGGCCGGCCCCGGTACGGCATGGGAGTGAGGAAGGGAGCGTCCGTCTCAGCAAGAAGCAGGCGCCGGGGCGCCACGGCCAGTGCGGCGCGCAGGTTGTCGGCATTCTTGAAGGTGACGTTGCCGGCGAAGGAGAGGTACCAGCCGTTGTCTGCGCACACCCTCGCCATCTCGGCATCGCCCGAATAGCAGTGGAACACGGTGCGCTCAGGGGCACCGACCCGCAGCAGCGTGCGGATGACGTCGAAATGGGCGTCGCGATCGTGGATCTGCAGCGCGAGCCCGTTCTCCTTGGCGATCTCGATATGCGCCTCGAAGGAGCGGAACTGGGCCGCACGCCCCTCTTCCGGCGTGCGGAAGAAGTCGAGCCCGGTCTCCCCCACGGCGACCACGCGCGGCCGGCCCGCCAGCTCGGCGATCTCGGCCAGGGCGTCGTCGAGCGTTCCAGCGGCTTCATACACCGGTGCTTCGTTGGGGTGGATCGCGACCGCGGCGAGCAACCGTGGCTCTGCCGCAGCGGTCTCGGCCGACCAGCGCGACGTCTCCAGGTCGCCGCCGACCTGGATGACTCCGCGCACGCCGACGCTCGATGCGCGGTCGAGGTGTTCCCGGTAGTCGAGCGGATTGTCGCCGTCGGAGATCTCTAAGTGGGTGTGATTGTCGTACACCCCGACGATGAGCGGTTCGGGCAGGGGCGGGTAGCTCAGGTCGCGACCCGAGGTCTGCTCCCGCGCCCGTGGGTGGGCTTCGCTAGCCAACCGTCGCCTCGATGCGGGGGAACAACGCTTCGAGCGGGGCGACCTTCGGTCCGCCGGTCCATTCCCAGGCACGGTCAATGCGGGCGTCGCCGACCAGCCCCGTGCCGTCGAGCGCCGTCCACAGCTTCGCGGCGGCCTCCGGAACCACAGGCGAGAGCAGCACAGCCAGCGTGCCGAGTCCGCGCACGGCGGTGAAGAGTACGGTTTCCAGACGCAGACGGCGTGCTGGGTCCTTGGCCAGCCCCCACGGTTCCTGGCTGGTGATGTAGCCGTTCAGCTCGTCGACCAGCTCCCACACCGTGGCGATCGCCTCGTGGATCGCGAGCCGGTCGATGGACTCGCCCGCGGCATCCGTCACCCGTTTCGAGGTCGCGGCGATGGCCTCGTCTGCCGCCTCGAACGAACCAGGCGACGGGATGACGCCGTCGCAGTAACGCACCACCATGGCGATGACGCGGGAGGCCAGATTTCCGAAACCGTTGGCCAGTTCAGACTGGTAGCGGGCAGACAGGTCTTCCCAGGAGAATGAGCCGTCCTGGCCGAAGCTGATGGCGCGCATGAAATAGTAACGGAAGGCGTCTGAACCGAACGTGTCGGTGATCTGGCTCGGCGCGATGCCGGTGAGCTTCGATTTCGACATCTTCTCGCCGCCGACCAGCAGCCAGCCGTGCCCGAAGACCTGCTTGGGCACGTCGATGCCGGCGGCCATCAGCATCGCCGGCCAGATGACGGCGTGGAAACGCAGGATGTCTTTGCCCACGATGTGGGTCGCCGGCCAGAGACGCGCGAACTTCTCGTCGTCGTGCCCGTAGCCGGCTGCGGTGATGTAGTTGAGCAGGGCGTCGAACCAGACGTAGACCACGTGGCTTTCGTCCCACGGGACTTTGATGCCCCAGTCGAAGCTCGAGCGCGAGATCGACAGGTCGGCCAGTCCGTTCTTCACCCAGGAGACGACCTCGTTGCGGGCCGACTCCGGCTGCACGAAGTCGGGGTTCGACTCGTACAACGCGAGCAGCTGCTCGGCGAACGCGCTGGTGCGAAAGAAGTAGTTTTTCTCGTGCAGCAGCTCAACGGGCTTGGAGTGGATGGCGCAGACCAGCTGGCCCTCAAACTCGCCTGTGCCATCGACGAGGTCACCCTGCTGCTTGTATTCCTCGCAGCCGACGCAGTAGTAGCCCTCGTACTCGCCGGTATAGATGTGCCCTGAATCGTGCAGGTGCTGCAGGAACTTCGCAGCATTGACCTCGTGGCGCGGGTCCGTGGTGCGGATGAAATCGTCGTTGGCGATGTTCACCGTCTCGAGCAGCGGCTTCCACGCCGTCTCGACCAGGCGGTCGGCCCATTCCTTCGGGGTGGTGCCGTTGGCGATCGCGGTGCGCAGGATCTTCTGGCCGTGCTCGTCGGTTCCGGTGAGCAGCCAGGCGTGCTCACCCGATTGCCGGTGCCACCGCGCGAGGACGTCGGCAGCCACTTCCGTGTATGCGTGCCCGATGTGCGGGACATCATTCACGTAGAAAATCGGCGTGGTGACGTAGAAGGAGGAGCCGTCGGACATACAGGCCATCTTATTAGGGGCGACGGATGCCTCAGGCCCGGTTACGTCGCGGCCGCCGTTACGACGTCGGCTCGGCGCCCGTTGGGAGCTCGGCGTCTGGTGCGCGCGATTCGCCCGGTTTGCGCGGTTCCATCCGGTGCGGCAGGTGTCCCACCACCGGCGGCAGCACCTCGTGCGCCGGTGGCCCGGCCTGGTGGCTCGGGTCGTCCATGGTCGCTTCTGTCTCCCGCATGTAGATCCCTAGAACTCGCTGCCTGGCATATTCGACGGGAACCATGCTGAGCACGATCTTCCCGTGGGCGTGACCGGCCTCCAGCTCCCGGTAGGCATCCTGAACCTGCGCCAGCGGGTAGATCGCGGCGATCGGAACGACGATCTGGTGCTGCGCAACCAGTGTCGCGATTCTCTCTACGACCGCGGTCTCCGTCGGTTCGACAGAATCGGCGATATCGATGGCGCCTGCACCGAAGTGTTCGAGTTCTGCGTCGATGCCGCCAGGGGCAATGTCCGCGAGTCGTTCTTCGAGGCCAGGCCCGTATTCGACGGGGATGATGTCGCGCTGCCGCAGGTAGTCGAAGCTGCTCGGGCTCGCGGTGCCGATCACCCTCGCCCCGCGAAGCCTCGCCAACTGCGCGGCGATCATGCCGACACCACCGGCGGCCGCGTGCACGAGAATCGTGCGACCGGGGGCGGCGTTCGCGCCCTGCACGGCGTCCCACGCCAGTGAGGCGGCCAAGTGCAGGCTGCCGGCAATCTCCCACGACAGGCCGTCCGGACGGCGAATGACGTTACCGGCCGGCACGGCGACGAAGGTGGCCTGGGCCGACCGAAACGCGTGGCCGAAGACGGCGTCATTCACGTTCCATCCAGTGACTGTGCTGCCCACGTCGACAACGAAACCGGCGAAGTCACTCCCCTGCCCAGCAGGGAAGGCGGCAGGCCGTTCAACTTTGAACTGGCCTTCCCGAATGCCGGAATCGACGGGGTTCAGTCCTGCGGACATCACCTCGACGACCACTTCGCCGGCTCCTGCCTGCGGTCGTGGGATATCGACGAGCTCGAGGACCTCCGGACCCCCGTACAGTTCAAACCTCACCGCAAGCGCCACGTCACACCTCCGACCCGCACGTTAATCGGGTTAACGGTGAGAGTAGCTCAGGTATTCCGGCCGCTACTTTCGGGTGAGTGCCGCCTCGTAGAGGTCGCGCTTGCCGAGCCCGCTGGCGGCCGAGACCTCCGCTGCGGCATCCTTCAGCCTGGTGCCGGCGGCGACGAGTGCCTGCACTTCCGCGACTCCTGTCGCCAGGTCCATCACCCGAGCCTCTGCACCGGCAACAACCAGGCAGATCTCGCCTTTGACGCCGCCGGCGGCCCACTCGGCGAGTTCGGCGGCAGTACCGCGTTTGACCTCTTCATAGAACTTGGTCAGCTCGCGGCACACCACAACCCGGCGATCCGAGCCGAGGGCCGCCGCGACATCCGCCAGTGACGAAGCCAGCCTGGCCGGCGACTCGAAGAACACCATGGTGCGTCCCTCTGAGGCCAGAGCGCGAAGGGCGCTCCGGCGATCGCCGGGCTTCCGAGGAAGGAAACCCTCGAAGGTGAATCTGTCTGTGGGCAGTCCGGACACGGCGAGCGCCGTGAGCACCGCCGACGGACCGGGCAGTGCCGTGACGACGACACCCGCCTGGGCCGCGGCATCCACCAGGTGGAACCCGGGATCAGAAACGGTTGGCATCCCGGCGTCACTGAGCACCAGTACGTCGGTGTCCCGCGCCAGTTCGACGAGTTCGGCAGCCTTGTCGCGTTCATTGTGGTCGTGCAGGCTGATGAGCTTCGGGCGGTTGTCGATGCCGAGCGCTTTGAGCAGGTGCACGGTGACCCTGGTGTCTTCGGCGGCAATGACGGTTGCCGTGCCGAGCGCGTCCACGAGGCGGGCGGATGCGTCGCCGAGGTTTCCGATCGGGGTCGCGGCCAGGATGATCATCTGTCCAGTCTCTACTACCAGACGGCTTCGGGGGCTCAGCCATCACTACGATGGTCAGGTGCTCGCAACAACCCGATGGTTCCGCTGGGCAGGGCCCATCGCCGTCACCGTCCTGGCCGCGATGCTCCGCCTCTGGAACCTCGGGTCGCCGCACCAGCTTGTGTTCGACGAGACCTTCTATGTGAAGGATGCCTGGACGCTGTTCAACAACGGCTACGAGTCTGCGTGGCCGGACGACCCGAATCCCGACTTCGAGGCGGGCAGAACCAACGGGTTCAGCAGCGATCCGTCGTTTGTCGTCCACCCCCCGCTCGGCAAATGGCTGATCGCCCTCGGCATGGCGGTCTTCGGTGCAGACAGCAGCTGGGGGTGGCGCATCGTCACGGCACTCATCGGCATCCTGGCCGTGGTGCTGCTCATGGTGATCGCGAAGAAACTGTTCGGATCGACGTTGCTGGCCACCATCGCCGGGTTCCTGATGGCGATCGACGGCCACGCCATCGTGATGTCGCGCGTCGCGTTGCTCGACAACTACGTCATGTTCTTCGCCCTGCTCGGCTTCGGCGCCGTGCTGCTCGACCGGGGTTGGCATTCCAGCCGCCTGGCCGCGTGGATGGCTGAACGCCGTGACAATGAGCACGATCCGACCTGGGGGCCCACACTCTGGTGGCGACCCTGGCTGCTTGCGGCCGGCCTGGCCTTCGGACTCGCCAGTTCGGTGAAGTGGTCAGGGGTCTACTTCCTGGCCGCGTTCGGGATTTATCTTGTGGTGGTGGACGCGCTGGCGAGACGGCGTGCTGGTATCCCGTTCTGGCTGAGCGCAGCCCTGCTCAAGCAGGCGCCTGCCACGTTCCTGCTGATGGTGCCCGTTGCGGTCTTCACCTTTCTCGTCTCCTGGACCGGCTGGTTCGTCACCCAGGGCGGGTTCTATCGCGGCTGGGCGAACTCACCCGGTGTCGCCTGGACAGGGCCGTTCGAATGGGTGCCGCACGTGGTGCAGAGTTTCTGGCACTACCAGGTCGCCGCGTACAACTATCACGTCGGCTTGGAGACCCCGCACCCTTACCAGGCCAATCCACTCACCTGGCTCCTGATGATCCGCCCGACCAGCATGTTCTACCAGGGCTCGTCGCTCGGCGAGAACGGATGCCACGTCGACACCTGCTCCGAGGCGATCACGTCCGTAGCGAATCCACTGATCTGGTGGGCGGCGACCATTGCGCTGGGCTATCTCGTGTATCGCCTGGCCCGGTATCGCGAATGGCGTGTCGGGCTCATTCTGATGGGAGTCGCGGCCGGTTATCTCCCCTGGCTGCTGTACCTGAACCGCACGGTCTTTCAGTTCTACACGATCGCCTTTGAGCCGTACCTCCTGCTCGGGCTCACGTTGGTGATCGGGATCATCCTCGGCCGGGACTCCGCCGACCCCGACCGGCGGAAGAGCGGCGCCATGGTGACGGTGGTCTTCCTCGTGGTGGCGACCCTGGTGAGTATTTTCTTCTACCCGCTCTGGACCGGATCACAGACGCCGTTCCTGTTCTGGCAGCTGCACATTTGGGTGCCTGCCTGGCGATAAATCAGAGCATCATATTCCATTCTTGGAATATGATGAGGAAGTTTCTCGTCCCGTACACCCAGTTTGTACAGGGTTCGGACGTAGGATGGCCAGTATCCGCTCTACGAGTATCTGCTCCGCCGCCGACTGAGAAGTCATCATTTACACCAGAGGCCCCATGTCGGAAGTTACCGCCGCACCCACGGTCCGCATTCTGAAAACCCGCCCCGGCGGTGATTCGAAGAACCCCACCACCGAATACTCATCACTGCTGCACACGGTGCGTAACCTGGGACTGCTGCGACGGCGCACCGGTTTCTACTGGATCGTCTTCTCGATCCTGGTCTTGGCCACGGGCGGCGCTGTTGCCGGCTTCGTACTGCTGGGCGACACTTGGTACCAGCTGCTGATCGCTGGCGCGCTCGGCATCATCCTCACCCAGTTCGCTTTCCTCGCCCACGAGGCATCCCACCGTCAGGTCTTCGAATCCGGGCCGGCCAACGATCGTGCTGGACGCATCCTGGCCAACATGTTCGTGGGGATCAGCTATTCCTGGTGGATGAACAAGCACAGCAGACACCACGCCCAGCCGAACGTCGTGGGTAAGGACCCAGACATCGAGCCCGACTTCATTCGTTTCAATGAAGAAGACGCGTCAAAGGTCGGCTGGCTCACGTCGTTCATGACGCGCAGGCAGGGCTACCTGTTCTTCCCGATGCTGATGCTCGAGGGGCTCAACCTGCACGCCCACGGCTTCCGCACCGTGTTCGGGCGTAAGAAAGTCGACAAGCGCTGGCTCGAGATCACCATGCTCACCACCCGCATCCTGCTCTACGTCGCCGTGATCTTCTACTTCCTGCCGCTCGGAATGGCGTTCGCCTTCATCGGTGTGCAGCTGGCCGTGTTCGGTGTGTACATGGGTGCCTCGTTCGCTCCGAACCACAAGGGCATGCCGCAGTTGCCGCACGAGAGCAAGGTCGACTTCCTTCGCCGCCAGGTTCTGACGTCGCGCAACATTCGCGGTGGCACGGTGATGGACGCCTTCATGGGTGGCCTGAACTACCAGGTCGAGCACCACCTGTTCCCGAACATGGCTCGCCCCAACCTGCGGAAGGCCCAGGAGATCACCAAGGAGTACTGCCAGAGCCACAACATCCTCTACACCGAGACGACGCTGATGCAGTCGTACGGCATCGTGGTCCGCTATCTGAACAAGGTCGGCCTGGCAGCCAGGGACCCGTTCGACTGCCCCATGACACAGCGGTTCAGGGTGCATACCTGATCTGAACAGCACTGAAACGGATGCGCGGCCCTCGGGCTGCGCATCCGTTTTCTTGTGCGTGCGTCGTCTTGTGCGTGCGTGACCGTCGTGCGTGCACAACAATCGCCGTTTGCACCGACTGTCGCCGATGCTCCGGCGATTCACGGCGCGAAGGGCGATTCCCAGCGGCGCGCGGTCAGTGACCGCCGTCGACCAGCTTGAGTCCGACGATGCAGCCGACGAGACCGAGGATCAGCAGCACTTTGATCAGCGACGCGGCTTCTCCGCCGAAGATCATGGCGTAGACCACGGTGAGGGACGCGCCGATGCCGACCCACACCGCATACGCGGTTCCGGTCGGGATGTCGCGCATGGCGAAGGCGAGCCCGGCCATGCTGACGATCAGGGCGACGCCGAAGACGACGGACGGCCAGAGCTTCGTGAAGCCCTCCGACTTACCGAGGGCGGTCGCCCAGACGGCTTCCAGGACGCCGGAGATGATGAGGATGATCCAGGACATGTTCACTCCCGTGGCCAGTCTTGTCGCGTTCCGGGTACTGATCCCTCGTCCGGGGCCGCGTCTGGCGGCCTGCGTCTAGAGTACTGTGCGAGGCCGTGCAGGGGCTGAGCCGTAACGCTCAATCCGGCGTCCGTTCCGCCTAAGCGGGATGAATGGCGCGCACTGTGCTGAAATGCTCCACGATCGGGAACGGGTCGTAGAAATGGTGCAGCAGTGCCTTCCACTGCTGGTAATCGGGCGAGCCGCGGAAGCCGGGGTCGTGCGCCGCGATGTTCTCCCAATGCACGAGCAACAGGTACTCGTTCGGGGTCTCCTCTGAACGAGACAGGTTCAGGTCGATGAAGCCCATTGCGCGGGAGATGAAGACGGATGCCGCGGCGAAGGCCTCCTCGAACGCGACTTCCCTACCGGGGATGACGGGCAGGATCGCGTGCTCGAGGATCATCGCGCCAGCCTAGCCGCGAGCCGGCTTCCCGGCACATCTTCCCGATATTGCGGGAGTTCGGCCTCTTTCCGGCGGGAACGCACAGTCCATAGTGTCGGATTATCGGGCATGCGCCCGCATGATGTCGGACAACGGACGCTGAGGAGCACAGCATGAAAGCACGCACGGGCGCGATCACGACGATCGGAGCGGTACTCTTCGCCAACGGCCTGATTATCGGAACCCCCTGGATGGTCGACGGCTTCGTCAGCGGCGACCAAAGTTTCGTGGAAAGTGTCGCCGATTGGCGTTATGTCGCCTTCAACTACATCTATCTCGCCGCTCTCATCGCCCTGGTCGCCCTCGCTCCGTCGCTGCGCACCTGGACCGGGCCCACTGGACGACGGCTCTCCGGCTGGACAATCCCGCTGCTGGCGGCAGTGGCCGCGCTGCAGGCCTGCACCCTCTTCACGCAGGCTGTCGTCACGCCATTCCTTCTCGAGGTGGCGCCGGTTGCACTGGAGACCCAGGACGGCGGCACCTTCCAAGTCGTCATGACGTCGATCTGGATCGCCTGGATCGCCGTGCTCTGCCTCGTCGCCATCAACGGCTGGTCCCGCAGGGTGTTCCCGATTCCGGCTGCGATCCTGTTGATCGTCGGGGCCGTCGTCATCCCGGTCTTCGGCCCCGCCGGCAGCATCCTCGTGGGTGCCGCGCTCGCTTGGGCGGCGCTGGCGAGACGACGGATACCGGTGGCGAGTCCCGAACCGGCCCTGGCATAGACTTCCGCCATGACTGGCGCCGCTGCCTACCGCGCCGACGGTCTCCTGAGGGAGATCGCCGGCCGCGTGCCGGTGTGGACGCTGGTTTCGGGACTGGTCGTTTCGATGTTGGCTATCGGGTTCGCGATCGGGCTTCCGCTTGGCGCAACGCACAGCGTGCTCAGCCGGGTGGCGGTTGTCGCGTTTGTCGTCGGAATGACCGCGCTGGCCCTCACCGGCGCTGTGCTGTTGCAGCAGGACGTTGCGGCACCGATGGGCTGGTGGCTGGTCGCCGCCGGGCTGACCGGCCTGCTCTCTCGGCTATCGATCGGAGCGATCGTGGCCGCAGTCGGACAGGGCGCCGACGTGCCGGCCGTCATCTTGTGGACCACGAACTGGAGCTGGGTTCCCGCCCAGTTCGCCCTCTTCGAGCTCCTCCTCCGTTTTCCGACTGGGCGGCTGCCGAATCGGTGGTGGCGAATCGTCGAGATCGGGGCGATCCTGTGGTTCGCGCTGACCGTGGCAGTGACGGCACTGCTTCCGGGGCCGCTGGGCACTGAGCCCCTGAGTCACGTGCACAACTCGCTGGGCTGGAGTGCGGCATCCGTCTCTCTGAATGCGGCGCTCGGCCCGGCTTTCCTGGCGATTCCGGTGCTCACCGCGCTGTGCGCCGGTGCGCTGCTCTGGCGGTGGGTACGTGGTGGTGAACTGGAACGGCAGCAACTGCGCTGGATCCTCACTGCCGCCGTCCTTCTCGCCGTCACGGCGGCACTCGCCGGTCTCGGCGGTGCACTGCAGCTCGCCGAGGCGGCCGCTTACGTCTTCCTGCCCGCCGTTGTCGCGGTCGCCGTGCTGCAACACGGTCTCTGGAGTCTCGGTCGCGCGGTGCGCAAGACGCTGGTCTACGCCGCGGCGACTGCGGTGCTCGCGGGCTGCTATCTCGCACTGGTGCTGCTTCTGGACAACGCGGCGACACCAGTGATCGCAGCTCTATTCGTTGGAGTACTCGCCCTCCCGGTGCGGAACTTCTTCCATTGGCTGCTGGAGCTACTCCTCTACGGTGAGCGTGGCGACCCGGACAGAGCGGTGGAAATGCTGTCGGAGCGGCTGCACCGCGATTCAGGCTCGCTCGCGAATACTGTGGCCGCGGAACTCGCGCGGTCACTGCGATTGCCATACGTCGCGTTGCTCGATGCCGACGGAATGCTGGTTGCTGATGCTGGGATACCCGGCACAGAGGGCCTGCGCCTCCCGCTCCAGGTGAACGGGATCGACAGCGGCGCTCTGATCGCGCACGAGCGGGCGGCGGGCGAAGGCCTTGGCGCCAAGGATCGACGACTTCTCGCGAGGGTGGCCGCCCAAGCCGGGTTGGCGGTGCGAGCCGAGGGCCTGAGGTCCGATCTGCAGCAGAGTTACGCACGCCTCGCCTCGGTGCGCGACGACGAGCGGGCACGCCTGCAGCGCGATCTTCACGACGGCATCGGTCCGAGCCTTGCCGGAATCGTCCTGCAATCGGAGGCCGCCAGGAACCTATCCAGGGGCGCAGCCGTGTCATCGAGCGAGGGTCGGCGGCTGGACGCCGTGCTCGAGAGCATCGGGTCGAACGCGGAGGAGATCGTGCACGACATCCGCCGGATCATCGACGAGCTCCGCCCGGCGACGCTCGAGGCTGTGGGGCTCAGGGACGCTCTCGTCGATCTGGCCAACAAACTGACCCCTGGTCTTCGCCTGCACGCCGACATCACCCAACGGATGCCGGTGCTCGATCAAGACGCAGAACTGTCGGTTTTCAGGATGACCGGGGAAGCGATGCGGAACGTGGCCAGGCACTCCTGGGCCCGCAATATCTGGGTGCGGATCGACGCAGACGAGACGACTCTGATCGTGCGGGTCGAAGACGACGGTGTCGGACTCGGTGGGAGCCAACCGGGAGTCGGGATGCGTTCGATGCGGGAGCGGGCCAAAAACCTGGGCGGTACCCTCACGACGGGACTGCGAGCCGGCGGCGTCGGCACGGCGGTGGTGGCGCACATCCCACTGGCTGGCATCCGGGCAGTCTCGGAGGAGGAGTCATGATCAGGGTTATTCTCGCGGACGACCACCCGGTGTTTCTCGACGGTTTGAGGCTGCTGCTCGACACGACGGACGGTGTGACCGTCGTCGGGACCGCCGCAAACGGCGAGCGGCTTCTGGAGGTCGCAGACGCGATCGACTTCGACGTCGCGGTGCTCGACCTCGATATGCCGCTGCTCGATGGGGCGGCAACCTGCGAACGCCTGTTAGCGCGCAGGCCGGATGCCGCGGCGCTAATCCTGACGATGCATGACGACGAGCTCTCGCTTTCGCGGGCGCTTCGAAGCGGGGCATGCGGTTACGTGCTCAAGGGGGCAGGACACGGGTCTATCGTGCGTGCCATCTACGGCGCGGCAGAAGGGGACACGATCTTCAGCGGACAGGCCGGCCGCTTAGTGCGCGAGACGCTGCAGCATCCGTTGGCTGCCGGCCGCCAGGGGCTGACCGAGCGCGAGTACGAACTCCTGGTCAAGATCACGACCGGCGCCGACAACCGGGCGATCGGACAGGCGATGTTCCTTTCGACGAAGACTGTGCAGAACAATGTGAGCGGGCTCATGGCCAAACTGCACGCCACGTCGCGCGCTCACCTGGTGGCGCTGGCCCGCGACCGAGGTATCGGCCATCCACCGCAGACCTGATCAGCGAACGCGAGACGTTTCGTCGGTGAGGCTCTCCCTAGCGGTCAGTCCTGGCGCGTCCTTCGTGATGACGAACGGTGGTGTATCCATCGGGCGCTGCGTGCGCCGAGAATCGTCGTTCGCGCCCAAAGTCCCCGCTACACGGGCGATTCTCGGCGCGGCCGGCGACACTCGGGCCTCGCTGCTCCGCACGTTCCGTCCTGCGCACTGGACGGTCAGCGACGAGCGAGCCAGCCGCCTGAGTGGCCGTTCGGCGTGCGCGACAACGCGAACATCGCGAGGTCCACGCCGGATGCGGGAGCGGTATCCGTCGCCAGGTCGGCCAGGATACGGCCGACCGACGGGGTGAACTTGAAGCCATGGCCGCTGAAGCCCGCGCCGACGATGACCGGTCCGACGCGGTCGAGCACAAAGTCCTCGTCGGCGGTGGTGGTGTAGGTGCAGCTGACCGGTTCGAGCGCGTCGGCGTCCGCGCCAGGCAGCCAATCGCGCACGTAGCGTTGGAGCGCGGCCAGCTGCACCGGTTCTGGCATGAAGCTGCGCGCGTCGGGATCGGTAACCCGACCGACGCCGTGCCAGCCGGCCTTCACCCCCTCGCCTGGTGTGTACATGCCGTAGATCGGCGAGTACCAATAGTCGTACTTCGCGTCGGCCGGGTCGCGCGTGTGGTTGAAGCCCGGCCATTCGACGGCGGCCCGCGCCGCGGCATCCGTCGACTGGTCGCGCAGGGCGAAATGCGCCGGTTGTTCCTGCGTGACGACAAGACGCGGCACCGGAATCAGCCCGCTGAGCAGTTTCGTGGTCCACGCACCTACCGTGACGACTACGCGCTGGGCGTCGATCGTGCCCGTCTCGGTCGTCACCCGCACGTGATCGTCGCCGAGCACCTCGAGCGCCACCACGCGGGTTGCATGGCGCACGTCGGCGCCCGTCGCAGTGGCAGCCGCCTGGAGGGCTGTGACCGCGGCATCCGCGCCCAGTCGGCCGGCGTCCGGCGTGTGCAGCACGCGACCGTCGAAACGGATGCCAGGCCAGCGTTCACCGGCGGCCCCCGGCGCCAGGAACTCGGCCCCGAGTCCCGCGCTCCGCAGCGCTCCGGCGACGTCGTCGAACGCCGGGTTCGGACCGTGATTGACGATCCCGACCTGGTCGAGCAGGCGCGTGCCCGATTCCGCTTCAAGCTCGCGCCACAGCCGGAGCGACTCGCCGAGCATGGCCACATAGCTGGGTTCGGAGTACGTGGTGTTGAAGTTGCGCGACGCGCCGTGGGATGCACCGTTCAGGTGACCGGGCGCGAAGCGCTCGAGGAGTGTGACACTCCGGCCGCGCCTGGCCAGCTGCCAGGCAGTCGCGGATCCCATCGCGCCGCCGCCGATCACGAGTGTCTCGATTCTTTCGGCCATGCGCTCCATCCTGCCGCACCCCGGCATCCGTCTCCCCGGTTTGGCCCGCCAGCCGGCGCCCTCGTGCGTTCAGAATCGCCGTTGACGCCGAAAATCCCCGCTACAACGACGATTCCCGGCGCAAACAGCGACAACCGCGTGCGCGGCGAAGCCCGCGTTGCGCCGTGTTACGGCATGCGGCCGGGCGTGCAGCCCGGCCCGGCTAGCGTTGCACCATGGCAGATCGCGAATACGGCTTCACCACGCGCGCAATCCACGCGGGCAATATCCCCGACCAGGTCACCGGCGCGAGGGCGCTGCCGATCTACCAGACCAGCGCGTTCGTCTTCGACGACACCGCGGATGCCGCGGCTCGTTTTGCCCTGCAGAAGTACGGGAACGTGTACTCGCGCCTGGCCAACCCCACCGTCGCCAGCTTCGAGGAGCGCATCGCCAGCCTCGAAGGCGGACTCGGCGCCGTCGCCACCGCCAGCGGCCTCTCAGCGCAATACATCACCTTCGCCAGCCTCGCCGGCGCGGGCGACCACATCGTCTCGAGCGCCCAGCTCTACGGCGGCTCGATTACCCAGCTCGACGTGACCCTCCGCCGCTTCGGCGTCGAGACCACCTTCGTGCAGGGCACGGACCCGGCCGACTATGCCGCGGCCATCACCGACAAGACCAAGCTGATCTTCGCCGAGACCGTTGCCAACCCCTCCGGCGAGGTCGCCGACATCGAGGGGCTCGCCGAGGTGGCCCACGCCGCCGGCATCCCGCTGATCATCGATTCCACGGTCGCCACCCCCTATCTCAACCGCCCGTTCGAGTGGGGCGCAGACGTCGTCATCCATTCGGCGACAAAATTCCTCGGCGGACACGGAACCACCCTCGGCGGCGTGGTCGTCGAGAGCGGCCGCTTCAACTGGCACAGCGACAAGTTCCCGCTGTTCGGCGAGCCGGTGCCGAGCTACGGCGGACTCCAGTGGTCGGGCAACTTCGGCGAATACGCCTTCCTCACGCGCCTCCGCGCCGAGCAGTTGCGCGACATCGGCCCGACCCTCGCGCCGCACTCCGCGTTCCTGCTCGCCCAGGGCGTTGAGACGCTGCCGCTGCGCATGCGGGCCCACGTCGAGAATGCTCGCATCGTCGCCGAATGGCTGGAGGCCGACCCTCGCGTCGACTATGTGAAATGGGCCGGGCTTCCGAGCCACCCGCACTACGAGCGTGGGCGCAAGTACCTCCCGAAGGGTCCGGGTTCGGTGTTCAGTTTTGGCGTGAAGGGCGGGCGCGACGCCGGACGCACCTTCATCGAGTCCGTCGACCTGGCCAGCCACCTGGCCAACATCGGCGACGCGAAGACGCTGGTGATCCACCCGGCGTCGACCACCCATGCGCAGCTCTCAGAAGACCAGCTCATCGCAGCCGGTGCACTGCCAGGCCTGGTTCGGATTAGTGTGGGCATCGAAGACGTTGAAGACATCATCTACGATCTCGACCAGGCCCTTGCCAAGGCCGCAGGAGGTTCGAAATGAGCGCGACCGAGCAGGCGACGGACGCCGCAGCATCCGTTTCAGGAACGACCTCAGAAACCGTGCAGCTGGCCAACGGGCTCAGCTGTGACGTGCCGGCGGACTCGCCGCTGGCGAAGCTGCTGCGCTCCCAGCGCTCCTGGGTCGGACCGGACGCGAAGGCCAGGCTGAGGCTCCTGCGTGAAGCGAAGTCGATCGCGATCGTCGGCGCATCGCCGAACCCCGCCAGGTCAAGCTACTTCGTGGGCACGTACCTGCAGCAGTCGAGCGACTACCGGGTGTATTTCGTGAACCCCAACGCCGACACGATCCTCGGCCAGAAGGCGTACCCAGACCTCGCCTCGTTGCCGGAGGTGCCAGACATCGTCGACGTGTTCCGTCGCGGAAGCGACATCCCGGCGGTCATCGACGACGTCGTCGCCATCGGGGCCCCGACGATCTGGGTGCAGCTCGGGATCTGGAACCAGGATGCCGCCCTCTATGGCGAGTCGAAGGGGCTCACCGTGGTGATGGACCGCTGCATCAAGATCGAGCACGCTCGCTTCCACGGCGGACTGCACCTCCTCGGCTTCGACACCGGCCAGATCACGGCCCGCAAGACCATCCGCTAGGCACCCACAGCGAGAGTGCCTGTTCCGGTCGAGAGTGCCCGGCGGAACGGGCACTCTCGACCGGAAAGGTCACAGTCAGAAGCGGCGCATGGCACGGATGCCGACGGCCAGACCGACCGCCGCGGTGGCGAGCGCTGCGATGAAGCCTCCGAGCACCGCAATTTCGGCCAGCGAACCGGCGAACAGCGCCCGTTCCGCGTCGACGACGTAGCTGAGCGGGTTGACCGCTGCCGCCACCTTCATCCAGGCCGGGCCGTCGTCCAGCGGCAACAGCATGCCGGAGAGAATCATCAGCGGAAAGATCAGGGTCTGGTGGATGACCCAGAACATCCAGTCGCGGCTGCGGCAGGCCAGCGCGACGCTGTAACTGAGGGCACCGAAGCCAATGCCGAAGATCGCCAGCAGCACAAGCCCGATCAGCAGTCCTGGCACATTCACGGTGAAACCGAACGGAAGCGCGACCAGGCACACCAGCACGGCCTGCACGGTCAGCGGCACGACCTCCTTGAGCGCCCGCCCGATCAGCAGCGCACTGCGCGAGAGGGGTGCAACGAGTGTGCGCTCGTGCGAGCCGGTCTGCATCTCTGAGAGCAGGTTCGCGCCCGTCGACGCCGTGCCGAACAGCGCCACCATCACGAGGATGCCCGGCACGAACCACTGCAGGGTCTCCCCCGCAGGCGCTCCACTCGATGCGACCAGCAGCGGCCCGAACAGGCCGAGGAATATCAGCGGCTGGATCAGGCTGAACAGCGCGCTGAACGGGTCGCGCATGACGGGCCGAAGCTCTCGCACCAGCACGTTCCAGGTGTCGGTGGCGAGGTTGGTGCGACGCATCGCGGGTGGCGCGACGGATGCCGCGACGCTCGCGATCGATGATCCGGTCGCGGTCGCGGTCTCGGTCAGGGTGTTCATGCTGCTGCCTCCTCGGTGTTGTTCTCGTTGTTGTTCTCGTTGTTGTTCTCGTTGTTGTTCTCGGTGTTGTTGGCGTGCGCCTGACCCTCTTCCCGCAGGCTCCTGCCCGTCAGGGCGAGGAACACGTCGTCGAGGGTCGGTTGGCGGTGGGTCACCCCGACCAGCGGAATGCGGGCATCGTCCAGCGAGCGAATGAGATGCGGCACGGCCTCTTCTCCCCGGTGGGTAGTCAGGGTCACCCTGGTCCCGACCGCAGTTCCGCCGATGTGCGAAGCCGCAGCAGCGGCATCCGTCGCTGTCTCGAAGCTGAGGGTGATCAGGTCACCGGCGAGGCTGTCCTTCAGCGCGGTCGCCGTGTCGTCGGCGATGACGGTGCCGTGGTCCATCACCATGACGCGCTCGGCGAGCTGGTCTGCCTCGTCGAGGTAGTGGGTGGTGAGGAAGATCGTGGTGCCGTAGCGGTTTCGAAGGTCGACAATGTGCTGCCACAGGTTGGCCCTGCTCTGCGGGTCGAGCCCGGTCGACGGTTCGTCGAGGAACAGCAGTTCCGGCCGATGAATCAGGCCGAGTGCAATGTCGAGCCGCCGCTTCTGGCCGCCGGAAAGCGCCTGCACCTGCCGGTGCGCGAGCGCACCGAGGTCGAGCGACTCGATCAGCTCGTCGGCCCGCGCCAGGGTGTCACGCCTGCTGAGCCCGTAGAACGCGCCCTGACTGAGCAGCTCGTCACGCACCCGCTGCGAGTGCCCGGCCGAATCCCCCTGGCCGATGTAGCCGATACTCCTGCGAACGCCGGCAGGGTCGCGACGGATATCACAGCCGACCACGGTCGCCTCGCCACTGGTCGCGGGCAGCAGCGTGGTCAGCAACCGCAGTGTCGTGGACTTTCCGGCCCCGTTCGGCCCGAGGAAGGCGACGAGCTCGCCGCGTTCGACGTCGAGGTCGAACGATTTCACGGCCTGAACCCCGCCGCCCTTGGCGGGGAAGGTCTTGCCGAGGCCCCGCGCCCTGATCATTGTTGTGCCTTCGGTGTGTGTTGTCATACCGGCAGGCTAGAAGGGCAATAGGACAGTTATCGTCCTAATATTGAGACGATCCCCATCCACCGACGAACCGGCCACGCGCCCGCGCACAGCGCCCGCTAAAGTAAGCGCGTGGGGTGGATTCCGTGGCATGCGTTGCGACTGGTTGCGGCCGCGTGGCCCCTTCTGCTCGGCATCTACCTGGCCGGGTACCTGGTGCACTACCTGGTCATCGACCTTGCCGGCTGGATCGGCTCAACCTCGGCCCTCGCCGCCTTCTTTATTCTTCCAATCGCCATCCTGGCCAGGGTTGCGTCATTCATCTGCATGTTCCTGGTGCTCCGAAGCCATATGCGGGCATTCACTGCGGCCGAATCCGAGGCGCGAGCTGAGCTCGAGGATCACGCACTCGAGCAACCCGTCCCACTTGCACCGCCAGAGCCTTCGAGCGCGCAGGCCAGGTTCTGGGAGGTCCTCACCGCCAGCATCCTGCCGTTCATCGCGTTCTACACGGCCTGGGGTTTCCTCGCCGACGACGTGGCGCAGTACGCGAGTGATGCGCTTTCGCAGGCCTGGGGGCCGGTGGATCCGGTATTCGGCAGGGGCCTCACCCTCGGCCTCAATCCACTGACGATCGGCGTCACTGTCCTGGCATACACCGGTCGCCACCTCCTGAGACGATATGCCGGCTCACTAGCCGGCTGGACCCGCTTCGTGTCTGCCTACCTCGAAACGGTTTGGGTGTTCCTGGCAGCGCTCGTGGTGCAGGAGATGTTTGCACTCGGTGGATCCTGGGTCGGCGACCGAGCGCTTGTGGTCTGGTGGGACGGGGTACGTGAGCACGCTCTCTCCACGTTCGATGCGCTCGACTGGATCTGGAATGCGGTGAGCTGGCTCCTCGGTGAGGCCGCTGGGCTCCTCTTCCTCCCACTGGCCTGGCTGACGATCGCCGGCGTCGTGTATGGACGCGCGATCGCCGCGCAGAAGCTCGATTTCGTGCCAGTCGGCGGACGCGCCGGCACCATCTATGCCCTGGCTTCGAAGCGGATCACCGGGCTTCCGTCGTGGCTGCGGGCGCGCGGAAACGAGGTGTTCGGCAGCCTGGCCGGGCGGGTCAAGCCGCTCACGGCATCCGTTCTGCTGATGTGGCGGGCCGGCGCGGTCCCCCTCGGCGTGTTCGTGCTGGCTTACACGGCACTCGAAGCAGGGAGCGGCTGGCTCGCTTCGGCACTGCTGCGCGCCATCGGCCCGCACGCAATCGACTTCTGGTTCGCCACCAGCCCGATCCTGGTGTTCCTTGTTGCACTCGTCCTCGAGCCGCTCCGAATCGCACTCGTCGCTGCCGCGTACGACTATTCGCTCGCCGCCCTCGAGCGCCGCCGCACCAGCACGAACGACACCAGTTCCGTCGTGGAAGCGATCGCGGGAACGGATGAGCTCACCTCCGTGCCTGCGACGGACACGACGGCATCGTTGATTCCTGCGGCGACGGATGCCGTGCCGGTCCCGTTCACCTCTCGAACGGAAGCTTCAGGTCAAGATACGCCGGCAGCCGATCGGCGCTGACGACACGCAGGCGAAGGTCGTCTTCTGCGCTTGTCGGCACCAGGAACGATGATTGCACCAGGTAGGAGCCTTCCTGCGCGCTGTCGCAACCGCCGATGGAGGCGTCGGCGTCGCGCTCCCAGCCGAAGTCGTCGGACATGAGCGGATTCCATTGCCCGGCACCGGATGCCGCTGTCAACAGGATCGTGCAGTAAAACGGATTCTGCGTTTCTGACTGCGATGACGAATGGTCAGGTTGTGGAGGTACCACGCGCATCGTCACGGTGACGAGTTCGGTCCCGGCTGGAAGGTTCTCGATCGTGCCGTCACCGGACCCATCATTGTTGCCGAGCCGCTCTGCGGCGAGGATGGCGAATTCGCCCCCTGCCCATTTCTCTGCCGCTCCGGCATCGATGGAGTGAGGCTGCGACGGCCTGGACTCGTAATACGAGTACCAGCCGTTGGCGAACACCAGCCACAGGCTGAGCGGAAGCACGAGTGCGAACCCGGCGAGCCCCCACCGGTTCCGGTGCCACCATCCGCGCCCGATGCCGCGCCTCACGGCGCACCGACCAGTGTTGGACGCTCGATCTCCACCTCGTCAACCGTCTCGAGGTCGATCAGGTCGAGTTCGAAGACCAGCACGGAATCCAGGCGAGTGTCCACCTGCGAGGCGAACTCCAGCCGGGCCGTTCTGCCGCCGGAGCTCTCGAACAGGTCGGTGGGAACCTCGAACAAGAGTGAGCCGGATCGATTGATCCCGGAGTCGAGGCGCTGGCCCGCCAGGGTGAACCCTGTTGCACGTTCCGTGGCCGACCAGGTCGTGTCACCCACGATCAGGTTGGAGGAGCCCAGGGAGCAGACTTCATCTCCGCAGCGGGCCGTGATGTCGACGACCAGCCAGGTTCCGGTGGAGTCCGCCAGCCAGCTGCCGTTCGCCGCCCTCGGCGTCTTCGCAACGAGTGCGGAATCCACTGTCACCACCAGGTTTCGCCCGGTGAGGGTGTCACCGATCGATCCGGTGACCGGCATCGCCGCTTGCTCGACGCTTTCTGTCGGGGCAGTGTTCGCGATAAACCCCGCCACGACAAGGAGCGCGAGCAGGGCTGTGCCGTTCAGGACGCGGCGGACCAGTGCGGTTCCCTTCACTGCGGTTCCCTTCACTGCAGGTCCAGGTCTTCGACCGGGAGGGAAATCGTCGCGGCCAGCACTGGATTGGTCCACTGTTCGCCGACCGCAACCGAGGTGAAGGTGAACAATGACTGGTCGTAGATGTTCACGGTGATCGGGTCTTCGTCGGCGAGAACATCGGCCGCAATCTCCCAGATGAACGCCACCTCGGTCTCGAGACGGGGTTGCAGCCGACTGATGTTGCTCTCGTCGGCGAGGCGGAACACCCCGGCAGGCGCATCCGTCACCGCGGGAGTCATCAATCCGTCGATTCTGATTGCGGCAGCACCGGTCGCCAATGGGCTGGTCCAGGTGTTTTCCAGTTCAACGACGACGAGAATCAGCCTGTTGCCCGGTTGGGCGGTGATGCCGACGCCCTCGATCTCGTCAAGAACCACGGCTCGAGTGACAGTGACGTTCAGTGGCGTGCCAAGGTGGGTCTCGCCGGCGGCCAGCACCGGAATCGGTGCTGCCTCGGCATCGTTCAGGCCACCGAACAGGGCGGACGCGGCAAGGATGAGCACGAAGGCAATCCGGCTGAGCCACTTCAGCGTCAGCCGGGATGCCCCGGTCGTCAACCGGGCGCGCAGCCGGCTCCTGCCCCCGCCCACAGGCGTCACGCCGACCGCATCTCCGGCTTCATCCCCCGTCACGCGTCAATCATAGGGGTCAGGCTGAGGGGTCAGGCTGAGGGGTCAGGCTGAGGGGTCAGGCTGAG
>NZ_ATWH01000013.1:0-40969 GCF_000421145.1 Glaciibacter superstes DSM 21135 | reverse complement strand
AGGGGTCAGGCTGAGGGGTCAGGCTGAGGGGTCAGGCTGAGGGGTCAGGCTGAGACGGACGCACGGATGCCGTTGGACCAAAAATCCTATAGGATTATTGCAGACGACCGATGTGACTCGACGGCGAGGAGAAACCAGCAATGACACGACTCTGGAACGAACCGGAAGACTTCGCGGACGAAATGACCGATGGTTTCGTTCGCGCCAACGCCCGCTGGGTGCGCCGGGTGGCCGGTGGTGTGACCCGCTCGACGGCATCCCAGTCCCCGACCGTGTCACTCGTCATCGGCGGCGGCTCCGGCCACTATCCGGCATTCGGTGGCCTGGTCGGTCACGGCCTTGCGCACGGCGCGGCCATGGGCAACCTCTTCGCCTCGCCATCTGCCCACCAGGTGGAGTCGGTCTGCCGGGCCAGCGACCAGGGCAAGGGAATCCTGCTCAGTTACGGAAACTACGCCGGAGATGTGCTGCACTTCACCGAGGCGCAGGACACTCTGCGCTCGGAGGGTGTTGACTGCCGCACGGTCCTCGTGACCGACGACATCTTCAGCGCACCGGCAAGCCAGAAGCAGAAGCGCCGCGGCATTGCCGGCGACCTGACTGTCTTCAAAGTGGCCGGCGCCGCGGCATCTGCCGGGTACGACATCGATGGCGTCGAACGGGTCGCCATCCTCGCCAACGAGCGCACGCGTTCGATGGGTGTCGCGTTCACCGGGTGCACCCTTCCCGGCGCCTCAGAACCACTGTTCACCGTTCCTGAGGGTCGCATGGCCATCGGGCTCGGCATCCACGGCGAGCCCGGAATCGATGAGGTCGACATTCCCTCGGCCGACGGTCTCGCCGAACTCTTTGTCGAACGACTCCTCTCACAGGACGAGATCCCCGAGGGTGTCTCCGCTGACGGCGCCCGGGTCGTCCCAATCCTGAACGGGCTCGGCTCGGTCAAGAACGAAGAGCTCTACATCGTCTACGACCGTATCGCCGACCTCCTCGGGGACGCCGGAATCGAATTGCTTGACCCGCAGGTCGGTGAGTTCTGCACCAGCTTCGACATGGCCGGCGTCTCGCTGACGCTGCTCTGGGTCGACGACGAACTGGAGAAGCTCTGGGCGGCCCCGGCGGACACCCCGGCCTTCCGCACGGGCTCGGTCGACGGCAACGACCTGGTGGTGCGCGGCGACATCGACGACTCGATCGCCGAGGCCGAGCTCCCGGAATCCAGCGACGATTCCCGCCGCGCTGCCGCTGCCGTCACGGAGGCGCTCTCGGCGGTGAAGGAGATCATCGCCGACAACGCAGACGAGCTCGGGCGCCTCGACGCCATCGCCGGCGACGGCGACCACGGCATCGGAATGAAGCGCGGCTCGAACGCCGCGGCAGCAGCGGCGCAGCTCGCCTTCGTCTCCGGCGCGGGTGTTGAAAGCACCCTGGCCCGAGCTGCCGACGCCTGGTCGGATCGCGCCGGCGGAACATCCGGTGCCATCTGGGGAGTCATCCTGCGCACGGTCGGCAGCCGCCTCGGCGACACCCAGCCCGTGACGGCCACCGCCATCGCCGAGGGACTCGTCGCAGCGAAGGAGGCCGTAATGGCGTTCGGGAAGGCGCAGGTCGGCGACAAAACAATGGTCGACTCGCTCGTGCCGTTCGCCGACACCCTCGCCGAGCGCGTTTCCTCCGGTGAGTCGCTGACGGATGCCTGGAGCGTTGCGGCCGATGCCGCGCAGGAGGCGGCCGACGGCACGACGGCCATGATGCCGAAACTCGGTCGCGCCCGCGCGCACGGTGAGAAGGCCGTCGGGGTGGCAGACCCCGGCGCGGTGTCGCTGTCGCTGATCGCCCTGACCATCCACGAGGTCCTGCAGCGGCGTTCCGCCGGCAGCTGAGTCGTCAACCTACACACGATCGCGGCCACGCAACCACGACCAAGCAGAAGGAGCAGGCACATGAACGCATTAAGAATCGTCGTCGGAAGCGATGACGCCGGATTCGACTACAAGGAACGGATCAAGGCCGACTTCGAAGGAAACGACCTCGTCGCATCCGTCACCGACGTCGGCGTCAATGCCGACGGGCACACGAACTACCCCACGATCGCGATCGCTGCGGCCGAGATGGTGGCGCGCGGCGAGGCAGACCGCGCCTTCCTGGTCTGCGGCACGGGGCTCGGCGTCGCAATCGCGGCGAACAAGGTCGCCGGAGTGCGCGCCGTCACCGCCCACGACAGTTACTCGGTCGAGCGCGCCGTCCTCTCGAACAATGCGCAAGTGCTGTGCATGGGCCAGCGCGTCGTCGGCATCGAACTCGCCAGGCGCCTGGCCCGCGAGTGGCTGACGTACACCTTCGACGAGTCGAGTGCCTCGAACGACAAGGTGCAGGAGATCTGCAGCTACGAAGGCGTCTGACCGTGACGAAGCGGCGCCAATCCCGGTTTCTCGTCGGGGTGAGTCTCAAGATGTACTTCACCCACGCGCGCACCATCCAGTGGTGTGCCGAGGTTGCCGAGATAGCCCGCGCCCATCCGGCGACGCAGGGAGCGAGCGCGGCAGCCGATCTCTTCGTCATCCCGAGCTTCCCCTCGATCCCCCAGGCGCACGAGATTCTGGATGATGTCGCGAGTATCGGCGCGCAGGATCTTGCCGAAGCGGACTTCGGCGCCTACACCGGCGAGGTGAGTGGCGCAGAGCTCGCCGAGATCGGCTGCCGTGTCGCGTTGGTCGGCCACGCTGAACGCCGCCGGTTGTTCGGTGAGACCGACGACGCTGTCGCGGCCAAGACCACTGCTGCACTGCGTAACGGCCTCACACCCATTATCTGCATCGGCGAAGCGGAGGCCGGCGAGCCCGCGGATGCCGCGTCAGAATGCATCCGTCAGCTGGAATCAGCCATAGCGCCCGCGCGCGCCGCCGGTGTCACCGGTCGTGTGATTGCCGCCTACGAACCGTACTGGGCGATCGGCGCAGCAGAGCCGGCGTCTGACCAGCACATCCGTGGCGTGTGCGACGCGCTGCGTGCGTATCTCGCCGAGTGGAATGACTTCCCCGATTCCGCTGTCATCTACGGCGGGAGCGCCGGACCCGGGCTGCTGACTCGGATCGCCGACTCCGTCGACGGGATCTTCCTCGGCCGCTTCGCCCACGATCCAGCCGCCGTTGCCGCCATCCTGGATGAGGTCTCCGCGCTCACCGGCGCCCTCACCGGACCAAGCACACCTGCCTGATACCATCAGAGACCCGGAGGTGTGAATGTCTGAGACCGCGTATCCGCTGGGCGGATCCTCTGGCCTCGAGCGTAAGGGACTTCGCGACCGCGTTTACGACCTTGTGCTCGACATGCTGATGAGTTCCGGTGTTGAGCCGGGCACGAGGCTTTCGATCGATGCCGTCGCGCGCGACCTCCAGGTATCTCCGACTCCTGTTCGCGAAGCCCTTGTGCAGTTGGAGCGCACCGGTCTCGTGACACGCGAGCCGCTCAAGGGTTACCGGGTCGCCCCCTCGATCTCCGATGGTCAGCTTGAAGCCCTGTTCGACACCAGGATCGTGCTCGAGGGCGGCGCCACCGAGCTTGCGGCGCGTGATGCAGCGACACTGGTACCGCTTCTGGAAGTCGCCCTGGACGAACACCGTGCAGTGACGAAGAGGGTTCGGGACGCCGCGTCGGACGACACGCTTTCTCTCACACTCCTGCGGGAGTATTTCACCGCGGACTGGAACTTCCACCATCTCATCTTCGAAGGTACGCACAACCCCTTCCTGATCGACATGTCCGAGGCCATCTCGACGCGCGTCCACCGCATGCGACAGACCGTGATGAGTGGCGTGACCGACGCGGACGACGCTGTTCGGGAGCACACCGGCATCCTCGATGCCTTCCGGAGCGGCGACCCCGCTCGCGCGGCGGCGGCCATGCGCGACCACATCGAAAAGGTACGCACCCGCTCGCGAGCAGACGCAACCACAGAGCCATACACCCACGCCCATACCGAGGCCATCAGCTGAGCCGGCACTCGCCGGAGAACGCGGAAGCGGGGTCAGATCCAGTAGATCTAACCCCGCTTACGCGTTCAGCCCGGAGCTAATGCACCCGTGGCGCCTTATCGACCAGGAGTGCGTCAGACTTCGACGTGAAGTACTTGGTGCCGAAGAGCATCAGCGCAGCGAGGAAAGCGAATACGCCGAGTGAGACGACGCCCCACACACCACTGTCCGTCGGAACTGCCTCGTTGAAGCCGGTGCGCATCAGCGGTGCGACAAAACCGCCGAGGTTGCCGAGCGAGTTGATCAGGCCGATGCCGGCCGCTGCCGCCGTTCCGGTGAGGAACGCGGCCGGATATGACCAGGTGATCGGACCGACCGACAGGAAGCAGGACACCGCGAGTGTGATGCAGAGGATGCCGACGATGGGAAGTCCGCTCGCGCCTGCCCATCCGGAGCCGATGATGAACACGCCGGTACCGATGTAGAACCACGTGCCCCAGTTGCGGCGACGGATGACCGTGCTCGCGTACTTGCCGACGAAGTAGCAGGCGAACAGGCCAACAAACCACGGAATGGCGGAGACCAGCCCGACCTGCCAGCCGACCTCCTGGCCGATCAGGTTCGACACCTGCTGAGGCAGGTAGAACGTCGTTCCGTAGACGGCGATCTGCAGGCAGAAGTAGATGATGGTGAAGTACCACACCTTCCAGTTCGACATGGCGCGCCAGATACCGGACGGGCCGTCCTCTTTACGAACCGCGTCTTCCTTCTTCATCACGGTCAGAAGGGCTTCCTTCTCCTCGGCGTTCAGGAACTTCGCCTGTTGCGGACTGTTGATCAGCAGGAACACCGCAGCGATGCCCGCGATGATAGCGAGTATGCCCTCGGAGAAGAACATCACCTGCCAGCCGTGCCACGGGGTGACCGCGTCGCCGAAGCTGATCAGGCCGCCGCTGAGTGGGGCTCCCAGCATCTGGGAGAACGGCTGGGCCAGGTAGAAGATGGCGAACATCTGCACCCGCACCTTGTTCGGGAACCATTCGGCCAGGAACATGATGACGCCGGGGAACAGTCCGGCCTCGGTGACACCGAGCAGGAAGCGGAGCACGATGAACATCGTGTCGTTCGTCGTGAAGGCGAATGCCGCGGCGACGATCCCCCAGGTGATGGCGATGCGCGCGAGCCAGAACCGAGCTCCGAACTTCTTCAGCAGCAGGTTGCTCGGAATCTCGAACAGCGCGTAGCCGATGAAGAAGATGCCGGCGCCGAGGGCGAACGCGCCGTCGGAGACGCCACGGTCGATGCGCAGCGCCTCTTCGGCGAATCCGACGTTGGTGCGGTCGAGGAAGGCGACGAAGTAGAGGATGACGAGCATCGGCATCAGATGCCGGGCCGCCTTCGAGATTGCCGATTTGAGCGCCGGGCTGTGTAGAGCCTCCGGCACGTCGATCAGCTTTGGTGAGGTAGACAAATCCGCTCTCCTTTGAGTGAGGGTGTTGCTTATGGGTGACGAAGTTGGCGGTGCGCCGTCGGCCGTTGCGGCGACGCCTCGATCAGGTGAACAGTGAGGGGCCGATCATCCAAACTCCGACACCGACGAGGATGACGCCGATGACAAGGAAGAGGATGCGACCTTTTGACCAGGGGCCGGAGATACCAGACATGACCGGGGCCTCAGTGCATGTAGAGGCCGCCGTCAACGTTCAGGGTCTGGCCCGTCACGAATCCTGCGTCCTCGCTGATGAGGTAGGCGATTGCTGCGGCGATGTCCCGCGGTGTTCCAATGCGGGAGAGCACGCCGTCTGCGGCCATGGCTTCCTTCCGTTCGTCGGTGAGGGTTCCGCCCATGATGTCGGTGTCGATCGGCCCTGGTGAGATCACGTTGACCGTGATTCCGTCGTGGCCGAGTTCGCGTGCGACGCTGCGGGAGAAGCCGATGACACCGGCCTTCGCGGCCGAATACGCCGTCTTGCTGAAGGTGCCGCCTCCGCGCTGGGCGGAGACGGAGGAGAGATTCACGACTCGGCCCACACCGTTTTTCACCATCGATTCAACGGCGCGACGGGTGGCATAGTGCACGCCGTTCAGGTTGACTCCGATCACGCGATCCCACTCGTCTGCGGTGACCTCGAGGTACGGAACGGGCGAGGAGACGCCGGCGAGATTCACCAGGCCGACGATCTGCGGGAGTGCAGCTTCAAGTTCGTCGAACGCCGCACGCACCTGGGCTTCGTCGGCGACGTTCGCGCCGGCGCCGGCGGCGATGACACCGTGCTGCTCGGCGATCTCGGCGGCAACCGCTCTGGCCGATTCAGCATCGAGGTCGATGATGCCGATGTTCCAGCCGCGTTCCGCCAGGTAGTGCGCGGAGGCACGGCCGATCCCTCTGGGTGAGGCAGCGCCCGTCAGGATGACGGCGCGGGATTGTGGAAATTCAGTCATTTCAATTCGATTCCCTTCGATTCACTTGGATTCGATTCATTTGGAGGAGTGGATGGGAGCGGGCCCGAGCTCGTCCATCAGCTTCTTGATGGCCACGTACGCCTTGTTGCGGTAGGCGATGAGCTCGGCGGTTCGTTCGGCGGGAACGTCGAGGTAGCCGGCACCGGACTTGGTGCCGAATTTGCCCGCGTCGACGAGTTCCTTGAGTGAATCCGGTGTGGCGAAGCGTTCGGGCCAGCGGGTCTGAAGTGATGCGTAGCAGAACGAATACACGTCGAGCCCGGCCATGTCGGCAATCGCGAACGGTCCGAAGACCGGGAGGCGGAACCCGAACGTGGTGCGAACGATGGTGTCGATGTCTTCCGGTGTGGCGACGCCCTCCTCGACGAGCTGCGTCGCCTCGTGGAACAGTGCGTACTGCAGCCGGTTGAGCACGAACCCGGTCGAATCCTTGACACGGGCA
Source organism: Glaciibacter superstes DSM 21135 (assembly GCF_000421145.1). Lineage (GTDB taxonomy): Bacteria > Actinomycetota > Actinomycetes > Actinomycetales > Microbacteriaceae > Cryobacterium > Cryobacterium superstes. Next base: position 34,090 of record NZ_ATWH01000013.1, on the reverse strand, counting down.
GTTTCCTTCCCGGTCTCGGCGACGATCTCCTCGACGACGGCTATTGCGGCCTCCGTCGTACTCGCGTTCGGGATGAGTTCGACTCCGGGAATGAACGGGGCGGGGTTAGAGAAGTGAACGCCGAGGAAACGCTCCGGGCCGGTGACCGCCTCGGCGAGCGTGCCGATGAGAATCGTCGACGTGTTCGACCCGATGATGGCGTCTGGGCGAGCCGCTGCACTGATACGGCGAAGCGTTTCGTGCTTGATCTCGATCTTCTCTGGAACGGCCTCCTCGATGAAGTCCGCATCAGCGACGGCCTCCTCGATCGATGCGGCCACCGACAGGTTGGCCGTGATGCGCTCGACAGCATCGGCGGGGAAGAGGTCGTCCGCCACGAACTGCCGGGCCTCCTCGATGAGGCGGTCATAGTTCGACCGGGCGATCTCTTCTGATATGTCGGCGATGCGCACGGTGGCGCCCGAGAGGGCGAGCACCTGCGCGATGCCGCCACCCATGTATCCAGAGCCGACGATGGCGATCGTACGAGTTGTCATGATGATCTCCTAAGCCTTGGGAAGCAGCGTGCGGATGTACTTCTGGTTGGTGGCGCACATGCCGAGGCTGTCGCCGCCGTAGTGCTCGGCCAGTATGATGCCGTTGAAGCCGAGTTCGACGGCATCGCGGAACACCTGGCGGTAGTTGATCAGCCCAGACTCCATGCTGGACGGAACCGACGTCGCCCAGCTTCCGTCGCCCGCTTCGTCCCGCGTGTAGTTCTTCACGTGCATGTAGTTGGCGTACGGCAGGGTCGTCGCGAACAGCTCGCGCCAGTCTTCGACGGGTCGGTGCAGACGGATGAGGTTGGCCACGTCGGGGTTGAGGCCGACGTTGTCGAGTCCGACGGCTTCGACGAACCGCACCGCACTGTCTGCGGTGCCGAGGTAGGTGTCTTCATAGAGTTCGAGCGCCAGCGGCAGCCCGACGGAGGCGGCGTGTTCGCCAAGTTCACGGATTCGCTTGACTGCGGCATCCCAGACGTCCGGGTCGTCCGGGTCTGTGGGGCCCTGGGCAGTCCAGAACCACAACGCCTGCTTCTGCGCGTCGCTGAACGGCTGGTGCAGGCCGGTGGAGAAGACCTCCATGCCCCATTCAGCGGCCGCGTCGATCGTGCGGTGGGCGTATGCGAGGTTCTTCTCCTCGTGGCCCGGCATGATCACGCTCTGGCGCTGGAGGTGCACGGAGGGAACCCCCACGCCGTGCGCCTTCGCGATGGAGAGGAATTCATCGCGCCTGGACGCCTCGAGGTCGGCCGGCCGAACGTGGCTGTCGGCCAGTTCCGCGAGGGTGAAGCCGGCGTCGGCGACCTGGGCGAACATGTCGTCCCACACCTCCGCCGGAGCGTCGTGCATCGCGACGCCGGTTCGATCGACCGGGGAGAACCCGTGTAGGCAGGTGGCGATCGGCCAGGTTTCGGCCGTATAGGACTTCTGTTCAGTCGGCATGGCTGCTCCATTGCACTGGTGAGATGAGGGGTGCCGCTGCTGAATGACACCCTGGAAAGATCCTATAGGAAATAGCATTTGTGTCCAGTCCCTCTCGAAAAGTTCGTCAGTAAGCGGACAATATCTGTCCGCAATGGCCGGAATAATGGCCCTATGTCCGACACCACCTCCCGCACCCTCGATCTGCTGTCACTGCTGCAGACGCATCGGCACTGGCCCTGTCGCGAGCTCGCCGGTCGCCTTGATGTCAGCGAACGCACGCTCCGGCGCGACATCGAGAGGCTCAGGGAACTCGGCTACGGGGTCGAAGCGACACGGGGCGCCGTCGGCGGGTATCGGCTCGAAGCGGGCACCGGCATACCGCCGCTGCTTCTCACCGACGACGAGGGAGTCGCGATCGCGGTGGGATTGCGGTCGCAGGCCGCGGCAGGCATCCGTGACTCTGAACACACCACGCTGAGTGCCCTCGCCAAGATCGAGCAAGTGCTTCCTGCCGCGCTCCGCCGTCGTATCGAGGCACTGCAGTCGCACGCCGCGATCATTCCCGGCCAGGGCCCCGGCGTTGATGCTGAGCTGCTCGCGCAGTTGGCGCTCAGCTGTCGGGACAGCGAACGCATCCGGTTCGCCTACACGGATGCCAGGGGTGCCGAATCCACGCGAAGCACCGAACCGCACATGCTCGTTCCGCAAGGGCGACGCTGGTATCTCGTTGCGTGGGACCGGGATCGAGACGACTGGCGCACGTTCCGCCTCGACCGCATCAGCGGGCTGGCGCAGACCAGGGTGCTGTTTCCGAGCCGCGATCTTGATGCCGCCGGCGCCGCAGCGTTGGTGGCGAAATCGGTCAGCTGGCGAGAGACGACGTACACCGCAACGGTGACCATAGACCTGCCGATCGCCGACCTGCAGCAGGCGTTGGGCTGGTGGGCGCGCGACGCCTATGCCGCGCCCGCTACGGGCACCACTCAACGCTCGATCTGGCCGCTCACCAGCGATCGCCTGACAAACCTCGCGATCGCCCTGCTTTGGATCCCCGACGACGTCGACTATTCGGTCGATGGGTCAGCCGAGGTGCTGGAGTACCTGCGCCGCCAGGCCACCCGCTTCACGGCGTCCGCCTGATTCCGGGCGAACCGAGCGCTCCACCTGGCGAGAACGTCACCATCGTGTTCATAACAGCTGTAATTTTCGTCCAGCCAGGGAGACGGCGTGGACCAGGCACTTTTCGCTTCGAATAGTGAAAATCCCAGCAGTTGTGTACGCCGGTGCGCACGGAGAGGTCGATGCCGTCGACCGCGCGGTTGTCGCCAAATGTCTTGACGAGGCCGTGGGCTTCGACGGCCCAGTCTGAATTCATGATTGTTGTCATGGCTCAATCGTTCAACCGTGCGCTTACACGCCGCTTACCTGCGGCTTACACCGTTCTGACACTGCTTGTCCCCCGTCGTCACAAGAAACCTGCGCGCGCCCGCACGTACGATTGAGGGGTGACTGCGTACGTCTCAGCCCTCGACCTGTTCTCCATCGGGATCGGGCCATCCAGCTCCCACACGGTCGGTCCAATGCGGGCCGCACGTGACTTCGCCGACCGCCTCGTGGCGGGGGGCAGGCTGGCCGACGTTCGCCGGATCACCTGCACCCTCTACGGTTCACTCGGCGCCACCGGCCTCGGCCACGGAACGCCTGATGCCGTGCTTGCCGGACTGGCCGGATTGCGACCGGAGACCTGCAACCCCCAGGATGTGCGCTCGGCATGGTCGCATCTCGAAGAGGGCGACACGCTGAACCTTGCCGGCACTCATCCCATCCCGGTGGGCAAAGATGACGTGGGCTTCGAACCTCGAACGAGACTGCCCGGCCACCCGAATGCGCTGACGCTGACCGCGTGGTCGACGGATGCCCTGCCGCTTTCTGAGGAGACCTACTATTCGATCGGTGGGGGATTCATTCGCCGCGACGGCGACCCCGTCAGGCCAGTGTCTGCCGTACCGCAGCCGCTCGCCTATTCCTCGAGCGTCGAACTGCTTGCCCTGTGCGACGAGCAGGGCATCGGCATCGATGACGTGGCCAGGGCCAATGAAGAGGCGATCCACGGCCAGGTCGGACTCGACGCCGGACTCGACGCCATCTGGAACGCCATGCACGTCTGCGTCGAGGCCGGACTGAATGCCGACGGCATCCTGCCTGGCGGCCTCGGAGTCACGCGGCGAGCCGCAGCCATCCGCCACCAGCTCGAGGAGTACGAGCGACAGCCGCAGCGGGAACGCGACACGTCGACAGAGTGGCTGCACGCCTTCGCCCTCGCCGTCAACGAGGAGAACGCCTCGGGCGGGCGCGTCGTCACCGCACCCACGAACGGCGCCGCGGGGATCATCCCTGCTGTCGGCCACTACTATCTGCGTTTTGTTCCGGGGGCCGACGCCGCCGGCATCCGTCGTTACCTGTTGACTGCTGTTGCAATCGGTTCCCTGGTCAAGGCGAACGCTTCGATCTCGGGTGCGGAGGGCGGCTGTCAGGCGGAGGTGGGTTCTGCCTGTGCGATGGCATCCGGTGCCCTGTGCGCCGTTCTCGGCGGCACACCGCGCCAGGTGGAGAACGCCGCCGAGATCGCCATGGAGCATCACCTCGGCTTGACGTGTGACCCGGTCGGCGGCCTGGTTCAGGTCCCCTGCATCGAGCGGAACGCGATCGCGTCGTCGACCGCCGTTTCTGCCGCCCGACTGGCGTTGCACGGCGACGGCACGCACCTGGTGTCACTCGACACCGTCATCGAGACGATGCGCCAGACCGGACTCGACATGATGACGAAGTACAAGGAGACCAGCGAGGGCGGTCTCGCCGTGAACGTCGTGGAGTGCTGATTTTCTACGCCCAGCCCAATATGCTGGCGTGACCGGTGCCGCACAACGAGCCGCCGAAGACCTCCCGGGGGATGATCATCGCTTTACACGTCATTTTGCGCCCACACCGTTCGCTCCGCCGGGGACTCGTCCTCGCTGCGGCATCCGTTCTCGTCTTCGGTCTTGCGGGATGCGCCGGTGCACCAACGCCGGTGGTGACCGAAACGGTCACCGTCGCTCCCACACCCACGAAGACACCCACCCCGACGCCGACACCGACGCCCCCGCCACCTGCGCCACCGGTCGAAGAACCACCGCTGGTTCCCAATCCCCCGGTCGGTGAGGTCGTACCGAATGCCCCGGCTCCTGTGGTCGAGCCGGGTCCGGCCGTCGATCTCGGTGCCGGTCCGGGTGCAGAGGGAGCCGCGACCGCAGACGGCGACGGTAATCTGCTGACGTACACCGTTGTGTCCGGAGACACATTCTTTGATATCGCGCAGCGATTCGACGTGCCGGTGCAGCAGTTTCTGCACATGAACCCGTCGGTGCCAGGGCTCGGCGAAGACATCTACATCAACCAGGTCATCAATCTCGACTGGAACACCAAGCTCTGAGTGCGTTACTCCCTGTTGCGCCCGGGCGTGCGGGCGACGGATGCCCCGGCTAGCGTGGCGACATGACCGCTACCGTGCTGACCTCGCCCCTCGTCTCGACCCAGTGGCTCGCCGATCACCTCGGCACAGACGACCTCGTCGTTCTCGATGCCACGGTACTGCCCGTGAAGGCGCAGGGCGCCGGTTCGCGCTGGCTGAGCGGTCACGACGAATACCTCATCGGCGGCCACGTTCCCGGGGCCGTCTTCGCCGACATCCTCGAGGTGTTCTCCGACCCGTCAGGAAGCTTCGGCTTCGCGAGGCCGAGCACCGAGTTGTTCGAACTCGCTGCGACATCCGTCGGCATTGGCAATACCACAACCGTTGTCGTCTACGACGGGTCTGTCGGTCAGTGGGCCGCCCGCATCTGGTGGTTGTTCCGGTCATTCGGCTACGACGGCGTCGCTGTGCTTGACGGCGGACTGGCCAAGTGGAAGGCAGAGGATCGCCCGACCGACACCGGCCACGTCGAACCACGTGTCGTGGAGGCATTCAGCGCGACGGAACGGCCGGAGCTGTGGGTCGACAAGCAGTTCGTCGAGAGCGTCGTGTCGGGAGAAACGGATGCGGTGCTGGTCTGTTCACTCCCCCGCGCCGAGTTCTCCGGAGAAGCGGGCGCTCGTTCCCGCAGGGGTCACATTCCCGGCAGCGTGAACGTTCCGGCCGGACGCCTGGTAGATCGCGAGACCAATGCTTTCCTGCACGGTGACGCACTGGCCGAGCAGATCGCGCCGGCGACGGCATCCGGGAATCGGATCGTGACGTACTGCGGCGGCGGGATTGCGGCTGCCTCCGGGGCGCTTGCGCTGGCTGCCGCGGGTCACACCGACGTGGCGATCTACGACGGTTCCCTGAACGAGTGGACAGCCGACGAGTCCGCGCCCCTGGTCGTCACCGGTTAGTAGCTCGAACCCCAGATTCGGCTTTCATCCTCACGCGCTCCGGGGTTCGGGGGGGTGTTATCGTTACCGTTATGCAGGGAACGGAGCAACGACGCGTCACCGTTCACGATGTTGCCAAGCTCGCAGGTGTCAGCGCAATGACGGTGTCACGCGTGTTGAGCGGCAAACAGTCGACGTCTGCGGAGGCCGCGTCCCGGGTGCGCAGCGCAATTGAAGCGACCGGCTTCCGCATGAACAAGGCCGCAAGCAACCTGCGCCAGGGCCGCATCCTCACCACCATTGCCCTGATGGTCGACCGCCTCGACGACCCGTTCTTCTCACAGGTCATGAGTGCAGCGCAAGACGTCGCTTCTTCTCGTGGCGCCCTTCTGGTCGTGACGAGCGCGCCCAGAGCCGGGCACAATCAAACAGATACCGTCACGTCGCTCCTTGCTCGAAGCGCAGACGGACTATTGCTCTACCCGTCCCCTGAAGAGCACAACCTGGTGGTCGACGGCCAGCCAGTTGTACTGATCGCCCGCACGGCCGGAATCGCGGGAACGGATGCCGTTCTCGTAGACAACGCGCACGGTGCCAGGCTCGGAGTCTCTCACCTGCTGGAGGTCGGCCACACTCGCATCGGTCTTCTCGACTTCGGAGATTCCCCCCTGCCGACGCTTCCGGAACCCTTTGTCGATACGCGCGCTGACCGCTTGCGTGGGTTTCGCATGGCGCACGATGAAGCGGGTATTGTTGTCGATGAATCGCTCATCCGTTACGCAGGCCCCACGGTAGAAGGCGCGCGCCAGGCGACGCTCTCGCTCCTCGACCACGACAACCCTCCAACCGCATTTTTCGGGCTCAACGGGCGGATGACAACCGGCGTGCTGCACGCCTTGGGTTCCGGCCTCGCCGGTCACGGTCTCGCAGGAATCGACGACATCGAGCTTGCCGATGTCTTCGACCCGCCGATCACCGTTGTGGCGCAAGATCCACAGCTCATGGGCAGGCGCGGGGCGGAAATGCTGCTCGATCGCCTGGAGAATCCAGCGCTGCCACTGCAACGACTTGAGCTCAAGATGCGTCTGATCGTTCGCGGTTCCGGAAAACCGGCCTGATTCGCTGTTGACCCCATCGGAGTTTCTCTGTAATCTTGCGCCAGCCCTGTTATCGATACCATTCAAATGGAGAGCATTATGAAACAGCACCGTCGCTTGCTCAGCTCAGTCGTCCTGATTGTCACTGCACCCCTTCTGCTCACCGGCTGCGGCCAGTCATCGGGAGGAGACGGCGGCGAGATCGTCTTCCGGTCCTTCGACCCACCATCTGAAATCAGTGGCCTTGAACAGGCAGTGGAAAAGTGGAACGAGAACCACGAGGTCAAGGCACGTATCGAAACGGTCGCCGTCGCTGACGCACTGGCGCAATACACTCGCGAGGTCAACGGCAAGTCAGGACCGGATGTGAGCCAGACGGCGTTCACTTGGGTGCGAGACCTCGCTGAAGCCGGCCTCGTCATGAATCTTGATGAGCAGATAGCAGACAACCCACCTGGCGACGGACTTGATGACTTCCTCGGCCTGGACATCAACCAGTTGGACGGTTCCACCTATGGAATCCCGTGGACTGTGGACACGTATGCACTCGCATACAGCCCCGACGTTCTCGCCGAGGCGGGAGTTGACGAGCTTCCCGCCGACTGGGAGGATTTCGCTGGGCTCGCCGCCGATCTCACCACTCCCGACCGTGCTGGATTTTGTTTCGCCGCAAGCAGCGCCCCGACTTCAGACGTGTGGCACCTGTTGAACTACTACATGTGGTCAAACGGCACGCCACTCATCGAAGAGTCCGACGGTGAGTTCACCGTAGGAGCAACCGACTCCGAGATCGCGGCTGCCTTCAGCTATCTGAACGACTTCTTCGTGAGCGGAACATCTCCCGCGAACATGATCTCGATCGACAACTCCGGGGATCCTGCAATCAACTCCGCCCTGGCCGACGGTTCCTGCGCAATCGCCTTCATGGCGCCCGCGAACTTCAAGGTCGCGCTCGCGTCGAACGACGCGCTCGTGACCGGGTCGGTCCCGACGGGGTCAGAAGGCGAACCAACGACACATCTCGGCGGACGATCGCTCACGGTGAACCCGAACACACAGAATCCGGAGGCAGCCTGGGAGTTCGTGAAGTTCATGAGCAGTCAGGAGGTGTTCGAGGAAGACTACACGGGCCAATTCCCGGCTCAGGTCTCCCTCGTCGAGGCAATCGACTTCGGTGACCACCTCGCCGGATATCAAGCAGAACTGCCCACTGCCCGCACCTACAGCGTCTACATCGACTCGCCGTCGGCGACTTCCGAGTACTGGGGGTTGACCGCCCAGACGACGGGAAGTGTCTTCTCCGGCCAGATGGATCCGAATCAAGCGAGCGTGTCGTATCGCGAGGCGCTCGAAGGACTTGCTGGAGAATGACGAGGCTTCAATCCCGTCCATCGGGACACCCTCTCCAGAGGGGGTCCCGATCGGACGGCCTCGCTCGCCGAAGGCCGCGACGCCGACGCGACACGATCTGGCTGATCGGGCCGACCGTCGCGATCATCGTCTTCTTCTTCATCGGACCTGTGATCTACAACGGCGTGCTCGCTCTGCAGGAGGTGACACTGTTCCAGGCCGGTGGGACGGGTGGAACCTGGGTCGGGCTGGACAACTTTGTTGACTTGCTGCAGGACCAGTCGACTTACGCGATCTTCGGCAACAGCGCATTCTGGCTGACTGTCGTAACCGTGGCAGCGCGGATCGTCCTTGGTCTCGGGCTGGCGCTGATGGTGAATGCGGTGATCCTCGGGAGCGTGAAACTGCGATGGCTCGCGCGGTCTCTCGTCGTGGTTCCCTGGGCAGTGCCTCCGGTCGTCGCTATCGTGCTCTGGAAGTTCCTGCTCGACCCACGCGATGGGGCGATCAACGAAATTCTCGTCGGCACCGGAATCGTCGAAGCTGGCATTCCGTTTCTCCAGCAGGTTTCGACCGTGTGGCTCGGCATCCAGACGATCGTGGTCTGGCGCGAACTTCCGCTCGTCGTGCTGACGATCCTCGCCGGATTGCAGACGATCTCGCCCGAACAGTATGAAGCGGCCGAGATCGATGGCGCCGGATGGTGGAAGCGCCTCTGGCACATCACCCTGCCGAACCTGAGGTCGTCGATCGCCGTGATCGCCCTGCTCACCACCATCTGGACATTCAACAACTTCATCTACGTCTGGCTCTCCACCAAAGGCGGGCCAGGAACCTTCACCGAGGTGCTCGGAACCGCGATCTACCGGGAGGCGTTCGTGGACTATGACGTGGGTCGCGCGTCCGCCCTGTCGCTGCTCGCAACACTCGTGATGGCGATCTTCGCCGTCGTCTATTTCGTGCGGGTATACCAGCGAAGAGGAGAAGATTCATGAGTCGCACAGATTTACGATTTGTCGTGGCGCGCGCCCGGAGGAAGGGCAATCGAGCCGGAACAGTCCGCGGCACGATCGCCATCCTCGCCATCTTCGCCGCCCTGATGCTCTTCGTCGCTCCCGTTGCGTGGATGTTCGTCATCTCGGTACGGCCGGCCGATGAGATGGGGAACGGCCTGGCGTTACCGACGGAGATCACCTTCGAGGCCTTCGACAAGGTTGCGGACTTCGGATTCATACAGTTCTTCGCCAACAGCCTGATCGTGGGCGTCATCTCAGCCACGATTTCCGTGCTGCTCGCACTCCTCGCCGCCTATGGCTTCTCACGCCGGCGATTCAGGGGGCGCAACGCACTGCTGTTCACCGTTGTGCTCAGCCAGTTGTTTCCGTTCGTGATGCTGGTCACGCCTCTCTACATCATCTTCGGTCAACTCTCGTTGATCGACAGTTACCTCGGGATCATCATCGCGTACGTCGCCATCACCCTTCCCTTCTCGGTCTACATGCTCCTTGGATACATCGACAGCATTCCGGCCAGTCTCGACGAAGCCGCCGAGATCGATGGCGCGGGCACGCTCCGCCTGATCTTCCGGATCATCCTGCCCGTGGCGTGGCCAGGATTGGTCGCGTCATGGATCTATGCGTTCACGCTCGCCTGGGAGGAGTATCTTCTCGCATCGGTGCTACTGACCAGTCCGGACAAACGCACACTGCCCGTTGCAATGGCGGGTCTCTTCGGAGAGTTCACCACCCAGTGGGACGTGGTGATGGCGGCGGGGGTCGTTGCGACGGTGCCCACACTCATCATCTTCCTCATCCTTCAACGGCGACTTGTCGGAAACCTCGCCGGGGGGTCCGTCAAATGAACCGTTCATCAGAAAGCACCTCACCGATGACAACGCCCTCCGCAGAGCGCGGCCAGCCCAACGTCGTCCTGATCTTCATGGACGACATGACGCACTGGGCACTGACCAGCAGCCAGTGTCACACCCCGTCACTGGATCGCCTGCGCACCAGGGGTACGACATTCACCCACGCCTTCAATCAGGGGTCGATGGAGGCAGCGGTGTGCATGCCTGCACGTCAGATGCTGCTCTCCGGACTGACGTTGTTCAACGCGCGGGAACACTTCATGGATGTGCCCCATCTCGGCACGGTGATGGGCGAAAACGGCTATGCGACGTTCTTCACCGGCAAGTGGCACAACGAGGTCGAGGCCCTGGAGAACGACTACAACGAGGTCGGTCCCTGGGGACCGAACATGCTGCACTCGACGGAAATAGGCGGAGCCGCGTACCATCGTCCTTCGGAAATCGCCACTGCCACTGACGCCGACGCCGACGCCGACGCCGACGCCGACGCCGACGCCGACGCCTGGGATCCTAGGGACAGGACCCGCGGCGGGCATTGGCTGCCAAGCGAGGACGGTGGCACCGAACACTCATCTGAACGATGGACCGATGCGGCCATCGGCTTTTTGGAGCAGGTCGATCACGAGAGACCATTTTTCCTTCATCTCGCGTATCACGCTCCGCATGACCCGCGCCAATCGGATGCGGAGTTCCTCGACCTGTATCCGCATGACGACATCCGGGTCCCCCCGAACGCCTTCGGCCGGCATCCGTTCGACAACGGCGAACTCGACGTCAGAGACGAGATCCTCGCCCCCTACCCCCGCACTCCGGACTCGGTGCGACTCCATCGCCGTGAGTACTTTGCCATCCTCACGCATGCGGACCGACAGATCGGCAGACTCCTCGATGCTCTCGAACGGATTGGCGCCGAAGAGAACACCCTTGTCGTCTTCTCGGGTGACCATGGGCTGGCGCTCGGTGAGCACGGGCTGATGGGAAAGCAGAATCTCTACGACCACAGCGTGCGCGTTCCGCTCGTGCTGGCCGGGCCCGGTGTTCCTGTTGCAACGACCGATGCGCTGGTGTACTCCGGAAGCATCTTCCCAACGATCTGCGACCTCGCCGGAATTCCCATCCCGGGCCATGTCGACTTCCCGCCGTTGAAGGATGTCATTCTGGGCGAATCGCCGACTTCGGAGTCGGTCTACGCTGCCTATAAAGATGTGCAGCGTTCGATACGAACTCAGAGGCACAAGCTCATCGAATACCCGAAAATCGGCTACTCCCAGTTCTTCTCGATCAGAGACGATCCCTGGGAGCTCCACAACCTCGTCTCAGACCAGGACCAGCGCGAAGTCATCGACGAACTGCGTGGATTGCTGCGTGACACCCAACGCGGACTCGGAGACCCACTCGAGACTACCGACAAGGAATGAATCGCAGCGCCGGGGCATAGATGACGATCATCCCGTGCCCCTTCGAGGAGTCTCCTACACCGGGGACCTGGCGAGGAACACGGCCTCCGTTCGGCTTGAGGCACCGAGCTTTCGCAGGATGGCGGAGACGTGCACACTCGCGGTCTTCGCACTGATGAACAGCCGTTCTCCGATCTGGCGGTTGCTCAGGCCCTGGCCCAGCAGCTCAAGCACCTGCCGCTCGCGAGCCGTGAGCTCGGGCGAATCCGATGGCTTGCGCCGTGACGGTGCGTCACCGTCCAGGACGATCCCGGCGCGTGCGGCAACATCCCGCACAGACGCGATGATCAGACCGGCACCAAGTTCGGCCGCGCGACCGGCCGCGTGGACGAGACTCTCCTGCGCGGAGACTTTGTCGCCGGCGGCGACCTGGGCCTCGCCGAGTCGCGCGAGGGCGTAAGGGAAGAGGTGCGCGGGAACTCGGGCGTCCCCGGTTGCCTGCACCGCGCTGTTCCAGGCGTCGACGTCTGTACCGAGGCCGGAGTCACCTCCGACCTCGGCCTCGAACAACGCCTTCAACACCGAGAAGGTGGGCCAGAACGATTCCCGCTCGAGCAGCGTCCGCAACTGTGCTTCTGCACTGTCGGCATCGAACTCCGAGTCGGCCCCTGACCGGAGAGACGTCGCTCTTCTGGCGGCGACGACACGCCCCGCCACCGCGATGAGCGAAAGATCATACGCCGGCAGCGGCCGACGGCCTTGCGCGATCACGACCGACACCCGCTCCCATGCTGTGACGGGATCATTCTGCGCCAGGGCGATCTCGCCGGCGACCCGTGCCACGCCGAGGCTGCTCTGTTCCTCCATGCCGGCCAGCCTGCTCATGGCTGACCGCTGCGAGCGGTATTGCTCTGCCGCGGCATCGACATTACCGCGCCAGAGCGTCGATCGCATGCGCGCTCGTTGCAGGTACTGCGTGAACGCGATCGGCGGATCGAGGTCAAGGCTGCGTTTGATCAGGGCGTCGGCGCGATCCCAGTCGCCAAGGTCGAAGAGTGGGTCGACGGCATTCGACGCGAGGATCACTCCTGAGCTCCGTTCGACGCCGAGTTCGCGGGCGCGATCCAGTCCCTGCTTGGCAAGCTCCATGGCTTCCTCGAAACGGCCGAGCAGATAGAGCACGTCGGATGCATTCACCCGGTATCGCAGCAGTGCAGTCCTATTGTCGCCAGCGAGGATGCGTGCGCGCTCCAGGTCCGCCAGTCCCTCGTCGATGCGCCCGATCTGCACCTTGCTCACGCCCATAATATTCGACGCGACCGATGACTGGGCGGACGACCCGGCCCGCTGCGCTTCGGCGAAGCCGGTGTTCGCGAGTTCGACCGCTTCGTCAAGCCGTGCTTCCAGCATGTACCGGCCAGCCAGACCGATGATGATCGTCGCCCGAAGCTCGCCTGCTGCGCCCTCCGGAACCAGGTCGAGGGCCTCCGTGAGGATCTCGTCGGAGCCCGGCACACCGCTGTAGGCCAGGTAGAAGGCCTTGTCGCGCAGGAGCCGGGCATAGCGTGCCCAATCTTCGCGTGGACATTCATCCAGCGCCACGTTCACCATCGCCAGGGATCGCTCACCTTCCCCGGCGTTCCGCAACGCGGAGGCGGTCTGGCCGAGGAGGTCAGTTTTCGGTCGACCGGCGATGGCTTCAGCATCCGTCACCGCGTCCCAGAGCCCGAGCGCTCGCTCGCCCATTTGGGCCGCGGTGCTGTATGCGTACGACCGCTTCGCCTCGACCATGGCGTCCAGAGATGCAGGAAATGCCTTAGCGACGTCGTGCGCCTCGCTCCAGTGGTACGACGTCCAGGCGGCGACGGGCCGTTCGCCGGAGGTAGCCTCGAGCGCTTCGGCAAAGCGGGTGTGAAACCGAGTGCGCTCCCCCGGCAGGAGATCGGCGTGGATGGCTTCGCGCACCAGCGCATGCCGGAACGCGTAACTGTTCTCGTCTGCCACCAGCACATTGGCCTGCACGGCCTCGCGCGCACCGTCGTCGAGGGCTCCGGGCTCTCCGTCGAAGACGCTTGAGAGCAGATCGTGCTTCACCCGTACCCCGCCCGCGGAAATGAGGCGCAGGAGGTGCTGGGTCGGTTCGCTCAGCCGTTCGTAGCGAGCGAGCAGCAATTCGCTCAGGGTCTGCGGAAGAGAACTGCTGTCACCGCTGTCGTCGAGCCCGAGCAGCTCTTCAACGAAGAACGGCACTCCTTCGCTGCGTTCGAAGACACTCTCCAGGGCGATGGCGTCGGGCGCCCAGCCCAGGATCGCTTTTGCCTGCTTCCGCACCTGGCTTCGGCTGAGGCGCCGCAGCTCCCAGCGGTCGATGCGGCGGCCACGTTCGAGTTCGCTGAGGAAGCCGCGCAACGGATGACCGCGGGGCACGTCGTCGCTGCGATAGCTGAGCAGAATCAGGATGCGGCCGCTGACGAGCACCTTCAGCAGGAACCGAAGGAGGTTGCGCGTCGCGCCGTCTGCCCAGTGCAGGTCTTCGATGATGACCAGCAACGGCGTCTCGCGAGAGAACTTCTCCAGAAGCACGGCGACAACCTCATGGATTCGGTTGATACCGAGCTCAGGCTGGCGCATTTCGCCGGTTGTTGTACGCAGCTCGGGCAGGAGTGCCGCCAGCGCCTCTTGTCCCGGCCCCGCTGCATCGAGGACGGCCGCGACCCCCCTCGCCGCGATCAGGTCGCGGAGCACGTTCATGATGGGGGCGTATGGGGCTCCGACCGTGCCGAGATCGACGCACTGACCAACGAGCGGGAGCACTCGGTCGGTGGCTTCCTTACGGAACTCGTCCAGAAGTCGGGTCTTGCCGATGCCGGCTTCGCCGGCGATGACAATCCCCCGAGGAACGCCGGTCAGGCTGTCTGCCAAGGCTGCGCGCAGGTTGACCAGGTCGTTCTCCCGACCGATCATGGCGGGGCTCGATACTGACGATGTCATTCCTTCATCGTGCCACGAGCCACTGACTGCTGTTGGCGCGCTCCGATGGCCGGCTCGCGCCTCGCCTGCGGCCGTTGTCATGTGCGAGCCCCTGCATCCGTTGTGGTGATCGTGAACGCGGGGTGCAGGGTGGGCGCGGGATCGGCGATCAGCGCGCCTCGCCCAGCTGCGGGCACGGACCCGTTGTGGTCTTTTCTGTCCGCGCCGCACTGGGGCGACTCTCCCCCGTTGCCCACGCAACAAGTCGCGCAAACGCACCGCGCGATGCCGGGCGACCGTCGGTCTCTTCTCGCCGTTCTGCAGCCACGCGACGACGCTCGAGTTCGCGGTTCAGAAGCGGCTCTGCCAGTTTGCGGCTCGTGGTGAGTTCGTATTCGGTGTAGTACTGCATGGTGTCCTCCTTGGCCCTGTGCGATGTTTCCATCGTGGTTTCTAAGGAGGGGTGCGTGCATGGGGCGAATGCCCTATCTATCCGACGCTGGCGTCTGAGGCGTCTTAGGTACGGCACATCCTGGTTCTACGAGCTCGCGTGGATCTTTTCGATCAGATCGATAACGCGCACCGCGTCGCGCGGGTCAACGGGCACGGATGCGCCGCGAATCAGGGCATCCGCCAGGCCCGCGTAGAACTGGTCATACCGTCCGCGCTCGGTAGGCATGGCGACCAGGGACCCGTCGATGCCGGCTTTGCCCCACTCTGCTTCGGGAGTTTCGCCGAAGCCCGGGTCGGTAGGAAGCGCGCCGGACTTCAGTGCCTTCTCCTGGCCGTCGAGCCCCCAGGTCGTGTAGGCGGATTGTGACCCGAGCACGTGGAAGCGCGGCCCGGCCTGCGCGGCGAGCCCGTTCATCGAGAGATGCGAGGTGACGCCGGATGCGTGGCGCAGCGCGACGAAGGAGTCGTTGTCTGCGGCGCTGCCCTCGCCTCGTGTGGTGACCTGGGCGTACACGTCATCGACGGGGCCGAACAGCACGATCGCCTGGTCGATCAGGTGCGCGCCGAGGTCGTAGAGGATGCCGCCTCCTTGGGCGACGGTCGCCTCAGCCTTCCAGCGCTTCTTCTGCACCGCGTTCGCGTCCAGGGGTCGCCAAAACTCGAAGCGCGATTCGAAGCGGTGCACGTCGCCGAGCGTTCCGTCGGCCAGGAGGGAGCGCACCGTGAGGAAATCGCCGTCCCAGCGCCGATTCTGAAACACCGTCAACGCAAGCCCGAGCCGCTCGGACTTCTCGACGAGGGCCGTGCCCTCTGCGGCCGTCGGCGCGAACGGCTTGTCGACCACGACGGCGAGGCCGGCGTCGAGCGCCGCGTTGGCGAGCTCGACGTGGGTGGCGGGCGGCGAGGCGATGACGACGAGATCGAGGGTCTCTGACGCGGCGAACAGTTCGTCTGCGCTCAGGGCGACCCGGGCATCCGGATGCAGTCGGCTCGCCTCCGCAGCGCGCTCGGGATTCGCTGTGACGATCAGGTCGAGGGAAAACTCGGGGTTGGTCGCCAGGAACGGCGCGTGGAAGACACGGCCGGCGAGGCCGAAGCCGACCAGTCCGGTGCGGATGAGAGCCCCTGCTGGAGTTGGGGTGGCGTCGCGGTCGGTCATTCACTGACCATATCGCTCGCCTGCCCCCGCTACTCGATGAGAGTGCGCAGTGCTGAACGGATGCGGTCGGTGTCCGCTTTGCCGAGTTTGCGTTCGACCTCGGTATTGAACTCGGCGGATGCCACAACTGCTGCGCGACAGAACTCGGCGCCGAGTCGGTCGAGTCGCACGAGGGTGGCGCGCTGGTCAGCCGGGTCGGTCTCAGTGGTGACGTAGCCGGACGCCTCGAGGGCGCGAACGAGTGCGCTCATCGCCTGGCGACTGATCCCCGCTCGACCGGCGCGCGTGGAGACACGAGTACCGTCCGGGTCCAGGGTCGCAAACACCGCGACGTGGGCCGGGTGGACGGCGTTGTGTCCCTGTTCGGCCAGGCGCTCTGGCCTCAGCGAATTCTCGTAGAGCGTCACCGTACATTAGGCAGTCTCCTTGACAGATGCCCACCGCAAGCTTTTCCAAACGCGAGATCACCGAAGCCCTGGCATAGGGCCACCACTTCGCAAACAGCGCCCGCGCGTGTGCGCTAGGCTTCGTTCAGATCTGGCTACCCTGCGGCCGGTTGTGGACTGCGGACCCAAGTCCAGGCCGCGAAAGCAATGGCCAGCGTGATCGTGAACACGCCGAGCGGCACGTGCAGGGCGGTCAGTGAGCGGAATCCGGCGAAGGCTTGCAGTGACATGAGCGCCAACAGGCCGATCGTCGCAATGATCGGCCATCTCGCGTCGCGTCGGAGTCGCGCGCAGAGTATTGCTGCGATGACTCCGAGCAAGACAGCAACCGCCGCAGCGGTGGCTACTTCTCGGTGTACCGAAAATGCGCCAGGTAGTTCCGCCATGAACTTGACCGCTCGCCACGTCACAACAATGTTCTCCATCCGCGATGGTATTCGTACCCACCGCGATCTTGTTCACCAGCTCCACATAGACAAGACCGGCATGGTTCGCGTGATCGACGATCTCGAACAACTCGGATTCGTGTCTCGGACCCGCTCGACCCAGGACCGACGCAGTTCGCTGCTCTCACTCACCGAGGAAGGCATCATCGGCCTTCAACACGCGCAGCAACATACGCGAGGTGTCGCAGATACACTCTTCGGTGCCCTCAGCGCCACCGAACTCACTGCACTCCACGACGCCCTTGCCCGCGTTCTGCGGGAATCGCCGAAGAACCAGTAGGCGGTCACGTGAGTGACGAAGGACACGCCGAGGATGCTGGAACCAGTCCAACTGTGTAACGCGGTCACGTCAGATAGCGGGGACCTCGCCGCGACAGCGGGCTCGGCCGATTAGTTGACAGCGTCGGCCTCGCCAGGCGGAAGCGATTGCCAAGGCAACCACTCTCCGGCAGGGGGTAACGAGGTTCGCGCCGCCTCTACCCGCTCGTCGGGGAGGTCCTCGGTGCGGCTGCGTCCACGTCGCATCCCGACACCCGGCTCATCGATCTGGAACTCGATCCAGCGTTCAGGCCAAGGATCGAATCGCTCAGAATAGCCGCCGGACACGACGGTGCGCACGGTCGATTCGAGTTCTTCCGCCAGGCTAGTGACATCGTCATCGCAGGCATCGCAGCCGCACACGGGGAAATGGAAGTCGTGGAGTGAGCCAGCGTGAAGATATACGCCCGGGAACGGCGTGAGGACGAATGTCAGCGGGGCCATTGTCGACTCGCGGGGCACGACTCGTACTGCGCGAACTACTTCATCTGGCACGCGGAGAAGATCGAAAGCGGCGCTCGGAGTCTCCTCGACGGTCACGTCGAAGGCGTTCTGCAACCATTCGATGAGTGCGCCGGCGACGGCGTGCAGAAGCGCGAAACGCTGCAGATTACTAACTCGGGAATAGGTGTCTTCGGGCGGAGACTCTCCTCCCCATCGGTTGCCGTATTCGATCGGATCGCCCTGCTCATCTCGGAAGATCTCCACTGGGAACACTGGGCGTCGGTACACTCTCACGTTCCCACGCTAGCCACCATCATGCTCGTTGCCGAGTTCGAACGTTCTGGCACAGTCCCAAAAGCCGGCTCCTGAACGAGCTGAGCTACCGCTGAGTCGCGTCGTTGGCCAAATACGATGCTGCTCGTAGCGTGAGCCGTGGTTGTGCGCCGCGCAAACACTTGATCGCTGCCGCAGGAGACTCCGTTGGATCCACCGCTTCGTCGTGGAGGACGTTCCTCGCCCATTCGCGTGCCGCTGCTGGTGGACCCGCCGACGTTGAGGCTCCACCAAATATGCTTTCTAATCGACGCCGCGGATCCTCTTTGTCGCCAAAGATTTTTGCCGCCAGGTCACTCTGCATGAATAACTCCCTCTCAGTCCGGGCCTCTTCGTACGTATTCACAGAGTCTAGAAAACCGTGGTGAATTCGGCCTCCGCCTCAAGGCGGAGACTGTCGGTCGAGAACGCCTTCTGCACGGTGGACGGCAACCGGGACACCCGAACCGCTGGCACGCACAATTGCACGGGCCCGCTTGAGAGAGACGTGCCACGGGCAGTAGCCGTCAGCCGGCGGCGGGAACCTCCGGCTCGCCGAGGCTCAGCATCAGCCGGTTCGCCCAGTTGAAGAAGGCCGCACCATGGATGACATCGGCGATCGAGAGGTCGTCGAGCCCCTCGGAGCGCAGGGCGTGGATGTGTGCCGGCGTCAACGCGGGCGGGGTGGCGGTGAGCGCCACGGCTGCGTCGATGATGGCAGCCCAGCGCAAGTCCTGGGCGGAATCCGTGCCTTCGTCGAGCAGTCGTTGCACATCGTCACCGCGCTTGGAGTGATGGGTTGCGAACCGCGAGTGAACAGAGGCACAGAAGATGCACCCGTTGGTGCGACTCGTCGCTGCCGCTGCGAGTTCGCGTTCGGCCCGCGGAAGGCCGGACCTGGTGTTGTAGAAGATGTCTTTGTCTGTGCGTGTGCGTGCACCGAGGATGTCTGGGTCGCGTGCCAACAGCGCGAAGTACGCGGACTTCGCGCGCGACGCGTCAACGAGACCGGTCCAGTGCCGTTCGGACAGGTCGTCCTCGGCAAGCGGCTCGAGCCATGGCACCCAGCCGAGTTCTGCCTGGGTGAAAACCTCGGGGCCGGGCAGGTGGTCGCGGGAAATGGTCGTGTCGGTCATCAGAGTCCTCTCAACGTGCTGACGGATGCGGTGGTGTCGACGGATGCGGTGGTCGGCTTGTCGACAGCAGCGTTCAAATCAACACCGAGCAGCCGCAGCCCGGACACCACACGCAACTGGAAACTGAGGAACGCAACGAGCTGTGACAGGGTCACGACATCCGTTGTCGACCAGCCGGCATCGAGCAGCGTCTGCAGGGCCTCTCGGCTCGCCTCCCGCGGGCGGAACACCAGCAGGTGAGCGTGCTCGAGTGCTGCGGCCAGGCGCGAGCCGAGGATGTCGCGGTGAGCCCCCGCAACGCGATAGCGGGGCCCGTCGGTATTCTCGTCGGCGAGACGGGGCGACGGATAGTGCCCAAACGGCCCGACCGCATACCCGAGATCGAGTTCGGTGAGCACAGCGGCGGCGACACCGGTGCTGCCGTCAACGGCGCGGAGGCCGTGCTCATAAAAGGCGCGACTGACGGTGTCAGCATGGAGACCAGAGACGAAGGTCGCGACGGCGTACCGCTCCTGTTCCGACACGGTGCCGGGATACGCGGGCGTGAACAGCGCGTCGAAACTGGCCTGCGCCTGGGCGCGCGTCTCCGGGCGCTCGTGTCTGATGGCATCGACAGGAGAGCCCGGTTCGATGCCGGCCAGAAGATCGATGATGTCTGGAGTAGCAGTCATAGTGAATTCCTTCGGTGGGTGGTTGTGACGAGGCGTGGGTCAGGCGACGGATGCCGGAGTGCGGTCAGCGAGGCTGGCTCCGATTCCGAGGGCGGGGGCGACCTCACTCGCGATGAGCTCGATCGAGCGCAGCACGAGTTCGTGCGGTGGGTCGACGGAGTGCACCTGGAAGACGACATCGCTCACACGATCGAGCACGGGGTCGGCGGCCAGCGACTCGATGACCTCGTCAACCGTGCCGACGTGCGTGTCGAGACCCGCAATGAGGTCGTCGAGTGAGTCGCCGGGGATGACCTGCCCCGCGGCGCGGAAATTCGCCGCCGCACGTCGGAGTCCGACCTCGGCGTACCGGCGGGCCTCGTCTCGGTCGTCGGCCACGAACAGGGTGCGCGACGCCATGATTCGCGGCTGGGCCCCGGGCAGGAGCGCGTCGTGGTAAGCGTCGATGATCGGTTGCTGGAGTTCCGCGAGTGAGGCGCGCGGGGCATCCGTCGGCCGTGGCTGGGTGCGGGAGAGCATGAGTCCATCGCCTGCCGCGCCGGCGCGCGTGCCACCGCCGGCGGAAAAGGTCGCCTGCCAGACACGTTCAAGCAGAGCGGGCGCTGCCGGATACAGACGGTTGTCGTCGTCACCGAGTGGCAGGCCAGACCAGGCCTCGCGGAGAACCTGCAGGTGCTCGGCGAAGATGCGTCCGCGATCACTGCTCTCGTGCCCGAAGGCTGCAAACGACGACGGGGTGCCGCCTGAACCGACACCGACCTCGAGGCGGCCACCGGACAGCAGGTCGAGCACCGCGGCGTCTTCGGCGACCCGAACCGCGTTCTCCAGCGGCAGGGTGATGATGCCGGTGCCGAGCCTAATGCGCTCGGTGAGCGCGGCCACATGGCTGAGGAAGACCAGCGGGGCGGGCAGCCCACCCTCCTTCTCGTGGAAGTGGTGCTGCGCCACCCAGGCCGTGTCGAATCCGGCGCGCTCGGCCGTCTGGATCTGCTCCGTCGCGAGCCGGTAGCGCTCCCCCGCGCTCGCCTCATCGAGCAGCCGGGTGAAGAACCCGAGCCTCCTGGTTGTCATTGTGGTGCTCCTTCGATAGTGACTGTTGCTCGTGTGCGGCTTGGGTGCTCATCCGCCCGCGTGGCTAACTCAGGAGATCCTGTACGAAACGGATGAATCGGGCGCCATTTGCGGGGATTCCGACGGTTCATCCTGAATTAGCCCCCGATTCGCGCGGGTGCAGGCGCGGGTGCAGGTACAGGTGCAGGTGCGGGCACGGCGGCGAGCAGCTCCCGCGTGTAGTCGTGCTGCGGGCGCAGGAACACCTGCTCTGTGCTGCCGGTCTCCACGATGCGGCCCCGGCTCATCACCGAGACCGAGTGCGAGATCTGCCGCACGACCGACAGGTCGTGGGAGATAAACAGGTAGGTGAGGTCGAGGTCGGACTGCAACTGCCCCAGCAGGTCGAGAATCTGCGCCTGCACCGTGACATCGAGCGCCGAAACGGCCTCGTCGAGCACGATCACCCGGGGGTCGACGGCCAGAGCCCGGGCGATGGCGACCCGCTGCCGCTGCCCGCCCGAAAGCTCACGCGGCTTCCGTTCCAGTACAGCTGCCGGCAGGGCGACTCGGTCGACGAGTTCTGCAGTGCGGGCGGCACGGCCACGCCGGTCAGCGAGCGCAAAGTTTCGAAGCGGCTCTGCGACGATCTCGGCAACGCTCTGCCGCGGATCAAGCGAACCGAACGGGTTCTGGTACACCAACTGGATGCGCCGGCGTAGCTGCCGTAGCGCCTCGCCCCGCAGGGGGGCGACATCCTGTCCGTCGACCTCCACGCGCCCACTGGTGGGTTGCTCGAACCGCACGATCATGCGCGCGGTGGTGGTCTTGCCAGACCCTGACTCCCCCACGAGCGCGTGCGTCGTGCCGCGCCGAACACTGAATGACACGTCGTCGACCGCGCGGAAGGCATCCGTTCGCCGGTGCCCGAACTCCTTCACCAGGTTGCTGACCACGATCGCCGACGGGTTCTCGGCAGCGACCGCGCCGGCATCGCGCAGGTAGATCGGTGCCCGCGCCTCGCGGAATCCGGCTGGCGCCAGTGACGGTGCATTCGCAAGCAGGCGCTTCGTGTAATCGCTCTGCGGGTTGGCGAGCACGTCGGCGGTGGCTCCCTGCTCCTGAATGCGCCCGCCCTGCATCACGACGATGCGGCTCGACCGGCTCGCCGCAACGCCGAGGTCGTGGGTGACGAACAGGATCGCGGTGCCGAACTCGGCGCGCAGTCCGTCAAGCAGGTCGAGGATATGCCGTTGCACGGTCACGTCGAGCGCGCTGGTCGGCTCGTCGGCGATGATCAGTTGCGGCTCGAGGGCGATCGCGATTGCAATGAGCACCCGCTGCCTCATGCCCCCGGAGAGCTGATGCGGGTACTGCCTGGCCCGCAATTCCGGGTCTGGCAGGCCGACGCGGGCCAGCAGGTCGATAACACGGTGACGGATGCCGGCGCGCGGACCGCGGCGATGGATGCGCAGCACCTCGCCGACCTGGGCGCCGATGGTCTTGACCGGGTTCAGCGAGCTGGTCGGGTCTTGCGGCACCAGGCCGATCTGCGCGCCACGCACGGCGGCGAGGCGCTTGTCGCTCCAGCCGGAGATGTCGGTGCCGTTCAGCAGGATGGCCCCATGATCGATCTGGCCGTTGCCCGCGAGGAGCCCGATGATCGCGTGCGCGGTCGTCGACTTGCCCGAGCCGGATTCACCGACCACCGCGACGACTTCGCCAGGTTCGATCCGGAACGAGACGTCGTGCACTACCCGGGTCTGAG
This sequence comes from Glaciibacter superstes DSM 21135, assembly GCF_000421145.1. GTDB lineage: Bacteria > Actinomycetota > Actinomycetes > Actinomycetales > Microbacteriaceae > Cryobacterium > Cryobacterium superstes. The sequence continues at coordinate 11,348 of NZ_ATWH01000013.1, read as the reverse complement.
CGCCCTGACTGCGATACGAGACGGCGAGGTTCTGCACCGCCAGGAGCGAAGCCGCCGCGGCGGAGGTGACTTCGGTGGGCTCCGCCTGAGACAACGCGGCCTGAGACAACGCGGCCTGAGACAGCACCGCCTGAGACAACGCGGTGGTGCTCATGCGCGCTCACCGCCGATCCACTGGCTGATGCGGTTGGTGGCGAGAACCACCAGCACAACAACGATCCCTGGGAAGGTGGTCAGCCACCACGAGGTGGCGACGTAGTTGCGCCCCTCGGCGATAAGAAGGCCCCATTCCGGCGTGGGCGGCGGGGCGCCGTAGCCGAGGAAGCCGAGGGTGGAGATGGCGAGTATCGCGACGCCGAACTGGAGGGCGGCGAGCGCCACCACCGGAGCGATCGAGTTGGGTAACACGTGCCGCAAGAGCACGATCGGCAGACGGGCACCGGAGCCGAACGCGGCCTCCACGTAGTCCGTGCGTCGCACTCGCACGACCTCCGAGCGGCTCAGCCTGGCGAAAGCGGCGATCGATCCGACTCCGACGGCGATGGCCGCGTTCACCGTGCCGAAACCGAGCAAAATGATGATGGTCAGGGCCAGAAGCAGGCCGGGGATCGACAGCAGCACGTCGATGACGCGCATCAGCACGGCATCGAGGATGCCGCCGACGGAACCAGCAACCAGTCCGATACTCGTGCCGGCCACGAGTCCGACCGCCACCGCGATAAAGGCGCCGCTGAGCGAGTGCACCGCGCCATGCACCACACGGGCGAAGAGGTCACGGCCGAGGGCATCGGTTCCGAAGAGGTGCGCAATGCTCGGCGCCTGCAACTTCTCGGCCGCCACACCGCTGATCGGGTCGTAGGCCGTGAACAGGCCGGGAGCGACAACCCAGAGCAACGCGGCCGCCACTATGGCCCAGGCCAGAATCAGCCCGATCGACGGGATGCGACGGCGCCGTTTCGCGGGTGCGCCCTCGGTAACGCGCCCCCCGGCATCCGTTCTCGGCGGTTCGGTTGTCTGCTGGCCGGTTTCGGGCCAGGCCTGCTGGGCCTTCGTGGTCGGAGTTGTCAGGCTCGTCGTTCCGGCCTGCTGTGACTCGGTGATCGTCATACGGCAACACGTCCTTTCGCGGCAAGGCGGGGATCGAGCACGGGGTAGAGCAGGTCGACGATCAGGTTGACCGACACGAAGACGAAGGCGGCGAGCACCACGATCGCCTGCATCACGGGAATATCCTGCGCGGTGACGGCCTGCTCGGTCAGTCGGCCGATGCCGTTCCGCCCGAACACCGTCTCGGTGATGACCGACCCGGCAATGAGCTCACCGAAGGTGAGACCGGCGACGGTCAGGGTCGGCACCAGGGCATTGCGTGCAACGTGGCGCCACAGGATCCATTGCCGTGATGCACCCTTCGCCTGGGCGACGGCGACGAACGGCTGTGTGTAGACGGCATCGAGGCTGCGGCAGAGCACCTGGGCCAGCGGCGCCGAGATCGGCACGGCGAGCGTGAGCACGGGCAGGATGAGCGACTGCGCCTCTGTGCCGCCGATCACCGGCACCAGCCGAAGCTGGAAGGAGAACACCTGGATCAGCAGGATGCCGAGCCAGAACGTCGGAATCGAGATGAACAGGCTCGGAACGGCCAGCAGCACGCCGCGAATCCAGGCGAATCGCGTGTAGCTCGAGACGAAGGCGATCGTGACGGCCAGCACCACGGCGAGAAGGAAGCCGCCGGCGGCCAGCTTTGCCGTCTCCGGCAGCCCTTCGGCGAGGCGTTGCAGAACAGGGGTGCCGGTCTCGATCGAATAGCCGAAGTCGCCGGCGAGAAAGCCCATGAGGGTGTGGATGTACTGCAGAACGGCGGGTTCATCGATGCCGTATCTGGCGCGCACCTCGAGGATCTGTGCCGGGCTGAGGCCGAGTTCCGGGTTCTCGAACTTGATCATGATCGAGTCGCCTGGCAGCGCCTGCAGCAGCACGAAGGTCACCGTGAACGCAGCCCAGAGCACCAGCACCGCCTGGCCGATGCGGCCCGTGAGATACCTGGTCATGTCACTCTCCTTCTGTGGTGGGCTGATGCTCTGTGGTGGGCTGATGCTTTTTGGTGGGCTGATGCTCTGTGGTGGGCTGATGCTCTGTGGTGGGCTGATGCTCTGTGGTGGGCTGATGCTCTGTGGTGGGCTGATGCTCTGTGGTGTCCGTCTGGCGGCCGCCTGCGCGGCCGCCAGACGGCATCCGTTACTTCTTGTCGAGCCAGACGTCGTAGAAGCTCGGGCGTCCGACGGCCTCGAAGCCGATGCCGTGCACGTAGTTCGCGGCGCCGTATACCTGCGGTTCCTCGAAGAACGGGATCGCATAGCCCTGGTCGATGATGTACTTCTGCGCATCGGCAACTTTGGCGTTGCGGGCATCGGTGTCTGGCTCGGAGGCCAGCGCGTCAAGCAGCGCATCGAGCTCCGCATCGTTCGAGAGGATCACGTCGCGATTCTCGGTGTGGAACTGACTCTTGATGACGTCTTGGTCTGCGCGACCGACCATCGAGTGGTTGAGTGCGGTCTTCTCTGCGTCCTTGATGTCGGCGGCGATGGTTCCGGAATCGGCGGGCTTGACGTTCAGTTGCACGCCGATCTTCGTCCACTGCTGGGCGACCAGTTCCAGGGTCTGCTTCGAGAGCGGTTGCGCACCGGCGACGAACACGTTCAGCGAGAGCTGGGCGCCGTCTTTCTCGCGGGTGCCGTCTGCCCCGGCTTTCCAGCCCGCGGCATCCAGCAGCTCGTTGGCCTTGTCGGGGTCATAGGTCAGCTGATCGGAGAGATCGACGTAGCCGAGAGCGGTCGAGGAGAGCACCGACGTTGCGCGCGGGTAGTTCTTCGTGAAGATCGTGTCGACGATCTCCTGCGTGTCTGTGCCTGCCTGCAGGGCTTTTCGCACGTCGACGTCCTGCAGGATCGAGTTCGACGGACGCAGGAACAGCCCATTGTTCACCCCGCGCGTCTGCGGTGCGTAAAGGTCGAAACCGGCGCCCTCGACACTGGCCTCGTCGAAGGCTTGCACGTAGCGCACGTAGTCGGCCTGGCCGGAGAGCAGCGAACCGATGCGCACGCTGTCTTCTGGGGTGACGATGATCTTCACCTCGTCGAGGTAGGCGCGGCCCTGGTGCTCGCTGTTCGCGGGCGCCCAGTCGTAGTCGTCGCGGGCGACGAGGTCCACCTCCTTGTCGACGACCTGGCTGGAGACCGTGAATGCGCCGGAGCCGACGATGTTCTTCAGCTGGCACTGTTCCTCATACGGCAGCGCCAGGGTGGCCGGCGAGACGAGTCCGGATTGGATGACAGAGGTCCCCTGCAAAAACCCGGGCGACGGCTGCGTGAAGCTGAATGTCACGGTGTGCTCGTCGACCACGGTGCTGCCGGCGTAGTTGTTGATCGCCTCAGAAATCGGCAGCTTGAGCTCTTCGCTGCCGAGGCCGTACGCGTCGAAGTTCGCGGCGACGGCTGCGGCATCGAGCGGCGTGCCGTCTGAGAACGTGACGCCGTCGCGGATGACGAAGGTGTATTCGGTGGCGGTGTCGTTGACGGTCCACGAGTCGGCGATCCACGGCTCGATCTCGAGGGTTTCCGGGTTCTGGTAGGTGAGCTTGTCTGTGATCTGATTGAGCAGGCCGCCGTTGGGGTAGAAGCCGGTTCCCGGCGCGTAGAGGCAGGTGGTCGGCTGGTATTCGAGGTAGGTGAGGGTGCCGCCCGTGACCGGGTCGCCAGTTTCGGATGCGGCGCCTCCGGCTCCGGAGGCAGCCGGGCTCGCGCAGGCGCTGAGCATGGCGATCGCGGCGAGTGCTGCCCCCGCGATGAGTGCAGTTCGTCTTCTGAGTGACGTACTGCTTCTGTACGTGCTGCTGCTGTGTGACACGTCGTCCCTTTCGATTGCCGGATTCTGCCCGTTCCGACGTTGTGTTCGGCTTTGCCTGTCTGCTATTTCCTGGCTGCGACGATGTTGTCAAGCTGCACGCGTGAGCCGCGAGCACAAGCGTCATATGGCTACCGCGTTCGTCACGGTCCGTAATCCGCTTGACGTGACGCGCCGGGTGGCGCAGTAGCGCGCGAACGGCATCCCTTGGCAACAAACGCGGGAAGAAATATCACCGCCAGGGAATGCCGGTGGCTCTGGATAGGGTTGTCCCTGTCGGCGGGGGGCCGGTGCACCTGTCGCGCGAAAGGACCGATGAAAGACCCAGATCAGTACGACGAGAACGGCGAGCAGAACCCGGATGAACGGGAGGAAAGCCCACCCTGGTTGAGCGACGCAGAACGCCGGAGGCTCAGCAGACCGGCCAACGACCGCGCGATCGTCACCTCGCTGGCGTTCACCGGGCTGGTCGCTTCCTTCATGATGACGCTCGTGACGCCGCTCCTGCCCGAGCTACCGCACCTGCTCGACGTGTCGACGCCGGATGCACTCTGGGTCGTGACGGCGACGCTTCTCGCCGCCGCCGTCGCAACCCCGATCGGCGGTCGCCTTGGCGACCTTTACGGCAAGCGGCGAATCATCCTGATCCTGCTGGCGAGCCTCGTGCTCGGCTCGGTGATCGCGGCATTTTCGTCAACGCTGATCCCGTTGGTGATCGGACGCTCGCTGCAGGGGGCCGGGCTCGGCGTGATCGCCCTGGGCATCAGCGTCTTGCGCGACGTCTTGCACCGGGATCGACTCGGCAAGGCCGTGGCCCTGGTCAGTGCCACGCTCGGCATCGGTGGCGCGATCGGGCTTCCGGTGTCGGCTGTGATCTCGCAGTTCCTCGACTGGCACATGCTGTTCTGGGTGTCCGGGGCACTCGGCGTGATCGGCTTTGTGCTCGTGTTCGTTTACGTTCCGGTCAGCACGCTCCGTAGTGAGGGCGGATTCGACTTCGTCGGTGCTGCCGGCCTGGCGATCGGCCTCGTCGGCATCCTGCTCGCGATCTCCAAGGGCAACGAGTGGGGCTGGTCAAGCCCGCTCACCCTGGGTATCGGGCTGGGCGGAGTCCTGGTGCTCGCATTGTGGACACTCTTCGAGCTGCGTGTGGAGAGTCCGCTCATCGACATCAGGGTCGCTATGCGCCGCACCGTGTTGCTGACGAATCTCGCGTCGGTCACCGTCGGTTTTGCGTTCTTCGCGAGCGCAGTCGCGGTGCCGATGTTGCTCGAGGCTCCGACCGACACCGGTGTCGGTCTCGGCCAGTCGATGCTGATCGCCAGCCTGTGCCTGATGCCGAGCGGCCTGATCATGTGGGCGCTGTCCGGCACGGCGGCCAGGCTGACCGACCGGCGAGGGGCGCGAACCAGCCTGTTGCTCGGAATCGCGATCATCGCCGTCGGGTACGCGCTGGCGGTCGGGCTGATGACCGAGGTCTGGCACACGGTGCTCATCGCGACGGCTGTCGGATTCGGGGTCGGTTTCGCCTATGCGGCCATGCCGACCCTGATCATGGCGGCCGTTCCTGCATCGGAGACCGCGGCGTCCAATGGCCTGAATTCAGTGATGCGCACGCTGGGCTCGACAGCGGCGAGTGCCGTCATCGGACTCATCCTTTCTGCGAACGTCATCACCGTTGATGGGGTCACCACGCCGAACGCGTTCGGATTCCAGTTGAGCTTCGCTATCTGTGCAGTAGCGGCGATCATCGGTGTTGTGCTGACGCTACTGCTGCCGCGACGCCAGCCCCATTACGACACCGCGAGCCTGCCCGTGCAACGCTGACAGTCGACGCTGACGGTCGACGCTGATTGGGCAGCTGACCATCCCAGCGCTGCCCGTTCTCCCGCACTCAGCCGTTGGTCGCCGGGCTGATGTCTCCGCTCTGAACGGCCGGAGCGACCTTGGCGTCCTGGGTCGGGAACACCACCTTCTGCACGATGATGATGACGGATGCCGCAATTGGGATTGCGACGAGGGCACCGAGGATTCCGCCGATGGCACCGCCGGCAACTGCGGCGATCACCACCAGCGCACCGGGAACGGCAACCGCACGATTCATGATTCGCGGGCTCAGGATGTAGGCCTCGACCTGCAGGTAGATCAGGTAGTAGATTGCGGCGACCAGCGCGGTCTGCGGGGAAGCGATCAGGCAGATGAGGCTGTTGATCACCGCGCCGCTGAGCGTGCCGACCAGCGGGATCATCGAGCCGATGAACGCGATGAGAGCGAGCAGGGCGGGAAGGGGCGCTCCGATGATGCTGAGGAGTATGAAACTGAGGACTCCATTGATCAGTGCGAGCCCGACCTGGCCGACGACGTAGCGTCCGACTGCCTGGGTGATCTCTTCCATCACGCGCGCGAAGCCCTCGCGTCGGTATGCGGGAACAAATCGGTAGGTGGCTCGTTTCATCGATCGCAGCGATGCGAGGAAGTACAGGGTCAGGATCAGGACGATCATTGCGCCGGTGACCCCGCTGGCCACTCCGGCCCCGACCGAGAGGATGCCGCCGCCGAGCGAGAGCAGGTTGTCTGGGTTGGTGATGTAGTCCGTTGCGCCGCTCAGCGCGGCGTCGATGTCGAAGGATTCCCCAAAAAGACCCTGGGCCCACTTCACGAAGTCGCTGTTCAGGAAGTCTTGGGAGATGCTGGGGAAGTCTTCGACCAGGTTGGTGATCTGCCGCACCAGGATCGGTACGATCGCGAACAGGATGCCGGCGAACGCGCCGATGACGGCCAGCACGACCACGGTGATCGACAGACCACGTGACAGCTTCTTCTCCAGCCACGACACCAGGGGATCGAGGCCGAGCGCGAGGAAGAGGGCGACGCCGACGTAGATGAGCGTGGTCGCCAACTGGGTCACCATCGAGCCGATAAGCATCGCGACCAGAACGCCCAGTCCGCCGACCAGGCCGATACGGAAGGCGTTGATGCGGAGCGATGGCACGCCTGCTGGGGCTCCGCTGGCGGCGGCCAGGGCTCGTCCCTGCTTCGCGTCCGGGGTTGTGGAGTGTGCTCTCTTCATGGGCTGATCATATGCACTGGAAGCCAGCACACCGTCACGATTCGACGGTGTGCTGTTTCTGGTAGGGGAGCAAAATGGTTCTATGGATGCCGTTGACGCCTTGGGAGAGATCGCTTTCTGGCTGGAGCGCGACCTTGCGCCGTCGTTCAAGGTGCAGGCGTTTCGGAAGGCGGCCGTCGTCATTGCCGGCCTGGGCGCTGACGAGTTGGCCGAGCGCGCCGCCAACGGGGACCTCAAACGAATGAAGGGTATTGGCGGCAGAACCTTCGAGGTGATCACCCAGTCGATCGGCGGGCAGGTTCCGGACTACCTGGAGAATCTGCGGCAGAAGGGGGTTGCTGCGCTGGCCTCCGGTGGATCTGAGCTACTGGCGGCGTTGCGTGGTGACCTGCACAGTCACAGCGAGTGGTCGGATGGGACCACGTCGATCGAGCTGATGGTGGATGGTGCTCGGATGCTTGGTCGTGAGTACCTCGCACTGACCGATCATTCTCCGAGTCTCAGGGTCGCCAATGGGCTGAGCGCCGAGCGGCTCGCCGATCAGCTCGATGTGGTGGCGCGAATCAACGGCGACGTCGACGGCATCCGTTTATGCGGCGTTCGTTTACTGCGTGGCATTGAGGTCGACATTCTCGAGAGTGGGGATCTTGACCAGTCATCGGAGATGCTCGACCGGCTGGATGTGGTTGTGGCGAGTGTGCATTCGAAGCTGCGTGCGGACGCGGACACGATGACGAGACGGATGCTCGCCGGGATCAACGATCGTCACACCAACGTTCTCGGGCATTGCACCGGGCGGCTGGTGCAGGGGTCGCGAGGAACTCGGCCACAATCGGAGTTCGATGCGGAGCGGGTGTTCGCTGCGTGTGCCGAGCAGGGTGTTGCGGTGGAGATCAATTCGCGGCCGGAGCGGCAGGATCCGCCGGAGGAACTCATCGCCGTGGCGCTCGAGGCCGGCTGCCTGTTCAGTATCGACTCCGATGCGCACGCGCCCGGGCAGCTCGACTTTCTCCAGTACGGGGCGGAACGGGCGGCAAAGAACGGGGTTCCCGCGGACCGGATCGTTACCACCTGGCCGCTGGAGCGGCTCCTGGAGTGGTCGCACGCCCCTCGCTGACCCTCGCCATACGAACTAGCGGCTGGTGAGCACTCCCTGCTCTTCCGGTGCACTGGCATCGTCCACCCTTGGCGCGGCCAGTGGCCCGTCCACCCGCTTCTTCGTGCGGGACCGTATGCCGGCCGGAGTGACGAGGCGATGGAGAACGATGAACAGCCCGTCGGTAGCCAGCGCGAGGACGGCGACCCACAACGCACCGGCGATCACGCCGCTCATGCCGTAGGCGACCTGGTTCAGGATGATGTCGCCGAGGCCTCCGCCGCCGGCGATCGCGGCCAATGTGGCGCTGCTGACCACCAGCACCGCCGAAGTGCGCAACCCGGTGAATATTGACGGCAGCGCAAGTGGCAGCTCGACCCTGGCCAGTGTTTGCCATCCGCGGAGACCCATTCCGCGGGAGGCCTGGGTCAGACTCCGATCGACCCCGTTCACTCCGAGGAACGTGGTCGTCAGTATGGGCGGTGCCGCAAGAACGATGAGCGCAATGACGACGTTGGTGAAGCCGATTCCGACGACGCCGATCAGGATGGCGATCAGCGCGAGACTGGGCAGTGCGCGTCCCAGGTTTGAGATGCTCACCGCGATGAACTCACCCTTGTGGATGTGGCCGAGCCACAGCCCGATCGGCATGCCGATGACGATCGCGATGAGCAGCGCGGTGGAGCTAATCGCGAGATGCTCGATGGTCTTGTCGAGCAGGAGCCCGAAATTGTTGACCGAAAACCCGATGAATCCGAGAAAATCACTCATGCGTTCCTCCTTCGCAACGCCCACGGGGCGAGCCCCCTGCCGAGAAGCACCAACAAGCCGTCTACGGCGAAGGCGAGCAGCACGGCAAGGGCACCAGCTGCTATGAACTGGGTGTTGAATGGGGATTGGATCGCCTTGAGAATGGGAGACCCGAGACCCGCATCAACGATGAACGCCGCGATGGTGGCGGTACTCACGGTCAATACGCTGGCGATCCGAAGCCCACCGATAATGGCCGGTACTGCGAGGGGAAGCTCGATTCGTTTCAGGATCTGAGAGCGGGTGAGGCCCATGCCGACTGCCGCCCGCCTCGCGTCCGCCGGAATGTTGTTGAGGCCGGTGAGCGTATTGCTGAAGAGGATGAGGAGCGTATAAGCGACCAGCGCGATCTCAGCAGTCAGGACGGAGAGACCCGTGAACGGGACCAGCAGGATGAACAACGCAAGTGGAGGGATCGTATACAGCACAGCGGCGATGCCGTTGAGCGGGGCGGCGGCAACCGAGAATCGGTGTGCGACGAGGGCAGCGAGAAATGCGAGTACAAAGCCGATCACAATGGCGATGAGCGTGAGTCCGATGTGCTCGACGAGGGCCGGCCAGAAGACCGTAGGCCATTGTTGTACGAACCAATCAACGCAGAATGCGCCATTGTTGACCACACATTCGCTGGCCTGGCCGTAATCGGGAATGACCGGCTCCACCGCTGTCGTGACGCTCAAGCGTCTGCCCTCGCTCGCGAAGTCTTTGGCGGTGCGGTGGTTGTCGAACCGAGCTCGACGAGTCTCTGCACCGACAATTCGACGGCGTCCAGACCGTTCTCGCTCGTAACGATGACGGCTGTCGACTGCGAATTGAGAGCCAGGGAGAGGGCTGCCTGCATGGTCGCTGTTTCCGGAATGCGCGGCAGGTTCGAGGCCTGAATTTCGGAGCGTCGCATCAGCACCGGGCGATTCGTCGCCTGTTCCAGGGCTCGCTGGAGGGTACGCAGCGTCAGCAGCTTGAGACCCCGATCTTCGCCGACGAAGCGTTCCACGAACTCGTTAGCAGGGTGCGACAGGATCGCCTCAGGGGTGCCGTACTGTGCGAGCACGCCCCCATCCTGAAGAATGGCCATCTTGTCCCCCATCTTGATGGCCTCGTCAATATCGTGGGTGATGAAAATGGTGGTCTTGCCGATCTCATCCTTCAGCGACAGGAATTCGTCCTGGATATTCGCTCGGGTTATCGGGTCGAGGGCGCCGAAGGGCTCGTCCATCAACATGACCGGGGGGTTGGCGGCGAGTGCGCGAGCTATCCCCACCCGCTGTTGTTGCCCGCCCGACAACTCGTGTGGGTACCGCTTGGCGAATGTCTCGACAGGGGCGAGTCCCACAAGTTCGAGCAGCTCATTGGTTCGCTTTCGGATGCGGGCCTTATCCCAATTGAGGATCTGTGGGATCAGGGCTATATTTTCTGCGATTGTCAGGTGCGGGAACAGGCCGGTCTGCTGGATGACGTAGCCGATGCTTCGGCGAAGCGCGATGGGGTCGATATCGTGAATGCTCTGTTCGCCGATGCGGATGTCGCCGCTTGTCAGTTCCACCAATCGATTGACGAGCAGCAGAGTGGTGGTCTTTCCACCGCCGGACGGCCCCACAATGCAGCAGAGCTGGCCCGCTTCGATGGTGAGTGAGAGGTTATCGACGGCCGGACGGGGCTGCCCAGCGTATACCTTGGTCGCTGCGTCGAAAACAATGGAAGAAGATTGCTCTAAATCGATAGCTGTCATCAGTGGTCCCTATTCGTTTAGTGGCGAAATTCGGTTAGTGGCGAACGATCAAATGAGGTTGTTGGCGGAAAGAAACTTCTTGGCCACCTGCGCCGGGTCGAGTCGGTTGATGGCGGCAGCCTCGTTCATCGCCTGCATTGCGTCGAGTGTCAGGAGCGCGCTCAGCTGGTTGAGGGCATCCGGCACGTCATCTCCGACACGAGCCAGGGTGTCTTTGCGGATAGCCGGCGAAACATTCTGGAATCCAAAAAGTTTGAGATTGTCCTCAAGCACGACCAGGTCGGAGCGCAGCAATTGCGGATCGGTGGTGAATACGTCTGCCGCCTGAATTTCACCCCGTTCGATCGCGCCGTAGTTCAGGCCGATGCTGAGCGTCCTGAGTTTCATATTGGGGAGGTCGTAGCTCTCCACAATTCCTTCGTAGCCTTGTCGCGCTTATCCCGAATTCGGGATAAGCGCGACTATCCCGAGGAGTCTGTTATCCCGAGTCCTGCTCTGCGGGCGTGTGCAATGGCGGCCTGAGAGCTGATTTCCTCGGGATAATCGCGGCCCGCCTACGCTGGCTCATCTCTTTCGATTTTCACTGGAGGTGAGCCGGAGATGAGTGTTTCAATAGGCGAGTTAATCGCGCAGGCAGACGCGGCAATGAGTCCGCTCGGCCATGCGCCGTCGACGAGGATGCAGTACCGGTGGGCGTGGTCCCAGTTTGCGAGGTTCTGTTCCCGTGATTCGATCGACGAGTT